>NZ_JADIKD010000003.1:0-9737 GCF_044904565.1 Dyella koreensis | reverse complement strand
GCAAGCCGCCGCATCAACATGCCGTTGTGCACGCCGCCGCCACAGGCCAGGACGTCGACCGCATCCGGCGCGACGCGCTCGATAGCTTCGGCCACGCTACGAGCGGAAAACTCCAGCAGCGTTGCCTGTACGTCGGCTGGAGCAAGCGTGGCGACACGTGGATGCGCGTCCAGCCACGTCAGGTGAAAGTGTTCGCGGCCGGTACTCTTGGGCGGGGGCAGGGCGAAGTAGGGATCGGCCAGCAATGCAGCAAGCAGGGATTGATCCACTGTGCCGCTGCGCGCGAATTCGCCATCCCGATCGAAAGCTTCGCCACGATGGCGCAGACACCAGGCGTCCATCAGCCCGTTGGCGGGACCGGTGTCGAAGCCGAAGACACGGCCATCGGCACCCAGCACGGTGATGTTCGCAATGCCGCCAAGGTTGAGTACCACACGGGTCTTCCCCGCAGCGGAAAGCAGCATCGCGTGTACTGCCGGCAGTAAGGGCGCGCCTTGACCACCCGCGGCGACGTCGGCGCGGCGAAAATCCGCAACCACGTCGATGCCGCAGCGCTCGGCGATCACCGAGGGGTCGCCGACCTGCAACGTAAAGGGATGCTCGCCATGCGGGCGGTGTCGCAGGGTTTGTCCGTGCGACCCCACTGCGCGTACGGCGGATGCCGGTGTGCCGCTGTGTTCCAACAGCCGTTGCGTGGCTTCTGCAAAGCACTGGCCGATGGCGACATCAAGCCGACCATAAGCATCGAGATCCAGACGGGTTTCATCCTGCGCCACAGCGAGAATGCGAGTGCGCAACGCTGCCGGCCACGGGTGGGTAAGCGCGGCCACTAGTTGTGGCTGGTTCTGCTCGAAGCGCACCAGCGCGGCATCAATACCGTCGGCGCTGGTGCCAGAGATCAGACCGATATAAAGCGCGGTGGCGTCATCCACGTGCGACTCAGGCTCAGTCGTCGTTGCGACCGCTGGCGCGGGCCAGCTTGACGTTGGCGTCCAGTGTCTTGAGGCGGGCCAGTTGCGGCTGCACAACTTGCGACTTGAACTTGGCCAGCTGGGCGCCGGGCAGGGGCTCGGGCTTGGGCAAGGTCACTTTCTGCGGATCGCGCTGGACGTTGTTGACGCGGAATTCGTAGTGCAGATGCGGGCCGGTGGCGAGACCCGTCATGCCAACGTAGCCAATCACGGAGCCCTGGCTCACGTGCTGGCCGAGTTTCACGTTGGCGAACTTGGACATATGTCCGTAGGCCGTACTGATCGAGCTGTTGTGTTGGATGACCACAAAGTTGCCGTAGCCATTCATCCAACCCTTGAACTTCACCACGCCGTCGCCGGCTGCATGGATCGGCGTGCCGGTGGGAGCGGCATAGTCCACACCCTGGTGTGCGCGCATGCGGCCCAGGATCGGATGCATGCGGGCCGCGCTGAACTGCGAGGAGATGCGGGTGAAGTCCACCGGAATACGCAGGAATGACTTCTGGATCGTGCGGCCGTCCTCACTGAACCAGCCGTAGCTGCCGTCATCCTTCTTGAAGCGGTAGGCCGTGTAGCGGTCACCCTGATTCACGAACTCGGCGGCAACGATCTCGCCCTCGTGCAGGTACGCACCATCGCGATACACGTCATCGTAGATCACGGTGAAGCTGTCGCCTTCGCGCAGGTCCTGCACAAAGTCGATATCGTATTTGAAGAGTTCGGCCAGCTTGAGCACCATCGCGTTGCTCATGCCCGCCTTCGAGCCGGCGGCGAACAGCGAGCTGTCGATGCTGCCGTGTACTACGTGCTCGCGATGCTCCACTTCGCGCGTCTGCGCGGTTACCGTGGGCTTGTCGCCATCGAAGCGGACGATGGCGCGATTGGATTCGTCTTTGTCGAAGCGGATGCCGCGCAGGCTGCCATCGCTGCCGAGCAGGAAGTCGAACTCCTGGCCCGGGTGGATGTTATGCAGCGCCTTGGCATCGCGCGCTTCATCCATCACGCGCTGTAAATCGGTAAGACTTAGACCCTGGCCCTGGAAGATGTCGGATAGCGTCTGGCCGGGCTGCACCTGCACGATGTGCCAGTCTTCCACCGTCGGGGCATGGACGGTGGTCGGCAGCGCCTTGGGCAGGGCCAGCGGCAGCATGGTGTGGGCGGCGGGTGCCGGGTCGGGGCGCATGGCGCTGGCCCAGGCGGGAATAATGAAGCCGGAAAGTACGGTGATGAGCATCGCGGTGCCCGCGAGCATCCATCGTTCGCGATGCCAGCGGATCGGCTCGGCGTCGGTGTGATTACAGAACGACCAATGGGAGAAACGCTCGTAGAAATGGGAGTGTCGGCGCTGCGCCTTACGGCGGATAGCCTGCTTGCGCGCCGCGCGCGCGATCAGTGTTTCCTCTCCCATGCCCTGCGTGCCCCGCGGTACAAATTATGTAATGCCGCGTACCATAACGGTCATGTGTAAATGGCGTCAACGCCTTTTCCATCAATGGTTTGCGCGATCTTTCCGATTAACGCACAATTAACGCAGCGACGTGACGGCCGTCGATGGTTTGGCTGTCTAGACAATCAAGATTTGAGGACGACATGAACGAGCTTGAGCAGGCCCTGGCCACCATTGCGCGAGGCGCCGACGAGATCATCAAGCAGGAGGAATTGGTCGAGCGGCTCAAGAGCGGGCGTCCGCTGCGCATCAAGGCGGGTTTCGATCCGACCGCGCCGGATCTGCATCTAGGCCATACCGTGCTGTTGAACAAGATGCGCCAGTTCCAGGATCTGGGGCACCAGGTGATTTTTCTTATTGGCGACTTCACCGGCATGATCGGTGACCCCACTGGCAAGAACGTCACACGCAAGCCATTGACGCGCGAAGACGTGCTGGCCAATGCCGAGACCTACGCCGAGCAGGTCTACAAAGTGCTCGATCGCGACAAAACCGAGCTGCGCTTCAACTCCGAATGGTTCGGCCAGATGACCGCGGCCGACATGATCAAGCTCGCGGCCCAACATACCGTGGCACGCATGCTTGAACGCGATGACTTCGCCAAGCGCTATGCCGCACAACAGCCGATCGCGATCCATGAGTTCCTGTATCCGCTGGTGCAGGGCTACGACTCGGTTGCGCTCAAATGCGACGTCGAGCTCGGCGGCACCGATCAGAAATTCAACCTGCTGATGGGGCGCGCGCTGCAGGAGCACCACGGCCAACCGCCACAAATCGTGCTGACCATGCCTCTGCTGGAAGGCCTGGATGGCGTCAACAAGATGTCCAAGTCGCTGGGCAACTACATCGGCATCAACGAACCGGCGATCGATATCGTCACCAAGACCATGAAGATCGGCGATGAGCTGATGTGGCGCTGGTTCGAGCTGCTCAGCTTCGAAGTGTCGCTGAGTGAGATGGAACAGATGAAAGGCGATATCCAGAGCGGTGCGCTGAATCCGCGTGATGCCAAGCTGCGTCTCGCGCACGAACTGGCTGCGCGCTTCCACGGCGTGACCGCCGCCGAGCAGGCTATCGCCGGCTGGCATGCCGTGGTGCGTGGCGAGGGTGATACCAACTTGCTGCCGCTAACCGAAATTGTTGTGCCCGCAGAGGGTCTTCGACTCCCCGCATTACTTACGGCGGCGGGGCTTACGTCGAGCAACTCGGAGGCGAACCGCAAACTTAAAGAGCGTGCGGTGCGCATCGACACCGAAGTCGTGGAGGACGCGCAGCGTGTGTTCGAGGCGGGCTTTGAGGCTGTGCTGCAGGTGGGTAAGCGCAACTTTGCCCGTGTTGCTTTGAAGCTTGCTTGAGTGTGGGTGGCGGGTTGTTTCCGGCAACTCGACTCTCTGCATGCGCGTGCTTCATGTAAGAACAAGCGGTTACGAAAAATTTCAAAATAATTTCACAAAAGCGCTTGTCAAAACGGGGCCTCCTCCCTAGTATTCGCCACCCCGCCGCGACGCATCTTCTTCGCACGGCAACCACCACTGAAAAAACTTTTCGGCAGGTGTTGACGGACTAGAAAGACGATGTAGAATGGGCGGCTCACCCGGGACGAAACGTCTCGGGGCGATCGGAAGAAACGGTCGCAAGTGATTGATCTTTGACAGTGTGCGCAGGTGACTTGTGTGGGCGCCTTGCGGTGGATGGTAACTCTGTCCATATATGCAAGCGTCTAACCTAAGAGTCAATTCAAAAGCTTGACGTTTTATGGTTAGGACTAACGCTTCAGAAAGATAGATTCGCTTCGGCGGATCGAAAACTTAAGTGAAGAGTTTGATCCTGGCTCAGATTGAACGCTGGCGGCATGCCTAACACATGCAAGTCGAACGGCAGCACAGCAGTAGCAATACTGTGGGTGGCGAGTGGCGGACGGGTGAGTAATGCATCGGGACCTGCCCAGACGTGGGGGATAACGTAGGGAAACTTACGCTAATACCGCATACGTCCTACGGGAGAAAGCGGGGGATCGAAAGACCTCGCGCGGTTGGATGGACCGATGTTCGATTAGCTAGTTGGTGAGGTAATGGCTCACCAAGGCGACGATCGATAGCTGGTCTGAGAGGATGATCAGCCACACTGGGACTGAGACACGGCCCAGACTCCTACGGGAGGCAGCAGTGGGGAATATTGGACAATGGGCGCAAGCCTGATCCAGCAATGCCGCGTGTGTGAAGAAGGCCTTCGGGTTGTAAAGCACTTTTATCAGGAGCGAAATACCACGGGTTAATACCCTATGGGGCTGACGGTACCTGAGGAATAAGCACCGGCTAACTTCGTGCCAGCAGCCGCGGTAATACGAAGGGTGCAAGCGTTAATCGGAATTACTGGGCGTAAAGCGTGCGTAGGCGGTTTGTTAAGTCTGTTGTGAAATCCCCGGGCTCAACCTGGGAATGGCAATGGATACTGGCAAGCTAGAGTGTGATAGAGGATGGTGGAATTCCCGGTGTAGCGGTGAAATGCGTAGAGATCGGGAGGAACATCAGTGGCGAAGGCGGCCATCTGGATCAACACTGACGCTGAGGCACGAAAGCGTGGGGAGCAAACAGGATTAGATACCCTGGTAGTCCACGCCCTAAACGATGCGAACTGGATGTTGGTCTCAACTCGGAGATCAGTGTCGAAGCTAACGCGTTAAGTTCGCCGCCTGGGGAGTACGGTCGCAAGACTGAAACTCAAAGGAATTGACGGGGGCCCGCACAAGCGGTGGAGTATGTGGTTTAATTCGATGCAACGCGAAGAACCTTACCTGGCCTTGACATGTCTGGAATCCTGCAGAGATGCGGGAGTGCCTTCGGGAATCAGAACACAGGTGCTGCATGGCTGTCGTCAGCTCGTGTCGTGAGATGTTGGGTTAAGTCCCGCAACGAGCGCAACCCTTGTCCTTAGTTGCCAGCACGTAATGGTGGGAACTCTAAGGAGACTGCCGGTGACAAACCGGAGGAAGGTGGGGATGACGTCAAGTCATCATGGCCCTTACGGCCAGGGCTACACACGTACTACAATGGTCGGTACAGAGGGTTGCAATACCGCGAGGTGGAGCCAATCCCAGAAAGCCGATCCCAGTCCGGATCGAAGTCTGCAACTCGACTTCGTGAAGTCGGAATCGCTAGTAATCGCAGATCAGCTATGCTGCGGTGAATACGTTCCCGGGCCTTGTACACACCGCCCGTCACACCATGGGAGTGAGTTGCTCCAGAAGCCGTTAGCCTAACCGCAAGGAGGGCGACGACCACGGAGTGGTTCATGACTGGGGTGAAGTCGTAACAAGGTAGCCGTATCGGAAGGTGCGGCTGGATCACCTCCTTTCGAGAACGACAGAACCTCCCCGCAAGACGTCCACACAAGACACCTGCACTTTATTTCACGCGAAGACCTTTCGCGAAGAGCAAAACTAGTCATTTATGGCTGGAGGCTCTTCAACGAAGAGCCGCTTCGATGCTAGGCATCGATGGCGGTTTTTTGTTTCGAAAGGCAAGAGGTTCCCGGGTCTGTAGCTCAGGTGGTTAGAGCGCACCCCTGATAAGGGTGAGGCCGGTGGTTCGAGTCCTCCCAGACCCACCACCAAATCACTTGGGGCCATAGCTCAGCTGGGAGAGCACCTGCTTTGCAAGCAGGGGGTCGTCAGTTCGATCCTGACTGGCTCCACCATTTTGGTGAAGACGTGAAATGAAGGCAGCGCACACATAAAGAATTTTGAAACCAACCGGCACTGTGGCCGACTTGGTGTTCTTTGAAAATGTAAACGAGTGACAAGCGTCTTGGTTCGAAACCGAATCGAGATGTGTCGTTGAGGCAATTAAGCGAACGCGTTGTTTGGCGTAAGCCCTGAGGCGACTTGGGGTTATATGGTCAAGCGACCAAGCGTATACGGTGGATGCCTTGGCGGTCAGAGGCGATGAAGGACGTGGCAGCCTGCGAAAAGTGTCGGGGAGCTGGCAACAAGCTTTGATCCGGCAATGTCCGAATGGGGAAACCCACTGCGTAAGCAGTATCCATGAGTGAATACATAGCTCATGGAAGCGAACCCGGGGAACTGAAATATCTAAGTACCCGGAGGAAAAGAAATCAACCGAGATTCCGTCAGTAGCGACGAGCGAACGCGGACTAGCCCAAAAGCGCATTGTGTTTTAGTCGAAGGGTCTGGAAAGGCCAGCCATAGCGGGTGATAGCCCCGTAGGCGAAAGGGCACAGTGCGTGAAATTGAGTAAGGCGGGGCACGTGAAACCCTGTCTGAACATGGGGGGACCATCCTCCAAGGCTAAATACTCCTGACCGACCGATAGCGAACTAGTACCGTGAGGGAAAGGCGAAAAGAACCCCGGAGAGGGGAGTGAAATAGACCCTGAAACCGTATACGTACAAGCAGTGGAAGCCCGCAAGGGTGACTGCGTACCTTTTGTATAATGGGTCAGCGACTTACTGTCAGTGGCAAGCTTAACCGTATAGGGGAGGCGAAGGGAAACCGAGTCTGAATAGGGCGCATAGTCTCTGGCAGTAGACCCGAAACCGAGTGATCTATCCTTGGCCAGGTTGAAGGTGCGGTAACACGCACTGGAGGACCGAACCCACATCTGTTGCAATAGATGGGGATGAGCTGAGGATAGGAGTGAAAGGCTAAACAAACTCGGAGATAGCTGGTTCTCCTCGAAAGCTATTTAGGTAGCGCCTCGTATGAATCTTCCTGGGGGTAGAGCACTGTTATGGCTAGCGGGCCATCGCGGCTTAGTAAACCATGGCAAACTCCGAATACCAGGACAGAATGTACGGGAGACACACGGCGGGTGCTAACGTCCGTCGTGAAAAGGGAAACAACCCAGACCCGCAGCTAAGGTCCCAAAGTTATCGCTAAGTGGAAAACGATGTGGAAAGGCATAGACAGCCAGGAGGTTGGCTTAGAAGCAGCCACCCTTTAAAGAAAGCGTAATAGCTCACTGGTCGAGTCGGTCTGCGCGGAAGATTTAACGGGGCTAAGCGATACACCGAAGCTCGGGGTGCACACTTTGTGTGCGCGGTAGAGGAGCGTTCCGTAAGCCTGTGAAGGTGGATTGAGAAGTCTGCTGGAGGTATCGGAAGTGCGAATGCTGACATGAGTAACGATAATGCGGGTGAAAAGCCCGCACGCCGAAAGCCCAAGGTTTCCTCGCGCAACGTTCATCGGCGCAGGGTGAGTCGGCCCCTAAGGCGAGGCAGAAATGCGTAGTCGATGGGAAGCTGGTTAATATTCCAGCACTTGTCTGTAGTGCGATGTGGGGACGGAGAAAGTTAGGTCTACCGGGCGTTGGTTGTCCCGGGGAAAGGCGGTAGGCATGCATCTTTGGCAAATCCGGGATGCTTTATGCCGAGCACCGAGACGAGTCCTATTGGACGAAGTGACTGATACTACGCTTCCAGGAAAAGCCACTAAGCTTCAGCTACAGAGAAACCGTACCGTAAACCGACACTGGTAGGCAGGGTGAGAATCCCAAGGCGCTTGAGAGAACTCGGGTGAAGGAACTAGGCAAAATGGCACCGTAACTTCGGGAGAAGGTGCGCCCTTCGACGTGGTCACATGCGTGACTGAGCGTTGAAGGGTCGCAGTAACCTGGCCGCTGCGACTGTTTATCAAAAACACAGCACTCTGCAAACACGAAAGTGGACGTATAGGGTGTGACGCCTGCCCGGTGCTGGAAGGTTAATTGATGGGGTCAGCCGCAAGGCGAAGCTCTTGATCGAAGCCCCAGTAAACGGCGGCCGTAACTATAACGGTCCTAAGGTAGCGAAATTCCTTGTCGGGTAAGTTCCGACCTGCACGAATGGCGTAACGACAGCGGCGCTGTCTCCACCCGAGACTCAGTGAAATTGAAATCGCTGTGAAGATGCAGCGTTCCCGCGGCAAGACGGAAAGACCCCGTGAACCTTTACTACAGCTTTACACTGAACGTTGAGTTCTTCTGTGTAGGATAGGTGGGAGGCTATGAAACCGAGACGCTAGTTTCGGTGGAGCCATCCTTGAAATACCACCCTGAAGTGCTTGACGTTCTAACCTAGGTCCGTAATCCGGATCGGGGACCGTGTATGGTGGGTAGTTTGACTGGGGCGGTCTCCTCCCAAAGAGTAACGGAGGAGCACGAAGGTACGCTCAGCGCGGTCGGACATCGCGCACTGTGTGCAAAGGCATAAGCGTGCTTGACTGCGAGATCGACGGATCAAGCAGGTACGAAAGTAGGTCTTAGTGATCCGGTGGTTCTGTATGGAAGGGCCATCGCTCAACGGATAAAAGGTACTCCGGGGATAACAGGCTGATACCGCCCAAGAGTTCATATCGACGGCGGTGTTTGGCACCTCGATGTCGGCTCATCACATCCTGGGGCTGTAGCCGGTCCCAAGGGTATGGCTGTTCGCCATTTAAAGTGGTACGCGAGCTGGGTTCAGAACGTCGTGAGACAGTTCGGTCCCTATCTGTCGTGGGCGTTGGAGATTTGAGGGGGGCTGCTCCTAGTACGAGAGGACCGGAGTGGACGTTCCGCTGGTGTTCGGGTTGTCATGCCCATGGCATTGCCCGGTAGCTACGAACGGAAGTGATAACCGCTGAAAGCATCTAAGCGGGAAGCACGCCCCAAGATGAGATCTCCCGAGACTTCGAGTCTCCTGTAGGCACCATCAAGACTAGGTGGTTGATAGGCGCGGTGTGGAAGTGCAGCAATGCATTGAGCTTACGCGTACTAATGAGCCGTGCGGCTTGACCATATAACCCCAAGACGCTTCGCATACGCAGATCCCTCTGCGCAGAATCGGCCATCCGTGGCCGAATTCTTGAAAAAGCTTCAGCGAACCATCTCGAACACATTTCACCAGACGCTTGTCACTCGTTTACCCCTTCTGCCGGACGGGCGCTCAACCAGCGCTGTCCGCACCCTTTCCCTGGCGGCTATAGCGCTGTGGTCCCACCCGATCCCATCCCGAACTCGGAAGTGAAACGCAGCTGCGCCGATGGTAGTGTGGCATTGCCCATGCAAGAGTAGGTCACCGCCAGGGGCTTTATCCTGAAAAACCCTCACCTTCACCGGTGAGGGTTTTTTATTGGGCGAAAACTGTCAGCCTTACTGAATCCGCTCGACGGATTTTGGGGCTCTCGCCGCAAAATGCTACCCAGATCGGCTCGCAGGGGCGCAAGCATCGCCTATGATGCGTTAAGCCTGCTCTGGCAGACGCTGTGACCGAGGGAGTCCTGCGTGTTTGTTCATGTCGAAACCCGGCGTCGCCCGCGCGTGCAGTGGGCGACCATGTTGCTT
>NZ_JADIKD010000004.1:0-214197 GCF_044904565.1 Dyella koreensis | reverse complement strand
CCCACACAAGTCACCTGCGCACACTGTCAAAGATCAATCACTTGCGACCGTTTCTTCCGATCGCCCCGAGACGTTTCGTCCCGGGTGAGCCGCCCATTCTACATCGTCTTTCTAGTCCGTCAACACCTGCCGAAAAGTTTTTTCAGTGGTGGTTGCCGTGCGAAGAAGATGCGTCGCGGCGGGGTGGCGAATACTAGGGAGGAGGCCCCGTTTTGACAAGCGCTTTTGTGAAATTATTTTGAAATTTTTCGTAACCGCTTGTTCTTACATGAAGCACGCGCATGCAGAGAGTCGAGTTGCCGGAAACAACCCGCCACCCACACTCAAGCAAGCTTCAAAGCAACACGGGCAAAGTTGCGCTTACCCACCTGCAGCACAGCCTCAAAGCCCGCCTCGAACACACGCTGCGCGTCCTCCACGACTTCGGTGTCGATGCGCACCGCACGCTCTTTAAGTTTGCGGTTCGCCTCCGAGTTGCTCGACGTAAGCCCCGCCGCCGTAAGTAATGCGGGGAGTCGAAGACCCTCTGCGGGCACAACAATTTCGGTTAGCGGCAGCAAGTTGGTATCACCCTCGCCACGCACCACGGCATGCCAGCCGGCGATAGCCTGCTCGGCGGCGGTCACGCCGTGGAAGCGCGCAGCCAGTTCGTGCGCGAGACGCAGCTTGGCATCACGCGGATTCAGCGCACCGCTCTGGATATCGCCTTTCATCTGTTCCATCTCACTCAGCGACACTTCGAAGCTGAGCAGCTCGAACCAGCGCCACATCAGCTCATCGCCGATCTTCATGGTCTTGGTGACGATATCGATCGCCGGTTCGTTGATGCCGATGTAGTTGCCCAGCGACTTGGACATCTTGTTGACGCCATCCAGGCCTTCCAGCAGAGGCATGGTCAGCACGATTTGTGGCGGTTGGCCGTGGTGCTCCTGCAGCGCGCGCCCCATCAGCAGGTTGAATTTCTGATCGGTGCCGCCGAGCTCGACGTCGCATTTGAGCGCAACCGAGTCGTAGCCCTGCACCAGCGGATACAGGAACTCATGGATCGCGATCGGCTGTTGTGCGGCATAGCGCTTGGCGAAGTCATCGCGTTCAAGCATGCGTGCCACGGTATGTTGGGCCGCGAGCTTGATCATGTCGGCCGCGGTCATCTGGCCGAACCATTCGGAGTTGAAGCGCAGCTCGGTTTTGTCGCGATCGAGCACTTTGTAGACCTGCTCGGCGTAGGTCTCGGCATTGGCCAGCACGTCTTCGCGCGTCAATGGCTTGCGTGTGACGTTCTTGCCAGTGGGGTCACCGATCATGCCGGTGAAGTCGCCAATAAGAAAAATCACCTGGTGCCCCAGATCCTGGAACTGGCGCATCTTGTTCAACAGCACGGTATGGCCTAGATGCAGATCCGGCGCGGTCGGATCGAAACCCGCCTTGATGCGCAGCGGACGCCCGCTCTTGAGCCGCTCGACCAATTCCTCCTGCTTGATGATCTCGTCGGCGCCTCGCGCAATGGTGGCCAGGGCCTGCTCAAGCTCGTTCATGTCGTCCTCAAATCTTGATTGTCTAGACAGCCAAACCATCGACGGCCGTCACGTCGCTGCGTTAATTGTGCGTTAATCGGAAAGATCGCGCAAACCATTGATGGAAAAGGCGTTGACGCCATTTACACATGACCGTTATGGTACGCGGCATTACATAATTTGTACCGCGGGGCACGCAGGGCATGGGAGAGGAAACACTGATCGCGCGCGCGGCGCGCAAGCAGGCTATCCGCCGTAAGGCGCAGCGCCGACACTCCCATTTCTACGAGCGTTTCTCCCATTGGTCGTTCTGTAATCACACCGACGCCGAGCCGATCCGCTGGCATCGCGAACGATGGATGCTCGCGGGCACCGCGATGCTCATCACCGTACTTTCCGGCTTCATTATTCCCGCCTGGGCCAGCGCCATGCGCCCCGACCCGGCACCCGCCGCCCACACCATGCTGCCGCTGGCCCTGCCCAAGGCGCTGCCGACCACCGTCCATGCCCCGACGGTGGAAGACTGGCACATCGTGCAGGTGCAGCCCGGCCAGACGCTATCCGACATCTTCCAGGGCCAGGGTCTAAGTCTTACCGATTTACAGCGCGTGATGGATGAAGCGCGCGATGCCAAGGCGCTGCATAACATCCACCCGGGCCAGGAGTTCGACTTCCTGCTCGGCAGCGATGGCAGCCTGCGCGGCATCCGCTTCGACAAAGACGAATCCAATCGCGCCATCGTCCGCTTCGATGGCGACAAGCCCACGGTAACCGCGCAGACGCGCGAAGTGGAGCATCGCGAGCACGTAGTACACGGCAGCATCGACAGCTCGCTGTTCGCCGCCGGCTCGAAGGCGGGCATGAGCAACGCGATGGTGCTCAAGCTGGCCGAACTCTTCAAATACGATATCGACTTTGTGCAGGACCTGCGCGAAGGCGACAGCTTCACCGTGATCTACGATGACGTGTATCGCGATGGTGCGTACCTGCACGAGGGCGAGATCGTTGCCGCCGAGTTCGTGAATCAGGGTGACCGCTACACGGCCTACCGCTTCAAGAAGGATGACGGCAGCTACGGCTGGTTCAGTGAGGACGGCCGCACGATCCAGAAGTCATTCCTGCGTATTCCGGTGGACTTCACCCGCATCTCCTCGCAGTTCAGCGCGGCCCGCATGCATCCGATCCTGGGCCGCATGCGCGCACACCAGGGTGTGGACTATGCCGCTCCCACCGGCACGCCGATCCATGCAGCCGGCGACGGCGTGGTGAAGTTCAAGGGTTGGATGAATGGCTACGGCAACTTTGTGGTCATCCAACACAACAGCTCGATCAGTACGGCCTACGGACATATGTCCAAGTTCGCCAACGTGAAACTCGGCCAGCACGTGAGCCAGGGCTCCGTGATTGGCTACGTTGGCATGACGGGTCTCGCCACCGGCCCGCATCTGCACTACGAATTCCGCGTCAACAACGTCCAGCGCGATCCGCAGAAAGTGACCTTGCCCAAGCCCGAGCCCCTGCCCGGCGCCCAGCTGGCCAAGTTCAAGTCGCAAGTTGTGCAGCCGCAACTGGCCCGCCTCAAGACACTGGACGCCAACGTCAAGCTGGCCCGCGCCAGCGGTCGCAACGACGACTGAGCCTGAGTCGCACGTGGATGACGCCACCGCGCTTTATATCGGTCTGATCTCTGGCACCAGCGCCGACGGTATTGATGCCGCGCTGGTGCGCTTCGAGCAGAACCAGCCACAACTAGTGGCCGCGCTTACCCACCCGTGGCCGGCAGCGTTGCGCACTCGCATTCTCGCTGTGGCGCAGGATGAAACCCGTCTGGATCTCGATGCTTATGGTCGGCTTGATGTCGCCATCGGCCAGTGCTTTGCAGAAGCCACGCAACGGCTGTTGGAACACAGCGGCACACCGGCATCCGCCGTACGCGCAGTGGGGTCGCACGGACAAACCCTGCGACACCGCCCGCATGGCGAGCATCCCTTTACGTTGCAGGTCGGCGACCCCTCGGTGATCGCCGAGCGCTGCGGCATCGACGTGGTTGCGGATTTTCGCCGCGCCGACGTCGCCGCGGGTGGTCAAGGCGCGCCCTTACTGCCGGCAGTACACGCGATGCTGCTTTCCGCTGCGGGGAAGACCCGTGTGGTACTCAACCTTGGCGGCATTGCGAACATCACCGTGCTGGGTGCCGATGGCCGTGTCTTCGGCTTCGACACCGGTCCCGCCAACGGGCTGATGGACGCCTGGTGTCTGCGCCATCGTGGCGAAGCTTTCGATCGGGATGGCGAATTCGCGCGCAGCGGCACAGTGGATCAATCCCTGCTTGCTGCATTGCTGGCCGATCCCTACTTCGCCCTGCCCCCGCCCAAGAGTACCGGCCGCGAACACTTTCACCTGACGTGGCTGGACGCGCATCCACGTGTCGCCACGCTTGCTCCAGCCGACGTACAGGCAACGCTGCTGGAGTTTTCCGCTCGTAGCGTGGCCGAAGCTATCGAGCGCGTCGCGCCGGATGCGGTCGACGTCCTGGCCTGTGGCGGCGGCGTGCACAACGGCATGTTGATGCGGCGGCTTGCGGATTTGCTGGCCCCACGGACAGTGGAGAGCACGGCGAGCTTTGGTGTGGATCCGGACTACCTGGAAGCCACCGCCTTCGCTTGGCTGGCGCGGCAGCGCCTGTTGGGACTACCCGGCAACTTGCCGACGGTTACCGGCGCACGCGGACCACGTGTTCTGGGCGCCATCTACCCGACTTCAGCTTAAGGGTTCGTCCAAGGCCAGGTTCGCTGGCGAGAGCTGCGTCGGCTGTGCCAATGACAACGCCTGGATAGCCTCCTGGAACGCCGCCTTCTCCTTGGCATCCCACTGGCCGCTCAGCACCGTCAGCTCACCGGGATCGAGCATGGTCTCGGCAAAGATGTTGCCGCTGGCCGCCATACCCAAGCCGTGCCGCAAGGCATGCAGCACGACATCATTGATCGACCATTGCCTGTCTTTGGCCAACGACTTGATGCGCTCGGCCATCAGATTGTCGATATGGCGAATGACGATGTCTGGCACAGGCGCTACTCCGCAATCCACGCATGGCCCCCTGATGCGGGCATGGTGATCACGGCGCCGCCAACTGGCAAGTCGGCCGTTTGGCTGAATCCGCGGCGTGGTTGGCAATCCTGGCGAGTCGCCCGGACTGCATGGGGTCTAACCGGCTTCGCTCGCCTCCCGTGCCCGCTCGGCGCCCCGGTGATAAGGCCACAAATACAGGAACAACAGCGTCGCCGGCAGGATCGCCACCACGGTGATGACGAAGTACGCGCCGTAGCCCGTAGACATGGCTATACCGCCGGCAAAGAAACCCAGCAGCTTGCCCGGCAGGTTCACCATCGAACTGAGCAGTGCGTACTGCGTCGCTGTGTGCTGGCGATTCACCAACGAGGAAAGAAACGCCACCGTCGGCGGCCCCAGGATGCCCAGGGTCAGGTTCTCGCAGGAAATGACCAGGGTCAGTACCAGCAGATTCCCGGGATGCGCGATCACCAGCAGATACAGCAGATTGGTGGCACCGCAGAGCACGATGGTCACCCCCAGGGTGCGCCATGCGCCCCAGCGCGCCACCGCCGCACCGCCAATGAACACGCCGACGATGCCGATCCAGATGCCATAGATCTTGGTGATGGTGCCGATCTCGGTCTTGGAGAAACCCATGTCGCGGTAGAACGGACTCATCACGCCGCCGATGGTCGCCTGCTCGGGAATCTTGAACAGCAGGATGAACAACAGCGTCACGCCGGCAATATGCCAGCCATAGCGACGGAAGAAATCGGTGAAGGGATCCACCACCGCCTCGCGCATGGCCTCACCCCAGCCGCGCGGCCTGGCGCGAACCACATCCGGCTCGCGCGACATCAGCGTGGTGGCGATCGGCAGGCTCATGCCGATTGCCATGGCCACGTAGACCCAACTCCACGGCACATGGTCAGCCAGGATCAAGGCAAATGCGCCAGCCACGATCAGCGCGATGCGATAACCCAGCGAATAGGTCGCGACCAATGCACCCTGGGCTTCTACCGGCGCGATCTCAATGCGGTAAGCGTCCACCGCAATGTCCTGGGTAGCGCCGAAGAATGCCACCACCAGCGTCGCGCCAACGAAAGGCGCTAGCTGTGCGGGCGTCAGTACCGCCATAGCGAGTAGCCCGGCGGTCACACCCAGCTGTGCAAACAACAGCCAGCCGCGGCGCTGTCCGAGGCGTCGAAATCCAGGAAGCTTCCAATGGTCGAGCAACGGCGCCCAGACGAACTTGAACGCGTAAGTCATCCCCGCGCTCGCGATCATCGTGATGTCTTTCAGCTCGATGCCCTTTTCCTTGAGCCAGTACGCCAGCGTGCCGGCGACCAGCAGAAAAGGTAGCCCGGACGAAAAGCCGAGCAGGAACATGGTCCAGGCCGCAGGCTGCGAAAATGCTCTCCACACTGACAGCCGCGCGGGTTTGGTCGCGGCGGTCGGCTTTGCCGCCATCTCAGTCGGCATAGTCGACGATAAACGGCGCGTGGTCGGAGAAACGTTCGTCTCGATAAACCGAGCAGGCTTTCAGGCGATCGCGCAGCGAGGGTGTCACCACCTGATAGTCGATGCGCCACCCCACATTGTTCTCGCGGGCGCGGCCGCGATTGGACCACCAGGTGTATTCGACCGCATCGGGCTTCAAAGCGCGGAAGCTGTCCACCCAGCCGCGCTCCTTGAACAACAGATCCAGCCACGCGCGCTCTTCGGGAAGACAGCCGGAATTCTTCTGGTTGGAGGTCCAGTTCTTGATGTCGTTCTTGGTGTGGACAATGTTCCAGTCGCCACAGATCACATAGTCGCGCCCGCTCTCCAGCCACTGCTGGAAGATCGGCGTGATCCATTCCATCACCTTGAACTTGAACTGTTGCCGCTCGTCGCCGGACGAACCGGACGGCACGTACAGCGACACCACGCTGAGATTGCCGAAGCGCGCTTCGATGTAGCGCCCTTCATTGTCGAATTCGTCCCAGCCCAGCTCAGTCAGCACCTTGTCCGGCTCGCGCCTGGCGTAGATCGCCACGCCGCTGTAGCCCTTCTTGCTGCTGGCGTCGCGATAGAAGCAATGATGCCCATCGGGACGGAACATCGGATCGCTGAGTTGATCCTCCTGCGCCTTGGTTTCCTGCAGACAGACGACGTCGGCCTTTTGCTTGCGGAGCCATTCGAACACGCCCTTGGTCGCGGCGGAGCGGATGCCATTGGCGTTCAGGCTGATGATGCGCATGCGAGGTCCTCAGGTGATGCGCCATCATAGCAACCATGTCCGCCCCTCCTGCCATTCGCGTCGCTCCCGTCGATGCCACGCTTCGTTCCGCCGTACTCGGATTGCAGGTACAGCCCGAGCAGTACGCTTACGTCAGCCCCATCGACGTATCGCTGGCCGATGCCGAGCAATGTCCCGCCAGCACGCCCATGGCGATCCTGCTCGAAAACATGCCGGTGGGTTACTACCGTATCGAGCACAGCGCCCGCACGGTGGCGGACCGCGATTTCGACGTGCCGGCGCTAGGGCTGCGCTCGTTCTTTATCGACACCCGCTGGCAAGGCCGAGGCTTCGGTGCGGCCGCCCTCGAAGCGCTGCGCATCGACCTGGCTACGCGACACCCGGATGCACGCTTGCTGGTGCTCACCGTGAACTGCCGCAACCTCGCGGCGCTGGCGCTTTACCAGCGGACCGGCTTCGTGGATAGCGGGGCGCTGTACCATGGCGGCCGTTCCGGGCCGCAGCATCTGATGTGGCGTCCGCTTCCCTGATCACCAACGCTTGCGAGACCTGCCGTGCACGATTATCAGCGCGATTTCATTGAACTTACCCTGCAGCGCGAAGTGCTGCGTTTCGGCGAGTTCACACTCAAATCCGGCCGCCAGAGTCCGTATTTTTTCAACATGGGCCGCATCGATTCCGGCGCCGCGCTCGCACGCCTGGGGCGCGCCTATGCCGCCGCCGTGGTGAATGCAGGGCTCAAGGTCGACATGCTGTTCGGTCCCGCCTACAAGGGCATTGCGCTGGCAGCCGCCACGGCGATCGCGCTGGCCGACCACCATAACCATGACCTGCCATGGGCGTACAACCGCAAGGAAGCCAAGGACCACGGCGAAGGTGGCGTACTGGTAGGCGCTCCCCTGAAGGGTCGCGTGCTGATCGTGGACGATGTGATGACCGCCGGCACCGCCGTGCGCGAATCGCTGGCGCTGATTCACGCCCAGGGCGCCACGCCGGCCGGCGTATTGATCGCCCTGGACCGCCAGGAACGCGGGCAGGGTTCGTTGTCCGCGGCACAGGAAGTCACGGCCGAATTCGGCATTCCTGTGATCGCCATCACCAGCCTCGCCGACGTCATGACTTACGCGGGCGAGCGCCCGGAGCTGGCGAGCGAGCATGCGCGCCTGCAGACATACCGGGAACGCTACGGCGTCACGGCATGAATCCCTCGACGGGCTGCCGGGGAGAACCGCGTCACAGCGGTAACCTTGACGTCGCCGGAACCTCTACTGGTGAAGGCTATACTCCCGCGCTCAAGGGGGAAGTCCATGCGTAAAGCCGGTTTCATGGTTGCCGCCGCTATCCTGGCGGCCAGTTCGTTCACCGCAGTCGCGCAGAACAGCAATGGCATGCGCTACAAATGGCGCGATGGCCAGGGTCTGCCGCACTACAGCGACAGCCTCACCACCGATGCCATCAAATATGGCTACGACGTGGTCAATGACCGCGGCCTGGTGATCCAGCACGTCGAACGCCAGCTCAATCCCGAGGAGCGCGCCGCCGCGCGCAAGCAGGCCGACGAGCAAGCGGCACAGCAACGTGCCACCCAGGAACGTGCCCGCAACGACTCGCAGATGCTGTCGGCCTACCCCAACGAGGCCGCCTACAAAGCCTCGTTGCAGCAAGAGCTGGACAACATCGACCAGCAGATCAACACCACCCGCCTTAACCTGCACAGCCAGGAAAAGGCGCTGACGGATCTACTGACCCGTGCTGGCGACCTCGAGCGCGCCAAGCAGCCGGTGCCGAAATTCCTCAACGACAGCATCGCCAAGCAGCGCGGCATCGTCTCTGGGCAGCGTGGCGCGCTGGATCGTCAGCAAGCCACACGCGACGCTGCTGCTCAGAAGATGGAACAGCAGTTGCAGCACTATCGCGAACTGAAGGCCATCCAGGCCAAAGGCCAGTAAAAAAAGAAACGCCACGCATAGCGTGGCGTTTCTTTTTGGAACGCAGTGAGTGCCGCGTTAGAACGGCAGCTTGAGCGCCGGATCGACCGCATGCAGCTGCTCGCGGAACACCTTCTGGATGCGCTTGAGTGCGGCCTCGTTATCCGCATCGAAACGCAGCACCAGAATCGGCGTAGTGTTCGAGGGACGCACCAGCCCCCAGCCGTCCGGCCAATCTGCACGCACACCATCGATCGTGGTGAGCGCCGCGTCGCCGAAGCTCGCGGTCTGGCGGAACTTCTCCATGAACTTATAGTGCTCGCCTTCCGCCATCTCGATCTTCAGCTCAGGCGTGGAGACGCCCTTCGGGCAGGTGGCGAAAATCTCTTCGGGCGTGCGCTCTTCCGGATC
Organism: Dyella koreensis; assembly: GCF_044904565.1. Classification (NCBI taxonomy): domain Bacteria; kingdom Pseudomonadati; phylum Pseudomonadota; class Gammaproteobacteria; order Lysobacterales; family Rhodanobacteraceae; genus Dyella; species Dyella koreensis. The sequence continues at coordinate 205,051 of NZ_JADIKD010000004.1, read as the reverse complement.
GCCGGCAAGAATCTCCAGCAGGCGGGCACCGGCGTAGATGCCGTCGTCGAAGCCGTACCAGCGCTCCTTGAAGAAGAAGTGGCCGCTCATCTCGCCGGCCAGCTCGGCCCCGGTCTCGCGCATCTTGCTCTTGATCAGCGAGTGGCCAGTGCGCCACATCAGCGGGCTGCCGCCGGCATCCAGAATCTGGCCCTTGAGATGGCCGGTGCACTTCACGTCATAGATGATAGTGGCGCCCGGCTGGCGCGACAGCACATCGCGCGCGAACAGCATCAGGGTGCGATCCGGGTAGATGATTTCACCGGACTTGGTGATTACGCCGAGGCGGTCGCCGTCACCATCGAAGGCCACGCCCAGGTCCGCGCCGGTGCTCTTCACGGCGAGGATCAGGTCTTCCAGGTTGTGCGGATCCGACGGGTCCGGATGGTGGTTCGGGAAGGTGCCGTCCACATCGCAATACAGCGGAATCACCTCGCAGCCGATGCCTTCCAGCACTTGCGGCGCCACGGCACCCGGGATGCCGTTGCCGCAGTCGACCACGATCTTCATGCGGCGCTCGGCCTGCACGTCGGACGTGATGCGCTCGATGTAGTCCGGCACCACATCGATATGGCGCAGACTGCCCTTGCCACCGCGCTCCAGCGCGTTGGAGGCGATGCGCTGGTACAGATCCTGGATGGCGCCCTCAGACAGGGTTTCGCCACCGACCACGATCTTGAAGCCGTTGTAGTCGGGCGGGTTGTGGCTGCCGGTAACCGCCACGCCGCTGCCGGTGTTGAAACGGTAAGCCGCGTAATAGACCACCGGGGTGGGTACAGCACCGATGTCGATCACGTCGATGCCCGCTTCGCGCAGGCCATCAGACAAAGCGCCGGCCAGCTCCGGGCCCGACAGGCGGCCGTCGCGGCCCACCACGATCTCGTGCAGCCCCTTCTCGCGCATCACCGTGCCGATCGCCTGGCCGAGCAGCTGGGCCACCTCCCGAGTCAGACTCTTGCCGACCACGCCACGCACGTCATAGGCGCGGAAGATGGTCGGATCCACACTGACTGGTGCGGCAGGGGTCATCGCAGGCTTGGCGGGACGGACGGCCACTGGCTTGGCCGGTTCGGGGGTGTTGTCAATCACATCGGACAAAATCGGTTCCTCAAGTTCGGTCTTGCGCTGGCCAGGCAAACGATCGCGCAGCCATAAGAGGTAAGCGCCACCGCCCAATCCCAGCAGCGCCAACAAGGCTGTCAGCGGCCAGAAACGCGGCAACACGATATAGGCGCCCGGCAAAGCCGCCACTACGTTGAGTGTGCTGCCGGCCACCGGTTTGCCTTGCGCCTCGTTGGTAGCGGATGCCGCACCATTGGCTAGCAGGCGCATATCGCCACGATTATCGCCCTGACGAAGCTCCAGTCTGCCCTCTGTCGGCAGAATAGCGTCGAAACGTGCCTGCATCGGCGCAAACGGCAACTCGAACCAGACCCAGGCCGCGGGCCGCTGCGCCGCACCGACCGGCAACACTAAGGTGAGGCGACGATCGCTCCCGCTCCTGGCTATGGTCTGCGCCAGCGTGTCGCCATCGGCGGTCTGTGCAGCCATCAGCTGCGCCGCTTTGGCGTAACCGAACTCGCGATAGTTGGCATGCAGCACTTCGTCGAGACTGCCACTGAAGAATTCCAGCACCTGGACCTGCGGCAGCTTGCTGCGCAGCGAGGCCGTGGCCTGTGCGGGATCAGCCTGCAGGGCCGCCAGATCCAGTCCGGCCAGGGCATGTTCTAGCACCCCGCGCTCTTGGGCGAGCTCCGCCGCCATGGCCTGCACGGCCTGATCCTGTGCCTGGTGCACACGCGCGATGGCACTGTCTTCGTCGGCGATCAGCCACGTCTGCCAAGCACAGAACAAGCCCAGCAACACCAGTAGTGTGCCGGTAGCGAGCCAGAGCAGGCGCCGCCAGTCGATCTGCCGGCCACGCAGCCCCCTTGCGATGTCTATCGCCATACCCTGTCCCCTACAGGTGGTGATTCAGTTGACGCCAGTCGAGCCAAAACCGCCTTCGCCCCGCTGCGAAGGCGCGAATTCCGTCACTACGTTCAAACGCGCCTGCGCTACCGGCACCAGCAGCAGCTGAGCGATGCGATCGCCCACTTCAATGGTGTAGGGCTGCGTGCCGCGGTTCCAACAGGAAATCATCAGCGGGCCCTGGTAGTCGGCGTCGATCACGCCCACCAGATTGCCCATCACCAGACCATGTTTATGACCCAGTCCCGAGCGCGGCACGATCAAGGCGCACCAGCCAGGGTCGCCGATATGGATCGCGATGCCGCTGGGCACCAGGGCACTTTCGCCGGGCGCCAGGGTTAGCGGCGTTTCGACGGCCGCACGCAGATCCATGCCGGCACTGCCGATGGTCGCCGCCTGCGGCAACGGGATGCTCTGCCCCAGACGCGGGTCGAGGATCTTCAGCTCGACATCCACCACCGACGACTTGGCCGTCACTGGCGTACCGCCTTGTAGCGCTGCGCGACCTGCGCGACGAGCTGGTGCGCCAGCTCCGTCTTGCTGGCGCGCGGCAGCTCCACCGAACCACCGGCCCAGTAGAGGTTCAATGCATTGTCGGCCGCCTCGAAACCGAGGCCGTCCCCCACCTGGTTGGCGGCAATCATGTCCAATCCCTTGCGTTGCAATTTGTCCTGCGCGTAGGACGCCACATCATGCGTTTCCGCGGCGAATCCGACCAGGAAGGGGTGCACGGTTTGCGCAGAGAGACTGGCCAGGATGTCCGGATTCTCGGCCAGCTCCAGGGTCAACCCTGCGCCGCCGTGCTTCTTCAGCTTCTGAGGGGCGACCGCGGAAGGGCGATAGTCGCCCACTGCCGCGGCACCCACATAGATATCCGCCTGAGCGGCCGCCGCGAGCACTGCGACATGCATCTCAGCGGCACTGCGCACATCAATGCGATGCGCAACACCGGCCGGCGTCGCCAGGGTCACCGGACCGGCCACCAGGGTTACCGCCGCGCCGGCCTGCGCGGCGGCCTCCGCCACGGCGAAACCCATGCGACCGGAGCTGCGGTTGCCGATGAAGCGCACCGGGTCGATGTCTTCATAAGTCGGCCCCGCGCTCACGACGACCTTCAATCCGCGCAGCGCCTCGCTGCCAAAAGAAGCCACCAGCGCCTCGCGCAATTCCAGCGGTTCGAGCATGCGGCCGGAACCGATATCGCCGCAGGCCTGGTCGCCCGAAGCCGGACCAAGCAGATGCACGCCGCGGCGACGCAACGTCGCCACGTTTTCCTGCACCGCCGGGTGCGCCCACATCTGCTGGTTCATGGCCGGCGCCACATAGAGCGGTGCGGCACTGGCCAGGCACAGGGTGGTCAGCAGGTCACTGGCCATGCCATGCGCAAGGCGGGCGATCAGGTCGGCGCTAGCCGGCGCGATGATGATCCGCTCCGCCCAGCGCGCCAGCTCGATATGGCCCATCGCCATCTCGGCCTGTTCGTCCCACAGACTCACCCGCACCGCTTGGCCGGACAGTGCCTGGAACGTGGTCGCGCTGACGAAATGGGTGGCGCCCTCGGTCATGACCACGCGCACGTCGGCGCTGAGGTCGCGCAGGCGGCGGACCAGCTCGCAGGACTTATAGGCGGCGATGCCGCCCGACACGCCGAGCAGGATGCGACGGTTGGCAAGTTGCATGTAAGACGGGCCTGACAAACGGGCAGACGCGTAGCTTACCGGATTCACTTCTCTCCACCGCTGCCCCGGCGCATCGCGATCCGACACGCTGAGCGCATGAGTATTCGTGACTGGCCGGAGGGCGAACGCCCCCGCGAAAAACTTCTCCGCTGTGGCACCCATGGGCTTTCCGACGCCGAACTGATCGCCGTGTTGCTGGGCAGCGGCGTACGCGGCAAGGACGCCATTACCCTGGGGCGCGAACTGATCGGCCGTGCCGGCGGCCTGCACGCTCTGCTGGCCGACCCCGACCACACCACACAAAGCCCCGGCATCGGCCCCGCCAAACGGGCCCGCCTGGTCGCCGCACTGGAGCTGGCCCGCCGCTCGCTCGGCGAACAGCTCACTGCCGGCACCGGCCTGCGCAACCCGCGCGACAGCGGCGACTATCTGCGCGCCCGCCTGCGGCACCTGCCATACGAAGTCTTTGCCTGCCTGTATCTGGACAACCGGCACCGCGTGCTGGCCTTCGAGGAACTGTTCCGCGGCACAGTGGACGGCGCCAGCGTGCATCCACGCGAAGTGGTTCGCGCCTGCCTCAAGCACAACGCCAGCGCGGTGATCCTGGCGCATAACCATCCTTCGGGCGTGGCCGAGCCCAGTAGCGCGGATCGCGCGATCACCCGCGCGTTGCGCGATACCTTGCAACTGGTGGACGTGCGGGTGCTCGACCATCTGGTCATCGGCACGGATGAACCGGTTTCGATGGCGGCGCTGGGGATGCTCTAAGCACCTGCCCCGCCTTCACTTAGCCCATGGCTGACCTGGGCTGGGCACTTTGGCTCCAGAAAGAACAACGGCGCGGTTGGGGACCGCGCCGTTAGGCCGTTTTTGGGGAGGGTGAGAGTGACGGCATCTCGCGTACCCCGTCCGCGGGGAGGGTGCTTGGGGGTACGGGCGGCATTGTCGCGGCGCCGCATGACAGGAGCATGACGTCGCCGGGGGCGTAAGTGCTGGCCCCGGGACGGCCCAACTTATGCACACAGACGCAAAAACGGCCCTTGCCGGCCGCCTTATGTCGAAGCCCTCAGATTGTCACTCCAACCATTTGATTTGAGACAATTATTTTCATGACACTTGCATTTCCACCCGGAAAATCCCGCTACACATTCGCCGCGCCCCAGCTTTCCCCACAGACTTATCCACAGGCCGGACGCTCGCAACGCAGCAAGCGGGGAAGCCACGCCAGCGCCAGCGCTCCTGTGTGCGGAGACGGTGATGTGGCTCTGATACGATTGCTGGTTCCATCGAAGCCCGACCCATTCCCGTGAAACAACCGCTGCGCGACTTGCTGCTGCAGGCCATCCATACCCTGCAGAACGACTCCACCCTGCCCGCCGAGCTCGAAGTGCCGAACTTCGTGATCGAGCGCACGCGCAACCGCGACCACGGCGATTTCGCCAGCAACGCGGCCATGCTGCTGGCCAAGCCGGCCCGCGCCAAGCCGCGCGAACTGGCGGAAAAGTTGGTCGCCGCGCTGCCTGCCAACGATCTGGTGGCCAAAGTGGAGATCGCCGGCCCGGGCTTCATCAACTTCTTCCTGGCCCCGGGCGCCTATCACGCCGAAGTGCGCCGCATCCTGGCGGAAGGCGACACCTACGGCCGCAACACCAGCGGCAACGGTATCACCGCCGGTGTGGAGTTCGTCTCAGCCAACCCGACTGGCCCCCTGCACGTCGGCCACGGCCGTGCGGCGGCCATCGGCGACTGCCTGAGCCGCCTGCTCGACGCGAACGGCTGGGACGTGAAGCGCGAGTTCTACTACAACGACGCCGGCGTGCAGATCCAGAACCTGGCCATCTCCACCCAGGCGCGCGCCCGCGGCCTTGCCCCCGGCGATGCCGGCTGGCCGGAGGATGGTTACCGCGGCGACTACATCGCTGACGTGGCCAAGGCCTATATGGCCGGCGAATCGGTAGTGGCCGACGGTCACACGATCACAGGCGCCAAGGACGTCGACAACCTCGACGCCATCCGCCAGTTCGCCGTCGCCAGCCTGCGCCGTGAACAGGACTTGGACCTGCAGGCCTTCGGCGTCGGTTTCGACACGTATTTCCTCGAGTCCTCGCTGTACACCGACGGCAAGGTCGAGGAAACCGTGCGCGAACTGGTTGCCCATGGCCACACCTACGAGGAAGGCGGCGCGCTGTGGCTGCGCACCACCGATTTCGGTGACGACAAGGACCGCGTCATGCGCAAGTCCGACGGCACCTACACCTACTTCCTGCCCGACGTGGCCTATCACCGCAGCAAATGGCTGCGCGGCTACGTGCGCGCCATTACCGAACTTGGTTCGGACCATCACGGTTCGCTTGCCCGCGTGAAGGCGGGCCTGCAGGCGCTGGATTGCGGCATTCCCAAGGGCTGGCCGGAGTACGTGCTGCACCAGATGGTGACAGTGATGCGCGGCGGCGAAGAGGTGAAGATCTCCAAGCGCGCCGGCAGCTACGTCACCCTGCGCGACCTGATCGACGAGGTCGGCAAAGATGCAACGCGCTACTTCCTGATCTCGCGCAAGGCCGACTCGCAACTGGTGTTCGACATCGACCTGGCCCGCTCGCAGAGCAACGACAACCCGGTTTACTACATTCAATACGCTCACGCCCGCGTATGCAGCGTGCTGCGCCAGGCCGGCGAGAAAGGGTTCACCTTCGATCTGCAGAATGGCCTGGCCCAGCTGGCGCGGCTGGACAACGAGCACGAGCAGATCCTGCTGACCGAACTGTCGAAGTATCCGGAGCAGGTCGAGGCTTCCGCAGTGAACCTCGAACCGCATGTGATCGCCAACTGGCTGCGCGAACTGGCGAACGCGTTCCACACGTACTACAACTCGTACCAGTTCCTGGTGGAAGACAAGGACCTGCGCGACGCGCGCCTCGCCCTGGTGGTGGCGGCACGGCAGGTACTCAGGAATGGTCTGGATTTGCTGGGCCTCAGCGCCCCGGAGAGCATGTAAATGGCAGCACGCAAGGGCAAAGGCCGTCAGGCCGTGCGCAACAACGGCGGTGGATTCCCGGCCTGGGGCTGGGCCGTCATTGGCATCCTGGTGGGTGCCGTGCTGATGTTCGCCATGCGCGGCAAGCTGCCGATGGGTACGCGGCCCGGCGACGCCCCGCAGCCGAACCCGCAGGCTACCGCGCAGCACGGCAGCGACGCTGGCGCGGTCGAACCGGCCGCCACCGAATCCGCGCCGGCGCCAAAGAAACCGCAGTTTGATTTCTATTCGGTGCTGTCTGAGAAGGAAGTGCGCATCCCGGACGCCGTGATCAGCGCCCAGGCCCGCGCGGAACAACAGAAACAACAGCAGCTCGCGCAGCAACAGGCACAGGCCGCACAGCAGGCGCAGCAGCAGGCCGCCGCGCAGCGCGCACCCGCCAATGCACCGACGGCCGTGACCGAGAACGTCACCGCCGCGCCCGCACCCGCCGCTCCGCCGGCGGCGTCTGGCGGTGGTGGTTACCTGTTGCAGGTCGGCGCGTTCCCGAGCGCCGCGGATGCAGATACCCTGAAGGCCAAGCTGGCGCTGCAGGGTTTTGTCGCCAACGTGGCCTCGGTCAACGTCAACGGCCAGACCTACAACCGCGTGCGCCTGGGTCCGTTCAAGTCAGCCACCGAGCTGGAGTCGACTAAGCAGCGCCTGGCTTCGGCCGGCATCAATGCCATTGCATTGAAGGAAGGCAAGTAACTCTGTCTGCCGGCTGGCGCGGCAAACAAGCACACTGAAACGACAAGGGCGCCGATGGCGCCCTTGTCGTTTGGATCACGTGGTCGATTTGCCCATCTTCGATTTGATCAAACCAATGATGATCATCAGGATGGCGCCACCCACACCACCACCGCCGACTTGCGTCAGGATGGACGAGAGATCCATCCCGCCACCGGCTGCTCCTGCAGCCGCCGCTCCCGCTCCACCGCCAAGCACGGCGGACAGAATCTGTCCCCCGATGCCGCCGCCGACGATACCGGCCAGCGAATTGCCGAGCGTGCCGAGGTTGAAGTTCTTTAGCGCCGCGCCAGCGACATTGCCGCCGACTGCGCCACTGACCAATTGAACAACCAAGCTGGGTATATCCATGGGCCCCTCTCAGTGCAAAGTGGTGAACGGCTTGCGTCCTGCCGCGGCACAGCGCACTACCCCGCGCAGGCGCGCCACCTATATACCCATGCATGCCACCCGGCAAGTTTCCGCCAGGCTTGGCGCCCAAGGTCTCCGCTCAGCCCTTTCGCTTGAGGCGGATAAGCGCCGAGATATCGTCGTCGCCATAACCCTGGCTCATCAGCTCGGCGTAGTCGGCCAGCGACTTCTCGATCACTGTGCGATCCGTGCCGGCGGCCTCGGCAATGCTACGCACGATGCCCAGATCCTTATGCAGCAACGCAAGCTTGAAGCCAACACTGAACTCGTTGCGCAGCATGGTGGCGCCACGCTTCTCCAAGAACCAGCTTCCCGCCGCACCGGCGCCCAGCGTGGGCAGCAAACGTTCGGCATCCAGGCCCAGCGCCTCGCCAAGCGCAAGGCCTTCGCACACCGCCTGCGCAATACCGGCCACCAGCACCTGATTCACCGCCTTGGTCGCCTGCCCCGCACCGACTGCACCCAGATGCGTCACGCGCAGTGCATATGCTTCCAACACCGGCCGCGCCTTCTCCAATACCTGCGCATCGCCACCCACCATCACCGACAGCTTGCCGTTCTTCGCCCCCTCGACCCCGCCGGAAACCGGCGCATCCAGGAAAGCCACGCCCACCGCCGCCAACCTCGCCGCAGCCTGCTTGGCGGTATCGGGAGAAACCGTGGAATGATCGACGACGACCGCACCCGCTTTCAGATGCGGCGTCAATGTATCTACCGTCGCAAGCACATCCGCATCAGCCGTCACACATAGCGCGACGACATCGCACTGCGCCGCCAGCTCCGCCAGCGAAGGCGCCAGCACCCCCAGCTCCCGCGCCAGCGCATCCGCCTTTGACTGCGTGCGGTTGGCCACCGCATGTAATAGACCCTTGGACTTCAGATGCCCCGCCATCGGTGCGCCCATGGCACCGAGCCCGATAAATGCCGCTTTGAGAGTCATTGAAGTTTCCTTAGGGGTATAGAACGAAAGCGTCGCGATGGAACTTGCGATTTGGACGTCTATAGTAAATGAGGTCAGAGCAAAGTTGCCCTTGCTCAGGCTTTTGCCCTGACCTTCGGTCCCCCTATGCGGCGGTACGGGCCGGACGATCAGCCCCGATGAACGTCGTGGGTAACAAACGGATGCTCAGCGTCGGGCGCCTCCAGCCACTGCGGATGCGACAACGTATGCCGCATGTCGCTCAGGCCACTCTGCCAATGCGTATGCATGCTGCTCGCACTGAACTCGTAATCCTTGTAGTGCCCTTCGTACGGCTTGTCGCTATAGATCAAATGGATCAGGTTGGTCAGCGCACCCGAAGCACGCGCCTCTGCGCGGCGGTAGGCCGGATCGCTGCGCCGCTCCGGCAGCACCAGCGCCATCAAGTCATGCACCAGGCGCTGGTTCTCCTGGGTCAGGCGCATGTATTCGGTGATCAGGCGCGTGCGGCTGGAGTACTGGATTTCCTTGGCGCGCTCGGCCACGCCAGCGAGATCGCGCGGCAACTGCCCGGTGGCCCGCCACAAGTCGACCTGGAAAATCAGCGCATCGTGGCAAGGCCGCTCCGACAGCACTTTGTACAGCGGCGTGTTCGACACCATACCGCCGTCCCAATAGAACTCGCCGTCGATCTCCACCGCGGGGAAACCTGGAGGCAAAGCACCCGATGCCATGAAGTGCTCGACACGCAGCGGTCCCTGGCGATTATCGAAATAGGCGAAGTTGCCGGTGCGCACATTCACCGCGCCCACTGATACGCGCATCGAACGCTTGTCGTTGATGAGGTCGAAATCCACCAACCGCTCAAGCGTGCTACGCAGGGGTGAGGTGTCGTACCAACTGACCGTGGCGGGGCTGGCCGACCGCTGCAGAAACGGCGGCGGCAATCGCGGATAGAAAAAGCCTGACTGTCCTTCCGTCAATGCGCGCCATGCCGCCATGCCGCTGAACCCGTTCTGGAACGGCAGCGGCCATGCGCTGTAATCAAGTGCCGGCGTGGCCGGGAAAAATGGCGGCCTACAGATGGTTTCCCAGAACTCGCGCAGCCGTTCCACGCGATGCCCGATGGGATTGCCCGCGATGATCGCCGCATTGAGCGCGCCGATGGAAATACCGGCAATCCAGCTTGGCCGCAGGTCCGCCTCGGCCAGCGCCTGATACACACCGGCCTGGTAGGCACCGAGCGCACCACCGCCTTGCAGCACCAGCGCGACGGTGGGATAGGTCTCGCGCACCGCCTTCGCCATGGCCTGCACATTCGCGCCGCTCTTGTCGTTGCTCATGGCATCACACCTCGGCCAGATAGTCGTGCACCACCGTACCGAGGTCGAGCGTGAGATCGGTGATGAAATGCACCGCGGATTCGATTTTCAGCACCGGCAAATCGGCGACCGGCGCCAGCGCATGCGGATGCAGCTCCAGCGAGGCCGGCCCCGCCCACGCGCCCTTCAAGGTGACGTTGGTTGTGAAGTAACGCACCAGCTCGCAGATACGCGGCGTGCCATCCACATGCGGGATGATCTTGAGCAGGAAATTCGGCGCGGCCAGCGACGCCAGCACCGCCGCATGATCCGCATCGCGATGCTTGAAGCCCATGGTGGCCTTGGCCACGCGCACCTTGCCGTAGTCGAGCGTGCCGACGAGGGTATCGATCTCGGTTTCCAGCGCGGGACTGGCGAGTTTCTTCGGGAAACCCCACAACTCGCGCCCGCCAGCGATCGGCGGATGGTCATTGAGGTACATCGAATGCACGTAGCCGCCGTGCTCGCCGCGGAAGCTGACGGGAATCACCTGTCCCGATTCGGTGTAGTCGCCGAACCCGGTGGAGTCGGGCATGCGGATGAATTCGTACTTGACCAGCGGCTCACCGATTTCCAGCGGCTCCGGCACTACGGCGCGCAGTGCATCGGGATCGGTGCGGTAGGTGATAACCAGGAACTCGCGGTTGACGAAGCGGTATGGCCCACGCGGGAACGCGGGGCTGGTCAATGGCATGGCAAACGCGTTGGCTTTGATGTCAGCGATCTTCATCGGGCAACCCTTTGGCAGTTCCGCTCGGTGCGCGCCGTCGGCGCGCACTCCATGCAACGCATCGAAGCATGCGTCCCGCCAGAGATGGCGGGACGACAAGCGGTTACTGCATGTACCAGCCGTGGCTGACCACGAAGGATTGTCCCGTCAGCGCCGCCGAGGGGAACGCCGCCAGGAAGAGCGCGGTTTCCGCGATGTCCTCGACCGTGGTAAATACGCCGTCCACAGTGTCCTTGAGCATCACGTTCTTGATCACGTCGGCCTCGCTGATGCCCAGTTCCTTGGCCTGCTCGGGAATCTGCTTCTCGACCAGCGGCGTGCGCACAAAGCCCGGGCAGATCACGTGCGAGCGCACGTTATAAGCCGCGCCTTCCTTTGCCAACGTGCGGGCCAGGCCGAGTAGGCCGTGCTTGGCGGTGACATAGGCGGATTTGAGCTTGGACGCTTCGTGCGAGTGCACCGAACCCATGTAGATCACGGTGCCGCCCTGCTTGTCTTTGTACATGTACTTCAGCGCGGCCTTGGTGGTGAGAAAGCCGCCGTCGAGGTGGATCGCCAGCATCTTCTTCCAATCGGCAAAAGCGAACTGGTCGATCGGGTTGATGATCTGCACGCCAGCATTGGAGATCAGGATATCCAGCCGGCCGAACGCCGCCACCACCTTGTCGGTGCCGGCGTTCACCGCCGCCTCGTCGGTGACGTCCATCGCCACACCGATGGCCTTGCCACCGGCCGCATTGATCTCCGCCGCCGCCGCATCGGCCGCCTGCTGGTTGATGTCGGCGATCGCCACGGCCGCGCCGTTCTTGGCGTACAGCTCGGCAATCGCTTTGCCGATGCCGCTTGCCGCTCCGGTGATCAGTGCAACCTTTCCGTCGAGACTTGCCATAACCGCTCCTTGCTTGGGGACTGGTTTGTAGGGGCGCACCTTAGTGCGCGATAGGCATATGGAAAGGCAGTCTCGTTACCGGTCGCGCACAAGGTGCGCTCCTACGGGCTTAGCGGACGCCTTCCGACAAATAGGTATATCCGGTCAAACCTTCATTCAACGTTACAAACAATTGCTCGGCCTGTTCGCCCTGCACGCCGGCGGCGGCGATGCGTTCGCGATAGCTCTGGCGCAGCGCTTCAAGGTCGTAGCCAACGTAGTCGAGCATCAGATCAGTGGTGTCACCGCGACGGCGATGCGCAAAGACATACGAATCGCCATCCGCGCGCACGTTCACCGCGTCGGTGTCGCCGAACAGGTTGTGGATGTCGCCCAGCGTTTCCTGATACGCGCCAACCATGAAGATGCCCAGGCGATAGCTCTCGCCCTCGTTGAGCGCATGCAGCGGCAGGCTGACGTCCACGCCTTCGGCATCCACGTAGTGATCGATGCGACCGTCGGAGTCGCAGGTGAGATCGACGATCACGCCACGGCGCGTCGGGGCTTCGTTCAAGCGCGCGATCGGCGCGATCGGGAAAATCTGCTCGATGGCCCAGATATCCGGCACCGACTCGAACACCGAGAAGTTGACGAAGTATTTGTCCACCAACTTCTCGTCTAGCTCGTCCAGCGCCTGGCGATGCGAACGCTCGGCCGGCAGCAAGCGGGTGCGTACGGCATTGGCGATGGCGTAGTACATCTCGTCCAGTTGGGCGCGATCGGCGAGCGCCAACTGGCCCAGCGCGTACAAGGTCTGGCCTTCGGCAAGGTGGTGCTGGGCTTCGTGGAACAGCTCCAATGCGGGGCGCCGATCCAGCTCGTCATAGGTTTCGCGCAGGCGACGCAGTACGGCGGGTTCGTCTTCGCGCATCGACGGGATCGTGCCGGCCGGCACTTCTTCCACCTCGGTGACGTTGACCACCATCACGGCATGGTGCGCGGTCATCGCGCGGCCGGCCTCGGTGATGATGTGCGGCGCGGCCAGGCCTTCCTCGGCCACGGCTTCGGCCAGCGACTGCACGATGGTCGCGGCGTACTGCTCCATCGAGTAGTTGATCGAGTTATGGCTGCGCGAGCGCGAGCCTTCGTAGTCCACGCCCAGGCCGCCACCGACGTCGACGATCTCCAGCGGCACGCCCATCTGGCGCAGCTCGACGAAGTAACGCGTGGCTTCGCGCATGCCGGAGGCGATGTCGCGCACATTGGAAATCTGCGAGCCCATATGGAAATGCTGCAGCTTCAACGTGTGCTTGAGACCGGCCTCATCCAGACGACGGATCAGCGTGAGCACCTGGTTCGGCGACAAACCGAACTTGCCCTTGTCGCCACCGGTGTTCTGCCACTTGCCGGCGCCGATGGAGGCAAGGCGCACGCGCACGCCGAGCAACGGCTCCACGCCCAGGGCCTTGGCCTCACTGAAGACATGATCCAGCTCGGAGAGCTTCTCGATCACGATGTGCACGCGCAAACCGAGCTTGAGGCCGATCAGTGCGAGACGGACGTACTCGCGATCTTTGTAGCCATTGCAGATCACGATCGAACCCGGCCGCGCCATCGCCAGCACCGCCATCAGCTCCGGCTTGGAACCGGCCTCCAGACCAAAGCCATGTTCGCCGGCCGCCACCAGCTCGCCGGCCACGCCGCGCTGCTGGTTGACCTTGATCGGATAGACGGCCGTATAGCCGCCTGCATAGTTCCACTCATCAATCGCCTTGGCGAAAGCGCCCTGCAGGCGCGCCAGGCGATCGGCCAGGATGTCGGGGAAGCGCACGAGCAACGGCAGGCGCAAACCTTCAGCGCGGGCGCGATCGACAATCTCGGGCAGGGACAGGCTCGGACCGTTGGCGCCACGCGGGCGCATCAGGATGTGGCCATTCGCGTCCACGTCCACATAGCCGTCGCCCCAGTGCGGGACGGCGTAGGTGTGGCGGGCAGCCTCGATGTTCCAGTGCTTCGACATGGACAGGGTTTTCCTTCTACAGCGGATGTGTGACATCCGGGGGTCATGTCGTCGCAGCGGCGAGCCTTGACGAAGAACGAATCCGCCCCAGCCGGAAGCCTCGCACGCCGCGGGGCCGGAACGGACTTGCCAACCCCGCGGGCCGCAGGCGCGGCGGAGTCAGGTGCGCATTGTAATAGGGCAATGTGACGATGTGCGGCATCGGGCCCCGGCACGGTCGCGCCCGAAGCGGCTACAATTGCCGTTCTTTACCCACACTTACGCGTCGTCAGGAACATCCGCCATGTCGCAGCTCAGCTGGTTCACCGAAGCTCACCAGGCTTCCGGCTCCTCCATCGGTTACCGCGTGGAGAAGCTGCTTCATGCCGAAAAAACCCCGTTCCAGACCATCGAGATCTACCAGACCACCGATTGGGGCAACCTGATGGTGATCGACGGCTGCGTGATGCTGACCACCCGCGACAACTTCCTCTATCACGAGATGATGACCCATCCGGCGCTGTTCACCCATGCGCGCGCCAAACGCGTGGTGGTCATCGGCGGCGGCGACTGCGGCACGCTGCGTGAAGTGCTCAAGCATGAGGAAGTGGAATCCGCCGTGCAGGTGGAAATCGATGAGCGCGTCACCCGCCTCGCCGAGCAGTACTTCCCGGAACTGTGCGATTCCAACCACGACCCGCGCGCCGAGCTGCTGTTTATCGATGGCATCAAGTACATGGCAGAGGCCGAGCCGGAATCGCTGGACCTGATCATCGTGGATTCGACCGATCCGGTCGGCCCTGCCGAAGGCCTGTTCAATGCCGCCTTCTACGCAAGCTGCTTCAAGGCCCTGCGCCACGGCGGCATCCTGGTGCAGCAGAGCGAATCGCCGCTGGCCCATATCGAACTGATCAAGTCGATGCGCTCGGCGATGCGCACCGCCGGCTTCAACGCGGTCAAGACGCTGCCGTTCCCGCAGCCGTGCTACCCCACCGGCTGGTGGAGCTGCACCATGGCTCGCAAGGGTGGCGACCTGGCCGGCTTCCGCGAGCGCGGCGCGATCAGCAAGAACTTCGCTACGCGCTACTACAACGCTGAGATCCACAAGGGCGCGCTGGCACAGCCGGAATTCATGCGCGAAGCGCTGGGCGAATAATTCGCCCCAGTAGGAGCCCACCCTGTGGTCGACGGTGTTGAGACACCCGTCGCCCACAGGGTGGGCTCCTACATGTCAGAACAGGGTCGAGCGCACCTTGGGCAACACCACCAGCACCAGCGTGGCGATCGGCCCCAGCAACAGCGAGATCAAAAACCACACCAGCCCGCTGCGGTTCTTGCCCTGAGCCAGACCGGCATTGATCAATGCCAGGGTGCCCCAGCCGACAAACCAGGGTGCCCTGCCGTCGGCGATTATCGAAAGCTGATCCACGTGTTATCTCCTGTGTGGCGCAGGGGGCGGGAGCGCAGGCGCCAAGGCGGCGCCGGGAAGCGACCATGCTAACAAGCTATGGCCATCGTGCCCGCCTGACAGAACCCATGGATCAGGCAGGCTTAATGCGCAACCAGTATCCTCCCCGCTTTGTTCCGGATGGAGAACACCATGCGCGGATGGCGCTGCCTCGCCCTGGCCCTCGCCAGCGTGCTGACGATTACCCCTGCCCTCGCCGCCAAGTCGCCGGCCAAACCGGACGCCAAGGCCGGCCACGCATCCAAGCCCGCCGATACCGCACAAAACCAGGCCCTGCTTGCCTTCCAGCGTGACCTGGTCAGCGTGCTGGCGCCACGGGCGAACGCGCTGCCGCTGCTGGGCGCGGCCCTGCTTGCCCGCCCGCTGCAGAATCAGCCGAAATACAACGATTTCCATAGTCTGATCGAGCGCGCCGCGCAGACCGACGACGCCATCCCGGCCGTCAACTGGACCCGCCTCAGCGACTGCGATGCCAAGGCCGACGCCTGCCCCAACACCGAGGCGATGGCCAAACTGGTGGAACAGGCGCCGGACAACGCCGCAGTCTGGCTGCTCAAACTCGGCCTGGACGGTCGCGACGGCAAGAAGGACGCCACCCGCGAGGACCTGGCCAAGGCCGCCGCCGCCAAGCTTTATGACGACTACACCGGCATCAGCCTGAAAGCGCTGGCCACCAACGTCAGTGTGCTGCCGCCCCCGCCGTCGATCATCAACCCGTTGTCGCCCACCGGGGCCACCGGCGTGCAAGTGATGTTGGTGTTCGGCCTGGCGTCGACCCAGCCGCAACCCGGTCTGCAGGCCACCGCGCGCCTGTGCGAAAACGCCGGCGACGATCAGGCCCTGAAGGACGACTGCCTCAAACTCGCCGGCATCCTCGACTGGAGTTCCAGCCCGCTCGCCCGCTCGCTCGGCCTGCATCTGCGCGAAGTACTGGCTAGCGATCCGGCGCAGCAGGAAGCCGCCAAGAGCGCCCGCCGCAACCTGATCTGGCAGGTGCAGAACTTTGCCCAGCTGTCCGCCCGCGCGCAGGGTGATACCGCCCTCGCTCAGCACCTGCTGGCGCTGGCCCGCAGCGGCGGCACCGAGATGAGCCTCGTGCTGGCCGCATTGCGCGACTACAACATCCCGGTGGATGCGCCGGCGGACTGGCAACCGCAGAAGGCCGGATAAGCGAACCCGTCCGGTTCCCACTTTCCCCATCCCTGTGTACTCTTGGCCCCACCTTGAACACAGGGGCGGCGCATGCTGACGGTGCTGGTAGCAAGCAGCAAAGGCGGTTGCGGCAAGAGCACGCTGGTCACCCAGCTGGCTTCGCACTGGGCGCAGGACGGCAAGCACACGGCTATCGTGGATGCCGACCGGCAAGGCTCCAGCTTTCGTTGGGCGGCGCGCCGCGCCGACAACGTACCAGGCGTACTGGCGCTGGAGGGCGGGCGCAAATCCCTGGAAAAGATTCCGGCGGACACCCAGCGGGTCCTGATCGATACCCCCGCCGGCTCGCACGAACGCGAACTTGAACCGTATATCGAAAAAGCTGACGTCCTGTTGGTGCCGGCCCTGCCGTCGCCGTTCGACATGGACGCCACCCTGGACTTCCTGCATCACCTGCAGCAGATCCCCCGCGTGAAGCGCGGCAAGCTGCCGGTGGGCGTAGTCGGCAACCGGCTCAAGCCGTGGACCCGCGCCAGCCAGGATGCGATGGAGCAGCTGGCCGGCCATTCGCCGTTCCCGCTGGTCGCCCAGCTTCGCGACAGCCAGGCCTATGTGCTGCTGACCGCGCTGGGCAAAGGCATCTTCGATTACGCCTCCGAAAACGTGCGCAACCACCAGGAAGACTGGAAACAGCTCCTGCGCTGGATCAAGCGCCAACAGTGAACCACCTTGAAGCGCACCCGCCGGACGGAGTCTTTCCATGCATGAGCTGATCCTGTTGCGTCACGCCGAAGCCCAACCTGCCCAGGCAGGAGGAGACGATCAGGGCCGGCGCCTGAGCGGGCGCGGCGAACAGGAGGCGCGGGCGGCCGGCGAATGGCTGTCCAAACACGGCAAGCATCCGGTGCGGGTGCTGTGTTCGCCCTCGGCGCGTACCCGCGCCACCGCCGAACTCGCGCTGGGCTGCATGCAGAAAACCCCGGCGATCCAGCTTGCCGATGAAATCTACGACGCCACGCCCGGCGAACTGCTTGCCCTGCTCGACCAGCATGCCGACGCAGAAAAAGTCATGCTGGTCGGCCATAACCCCGGCATCGAACGATTGGTGGCCCTGCTCGTCGAGGGTCGCTCGGACGAATTCCGCGGCATGCCGCCGGCCGGCATCGCCGTGCTGCACCTGGAAGGCAAAGACGATTCGCTGGAACCGGGCCATGCCCGCCTGGACGCCTTCTGGTCGCCGTGAGGTTCCGCTTTACGGGATGGCTGCTAACTCCCTGCCTGCTCGCGACCTCCCTGCTCCATGCCGCTGACTACCGCATCGACCCGTTGCGCTCGTACGCCGATTTCGGCGTGCGATTGCTGTGGCTGAGTCAGGTCGAAGGACGCTTCGAACGCATCGACGGCGAAGTCACTCTCAGCGCGCAGCACGACATGGCGCTGGTGGACGCGCGCATCGCGGTAGACAGCATCCGCATGGATTCGGATCGCTTCCGCCGCTGGGTATTGGCACCGGAGTTTTTCGATCTCCAACACTACCCGGCCATCCATTTTGTCTCCGAGCCGGTACCACTCCGTTCCCTGCAACAAGGCGGCGAGTTGTTCGGTGCGCTGACCATGCGCGGCGTCACCCGTCCCGCGCATTTCGAGCTGCTGCCTTCGCACTGCCCGCTCGACGCACCCCAGCAATGCAAGATTGAACTGCGCGGCACCGTCCAGCGCAGCGACTTCGGCATGACCGGTCACCGCACCGCCTTGTCCGACCAAGTTTCGTTGGGCCTGCTGATCGCGATCGATTACGCCCGGCCATGAATCGCGGCTGGACCGCCGCCGTTTCAAGCATCCACCGATGCGGGACGAAATACACAAACGCTCCGTATCATCGCACCATGTCATTACGCTGTTCGTGGGTTCTCCTTCTCCTGCTTGCCACGGCCTTGTTGCCGGGCTGCACGGTGTCCAAAGCCAACATCCGCCGCGCGGATGCGGTGGTGGCCGCGCAGACCGACCGTCAGCTCAGCTGCACCGGCGACGATCATTGCGCACAGGATTCGCCCTTGATGGACGCCGCCACCAAGGCGCTGGCCGATTCCACCGAAACCCAGCCAGTCCATGTCGTCACCCTGTTGAGCGACAGCGAGGCCGCGATGGTGGCGCGGATCAACCTCATCCGCGCAGCGCGACAGTCGATCGATGTGCAGACCTACATCTGGGACCAGGACGATGCCGGCCAGCTGATTCTCGACGAACTGGTCAAGGCCGCGCGGCGCGGCGTCAAGGTGCGCGTCCTGGCCGACCAGCTGTTCTCCTTCAACGATGCCACCTGGCTGGACCGCATCGCCCGCGCGCACACCAACCTGGAAGTGCGGCTGTACAACCCCACCTTCCACGAAGCGCAAACCTCGCCGGTAGAATTCGCCGCCGGCATCGTGTGCTGCTTCTTCAAATTCAACCAGCGCATGCACAACAAGGTGCTGCTGGTGGACAACCGCATCGGCATCACCGGCGGACGCAATTACCAGGATCGCTACTTCGACTGGGACAACGATTTCGACTACGTCGACCGCGACGTGATGGTCGGCGGCCCCGCCGCGCAGGCGATGGGTGCGAGCTTCGAGCTGTTCTGGAAACACAAGCGCGCGGTACGGCTGACCCATCTTCGCGACGTCAACCGCCTGTTGTTGTCCACCCCCGCGCAACCGTGGCCGACACCGACGTATACCCATCCCGAACGCGTTGCCCGCGTACAGGAAGAGGCCGACGATGCCGAGTGGCTCGACGAAAATCTGGTGTCGGACAGCCTGCGCACTTCCCGCGTCGAATTCTTCAGCGATCTTCCGGCGAAAACGGCCCAGCCGCAGAAGCGCGACGCGCGCGAGTTCACCGCCCACGTGATGCGCATGGTCGGCTCCGCCAAACAGGAAGTGGTGCTGCAGACGCCTTACCTGGTGATGAGCAAGCGTGCCCGCCGGATTTTCGAACGCCTGCATAAGCAGGAAGCACCGCCACGCATCGTGGTCTCGACCAACTCACTCGCTTCGACCGATGCCTTCGCGGTGTATGCGCTCTCCTACAAACATCGCAAGCGCTATCTCAAGAACTACGGTTTCGAAATCTACGAGATGAAACCGCACGCCGCCGGCCCCGCCGAAGACAACGCCTTCGCCAGCGCGGATGACGGCCCGACCATCGAACATAAACCCGTCAACGCCAAGCGCATCGTCGGCACCGAAACCCGCAGCTCGCTGAGCATCCGCCGTGGCGGCAAACGCAACCGCCCCGCACCGCTGGTCAGCGCGGGACGCCGCTTCGGGCTGCATGCCAAGTCGATCGTGGTCGACGACAGCTTCGCCATGGTCGGCTCGCACAACTTCGATCCGCGTTCGGACCACTACAACACCGAAGCCGGCGTGATCGTCTATGACGCCGACTTCGCCCAGCAGCTGCGCGACGCCATCATGCGCGAGACCCAGCCGGAGAACGCCTGGGTCGTCGCCCCGCGCCAGCGCTCCATCCCGCTGCTGTCCGATCTCAATGCGGCCATCGGCGATATCTCTGCCTCACTGCCGCTATTCGACTTCTGGCCTTACCGCTACGCCACCAGCTATGAACTCAACACCGGCTGTACGCCGATGCGGCCGAGCGACCCGAATTTCTTCAGCTGCTACACGCCCGTCGGCGATTTCCCCGACGTCGCCATCTCGTCCAAACTGGTCTATACGCGCCTGATCACCGCGTTCGGTTCCGGCGCTAACGGCATTCTCTAGACAAGCAGGATCAGGAGCCGCTCGACGCTCCGTCATTCGCATCGAAGCGCATCGGAAGCGTGCCGCTGACGCCATCGGGGTGACCGGCGGGCACAGCAAAACGCCAATGCTGCACGGTGCGCACGGCCTCATCGTCCAGTTGGGGATTGCCGCTGGATTCGCCCACGCCGGCATGAATCACCCGGCCCTGGCCGTCGACGCTAAGACTCAACAACACGCGGCCAGCGCGCGCCACGCGCCGACTGAAAAAGTCTGCGGATGCGGCGGGCATCTCAATGGGGGTAAGCGCAACGGTCGCGCTTTCCACCGGCACAGTGGCGGCCTGGGCGTTTTCGATCGGCGGCAGGTGCGCCACTCGCGGCACCGGCGGGCGCGCAGACCATGTCACGCGTCGCTTTGCCGGTTCGGTGTTGTGCACGCGCGCGGCATGCACAACACGTCGCACCGGTCCGGCCCAATTCGCCGTCTGCTCACTGAGCCAGAAGGTGCCCGCCACGCCCACTGCCAGCGCGAGCAAGCTCAGGCCGGTCGTGGTGCGCAGACGGAACATAAGGGGATTCGAGAGTCCGGACGGCCGTAGATTACGGCCGTTCGAGGATGGCGGTGACACCCATGCCGCCTGCGGTGCAGATCGAAATCAGACCGCGGCCCGAACCCTTCTGCTCCAGCATCTTGGCCAGCGTGGCGACGATGCGCGCACCGGTGGCGGCAAAGGGATGGCCCGCCGCCAGACTGGAGCCATGGATGTTGAGCTTGGCTGGATCGATGCTGCCCAGCGGCTTGTCGCGGCCCAGGCGGTTCTTGCAGTAGTCCTCGCTCTCCCACGCGCGCAGAGTGCACAGCACCTGCGCGGCAAAGGCTTCATGAATCTCGTAGAAGTCGAAATCCTGCAGCGTGAGGCCATGGCGATCCAGCATGCGCGGCACCGCAATGGTCGGCGCCATCAGCAAGCCTTCGCCATGCACGAAATCCACCGCGGCCACTTCGGCATCACGGAAATACGCCTGCACCTTCAAGCCGCGCTTGGCTGCCCACTCGTCGCTGGCCAACAGCACTGCGGCGGCACCATCGGACAGGCCGGTGGAGTTGCCCGCGGTAAGCGTGCCGTGGCCGGAGATCTTGTCGAACGCCGGCTTCAGCGTGGCGAGCTTTTCCAGGGTGGAATCCGGTCGCAGGAAGCCATCGCGCTTCAGGCCGCGGAACGGCACCACCAGATCGTCGAAGAAACCAGCCTCGTAGGCCGCGGCCAGCTTGAGATGGCTATCCAGCGCCAGCTGATCCTGCGCCTGGCGGCCGATGTGCCACTCCTTGGCCATCTTCTCGCAGTGGTCGCCCATCGACATGCCGGTACGCGGCTCGGCCACGCCCGGAAACGCCGGCTTGAGTTCCTTGAAGGAGAAGCCGCGGGTGAAGGCGGCCATCTTGTCCTGCCAGCCCTTGGCGCGGTTGATCGCCAGCAGGCGCTTGCGGAAACGCTCACCCAGCACGATCGGTACGTCGCTGGTGGTATCAGAGCCGCCGGCAATGCCCGCTTCGATCTGCCCGGTGGCGATCTTGTTGGCGATGATGATGGCGTTATCCAGGGAGGTGCCGCAGGCACGCGCCGTGGTAATGCCCGGCGTGGTCGGCGCCAGACCCGAGGAAAGCACCGCCTCGCGCGCCAGGTTCCACTCCGAGGAGTGCTTGATCACCGCACCCATCGCCACCTCGCCCAACTCCTCGCCATGCAGGCGGAAGCGTTCGACCAGGGAGCCCAGCACCTTGACCGACATGCCGAAATTGCCGACGTCGGCATACGCGGTGTTGTTGCGGCAGAACGGGATGCGTACGCCACCGATCACACCGACGCGCTTCTGGGTGTTTTCCATGTCTTTGGGGATCCAACCGGGCTTGAGCCGTCAAGGCTAACGCGCCCCGCCATGCGGCGAAACCCCGAAATGCCGAATGTTAGACTTCCGGTTCTTTACCGTTCGGGTTTGCTCACGTGGAAGCTCAATCGCTGGTCGCCCTGCCCATCGTGCTGGCACTTGAACTCTCGTCCGGCGAAACACCAGCGCGCATCACTCTGAGCCGCGACGAAGCCGCCGAACTGGCCGCCCTAATGGCGGCCGACCTGCACGGCCTGGTGCCACAGGTCGACCAGGCCCGCCTGGCTGTGGCCGGCGCGCTGTTCGATACGGTGGAATTGCTGCGCCCCGGCTTTCCGGTATGGGCCACCCTCGACGAACTGGCCCGGCGCGTACCGCGCGGCCATCTGGATAACGTGGTCGCCTTCGGCACGCATGAAGGCCACATGCCAGCCCAGCCGCTGGAACCGGAAGCCACTTATGCGGATGGCCCGATGCGCCTGCTGCCGCTCAGCCTGCTGGCGCCGGAAGCACTGGCCGCCGAGCTGTCCGAGCAACTCGAGGTGGAACTGGTCGGCCGCGGCGAAGCTGGCGCACGCACCGCTGACTGGCTGATGCGCACCCTCGGCGTGCGTCTCGAACATGTGCGCTATCTGAGCCGCAACGACCTGCTGGCGATGACCTGTGTGCAGTACGAGCACGTCAATCTAGCCGCCCTGTGGACACTGCTCGAAGCCGCGCTGCTCACGCCGTACCGCGAGGAAACCGCGTTGAGCGCCCGCGGCCTGGCCCTGCGCTATGCGGAAGGCAAGATCATCGTGCAATCGCCGGCCGACTGGCTGCGCGCCCAGTCCAGCGACCCCGCCCAGCGCGCCCACGACCTGGCCGGCATTCTGTTCGAGCTGCGCCAGTACGCAGCCCTGCTGGACGCGCACCACCTGCCCTTGAGCCTGCAGTCGGAACAGGCCAGCGCGACCGCCGCGGAACATGGCTATCTACTGGAAGTGCTCGGCACACTCGAACCCGCCTACGGCGCGCCTGCCCTGTACGCTCACGAGGCGCCCGGCCTTGGCGTGGTCGCCGTCACTCTCGCCCAGCGTGGCGAAGGCGGCCGTGCCCGCGTGCTGGCGCACGGTTATCCGTTGCATTCCAAGGCCTTGGGTCCGCTGGTGACGGCGCTGGCCGAGCGCTGCGATATCCCCGCCGAGCTGCATGCGCTGGGCCGTATCGTGCTGGATACGGACGGCCATCTGGCCGCGCCTTCGCACGCTCTTCACTAAGTCTGTCGCCAGGCTGACACAGCCATCGAAATAGCTTCGGCCGTGTACGCCTCACCCACTGCCCAGCCATCGTAAGTTAGCGCATGATGCGCCCTTAGCGTCCTATGGAAGCGACCAGGGCGGTATGACGATGCAGCAGATCGAAACCGATCACCAGCCACGGCCGGCATCGCCCGATACCGACTGGCCGGCGCACGTCATTCACGGCGCACCGGCGCTGATCACCTATATCGATTGCGACCAGCGTTTCCGCTTCGCCAATGCCGCGCACCAGAGCTGGTTTGGGGTGCGCCCCGAGCGCATCGTCGGCCGGCTCGTTGCTGAAGTGCTCGATGCAGCCAGCCTGCAAAGCGCGGGCAACTGCCTGGAGCAGGCGCTGCGCGGCGCGCCCTCCGTGTATGAAGGCGAGATGTTCAGCGGCGATGCGCGCTGCTATGTGCATGGCAGTTTCCAGCCCGACTTCGATAGCGACGGCCATGTGCGCGGTGTATTCACCGTGTTCATCGACATCACCGAGCGCCACGCACTGGAAACACGGCTGCGCGAAAGCGAGCAGCGTTTCTACGGTGCCTTCCAGCACGCGGCGATCGGCATGGGCCTGGTAGCGCCGGACGGGCGCCTGCTGCGCGTCAATGCCGCGCTATGCCACATGCTCGGCTATCGCGAGGACGAGCTGCTCACCCTCAATATCCGCGATATCACCTATCCGGATGACGTCGCCAAGAGCCATGCCATGGCGATGGAACTGATGGATGGCCATCGCGATTCCTATCAACTTGAAAAGCGCTACTTCCATCGCGACGGCCACGTGGTGCACGTGCAGCTCAGTGTGTCGCTGGTGCGCGCGCCGGACGGCACACCATTCCACGCCGTCGCGCAGATCCAGGACATCAGCCAGCGCAAGGCCTACGAAGAAGCGCTGTTCCGCGAGCGCGAACTAGCCGAGGTCACGCTGCGCTCCATCGGCGATGCAGTGATCACCACCGACCTGCAGCTCAACATCACCTCGCTCAATCCCATCGCCGAGGCCATGACCGGCTGGAGCCACAGCGAGGCGCTGGGCCAGCCGATCAGCGACGTGTTCCAACTGATCAGCGGCGAATCCCGCGCCCCCATGCATAACCCACTGCTGGATGCGATCACCCGCGACACCATCGTCGAACTCCGCGGCAACGCAATGCTTGTGCATCGCAATGGCTTCGAAACACCGGTGGAGGATTCGGCCGCCTCGATCCACGACCACGCCGGCAACGTGATCGGCGGTGTGCTGGTATTCCACGATGTCAGCGCCACCCGCGCGCTGGTGCTGAAGATGGCGCACATGGCGCAGCACGACACGCTGACCGGCCTGCCCAACCGCAGCCTGCTGCAGTCGCGGCTGGAGCAGGTCGTCACAGCGGCGAGGCGGCGGCGTGGACGCGCCGCGCTGATCTTCATCAATATCGATCACTTCAAGCAGATCAACGACACGCTCGGGCACAAGACCGGCGATCACCTGCTGCGCCTGTTCGCCAACCACTTGCGCAATCTGCTGCGCAGCGAGAATACCGTCAGCCGTACCGCCGGCGACGAGTTCATGGTGGTACTGCCCCACGTGGACAGCGCCGCCGAGGCCGGCAAGATCTGCGAACTCTTGATGCGGCGCTGGCAGGAACAGCCGCCGACGGAGCTGACCGAGTTCACCCTGAGTTTCAGCGCCGGCATCAGCCTGTATCCCGACGATGCACAAGACGTGGAAAGCATGATCCGCCACGCCGACACCGCGATGTACGAGGCGAAGATGCAGGGCCGCAACAGCTATCGTCTGTTCGCCCCCTCAATGACCGAGCGCCCTGCCGCACAGTTGCGTATCGAGCGCGACCTGCGCAAAGCGATGCGCCGCGGCGATCTGCAACTGCACTATCAACCCAAAGTCGACGCGCGCACCGGCACCGTGGTCGGCGCCGAGGCGCTGTTGCGCTGGCAGGTGGACGGTCGCGACGTCTATCGTCCCGATCAGTTCGTACCGGTCGCCGAGGAAAGCGGCCTGATCGGCCCGCTCGGCAAATGGGCATTGCAGGAAGCCTGCCGCCAGGCTGCCGAATGGCATCGCGCCGGACGCAGCGTCGCCATTGCGGTGAACGTAGCGCCGCCGCAATTCCTGCAGCCCGGCTTCCACGAAACCCTGCGCACCCTGCTGCATGAAAGCGCGCTGCCGCCCGGACTGATCGAGCTGGAACTGACCGAACGCATGGTGATGTCGGGCGGCGACCATAGCCGCGTGCTGATGCACCGGATCAAGGAGCTCGGCATCAGTCTGGCGCTGGACGATTTCGGCACGGGCTACAGCAGTCTGTCGTATCTGAAGCACTTCCCCATCGACGTGCTCAAGATCCCGCGCACCTTCGTACGCGACATCGCCACCGACACCGACAGCGCCGCCATCGCCGACGCCATCATTACGATGGCGCAAAGCATGGAGATGAGCGTGGTAGCCGAGGGCGTGGAAACCGAGGAACAGGCCGAGTATCTGCGAGAGGCCGGATGCGCGTTGCTACAGGGCTTTCTTTACGGCGCGCCAATGCCGGCAGAAGAGTTCGCGCTGCTTTTGTAGGAGCGCACCCTGTGCGCGAAACGGCCCGCGAGGGCCGCGCTCATCATCACTCCGTCAAAGGCGCGGCCCTCGCGGGCCGTTTCGCGCACAGGGTGCGCTCCTACAGCATCGCCTCGTACATGAAGTAGTGGCAGCGCTCCATCCCCAGCCCGGCATACGTGCCTTGCGCACGCTGGTTCTCCGTTTCCACATACAGGCGCAGTCCGACCGCCCTGGCCTCTTGTGCGCGCTGCATCACGGCTTCGTACATGCTGCGAAATACACCGCCACGCCGCGCTTCCGCAACGACATATACACTCTGGATCCACCAGAAGTCGCCGCAGCGCCAGTCGCTCCACTCATAGGTCACCAGCAGGCAGCCCACCGGCATGCCGTCGCGCTCGGCCACCATGTAGAACCCGCGGCGCGGTTCGTCGAACACCGCGCTCACGCCTCGCTCCAGCAGCGCCGGATCAATCCGCTTCTGCTCGGTCTCCCACGCCATCGCCACATTCCATGCCGCGATGTTGGCGATATCGCCGCGTTGCGCGGCTCGTACAAGCAAAGACATGCCTCACTCCAGGATCAGGATTTCGAAGGGCGGCGCGTGCGCGAGGCACCCAGTTTCCGAGTCAGCGTATTGCGCCCCACGCCGAGCGCTACCGCCGCGTGCTGCCGATGGCCACCATGCACGGCCAGCGCGGCCTGCAACAAGGTGTGATCCAGCGCGTCACGCGCGCGATCGTGGATATCGCCTTCACCGTCGGCCAGGGCCTGAGTGGCCCATTCGCGCAGCGCGTCGGTCCAATCACCGAGCGCGGGTGCAGCGGCTGCGCCGCCGAGATCCGCCGGAAGGATTTCCGCACCCGGTGCGATTACTGCGAGGCGACGACACAAGTTTTCCAGCTCGCGCACATTGCCGGAGAAATCGCGCTGCGCGACGGCCTTGAGCGCAGCTTTGGAGAAACGTTTCGGCGGCAGCTTCAATTCCTGCGCCGCCGCTGTGAGAAAGTGCTGCGCTAGCATTGGAATATCGCTGCGTCGCTGCCTGAGCGGCGGCAACTCGATGCGCACCACATCCAGGCGATGCTTGAGATCCGCGCGGAACTGCCCCCCGGCCACTCGCGTATCCAAATCCTGATGGGTAGCCGCCACGATGCGCACGTTGCCGCGAATCAGCTCGCGCCCGCCTACCCGGTAAAACTCGCCGCCCGCCAGCACGCGCAGCAAACGTGTCTGCAGGGCCAGCGGCATATCGCCGATCTCATCCAGAAACAGCGTGCCACCTTCCGCCTGCTCGAAGCGGCCTGCGTGACGGCGCGTAGCGCCGGTGAATGCGCCGGCTTCATGGCCGAACAATTCGCTCTCCAGCAACTCGCTGGGAATCGCCGCCGTGTTCAAGGCGACGAAAGGTCGGTCACGACGCGCGCTTTCCTCGTGCAGCGCGCGCGCCACCAGTTCCTTGCCGGTACCTGTCTCACCGGTAATCAGCACATTGAGATCGCTCGCGGCGACACGGCCGATCAGACGAAATACCTCGCGCATCGCCGCGCTTTCACCCAGCAAAGCATGCGTGGACGCCAGCGGCGCGGGGGCCGGCTCGGCGACACCCGGCGCATCCGCCAGCGCGCGCTGCACCGCGGCCACGGCCTGGTCCAGGTCGAACGGCTTGGCCAGGTAGTCCGCCGCACCGGCGCGATAAGCGGCGGCGGTGGTCGCCACATCGGTGAACGCGCTCATCACGATCACCGGGCCGATGCCCTGTGCTTTCAGTTCATTCAACAGCGCAAGGCCATCCTCGCCGGGCATCCGCACGTCGGTGAGCAGCAGCGCCGGCCGTGATTCGCGCAAGGCCTCGCGCACCGACGCCGCGTCGCCGAACTCGCGCACCGGCAGGCCGGCATCGCGTAGAGCCTCCGCCAACACGAAGCGCACGCCGCGGTCGTCATCGGCGATCCAGATCTCATGGCTCATGCGGTCGCTCCAGCGGCAGATACAACGAAAACACGGTTTCCCCTGGCCGGCTAGCGAAGCGCAGTTCGCCGCCATGCTCACGGGCGATCTCACGCGCCAGGGCCAGACCCAGGCCGCTGCCATCGGCACGACCGGAGACCAGCGGTTCGAACAAGGTGTCGCGCAGGGCGGTCGGCACACCCGGGCCATCGTCGATCACATCCACTCGCAACGCGGTGCGCAACACACGCTCACCCACGCGCAGGCCGTGCTCGACGCGCGTGCGCATGGTCAACATGCGCGCACCGGCCTCGATCGCGTTACGGGCCAGATTGAGCAGGATCTGTTGCAGGCGATCGGCGTCGCCCATCACATCCGGCAGGCTCGGGTCGTAGTCATGGCGTAACTGCGGCGCCCCGGGCTCGGCCTGTAGTAGATCGCACAGCCACTCCAGCCGCTCATGGATATTCACTGGCGCCAGATGCGGCGCGCCGTCGTGATGCAGCAGGCGATTCGCCAGCGACGCGAGCCGGTCGGCCTCGGCAATCACCAGTCCAGCCAGCGATTTCAGATCCTCGTCTCCCACGCGGCGTTGCAGGAGCTGGGCGGCGCCACGCAGACCGGCAAGCGGGTTCTTCACCTCATGCGCGAAACCGCGCAGCGTCGCCGACAGCGGCGAGGCACCCGGCGAGGCCTCGGCCAACGCATGCACTTCCAGCAGCAATTGATGCTCGTCCAGCGGCTGCAAGCTGATGTCGGCCGGTACGCCACGCCCACGCCCCGGCACCAGGGTCACCCCTCGCAATTGGATGGCCCGCTGCTCGCCCACCGCGCGCGTGACCTGCGCCAGCCAGTCCGGCTCATGCAGCAACAACCCCAGCGGCTGCCCCACCGCACTGCGCGGCCCCGTCTCCAGCCACTCCGCCAGCGCCGGATTGATCCAGACCACGCGCAACTGCGCGTCGACCAAAGCCAGCCCGGTCGACATCTGCTCCGCCCACGCGCGCCATGAGGAGATCGTGTCCATTGCACCATCATGGACACTGCATCCCGTTGGTGCAATAGAGGGTTTAGAGGGTGCAGCTACTAGTTCCTCCGGCCATGTTCTGGCTTCAGAAAATTGCCCTACTATCACGCGATGACGACATTTCCTCTTCCGCTATCGAACGACGCGCGCCGCGGCAGCATTGCCTGCGTCGGCATGGGCATGACTTTGGGCTCCCATCTCACCCCGCTGGCGCGTAGCCATATCGAGCAGGCGGATGTGATCTTTGCTGGGCTATCCGATGGCGTGGTGGAGATGTGGCTGCAACGCATGCACCACGATGTGCGCAGCCTTCAGCCCTACTACCAGGAAGGCAAGTCGCGGCTTAAGACCTATAAGCAGTGGGTCAACTTGATGATGACGGAAGTGCGCGCCGGCAAGCGTGTCTGCGGGGTGTTTTATGGGCACCCGGGTATTTTTGCGTGGTCACCGCACAAGGTTATCGAGGTCGCGCGGGCGGAGGGTTTCGCCGCGCACATGGAGCCAGGCATTTCCGCTGAAGATTGCCTCTATGCCGATCTGGGGATCGATCCGGGCCGCTACGGCTGTCAGCACTTCGAGGCTACGCAGCTGCTTTTGTACAAACGACGTATCGATCCCACCGGTTATCTGGTGCTGTGGCAGGTTGGCCTGGTCGGTGATCTTTCGATGACACGCTTCCAGACCGGGTCAGCATATCGCCAGGTGCTGGTGGATCAGCTTAGTCAGGATTATTCGCTCGACCATGAAGTGATCATCTATCGCGGAGCAACGTTGCCGATCGAGAAGCCGCGCATTCGTCGCGTTGCCTTGCGTGATCTACCTCATGTCCCACTCACCTCCGAGGAGTCGGTGGTGTTGCCACCGGCTGAATCCTTGATACCAAATCACGCTATGCAAGAGCGTTTGGCGGCACTAGATGAGCTGAGCAAGGCAGGTGCTTTGGTGTAAGGCGAGGGCTGACATGGGGTTTATCCTTAATCGCCCCAGCAACATCGCATCTTTGAAGGACAGTCCCGCCGAACGCTCTGCCGCCAGGAAGTGTCGATGAAGAAAAACACCACGCTTTATCGATTCAAGAACCGCATGCTACCGATGGGATAGGCCCGTCAAGCTGCAATGACAGGAAACAGGGGAAACACATGGCAGACACGATTGAATTGCTGGAAGCTATCGGCCGTGACGCCTCGCTGCGTCATGCATCGGCTGAAGAACTGACCAAGGCACTTGAGCAGGCACAGGCGTCCGACGGCCTCACGGCCGCGGTAGCGACCGGTGACAACAAATGGCTATTCAACGAGCTTGGACACATGCCCATGGAGCCACCTCAAGGCACGCAGGGTCCATGTCGTGAAGAAGACGAACCCGAGGAGGATGGCGAGACTGAGCAACCCAGTCAGCCGGCTCCCGATAGCGGCCAATCTTTCCCTGATCGATAAATAGAGCTCACGTGCGCCGGCTGACGCGCCACTTCTGGTCATGGCCTGCATTAATTGGCATGGCCTGGAGTGCGCTCGTGCAGCCGGCC
Source organism: Dyella koreensis (assembly GCF_044904565.1). Lineage (NCBI taxonomy): Bacteria > Pseudomonadati > Pseudomonadota > Gammaproteobacteria > Lysobacterales > Rhodanobacteraceae > Dyella > Dyella koreensis. The sequence continues at coordinate 174,723 of NZ_JADIKD010000004.1, read as the reverse complement.
CATGCCGTCACGGCCGTTACGAACCCGACGGCATTCCTTGAGCAGACCGAGAGTCTTCGCACGAAAGATCATCCTCAGTTCGTGCAAATGCTGGAGCAGATTCATCGAGAAACGCCGCGCCTGACTCAGCGCGAGCAATGGTATCTGCGATATCTCGACGCATGGGAAACCATGTTCAGAGGCGACTACAGCCAGTCTGAACTTCAGCTCCGCGAAGTGATTGATCACTCCGGCGACGTAACGCTGGCGGGCAAGGCGTCTGCACTGCTCTTGTATAACCTTGGCACCAATCAGCGTTATGACGAAGCCTTTGCTCTGGCCAATCGCCTGACGACCGCATTACCAAAGATCAGCGATCCTCACGTTCGCTACGCGACCCTGATGTACCTGTCGCAGATGCTGGATTTTGCCGGACAAACCGATCTCGCTATCAAGTACGCACGCATGATGGAGGACGCCATCCCTCCCGGTGAGACGTCATGCCTTCCTCTGAACCTACAGGTCGCCGCGCTTTACAACAGCAAACGACTGACATCATCCAGCCCGATAATCCAACAGGCTATTGATACTTGCGTAGTGGCCGGACAGCCCATCGCCACCAACAGCATGTGGCTGGTGCTAAGCAGCCTTTACCTGGACGAAAGTCAGCCAGATAAGGCCTTGGCACTACTTGACCGCATCGCCCCCAGCATTCGCACCAGCCGGTACCACTTTCATCTACTGTCTTCACAGGCGGAACAAGCGCAGGCCTACGCAAAACTAGGCAACGACAATGAGGCGAAGAAGGCCGCACTCGACGCCATAGCCTTGGGCCGACCGGGCGACATAAGCGAGTGGCTGAGAGTGGTCTACGAGGTGCTGTACCAGATCGAAAAGAAACATGGGAACGACGCCGCCGCGCTCGCGTACTACGAACAATATGTGATCCAGGACAAGGGTTATCTCAATGACGTCAGCGCTCGTACGCTAGCCTACGAGATGACCCAGCAGCATACCCTTGTGCAGAAGCTTGAGACGGACAGTCTGAGCAAGCAGAACAGTATTCTTCGGTTGAAGCAGGCACTGGGCACCAAGGCCGTGGAGACCAGCCGGCTCTACATCATCCTGCTGCTACTAGTCCTGGCATCCATCGTCTTCTGGCTGCTCCGCATCAAGCGCTCGCAGCTCCGCTTCAAGAAGCTGTCCAGTCAGGACGGTCTTACCGGCATCTTCAACCATCAGCACTTCATCAGCGAGGCCGACCGCGCCCTGCGCGTGCTGGAGAAGAAACACGGCGCTGCCTGCCTGATCTTCATCGACCTGGACTACTTCAAGCAGGTCAATGACACGCATGGGCACGCCGTGGGCGACGCGGTGCTCAAGCGCACTGTCGCTATCTGCGAGCAGCATCTGCGCCCCACCGATCTGTTCGGCCGCCTGGGTGGCGAGGAATTCGGCATCCTGCTGCTAGATTGCTCCCGCGACCAGGGCAAGGCCATTGCCGATCGCATCCGGATGGCTATTCAAGCGACGCCGGTCGATGCAGACAGGGGTGTCATATCGTTTTCCGCCAGCGTCGGCCTGGCCTCTACCGATACATCCGGTTACGGGTTGCAGCGGTTGTGCAGGGAAGCGGATGCTGCGCTCTATCGCGCCAAGCGTACCGGACGCAATCGCGTCATCGCCGATACCGAAGACGGCAGTCTGGTGGAAGCCTGAAACACCGCAAAGCGACTCAGCTTCACGCAAACAACCCCGCCATCGTGTTCCGCCGAAAAATTGCACCTCTCTTTTCCGGAGTTCCAGAGACCACGGCGTGAGCTATCGTCATCGCGCACTCCCCCGAATGGTTCGATGAAAGACGATGCATACCAGTTCGACATCCCATCTCCGCCAAGGAACGCGCGTGAGGGCAGGCACACCGACGGATCAGCTTGTCGCCATGCAGGATTGGGGCGACGTCGAACAGTCGCTCGACTCCAACGGGAGTGCTGTATTGCCAGGCCTGCTCAGCGCCACACAATGCGCACAACTGGCCGCGCTATACCCGTGTGATGAGATCTACCGCGCGCGCATCGTGATGGCCCGCCACGGCTTCGGGCGCGGCGAGTACAAATACTTCGCCTATCCGCTGCCACCTCTGCTCGACGAACTGCGCTATACGCTGTATCCGCGGCTGGCACCTATCGCCAATCGCTGGAACCGGCAACTGGGTATCGATGTGCAGTATCCGGACGACTTGGATGCCTTCCTGAGCCGGTGCCATCAGGCCGGGCAGACACGACCTACACCGTTGATGCTCGAGTATGGTGAGGGCGACTACAACTGCCTGCATCAGGATCTGTACGGCGATCACGTCTTCCCGTTGCAGGTGGCGATCCTTCTCTCCGAGCCTGACAAGGACTTCAGCGGTGGTGAGTTTGTGATGACTGAACACGCTTCTGCGGGTCAGCGCGCCGATGTGGTCTCGCTGCGCCAGGGTGATGCGGTGGTATTCACCGTGAACCAGCGGCCAACCACTGGCAAGCGTGGCGGCATGCGCAAAGTCGCCATGCGCCATGGCGTCAGCCGCATCCGCAGCGGTCATCGCCACACGGTGGGGCTGATCTTTCACGACTCGCGCTGACGCATCGGCGGATTCGATAGCAAGACCCGGAGTTTTTGCGACGGCAGCACGCACTACCTTGGCCTCATTACCCATGCCGCCGAGATCGCTCTCCGTGTCGATGACCTGGCCACCTGCTCTAGCTCGTGCCGAGGATGACAAGCAGACCGCACGTCGGGAGATCGCGGCTCACTTTCAGGCGTCCGTGGATGCCGGTTTCGCCTATTGGCGAATCGACGATTACGGCCATACCGAGCTGCATTTCCATAGCGGCGAGGTGTTTCTCCTGAACGAGACTGGCGTGACCCGATTACGCTGAGGAATGCTGCCATGAAACTTTGTTTGAGCCATCTGGATGCTCCGCTCGGCCCGATGCTGCTGGTCACCGATGAACAGCGGCGGATTCGCGCCCTGGACTTCGCCGATCATTCGGCCCATCTGCATCGTGGCCTGCGCGAGCACTACGGCAGCTACGAACTGGCTGACGCGCCGGCTCCGATCGCCATCGCCGATGCCCTGACGCGCTACTTTGCCGGCGAGTTTGAAGCGCTCGACGATTTGCCCACCGCCACCGCGGGCACCGATCTGCAACAACGGGTGTGGGCGGCTCTGCGCCGCATCCCGGCCGGCGCCACCGTCAGCTACGGCCAGCTGGCGCGAGAGCTGGGCTTTACCGATCCGCGCGCGGCGATCGATATCGGCGCGGCCAACGGTGCCAATCCGATCGCCATCGTCGTACCGTGTCACCGCGTGATCGCGAGCAACGGCGACCTCAAGGGGTACGCTTGGGGCCTGCATCGCAAACGGTGGCTGCTTGAGCACGAGAAGGCGATACAAGCACGGCCGGCCACTTCACAAACTGCTTCGCTGCCAGGGTTCTGAACTTGCCGACACCCGCGATTGCCGCCGACCTTTCACCCGAAGCCTATCGACGCGCCGCGCGGTTCCTGGCACGGCAGGATGACGACTGGGCCCGACTGATCAAGATCGTCGGCCCTTGCCGCTTCGAAGCCAAGCCCGCGCGCGAGCCTTACGAAGCATTGGTACGCGCCATCGCCTATCAGCAGCTGCACGCCAAAGCAGGCGACGCCATCCTTGGCCGTTTGCTTGCGCTGTATCCCCGCGTGACTTTCCCCACGCCAAAGCAATTGCTGGCAACCGATCCGGAACAGCAACGCGCTTGTGGCTTCTCGGCCACCAAGCTCGCCACCATCCGCGGTATCGCCCAGGCCACGATGGATGGTGTGGTGCCGGCGCGGATCGATGCTCAGCAACTGGATGACGAGGCGCTGATCGAGCGCTTGGTTTCGCTGCGCGGTGTGGGCCGCTGGACCGTCGAGATGTTCCTGATCTACACACTGGAGCGCTCCGACATCCTGCCGGTGGATGACTATGGCGTGCGCGAAGGCTATCGACGCTTCAAGAACCTGGCGCAGGCACCCACGCCGAAGCAGTTGCGCGAACTCGGACAGGCCTGGCGCCCTTACCGCACGGTGGCCGCTTGGTATCTATGGCGCGCACCGGCACATTGACGCTACGGATTCCGGCGCAAGAAACAGAGTTCTTGCGATGGAACTGCCGCCTATGCTGATCACACGATCAGAGATGCCACGATATTTGCCATGAACGCTTCGACCAAGACTCCTTCCCGTTACTCGACCGATGCGCAACGCTGGGCCGCCGTACAGGCCCGCGACGCGGCTGCCGATGGACACTTTGTCTACGCAGTACGCACCACGGGTGTGTATTGCCGGCCCAGCTCCTCTGCCCGCCTGCCCCGGCGCGAGAACGTGGTGTTCTTCGCCACCGCCGAAGCTGCTGAAGCCGCCGGCTATCGCGCCAGCCGCCGCGCTGGCGGCGACCACACCAGCATGGCAACGCAACGCGCCGCACTGGTGGCGCAGGCTTGCCGGCTGATCGAGGCCGCCGAAACACCGCCGAGCCTCGACGAGCTCGCCGCGCAGGCAGGCATGAGCACGTTCCACTTCCATCGCGTGTTCAAGGCGGAGACCGGCCTGACGCCCAAGGCGTACGCCTCCGCGTATCGTGCGCGCCGGCTGCGTGAGGAGCTGGGCGACGGCACTACCTCGGTGACCGATGCGATCTATGGCGCGGGCTTCAACTCCAACAGCCGCTTCTACGAGACCTCCGATCAGCTGCTGGGTATGCGCGCCCGCGACTATCGCGATGGCGGTATTGGCGCGTCGATCCGCTTTGCGGTGGGTCAGTGTTCGCTAGGTGCGATCCTGGTTGCGCAGAGCCAGCGCGGCATTTGCGCGATCCTGCTGGGCGACGATCCCGATACGCTGGTGCGCGATCTGCAGGACCAGTTTCCCAAGGCGCAGCTGATTGGTGGCGACGCCAGCTTCGAGCAACTGGTGGCGCAAGTGGTCGGCTTTATCGAAGCGCCTTCGCTGGGCTTGAACCTGCCATTGGATGTGCGCGGCACGGCCTTCCAGGAACGCGTATGGCAGGCCCTGCGCGAGATCCCGCCGGGCACCACCGTGAGCTACGCGCAGATCGCCGAACGTATCGGCGCCCCCAAGGCGGTGCGCGCGGTGGCGCAGGCCTGCGGCGCCAACCATATTGCCGTGGCGATTCCCTGTCATCGCGTAGTGCGCCGCGACGGCGATATCTCCGGCTACCGCTGGGGGGTTGAGCGCAAGCGCGAACTGCTGCAGCGCGAAGCCAAGGCCTGATCGCATGAGCAAGGCTTCCTTGATCGATCGGCTCGACTGGGCCGACGTCGGTACCCAGCTGGACCAGGAAGGCTATGCCATGCTTCCTGGCCTTCTTGATGCAGCCGAGGCCCGTGCGTTCGCATCATGGGCTGGTGCTGCAAAAGCCGGGCATCACGAAACCCTGGCATCGAGCGATCTTGGCAGTGGCGAACTCTTCTATCTTTCGCAACCACTGCCCGAATCATTGGCGGCATGGCGGGAAGCGCTCTATCGCCACCTTGCTCCCGTCGCCAATCGATGGAACGAGACGCTGGGGATTGGCTATCGCTACCCCGATGCGCTTGATGCGTTTCTTGCGCTCAATCACCAGATGGGTCAACGGCGGCAGCGATCCAACCTGAGCCGACTGCGCGAGCACGACTATCAGGCGCTGCATCAGCAGACGGAAGGTGAGCACATCTTTCCGCTGCAGCTCGTCGTGCTGCTGTCGACGCCTGGCGAGGATTTCAGCGGCGGCGAATTCGTGATGACCGAGCAGCGGCCGCGCATGCAATCGCGCCCGATGGTGTTGCCGTTGAAGCTCGGCGACGCCGCGATCATCACCACCGCCCAGCGCCCCTGCAAAGGCAGCAAAGGCTATTACCGCGTGAGCCTGAAGCACGCCATCAGTCGCGTGCGCAGCGGCGAACGGCTTGGCCTGGAACTCTGGTTCCACGACGCACCGTGAGCGCACACCCATGGCCGGCACGAAAACCTGGACCCTGATCGGCCGCCATGGCGAGCCCTATCGGAGCGACGTACCCGGAACGCTTGGCGGACATCGCGGCAGCAAGCTCTACGGACGCCTCGACTGCCGCGCCGCTCTGCGGGCGCTCGCGCGAGGGGGATATGTGGCACACCGCGTGTTCTTTCCCGACGAGGAAACCGCGCAAGCCGCCGGTTACCGGCCTTGTGCGGTTTGCCTGCCCGAGACCTATGCCATTTGGAAAGGCAATCAGCCGATCAAGTCACCCAGGAAGAAGCATCGAACATGACTCAGCAGGCTCAGCTTTTGCCGGAAGCGGATACGCACTCCGAGCCGGAATCACTCGCCGGCACGATCGAACAACGTATCGCTGCCATCGATTGGCAACGCACCGAAGAGACGCTGACCCGCGATGGTTACGCCGTGCTGCCTGTCCTGTTGTCCCCGGCGCAGAGCGCCGGGATCGCGGCGTACTTCCCCGAGGAGGGGCGCTTCCGCAGCCGTATCGTGATGCAGCGCTACGCGTTCGGGCGTGGCGAATACAAATACTTCCGCTATCCGTTGCCCAATCCCGTCGCTCGTCTGCGCACGGCTTTGTATCCGCATCTGGCACCCATCGCCAATCGCTGGCATGCCGCCATTCGCATCGATGAACGCTTCCCCGCAACGCATACCGAATTCATGGCCATCTGCCATCGCGATGGACAGACGCGCCCAACGCCTTTGCTACTGCGCTACCAAGAGCACGACTACTGCTGCCTACATCAGGATCTGTACGGCGACCACGTTTTCCCTTTGCAGGCGGTGTTTCTTCTCGACGAACCGGGCCGCGATTTCGAAGGTGGCGAGTTGCTGCTTACCGAAAGCGACCCCAAAAAGCCGGGTCGGGCGGAAGTCGTCCCATTGCACCAGGGTCAGGTCGTGGTCTTCGCTGTGAACAGCCGGCCGGCACGCTCAGCGCGCGGCTTCTATCGCACCCAGCTGCGCCACGGCGTCAGCCAGTTGCGCCGCGGCCAGCGTCATACGCTTGGCATCATTTTTCACGATGCCAAGTGACAGCACACTCATTAGTGCGACGACTTCGCGCAGATCAATTGCGCGCCAGCCACCATCACCTTCAGCAGGTGCGGGCGTCACCGCATATCAGTAGTACCTTCTGCAGCGCCCTCGCGTGGCCAAGGCATTGGACAAAGATGTGACGTTGTACAACGCCGCGTCTGAGCCTCGGCGAATTAGAACGACGACTGCACCCTTTCGACCCAGGCCGCGTACTTCGCGTCTTCCCCAACCCGAACGCTTGTGGCTGCGTCGCGGATAGCTCCACTGGCGGGAAAGGTCGCCGTCACCAGCGGCGCAACGCGCGCGGCATAGCTTTGCGCATCGACCAGGCTGCGTAGACGTTCCGCGGCGGGACGCTCGAACTCGTCAACGATGGGCGAGGCGTAGCGGCGCCCTTTCGCCAATGCCGTGAAGTACATGAACTGTGCAGCCTCGTTGTCTGGCATGGAGAGCGCGAGATTTTGCATCCATGTATAGATGTTGCGCTCCCCGAACAGGCGCTCCCCGAACAGGCGCTCCCGCTGCCCGGGACTTTCGAGCAGCGTCAGTACCAGCGTTTGCGCCAGCGCACTCAGATATTCAGTACAGAAGGTACGCGGCGGTGCGTAGTACGTCGTCTTGCCAGGCGATGTGCTGCCGCTGGCGCGCTGAAGCACGTGAAGCATCTCCTCGGCCATCTCCGATACCGCTGGACCAAGCTCACGAGTGGTCACACTGCGCTCCAATCGCAGAAGCACGTTCAGATCGCCCGCGGAGCGCACTCGCCATGTCACGACGAAGCCGTCCTCACGCTCGCCGATGTCGCCTTCCACCACATACTCGTAGCCTTCGACGAAATGCCGCAGTTCGTCCTCGCTCCACGGCTGACCGAACAGAACCAGGCTGTTTTCGTCTGTGGTCGGAATGAGAGCTACCGATTGCAGTTCGCTGCGGAAGATCAGCTGTTCGTGCAGATATAAAGGTAGCGCGCGCGCGAAACGCCCGCGGTCATCTTCACGTCCACTGCGCACCTGGCCGTTGGTCGACTCGCCGTGCGCCGAAAGTGCCATCAGCAGCACCTTGGTTTCACGTCCCTCCATCGAAGGCGCAGCCCATGCCATGTCATGCATGGCCGCCAGCCAGGGCGGCAGATCCAGCTGCCGCATCACGATCTTTGGCATGGCGGCCTCCTGGTGCGGAGGCTGTTTCACCAGCTGATCGAAGGCCTGCGAAAAATGTTGAAGCGTTGACTGCAAGGAAGGTTGTTTCAACGCGTAGAAGCGCTCCAGCAAGGCAAGGCCGGGAGCCGCTTCGCCCGACTGCAGATACACCTGCAGCAGATTGAAGCCAGCGCGCGGGTCGTGCCGCTGCGGATCGAATATCGGCGCAACAAGGTCGATCGCTTCCGCCAGAAATCCCTTCTGGCCCAGCGAGGCGCCGATAACCATGAGAGCGTCCTGGCCCTCCGGCTGAACCGAGAGGACATGGCGAAAATGCTCGACGGCCTGCTCATGGTCGTCACGCTGCAGCAGCGCTTGTCCCAGCAGAAGCTGCGGTCGCCAGCTTCCAGGCAGCTGCGCCAGACGTGCCAGTTCGGCTTCGACACGTGACTCACCGTCACGCTCGCGCAGGATCGCGCACCACCACTCCAGGCCATTGTCCTGGTTCGGATCGAGTAGCAGGCTGCGCTCCAGGGTCCGCAACGAGCCCGCCTCGTCGCCGAGCTGATACAGCGCCTTGGCCTGATTGGTCAGCAGGGTACCGGTTTCGCCGATGGATGCGATCGCAGCCCGCAAGGTGGCATCGGCACCGGCGGCATCCTCCAGTTTCATCAGCACGATGGCGCGTATGACGTGCGAACGCTCCACCAACGGATCGGTGGCGAGCAAGCGCTCGCTCGCCGCCGCAACGTCGGCGGCCATGTCGTCGTTCAGCGCATCGATGATCATCTGATACAGCCGGTCCGGGTCGTTCCAGTACTGCGCCAGATTCGGCTGCAGCACCTTGTCGCGCCATTCGGTACGCGTGATCTGCAGCTCGCGGCCGTAACTGTCGACCACCTTGATCATCTCAACCGCCGATGGCGACGGCTTCTCCGCGGCGCTTTCGGTGGATTTCTTTCCGCGCTTCTTGAACAGTCCGAACATGAGGTGTCATCCCTGGCGTAAAGACGGCATCTTGCATTGAACTGATGACCGTTGACCACCGCTGGCATCAAAACAAAACGGGCGCCCTAGGCGCCCGTCTTGTCCTCCCACGTCTCTAGACGATCAGAGCGCGTAGTACATCTGGAATTCCAGCGGATGCGTGCTGGCGCGGTAGCGGGTGACTTCCTGCATCTTCAGCGCGATGTACGCGTCGATGAAGTCGTCGGTGAACACGCCGCCGGCCTTGAGGAAGTCGCGGTCCTTGTCGAGCGCGACCAGCGCTTCGTCGAGGCTGGCGCAGACCTGCGGGATGTTCTTCTCTTCTTCCGGCGGCAGGTCGTACAGATCCTTGTCGGCCGGCGCACCCGGGTCGATCTTGTTAATGATGCCGTCGAGGCCGGCCATCATCAGCGCGGTGAACACCAGGTAGCCGGAGTTCATCGGATCGGGGAAGCGCACTTCGATGCGACGGCCCTTCGGGCTGGACACGTACGGAATGCGGCAGCTCGCCGAGCGGTTGCGCGCCGAATAGGCCAGCATCACCGGCGCTTCGAAGCCCGGCACCAGGCGCTTGTAGCTGTTGGTGGTGGAGTTGGCGAACGCGTTGATGGCCTTGGCGTGCTTGAAGATGCCGCCGATGTACCACAGCGCGGTCTGGCTCAGGCCGCCGTACAGGTCGCCAGCGAACAGGTTGTTGCCGTCCTTCGCCAGCGACTGATGCACGTGCATGCCGCTGCCGTTGTCGCCCACGATGGGCTTGGGCATGAAGGTCACGGTCTTGCCGTTCTGGTGGGCGACGTTCTTGATGACGTACTTCATCGTCATCAGTTCGTCGGCCTTCTGCACCAGCGTGTTGAACTTCACGCCGATCTCGCACTGGCCGGCATTGGCCACTTCATGGTGATGCACTTCCACCACCTGGCCAAGCGACTCCAGCACCTTGCACATGTCGGCGCGCAGGTCGCCCAGCGAGTCGACCGGGCTGACCGGGAAGTAGCCGCCCTTCACGCCCGGACGGTGGCCGGTGTTGTTGTCTTCGTACTTGTAGCGCGACGACCACGCGGCTTCTTCGGAACCGATTTCGTAGAACACGCGGCCCATGTCGTTCTGCCAGCGCACGGAATCGAAAATGAAGAACTCCGGCTCCGGACCGAAAAAGGCCGTGTCGGCGATGCCGGTGGACTTGAGGTACGCCTCACCGCGCTTGGCGATGGAGCGCGGGTCGCGGCCGTAGGCCTGCATGGTGCTCGGCTCCAGCACGTCGCAATGCAGCACCAGCTGGGTGTGCGCGCTGAACGGATCGAGGTAGGCGGTGTTCGGGTCAGGCAGCAGGATCATGTCCGACTCGTTGATGCCCTTCCAACCGGCGATCGACGAACCATCGAACATCTTGCCGTCCTCGAAGGTCGACTCGTCGATGGCATGCGCCGGGAACGTGACGTGATGGTGCTTGCCGAGCATGTCAGCAAAACGGAAGTCGACGAACTCGACGTCGTGTTCCTGGATCAGGTCGAGCACTTTCTGGGCGGACATGACGAACCTCGATGGGTAGAGATATGGGAAAGCACAACCCCTTTGGCAAACTTTGTGCCAAGGGTTCAATACAATGTAGTTCAATGCCTTACATCGGCCAGCCCTAAATCAGGCCATCCGATTTGCACAAATATCGGGAAAATCCTGTCGGGATATAGCACCAATTTGATGCATCTTGATAACCACGCCCCGCGTATCTCCCCGCACCCGGCATCCTAGCCGCTCAGCCGACACCCGGACATGTGACCAGGCGCTCGATGCCGGACCGGCATCGAGCGCCTGGCGTCCAGCTCAATTTCAGTACCGCGTATCCAGATACCCGATCCTGGTCGTCACGGGCGCGAAGACGCCCGCCTCCGTAAACCAGAGCAGGCCCGTCCGCTTGTCCAGCGCGATGTTGTAGTAACCGCTATTGGCCGAAGGCAACGCGTACTCGGTGAATCGGGCCGCATAGGGATCGAGGCGGCCGAGCAAGCCCACGTCTTCCTCGAACCAGACGCGTCCCTGGCGATCCACGCGCATGTCTTCCGCTTCGGCGTTGGCCGTGGGGATGGGGTATTCGATCCACCCCTGCGTCACCGACGGCTGGACCGTACGGGAGCCCGGCGCGACCTGCGTTTTGGCGCTCGACGTGCGTCCGGCCGCGATGCGCGACACCGATGCCACCTGGCTGCTTGCCTGGCGTTTGTTGGGCACGACCACGTCATCACTGTGAGGCGCGGCGAAAGGATTGAGTAACGCCAGGGCATTGGCGTAGTACTCCGACACCCACACCGTGCCATTGGCATTGGCCACCACGCCGGAAGGCGTGCCGCCCAGCGTTGGCACCAGGTAGGTGCTGATCACGTTCGTCGAGGGATTGAGGCGGCGAACCTTGTTCGTACCCGCTGCACCGGCGCCATCGAAATTGCGTTCGACGAACCAGACGTTGCCCCAGGGATCCAGACTCAACTGCTCCATGTTGTCGTCGGGATGCTCCAGCGTCAGCGCCCACTCGGTAACCACGCCACGCGGCGACAAGCGACCCACGCCCGCGGTCTCGGTAAACCATTTGCTGCCATCCGCAGCGATCTGGATGAAGAACGGCGACGCGCCGGAGGGAATCGCAAACTCCTCGATCTTCCCGGTACCCGGATCCAGATGCCCGATGGCGTGCGTCGCGCTGTCGGTAAACCAGATGCCGTCCTCAGCCGCCTTGAGGATGAAGGGCTGGCCGCCGTTCGGCACGGGGAATTCGGACGAGGTGCGATCCGGATGCAGCACAGCGATTTTCCCCGCGCTGGTTTCGGCGTACCACACGCTGCCATCACTGGCGACGTCGACGCCCTGCGGAGAACTGGAGGGGGATGGGGTGGCGAATTCACCGATCGTGGCGTTGGCGGTGATGCCTTGAACGGCGTCAGCCTGTGCCGGCGTGCCGAAGAGAGCAGCGCTCAGGATAGCCAGCGCGGCCAGATACAGCATGCGTTTCATCACATAGCTCCTTGTGATTGTTTGGATTCGACAATGATGGGGTGTGGGGATGACACCCCGTCGAATTATCACGGGGAGGTATGACGACGTAGGGTGACGAAGCGCAGGAAATGGCTCGGACGTCGCCGCGTACGCGGCGCCTTATACTGGGCAGCCGGCGATCGTTTTGCCGATGTGGCTCGGGGGCCATCGTGGAATGGATGGGAAGGCTGGCCCATGCCGGCACGCTGCTGATCGTCAACGCCCTATTGGCGGCCCTTTCTTCGGCAATCTTCCTGGCCCTGCATGTGACGCAGCGAAAAGTGCACCGCTTCCACGGCGTGCTGCTGTGGGGTATCAGCTATGCCGCGTTTGCCGCGGGTTTCGGGGTGCTCATCCTCCCCGCCTTCCATATCGATTTCGCGCGGCTGGGCCTCGTCGGCAACCTGCTGATCGATAGCGGTGCGGTGCTGGCTTTCCTCGCGGTGCACACCTACCTGGGGCGCCCGAAAAACAAGCTATGGGTGTTGTTTCCGGTAGCCGCGCTGGCGGTTGCAGAAATCACCTGCGTCCTGGTTGCAGGCGAGAACTACCGGATCATGGTGGTACTGGGCGGCTGCCTCAGAGGAATCATCACCGTGGCGACCGGCGTCGCCCTGTGGAGTGGCGTGAATGACTCGCGGCGCATGGCCGCACGCCTCGCTGCCTCGTTCCATTTTCTCTGGGCGCTGATGCTGCTCAACCGGGTGGCCTGGTGGCTGCTCCATCCCATGGCCGACATCAGCCAGGAGCCAACCTCCACATTCGGCCTGTTGTCGCGCCTGATCCTGACCTGGGTGGTGACGCCCAGCTTCCTGTGGATGCTGACCCGCCAGCTCGACGACGAGCTGATCCGCTCCGCGCACCAGGATCCCCTGACGGGTGTCGCCAATCGGCGCGTGATCTGGGAGCAAGGCGAACGCAGGGCGACGGAAACGGATCGCCATAACGCGACGATGGCTGTGTTGATGATCGACGCCGATCATTTCAAAGCGATCAACGACCGGTGGGGACACGACGTGGGCGACCAGGTGCTTGTCGCCATCGCTGGAACCCTGGGTCGTCATCTCCGCAGCGAGGATCTGCTTGCGCGGATCGGCGGTGAGGAGTTCATGGTGTTGATCAAGCATGGCGAAGCGTCGACCGTAAGCGCCCTGGCGGAACGGCTGCGCCTCGCTGTCGAAGACCAGGCCGTCGCATTGCCGTCGGGCGAAACACTGAGCTGCACGGTCAGCATCGGCTATTGCGTAGCGACGCCCGGCCAGGCCCACTGGCGCGACATGGTGATTGCCGCCGATCAGGCGCTCTACACCGCCAAGCGCCATGGGCGGAATCGCGTCGCGGGCGCCAGCGCTTTTGCGCCATTCATTCCCGGGGAAGGTCGGTAGTACCGATGAATTTGCGGCGAGGAAACAGTTTCTTCCCCGTATCGCACAGCTTCTCGATCAACGTCGGTATCGACTCGAGACTCGAAGGAACGGCCTCGCAGACGTTACGGGTGGCCACTTCCCAACGCCCATAGTTCATTTCGCCCAGCACGCTTCTGAATTGCTCCATCGTGATCGGCTTGCCCATGATGCCCGCCCTGGCCACCATCGGGTGGATCACGTCGAACAGCAGATCGTTGCGTATGTTGAGGTGCAGGAGGCAGTCGTCGTAGCGGCGCTGCTCCCGCTCCAGCTCCATCACCAAGCCGGATTCACCAAGCTCCACCAGGAAAACCAGCTCCTCAACCCGCTGACGGATATGGCTGCTCGGCGGATTGGGAAGGGCACGCAAATTGGACATCTGCTCCGACGTGCCGTTGTCTTTGAACAACTCGGTTTTCACCGTCGACAGATAGTTGATCTGGGAAACCAGCACCAGGATGGCCCGGTTAATGGCGCCCGCCCTCAGCTCTTCCCGTTTGACGGCCTCGGCCATGCCCAGGTACTTGAACGCGAGAAAGGCGCCCAGCAGTGTCCCCACGAAAGGAAACGCCCAGGCCGCCAGGTCTGGAGGCGACAGGGCTTGATTGAACAGAGCCTCGGCAAACAGCGTCGCGAGGAACAGCGACGCAAGCAGTGTGAACAGCCATGCCCCCACGCCCTGGGATGCCCTCATGCGATCACCTTGCGGTCATCGGCATGGATCCGGCTGTCCTGAGCAACATACGACGCCCCCCCCACTCGCCATAGAGCGCCCGGCTTCGACAAAGGATGGCATAGCTCACCATCATGTCTCCTCCGCTATGGATCGAGCGATTCTGCCGCAGCCAAAGTGAACGGCCCGCTTTTCGGGTGCGAAGAGCGCCCGCAGAAATTTGCGAACCTCCTGGCACCCCGGCGCACTCCGAAGATGGGGCAAGAACGGCCGGCCACGCCTCGAGCCTCATCCCACGCATCAGCAAACAGCCATCTTTTGTGCACACGCTGCCTTTAAGCTATGGCGCTTTCGCGGCGGCCGTCCGGTCGCTTCCTCCACGCACCGGAGTCAGCTACCTCGTGAGCGATCTGATCAACGTCATCCTGCTTGGCATCATCGAAGGCATTACCGAGTTCCTGCCCATCTCCAGCACGGGCCACCTGCTGATCGCCGAGAAGTTCGGACTCGGTGCGCGCTCGGATCTGTTCAACGTAGGCATCCAGGCCGGTGCGATCCTCGCGGTGACCTTTATCTACTGGAAGCGCATCTGGCAGTTGTTCACGCAATGGCGCGACCCGGCCAATCGCGACTATCTGGCGAAGCTGTTCGTGGCCTTCATGATCACGGCCGTGCTGGGTTTCATCGTGACGCACATGGGCTTCAAGCTGCCGGAAGCGGTGACGCCGATTGCATGGGCGCTGGTCATCGGCGGTATCTGGATGATCGGTGCTGAGCGACTTGCCGCGCGGCAGGTAGATCGCACGACCGTGACGTGGCGGGTGGCGATTCTGGTCGGTATCGCGCAGATCGTGGCCGGTGTGTTCCCTGGCACCTCGCGCTCGGCGGCCACCATCTTCACCGCCATGCTCGCTGGTACCAGCAACCGTGCGGCGGCCACCGAATTCGCCTTCCTGGTGGGCATTCCCACCATGTATGCGGCGACCGGCTACGAGCTGCTGAAGGTGGTCAAGAACGACGGCGTGGCGCATGAGGACTGGACCGCGCTGATCGTCGGTTTCATCGTCTCGGCCATCGTCGCCTTTATCGCGGTGAAGTGGCTGCTCGGCTATATCCGCAGCCATCGCTTCACCCCGTTCGCGATCTACCGCATCGTGCTGGGTATCGCCCTGTTGCTGTTGATGCCGGCCGGCGCCTGAGCAAAGGCCGCCAATCCGTGACATAGTCGCCGAGCTTCCGCCGGCGACTTCACGCATGGACACGCCGCAACACTATCGACTGCTCGATCTACACATCGACCTCACCCGCCAGCGGGTGAGTCGCGACGATGCCCCACTGGACGTGCAGGGGTTGAGTTTCCAGCTGCTGGCCTGCCTGCTGCGCCATGGCAGCGACGTGGTCGATTTCGACACGCTGATCACCGAGATCTGGTCGCCTGCGGTGGTGAACGAGGAAACCGTCACCCAGCGCGTGAAGCTGTTGCGCCAATCATTGGGCGACGATGGCCGGCAGCCGCGCTACATCCGCTCGGTGCGCGGGCGCGGTTATCAGTTGTGCGAGCCGCCGCAGGTTGCAGAGGCGTTGATCCCCGCTGAGCCGGTGGCGCCGGATCGACACCGGGGTGTCTGGATCGTTACGGTAGCCGCGCTCGTCCTCGTATTGATGGCTGCAGGCTGGTGGTGGTGGCATCAGCGCCGTTCCCGCGCCGTTCCCGCCGTACCGACCGCTACGCAGGAACTCCTGCAGCGCGCGAGCTACTACGCCGGCATTGGCCAGCGCGACAACAACGAACGCGCCATCGATCTGTATCAGCAGGTTCTCGCCGTGGCTCCTGCGAATGAGGCCGCCAAAGTCGGCCTGAGTCGCGCCTACAGCGCGCGCGTCTGCCTCTACAACTTTCCCTACGAGTGGACACGTTCGGCGCAGCAGCTTGCCGACACCGTGTTGAAGAGCTCCCCGCGTAGCGCGCCCGCCTGGTCCGCATTGGCCTATGCATACGATTGCCGCGGCGAGATGCAGGCTGCGCTCAAGGCCTATGAACAAGCGGTGGCGCTTGATCCCGCGGATGATGGCAGTCGCGCTTCGGCGGCGTATCTCGATCAGGAACAGGGGCGCCTAGTCGACGCGTTGCATGCCAACCTGGACATGCGTGGCGATGCATCGCGCGTGCGCTTTCGCGATGTGCAGATCGCGCGCGAACTAGATCTGCTGGGTTTTACCGATGCGGCCGAGCAGCGCTTTCGCCGTGGCTTTCAGCTCACACCCGACAATGTGTTCTCGAACCTTGCCTGGCCGCAGCATCTGTTTCTGCAAGGTCGTTTTGCCGAGGCCCAGGCCGCGCTCGATCAGGCGCTGACCCGCAATACCCCGCATGTGGCTCTCTATATCCTGGCCGGCGAACTGGCGCTGGTGCGCGGCGACCGTGCCGGCGCCCACGCCGCGTTCGCCAAGGCCGTCGCGCTGCGGCCGCAGATGAGCCTGCCATCCACACTGGCCACGCTTTATGGCGAGCAGCCGCTTTCGCGCGCATGGCTCGATGCGCGTATCGCGACCATGAAAGACCAGCTCGCTGCCGGCATGGGCTATCCCTCAGACCGGCTGGAACTGGCCATCCTGCAATTGGCACAAGGCAAGCGCGCCGATGCTCTCGCGACCGTCAGCGCCGCGGTGCAGGTCGGCTATAGCGATCGCGCTTACCTGCAAATCTCGCCACTGCTGCGTCCACTGGCCGATGACCCGACCTATGCGACGGCGATCGATACGATCAGCCATCGCATGGCCGAGCAACG
This sequence comes from Dyella koreensis, assembly GCF_044904565.1. Classification (NCBI taxonomy): domain Bacteria; kingdom Pseudomonadati; phylum Pseudomonadota; class Gammaproteobacteria; order Lysobacterales; family Rhodanobacteraceae; genus Dyella; species Dyella koreensis. Next base: position 157,633 of record NZ_JADIKD010000004.1, on the reverse strand, counting down.
CGCTCAGGTACTGGCGGCCGATTGGCGACCCGCCGATTTGCGCGGCACCCCGTAAGCCTTATTGGCCCGGCAGCGCCTTAAGAATGTAGTCGCGGAAAATTTCCTGCGTCTGCGGATGCGCGTAGCGCTGGTTGTAAGCCGTACTGGTCACAACCGCGACCAGGCGCTGTGATGGCATCACAAACACGTAGTTGCCGCCGTTACCCGACATGGCCCATGCGGGCTGGTCGACACCTTTGACGGGAAAGCGGAAGCACCACCACAAGTAACCGTAGTCCGCATCATCGCGCGCCTGCGCGTGCACCGTCAGCATGTGATGCACCCAGTCCGCGGATACGATCTGCCGCCCTTTCCAACGCCCGTCGTCCAGCGCCAGCTCACCCAGCTTGGCGAGATCGCGGCTGCGATAGCGCGTGCCGCCACCGCCCATGCCGATACCGAGCGGCGACGTGTTCCAGTGCGACTGCGTAATGCCCAAGGGCTTTTCCAATACTTCGGCGGCGAACGCCGACAGCGGCTTGTGCGTGGCGCGCTCCACCACCGCGCCCGCCGTGAACGCACCCGCTGTGCAGTAGGAGAACGCGCGGCCGTGCGGGCTATCCGCCGGCTTGGTCATCCACGGCGCAAAGCCCTTGATGGGCAGGTCGAGCGCAAACTGCAACCAGTCTTCGCTCACATACATGCGCTCCTCGTTACCGGAGGAGAACTGATTCTCGTCGTCGCACTCCCACATCGAACTCATGGTCAGCAGGTCTTCCAGCGTGATCGCCTGCTTGCGCGCATCCGGGTGCTGCACCGGCTGCTTATCGGGAAAATAGCTGTACACCTTGGCCTGCACGCTCGGAATCAGGCCGCGGTCGATGGCCGCCCCCACCAGCCAAGACGTCACGCTCTTGCTGGCCGAGCGGATGTCATTCAACTGCTCGGCGCTGCCGCCATTGAAGTAACCCTCGTAGACCAGCTTGCCGTCCTGCACCACCAGGATGCTGGTGATGCCTTTATAGGTCTTGTCGGCCAGCTTGCCTTCCAGCGCGGCGAAGCGGGCGACATCCCAATGCGTTGTCCGCGCATCGGCGACCACCCAGCCATCGTCATGGGATGGCGGCGGAAGGTAATCCGCCGCAGCCAACGGCGAGGACAAGCCAGCCAAGAGGCCGGCCACCAACAAACGCATGGACTTGGATGACACGTGAGCTTCTCCGCGGGGTCAGGTGCGGAGAAGCTCAGCAGGAGGCCGAATGAAGCGCCTGAAATGCGAATGAAGAATTCTGAAGGCGCATAAAAGAACGCGCTTTCATGTCGCTAATCGGGCAACGGCGTCACGCGCCGCCACTGTTCTGACTCAACGGGCGGAATCCATCACACCGCGCATCTTCGCTATCTCCGAAGCGCGGGCGCCGAGCTGCCGTGCCACGATCAGCCAGCCATCGACAGCCTTGCGGACCTCTTCTGCGATGATCTCGGCCTTGGACTTTTTCAGTCGGTAGTAGTCCGCCGTAGCCATGAGCAAATCGGAGTTCGGGGTGGTATCTGCCTCGTTGATACCCAGAACGTGATCGTTCTTGGCCGGATTGGGATTGATGTCGAATGCGGGGGACAGCCGCCAGCCATCCACGTCGCGAAGAAACCCATGGTTACGCAGATGGTCGTCGCGATTACCAACCAGAATGTTGAACAGCACCCGACGAAACAGTTGTTCCAGTTCCCTGGCTATATACGTTGGCGTGCCGACCTCCTCGATCAACGCAACCAGGTCTAGGTAACTGTGGAAATTGGCACTGTTTGTTGCGAGCAGGGTCATGGCCGAGGCATAAGCCCGCCGACTTCCATTCACGCGATCAAAACGCGATACCGCGAAGGTATGACCTCGGTCCGACAGCTTCATCAGTGCCGCGGGCGGCATGTTGATACCTGACTCCAGCGCCAGTTTGTAGGTGATGAACTCCCACAGACCCACATCGTGCTCATCGTCGTTGGACGGAAACTTGGCGATCCATAGGCTGCCGTCTTCCTCGCGCATGCTCGCCTTGGGGCGCGCGCCGCCTAATGATGCGCCTGGTGCGATGAGCTGTTTTACCCACGCAATGCGTTCTGGCGTGTCGGCCTCTTCGTCACGCTCGATCATGCCCGCGATGGCCTCCAGCTCTCGCATGGACGTAACCGGCGGTGCATCCAGGGCAGCGTGGCTTACGTACTCCGCTGACTGCGGGTCGCGTAGACGCATGGCCCCCATGCGTCCTTCATCGGCGACACCGGTCAGGTAGTCCCAGTCATTGAGCGTTCGCGGCAAACGCTTTTCAGCGTGAGCGTCAATGATTTCGCGCCAATCCATAAGCAGCCGCCCCCATCGATCAGGCGAGCCATCCTGGAACACACCCGCGAGCGTCTGGGTTCCCGTATGCGCGTAATGTCGCCCTGCTCCCAGCGGCAAGTCGGGGTCGAGCTGGAAGGTGGCAACAGGTTCGCTCCTGCTTAGCCATGCATCGGCATATTCAAAGCTCAGGATATGGCGCCCCCGGTTGCCAGCTCGATCCAACCGCCCGACCCGGGCGCTGCCGCCCAAGGTGGCATCATCGATCCATACATCGAGCGTATTCATGCTTTGTCGTCCGGCTTGGCGGCCGGCGCGCGCGGCGCAAGCTTTGTCCGGCGCGGCGCGCGCACACGTTTGCTGTCCTGCAACTCGCGCCCCAGTGAGTCCTGTGCCGCGATGGCATCGACATCGGCGCCCAATCCCAAGACGGTCAGCACGCGCAGCATGATGGCCAGGCTTGTGGTCGGGTCGCCGTTCTCCAGCTTGGCCACGGTTGGGGCGGACACGCCGACACGCTCTGCCAGCATTTCCTGGGTCAGGTCACGACGAAGCCGAGCCGCGCGCAAGCGCTCGCCCAAAGCGGCGATCTGGCGTCGCGCCTGCGGATGAGTAGGGGGGACTCGCTTGGCCATGACAGGCTTTAATCCTAAATAAAAGCATGCCTTATCCTAGATAAAGGCCGTTTTATTTGCAATTAGTTCGTGCTTAACAATGTCATTGCCCCCTCCCAGCGAGGATGTCCCGCTAATCAGAACCGAGGGCAAACCCTCAGACGCTGAGCCGTCGCACCGCCGCCATACCCGGCAGCCTCTTCAATACGACCCGGCTCGTGGGCGCGATCGAACAACTCGCGCACCCATGCCATGAAAGCCCGCATACGCAGGCAGGAGATCCATAGTCGGGCGCAACGAGCAGCGGCGAACAGGCACGAAGGCCTGGATAGCGCCTGAAAACGAATGAGCCAGCAGGCTCAGGCGCCTAGCGCATCTGCATGGCCGCGCTGGACTGCTGCACGGTTTGATCTTGTTGCTGCTGTTGCTGCTGTTGTGCCTGCTCGTGATGCTGCTGGAACTGCTGCATCGCCTGTGGCCATTGCGCCCCGCTCTGCTCCATCGGGGTGTTCAGGGCCTGCACCGTATTAACGTTGCAGAACTGGTCAAAGAAGTGATCGCGCACGCCGGGTGGACGTTGCGCGCCCCATAGCGCACTGGCGTCCTCGCTCAGCGCGATCTGATCGATCCGCTGCAAGCCATCGGTGCGCGCCTGGACCGTCAGCGCCGAAGCGAGCTGATCGCTGCGTTGATCTGGCACGCGTCCGTTCTGTTGATCCAGCTGGTGAACCAGGTCGCGCGTCCTGAGATAGAAGGCGTTGTCGGGGTGTGTCGGATCGTCCAGCCGTAACGGGCACTGCCAGGTCTGGGTGCTCGTGTTTGCCTGAGCCCGCGCCTGGATTTGTTCTTCAATCGCTTTCTGCGTTGCCGGGCCCGCGGCGCCATCCGCCGTCAGGCCGTGATCGCGCTGAAAGGCTTCTACGGCGGCCTTGGTCGTCGGACCAAAATGCTTGTCGGCGACGAGAGGGTTTCCGCGGGGATCGGTGTAGCCGAGCTCTCCGAGCCGGGTCTGCAGGTCACCCACCGCATCGCCACGAGCGCCCAGCTTCAGCGAGCCATGGCCTGCCGTGTGACTCTGCGCAACCGTTGAAGGATCGATAAGCTTCAAGTCGGCCAGAGCACCATTCAAACGCTCTTCCCGGCCAGCAACAGCTCGCTCATGGTTCTTCGCATATCCGGTGGCGTTGATGAACTCCTGTAGGTCACTTCGACTAATCGTGTCGCCCAACTGCAACGTGCCGCCTGGCATCTTTACGGATTGCCCTTCGAGATAGGCGAGCATCGAATTGGATGGAGCCTTGCCTCCGATGCCGTCGATATGGAACTGATTGTCGTAATCAGCTATTGCCAACTGCAGTTCATCACTTGAAGCAATGGCATCCGCAACTGCCGGGTTAGTGCTCCGTAAAGAACCAACCAGATCATCAACACGCGCAACAGCCTTACCAAGGTTCTTGTTCGTGAACTCGTTCAGATCTTCCTTTGGAATGGCGCGGAGCTGCGCATCCAAGGGTTCCAGCTCTGCCTGAGTTAGTCCTCCTCCTTGTGTAGAGAGGGCTTTAATCTGTTCGGATGTGAAGCCGTGAGACGTAAGGAATTGTTTTACGTAGCCATGATCTCTTGCAACGTCGAATTGCAGAATCCCAAACGAATAGGAACTGCTTTCATTGCCAGCCCAACTGAACTTAGTGAGCACATCCTCGTTGTTACTATTTTCTGTAGCGAAAAGCACAGTGCGCAGCTGATCAGCTGTAATAGTTGTGTTCGTCATAAACTCATTCCTTTAAGGTAGGCCAGCATTCCTTTGAAAACAAAAACTATCCGCCGAAGCAATGTTCGTTGGTGAAATCGATGAGATTTTGGTCGGTATCCTCGTTCTCTTTGAACGACTGCATTGCGAAGTGGCCGATCATGTCGTCGTCGCAGATCATCACTCGCGAGCGAGTGGAACCATCCAAGATCGTGCAGTAACCGCCAAAACTATCGTTGCTGTTAGCGTAGCCAACAGGAAGATCAATCAGCCTGTCACAACCAATAACTCGGGCGCTTCGCTTATTCGAAGCCAAGGATTTATTGAAGGACGCCACCCGGTAGCCGGGGTCGCGATAGTAGAGCACGCTGCGACATGAGGTCCCGTCGGGAATACTGCATTCAGAGTCGTTAACGATGTACCCCTCCGTCTTCGAGAGAAGGTCGATTCGTGCCAAGTAGGCCTTGCTAAGACAGCTGACATCCGTGCAGATGTCACGCACGTACTTGATCCAGTTTCTTTGCTCTGTGACCAACTTCTGTTTGACAGATGGCTTCACAGCATCTAGCGCAGTTTGATAGCCCTTCTGAAGCTTGTCGTCCAGGGATGACAAGCTGCCATCTGCGCAGATCATCTTCTCTGTGGCCGAAGCTGCCTTCTTGCAATCGAAGCTTGCAGCCATGGATTGATTGGCCAGAAGCGATGCCGTCAGCAGGATGGCTATGTGCAGAATTCGTTTGGTCATCTCGCTGTTGTTCCAATGTAGAGGTTGAATGAGCCGGATATCCGAGCCTGTATTTCCGTATGTACGAGATAGGTGCAACGACTCCGTGTCGACAGTGCATGTTGTCTCCAATGGAGCTTAGTTATCCACCAAAGCATTTCTTATCGGTGAACTCAATCAGGTTCTGATCGGTATCCTCGCCATCCTTGACTGGCAGCATCCCGAAATGACCAAGCATTTCGTCGTTGCATATCTTCACCCGTGAACGGATCGACCCGTCCCTAGTTGTGCAGTAGCCGCCGAAGCTATGGTTGCTGTTAGCGTAGCCGACCGGAAGGTCGATCAACCTGTCACAGCCGATAACCCGAGCGCTTCGCTTGTTCGATGCCAAGGACTCGTTGAACGATGGGATCCGATAACTCGGATCACGGTAGTGAACTACGCTGCGGCATGAACTGCCGAACGGAATGCTGCATACACCTTCGTTGTTGATGATCCCTTTGGATTTGGCGAGAAGGTCGATACGCGCCGTGTATGCCTTGCTAAGACAGTTACTGTCCGTGCAGATGTTCCGGACGTACTTGACCCAGTTTCTCTGTTCCGCAATCAGCTTCGGCTTACTGAAGGGATCAACTGCACTCAACGCCATCCGATAGCCCTTCTGAAGGTCGTCATCGAGTGATGACAAGTTACTGTCTTCGCAGATCAGCTTCTCTGTGGCTGTAGAAACCTTCTTGCAGTCGAAGCTCGCGGCCATAGCTTGATTCGTCACAAGCGATGCCATCACCAGAATGGCTAGGCAAAGAATTCGCGCGGCCGACCACCGTGTCTTGGACTCATGCGTTCCCGAAGCTCGCGCCGCGCACGACGAGAGGACCGCCCTAGCAGTCAGAATTACCTTCCTTTGAATGCTCAACACGCAACCTCTCCTTGTCGTCCTACTCGCCGAACCTAAGCGAATTAGTTGTAAAGCGCGATCAGCGAATTCCTACACGCTTCTCATCCATATCGTCATCCATTCCCGCCGCAGAGGCGGCACACCCTTCCTCACGTGATGTGCCGCGAAGGACGATCACTGCGGCGCGCGTTTCCGCCTAGGGCTCGTGGCCGAGCGATTGGGCGTACTGGTTGAGGAAGTGGATGGCGGCATGCAGGCCTTCTTTGCGCGCCGCGGATAGCGGCCAGTGGCGGTTTTCCGCGGTGAGGTGTCGGGCCTGCAGGTCGCGAGCGATGTCGCTGTAGGCGATCAGGTGGCGTAGTTCATTGATCGCGATGGCGATGCCGGCTTGTTGCTGTGTGCGCTGCCGGCGCGGTTCCTCGTCCGGATCTACGAGGTAGAACGGACGTCCAAAGGGATCGTGGGGCATCGGGGTGGACGGATGCGTGCGCGCGTGCCGTATGATCGTGGGTAGCCATGATCAACTCCTAGTAAGTTGCGTTGTGGTTAGCGGGTCGTGTGAGTCCTACCTCGCACGATCCGCGCTTCTCACAGCATTGCTGCCATGGTCGCCGGTGTGACCATTGAAGAGACGCACCGACGACAACCCGAACGTAGCAAACACATCGAGCAACGTCTGTAGGTTTTGGCTTGCACGCTTCGCGGCGGCGGTGTCATCCGCCGCGAAGTGGTGTGTTACGCGCTGAGGCGCTGCGCCGGTGCGACGGGCTTCGCCATCGGCGGCTTCTTCAAACCCGGCTCGTTCGTGCGCTCGAACAACTCGCGTACCCATTCGATGAAAGCCTGCACGCGCGCGGAGAGATGTTTCTTCTGCGGGTAGACGATCCACACCGGTTTGCCGGTGGAGATGGTGTCGGCCATCACCAGCTCGATCATGCCTTTGTCGAGCATGCACGCCACCAGCATGTGCGGCGCCTGGGTGATGCCGAGGCCAGCGGACACCGCCTGGATCACCGACTCGCCGTCGTTGATCAACAGATGGGCGTCGATATCCACGCCCACCTGCCCGCTCGGCGTGTCGAACTGCCATTGGCGCTGGCGGCCGTTGGGGTAGACGTAGTTGATACAGCGGTGCTGCTTGAGGTCGTCGATGCTTTGGGGGGCGCCGTATTTGCGCAGGTAGTCCGGCGAGGCGCAGACCACGTTGCGCAGGTAGCCGATCTTGCGTGCGATCAAGCTGGAATCCTCCAGCTCGCCCACGCGGATGGCGCAGTCGATACCTTCTTCATTGAGGTCGGCCGGGCTGTCGGTCATCGACAGCTCCAGCCGGATATCCGGGTAGCGCTGCTCGAATTCGTCCAGGCGCGGGATGATCGCGGCCCGGCCCACCGCCAGCGAAATACCCACGCGCAGCTTGCCGGTGGGTTTGCGGGTGGCGTAATTGAGCGCCTCGGTCGCCTCGGTGAGATCGGCGAGGATTTCCTTGCATCGTGCATGGAACGCGGCCCCATCGTCGGTCAACCGCAGCGAACGGGTCGACCGGAACAGAAGGCGGGCACCGAGCCGTTCCTCCAACCGCGACACGGCGCGGCTGACCCCGGAGGGGGTCATGCCGAGCTGGGTGGCGGCGGCGGCGAAACTCTTGGCTTCCACCACGCGGACAAAGGCTGATATTGCTGCAAAGTCTTCCATAGAGACGATTCTCTGCTGATTCGTGACTGCCAGTCACTACTGCATTGCACCATGAGGGTATTTTCTATACCACAAAGTACACCTATTCTCTCGCGCCTCGAACGATTTGAACGAAACCGTTCACTAATTCTCGGAGCGCACGATGAAGAAACGATGGATCTTCGCCACCCTCGCCGTCGTTGCCGTGGCCGGCAGCTGGGCCGTTATCGGTAACCACGGCGCCAGCCACGCCCAGACCGCTCCCACCGGCGGCCCGCCTGAAGTCACCGTTGCCCAGGTACTGGTGCGGGCCGTCAACGACTCCGACGAGTTCACCGGCCGCCTGCAAGCCGTAGACACCATTGATCTGCGGCCACGCGTGGGCGGCTATGTGGATTCGATCCACTTCAAGGAAGGCGCGGCGGTCAAGAAGGGCGACCTGCTCTTCCGCATCGACCCGCGTCCCTTCCAGGCTGAAGTGGATCGCCTCACCGCCAATCTCAACCAGGCCAAGGCCGAACAGGCGCTGGCCGAGGCCAATGCGGCCCGCGGCCAGAAGCTGCTGGAACAGCACGCCATCTCCCGCGAGGAAGGCGACCGACTGAATACCGCCTCGCAGAGTGCGAAGGCGCAGGTGGCTTCCACCACCGCCGCCTTGCAGTCGGCCCGGCTCAACCTGGGCTTCACCGAAGTGCGCGCGCCGATCGATGGTCGCGTCAGCAATGCGCTGGTCACCCCGGGCAACCTGGTCACCAGCAATGACGTGCTCACCAGCGTGGTCAGTGTGGATCCGGTCTACGCGTACTTCGATGTGGACGAGCACAGCTACCTGAAGCTGGACCAGCTGCGCCGCGAACACGGCAGCGCACCGAAGGTGGCGATGGCCTTGGCGAATGAATCGGGCTTCCCGCATGTGGGCCGCATCGATTTCGTCGACAACCAGCTGCGCGTCAGCTCAGGCACGATCCGCCTGCGTGCGGTGTTCGACAACGCTGACGCTCGCTACACGCCGGGCCTGTATGTACGCATCCAGCTGCGCAGCGACAGCCGCCTCCCGCGTGCGTTGATTGATGACCGCGCGGTCGCTACCGACCTCGGCAACAAGTACGTCTACGTGCTCACCAAGGACCGCAAGGTGGAATACCGCAAGGTCACCACCGGCCCGCTGCTGGATGGTCTGCGCGTGGTCAACGACGGCTTGAATGCCAACGACGTGGTCGTCGTCAACGGCCTGCAGCGCGTGCGCCCCGGTGCGGAAGTGAACCCCACCAAGGTTGCCATGGATACCCGCAGCCTGGATGCGAGCAAGCAGCTGGCGCAGGCGGGTGGCGGGACGAACAAAGTGGCTTCGCAGGACTGACGAATGACTCCCCCCTGCGTGTCCCACGGGGACTTCCTTCGGGCGCAGCAGGGGAGGGTTGGGGAGGGGTCGAGCCCCTCAAGTTTGCAGCGGCATCGCAAGGGCTTACCCCCTCCCAACCTCCCCCTGCGAGCAGGGGGAGGGGCAGAAGCACGGCAACGCCACTCCTTTCCACTGACGGGAAGGAGTCAGAGCTACCAGGACCGATTCGATGAAAATCGCCCAATTTTTCGTGGACAGGCCGATTCTGGCCGGCGTCCTTTCCGTACTGATCCTTATCGCCGGCGGCATTTCGCTGTTCCGGCTGCCGATCAGCGAATACCCGGAAGTGGTGCCGCCCACCGTGGTGGTGCGCGCCAGCTACCCGGGTGCCAACCCGAAGGTGATCGCCGAGACCGTCGCCACGCCGCTGGAGGAACAGATCAACGGCGTGGAAGGCATGCTCTACACCTCCTCGCAGTCCACCAGCGATGGCGCGATGACGCTGACCGTCACCTTCGCGCTGGGTAGCGACCTGGATAACGCGCAGGTGCAGGTGCAGAACCGCGTGTCGCAGGCGCTCACCAAGTTGCCGCAGGAAGTGCAGCGTCTCGGCGTGACCACGCAGAAGAGCTCGCCCGACCTGACCATGGTCGTGCATCTCACCTCGCCCGATAACCGTTACGACATGCTCTACCTGTCGAACTACGCGCGCCTGCACATCAAGGATCAGCTCGCGCGCCTCAACGGCGTGGGCGACGTGCAGCTGTTCGGTGCGGGCGAGTACAGCATGCGTGTATGGCTGGATCCGCAGCGGTTGGCGCAGCGTCTGCTGACCACTGGCGATGTGATTCATGCGATCCAGGAGCAGAACGTGGCGGTCGCCGCCGGTGCGCTCAATGCGCCGCCCGGCCCGGGCAATGCCGCATTCCAGCTCAACATCAACACGCAAGGCCGCCTGATCAACGAGGAAGACTTCCTCAACATCATCGTGCGCACCGAGGCCAATGGCGCGGTGACGCATCTGCGCGATGTCGCGCGTGTGGAGCTGGGTTCGAACAACTACGCGCTGCGCAGCCTGCTGGACAACCAGCCGGCGGTGGCGATTCCGATCTTCGCCCGCCCGGGTTCCAACGCGATCCAGATCTCCGACGAAGTGCGCGCCACCATGGCGGGGCTAAAGAAGGATTTCCCGCAGGGTGTGGACTACCACATCGTCTACGACCCGACCGTGTTCGTGCGCGGCTCGATCGAGGCGGTGGTGCATACGTTGTTTGAAGCCATCGCGCTGGTCGTGCTGGTGGTGATCCTGTTCCTGCAGACCTGGCGTGCATCGATCATCCCGCTGGTAGCGGTGCCGGTGTCGCTGATCGGTACGTTCGCGGTGATGTATGTCGCCGGCTTCTCGCTCAACGCGCTGTCGCTGTTCGGCCTGGTGCTGGCCATCGGCATCGTGGTGGACGACGCCATCGTGGTGGTGGAGAACGTCGAGCGTCATATCGAACATGGCATGCGGCCGAAGGAAGCCACGCGCCAGGCGATGAAGGAAGTGACTGGCCCCATCGTGGCGACGGCGCTGGTGCTGTGCGCGGTGTTCGTGCCGGCCGCCTTCATCAGCGGCCTGACCGGCCAGTTCTATCGCCAGTTCGCACTGACCATCGCCATCTCCACGGTGATCTCGGCCTTCAACTCGCTGACCCTGAGCCCGGCGCTAGCCGCCATCCTGCTGCGCGACCATGACGCGCCGAAGGACAAGCTCACGGTGTGGATGGATCGCGGCCTGGGCTGGCTGTTCCGCCCGTTCAACCGCTTGTTCACGAGTGGTGCGAACCGCTATGTGGGTGGTGTGCAGCGTGTGCTGCGCTCCGGTTCCATCGCGCTGATGATTTACGGTGGCCTGGTGCTGCTGGGCTTCTTCGGCTTCGCCCATGTACCGACCGGCTTTGTGCCGCAGCAGGACAAGCAGTACCTGGTGTCGTTCGCGCAGCTGCCGGATGCCGCGTCGCTCGATCGCACGGAGGACGTGATCCGCCGCATGAGCGACATCGCGCTGAAGCAGCCGGGTGTGCAGAGTGCGGTGGCGTTCCCGGGTCTGTCGATCAACGGTTTCACCAACAGCACCAACTCCGGCATCGTGTTCGCCACGCTCAAGCCATTCGAAGAGCGCCGTGATCCGTCGCTGTCGGCAGGTGCGATTGCCGGTGCGCTGAACCAGAAGTTCGCTTCCATCCAGGACGCCTACATCGCGGTGTTCCCGCCGCCGCCGGTGATGGGCCTGGGTACGATCGGTGGTTTCCGCCTCCAGATCGAAGACCGTTCGGACGTGGGCTTTGAAGAGTTGTTCAAGCAGACGCAGGGTCTGATCGCTGCGAGCCAGAAGACGCCGGCATTGGCGGGCCTGTTCTCCAGCTATCAGGTGAGCGTGCCGCAGATCGATGCGGACGTGGACCGCGAGAAGGCCAAGGCGCAGGGTGTGGATCTGAGCGATGTGTATCAGACCATGCAGGCTTACATGGGCTCGCTCTACGTCAACGACTTCAACCGTTTCGGTCGTACGTATCAGGTGAACGTTTCCGCTGACCAGCATTTCCGCCGTGAGCCGGAAGACCTGTTGCAGCTGAAGACACGCAATGCGAAGGGCGAAGCGATTCCGCTCGGTTCGTTCCTGAGCGTGCATCAAGGCGTGGGCCCGGATCGCGTGCAGCACTACAACGGTTATCCCACCGCCGAGATCAACGGCGGCCCGGCTCCGGGCTTCAGCTCGGGCCAGGCGCAGGATGCGATGGAGAAGCTGGCGCGCGACAACCTGCCCAACGGCATGTCGTTCGAATGGACCGAGCTGACGTATCAGCAGATCCTCGCCGGCAATACCGCGGTGCTGGTGTTCCCCTTGTGCGTGCTGCTGGTGTTCCTGGTGCTGGCGTCGCTGTACGAGAGCCTGACCTTGCCGCTGGCGGTGATCTTGATCGTGCCGATGGTGCTGCTGTCCGCCATCTCCGGCGTGTGGCTGTCGGGTGGCGACAACAACATCTTCACCCAGATCGGTTTGATCGTGCTGGTGGGCCTGGCGTGCAAGAACGCGATTCTGATCGTGGAGTTCGCCCGCGAAGCGCAGATCCTGGAAGGGCTTGATCGCAAGCAGGCTGTGTTGGAAGCCGCCCGTCTGCGACTGCGCCCGATCCTGATGACCTCGATCGCTTTCATCATGGGCGTGGTGCCGCTGGTGACCTCGCACGGTGCGGGTGCCGAGATGCGTCATGCGATGGGTGTAGCGGTGTTCGCCGGCATGCTGGGCGTCACCTTCTTCGGCCTGATCTTTACCCCGCTGTTCTATGTGCTGATCCGCGGCTGGAGCGAAAGCGCCGCCGAGCGCCGTGCGGCTCGCCGCGCCGCGCGTGGTCTGCCGGCACCGGCGATGGAGGAACATTGAGATGTTGAACCTATTCAAGAACGCAAACCGGAGTGAGCGTCCGCTCACTCCGGCCTCGGCCGCCCGCACCGGCGCATCCGCGCTGCGCTGGACGGCGATGGTGGCCGCACTGGCACTGGCTGGTTGTGTGAGCGTGGGGCCGGATTATCACCGCCCCGACGAGAAGCCGCTGACCTTGCAAGAGGTCGACCAGAAGCAGGAAAGCGCGCAGGACTTCCAGGCCAACTGGTGGAAGCAGTTCAATGACCCGACACTGGATGCGCTCATCCAGCACGCGGCGAAGAACGCGCCGGATCTGAAGATCGCCATCGCGCATTTGCAGGAATCGCGTGCGCTGCTCGGCGTCAGTCGCGCCGATCAGTGGCCGACGGTGAATGCGGACGCCAGCTACACGCGTGCTCGCGGCCAGCAGCCGGGCTTCTCCACTAAGCGCACCACGGTTGAGACCTATCAGGCTGGCTTTGATGCCAGCTGGGAGCTGGATCTGTTCGGCGGGGTGCGTCGCTCAGTGGAAGCGGCCGGTGCGCAGGCCGATGCCAGCGCCGCATCGCTGCAGGATGCGCAGGTGACGTTGTTCGCCGACGTCGCGCGCTACTACTTCGATCTGCGCGGTACGCAGTTGCGTATCGATGTGGCCAAGCGCGATATCGACAACCAGCGCGAATCGCTGCGCCTGATCCAGGCACGCCTGGATATCGGCACGGGCTCCGAGCAGGACGTGGCCAGCGCGAATGCACGGCTCAGCTCGGTAGAAGCGCAGTTGCCGGTGCTGGAAACGCAGGCGCATGCCGATGCGGCGCATCTGGCCGTGTTGCTGGGCGAACGTCCCGGTGAGCTGGACATCGACCTGGCGCCGCAGCGCTTCAAGGCGATCGATGTCTCCCTGCCGATCGGCAACGCCGGCGATGTCCTGGCGCGCCGCCCTGACGTGCGCGTGGCGGAGCGCGAGCTGGCCGCCGCCAATGCACGCATCGGCGTCGCCAAGGCGGATTGGTTTCCGCATATCACGCTGGGTGGCTTTGTCGGCTTCCTCGCCGGGCAGAGCAACAACTTTGGCAGTCCCGCCACGCGTGCTTGGTCGATCGCGCCGAGCATCAGCTGGCCGGGCCTCAACGTGCAGCGCGTGCGTTCCAACGTAAAGGCGAGCGAAGCGCGTGCCGATGCGGCGATGGCGAACTATCAGCGTACGGTGTTGACTGCCGTGGAAGACGTCAACAACTCGCTGGTGAGTTTCAACCTGCAACGCGAGCGCGTGCAGAAGTTGATCGATCAGGTGGCGCAGAGTCGCCGGGCAGCGGACTTGGCGCGCATCCGCTACAACGAAGGTGCCGCGGACTTCCTGCAACTTTTGGATGCCGAGCGCACTCAGCTCACTGCCGAGGATTCGCTGGCCGAAGCGGAGGCCGCGATCAACCTGCGCGCCGTCGCTGTGTACAAGGCGCTGGGTGGCGGCTGGCAAGCGTGCGGTGACGAACACTGCACCCAAGTCGCACAGGTGCCGTGAGTGCCAGGCGATGAACCCGCTCCCGTTTCCACGTCGCTCTCCGCGTGAGCGTTCGTTGGCTACCGAACCGCCACTGACCCAGCGTATCGCGCTGGTCAGTGGCGCCAATCGCGGACTCGGACTCGAAGTCGCCCGCCAGCTCGGCACCAGCGGCATGACGGTATTGCTCGGCGCCCGCAATCTCGCCGCGGGCGAAAAAGCCGCGAAGCAATTGCGACGTGCCGGTAGCGACGTGGTGGCCGTGCAACTGGATGTGACGGCGCAGGCTGATGTGGATGCGCTGGCGGCACGCATCGAGCAGGACTACGGCCGGCTCGACATTCTGGTCAATAACGCTGGCGCGTTCTTCGATATCGGCGACCGTGCTTCATCGGTCGACGTCTCCCACGTACAAAGCGCACTCGACACTAACTTGCTCGGCGCGTGGCGCCTCAGCGAAGCCGCCGTGCCGCTGATGAAGCGCCACGCCTACGGTCGCATCGTCAACGTCTCCAGCGGCTGCGGTGCCATCGACAGCGAAGGCGAAGACTGCCCCGCCTACCGCGTCTCCAAAGCCGCCCTCAACAGCTACACCCGCATGCTCGCCAGCGAACTGCGCGGCAGCGGCATCCTGGTCAACGCCGTTTGCCCCGGCTGGGTCGCCACCGACATGGGTGGTCCTGGTGGAAGGCCTGTCGCTGATGGCGCCGCCGGCATCGTGTGGGCGGCTTGCCTGCCGCCGCAAGGATCGATCACAGGCGGTTTTTTTCGGGATCGCGCGCCGATCGCCTGGTGACATTCGCGATGCGACACCGCGATGCCGCCCTCCCATCATGTTGCGGCAACGCGATTTTGTAGGAGCGCACCCTGTGCGCGAAAGCCCTGCGTTAGCAGGGCCGCCTAGATACCGTGCGTTATTCAAGAGCGCGGCCCTTCGGGCCGTTTCGCGCACAGGGTGCGCTCCTACGGTGGCTTCATTTAACGCTGCACCAACTGTGCAAACCAGCGCCACCCTCGCACACGCTCAGCCACCAATTTGGCGCTAGTCAACATAGGCACGGCAAGCAGCGCACCGGGGATGCCCCATAGCCATCCCCATACCAACAGCCACAGCAAGATGGCGACGGGACTCAGCCGCATACGCCGCCCCTGGATAAACGGCGTAATCAAATTGCCTTCCACCGCCGTGATACCAGCAAACGTCAACGCCGGCAGCAAAGCATGGCCCGGGTCGTTGAAATTCATCAGGCCGACCAGTGCCAGCACGGTCGTCGTCGTGACTGCGCCAACATAAGGAATAAAGTTGGCCAACATCGCCACCGCACCCCACAACAACGGGTCAGGCACCCGATAAGCCCACAACATGCCGGCGGTAAGCAGGCCCAGTACCAGGTTGATCAGCAGGGTGGTGAGAATGTAGCGCGACACCTCGGTCTGAATGCTACGCACGATTGCGACGACGTGACGCTTGTAACCCAGGTTGGGAGCGATCTCGACCATCCGTCGCAACAATGCATCACCGTAGATCAGGAAAAAGAACACCAGCAGCACCACGGTGAGCACGGCGGCGACTACTTTAGGCGTGGTCGCCAATATGTCCCAGGCATTGACTGCCACGTCGGCCGACCGAGCCGGCGCGCGCACGGTTTGGCCGCTCACCAGCGTTTGCGTGGCGCGACTGGCTGCTTCCAATGGCTGCGTGACCGCGCGCAGCTTGGGCACGAAATTCTTGATCGCCGTTGGGGCGTCGTGGAACCAGCCCACCGCGGGTTGCGCCAACAACCCGATACCTGTGCCAATGCCGGCGATCAGGACGATCATCAACACGCTCGCGCTTAACCAGCGCGGCACACCCCGCCGCGCAGTCGCGGCAACGATGGGATTAAGCGCGAGGCCGATGAAGCCGGCGAGCACCAGCGGAATCAGCAGCGCCTTGATCAGGGTAATGGTGTACAGCAACGCCAGGATCAGCAGCACATTGAGCACCACACGAATACCGCGCAGATGGTTTTGCGTGGCGCGCGCGATGTAGTGGCGATGATGACGGCGTTTTACCTGCCCCTGCGCGAGCGGGTTTGCGCTCGCGCTTTCGGCGCCGACGGCGGGAGCCGGCGGCGGCACAGGGAGCAGGGGATCGCTCATGATGCGTCGAAGCCGCCTTCGCTGAATTCACGGACCAGACGCGCGGCCTGCATCACCACTTCGGCAGCGCTGCCGCTCAACAAGGCGCCCAGGCCCGGCACGCGCAACGGATGGACGTTCAACTGGCCCAGGACGAAACCGAGACCCGCGGCCACGCTGACCGTACCCAGGGGATGCCGCCGTCCGCGATCCAGCAGTGCGCCGGCGGGTTCAGCCACACGCTGCCGCGCCTCGATGACATCAGCGCGTGCGGCACGCACGGCATGGAGATGTTTGAACACGCTCATGTCCCGTCCTCCCGGCTGGCGGGCCGATCCGCGTCGGCGCCCGCCGTTTCGCTGCGTTCGGCCTTGCGCATTGCCTGGCGCATGGTCTCACGCCATTCGCCGCGCGTGGCGGGCAGGCTCAGCCAATGCATGCAGCGCCGGAACAGCAGGATCATGGCGTACAGGAATACGCCCTGCAGCAGCGCCAATACCACCAACGCCCACGCCCAGGAATCCAGCCATTTCGCCAGCAGCACGCCGATCAGCGCCATCAGGCTCAGGCCGAGACCGACCCCCGCCACGGTGGCGGCCAGCCCGGCCAGCAGCATCCAGGAAATGGCGCTGCGCGCGAGGCCGAGTTCGGCGATCAGCAGGTTTAGCTGCGCGCCGAACAGCTGCTTGAAGGCGCGTCCGGCCCGACCGACGTCATCCAGTACACCCGGCGCCTCGGGCTGCCCAGGCGTTTCGCCGGCCGCGTCGGCGGCTTCCTCACGCCCGGGATCGTGCATCCCCTGCCCTCGCTGTCACGTTTTTCAGCGGCGCAGGATGCGGCCGAGCAGCCAGCCCGCGCCCAGCGCGATGGCGACCGACTGCACCGGCTTTTCGCGCACGTAATCGCGCGCCTTGCCCAGCCATTCGTCGGCGCGATCCATGGCGTCGTCGTAGACCTCACGGCTGCGTTCGCTGTATTCGCCGGCCTTGCTGCTGGCGCGCGTGGCGGCGCCCGCAGCCTTGTCGGTGGCCCGATGCAGGCTTTCTTCCACGTGGTCGGCGGCGCGCTCGACCGCTTCCTTGGCGCCGGTGACGGCGCTGGTCGTGGCCTGCTTGATGCGTTCGGCGCCTTCCTCGATACGGTTGCCCGCGTTGGCTTCCTGCGCCTGGACTTGCTTGTTCATGGCGTTCTCCGGTGGACAGAGGGATGACTCTAGCGAATTTGCCGGTGCCGTGGCGCACGGCGCGGCGCTTTCGTTCAGTTGGTACGCCGGAAGAAGGCGATGGCGGCGAGGATCAGGAACACGATGAACAGGATTTTGGCGATACCAGCAGCAGTGCCTGCAATCCCTGTGAACCCGAACAACGCCGCGATAATGGCGATGATCAGAAAGACCAGGGCATAGTGAAGCATGGCGCGATCCTCGATGAACGGGCGGGACGGTCGCCCCACCACCATTCATCCACAGCGCATGCCTTGCCAGCGTGAAGGCTATGCGCGGCGGCCTGCACGCCTTCACCACAATAGTGCGGAAGTGAGTGACGAGGAGTGAGAAACGAGGGACAGCGCCTGCGTTCTTGCCGGCTCTGTTTTCTCACTTCGCTCGACTCATTTCCCGTTCGTGGCCGCTGGATTGATCGCGTAGCTGCCGACGATTTCCGCTTCGTCGAGAACGTGCCCTTCCATGGCGTTGCGCAACTCGGCCAGGGTAAAACCGTCGGCCAGTTTCAACGAACTCACGTCGAGCGCGTGGATGCGGAAGTGGTAGTGGTGAACCAGCGCATCGTTCCACGGCGGGCACGGACCGTCGTAGCCGAGGTATTCGCCACCCATGTCGGCGTCGCCCTTGAACCAGCCGGTGAAATCGTTCATGCCCTGCACGCTGCCAGGCGGTCCGTAAGGCGCGCGCTTGCCGCGGGCCACCACGCTTTCGCTGCAGGCGCCGGCCGCCAACTCGCCGCATTCCACCGGGATATTTGCCATCAGCCAGTGCACGAATTCCACGCGTGGCAGATCCGCCGGTACGGTGCGTCCCGGTTGGTTCACGTCGTCTCCACGGCTGGGCACATCAGTGTCGATGCAAGTAAGCACATAGGAACGTGTCGCCAGCGGCGCGTCCTTCCACGCCAGGTGCGGACTCCAGTTGTCCGACAGAGTC
The DNA here is from genome assembly GCF_044904565.1 of Dyella koreensis. Classification (NCBI taxonomy): domain Bacteria; kingdom Pseudomonadati; phylum Pseudomonadota; class Gammaproteobacteria; order Lysobacterales; family Rhodanobacteraceae; genus Dyella; species Dyella koreensis. The sequence goes on along the minus strand of NZ_JADIKD010000004.1, from coordinate 139,134 downwards.
ACCGGATCACCGGGCTTGCCGAAGGCGTAGCGCGCGGGAATCGGCTGGCCGTCCTGAAAACTGTCGCTGCGAAGTTGCACTGCGTTCTCCTGTGATCGATCGAATGCGAAGCCCGCCGGACAGGCGGGCCCGATAACTTACTTGGCGGCCTGATAGGTAACGCGGTACAGCGCGCCCGCTTCATCGTCGCTTACCAGCAGGCTGCCGTCTGGCAGCGGCTGCACATCCGCCGGCCGGCCCCATGCTTTTTCGTCCTGCTGGAAGCCCTCGATCAGCGGTTCGTACGAAGCCACTTTGTCGCCATTGAGACGCACCGTCATCACGCGATAGCCGGATTTCTTGGTGCGATTCCACGAACCGTGCTCGGCGATGATCAGCGCGCCCTTGTAGCTGGCTGGGAATTGCTTGCCTTCATAGAAACGCAGGCCCAGCGAGGCGACATGCGGACCGAGCTTCAGCACGGGCGGCGTGTAGTCCTTGCAGTTCTTGCCCTTGCCGAACTCGGGATCGAGCGTGTCGCCCTGGTGGCAATAGGGGTAACCGAAGTGCTCGCCGACGCGGGTGAGGCGGTTCAGTTCGTCACTGGGCATGTCGTCGCCCATCATGTCGCGGCCGTTGTCGGTGAACCACAACTGGTTCGAGCCCGGCCGCCAGGTGAAGCCGACCGTGTTGCGGATGCCGTAGGCCACATCTTCCAGGCCCGTGCCGTCTGCATTGAGGCGGGTGAGCTTGGCGTAGTCCTTACCTTTGTCGCAGATATTGCACGGCGCGCCGATCGGCACGTACAGCTTGCCGTCCGGACCGAAGGCGATGAACTTCCAGCCGTGGTGCGTTTCGGTGGGGAATTTGTCATAGACCACCTCGGGCTTGGGCGGCGCATCCAAATGGTTCTCGATATCGCGCAAGACCACGATCTTGCTGACGGCGGACACGTACAGATCGCCATTCTTGAACGCGACACCCACCGGCAGTTGCAGGCCGGTGGCGAGCACACGCACCTTGTCGGCCTTGCCGCTGCCGGTACTGTCGGTGAGCGCATAGACCTTGCCGGCATCGTTGGAACCGACGAACACCGTGCCTTTGGCGCCCAGTGCGATCTCGCGCGCATTCGGCACTTGATCGGAGTAGACGGCGATATGGAACCCCTTGGGCAGGGTGAGCTTGTCGAGCTGGGGGGCGGCCATCGCCGGAACCGCTAGCAGGCCGAGTGCGAGAGACAGCAGCAAACGCATGGGGAAAGACTCCGTGGGAGACCGGAGCGAGAGCGTATACCGACCCGCGTGAAGTTGCCTCTGCCACAAGCCGGTGAGCCGGCTCTGCTATTGTGCCGGCCCACGGAGGGGCGAGTTACATGAGCGAATTGCAGGACCTGACCACCTTGGTGCGCGCGGCTACGCCGCTGCTGGTCATCGAGACGGTCGACGAACAACGTGTCATCGAATGTTTCCGCCATGTGATCTCGCAGGCACTGCGCCCGCTATGGCGCTGGACGCTGACCGACGGCCTCACGCGGCTCGATTTCGTGCAGCCTGAAGCAGAGGTGGCGCCGGACGCCGGGGCCACCCTGGATGCCATTCGCACGGCCAGCGAGCGCGGCATCTATCTGCTGTTCGATTTCCATCCCTTCCTGCGTTACGCCATGACGTTGCGCCAGCTGCGCGAAATCGTGCAGCGGCAGAGTTCTTCCGCCCATACCGTAGTGCTGATCGGCGCGCGCATCGAGCTGCCGGAGGAACTGGAAGCGTTGTCCATGCGCGTGCCGCTGTCGCTGCCCGACATCAAGGAACTCGCCGCGATCCTGCGCGCCGAAGCACTGGCGTGGCAGCGCGAACAGGGCCGTCGCGTGGAAGTGGATGGCGAAGCAGCGCGCACCATCGTGCGCAACCTGCTCGGTCTGGCGGCACCGGATGCGCGGCGCATCGTGCGCAAGCTGATCTACAACGATGGCGCGCTCACCGCCAACGATCTACCGGATCTGATGCAGGCGAAGTTCGATCTGCTCAATCGCTCCGGTCTGCTGCACTACGAATACGCCACCGCCAGCTTCGCCGATATTGCTGGCGTCAGCCGCGTGCGCGAATGGGTGCAGCGGCGGCGCGGGGTGTTTCTCGCGGCCACGCCGGATCCCATGCTCGATCCGCCTAAGGGCGTGTTGCTGCTCGGCGTGCAGGGGTGCGGCAAGAGCCTGGCGGCCAAGGCCATCGCCGGCGGCTTTGGCGTGCCGCTGGTGCGACTGGACTTCGGCGCGCTGTACAACAAATACCAGGGCGAGACCGAAAAGAATCTGCGCGAAGCGTTGCAGAGCACCGAGCTGCTCGCACCCTGCGTATTGTGGATCGACGAAATCGAGAAGGGCCTCGCCAGCGGCGGCGAGGATGGCGGCGTTTCGCGCCGCGTACTCGGCTATCTGCTGACCTGGATGGCCGAACGCAAGGCCAAGGTGTTCGCGGTCGCCACGGCGAATGCGGTGCAGGAGTTGCCGGCCGAGCTGCTGCGCAAGGGGCGTTTCGACGAGATCTTCTTTGTCGATTTGCCGCAGACCTCGGTGCGTGCGGAGATCTTCGCCATGCATCTGCGGCGGCGCAAACTGCCGGTGGAGCAGTTCGATCTGCCCGCCCTGGCTGCCGCCAGCGAAGGCTTCTCCGGCGCGGAGATCGAGCAGGCCATCGTCAGTGCGCTGTATGACGCCAGCAGTGGCAACACGCCACTGGAGCAGGCTACCTTGCTAGCCGCGCTGGAACAGACGCGCCCGCTGTCGGTACTGATGCACGAACAAGTGGAAGCTTTGCGGATCTGGGCGCGTGGGCGCTGCGTACCGGCGGATTGAATCTCCACCTCGATAACACTGTAGGAGCCCACCCTGTGGGCGACCGCTCTTCGACTGGGCGTTTCGAGCACCCGTCGCGCACAGGGTGCGCTCCTACAGGAGCGCGTTGAAGCGTGCGGCGATGTAGTCGTCGGTAAAGCTGGTCATGTCGTAGCCGCGGATGAAACCGCAATGCCCGCCGTGGGTTGCGATGTCCAGCTCCACGTTCGGCGGCAGTTCCAGCTTTTCGAACGCGTCGACCGGAATCACCGGATCGTCGCGCGCGGTAAGAATGGTGGCGGGAATATTCAAGGCCTTGAGCGCATCGCCGGCCACGGAATAGCCGTCCAGATACGCCTGCAGCGAACCGAAGTCGGTATGGCGCAACACCAGCGATTCGGTGAGGCCGCGCAGACTCTGCTTCAGCTCGTCCAGCTCGAAGTACTGCCGGTGCGGAAACGCCGCCTGCTTGGCCTGCAGCGAACGGCGCCACTTGCGCAGGAAGTAGGCGCGATAGAACCAGGGCGCGGTCTCTTCAAGCGAAAACAGGCCCTCGCCCGGATCGATGATCGGGCACACGGCCAGCGCATAACTCAAGGGAATGCCGGCTTCCGGCGCGCGCAACGCGGCGCGCAACGCGAAATTACCGCCCAGCGAAAAGCCCGCCAGCGCTACCCGCTGTGCCGGCCAGCGCCGCGTGATATCGGCCAGCGCGTGCACCACTTCGTCGATGCGGCAGGAATGGAACAGCGCTTCGTTGAGCGGGTGGCTGTCGCCGTGGTCGCGGAAGTTCAGGCGGAACACATCCCAGCCGTCCGCGAGCAGGCGGCTGCCGGTCTGCAGCACATACGTGGAGTCGACGCTGCCTTCCCAACCGTGGAACAGCACGGCCAGGCCACGCGCCTGCGGCCGGTGTTTCTGCGCTGTGTAGGCGCCGGTGAGGCGCACACCATCGCCACCGTCGACCATCACCGGTTCCGCGCCGTCCTGCACCGTCTGCGCCGCGCGCGGCAGCAGCTGGCGGCGCACACCGCTGGACGACAGCATGGTTTGGATATGGCCGCTGCTCAGCGGCCACGGCGGACGGAAGTCGATGCCCTTGGGCAAACTCATGCCGAGCGATCTTCCAGCGCGGCGGCGATGCGTTCGCGCGACAGCTCAGCCATGCGGCGGCGCGCTTCCGGCATGGCCGGCACTGGCTCCAGGAAATGCACCTCGGCATCCAGCGGCGCTTCGCCGAGCAGGCGCAGGAAGTTCTGCATGAAGTTCTCGCCTTCGCGGAAACCGGCGTCGACCACCCGACGGCCGTCGCGCGCGAAACGCAGCGCTACCGGTTGCACGGCCACTTCCGCATCGAGCGCGGCCTGGAAGATGCGGGCATGGAACACACGCAGCACGCCGTTGTGGCCAGTGCCGCCTTCCGGGAATACCGCCACCGAGCGCTGGCCACGCAGGCGATCGACCATCACCTGCATCACCGTCGCCAGCGAATGGTTGCTGCCGCGCCGATGGAAAATGGTGCCGCCGCTCGCGGCCAGCCAGCCGACCAGCGGCCAGCTGGCGATCTCGGCCTTCGCCACGAAACACGCCGCGCGCTGGCTGTGCAGCAGTTCGATGTCGACCCACGAGGTGTGGTTGGCGACGAACAGCACCGGATCGGCCAGCGGCTGGCCGACACGCACCGAACGCAGCCCGAAGATGCGCAGCAGCACGGTGGACCACCAGCGGATGGTGCGATGCGCGAACGGCTCCTGGCCGTTTTTCATCACAGCGTGCCGGTTCCAGCTGAGGATCAGCGAACACAACAGAATGCCGAGCACGATATGCAGCAACAGCAGCGGCACGCGCCACAGGTAGCGCAGGGGTCGCAAGAGGTCTCGGTCCGGGGCGGAAACGGTTTCGGTGCTCATCGGTCCGGTTAGTTTAGCGTTAGTCGGGCCGCGAGTCGGCAGTACGCGAGCGCATCGATAGCGGACAGCGTTTCAAACTGGCGAGCGCGTCTGCTGTAGGAGCGCACCCTGTGCGCGAAAGCCCCGCAAAGCGGGGCCGCTGGTACTCGTGTCATGGGAAAAGCGCGGCCCTCTCGGGCCATTTCGCGCACAGGGTGCGCTCCTACAGTGAGGCGTCGATCAGGCGACGGGCGGCGGCGCCGAGCGCGCGTGCGGGGCCGCCTTCGCCGAAGGTCTGGCCGGAGACGTAACTACCTTCGATCAACAGCAGCAGGCCGTCGGCCAGTTCGTCGGGATCGCGCGCGCGCATCTCGCGGCACATCTCGCGCAGGCGTTCGCGCAGGGCGCGTTTGCTGTCCACCGCAACTTGATGCGCCGGGTGTTCGCTATCGGGGTATTCGATGACGGCGTTGGTGAGACCGCAGCCGCGATAGCCGTCACTGCTAGCGCGCACGGCGAGCGTATCCACATAGGCGAGCAACTGGCCCTTCGGATCGCCAGGATGATCGGCGGCCGGCGCCTCGAAGTTGCGGAAGAAGCGCTGGTCGTAATCGCGGAGGTAGGCCGCGGCCAGTTCGTCCTTGGATTCGTAGGCACGATACAGGCTGGGCTTGGTCACGCCGGCCCGGGTGACGATTTCCTCCACGCCGATGGCGCGGATGCCCTCGCGATAGAACAGATCGAAGGCGGTGTCGCGAATGCGGTCCGCGGCACGGCGTGGCGCTTCGGCGGGGGCGGGAGGGGACTTGGGGCGATGGGACATACACGGGCCTGTTGACAATGTTACCGATCGGTACGTACTCTGCGCTTCCGTCCCGTACCGATCGGTAACATGACTATACAACGCCACCGGCCTTTCGGCCAAAACTATGCCTTTGTGGTGGTTGCCGTGGTGTTCATGGCCCTGCTGGCCTCGGCCGGCATGCGCGCCACACCGGGCGTGCTGATGCTGCCGCTGGGGCGTGCCTTTGGCTGGAGCCGGGACGATATTTCGGCCGCCGCAGCGGTGGGCATCCTGCTCTATGGCCTGATGGGGCCGTTCGCTGCCGCGCTGATGCAGCGCTTTGGCATCCGCCGGGTACTGGCCATTGCACTCACGGTGATGGCGCTGGCCGCCGCGTCGAGCGCGGCGATGAGCCAACCGTGGCATCTGCTGCTGACCTGGGGCGTGCTTTCAGGCGCGGGCACCGGCTGCGTGGCGGTCGTGCTGGGCGCCACCGTGGTCGGCCGCTGGTTCAGTACCCACCGCGGGCTCATGATGGGCCTGCTCACCGCCAGTACCGCCACCGGCACGCTGATCTTCCTGCCAGGCCTCGCCGCGATCGCCGAGTACGCCAGCTGGCGCGCGGTGGTGCTGACCATTGCCGCGGTCAGCGCCGTGCTCGTGCCACTGGTGCTGTGGCTGTTGCCGGAGCGTCCCGCCGATATCGGCCTGACCCGTTATGGCGCCACCGCAGACGAACCTGTCGATGCCGGCGCGCCGTCGGGCAATCTGTTTGCGCTGACCTTGGGCGTGCTTCAGCGAGCCAGCAAGCGCGGCGTGTTCTGGCTGTTGTTCGCTACGTTCTTTGTGTGCGGCTTCACCACCAACGGGCTGATCGGCACGCACTTCATCGCGCTGTGCGGCGACCATGGTATTCCCGAAGTGCGCGCGGCTGGCTTGCTGGCGATGATGGGTATCTTCGATCTGTTCGGCACCACGGTCTCGGGCTGGCTCACTGACCGCGTCGATCCGCGCAAGCTGCTGTTCGCCTATTACGGGCTGCGCGGGTTGTCGCTGATGTATCTGCCCTATTCCGATTTCTCGCTGTACAGCCTGTCGCTGTTCGGCGTGTTCTATGGCCTGGACTGGATCGCCACGGTGCCACCCACGCTGCGCCTGACCACCGAGGCTTTCGGCGAACGCGATGCGCCGGTGGTATTTGGCTGGGTAGTGGCGGGACACCAGGTTGGTGCGGCGGTCGCCGCGTTCATGGCTGGCGTGCTGCGCGTGCAGCTGGGCAGTTATCTGACTCCGTTCGTGATCGCCGGAGCCACCGGCGTGGTGGCCGCGTTCCTGGCTTTGCGCATTCAACGGCGCCGCGACGACGACCCGTCGATGGCGCTGGCGAACGAAGCCGCGTGAACTAGCGCTCCAACTGCGTCAAAGGCAAAGCCGCCGAGCGCTTTACCGTACGCAGCACGAAACTGGAATTCACATCGGCCACACCCGAGGCGTTGAGCAGGCGATCCAGCAAAAAGCGCGAGAAGTGCTGCAGGTCGGCCACATAGATGTGCATCAGGTAATCCATGTCGCCGGTGAGCGCATAGCAGGCGACGACCTCGTCCCACGCATTCACATGCTCCACGAAGCGCTCGATCGCCTCGCTCTCATGCTTGGTCAGCTGCACACGCACGAACGCTTGCAGGCCCAGGCCCACCGCCTCCGGATCCACCTGGGCGGTATAGCCAGTGAGGATGCCCTCACCTTCCAGCCGTTGCAGGCGGCGCAGGCAGGCGGAAGGCGACAGGCTGACCCGTTCGGCCAGCTCAGCATTGGTAATGCGCCCATCCCCTTGCAGTACAGCGAGGATGCGCAGATCGGTGCGGTCCAGGTTGCCCATGCACGATACCTCGGCGTAGAAGGTCTTTGACGCACGAATATTGCACCAAGAGTGCTTTATAGAACAACAAAACAACCTTCATGCGGGCCATCGGCCGTATGCTGTTGCTCGCCCTTCCCGGGCCTGTCTTGCAGCGAGCCGGAGCTACCGATGGACCAGAACGCGCCACGCAAAGTCGAACACCAGCAAACCGATCGCGGTTATGTGCCGGTGTACGCCACCGGCGTGGTCGAGCAGCCATGGGCCAGCTATAGCCGCACCGACCACGACGTGTGGAACACCCTGTTCCAGCGCCAGCGCGAGCTGCTGCCGGGCCGGGCCTGCAAGGAATTCATGGAAGGCGTGGAACGCTTCGGCCTGGGCGAAGGCGGCATCCCGAAGTTCGCTGACCTCAACAAGGTGCTGGGCAAGACCACTGGCTGGGAGTTGGTTGCTGTCGAAGGCCTGCTTCCGGACGAAGTGTTTTTCGATCACCTGGCCAATCGCCGCTTCCCGGTGAGCTGGTGGATCCGCAAGCCCGAGCAGCTCGATTACCTGAGCGAGCCCGATCTGTTCCACGATCTGTTCGGCCACGTGCCGTTGCTGCTCAACCCGGTGTTCGCCGATTACATGCAGGCGTACGGACGCGGCGGCATGAAGGCATTCGGCATCGGCCCCGAAGCGCTGATGAACCTCACGCGCCTCTACTGGTACACGGTGGAGTTCGGCCTGATCAATACGGATGAAGGCATGCGCATCTACGGCGCAGGCATCGTCAGCTCCAAGGGCGAATCCATCTACTGCCTCGACGCGCCTGCACCCAACCGTATCGGCTTCGGCCTGGAGCGCGTGATGAATACGCGCTACCGCATCGATACCTACCAGCAGACGTATTTCGTCATCGACAGCTTCGAGCAACTGTTCGAAGCAACGCGTCCGGACTTCACGCCGATCTATGCGCGGCTCAAGGATGGCACCGCGCACGCGGCGGCCGATGTGCTGGGTAGCGATCGCGTGTTCAATCGCGGCACGCGCGAAGGCTTTGCCACCGACGCCGATACCTGAGCCCGCGCAAGGTACGCGCCAGACAAAAGCCCGCCACCCGGCGGGCTTTTTATTTGATGTCCGACACACCTCAGCACGCCCGCGACAGCCTTGATGAGTGAAGTGTGATGCACCTCACGGGTGTGGCAGATCGTCGCGAAACGTTTTCACGCGTCCTTGCGATTGACTCAGATCAGATGCGCGCCCACGGCGCTGGGCCAGCATGGAAGCGCTACCTCGATATGGACACTACAAGGACACGCTATGAAATCCCTTTTGCCTCTGCTCGCCGTGGTCAGCCTCGGCGTCGCGGCCCTGCCCGCGCATGCCAATGACGATGCCTGGGTGGTGCGCTTCGGCGCGCACGCGGTCGATCCAAAATCGAACAACGGCACCCTCGCCGGCATGAAAGCCAAGGTCAGCGGCGACCTCAAACCGACCGCGAGCCTCGAGTACCTGATCACGCCGAACTGGGGCGCGGAACTGCTGGTGGCCGCACCATTCCGCCACAACGTGCGCCTCAATGGCACCCAGGTCGCCGTTGCCCATCAGCTGCCGCCGGTGCTCGGTGTGAACTACCACTTCATGACCGACCGCACGGTGTCGCCCTTCGTCGGCCTCGGCGTGAACTACACACGCTTCTTCAACATCGACGGCAAGGGACCGCTGCAAGGTACGCGCGTGAGCATCGACAGCAGCTGGGGCGTAGCCGCGCATGCCGGTGTCGACGTGAAGATCAGTCCGCGCTGGATGATTACGGCGGATGTGCGCTGGATGGATATCGGCAGCGACGTACACGTCAACGGCACCAGGGTCGGTCACACCACCATCAACCCGCTGGCCTACGGCGTGAGCTTCGGCTATCGCTTCTGAGTTTCAGCCTTCCATGCAGGGAAGGCTTTGGCAGGTTTCGCGCCCCGGGGCCTGCTGTTTTCTCTCTGTAGGAGCCCACCCTGTGGGCGATCGCCGCATCCCTGTGCTTCGTAGATTTATCGCGCACAGAGTCCGCTCCTACAGCGATCAGTGGCGCTTGAGTTCGCTCACTTCGAGCACCTGTGCGATGCGCTTGCCGTCCCAGCGATACAACAAGTGCTGCGCCTGCACGCACGGTGCGACGCGATCGGGATAGAACACAGCCACGCATTCGCCGCCATGATGGCGCGCGCTCTCATACACGATGCCGTCCGAACCTTCGGCGCGCAGCTTGCGCGCCAGCGCCACGCTGGCGCCGTAACTGTCCGGGTCGTGTTCCGCCGGCCAGCCGCCGCGCAGGTCGTGCAGCTTCGCCTGGATGCTGGTGCGGTAGCAGCGCATTTCCGTATCGCAGGGCGGCTCGGCGGTGGCCGCGAGAAAGCGCTCGCGGTGATACACGGTCTCTTCCACCGCCGTGGCCACGCTGTGCGCGGCATAGAACACGCCCCAGCTGCCGTCGGAGAAACGGCTGCCTTCCGGATTGAGGTGCGTAAACGCCGCCATGATCGGCGTAGTGCCTGGACCACTGACGCGCCGGTCCTTCGGCACCAGCGGCAGCACGCCGAGCTCATCGCGGATGCGCGGATTGGTCAGCGCTTCGATCGCATACAGCGCATCCAGATCGCCCGGATCGGCGATGCGGTCAAATACGCCCACCGGCGGAAAACGGCTGGGCACGATGCGATACGCCTGACTCCAGCGGATGCGTTTGAGCGGGGGAATGTCGGCCATGACGGGGCGATCTCGGGCTACCTGCCGGGGTCAATGCAGTATGCGGTGCCGACGTATCGCCGACTGCGACGCGCTTCTTACCAACCGCGCTGCGCGTCCAAGTACTGACGTACCACGTACAGATCGGCCACGTTGCCCGACAACATGCGCTGCATCGCCGACTGCCCGCCGAACAGCGGCGCCTTGTTCGCCTTGTGCACCCAGTTGTCGGCCTGCTGCGGATCGTTGAACAGAATTTGCAGATCCTTGTAGATGCCCAGCAGATAGCTGATGCGCTCCAGCACGTCGCGACTCAGGCTGCCAGCCTGCTGGCGCTTCCACTTATAGAACGTGGACTCCGGCGGATCGCCGAGCAGCTTGCGCTGATCACCGATGCGCAGGCCCCAGCGCTCCGCCAGATTGAAGAAAGCGCGCAGCGCCGGGCCGCCGAGATCGGCAGTAGGAACGGTTTCAGGAAGGAGATGAGCCGCCATGTGGAAACTCTCCCTATGAAGTTGAGGTGGAGTTTACTCCATTTATAGACTTCGCGCCATATTCCGCCGCGCGCCTACAAGGGAGCCTTTACCGCAGCCGGCTTGGCGCAATCGCACCCGAAATCCGGCTCCGGCCCACCCTCCGCGATGAAGCGGTCGATACGCTGCTCCAGCACCGGCAGCGGCACGGAGCCGATCTGCAGCAGGGTGTCGTGGAAGTGGCGGATGTCGAACTTCGGGCCCAGCGCCTGTTCGGCCTTGCGGCGCAGTTCCAGGATCTTCAGATAGCCCAGCTCGTACGACAGTGCCTGGCCGGGCCAGCTGATATAGCGGTCGACCTCGTTGGCGATCTCGCGAGTGGACAGCGCGGTGTTGTCGGTGAGGTAGTCGATGGCCTGCTGGCGCGTCCAGCCGAGGTGGTGGATGCCGGTGTCGACCACCAGGCGGCAGGCGCGCCACATCTGGTAGGTGAGATAACCGAAGCGCTCGTAGGGCGTCTTGTAGATGCCCATCTCGTTGCCGAGGTATTCGGAGTACAGGCCCCAGCCCTCGCCGTAGGCGGAGATGTAACCTTCGCGGCGGAACGCCGGCTGGCCCTTCTGCTCGGCGGCCAGCGCGAGTTGCAGCGAATGACCCGGTGCCGACTCGTGCAATGTCAGCGCCGCCACGTTGTAGAGCGGACGCGACGGCAGGTCGTAAGTGTTCACCAGATAGGCGTTCGCACCGCCACGGCCCGAGGTGTAGTACGGCGCGATATCCGGCGCCACCGGCACAATGGCGAAGCGCTGGCGCGGCAGCCGGCCGAAGAGCTTGGCGAGCTGACCATCCACCTGCTTCGCCACCCAGGCGCTACGCATCAGCAGCTCGTCGGGTGTCTTGGCGTGGAACTGCGGATCGGTGCGCAGGAAGTGCAAGAACTCCGGGAAGCTGCCCTTGAAGCCGCTCTCCAGCATGGTCTTGACCATCTCGGCGTGGATCTTTGCCACTTGCTCCAGACCAACCTGATGGACCGCGCCCGGATCGAGATCGAGCGTGGTGTATTCGACGATCTGCTGGCGGTACCACGCCTTGCCGTCCGGCATGGCTTCGGCGGCGAGCGTGGTGCGTGCCTTGGGCACGTAATCGTTGCGGAAGAACGTCAGCAGCTTGGCGTAGGCCGGTATCACTTTTCCGGCGATCACCTTGCGCGCTTCGTCCTGCATCGCCGTCGCCTGGTCGGCGGGTACGCTCACTGGTATGTGCTGGAACGGTTTGTAGAAGCTGGTCTGCGTGGGGTCCTTGAGCTCAGCCACTGCGGCGATGGAAACGTCGCGGCCATCGAGTACCGCGCGCGGTACGGTGAAGCCGCGCGCCAGCCCATCGCGCATGTTGTCGATCTGCTGATCGAAATACGCCGGCACCTGGCCAAGGCGGTCGAGATAACGGCGGAAGTCCTGCGGCGTGCGCAGGTCATCGGCATTGAGCACGTAGCCCAGATCGCTCCAGAACGCCGAGTCGCTGTTGAATGGCATCTGCCACTGCTTGAACTGCTGCACGGCGAGCAGGTTCTGTACTTGTGCGCGGTAGACGGCGTAGTTGACCTGATCCTCGGCGGACAACTGCTTCACGTCGATCGTGCTCAGGTCGGCCAGCACCTTCTGCCAATAGTCGAGCCGGCGCTGCTGGTTGGCCGCGTCCACCGTATCCAGCCGCGCATTGTTGGGCTGGGCTTCGCCGGAGTTGCTGATGCCGGCCTGTCCGTTGCGCCAGGCCCATTCCGTTTCATAGATCTGCTTGAAGCGCGCGTCAGCGCTCTGCTGCTGTGCCCATGCCGGTGTCGCCAGCGTCAGGGCGGCCAGTGTCAGCCAGCCCAAGCGTGTTGCGTTCTTCACTTAAGGGGTTTCCTTCGCCTTGGATGAGGGTGGAGCAGCCATCACGGCATCCTCCACGCTCCAGTAATCCAGCGCCTGTGGCGGAAGCTGGGGCAGCGCCATGCGCAGCAGCGCATCGCGCGCGACGTCTTTCAATCGTGCCACGCGCAGCTCGATGCCACGAGCGTCGAGCCATGTCACCAAGTCGGCGAGCGCTTCGAGCGTGGTCCCATCGAGATCGGGCGACTCTTCCAGACTCAGGACCAACCGCTGCAAACCGGTACGCTCCTGCACCCGCCGCCTTACCTGCACCAGCACGGCTTCCGCATTGGCGAAGAACAGCGGTTCTTCTGGCCGCACGATCAACAAGCCCGGCAACTCGCTGGTGCCGTGCTGCGCGATATCGACAAAATCATGTCCGCCCGCGAGCTGCCCCAGCACGCTCAGCCGCGCCGCGGCGAGCTGGCGCAGCAGCATGATCAGGCTGAAGGCGATCGCCACCAGCAGGCCGTTGAGGATGCCCAGCGACAACACCGCAATCACGGCGGCGAGTGCAACCAGCCGATCGCGATGCCAGCGCAGATAGGGCGTGAATACCGACAGCCGCAGCGATTTGCTCACCGCGTGGATCACGATAGCGGCAAGTACCGGCTCGGGAATGCGCTCGATCCAGCGCAGGAGCAGGCACACCATCAGCAACACGCACGCCGCCGCGACCAGCCCGGAAAGACGCGAACGCGCACCAGCTGCCTCGTTGGCCGAAGTGGCCGAATAGCCCGCGCCCACCGGCATGCCGTGCAGCAGACCTGACACCGCATTGGCGACGCCGAGCACGGCAAGGTCGCGGTTGGGATTCACGCTATCGCCATGCTTGAGCGCAAAGCCTCGGATCGCGCTATACGACTCGGCGTACAGGATCAACAGCAAGGCGGCGGCCAGCTCCACGCTGGGCAGCCACTGACCGCTCTGCGGCCAGATGGGCCAGGCCCATTGCGGGGCGAGGCGGATCTCGCCGGTCAGCGTCACCCCATGCGATTCGAGCCAGCCCGACGCCGCCACGCCAAGCACGATCACCAACAGGCTCCCAGGCAACCTGTGCAGGCGTTCGGCGAGGAAGAGCAGCGCCAGCGCCAGCACACCGCAAGCCAGCGTCGCCGGCTGCATCTGCCCCAGGTCGCCCAACAGATCCGCCAACAGCAAAGGCACGAAATCGCCATGCATCGCCGGCACGCCGAACAGATGCGGCAACTGCTTCAGCGCGATCACGCAGGCAAGCCCGAAGGTGTAACCGCGCAACACCGGGCGGGCGATCAGATGCGAGAGGCCGCCGAGCCGCAACATACTCGCAACCAGAAAACAGCCGCCCGTAAGCAACACCAGCGTGGCTGCCATCGCCGCGCGCGAGACTTGATCATTGCCGGCCAGCGCCAGTGTGCCCGCGGCCAACACTGCCGCCGATGACGATGTCGCTGACACGATGGCGTAACGGCTGCGCCCGAGCAGGCCGTAGCAAACCAGGCCTGCAAACAGCGCGATGACGCCGGCCTGCGGCGGCAGGCCAGCGATGCCGGAATACGCCACGGCTTCGGGCAACAACAGTCCCGCGATGGACAGACCCGCCAGGACATCGATGCCTACGGTGTTTCCTGGCGCGGCGCCTGACGCCGTGCTCATTCGATGGTGCCGGTCCGGCCCGGCAGATAGCCCGCCTGATGGCTGGGCGCGAACAGCCCGGGATAAGGCACGTGCGGTGTAAACATCGACATTCCCTCGACGAGCGGTGGCGCCGAGGTTAGCCCAATCGCGACAGGGCGGGGATGAGCAACTATTTGCGTTGACCATGGCTTCGTACAGCCAATGCTTTTGTACCCTGCGCTAACCTGCCCGCTTCCCCCCGTCGGCGATTCCCCATGCCCACACCTCGCTCTGCACTGCTTGCCCTCGCCTTGCTCGCCGGTCCCGCTATGGCGCAGGATCAGAACAGCTTTCAGCAATGCCTGGCCGGCCTCGCGCCGACTGCCGCACAACGCGGCGTGAGCGCCGATACCTACCGCAAGTACACGCGCGACCTGTTGGCTGACACCACGGTCATCGACGCCCTCAACCACCAGCCTGAGTTCACCACGCCAGTGTGGGATTACCTCTCCGCCCTGGTCGACCAGGAGCGCATCGGTGACGGCAAGGCGCGCCTGAAGCAATGGGCGTCCGTACTCGACCGCGCGCAACAGAAGTACGGCGTGGATCCCGCCACGGTGGTGGCGGTATGGGGCGTGGAGAGCAACTACGGGCAGCAGTTCGGGCAGCGCCCCTTGCTGAAGTCGCTCGCCACGCTGTCGTGCATGGGCCGGCGTCAGGATTATTTCCGTGGCGAGTTCTATGCCGCGCTGCGCATCGTGCAGAGCGGCGATATCACCGCCGATGAGTTCAAGGGCTCGTGGGCCGGTGCATTCGGGCATACGCAGTTCATGCCGTCGACATTCGAGCGCGTGGCGGTGGATTTCGATGGCGACGGCCGCCGCGACCTGATCGCCAGCGTGCCCGATGCGCTCGGCTCGACGGCGCATTATCTGCAGATGTCGCACTGGCAGAGCGGCCAGCCGTGGGGTTACGAAGTGAAGCTACCCTCACCGTTCGACAGCAAAGTGAGCGGGCGCGACGCCAAGCGCCCGATGAGCTACTGGCGCGCGCAGGGCGTGCGATTGGTCAACGGTTCGCCGCTGCCCGATGCCGATACGCCGGCTGCCCTGGTGTTGCCGGCGGGCGCGCAAGGTCCCGCCTTTCTTACGCTGCGCAATTTCGATGCGATCTACGCGTACAACGCATCGATCAACTACACGCTCGCCATCGCCCTGCTCTCCGATCAGCTGCGCGGCAAGCCCGGCATGGTGGCGGCATGGCCGACCGACGATCCCGGCACGTCGCGCGCCGAGCGTCGCGAGCTGCAGCGCCTGTTGATCGCACATGGCTACGACATCGGCGAAGTGGACGGCATGATCGGCGACAAGTCGCGCGAGGCGATCCAGCAGGAGCAGCGCAAGCGCGGATTGCCCGACGACGGCCGTCCGGGCCAGCGCATCCTGAAAGCGCTGCGGCAATCGCCTTAAGGGTGCTCTGAACCCGTCTACGTAGCCGTCACCAGCTCTGTCTGCCCACAGATGCGCGGTGCGTTGGCGACGGCAGACTGGCCGTCTTCCTAGCCGGCGCACTGCGCATCTGTGGGCAGACAGAGCCGGCCCTCACCTTTAAATTGGATTGACAGGGTGATGTGCGGGGTACCCGCACATCATGGCGGCTACGTAGACGGGTTCAGAGCACCCTTCAGTTATTCCATGCCTTCGTAGTAACCGCTCATGGCTTCCATATAGGCGTCCAGATCGCGCCCCTTTGCCACGCTGAACCGCTCGCCGGTGATGGTGCAATCGGCAATGCGATCCGGGCGGAAATTGCGGAAGCCTTCGCGCAGCCGACACCAGCTGCCCAAGGTCCAGGCACCGCCCCAGAACGCCAGGCATAGCGGCTCGACCTCGCGCGAACTGGGGCGGCCGGCTTCATCGGCGTAGTCGATGCGCAATACCTGGTTCTCGCTGATGGCCGCATTGAGGCGATCGATCAGTACCGCGAACGCGGTCTTGGTGGGATCGCGCCAGATCGGCGCATAGATGCGCGTGCGCGCGGCACGATCGCGCAGCTCCGGCGGCAGCACGGCCTCGATCTTCAACAATGCGGCGCGCGCGCTGCCGGCCAGTTTTTCGCCCGCGAACGCACGCACGAAGCGCGTGCCCACCACCAGCGATTCGAGCTCGTCGGCGGTGAACATCAGCGGAGGGATATCCGAGCCCTTGCGCAGCACGTAGCCCACGCCGGCCTCACCTTCGATCGGCACGCCAGACAGCTGCAGGTCCGCCACATCGCGATAGACCGTGCGCAGCGAAACGCCCAGGGTGTCGGCGAGACTCCGCGCCGGCAGCGCCGTGCGGCGCCCACGCAGGGCGTGGATGATGAGGAACAGGCGATCGGCGCGGCGCATCCGCACATGATCGCCGAGCCGCACCGCGACGGCCAGCGTCGGACGTCACGATGCGCGACTCTCATGGCTCAGGCCACCTGCGACGCCTGGGCTGCCGCCAGCGCGGCATCCTTTTCGTGCGCCCGCTTGATCGCCGGGCGCGAGATGACGCGGTCGATATAGGCGCGGATCACCGGAGTCTCCGGCACCAGCTTGAACATGGTGGTCCAGTTCAATGCGTTGGCCCATAGCACGTCGACGGCGCTGAAACGTTCGCCCAGCAGATAGGGACCGCGCTCGAGCTGGTCGGTGAGCGTCTTGAACATGGTGTCGAAATCGCCGTAAGGGCAGGTCGACGGCGGCGCGGGCTCGCGCTTCATCGAGCGATCCACCAGCGCGGGTTCGAAACAAGATCCGTAGAACACCATCCAGCGCAGATAAGGTCCGCGCAGCGGATCACCAATCGGCGGCGCCAGCTGCTTCTTGGTAAATAGATCCGCCAGATACAGATACACCGCCGGCTGTTCCGTGATCAGCGCCCCTTCGTGCAGGATCGCTGGCACCTTGCCCATCGGATTCACTGACAGATAGTCCGGCTGCCGCTGTTGCTTGGCGCCGAGGCTGAGCAGGTGCATGTCGTAGTCGGCTTCCAGCTCTTCGAGCAGGGCCAGGGTGCCGCCGGAGCGACTGTTCGGTGCGTGGAAGAATGTGACGCGCGGTTCGCTCATGACAACGCCCTCCTCGTTTGGATTACCTGTAGGAGCCCACCCTGTGGGCGAAAGCCCTGCAACGCAGGGCCGCTTCGGTTCCACCAAGAGCGCGGCCTGGTCGGCCGCGTTCGCGCACAGAGTGCGCTCCTACAAATGCCGCGTTTCGGCCGGCACCGACATCCAGTTGTTGTTGCGGCCGTCGAAGTAACGCAGCGGCGCGTCGATCAGTTCTTCCGCTTCCGCGTCGTCCAGGCAGGCCAGGTTGACCGAGTAATAGGCGCCGCCGATTTCCTCGACATAACCGTGGTTGTACGCATGTACGCCGCAGTGCCTGCAGAACACGTGATGGCAACTGTTGGAGTTGAACTGGTAGTCGGTCAGCTCGCTTTCGCCCGACAGCAGACGGAAGGATGCCGGCTTCACCGTGACGCCCCAGTAACGGAGCTTGCCGCAGATGGAACAGTTGCAACGGCCGGTGCCGGCCGACAGATCGAGATCCGCTTCGTAACGCACGCGGCCGCAATGACAACTGCCGTGGTAAGTCTTGATCACAATGTCTCTCCGTTGGGGCGGCCGGCGGCGGCAATCGTCGCGCCGGCACACAAACCTGTCATGGCGACCGTAGCAATGGTCTGTAATCGCGGCGGCCGCGTAGCGGGAACCGGCTTGCCGCGCGGCCTGGTTTCAACTGGGGGCGACACCGGCAGGCGGTATTGGCCGTCCATCAGCAGGCCGCGCAGGTATAGCGGTCGATAGCCTTGCAGAACACGTTGCAGGAAATCGCTCATGTTCATGTCCTCAGGCGGCGACCGCTCGCTCGCCGGCAAACCACGGTGGCGGCGCCGCGTGCTTGAACAGGCGATACCAGTGTTCGCGATCGCTGGCGCTGTACAGATCCAGCGTGCGGATCACCTCGCGGGCGAACTCCACACTGCCCAGGCTGCTCGCCGTGATCACACCGCCATCGCTGACCGCCAGCACATCCGGGTCGTACTGTTCGGACCCCGCATAGGCCGGCACATGGCTGCCGATAAAACCAGTCAGGTTCCCGGTATGGCGACAGCGCTCCAGCAGGCCTGCACGGGCTACCGCCAGCACGGCGCTGCTGATGGCGGCTACCGGTGCACCAGCCGCGTGCACGCGCAGGGCGGCATCGACCGCTTCGTCGCCTTCGCCACGCTCCCATAGATGTCCGCCCGGCATGATCAATAGTGCCGCGCGGGCCAGATCGATCCGGTCCAGCGTCTGCTCCGGCAGCACGCGCAGGCCGCCCTGGGAGACCACCGGCTGCATCGAGAACCCCACCGTCACCACTCGCCAGTCGCCCGGCCGGCGGATCTCGCACAACGCCAACGCAGCCTCCCAGTCGGCAAACCCGTCGAACACCAGGAAATACACGGTGTCACGCATGATGCTTCCCTCCTCTATCGATACGTGTGATCAGGCATGTGCCCGTCATAACGACGAACGACAGGGGCGCGACCAGACATCGCCCCCTCGCTCGCCCCAACCGGGTGGAGGGGTCACTGCCGGGACCACAGCCCCACCCGGTTGCCTTCACTGTCCTTGAACTGCGCGAACGCCCCGCGTCCTTCCGGCAACACCGTGCGCGGCACGATCACCGCTCCACCAGCCTGCTCAACACGCGCCAGCGTCTCGCCCACATCCGCCACGCTCAGATACACCGTGCTGCCGTGAATCGACGGCTCGCAATGCTCGAACTTCATCAGCGCGCCAGTGACGTGGTGGTTGCTGTCATACGGAAACACCGCCAGCTCCATCCCGCCAAACGGCTCACGCTTCAGCGCCGTACCCAGCGCGGCGTCATAGAAACGAATGGCGCGATCCATCTCATGGACCGGAATCTCAAACCAGTTGGTGACGATCGGGTTCAGCATGTCCGTATTCCTCCAGGTGCCCAGCGCACCAACACAGTCTGGGCGCCCCCTGCTGCCAACGTGATGTCAGCAGGGGAGGAGAAAGGTGGTGCGAAGCGAGCCGTAACCGGGCCCCCTGTGGGGGGTGAGGGTTGGACGATCAGGCCCCGAAGGGGGCATCGACAGGACGTCGATGCCTTTTCGACACGACATGGATGTCCTGTCGAAAAGCCCGGCCAACCCTCACGGACCCGCTCCACGGGACTAGCTTCGCGTCGCAGGCGAAGCCGGAGGGCACGTAAGAGGGGTGCCCTCTCTTTTGGTTACTTTTCTCTGGGCAAGCAGAGAAAAGTAACTCGGCCTCCGGCAGGAGGACGAAACCCCGCCGCAGGCGGACCAGAACACGCAGACGCTAAAACCCAGCGACAACGCCACTGGATGACCAGCTTCGCTGTTGTGAAGCGCCTCCTGCCTACGCAGGGATGACGAAGTAGAAGCGATGAACCGAGCCCTCACCTCTCACCCCAACCCTCTTCCCTAAAGGGAGAGGGAGAAAAGGGCGCGCCACGGCTGGCGCCATTCAGCCGCACCCCGGACAATGCGCGTTCCCATTCGCCACGGACCCGCCATGAAGCCCGTCTCGCTGATCCAGTTCCTGATCGAGGAACGCCGCGCCGGCCGCATCAACGCCGAACTCTCCCTGCTGATCGAAGTGGTCGCGCGCGCCTGCAAGCGCATCGCCGTCGCCACCAACAAGGGCGCGCTGGGCGGCGTACTGGGTGAAGCCGGCACCGGCAATATCCAGGGTGAGGCGCAGAAAAAGCTGGACGTGATCTCCAACGAGATCCTGCTCGAAGCCAACGCCTGGGGCGGCCATCTCGCCGCCTGCGCGTCGGAGGAAATGGAAGACCCGCAGCCGATCCCGGACATGTATCCGAAAGGCAATCACCTGCTGATGTTCGATCCGCTAGACGGCAGCTCGAACATCGACGTGAACATCTCCGTCGGCACCATCTTCTCGGTGCTGCGCTGCCCGGATGGCGTCGTCGAACCCAAGGCCGAGCACTTCCTGCAGCCGGGCACCACCCAGCTGGCCGCCGGTTACGTGGTGTACGGCCCGGCCACCGTGCTGGTGCTGACCTTCGGCCACGGCACGCACGAGTTCACGCTGGACCGCGAAGTGGGCAGCTTTATCCTCAGCCGCCGTGATATCCGCATTCCGGAAGAGACGGGCGAGTTCGCCATCAACATGTCCAACCAGCGCCACTGGGAAGCGCCGATGCAGCGCTATATCGGCGAACTGCTGGCCGGCAAGGAAGGCCCGCGCGGCAAGGACTTCAACATGCGCTGGGTGGCCTCGATGGTGGCCGACGTGCATCGCATCGTGACCCGCGGCGGCGTGTTCTATTACCCACTGGATGCCAAGATCAAGGACAAGGGCGGCAAGCTGCGCATCATGTACGAAGCCAACCCGATGGCTTTCATCATTGAGCAGGCCGGTGGCGCGGCCACCACCGGTCGCGAGCGCATTCTTGAGCTGCAGCCGACTGGCCTGCACCAGCGCGTGCCGGTGTTCCTTGGTTCGAAAAAAGAGATCGAGGTGGCGACGCACTATCACCTGGAAGCGGACGGAGCGCAGGGCTGAAGCCCTGCTCGCTGCGGCATGGCTGCCAACGATTTCATCGAGGTCTACGAACAGGCGCTGTCGCCAGAGCAATGCGCTGCCCTGATCGATCGCTTCGAGCACAGTAGTCACATCGCCCCCGGCCAGGTCGGGGGCGGCGTGTATCCCGAGCTGAAGCACAGCAGCGACATCACCATCAGCGGCCGGCCCGAATGGCGCGATGCCGAGACCGCGCTGAACCTGGCGATGCTCAACGGCCTGGTCGCCTATCTGCGCCGCTACCCGTACACCCTGATTGCGCCGCTGATGCTGCAGGTACCCGATCTCGCCACCGGCGAGCCGCGACGGCTGGCCGAGCAGGACATCGCCAGCATGGATGATGCGGCGCTGGGCAAACTGGCGCGTCAGGTGTTCGTGCCCGGCTCGATCAACCTGCAGCGCTATCGCGGCGGCGCCGGCGGTTATCCCTACTGGCACTGCGAGCTGTTCCCGCGCGATGCCAGCGCGCAGACGCTGCACCGGCATCTGCTGTGGACGATCTACCTCAACGACGGCTTCGCCGAGGGCGAAACCGAGTTCCTCTATCAGGGCCGCAAGGTGACGCCGCGCGCCGAGCAGCTTTACGGCGCCAGCTGACCATTGCCCCAGCGAACGCCGCAGGTGCCCCGCGCGGCGCCCGGATTCGGCCTTACACTCGCCCGCCATCCCAACCATTGTTGCTTGCCGCCATGCGCGCCACCCGCCTACTGCTGCCCCTGCTTGCCACCCTCGCGCTCAGCGCCTGCTTCGGCAGCAAGCCCACGCCGCCACCGGCGGTACCGATGGTGGTGGCACCCAAGCCGCGCATCGGGCTGGCACTGGGCGGCGGCGCCGCCAAGGGCTTCGCGCATATCGGCGTGATCAAGATGCTGGAAGCCAACGGCATCCATCCCGACGTGGTGGCCGGGACCAGCGCCGGCAGCGTGGTCGGCGCGCTGTACGCCAGCGGCATGGACCCGTTCCAGATGCAGGAGCAGGCTTTCGCGCTGGACGAGAGCAAGATCCGCGATGTCAGTTTGTTCTCCGGCTCCGGCGGTCTGGTGCAGGGACAGAAACTGCAGGACTACGTGAACCAGCTGGTCGGCAACCGCTCGATGGAGAAGCTCAAGCTGCCGTTCGCCGCGGTCTCCACGCAGCTGGAAGATGGCCATCGCACGGTGTTCGTGCGCGGCAATACCGGCCAGGCCGTGCGCGCCTCCAGCAGCATCCCCGGCGTGTTCCAGCCGGTGGAGATCAGCGGCAGACATTACGTCGACGGCGGCGTGGTGAGCCCGGTGCCGGTGGATGCGGCGCGTCAGCTCGGTGCCGACTTCGTGATCGCCGTGGATATCTCCAGCAAGGCCAGCGGCAGCAATCCCAACGGGATGCTCGGTGTGGTCGGCCAATCGATCAGCATCATGGGTCAGAAGCTGGGCGAGCAGGAACTGGCGCGCGCGGACACGGTGATCCGGCCGAAGGTCAACCAGATTGGCGCCACCGATTTCGAACAGAAGAACCAGGCCATTCTGGAAGGCGAGCGCGCTGCGATGGCCGCGATGCCGGCGATCAAGGCCAAGCTGGCGGCACTGGAAGCCGCCCGCAAAGCCCCGCCCGCGGCGGTCGCCACGCACTGAAATCGGCCATCCGCCTATGGATGGGGGCCAACCGGGCTGGTAGCGTTGATGGGTTAACCGAAGTATCGGAACCCTCCATGTTGAAAACCACCCGACTGCTGCTCCCTGTCCTGGCGATGGCCTTTGTGCCGATGGCCTTCGCCGACAAGGCGCCCGCAGATCCCCGCATTAGCGCGTTGCTGGCCGACCTGGCCAAGGTCCGCTCGATCAGCGCAACGCAGCTCTCGCCGGACGGCCAGCAGCTGGCCTGGGTGATCAGCACCGGGAACAAACTGGGCATCGAGGTGGCAAAGATCGATGGTAGCAATCCCCATCGCATCGGCAGCGCCGCACCAGGCACGTGCAGCTCCAGCGACATCGCCTGGTCGCCGGATTCGCAGCACCTCGCCTTTCTTTCCGATTGCGGCAACGCGAGTCGGCGCAAGGACATTTTCATTGCCGATACCCGCAGCAATGAAGCGCCGAAGAAGTTGGTGCCATTGCAGGGGTTGGCGCAGGACCTGACCTGGTCGCCCGATGGCCACACACTCGGCTTTCTGTACGTGGAGAACGCCACGCGCCGATCCAGCGCACTCGCGGCCGCGAAACCGGCAGCCGGCGAAATCGGCGTGGATGGAGTGGAAGTGCAGCGCGTCGCCGCCGTCGATGCCGCGGGCGGCGCGGTGCGTCTGCTCACACCGACCAGCCGTCATGTCTATGAATTCGCCTGGTCGCCGGATGCGCGGCGCATCGCTTATGTCGCCGCACCGCCGCCGGGCGACAACAATTGGTGGATCGCCAAACTGCTGATCCAGGATGCGCAGAGCGGCGCCAACGCCACGGTGACGGTCGATCCGGCGATCACCAAGGGCAGCCTGCACGGCCTGCAGATCGCGCTACCGCGCTGGTCGCCCGATGGCAGCCGCATCGCTTTCATCGGCGGCCTGATGAGCGACCAGGGCGCGACCGGCGGCGATATCTACAGCGTCGCTACCAGCGGCGGCGAGCCGGTCAACCTCACGCCGGGGACCCATGTCACGCCGGTGTGGCTGAGCTGGACCGGTGCGCAGCAACTACTGGTCAGCCAGATCCGCCATGGTCAGAGCGAAGTGGCGGAGTACGCCATCAGCGGCAACGCGGCCAAGCTGGGCCGCACCTTGTTCACCGTGCCGGCGAGCATCGGCGCGGGCGAGGAAGCGATGGCGCTTTCGGTGTCCGATGACCATTCGCGCGTCGCCTTCGTGCAGAGTTCGTTCGATGCCGCGCCTGAAGTGCACGCCGGTCCGCTGGGCAGCACGCCGCCACCGGCCGTCACGCATTTCAATGCCGCGCTCAAGCCTTCCTGGGGTCGTACCGAATCGGTGGAATGGGAAAACCAAGGCCTGCATGTGCAAGGCTGGCTGATCTATCCCGCCAACTACGATCCGGCCAAGACCTATCCGATGGTGGTGAATGTCCACGGCGGTCCGGCGAGCGCGGTGATTCCGCGTTGGCCCGGCGTGGGCTACGGCGGTGCGCCGTTCGCCGCGCTCGGCTATTTCGTGTTCATGCCCAATCCACGCGGCAGCTATGGCCAGGGCGAAGCCTTCGTGCAGGCCAACCGCAAGGACTTTGGCTACGGCGATCTGCGCGACACGCTTGCCGGCATCGATGCCATCGAGAAGAAACTGCCGGTGGACGACAAGCGCCTCGGCCTCACCGGTTGGAGCTATGGTGGCTTCATGAGCATGTTCGCGCCGACCCAGACCCAGCGCTTCAAGGCCGTGGTCGCCGGCGCCGGCATCGGCAATTGGCAGAGTTACTACGGGCAGAACCTGATCGACCAATGGATGCTGCCGTACTTCGGCGCCTCCGTTTACGACGACCCCGCGGCCTACGCCAAGAGCTCGGCGATCAACTTCATCAAGCAGGCCAAGACACCGACGCTCGTTGTCGTGGGCGACCGCGATGCGGAATGTCCGGCCGCGCAGTCGCTGGAGTTCTGGCACGCACTGCGCGCGCAGAACGTACCTACATCGCTGGTGATCTACCCCAACGAAGGCCATCGCTTCGTCGATCCGGCGCATCAGCGCGACGTACTGCAGAGTGCGCTGAACTGGTTCCAGAAGTATCTGCCGCCTTCGCCATAGTGTTGCCCGGCAAACCGCCTGCTACCGCTGAATGCGGAAGCAGGCGGAGCAAGACGCGCTCAGGAAATATCGTTCTCGAATGCTGCGGCGGCAAGCCCGCCGATCGTGGTCGAGGAGTCGCTCAGGAACATCTGCTCCCACCAGTGCAGCGTGTTCCATTGGTCCTCGACACCCTTGTACATGTACTCCTCTTGCAGCGACGAGTACTGCGACACCGGGCCAGGGCCGTTCTGCGGAATCTCGTTCTTTTTCTTCTTGTCGAGATACATGCCCACTTCGATGTCGGCAACCTGATTATTGTATTTCTGCGTCTCCCAGCGCGCGCGCAGGTAGTCCGCGGCGATCGCCAGATTCGAGTCGTAGAAATGCGACGGCGTCCAGCGCTGGTCACGCAGATCCTCGAACGCCTTCTGGATATCGCCGCCGTGGCGATCCATCGCCCCTTTGATGTAGGCGTCGATCTTGCTGCGGTCTTCAGGCGTCCACGTGGTGGCCTGCTGCCTGTAGTCGCCAATGGCGCCCTCGACCACTTCCTTGGTGATGGCCGGGTCGCGTTCGTGGCGGTCGAGGATCGACTTGCCGTAGCTGTCGACAAGCTGCTGGATGGTCGGCTCGCGTTCGGTCTTGTTACGGATGGGCAAGCCGGCGATCTGGTCGCCGATCTCGGCGTTGACGGCGGTTTCGATGGCCTGGCGATCCGCATTGATCACTGCCGGGCTCTCGTGATTGTTCACGTCGGTGGTGTACTTGGCGATGGCGGCGTCAGTCGTCGACACGTCGGATGAACCGCCGTCATCGATCGGGCGGAGATAGGCAAGACTGGAAACGGCGTTGAGCGGGGCGACCATGATCGGATACCTCATGGTAGGGGGATGGGCCTCCGACCATAGCCCCACGCCGTGCCGCGTACACCTAGGGCAAACCCCAGCTTCGCGCTAATCCCCAGCGCTTTCGCTTAGAACAATTGTCCCTGCGGCGACGTTTCGCGCGGCGGCACAAAGCGCGAGACATCCAGTTTCAGCTCACGCGCCCGGCCAAAGCCATGTTTGCGACACGCCACTTCAAAGCGCTTACGTAGCAGCTCTGCGAACACACCCTGCCCGCGCATGCGCGTGGCGAAGTTGCTGTCGTAGTCGCGGCCGCCGTTCATCTGCTGCACCAGGCTCATGACGTGATCGGCGCGCTGCGGTGCGTGCAGCGCCAGCCATTCGCGGAACAGCTGCTTGAGCTCGTAGGGAAGGCGCAGCACGGTGTAGCCCGCGCAGCGCGCGCCTGCATCCGCCGCCTGATCCAGCACGGCCTCCATATCGCGATCGTTGAGCGCGGGAATGATCGGCGCTACCAGCACGCCAACCGATATGCCCGCTTCCGCCAGTGCGCGGACAGCCTGGATGCGTCGGTGCGGTGCGCTGGCGCGCGGCTCCAGTTTCGCGGCGAGGTGGTTGTCCAGCGAGTTGACCGAAACGAACACTTGCACCAGGCCTTCGCGCGCCATCGGCGCGAGCAGGTCGATGTCGCGTTCCACCATGGCGTTCTTGGTGACGATGGTGCACGGATGGTGGCACTCGGCCAGAACCTCGAGCGCGGCGCGGGTGATGCGGTAGCGTTTTTCTATCGGTTGGTACGGATCGGTATTGCTGCCGATATTGATTGGCTTAGGTACGTAGTTGCGCTTGGACAACTCATGGCGCAGCACTTCGGCGAGATTGCTTTTCGCACGCAGCTTGGTTTCGAAATCCAGGCCCGGCGAGAGATTGAGATAGCTGTGCGACGGCCGCGCGAAGCAATAGATGCACCCGTGTTCGCAACCACGATAAGGGTTGAGTGCCTGCTCGAAGGCGATGTCCGGCGAGTCGTTGCGCGTGATCACACTGCGCGCGCGTTCCTCGGTGACGACGGTCTGCGGCCGGGGGCGTTCCTCGTCCAGCATGGCGTGCTGCCAGCCGTCGTCTTCCGCATGATGGCGGATGGTTTCGAAGCGGCCCTCCGGATTGGAGGCGGCACCGCGGCCCTTGAAGGCCTGCACGGGATAGGGGAATTCGGACATGAAGATAGTCTGCGCCGGGCATGTCTCAGTTGGCGCGACACTAGGAACCCGGTGGCCCCAACTGCTCATCCAATGCCTGCGTCATGCGCGCCAGCGGATAGTTCTGTTGCAGCTGTCGTCCCAGTTCCGTGAATACCGGCGGCGAAATGGTCCAGCCGAGCGGAATCGGATACTCGCCGGGGCACAGGCGGAAATGCCACAGCATGTCGCCGCCGGCGGGATCGCTGTCGCTGGTATGCAGCGTGCGCAGCAATTGCACGCGCGCGTAGTCGCCGCGCGCACTGCGTGTGTCCAGCAATGCCTTGACCGGCGCGGCGACTTCGCCGCTGAGGCTTGGATTCGATGTATCCGGTTTCTGGCAGGACGCCGAATACAACGGCAGTGGATGCCCGGGATCGTGTCGATCGATGAAGTCCGGCATTTCCGGGTCGTTGCTGATGTGCAGCACGATGAAGCGCAGCGACTGATGCCGCTGCTCCGCCACGGTGCGCAGCCGCGTCATCACTTCCAGCAAGGTGGTCGTACCCGAGTTTTCGAAGTAGCCGCCATCGACCAACTGCAGGCGCGTGGGGACGGGCGGCGTGACGCCCGGCGCCGGTGTGTTTTCCAACGTGCCGGCGGGACTGACGTAGGTGAAGCGCGCACTGTTGAGTACCGCCTCGCTCAGCGGCACGCGCGGATCGAGCCAGACAGAGCCGTCGAACGCGGCCGTCCATGGCTGCTGCTGCAACGAAGCCATCGGGCGGAACGGATGCTGGATGAAACGGCGTCCCTCGGCCACGGTGGTGCTATTGAGGAAGAGCGCTGGTATCGAAGTATCCGCACTGCCATCCGCATGCCGATAAAGATCGGCAAACGGCTGCGCCATCGCAGGCGCACCCTGCCGGCGTGCGGCGCGTTCCCAGGCGCGGGTCAGTGCGCGCGAACGGTCGTCGAACCATGCACCCGGCAACCAGCGCTGCGTGAAGTCCACGAAGAACATGTTGGCGAGGGTCGGTGCGAGGAAGTCGTGGCTCAATAGCTGTCCCGTGCGCGCTTCCATCGATCCGCCCGGCTGACGCAGCAGCGCCGCATAAGTCGCCAGGCCAAGACTGCCGCCGGATACACCGCTGCCTGCGAACAGATAGCGCGCGAACGTGGACTCGTTTGAACCGGATGGCCTGACCTGTTCGGTCAGCCGCGCAAGCACCAATGCCGTCCACGCCGCGCCGCGAATGCCGCCGCCTTCCGCGGAGACCACGATCACCGGACACGTCGGACGGTTGGCGCAACGATCCTCCAGCCACGCGTTTGCATAGGCTTCGAAGCTGGGCCGCGACTCCACCGGTGCTGCGGCCGGCGCCTGATGCGTACTCATCGCCGGGTACTGCCGCACGCGGTGGTTGTCGTTGAGATGCAGCACATGAAACAGGCCGCTGGCCAGCAGCAAGGTACTCAGCAAAGGCCATCCGCGCCGATCGGCGAACATGCACAGCAGTCCGCCGCTGAAACAGAAGAAAGCCGCCGCGATCAGCAGGATCGCCAGTGGGCCGATACCGTCCAGCGCTTCGGGCCACCATGCGATCAGCACGGTGGCGACGATGTTCAGCGCGATGACGGCCATATACCAGCGCAGTACCGGAGCACCCAGCTCTCGCACGCGCGTCAATCGCTGCTCGCTCGAAGGCTGCAGACATACCGGTTTGGCTTCGCGCGACGGCAATGCATTCAACAGACGGCGGCGCGTGACGAAGAACGCCACCATCAACAGGGATTCGATCAGCAGACCGACCGCGCGCCAGACGCGCTGCTGGCAGTCCGCCGTGACCCCGCACGGCCCGTGCGGCACGGTGTTCAAGGACACCACGTAACCAAGCAGCACCAGCAACGGAATCGCCGCGCCGAATAGCCGCGGCAGCCAGTTGCGCAAGCCTTCACCGCGCGGATCCTGGAGGGCCGGCCAGCGCGGATAGATCAGCCGGTACGCATTGCGCGCGCCGTACCAGATCGCCATGCCTGCCACGGCGCTGCTTGCCAGCAACCCCAGGTAGCGGCCGGTGCTGGGGTCGGTCCAGACCGCGATGAGGAACAGCTCCGCCACCTGATCCACCCCGAGCGCCATGATGGCGCCGAAGGCGATGATCAGCAGAGATACCCGTACCGGCTTGAGATGGTCGAGCAGCAACGCAAAGGCAGTGATGCACCAGCGCACGGCGCGCCATAACCAGCCGGCCGGGGTGGATGTATCGGGCGAGCGGGAGGTTTCCTGCATCGGCGAGTCCCTTATCCGGTCGCGCGATCTTACGCCGCCATGTCGTATGAGGTTTGTGCAGAATCCGGCAATACGGCGGTTCCGGAACGGCTTATGATCCGCTCCGTTCCGTCGTCCAACCGTATTGCGAGGCACCCATGCGTTGGCTGTTTCTGACCGGCACCCTATTCGCACTGATCCTGTGTTTCACCCGGCATAGCGGCGGCGCCATGGGTTGGTGGCTGCTCGTCAGCGTCATAGGAGCATTTGCGACCGTGCTGGCTTTCGCCGATTCACGGATCAACGCGGGCTCGCGAAGCGAAACGCTGTCGGAATACGACATGCGCCAGCTGCGCGAAGGCAAGCCGCCGTTGAACGATCAGCACCGCTAAAAAACAAAACGCAGCCGAAGCTGCGTTTTGTCGCGGACCTGTCGGCCACAGTGTCACTGTCGGATATTCACATCCTTGGTTTCGCGCAGGAACAGCAGGCCGATAAAGAACGTGCCGATGGCGACAATGATCGGGTACCACAACCCGTAGTAGATATCGCCCTTCCACGCGACCAGCATGAAGCCGATGGTGGGCACGAAACCGCCGAACCAGCCGTTGCCGATGTGATACGGCAGGCTCATCGAGGTGTAGCGGATACGGGTGGGGAACATTTCCACCAGCCACGCGGCAATGGGGCCGTAGACCATAGTGACGTAGAGCACCAGGATCGCCAGCAGCACGACCAGCATCGGGTAGTTCGACTGGGCAGGGTCGGCCTTCTCCGGGTAGCCGGCTTCCTTCAAGGCGGCGCTCACAGTGGCGCCGAAGGTCTTGCTCTGGGCTGCAAACGCGGCGCTATCGAGCGCACCACCTTCAAACGAATCGAGCACGCGGTCGCCGACTTTCACCTGGGCAACGGTGCCGATCGGCGCGGCTTCGTTCTTGTACGGAATACCCCGCTTCGCCAAGATGGTTTTCGCAACGTCGCAGGAGCTGGTGAATTTGCTCTTGCCCACCGGATCGAACTGGAAGCTGCACTTGTTCGGATCGGCGATTACCGTGACCGCCGCCGTCGCGGCGGCGCTCTCGATCGCCGGATTACCGAAGTGGGTGATGCCTTTGAAGATCGGGAAGTAGGTGAGTGCCGCGATCAGGCAGCCGGCGAGCACGATCGGTTTGCGGCCGATGCGATCCGACAGCCAGCCGAAGAACACGAAGAACGGCGTGCCGATCAGGAGCGCGGCGGCGATCAGCAGGTTCGCCGTAGTAGCGTCGATCTTCAGGCTCTGCGTGAGGAAGTACAGCGCGTAGAACTGGCCCGTGTACCACACCACCGCCTGACCGGCGGTGGCACCGAGCAGGGCGAGAATTACCAGCTTGAGGTTCTTCCACTGGCCGAAGGCTTCAGTCAACGGCGCCTTGGACTGCTTACCCTCAGCCTTCATCTGCTGGAACACCGGCGATTCCTGCAGCTGCATGCGGATGTACACCGACACCGCCACCAGCACCGAAGAAATCAGGAAGGGAATGCGCCAGCCCCATGCCTCGAAGCTCGCATCGCCCAGGCTCAGTCGCGTACCCAGGATCACCAGCAGCGACAGGAACAGTCCGAAGGTCGCCGTGATCTGGATGAAGCTGGTGTACAGGCCACGCTTGCCCTCTGGCGCATGCTCGGCCACGTAGGTTGCCGCGCCGCCGTATTCGCCACCGAGCGCGAGTCCCTGCAGCAGGCGCAACGCGATCAGCAGCACCGGCGCAATCATGCCTACCGATGCGTAGCTGGGCAGCACGCCGACCAGGAAGGTCGACAAGCCCATGATGATGATGGTGATCAGGAAGGTGTATTTGCGGCCGATCAAATCGCCCAGCCGGCCGAACACGATGGCGCCGAACGGACGCACCGCAAAACCCGCGGCAAACGCCAGCAGCGCAAAGATGAAACCGCTGGTTTCGTTGAGGCCCGAGAAGAAGTGCTTGCCGATCAGTACGGCGAGCGAACCGTACAAATAGAAGTCATACCACTCGAAGACAGTGCCGAGGCTGGAGGCCAGCACGACCCTTCGGTGGCTGACGTCGAGCGAGCCGCGGGCGTCCGTTGCAGTTGTAGCCATGATGCTCCCCTACTGATGGTGAGACTGCCTGACGCCGGCAAAGGCGTGCGCGGCAGGAGACGCGCTCGTCCCTGAAACGAAAAGCGGCGGCACACCCCGTGTACCGCCGCGTTAACTCAGAACTTGTACAGCGCGTTGAGACTGACCTGGTTGCCGTTGAGGCTCTTGCGCTCGCCGGTAGGGCCGGTCTGGTAATTGAGGACGTCGTACATCCATTCGATGCCCAGTTCGTAGGCGCCGGATGCGTACTGCAGGCTCAGTGCCGCCTGCTGGTCCTTCAGCAAAGCATTGGAGGTCGGCGTGGTGGCGACCCAGCGCACCACGTCGTTGCGGTTCGGTTTGGTCAGTGAGTAGAACGCGTTGACGCTCCACTTCGGCGTGAAGTTGTAGCCCGCCTGCAGGAAACCGCCCGTCTCGCTGATGTCGCCGAACTGCGACATGGCGCCGAAGATCTGGCCCAGGGCGTTGCCCGCATAGACCAGGCCCTTGAACGTCCAGGGTCCGGGCTTCCACTGGCCGCCCACTTCGTAGCCGACGCTCTTGATGCTGTCCTTGATCGGCGTCGGGAAGGAGTTGTTCACGCCCTTGAGATCGAGCGAGGCATAGTGCGCCACGAAGTACGCCAGCCAGTTCTTGTCCGCCACACGCAGGCGCGCTTCGACCTGCGGCTGGAAGTGTGCATTGCCGGCGGTCAGGTAGTTGATGGTGTTGGTGCCGCCGGTGGGATTCGGGCCGCTCCAGTTACCCTCGAACGCACCGACATCCAACCGCCACTTAGGACCGTCGGAACCGTGATTGAGATCCTGCATCCACACCACGCCCGGATAGCGCCAGCCGATTAAGCCGGAACCGAAGCCCAGCGGGAAGGCGATGTGCGAGAGCGAGGTGGGTACGTTCTCCAGCGGGAACATCAGATCCCACTGCTGGCCGATGCGAATGGTACTGCCCGTGTTCGGGTTGGTCAGGTCCATATAGGCTTGGCGCAGGCGCGGGATGGGCTGCTGCTGCGCATAGGCGCCGGTGCCGTTGAAGCCACCGAAGAAGTCCATCTCTATACGACCGCCGCCGCCCCAGTTCTCGTTGAACTTGGCGCCGGTGAAGTCGAGCCAGAAACGCGTATTGCGCACATCGACACCGCTGAGGGAGCCGGAGTTGGCCTTGGCCGGTACGGCGGGCACCTCGGCGTTCTGGCCGTTGCCGTAGGTGAAGGTCTTGTCCTGGCCAAATGCGGTGGCATTGATGAAGCCATGGAACGCGACGGACACGCCCGGCGCAGTGGTGAACGTGGGCTTGGCTTCCACGGCCGTCTTAGCCGCCGCTACCTTGACGGAGGTCGCTTCGGCGGTGGCCTGAGCGGTTTGAGCCGTTTGGGTGGCCTGTGTGGTGGCCGCCTTCTGCTCCTGGATCATGCTCTTGAGTTCGGCCAGCTCCTGTTCCAGCTGGGTCACGCGTGATTCGAGCTGCTTCTCGCGAGTGCTCTGCGTTGCCGTTGTCTTGGTTTTTTGCGCGGCGTGGGCACCCATGGGCAGCGCCAATGCCGCGGCGACGCCCAGAACGATCGCCGTGTGGCGATTACCGAAACGTGTGTGGACCATGGTCTTGCCTCCCCAGGCTATAGCCTCGGCGGAGCATGGTGATGCTGCGTTGCGGACGCCTATTCCCCATTGGTCGAACCTCGACCAAAGTCGAAGCGCGGCCTCCGCATCGGGTTTGCCGGGCTTTCGCTACACTCGGTGGTCACGTCGCCTGGCAAAGGGTTTTGCCGCGGCATTCAACGACCACGGCAGCCGGATGGCCGGCCAGCAGGAGCCCACCATGTCCAAGCTCTACCCCGTCAAGCCCGAGTTCGCCGCCAAGGCGCATGTCCGCAAGGACGATTACGAACGGCTGTATGCGGAATCCGTCCGTGATCCGGAAGCCTTCTGGGGTGGCATCGGTAAGCGGCTGGACTGGAGCAAGGCGCCGAGCAAGATCAAGAATGTCTCCTTCAATCCCAGGGACCTGCATATCCGCTGGTACGAGGATGGCGAGCTCAACGTCTCCGCCAATTGCCTGGACCGGCACCTGGCCACGCGGGGCGACAAGACCGCGATCATTTTCGAGGGTGACGACCCGGGCGAATCGCGCCACATCACTTATCGCCAGCTGCACGCGGAAGTGTGCAAGTTCGCCAACACGCTGAAGAACCTCGGCGTGACCAAGGGCGATCGCGTGGCCATCTATATGCCGATGATCCCGGAAGCGGCGGTGGCGATGCTGGCCTGCGCGCGCATCGGCGCGGTCCACTCGGTCGTGTTCGGCGGTTTCTCGCCGGATTCGCTGGCCGGCCGCATCGCCGACTCCACGGCCAGAGTCGTGGTGACTGCCGACGAAGGTTTGCGCGGCGGCAAGAAGATCCCGCTCAAGACCAACGTGGACGCGGCCCTGGAGCGCCCCGGCACCAACAGCGTGGAAACCGTGATCGTGGTGCGCCGCACCGGCAGCGCCGTACCGATGCAGTCGCCACGCGACCGCTACTACCACACGCTGATGGAAGGCCAGTCGGCCGACTGCCCGCCCACGCCGGTGGAAGCCGAGCACCCGTTGTTCATCCTCTACACCTCTGGTTCCACCGGCAAGCCGAAGGGTGTGTTGCACACCTCGGGCGGCTATCTGGTCTACGCCAGCTACACGCACGAGCTGGTGTTCGACCTGCGCGAGGACGATGTGTACTGGTGCACCGCCGACGTGGGCTGGGTCACCGGCCATAGCTATGTGGTGTACGGCCCTCTGGCGAACGGCGCGACCACGGTGATGTTCGATGGCGTGCCGAACTATCCGGACACCAGCCGTTTCTGGCAGGTGGTGGACAAGCACAAGGTCTCGCTGTTCTACACCGCGCCCACCGCGATCCGCGCGCTGATGCGCGAAGGCGAGGCACCGGTGAAGAAGTGCTCGCGCGCCAGCCTGCGCCTGCTCGGTTCGGTCGGTGAGCCGATCAACCCGGAAGCATGGGAGTGGTACTACCGCGTGGTGGGCGATGAGCGTTGTCCCATCGTGGATACCTGGTGGCAGACCGAAACCGGCGGCATTCTGATCACGCCGCTGGCCGGCGCCATCGATGCCAAGCCCGGCTCCGCCACCAAGCCATTCTTCGGCATCAAGCCGGCGGTGGTCGATGCCGGTGGCGCGGTGCTGGAAGGCGCTACCGAAGGCAATCTGGTCATCACCGATTCCTGGCCGGGCCAGATGCGCACGGTCTACGGCGATCACCAGCGTTTTATCGAGACTTATTTCACCGCCTACCCCGGCAACTACTTCACTGGCGACGGTGTGCGTCGCGACGAAGATGGTTACTACTGGATCACGGGTCGCGTGGATGACGTGATCAATGTCAGCGGCCATCGCATCGGCACTGCCGAGGTGGAGAGTGCGCTGGTGGCGCATCCGAAAGTCGCCGAAGCCGCGGTGGTCGGTTGCCCGCATGAGATCAAGGGCCAGGGCATCTATGCCTATGTCACGCTGATCGCCGGCGAGCAAGGCAGCGACGAGTTGCGCAAGGAGTTGATCGCGTGGGTGCGCAAGGAAATCGGTCCGATCGCCACGCCGGATTATCTGCAGTGGGCGCCGGGTCTGCCGAAGACGCGCTCGGGCAAGATCATGCGCCGTATCCTGCGCAAGATTGGCGAGAACCTGCCTGACCAGCTTGGTGACATTTCAACGCTCGCCGATCCGGGTGTGGTGAAGAACCTGGTCGACGAACGCCTGATCAAGTGATCACACGTAGGAGCGCACCCTGTGCGCGATGCTCTTCGCACGCCGGTCGCGCAAAAGGTGCGCTCCTACCTCCAACTCGAAGGCTTCCATGTCTGATGTACTGATCGCCGACGACCACCCACTGTTCCGCGACGCCCTGCAACGCGCGGTACTCAGTGCGTTGCCGCAGGCGAAGGTGCATTGCGCGGACAGCGTGCACAGCCTGCTGGCTCTGGTGGAGCAATACCCCGAAGCCGACTTGCTGCTGCTCGACCTGCATATGCCGGGTGCGCGCGGCTACTCCGCGCTCGCGCATATTCGCGGCCAGTATCCGGGGCTGCCCACCATCGTAGTGTCGGGTCATGAGGAGGCGCAGGTGGCGCGGCGCGCACTTGCCCACGGCGCTCTGGCGTATATCCCGAAATCGAGTTCCAGCGACGAGATCGTGCAGGCCATACGCACCGTGCTCGATGGCGACGTCTGGTTGCCCCATGCCTTGATCGGCGATGGCGGTACCGGGCTCAAAGCGGATGAAGAGGAAATCGCCGCGCGCGTGGCGTCGCTGACGCCGCAGCAATTCCGCGTATTGACCATGATCGCGGAAGGCCTGCTCAACAAGCAGATCGCCTATGACCTCGGCGTATCCGAGGCTACGGTGAAAGCGCATATGACCGCGATCATGCGCAAGCTCGGTGTGAACAACCGCACGCAGGTCGCGCTTGCCGCCAGTCAGCTCGCGGTCGATCCCACCGCATTGCAACCGTTGCCCGACGACGAAGACTAAGAAGCGCTTCTATGCGGTGGTTTGCTTGCGCAGGCGCGCGGAGAGCAGTGCACGCAATGCGGCCGGCCGAACCGGTTTGTGCAGCAGGGGATAGCCGAGCAACCGCGCGCGCTGCTTCAATTCGCTGCTGCCGTCTGCGGTGATCATTGCTACTGGCGGCAACTCGCCGACCACGCCGCGCAAGTACTGCAGAGCCTGCAGACCATTCATGTCGTCGCTGAGATGGTAGTCGGCAAGGATGAGGTCGATGCCGCCTTTCTTCAGCTCGTCCTGTGCCTGCTGAACATCCAGCGCGAGGCGGCAGTCGACGCCCCAGCGTTGCAACAACGCGCGCATGCCATCGAGGATCGCTGCATCGTTGTCCAGGCAAAGCACGACGAGCGGAAGTTGCTCGGTCGATGCCGGCGGGGTGACAGTGCGACGCCGCGGCGCCACGGCCGCCACGCGCGGAGCGACGACGGCGAAGCGGCTGCCGCGTCCGACGCGCGACTCGAGCTCCAGGCGATGATTGAGAATGTGCGCGATGCGATCGCAGATTGAAAGACCCAGGCCAAGGCCCTTCTCGCCCCAGGGCGATGGACGATCCAGGCGCTGGAATTCATCGAAGATCCGCGCGCGCTGTTCCTCGGCGATGCCTGGACCGGTATCCCATACTTCGATACGCACTTCATCTCCAACACGGCGTGCTCCGAGCAAAACACCACCATGCTGGGTATAGCGCAGCGCGTTGGAGACAAAGTTTTGCAGGATGCGGCGCAGCAGTTGCGGATCGCTACGTACGGCGAGCTTGGTTGGGGTGATGCGCAGATTCAGGTCGCGTTTTTCAGCCACGACCGCGAACTGTGCTTTGAGTGAGTCGAACAGATCGGAGAGCGCGAAGCTTCCGATATCAGGGCGATAGCTGCCCGTATCGAGACGCGATGTGTCGAGCAACGCATCCAGCAGATCTTCGGCTGCGCGGAACGAAGCGTCGATGCGTTCTGCCAGCTGTCCGGCTTCCTGATCCAGGCCGGGATGCTGCCGTAGTGCCGAGGTGAACAATCGTGCTGCGTTCAGCGGCTGCAGGAGATCGTGGCTTGCCGCGGCAAGGAAGCGCGTCTTGGAAACGTTGGCGGCTTCCGCCTCGCGCCGGGCATGCGCGGTGGCAGTAAGGGCTTCACTCAGTTCGGCCGTGCGTTGATCGACGCGTTGTTCCAGCGTTTCATTAGCTTCGATCAGCGCCTGTTCGGCGTGTTTGTACGCGGTCACATCGGTGTACGTGGTGACGTAGCCGCCGCCTGGCAGCGCGCGGCCACGCATTTCGATGACCGTGCCATCGGGGCGGATGCGCTGGAACAGATGCGGTGAACCGGCGCGCATGTAGCCGATGCGCTTGGCCACGTGCGCCTCGACTTCGCCCGGGCCGCATTCACCGTGTTCGGCGTTCCAGCGGATCAGGTCGGCGACCGGCACGCCAACGTAGACCATGCCATCGGGATAATCGAACAGTTCCAGATAGCGGCGGTTCCACGCCACAAGACGCATGCCTGCATCCACCACACTGATGCCCTGCGAGACGTTTTCGAGTGTGGTGGAGAGCAGTTCGCGGTTGAAGCGCAACTCCTGCGAGGCCTCGTCCATCAAGGCCATCGCTTCGGCGATATCCAGCCCCGAGCCGGATAGCGCACCCATCAGGATACGCCGGGCGCTCGCTGCACCCACTGCCGAAGCAAGCAGGCGCTCGGTGTATTGAATCATTGCGCGGTCGGCCGATTCACCGGGCTGCAGCGGACTTCCCCTGCGCTCACCGTACTCCTCAAAGGCGCGTTGACTGCTGCGTTCTCCCACGATGCGTTCGGCGATGGTACGCAGATCACCGACCATGACGCGGCCGCGCCAGTCACTGGCACCGCTGCGATCCACCGCATAGGGCTCGATGAACATCGCGGCGTGCAGGCGTTCTTCCAAGCTGGGACGGAAACGCAGCGAGATGAAGAGGAGGCAGCCCACATTCGCCAGCAGGGACCAGAAGGTGCCATGCATGACCGGATCCCAGCCGCTCAGATGAAACAGCGCCTGCGGCCTCAGCCAACTCAGACTCAGCGGCCCATCCTGCAGCCAGCCTGCGGTGGGTCGCATGGCGGGCAGCAGCAGGGTGTAGGCCCACACGCCGAAACCCACGAGCAAACCCGTGGCTACGCCGCGGCGACTGGCACCGCGCCAGTACAGCGCCGAGACGATAGCAGGCGCGAACTGCGCGACAGCGGCGAAGGCGAGCAAGCCCGTTGCCGCGAGATTCGCGGTATCCGCCACGACTCGGTAGTAGATGTAGGCCATGCAGGCCAGGGCGACGATGGCGATGCGGCGAACCAGCAGTACCAGCTGCGAGAGGTCGCTGCGCTGCTCCAGCCGCAACCGATGAATACGCAACAGCGCCGGCATGACCAGGTCGTTGCTGATCATCGTAGACAGCGCGACGGATGCGACGATCACCATGCCGGTCGCCGCGGAGAAGCCGCCGATGAAAGCGATGAGCGCCATGCCGCTATCGCCATGGGCCAATGGCAGGTTCAGCACCCACGCATCGGCGTTGCCATTCGCCACTGTGGGCACGTGCAAGCCTGCAGCGACGATGGGTATCACCGCCACGCTGACGATCAGCATGTAGAGGGGAAACATCCAGCGGGCGCGGTATAGGTCGTTCGGATCCTCGCACTCCACTACGCCGATCTGGAATTGCCGCGGCAGACAGAACATGGCGCAGAACGCGAGCAGCGTCTGCGCAAGGAAGCCAGGGGAGATACCTTGTGCGTACTGTTTCACCGGTAGCTGCACGGTGGCTTCGATACCCGGTCCGTGCCAGAGCGCATAGATGGCCAGAGCGACAAAGGTAGCCAGCTTGATCAGCGATTCGAGCGCGATCGCCAGCATCATGCCGTGATGGTGTTCGGTCGCGTCGATGGTGCGCGTACCGAACAGAATCGCGAATGTCGCCAGCAAAATCGCGCACCACATCGCGCTGTCGCCGAATTGCGCGGCGCCACCGCCCAGCGCGGCATACGACATGGATACGGCTTTGAACTGCAAGGCCAGATACGGCACCACCGCGATCACGGCGATCAATGCCACCGCAGCTGCCAGACCATGTGATTTGCCAAAACGCGCGCCGATGAAGTCCGCAATCGACGTGATATTGCGTTGCCGCGCTATCAACGTCAGGCGACGCATCAGGCCGAAGCCGAATACGAACAGCAGCGCCGGACCGAGATAGATCGGCAGGTAGGCGAGGCCTTCGCGCGCTGCCGTGCCCACGGCGCCATAGAACGTCCAGGAGGAGCAGTACACCGCCAGCGCAAGGCTGTAGACGATCGGACGCAAGCGGGGTTGTCGCGGGTACAGCGGTCGCCGGTCGCCGGCGTAGGCCACTACGAACAACAGGCCTACGTAGAGCAGCGACACGAGCAGCAACAGCCAGCCGGCGATCAAATGCGGTTCTCCCGTAATGGGCGTTCCCTCGCGTCTCGTCTTGCCCGCAAGCCACCGGATGCCTGATGGCCGGTATGCTTGTTCGATCCTTCCCCGGCCGGCACCATGTCGCCCTATGACGACCGACAGCCTGGCTCCAGCGAAAGTAGCAGAGCCCTTACGCGATGACGAGATACACGTTTGGCGGCTCGACTACGACCATCACCAGGGGCGTGCGCCGTTCCTTGTGTTGCTGGCTGCCTATCTGGGATGCGCGGCCAACGCCATCCAGTTGGGCGCCGGCGTCTATGGCCGCCCCAGCCTGGAAATGCCACGCGATCCCGATCTGCATTTCAACTGGACACATAGCGGCGACCAGGCGCTGTTTGCCATTGCGCGGGGAATTGAACCTGGCGTGGATCTGGAGCGGCTACGGGAGCGACCGCGCGCGCTGGCGATAGCCGAGCGCTATTTCAGTGTCGATGAATTCGCTGCGCTTGCCGCGCTTGAACCCGCGGCGAGGGATGCCGCCTTCCTGCAATTATGGACCGCCAAGGAAGCAGTCCTGAAAGCGACAGGCCGCGGTCTGGCTTTTGGTCTTCACCGACTGAGCATTGGTAGCCGCGCCGACCAGTTGGCGCTGCATTTCCTTGATGGCGAGCTGCCGGCGCATTGGCAACTGCATCGCTTGAGTCTGGACAGTAAGCATGTCGGCAGCATTGCCTGGCGCGGCGGACCGCGCACGATCCGCCTGCGGACACTTGCTCCGGGGGCGTGATCGGCGCAATGTTGTTGGTCCTGTCCATCGGCGGGCTGCCTGTTGTCATTGCTTCCCGCCTCGACATTCCTTCATGCCTGTCGATGTGCCTATGACCCTGCTGAGCGTCAATCTCAACAAGATCGCCGTACTACGCAATTCGCGCGGTGGCGATGAGCCGAGCATCATTCAAGCTGCACAGACCTGTATCGAAGCCGGTTGCGGTGGCATTACCGTGCATCCACGGCCCGATCAGCGTCATGTGCTTCCGGACGATGTCCGCGCACTGGCGGCCATGCTGCGTGGGCGTGTGGAGTACAACATCGAGGGAAATCCGTTTGCGCCGGCGCGAAGCAACTATCCGGGCCTTATCAGCCTCGCTCGTGAAGTGAAGCCCACGCAGGTGACCTTGGTGCCGGATGGCGATGGACAGATCACTTCCGATCACGGCTTCGATCTGCAGAACGATATCGAGCGTTTGCGACCGCTGGTCGACGAATTGCGAGAGATTGGTTGCCGCGTAAGTCTGTTTGTCGATGCCGGTGCCGAGGGGTTCGAGCATGCGGCGGCTATCGGCGTGCAGCGCATCGAGATCTACACCGGGCCTTATGCGCATGCATTCGCTGAAGGCGATGCGCGGGAAGTGCTTGCGTCATGTGCTGAAACAGCCCGCCGGGCTCAGCAGGCCGGTCTCGCCGTCAATGCCGGACACGACCTGAGTCAAGCGAACCTCGGGACATTCCGCGCGGCCATTCCAGGCCTTGCCGAAGTATCGATCGGCCACGCATTGATCGGTGAAGCCTTGTACGAGGGACTGGCCACAACGGTGCGCAACTACTTGCAGATACTGCGCTGATCATCCGGTTCAGTGCGCACACGCACCGAGTCCGCGTTGGCCGTTTGGACGGCTAAACAGAATAGCAGGCCCAAACAAAAACCCCCGCCGAAGCGGGGGTTTTTGCGGGTAGCGTTGCATTGATCCGCTAGGGGATCACTGACCTTCCGTAAAGCCGATCTTGGTCAGGCCGTAGCTCTTCGCATCGGCCAGGACTCGGGCCACATGCTCATAAGCCACGCCATCATCCGCATTGATCTGCAGTTCGGGCTGGTTAGACTGGCTGGCGATCACCGCGATCTGTGCCTTGAGGCCCAGCTCGTCGACCGGTGTGTCGTTCCAGTACAGCGCGCCCGACTGGTCGATCTTCAGACGGATCGGATCCGGTGGGTTTTCCGGCTGAACCACGTTCGGGTTCGGCTGCGGAAGGTCGATCTTCACTTTGTGCGTCAGGATGGGAGCCGTGATCATGAAGATGATCAGCAGCACCAGCATCACGTCGACCAGCGGCGTGACGTTGATATCCGCCATCGGCCCCTTGCCGCTTCCAGAACTGAATGCCATGACTCTTACTCCTTGCCGGTCGTGATGAAACCGACATGGACCATGCCTTGCTCCTTAGCGCTGCCAAGGATCTTACGCACGATCTTGTACTCCGTCGTCTTGTCCGCACGGATCTGCAGCTCCGGCTGCGGCGACTTCGCCGCCGCAACCGCAAACTGAGCCTTTAGCTCGGCCTCAGTGACCTCAACATCATTGAGGTACATGGTGCCATCGGGCTTTACGGCCAGATCCATAGGTTCGACGAACTCATTGTCCGCCACCTTCGGGTTGGCGATCGGGAGATCGACGGTAATACGGTGGGACATCAGCGGCGCGGTGATCATGAAGATGATCAACAGCACCAGCATCACGTCGACGAGCGGCGTGACGTTGATTTCCGACATCGGACCGCCGGAACTGTCTCCAGTGCTCATCGCCATGGGTCAATCCCTCACTTGCCTTCGACGCGAGCGCCGGTGGCGAAGAAGTCGTGCAGGTCGTGCGCGAACTCATCGAACTGGGCGTAGGTCAGGCGATTCGAACGGTTGAAGAAGTTGTAGGCGAGCACGGCCGGGATCGCGGTGAACAGACCGAACGCGGTCATGATCAGCGCCTCACCCACCGGACCAGCCACCGCTTCCATCGAAGCGTTGCCTGTCGCCGAGATCTTGATCAGCGCGTGGTAGATACCCCACACAGTACCGAGCAGACCGATGAACGGTGCTGACGAACCGACCGTGGCGAGCAAGGTCAGGCCGCCTTCGAGGCGCAGGCTCTCGCGAGCCACGGCCTGACGCAGGGCGCGGTCGATGAACTCGGAGCGGCTGAGCGACTCGGCCAGACGGCCGCCACCGGCGGATGCCTGCTGGTGATGGGCCACAGCGGAAGCGGCGTCCAGGGCGATCTTCGAGAAGGGTTCGCCCTTGGGCTGGGCTTCAAGCTCACGGATGGCGTCCTGAGTGGAGCCGTTGCTCCAGAAGCCATTGATCACTTTGTCGGCGCGGCCGCGGACCATCGTGTTGCGGATGGCGTTGGCAATGATGAAGTACCAGGAGGCGAAGGACATCACCACCAGCACCACGAACACGATCCAGCCAAGGAAATCGAAATTGTGGATGAGATGATCGAAGCCCATCGACTTCATGGCTTCGGCGTTGGTGGTACTGCCCGCAGCCGGGGCCGGAGAAGGAGTCTGTTGGAACATAACGCTACCCTTGGAAAGTCAAGCGTGAACTGGGTCTGTAACCGAAATTACAGCTGATTGAGATTGAAGTTGACCGGAACGCGCACATAACCCTCGGTCTTCTGCCCGTTCCTGATGTTCGGATTGAAGCGCCACTTACGCGCCGTTTCAACCGCGGCCTGATCCAGCTCTCGGTAACCGCTGGACGTTTCCACCTTAATGTCCTTGGGCGAGCCATCCACGCCGACCAAGATCATCAGGGTTACCGTGCCCTCGTGACGCTGGCGAATGGCCTGCGGCGGATACTTGGGCTGAATACGGCTGTTGTAGCTGATGTCCTGACTGGCGGTGATATCCGCAGGCGGAGCCGGGGGAGCAGGCGGTGCCGGCGGCGGTGCCGGGATGGCGTTGGTCGACGCCTCCTCGACAGCCGGCGGCGGAGCCGGCGGCGGCGGTGTCGGCGGCGGCTTCACCTGCTGAATAATCTTCGGCGGCGGCTGCTTTGGTGGTTCCGGCGGCGGCGGCGGCGGCGGGGGAGGCGGCGGCGGCGGCTCGATGAAATTCACCTGGACGATGCGTTCCTTCTGCTTCTGCTCCTGCTTCGGCGGTGCCATGGGCGCCACCAGCAACAAGAACGCGAAAGCATGCAGCGCGATGGCAACAGCCAGCGCCCAGGTACGCCTCCAATTGAACGGCCCTTGGCCGGTTGCTTCGTTACTTGAGGCCATCTGTCACTATCTGGAGCTAGACAATCGGTGAGACGTGGTCACGACGCTTGGCGGCGAATCCATCCCGAGGGATGACATTTGCCACTGGACACGAGCACGGAAAGGTTTCAACGGTACAACAGCACATGGCGTTTGTATAGCACCTGAGGGGCAGATAAATAGACGTCTATCTGCCCTTTTCGGTGGCCTTGCAAATCGCCACGTACGAACTTACTTGCCGGCTCCTGCCTGCGCCTGCTTCAGCCATGCCTTTGCCTTGGCAGCCGTATCAGGATCCTGCGCAGCCTTCTGCATAGCTGCGATCGCGCCCGGCTTGTCCTTGAGCCCGCGGCAAGCTTCGGCCAGCAGCATGTAGGCGGTGCCCTTACGCTGCACGCCCTTGTCGATGCCTTGCTGGATCAGCGTCTTGGCTTCGCTGTACTTGTTCTCGCTCAGCAGGAGCTGACCAGCGCGGACGGCGGCTTCGCCATCCTTCGCCATCGGCATTGCCTTCTGATAGGCCTGGATGGCCTTGCTTGGGCTGTCCGCCACGTAGGCAGCATCACCGAGCAGCTTGTAATTGTCGTAGCTGGAGGGCACCACGCCCTTGCTCATACCCTCTTCCAGGGTCGCCACTGCCTTGCTGGCGCTTGCCTTGGGATCCGAGCTTTCCTGACCGGTGACCAGGTAAAGCTTGGCGAGGTTGACGTAATCCTTTTCGGTCTTGAACGCGCCGGCAGCCTTGCCCTTCTCCATCAGCTGGATCGCTTCCGGATACTTCTGCGACTGCATCAATACGGCAACAGCGTTGTTGAGCGCGGTGGAATCGTTCGGGTTGGCGGCAAGCTGCTGCTGCGCCAACTGGGCGGCCTGATCACCCTGGCCGGATTCGGCATAGCTGGCCATCAGAATCTGGTTCCAGCTGTCATTCGGCTTGTCGGTCAGCGACTGCGCCTTCTTGATCGCGGCAATGGCCTGCGGGTACTTCTCGAGGCGGTAGTAAGCGTTGCCTTCGAGCGCGTACGACTCGGCAGTTTCTTTCTTGCCATCGGCGCGCCACTTGGCGAGCGTATCCAACGCCGGCTGGTACTGCTCACTGGCCAGATAGAACTGGGCGAGCATGTACTGCAACTGGAAGTAGGTGTCGTTCGGCATGGTGCCGTTGTCGAGCGAACGCTTGAGCAAGTCGATGGCGCCTTTCACGTCGCCGTCGTTGTAATGCAGGTTAGCCAGACCCTGCAGGGCCAGCGCCTGGGCGTACTTGCTCTTGCTGCTGTCGATGATCGGCTGGAGGATCTGGACAGCTTTGTCCTTTTCCTGTGCGTTGACTGCGTCGAGGCC
This sequence comes from Dyella koreensis, assembly GCF_044904565.1. NCBI lineage: Bacteria > Pseudomonadati > Pseudomonadota > Gammaproteobacteria > Lysobacterales > Rhodanobacteraceae > Dyella > Dyella koreensis. The sequence goes on along the minus strand of NZ_JADIKD010000004.1, from coordinate 95,039 downwards.
TTCGTTCAGGGCCTTCTGATCTTTTTCGCTGGTGAGGTCCAGCTTAGGCTCGGTGCGCGTCGCATTCGGATACAGCGCTTCCTTCTTGTCCTTGGAAGCGTTGCTGTCTTTCGCGATGACCGGGCTGCTCGCCAAGGTCAGCGCAAGCGCAGCACCGGCAAGCATCTTGATCAGGGGAACGTGCTTCATGGCAGTCCTCATGTAAGGTTTCACGCACAAAGGTACGCAGGGGATCGTTGAGCGTAACCCGAGCAGGCGCCCGGAGACAAGACGCAGCGCCGCATTAAAGATTGTTAAAAATCAATAAGTTGCACCATTCACAGGCGAATCTTCGAGAAATATCCTCTGCAGGACGTCATGTAGGCCATTGCGGACAGTTCTTCGAGAAGTCTCGACAAGGCAATGTGACAACCATCACACCGCGTTATCGGCAGATGCCGCGCCCGACTTTAATCGCTTGGGCTCCGTTTCGTTAATGTACTAATGCATTAACACATGAATGCAAAAAAGAGGCTGGCAACGGATATCGCGTGAGCGACTCCGCTGCCAGCCTTCGACACTTAGATGTCCAGGTTGGCGACCTTCAATGCGTTCGCTTCAATGAAGTCGCGACGCGGTTCCACCGCCTCGCCCATCAGCATCGAGAACATCTGGTCAGCCGCGAAAGCATCTTCGACGCCGACCTGCAGCATGCGACGGGTCTCCGGATTTACGGTGGTTTCCCACAGCTGCTCCGGATTCATTTCGCCTAGGCCCTTGAAGCGCTGGATGGTACGGCCCTTCTTGGCTTCATCGAGCAGCCAGCTGCGCGCTTCGGCAAAGCTCAGCACGCCGCGCGATGCATTGCCTCGCCGTGCCACCGCATCTTTCTGCACCAGACCAGCCACCTGCTGACTGGCATGAAGGACCGGGCGGAACTCCGAACTGGCGAAGAACGGCTGCGGCAACAGCCAAGTGTGGCTGAGACCGTGCTGGTCGCGAACCACCTCGATGGCGGCAGGCTGCTCATCATAGGCCGGGCGCAGCGACAAGCGATAACGCGGCTTGCCAAGACCGCTGGCCGCAAGACGCTTTGTGGCGCCGTCGAGCCACGCCTGCATACCGGAGGCATCGGTCCAGAGCGCAGGCTCCATCGGCGTGTGTTCGAGCAACGCCGTGAGCACCGTTGCGTCGAAGCGATGGCCGAGGCGCTCGATCTGGTCGAGTGCCGACTGATAGTCGCGCAGCAGCTTCTCCAGCGCTTCGCCAGTGATCGCAGGAGCATCCGGGCTATAAGCCAGCTCGGCGTTGTCGACGGCGCTGGAAATCAGATAGCCGTTGAGTGCTGCATCGTCTTTCAGATACAGCTCCTGCTTGCCCTGCTTCACTTTGTACAGCGGCGGCAAGCCGATGTAGACGTGGCCACGCTCGATCAGCTCTGGCATCTGGCGATAGAAGAACGTCAGCAGCAAGGTCCGGATGTGCGAGCCATCCACGTCCGCGTCGGTCATGATGACGATGCGGTGATAGCGCAGCTTGTCCGGGTTGTATTCCTCTTTGCCGATGCCGGTGCCGAGCGCGGTGATCAAGGTGCCGACCTCGGCCGAGGACAGCATCTTGTCGAAGCGCGCCTTCTCCACGTTGAGGATCTTGCCCTTCAAAGGCAGCACAGCTTGGGTCTTGCGGTTGCGACCCTGCTTGGCAGAACCGCCTGCGGAGTCACCCTCGACCAGGAACAGTTCGCACAGTGCGGGATCTTTTTCCTGGCAATCAGCCAGTTTGCCCGGCAGGCCGGCGATGTCCAGCGCGCCCTTGCGACGAGTCATTTCGCGGGCTTTGCGCGCCGCTTCACGTGCGCGGGCGGCATCGACCACCTTGGAAGCGATCGCCTTGGCTTCGTTCGGATGCTCCAACAGGAATTCGCCGAGCTTCTCGTTGACGGCCTGCTCCACCGCGGTCTTCACCTCGGAGGACACCAGCTTGTCCTTGGTCTGCGAGGAGAACTTCGGATCCGGCACCTTCACCGACAGCACGGCGATCAGGCCTTCGCGCATGTCATCGCCAGATAGAGCGACCTTGGCGTTCTTGGCCAGGCCTTCCTTCTCGATGTAGCCCTGGAGCGAGCGGGTCAGCGCGGCACGGAAGCCGGTGAGATGGGTACCGCCGTCGCGCTGCGGAATGTTGTTGGTGAAGCAGAACATCGTCTCCTGGTAGGAGTCGGTCCACTGCATCGCCAATTCGACGCTGATGCCGTCCTGCATGGCGCTGAGACTGATCACGTTGGGATGCAACGCGGTCTTCAGCTGCGCCAAGTGCTGCACAAACGAACGAATGCCACCTTCGTAGGCAAAGGTGTCGTGGCGGCCCTCGCCACGCTCATCCTTCAACTCGATGGTCACACCTGAGTTGAGGAACGCCAGCTCACGGAGGCGCTTAGCCAGGATCTCGTAATGAAACTCGATGTTCGAGAAGGTTTCTGGGCTGGGAATGAAGCGCACCGTAGTACCGCGCTTGCTCGACGGACCGACCACCTTCACGGGGTACAGCGGCTCGCCCATGGCGTATTCCTGCTGATGCTCCTGGCCTTCGCGGTAAATGGTCAGCCAAAGATGCGAGCTGAGCGCGTTCACCACGGAAACGCCCACGCCGTGCAAACCGCCGGAGACCTTGTACGAATTCGCGTCGAACTTGCCGCCGGCGTGCAGCACAGTCATCACGACCTCGGCCGTGGAGCGCCCTTCTTCTGGATGCGTGTCGACCGGAATGCCACGACCGTTGTCAGCCACGCTGACCGAGCCATCGTCGTGGATCGTGACGTAGACGTGGTCGCAGTAGCCAGCTAGGGCTTCGTCGATCGAGTTATCGACGACTTCGAACACCATGTGGTGCAGCCCCGTGCCGTCATCGGTATCGCCGATGTACATACCCGGGCGCTTGCGCACCGCTTCAAGACCTTTGAGTACCTTGATGTTGCTCGAATCGTAGGATGTGTTCATTCGTCGACTGTTTCCTGGCGCCCGCTACCCTGCCCGACACGGCGCCATAGGGCCGGGCTGGGAACACAATCTGTGATTATAGCAGGGGCGCCAACCTGCCCTGTTCCACGTGGAACACCTGCGCTGAGAGCCCCTGTAGAGGCGCAGGAAGCTCGGTTCCAGTAACCAGCACCTGCGCACTGGCCTGGTACAGCTGGGCCACAACGGCTGTTTGGTGAGTCAGATCAAGTTCCGAGGCCAGATCATCCAGGCAAACGATTGGCCACTCCCCTTTGTGGCTCGCGTACAACCCGGCCTGCGCCAGCAAGCACCCCAGAGCGGTTAACTTCTCCTGCCCTCGCGATAGATGTTCGCGCAACGGTGCGTGTTCAAAGGCAATGGACCAATCCGCCCGATGGACGCCCAACGTTGTGTGTCCCCGGGCGATATCACGGCCACGCTGGTCAGCCAGTTGCTCGCCCAAGGGGCGATCATCCGTCCAACCGCGCCGATAACGCAGCTGGAGCTCGCCAAGTTCAGGCAGGAGGCCAGAAATGCTCGCCGCCAGATGGGGCAAGATCAGATCCAGATATCGCTGCCGCATACGATCAATCTGCTCGGCCGTCTGCGACAACTCAGCTTCCCAGGGAAGGAACAACTCATCCGCAATCATCGAGCCGGACCGCAGCAAGCTATTTCGCTGCTTTAGCGCTCGCTGATACCGGCGCCAGGCCAATAGAAAATCGTGTTCCACGTGAAACACGCCCCAATCGAGGTAGCGCCGCCGCTCTTCAGCGCCACCAGCGATCAATGCATGCGAGCCAGGCTCAAAGCAGACCACAGCGCACTCGCGCACCACCTGCCCCAACGTCGCACTTTCCCCGTCCAGCCTGGCGTTCCAACGTGAGCCCTCTCGCCCCAAGCCAACCCGGCTAAGCCGCCCTTCTTCGTGCCGCACTTCGCCATACACCGAAAGCGCGCTCGCTCCACGCTGCAATAAAGCCTCCTTGGCTCCGCTCCGGAATGACCGTCCATGCGACAGCAGGAACGCGGCTTCAAGCACACTGGTCTTGCCCGCGCCGTTGGCGCCAACAAACACGTGAATCCCTGCCCCAAGCTCGATATCAGAGCCAGACAGGCAGCGCAGGCCCTGAATCCGCAGGCGCTCCAGCTTCATGCTCCAGGCTCCATAAGCAAGAACGCCGGAGCGTCTTGCGACGACTCCGGCGTTGCCTTGTTCTGCCTACGCCAATCGGCGCGCACGCCCACTGCCGTCAAAGGCGCAGCGGCATGATCACGTGACGTGCCTCTTCGCTGTCGTCCTCTTGCACCAGGCAGCTGGATTGCGCGTCACGCAGGTTCAAGCGAGCCTTTTCGCCCCGCAGAGCGGAAAGCGCGTCGAGCAGATAGCCAACGTTGAAACCCACAGCCAAATCGGAGACCACGGTTTCGGCCTCGAGCTCCTCGACCGCCTCTTCCTGCTCCGGGTTGTGCGCCACGATCCGCAGCTTGCCCGGCGAAAGTTCCAGTTTCACTCCGCGGTACTTCTCGTTGGAAAGAATCGCTGCGCGCTGCAGGGCGCCACGCAGCACTTCGCGATCCAGCGTGGCGGTCTTGTCCGCACCGAGCGGGATCACCGCCTCGTAATCGGGGAAACGGCCGTCAATCAACTTCGAGGTGAACACCACATCGCCGCGACGAACGCGCAGGTGATTCCGACCGAATTCCAGTTCCACCTGCCCTTCGCCGGTCTCAAACAGGCCGACCAACTCATTCACACCCTTGCGTGGAATGATGATCTGGCGGCGTGAGGAAACCTTGCTATCCAGCTTGGTCTCCTTCAAAGCAAGGCGATGACCATCGGTAGCGACGCAACGCAGCGTGTGCTCCTGCACGTCCAGCAACATGCCGTTCAAGTAATACCGCACGTCCTGATTCGCCATCGCGAAGGCGGTGCGCTCCATCAGATCACGTAGAACTTCTTCCGGCAGGTTCACGCGCTCGACCAGCTCGATCTCATCGATGGTCGGAAACTCCGTCGCCGGCAAGGTGGCCAGAGTGAAGCGACTGCGGCCTGCATTCAGCGCCACACGATCGCCGTTGAGCTTCAGTTCGATCCTCGCTCCATCTGGAAGTGCACGAACGATATCGAACAACTTCCGCGCAGGAATGGTGATCTCCCCATCGGAAAGCTTCTCAGCTTCCGTCGTGGCAACCATCTCCACTTCCAGATCGGTGCCGGTAAGCGAAAGTTTCCCATCGGCGACCTTGACCAGCAGGTTGGCAAGTACCGGCAGTGTCTGGCGGCGTTCGACGACGCCTACGACTTGCTGCAACGGCTTGAGCAGAGCTTCTCGTTGGATGCTGAATTGCATGTAGGCGCTTCCCCTAAACCTGCTGTTCTGTTTTTAAAAGAAGTTTTGTAGTGGTGGTAGGTGCCGTGGATAACTCGAAAACTCGATTTTTTATTTCAAAAACAAACAGTTAAAGAAATAAATCGGTGTGATCGAAAGGGCCCGCTGATTGTGGGTCACTTGTGGATAACTGGGGAGCCCTGAACCGTCCACCTATTATCCACAGCTTCTACCCCTGCTTATCAAGCGCTTATCCAAGTTGCGGCAAAACCGGGCATCAACCCGTGAGAATACGGATGAGCTGTTCCCAGTCCTGCCGCATGCGTGTGTCGGTTTCGCACAGTTTCTTGATGGTCCGACAGGCGTGTAACACCGTGGTGTGGTCGCGTCCGCCGAAAGCATCGCCAATCTCAGGCAGGCTGTGCTCGGTCAGCTCTTTCGACAGCGCCATGGCGATCTGCCGAGGCCGCGCCAGCGAGCGCACGCGCCGCTTGGAGAGCAGATCCTGCAGGCGCACCTGGTAATAGTCGGCAACGATCTTCTGGATATTCGGCACCGTCACCGCCTGCGCATGCGTGGCCAGCAGATCGCGCAGGGTTTCCTCCGCAAACTCGGTGGTGATCGGTTTGCCGTAGAAATTGGCGCGGGCCGCGAGCGTGTTGAGCGCGCCTTCGAGGTCGCGCACGTTGGAACGGATGCGCTTGGCGAGCAGCATCGCTACGTTCTCGCTCACCGCCACGCCCTTGTCGTGCGCCTTGGATAACAGGATCGCTGCGCGCGTTTCGAAATCCGGCGGCTCAATCGCTACCGACAGGCCCCAGCCCAGGCGCGACTTCAAGCGCGGCTCCAGCTTGTCCACCTCTTTCGGATAGCGGTCGCAGGTCAGGATGATCTGCTGCTTGGATTCGAACAACGCATTGAAGGTGTGGAAAAACTCTTCCTGCGTGGTGTCCTTGCCGGCGAAGAACTGGATATCGTCGATCAGCAGCGCGTCCACGGAACGGAAGCGGCGCTTGAACTCATCCATGCTCTTGGTGCGCAGCGCCTCGATCATCGCGCCCACGAACTGTTCCGAGCGCAGATACAGCACTTTGAATTCGGGATTGCGCTCGCGCATCAGGTTGCCGGCAGCGTGCATCAAGTGGGTTTTGCCGAGGCCGGTGCCGCCGTACAACAGCAACGGGTTGTAGGCGCGCCCCGGATTCATCGCCACCTGCATCGCCGCCGCTTTGCCAAGCTGGTTGGACTTGCCTTCGACGAAGGTTTCGAAGGTGTAGTGCGGATCCAGGTTGTGGTTGAAGTGGACCGGTGCCGGCGGCGCGGGTTCGGCCACCGCAGGCGCAGCGACCGGGCGCGGCATGGCCGAAGCGGGACGCGGCGGTACGCGGGACGCGCTGGAACCCACTTCCAGCCGCACCGACAGCTCATGGCCGGTGAGTTGGGTCAGCATGGCTTCGATACGCGGCAGATAACGCTCGCGCACGGTGTCCAGCGTGTACGGATTCGGGGCGAACAGCTGCAGTCCCAGCGTGTCGTCGCGTGCCTGCAGCGGCATCAGCCAGGTATGCAGGTCTTCGGCGCTCAACTCGCCTTCGAGACGCTCAAGACAGCGCCGCCACAGATCACTCATGGGTATTCTTCAGCCACAGCAGGGGCGCTTGCGCGCAGGGTGGACCTGAAAGTCTAACAGCAGGTTACCGGTTCTCCGCCAGAGCATATCCACACAATTATCCACAGGCCATGCAAACCCCGGTTTTGGCGGGGATTTGACATCTCCGCCAGATGGCCCGCATAATTTCCAACCTTTTTATCCACATACCGAATAGGAGGAAGCCATGTCGAAGCGGACCTTCCAGCCCAGCAAGCTCAAGCGCGCCCGCACGCACGGCTTTCGTGCCCGTATGGCCACGGCCGATGGTCGCAAGATCCTCAACGCCCGTCGTGCCAAGGGCCGCAAGCGCCTGATCCCGTAAGATCACTGTGATGCGTGCCGGACTGCCGCGCGAGGCGCGGATCCGTCGCGCCGGTGACTTCGCTGCGATGCGAAATGCCAGCGGCCGCCTCGGCGGCCGCTGTTTTTCTGTGCGTTATCGCAGCAATGGGCTCGATCACGCCCGGCTCGGCCTGGCCATCTCCAAGCGCGTATCCAAGCGCGCGGTCGAGCGTAATCGCATCAAGCGTCTCCTGCGCGAATCCTTCCGTCGAATCCAGCATCAACTTCCTGCAGTGGATCTGCTGGTGATGGCGCGCGATCAGGCGGCAGGCCTGCCTGGCCCCGAACTGCTGGCCGAGATTGATGCGTTGTGGAAGAAGTTGTTGTCGCAGAAGGCCAACCTCACGTTGAAGCCAGGCGACGCGGCCGGCACAATCGCGCGTTGACCTTTTTTCTTTCCGCCCTTCCGCGGCAGCACGTCGCGGCGCCTACCGGATCTGCTTCGCGATGAATCAAACGCGCACGTTCCTCATCTTCGCCCTGCTGGCCGTGGCCTACATGCTATGGATGGCCTGGGAGAAAGATTACGCACCCCAGCCGGCCCCTGCCACCGTGGCCAGCGCCGCCAGCAGCGGCACGGTGCCAAGCGCAGAGAGCAGCGTGCCGGGTGCGACCGCAGGCAGCACGCCTGCCGCGCCGCCCAGCGGCTCCACCAACAATGCGCCTGCCCAGCTGATCACCATCAGTACCGATGTGTTGCGTCTCACCGTCGACACTCGCGGCGGTAGTGTGGTGCGTTCGGAGTTGCTGCATTACCCGTCGGAACCGCGCACGAAGAAGAATCCCGATCCGGTGCCGGTACGCCTGCTGGATGACCAACAGGCGCATTTCTTCATCGCGCAAAATGGTCTGACCACGGTGCAGAACGCCAACAGCCCGGTGGCGCCGACGCATCTTTCGGTGTTCCAGGCTGTGCAGACCAGTTATGCGCTCGCCGAAGGACAGGACGAGCTGAAGGTCGATCTGACCTGGCAGGATGCGTCTGGCCTCAAAGTCACCAAGACTTACGCACTCAAGCGTGGCAGCTACACGGTCGCGCTTGACCAGAAGATCGACAACGGCGCCAGTGCGGCCTGGCAAGGCAATGCCTACGAGCAATTGCAGCGCATAGCCCCGCCGAACAATCGCACCTGGTACCAGAACTACACCGATCCGGCCGCACACAGCTTCCTCGGCGCTGCCTGGTACAGCCCGCAGGACAAGTACGAGACGCTGCCGTTCGCCGACTTCCAGAAGAAGCCGCTGAACCGCGCGATCACCGGTGGCTGGGCCGAAATGCTGCAGCACTACTTCTTTGTTGCCTGGATTCCGCCGGGGCAGGAGCCGAACTCCTACTCCACCAGCATCGTGAATCCGGACACGGCACAGCCGCTTTATCTGATTCGCGCCGTAGGCCCTTCACTCAGCGTGGCGCCGGGACAGAGCGTCACCAGCAGCACGCGTCTGTACATCGGCCCGAAGCTGCAGGGCACGCTGGACCAGGTCGCGCCGGGTCTTGAGCTGTCCACCAACTACGGTTGGCTCACCGTGATCGCGCAGCCGCTGCACTGGCTGCTGTCCAAGCTGCATGCGATCAGCGGCAACTGGGGCGTGGCGATCATCTTGCTCGTGCTGTTGCTGAAGGCCGCGCTGTGGAAGCTCACTGCCGCGCAGTTCCGCTCCGGCGCCAGGATGCGCAAGCTGCAGCCGCGCGTCGCCGCGCTCAAGGAGCGCTATGGCGACGACAAGATGAAGATGCAGCAGGCCATGATGGAGCTGTACAAGAAGGAGAAGGTCAACCCGATGGCAGGTTGCCTGCCGATCCTGGTGACCTTCCCTGTGTTCCTTGGCCTGTACCGCGTGCTGATGGAAAGCGTCGAACTGCGCCAGGCGCCGTTCTTCGGCTGGATTCACGACTTGTCCGCGCCTGATCCGTTCTTCGTGCTTCCGGCGATCTATGTGGCGGTGATGATGGCCACCCAGTGGCTCACGCCCACCACCGGTATGGATCCGGCCCAGGCCAAGATGATGAAGGTGATGCCGATCCTCTTCGCGGTGATGTTCGCCTTCTTCCCGGCCGGCCTGGTGCTGTACTGGGTGGTCAACGGCGCTACCAGTCTGGCGCAGCAGTGGTTCATCACCCGCCAGGTGGATCGCGCCGATCACAAGGCCAAGGCCGCCTGACCGAAAAGGCCGCGCAAGCGGCCTTTTCTTTTTGCATCGTTTGCTTCCGGCCCGCTCTGCGTGGCCATAATCCCGCCGATACCGCTACGCGCCGTCCGCCATGACTTCCGCCGTCGACACCATCGCAGCGATCGCCAGTGCCCCAGGCGCTGCCGGTGTAGGTGTGCTGCGGGTATCGGGTCCGGCCGTGCCTGCGATCGCGCGACACTTGCTTGGCCGTGACCCGCAGCCGCGCCATGCGCACTTCGCGGTGTTCCGCGATGCGCTCGGCGAACTCATTGATCAAGGCTTGCTGTTGTATTTCCCCGCGCCGGCCTCCTACACCGGCGAACACGTGCTGGAACTGCAGGGGCATGGCAGCACTGTGTTGCTCGACGGCTTGTTGCGCCGTGTATGCCAGCTTGGCGCACGGTTGGCGCGCCCCGGCGAATTCACCGAACGTGCCTTTCTCAACGGCAAGATGGATCTGACCCAGGCCGAAGCGGTCGCCGATCTGATCGCCGCGCGCTCGCAGGCCGGCGCACGCGCCGCGTTGCATTCGATGGAAGGTATGTTCTCGCGCAAGGTGGATGCCTTGCTGCAGGCGTTGATCGCACTACGCGTGCATATCGAGGCGGCGATCGATTTCCCTGAAGAGGAAATCGACTTTCTCGCCGATCCCGCCATAACGCGCCAGCTCGATGCCTTGCGTGAACGACTGGCCGACTTGCTGCGCGAGGCGCAGCGCGGCGTCCGTCTCAACGATGGCTTGCGTGTTGCCATCATCGGGCGCCCCAATGCCGGTAAATCCAGCCTGCTCAACGCGCTGGCAGGCAGCGAGCGAGCCATCGTCACTGACATCGCCGGCACCACCCGCGATGTATTACGCGAAAGCCTCAGTCTGGATGGGGTTGCACTGGAGCTGGCGGATACGGCCGGCCTGCGTGAAACGGACGATCCGGTGGAACGCGAAGGCGTACGTCGTGCCCATGGCGAACTTGCACGCGCCGATGTCGCTCTGTTGGTTACCGATACACAACACGCGGAACACGATCTCGCCCTACTAAGCGATCTGCCAGCCAGCGTCGAACGCCTGGTGTTGATCAACAAGATCGATCTGGCACATACGCACTCGCGCTACGAGACACGCGCCGATGCGATTTGGGTGTGGGCCTCCGCGAAAACCGGCGAAGGCCTGGATGCCCTGCGCGATTACCTCAAACAGCTCGCGGGCGCCGGCAGCGGGGAAGGCGCTTTCAGCGCGCGCCGCCGCCACGTGCTGGCACTGGAACAGGTCGCCGTCCATCTCGACAGCGCTGCAGACGTTCTGCTGGCAACTCGCGCCGGTGAACTCGCCGCGGAGGAACTACGCCAGGCACAACATGCGCTGGGCGAGATCACCGGGACGTACAGCAGCGATGACTTGCTGGGCGCGATCTTCAGCTCGTTCTGCATCGGCAAGTAAGCGTCACCCATCGACGCGCCCGTGGAATAACAGCCCGTTACAGAACAATCTGCTGACGTTCGTGACGCTGTGGCGCTAACATGCTGAGTTTGCAGGCACGCACCGAACAAACCCAGGCATGCTCACTTTTTTCTTTGGCGCCTTCGGGCTGTCCACTCTCTGGCTTATTCCCCTGATCTGGCGCGGCATCCGCGCCGCCATGACCAAAGGCCGCAAGCGTCCGGTGGGCGGCGAGGGGACAATCCGTTTCTGGCTGGGCGGTGTGTTTGTATTGCTGGCGAGCGCCACGCTCGAAGGCCTAGTTGTTGCGCACTACACCGACAATCCGACCGCGGGTGGCGTGATTTGCCGTGCGTTGGCCAGTGCCTTCGGCGCCATGTTTGGCACCGCGCTTTCTGTCGTGCTGATGCTCGCACTGCTCGTCGTTTCATTGCGCTGGTACCCGGGGCTGTCCTGGCGATCAGCGTTCGCGCAGACATCGGCGAAGGTTGATCTGTTTGCGGGCCTGCTGGAAAGAATCATCGCGCCGCTGAAGGGGCGATTTGGCCATCAGCGCACAAGCGGCGCTGTGCGGCGCGCAGGTGCCGCATCCAAATCACGTCGCAATGCGCAAGCGATCGCTCGTCGACCTGTGGCGACGGTAGCCACTGCTCCCGCTCCGTCGATGGAGCGGACGCCAGCGACGTCAGTCATTCAAACACCCGCTATGTCGCAGCGATCGCACGCGCCGATTCGCGAACAGGTCATTCGCGAGCCATGGCTGCAGCCGAAAAATGCGCGGCCAGTAACCGTGGCTCCCGCGGTATCCACCGCACGAATCGCCGCCGCGATGGCTGCCGCTTCAGCGCGCACCACCCCAGCCTATGAAACCGAGCCAGCCGTTCGGACCGAAGCGGCGGCCGAGGTCGCATCCCCTCCCCTTGCCGACGCCGTGTCCGACGAGACACCACGTCCGCTGGTGTTGCCAGAGTCTGTCCATGTAGACAACGAATTGGCAGACACGCCACCGATAAATGCATCGGACGAAGCGCTGGATTTCATGCCGGCACCACAGGTCGCACGCGCAAACCCACCCGTGCGTGGTCGATTCGTCGCAGCCAACGACGACGAGCCGGCAGCCACTGCGGTAGAACAGGTGACGCCGGTGACGAGCCTGTCGCGTCCGCGTGCTGCCGCGATGCTGCCGCCCTTGTCGTTGCTGAGCGGCGCGACGCTCGAATCCACTCTGGTCGGCGAAGCCCAGCTTGCCGAGACCGGCGAATTGATCGAGCAGCGCCTGCGCGAGTTCAAGGTGCCGGTCACGGTGGTCGGCGCGTCAGCCGGCCCGGTCATCACCCGCTTCGAAGTCGAACCCGCCGTGGGCGTGCGCGGCAACCAAATCGTGGCGCTGATGAAGGACCTCGCGCGTGGCCTCGGGCGCACCTCCATCCGCGTGGTCGAGACTATTCCAGGCAAGACCTGTATGGGTCTGGAGCTGCCCAACGAGCAGCGCCAGATGATCGCGCTGTCGGAAATCCTCGACTCCGCCGAATACCGCGGCTCCGATTCGTTGTTGACGCTGGCGATGGGCAAGGGCATTACCGGCGAACCGGTGGTGGCTGACCTGGCGCGCGCGCCGCACATGCTGGTCGCCGGCACCACCGGCTCGGGCAAGTCAGTGGCGGTGAACGCCATGATCCTGTCCATGCTGTACAAGGCCACGCCTGACGACGTGCGCATGATCATGATCGATCCGAAGATGCTGGAACTCTCGGTGTACGAGGGCATTCCGCATCTGTTGGCGCCAGTGGTAACCGACATGAAGCTGGCCGCCAACGCGCTGGCCTGGTGTGTGGCGGAAATGGAGAACCGCTATCGCCTGATGTCCGAGCTGCGCGTGCGCAATCTCGCCGGCTACAACCAGAAAATCCGCGAGGCCAAGGCCGCAGGCCGTCCGCTGCTCAATCCATTCCCGGCGCATCCGGAAATCCCCGAGACGCTCGATACGTTGCCGATGATCGTGGTGGTGATCGACGAGCTCGCCGATCTCATGATGGTCGCAGGCAAGAAGATCGAAGAACTGATCGCGCGACTGGCGCAGAAAGCGCGCGCTGCCGGCATTCATCTGATCCTCGCTACGCAGCGCCCTTCGGTCGACGTGATCACTGGCCTGATCAAGGCAAACATTCCTACGCGCGTGGCATTCCAGGTCTCGTCCAAGATCGACTCGCGCACCATCCTCGACCAGATGGGCGCGGAAAGCCTGCTCGGCCAGGGTGACATGCTGTTCCTGCCACCTGGTACCGGTTATCCGCAGCGTATCCACGGCGCCTTTGTGGCCGACGAGGAAGTGCATCGCGTGGTGGCCCACCTCAAGCAATATGGCGAGCCCGACTACAAGGACGAGATCCTTGCCGGCCCGCCGAGTGAAGGTTCGGGCGAGCTGTTCGGCGAAGAAGGCGCCGATGCCGAACTCGATCCGCTCTATGACGAAGCGGCCGCTTTCGTACTGCGTTCGCGTCGCGCCTCCATTTCGTCCGTGCAGCGCCAGTTCCGCATTGGCTACAACCGTGCCGCACGCCTGGTGGAAGCCATGGAAGCAGCTGGCCTGGTTTCGTCGATGGGCATCAATGGCCAGCGCGATGTGCTGGCGCCGGGTCCGGCTGATTGAGGTGGATGGCGAAGCGAGTGGCTCAGCCGTGCCGGGCGAGCCACGTTTCCAGTTCTTTCGCGCGCGGCATGCCGCCTTGGGCGCCAAGCCGGGATATCGATAGCGCCGCAGCCGCACAGGCTTTGCGTACGGCGACGGGCAAGCCTTCGTGCAGGAAGGTGGCGAGTGCCGCGTTGAAGGTGTCGCCGGCACCGGTGGTGTCGACGACGTCGATCGTGAAGCCGGGCTGGTGCGCCGGTTCGCTGTGGTCGCTGTACCACGCCCCTTCAGCGCCGCGGGTAAGCACCACCGGACAGGGCGCGCGACGCATCAACTCACGGAAGTCCTCGTGTTCGTCGGCACCGAGCAGGATGGCTAGTTCGTGCTGGTTCGGCGTGACATAGCGCGCCAGTTTCAGCCACGCCTCCGGCAGCTTCTGCGCCGGTGCGGGATTGAGGATCACCGGCACATTCAATCGCTGTCCAAGACGCAGCGTGGCTTCCACCGACTCCAGTGGGATTTCCATCTGCACCAACACCGCATCGGCACGTGAAATGATGGCCTGGGCCTGCTCCACCTGCGCCGGCGTCACGCACGCATTGGCGGCGGGTACCACGATGATCTGGTTCTCGCCGCCGGCCACGGTGATCGATGCGGTACCACTGCCACAATCGGCAATGTGGCGTACGTGATCGAGCTGCACACCTTCGCGCGCAAGGCCGTCACGCAATTGCTGGCCGAAACCGTCGTCGCCGAGCGCGCCCACCAGGGCTACTTCGGCGCCCAGGCGAGCGGCGGCGACAGCCTGGTTCGCACCTTTGCCGCCGGGCACGGTGACGAAGCGTTCGCCCAGAATGGTTTCGCCGGGACCCACGAAACGCGGCGACAGCGTCACCAGATCCATGTTGATGCTGCCGACCACCACCACGCGCGTCATGTCCCGATCCTTAGCCCTGCGATGAAGACCGCCGAGCATACGTGATGCGGCGCCCGCCGTGACGGGCCGGCCGGGTCACTTGCCGGCGTTGTCGGGCATGGGCGTGGTGGGCTCGTTCTTGGCGCCCTCCTTCTCCTGTCGGCGCTCGATCATGGCTTCGCGCATGCTCAGGTAGCGCTGGCGCTGGTTGTCAGTGAGTACCGCCTGCAGCTGGGTATCACCATCTTTCATGATGGCCTGCGCTTTGGCGCGCCGATCCGCGCCCCTCACGCTGCGGTCGCTTTTCAGTGACTGCAGCTGTTGCTGGCGGTTGCTGAGAATGGCGGCAATCTGGTTCGTCTGTTCGGTATTGAGCTGCAGGCGCTTGGCGAGTTGATTCGCACGCTGCTGTGGATCCATGGGGCGCTTGGCGGCATGCGCACCGCTGCTGTCCTGAGCAGCTGGAGTACTGGTCTGGGCATACGCGCCGGCGCTCAGGCCGAGGGCGAGCAGGGTCAGGCAGGCGAGGATCTTCTTCACGTGGGTATCTCCGCGGGGATCAGGGCGATGAACGTGAGCGCTCAACGCGCGTTGACCGTGGCATCGAAGTACCCGTCGCCTTGAAAGCCCGCCTGAAGCCCGAACATCCCAGGAACCGCCCGCGTCGACGGGCATTCCATGATCGAGCTGCCCATGATCGAGCTGCACTACTGGCCCACACCCAACGGCCACAAGATCACCCTGTTCCTCGAGGAGGCTGGCCTGCCTTACGAGATCAAGCCGGTGAACATCGGCAAGGGCGATCAGTTCAAGCCCGAGTTTCTCGCCATCTCGCCCAACAACCGCATGCCGGCCATCGTAGATACGGCGCCGGCCGATGGCGGCAAACCACTGAGCGTGTTCGAGTCGGGCGCCATCCTGCAGTATCTGGCCGACAAGACCGGCCGCTTCCTCCCGACCGACGTGCGCGGCCGCTTCAAGGTCCTGGAATGGGTGTACTGGCAGGTGGGCGGGCTGGGGCCGATGCTGGGGCAGAACCACCACTTCAACCGCTATGCGCCGGAAAAGATCCCCTACGCGATTGACCGCTACGTCAACGAAACGCGCCGGCTCTACGGTGTGTTGAACAAGCAGCTGGACGGCCGCGCCTTTATTGCCGGCAAGGATTACACCATCGCCGATATGGCCGCCTATCCATGGATCGTGCCTTACGAAGCGCAGAGCATGGTGCTGGACGATTTCCCGCATCTGAAAGCCTGGTTTGAAGCCATCCGCGAACGGCCCGCCACCAAGAAGGCTTATGAGATCGGCGAGTCGATCAAGGGCCGTTTCGACCTGACCCAGGACGAGGAGGCCCGCAAGGCGCTGTTTGGGCAGGGTGCGAAAGCCTGATCTTCCGCCGCGCATTCGTTTGAATGCGCGGCCTTCTGCGCACAGGTAAAGCTGGCATCGCGCGGCATGACGCGTTCTAATCCGCGTTTGTTCTTGCGCCTTACTCGCAGCAGTCCAAGGAAGTACCCATGCGCGCCCTCCTCTTCGCCACTCTGATGACGGTGGCCCTGCCGACCATGGCCGACAAACTCACTATCGAACGCATCTTCGACGGCGGCAGTCTTGCCGGCCCCGCGCCACGTGGCTTGCAGATCTCGCCGGACGGCAGCCGCATCACCTTCCTGCGTCCGCGCAGTGACGACCAGTTCCAGCTCGACCTGTGGGAATACCGCCCCAAGGACAACAGCACGCACCTGCTGGTGGATTCGCGCAAGCTGGAGCCGCAGGGCGAGCAGCTTTCCGATGCGGAAA
Organism: Dyella koreensis; assembly: GCF_044904565.1. NCBI lineage: Bacteria > Pseudomonadati > Pseudomonadota > Gammaproteobacteria > Lysobacterales > Rhodanobacteraceae > Dyella > Dyella koreensis. The sequence continues at coordinate 78,783 of NZ_JADIKD010000004.1, read as the reverse complement.
AAGCGCGCCGCGAGCGCGCCCGCACGGCAGGGCTGCGCGGCATCCTCAGCTACCAGTGGTCGCCGGACGGCAAGCAGCTGCTGTTCCCCATCGGGGGCAAGCTTTACCTGTACAACCTTGCCGACGCGAAGCCGGCGCCGCGTGCGCTGGATACCGGCGGCGACGTGATCGACCCGAAGATTTCGCCGAAGGGACGCTTCGTATCCTATGTGCGCGACCAGAATCTGTGGGCGATCGATCTCGCCAGCGGCGAGGCGAAGCAGCTCACCCATGACGGCGGCGGCACCGTGCATAACGGCGAAGCCGAGTTCGTCGCGCAGGAGGAAATGGATCGCAGCGCCGGTTATTGGTGGGCTCCGGATGACAGCGCGATCGCGTTCGAGCGCTACGACGAAGCCAAGGTGCCGGTGACCAAGCGCACCGAGGTTTATGCCGATCGCACCGAAGTGATCGACCAGCGCTACCCGGGTGCGGGCGATCCGAACGTCGCAGTGAAACTGGGGCTGGTCGCACCGGCCGGTGGTCAGCCGCGTTGGATCGACCTCGGCAAAGACACTGATATCTACCTGGTGCGCGTGAAGTGGCTGCCGGATGGCAAGCACCTCACCTATCAGCGCATGCCGCGCAGCCAGCAGAAACTGGAACTGAAACTGGTCGACGCGAAAACCTTGGCGCAGCACACCCTGCTCACCGAAACCAGCGACACCTGGATCAATCTCAACGACGACTTGAGCTTCCTCAAGGACGGCAAGAGCTTCCTATGGGGCAGCGAACGCAGCGGCTTCCATCATCTCTACCTGTACGGCATCGACGGCAAGCTCAAGCACCCGGTGAGTCAGGGGGACTGGCAGATCGATGGCGTGCTGGCGGTGGATGAGCACAACGGCACGGTGTATGTCAGCTCCAACCGCGACTTCGTGCCGGATCGCCAGATCTACGCGCTGAAGCTCGATGGCAGCACGGCAGGCGAGCCGGTGCGCATTAGCCAGGGCGCCGGCACGCATATGGGGGAGTTCGCGCCGAACGCCGGCTTCTATCTCGATACCTATGCCAGCGCCGACACGCCGCCGCAGGTCAGCGTACACAAGCCGGATGGCAGCTTTGTCAGCTGGATCGAACAGAACAAACTCGACGAGAAGCATCCGTTCTGGCCGTACCGCACCAGCTTGATCAAGCCGGAGTTCGGCACGCTGAAATCAGCCGACGGGCAGACGCTGTACTACCGCATCTACAAGCCGGCCGGTTTCGATCCGACCAAAAAGTACCCCGTGTTCGATGCCTACTACGGCGGCCCGCATGCACAGCTGGTGGTGAATACCTGGGGCGACTACTTCAACCAGTACATGGCCAACCAGGGCTACGTCGTGTTCACCCTCGACAACCGCGGCATGGCGCGACGTGGCCGCAAATTCGAGGACGCCATCTATCAGCAGCTCGGCGCGGCCGAAGTGGAAGACCAGATCGCCGGCATTCACTGGCTGAAAGCGCAGCCCTGGGTCGACGGCAAGCGTATCGGTGTATTCGGCTGGAGCTACGGCGGCTTCATGACCACCATGATGCTGTCCAAGGCGTCGAACGAACTCGCCGGTGGCGTAGCGGTAGCACCGGTCACCGATTGGCGCTTGTACGACACCTTCTACACCGAGCGGTATCTGGGCCGTCCGCAGGACAATGAAGCCGGCTATACGCGCAGCAGTCCGTTCGCGTGGCTTGATGGCCTCACCAGCAAGCTTTACCTCGTACATGGCATGGCTGACGACAATGTGCTGTTCCTCAACTCCACCAAGCTGATGGCGGAGCTGCAGAAGCGCGGCTCGCAGTTCCAGCTCATGGCGTATCCCGGCGCCAAGCACGGCCTGAACCTGCCGGGCCAGCGCACGCACGTGTATCACCTGATCGCCAACTTCTTCGACCGGGAAGTGAAAGGCGCCGCGCAGCCTGTAGCACGTGCGCCTGCGGCAGCGGCTTCCACGGCCGCAAACGCCACTGCCCCCTGAAAACGAAAGCGCCCGCCAGTGTGACTGGCGGGCGCTTTGTCGAAACGAGGGTTTATTTGCCGATCTTGGGACCGCGGATCGGGTTGACCTGTAGCCGCCGGTCCATCTCCACACCCATCACGCCCGGTTGTGCCTTGAAGCGTGAAATGCCCTGCTCCGCGCTCATGTCCGCAGGCAACGTAACCACGATGGCATGTGCCCAATCCATGCTGCGTACCAGCGTCGCTCCCACGGCCCTGCTGGCGTCCGCCATGGCGGCAGGACTGACGTCATCCTTGAAGCTGACGATCAACTGCACGGGGGCGGGCTTGGCGGCGCTGACTTGGGTATCAGGCATGGCTGGCGGGTTCCCGGCAGGGTGGGCGCAGGCCGCACCCGTGCTCAGTGGCAGCAGCAATAAGGCACGAAACAGCAAACGACGGGTGGGCATGATGCTTCCAGTCTCGGGCGGGAAGCAGCCAGCCTAGTCTGTCGCGGCTTACTGCGCGTGACCGACGCCCGAATCGCCCTGCTCCAGCGGCGGCGGCGTACCGGCGACTGCCAGCAGCGACTGGGCGTAGCCGTCCTCGATGCTGAGGGTGGAAACCTCGTCCCAGGAGAAGAACGACGCCTCGCGCAGCCACTCCGCGTCGGGGCTGATTTCCTGCATGTTGAAGCCGTCTTCCTCGACGCTGATCAGCTTGCCGATGTAGCAGACTTCGGATTCTTCCTCGCTGTCCACGTGCACGCCGATCACCGGCGATTGCTTGGCGGCGGCTTGCACCACTTCGCGGATGTCGTCCAGCGGAAAGCCGCGCGGCGGGCGCGGCAGGATGTGCTTGAGCGCCAGCGCCTTCTCCATGAAGACGGCGTGTTTGTCCGGCGCCTCCAGTTCGGAGATGTCGCGGTGCCGCATGATGTACATGCCGTCGTAGGTAATGCCATCGCCCACGACCCACAGCAAGAAAAATTCGCGGCCAACCCCGCCGACATAGCCACAGAAGCTGCCGTGTTCGAGTTCGCCGCGCCATAGGCGGATCAGTTGCTGCTGTTGCTGCGCTTCGCGCAGCTGAGCTCGCTGACCCGTCGTCTTGAGTTCAATAACCTTTCCCATACGCCCCTAATTTTAACAGCCGGGGTCTTTCCCCATGTTTACAGGATGTAACGGCTCAGGTCCTCGTCCTTGACCAGGCTGCCAAGGTTTTTATCGACATATTCGGCGTCAATTACGTACTTTTCGCCGGATTTATCTGCAGCTTCGAAGGAGATTTTCTCCAGCAGGCGCTCCATGACCGTATGCAGGCGGCGGGCGCCGATGTTCTCGGTGCGCTCGTTCACCTGGAACGCGACCTCTGCCAGGCGATCAATGCCGGCATCGGTGAACTCGATGCTCACACCCTCGGTACCCAGCAGTGCCACGTACTGTTTGGTCAGCGCGTTTTGCGGCTCGCGCAGGATGCGCTGGAAGTCGCCTACCGACAGTGCCGACAGCTCCACCCGGATCGGCAGGCGACCCTGCAGTTCGGGAATCAGGTCCGACGGCTTGGCCAGCGAGAACGCGCCCGAAGCGATGAACAGCATGTGGTCGGTCTTGATCGGGCCGTACTTGGTGGACACGGTGGAACCTTCCACCAGCGGCAGCAGGTCGCGCTGCACGCCCTCGCGGCTGACGCCGGCACCGCCCCACTCGGAGCGCTGAGCGATCTTGTCGATCTCGTCGATAAAGACGATGCCGTTCTGCTCGGCGACAAACACCGCCTGCGTCCGCACTTCATCCTCGTTGAGCAGCTTGCCGGCCTCTTCGTCGATCAGCAGCGGACGGGCCATCTTGATGGCCAGCTTGCGCTTCTGCGACTTGGCGCCACCCAGGTTCTGGAACATCTGGCGCAGCTGCTGGCCCATTTCCTCCATGCCTGGCGGCGACATGATTTCCACGCCTACGTTCATGGCGAAATCAAGCTCGATCTCGCGGTCGTCCAGCGCACCTTCGCGCAGCTGCTTGCGCAGCTTCTGGCGCGTATCGCTGTCGATCGCCGGCGCCGGATCGTGCGACCAGTCGGTAGGTGTCTGGCGGCGCGGCAACAGCGCGTCGAGGATGCGATCCTCCGCACGGTCCTCGGCCTGCGAGCGCACGCGCTTCACCGCCTGCTCGCGGGTGAGTTTGTAAGCCACGTCGGCCAGGTCGCGCACGATGGATTCCACATCCTTGCCGACGTAGCCGACCTCGGTGAACTTGGTTGCTTCCACCTTGACGAACGGCGCGTTCGCCAGCGTCGCCAGGCGGCGTGCGATCTCGGTCTTGCCCACGCCGGTGGGACCGATCATCAGGATGTTCTTCGGCGTCACCTCCTCACGCAGGCCCTGCTCCAGCTGCATGCGGCGCCAGCGGTTGCGCAGCGCGATCGCCACCGCGCGCTTCGCGTCGTGCTGGCCAATGATGTAGTGGTCGAGTTCGTTGACGATTTCGCGGGGAGTCAATTCGGACATGGGGTCACCGGAGAATGAGGTCTTTGTCCGGCCTGGGCCGGGATGACGTTACTGAAGGGCCGACGCCGGCTGGCGCATCAAAGCTCTTCGATCGTCGTGTTGTGATTGGTATAGATGCAGATGTCGCCGGCGATCTTCAGCGCCTTCTCGACGATCTCGCGCGCATCCATCGCTGTGTTTTCCATCAGCGCGAGCGCGGCGGACTGCGCGTACGGGCCACCGGAGCCGATCGCGATCAGGCCATGCTCGGGCTCAAGTACGTCGCCATTGCCGGAGATCAGCAGCGAGGCGTCCTTATCCGCCACCGCCAGCATGGCCTCGAGGCGGCCCAGGCGGCGGTCGGTACGCCATTCCTTGGCCATTTCCACCGCGGCGCGGGTCAGGTTGCCGCTGTGCTTGATCAGCTTTTCTTCGAACAGCTCGAACAAAGTGAAGGCATCGGCGGTAGCGCCGGCGAAACCGGCGAGTACGTCGCCCTTGCCGAGACGGCGGATCTTGCGGGCGTTGGCCTTCATCACCGTGTTGCCGAGGGTGACCTGGCCGTCGCCGCCGATCACGACGCGGCCGTTGCGGCGAACGGAGATGATAGTGGTGGCGTGGAACGATTCCATGAGGGGCTCCGCATTAGCTTGAGCGGCAGAGGTGGGGCCGATGGGCATGCCGTTCAATATGCTGGGGCTTGCGGCGTCGCCGGAGTGTTATGGCGCCGTGGAACGTTGAGGGGGCAAATCAGCCCTTTCGCTTGGCTCGCGGATGCGCCGCGTCATACACCTTGGCCAGGTATTGGAAATCCAGATGGGTATAGATCTGGGTGGTCGCGATGTCGGCGTGCCCCAGCAATTCCTGCACGGCGCGCAGGTCGCCGGAGGATTCCAGCATGTGGCTGGCGAAGGTGTGGCGCAGCAGATGCGGATGCACGCGCTTGGCGAAACCCTGGCTCAGCGCGAGCGTCTTCAGGCGTGCCTGCACCGTGCGCGGGCTGATCGGCGCACCACCGCGACCGCGGAATACCGGAGATTCAGGCGCGCGTCCTTCGACGTCGCCTAGCGCACGCAAGGCGTTCACCGCATGCTTGCCCACCGGCACGATGCGCGTCTTGCTGCCCTTGCCGAGCACGCGCACTTCGCCAGCGCTCAGGTCGAGATCCAGCCAGCGCAAACCGACCAGTTCGGACAGACGCAGTCCGGAGGAATAGAACAGCTCCAGCATGGCGCGGTCGCGCAAAGTCAGCGCCCCGCCGCTGTCGGCTTCCACCAGGGCGGTGGCTTCATCGACATCCAGCACCTGAGGCAGTTTGCGATGCACCTTGGGGCCGCGCACGCCAGCGACAGGATCGTGCTCCAGCATGCCTTCGCGTTGCAGTTGGCGGAACAGGCTGCGGCAGGATGAGAGCAGGCGCTGCAGGCTCTTGGGCGACAGCCCCGCGCGATGCTCGGCGGCGACGAAAGCGCGCATACGATGCGCATCGAGCGCGGCAAAGCCAGACACCTGCTGCACCTCCATCCAGCGCAGCAGCTTGTCAAGATCGCGACGATACGCATCGACGGTGTGCGATGACGCCTTGCGCTCGCCGGCGAGGCGGGCGAGCCAGGTCTCGACCTGGCCGCGCGGCTCCATGCTCAGGCGCCGTCCTGCGAGCGCAGCAGCGCCGCGGTAACGGTGGCGGCGATCATCTTGAGGAACAAGGTGCCCATGCCCGGCTGGAAATGATCCGGATCGCCACTGCCGATGGCGAGTATGCCGAGTTCGCCCAGCGGCATCAGCGCGGTCGACTGGATCGACGGCGCGTGATCGCCGAACAACCGGTATAGGCGTTCCGCCGAAAGACGCCCGGCGATGGGCTCATGGTGGGCAAGGAAATCGGCGAACTCCGGCAGCTCCGCGCGACCACCCGGGAACTGCGTTAGCCAGTCGGCCGGAGGCAGGGAAGCATCGCCGAACAGCAGCAGCCGCACCTGATCGGTCTTGAAATCTTCCGACAGCTTGGCGATCACGCTGCGTGCCGCAACGGCCGGCGTATTGGCGCGCAGCACGGCGACATTGAGATCGTGCACGCGCTGCATCAGCTGCTCGTTCTCGGCAGCAATGCTGACCAGCTCGGCCAGGCGCCGCTCCAGCTCGGCGTTCTTTTCGCGCAGCTGCTGCAGCTGATACACCGCGAGCGAAGCTACGGGCCCTTGCTCACGCGGCAAGGTCAGCTGCGCTGCCAGTTCCGGAAAGTCGTTGAGAAAGCCTGGATGACGGCGCAGGTAAGCGGCTACATCCTGGGCTTGCAAGGTATCGTCGAGAGCGGAGTCGGTCATGCGCGGGTTACCTCAAAAACCGAAGAGTCGGGCGGGTGGTCTGGCGCCGAGTGTGCGATGGCCGTCATGACGCTTCAATGCGCGGTCATCCCCAGCCACTCGCCTTCAAATACAAAGGCGGCCGGCCCGGTCATCCACAGCGTATGTCCAGGGCCAGCCCAGTCGATCTGCAAGCGGCCGCCCGGAAGTTCGACCTGCACACTGTCGTCCACTTCGCCGCGCTGGCGCATCACCGCCATCGCGGCGCAGGCGCCGGTGCCGCAGGCCAGGGTCCAGCCGCTGCCGCGCTCGTGTACGCGCAGGCGCAGATGGCGGCGATCCAGGACTTGTACGAAACCGGTGTTCGCGGCTTCCGGAAAGCGCTCGTGCGTCGACAGCAGTGGGCCGTGACGGAACAACGCAGGCAAACCCAGATCAGGCACCACCACAACGGCGTGCGGGTTGCCCATCGATACGACGCCGGCCTCCAGCATCTCTCCGCCTACATCGAGGTCGTAGCGGTCGGCCGGGGCATCGGTCTGGAAGGGGATGTGCTCGGGCCGGAAATCCGGTTCGCCCATATCCACGGTGACCTGGTCCGCCGCCAGCAAGCGCACGGTGACGGGGCCGGAAGGACTTTCCAGCCGCACCGTATCGCCGATCGCCAGCGCCCCATCGCGATGTAGCCACGCCGCCACACAACGCACGCCGTTGCCGCATTGGCCGGAGGGCGAACCATCGGCATTCCAGATGCCGTAATAGAACGCGCAGGATGGATCGCGCGCCGGCTCGATGCTGATCAGCTGATCGAAGCCCACGCCGTTATGCCGGTCGGCGATCGCACGGATCTCCGTCTCGCGCAGGCCGAAGCCATCGCGACGCGCATCGACAATCACGAAATCGTTGCCAATGCCCTGCATCTTGGTGAAGCGCAATTTCATGAAATCGCCGGATGCCTTCAGTGTTGCGCGGGTGCCGCCGTGGTGGCGGCCGGAGCGGGTACAACCTTAGCCGCGGTCGGTGCCGGAGCCGGCTTCGGCGGCGGCATGTACAGCGGACCCTTGTTGCCGCAACCGGCCAGCACGGCCGTGACGAGGCAAAGCGGGAACAGCAGGATGGATCGACGCATGGATGTGGGTTCCTACGGAGACGGCCGCAGTATAGCGATGCCCACCAGTCGCGCCGCGATAGGCCGTGCGGTCGACCATTCAGCGTGTTTCGGTTCGGAGCGACACGCAGCAGCCGTTATCATGCGTAGGTCACCGCCGTTTCTCGGCGTGGAGTAAAGAAGTTATGGATTGGACCACGCTGCTGCGCCTGCCCAGCACCCTCCTGCTGGTACTGGCGGTGATCGCACTGCTTTTCACCCTGGTGCAACTGGTCGCCCTGCGCACGCGCCTGCATGCCGGCCAGCGGCTGGCTGCCACGCTGCGGACCTTGCTGCTGCTGGTGGGTTTCGCACTCACCTTGACGCTGGCTGGCGCCAGCTGGAGCCTGCGCGGTTATCGCCTGCTGTCGGAAGAAACGCCGGTGGTGGCGATCGACGCCCGCATTCTGTCACCGCAGCGCTGGGCGCTGACCCTGCGCTGGCCCGATGGCAGCACGCGTCAGGTCGCTGTATCCGGTGATGCCTGGCGGGTGGAGGCCATCGTGCTGAAGTGGAAACTGCCCGCGCTGCTGGCCGGCCTGCCACCGCTCTACCGCCTCGACCGCCTGAGCGGACGCTACGACGATCCCGCGCAGGAAGCACAGGCACCGCGCACCGTCATCAGCTTCGACGAAGCGGGTGCCTATGACGTGCTCGACCTCAAGCGCCAGCATCCGCAATGGCTGCCTGGCGTGGACACCGTGTTTGGCAGCGGCGCCTTCCTGCCGCTAGTCGACGAAGGGCACTACAACGTCAGTCTGATGCGCACCGGTGCGCTGGTGGCGCGCCCGGACGAAGCCACGGAGCAGCGCCTCGGCCAGCCGTTCGGCGGCTAAACGGACGCTCTCAGCGCAGTATCTTTTCGTAGCGCCAGGCGTCCGAGCCGTCCTCGTAGAAGCCCTTATGCTCGCCGACGCAGTGGTAGCCGAGCCGCTCGTACAAGCGGATGGCGCTGTGGTTATCGGTACGCACCTCGAGCCGCAGTGCGTGGCATCGCCGCCGCCGCGCCTCATGCTCAGCCGCCTCCAGCAGGGCCGAACCCACGCCCTTGCCGCGCGCTTCGGCGTGCGTGGCGATGGAATAGAGGCGCGCACGCTGACTGCCCTTGCGGAAAAACACCACGGCGGTACCGAGGAAGCGGCGATGGTTGGCGCTGGCTACCAACACCTGCGCGCTCTCGCTGTCCAGGTGACGCCGGAACTGGGCACGGCTGAGCCGGTCGCTGGTGAAGCTCTGCTCCTCCAGTGCGACCAGGTCATCGAGATCGGAAAGTTCAGCGCGGCGCACGCGCACAGCGGCGGTCGCGGGCATTGGGGTCATCAGGCGGATTCCGGTGCGGCGCGGGACGCGGCGGCAGTCAGAGTAAAGAAGGGAGGGCGGCGGAAGCGCGGCACTCTAGACCTGCGGGCCGCGCTCCGCAATCGCCAACAGGTCATGGAGGCAACGACGACATTTAGTGTCGCTTTAGAGCCAGCCCTCATCGTTCACGTGGCCCGCGCCGGGAGCTGTTTGCTCGCAAGACCAGGAAGAACGAGGGCGTGTACGTCCGTACACAACCGAGTGATGACGCAGGATTGTGCGCAAACAGACCCGGCCCGTAGGGTTGAGTCGCTGTGGGCGCCAGGCGGCGACGCGCGGCTCGGCCTGACGGCCAGTCAGGCGCTTCGCCACACCTCACCGCCTGGCGCCCACAGCGACTCAACGCGGGCTACGTGAACGATGAGGGCTGGCTCTTGGATCATTCCCTTGAACAAAGTCTTCCATGTGCCAAACTGCCGGCCTTGTGCCGTGCCGCCCCGTTCTTCCACGTGACGACACCCCCGCGGTTCTACCGAATTTGAGGTGTCATGTCCCGTCTCGTCATCGTTGTCGAGAAGGCCTCCGACTGGGGCTCTTACTACCCGTCCGTCGACGTCGTCACCGCGATGGACTACCTGCGCGAACCGATCGGCGGCGACGACGAACGCACGCAAGTCATCAACCTGTGCCGCAGTTACAAATACCTCGGCACCGGTTATTACGTCTCTCTGTTGGGTGAAGCGCGCGGGCACAAGGTGATGCCGTCGGTGCGCACGGTGAACGATCTGCGCCGGCGCTCGCTGTACGGCCTGGACATCGAAGACCTCAATCAGAAGCTGACCCATTTCCTGCCGGCCGGCGGTCGTGACACTACGGACTTCGGCATCCTCGTCTACTTCGGCGAAACTGCTTACCCGGCGCTGCAGGATTTGGCGCGCCAGGTGTTCGAACTGTTTCCCTGCCCGCTGCTGCGCATCGAGTTCGAGCGCGACCGCGTGTGGCAGGTCAGCTCGATCAAGCCAGTGGGTCTGCACACGCTGGACGATGCACAGGAAGACGCCTTCGCCGAGGCGCTGGACCGCTTCTCCAAAAAGCTGTGGCGCAAGCCGAAGGCGCGCAAGCGCTATCGCTACGACATCGCCATGCTGGTCGACCCCAACGAGGCCATGCCGCCGTCGAACAAGAAGGCGCTCAAGTCCTTCATCAACGCCGGCAAGGAACTAGGCATCGAAGTCGACCCGATCGGCAAGAACGATTACCAGCGCCTGGCCGAGTACGACGGCCTCTTCATTCGCGAGACCACCGCCAGCGACAACCACACCTACCGCTTCGCGCATCGCGCGGAGAAGGAAGGCATGGTGGTCATGGACGATCCCAGCTCCATCCTTCGCTGCACCAACAAGATCTACCTCAACGATCTGATGGTGTCGCGCAAGCTGGCCGTGCCCAACACCGAGATCCTCTACCGCGACAACGCGAAAGGCATCAAGGATGTCGCCGCCAAGCTCGGCTTTCCCATCGTGCTGAAGATTCCGGACGGCTCGTTCTCGCGCGGCGTGGTGAAAGTGGAGAACGACGCGCAACTGGAAAAAGCCACCAGCGAACTGTTCCAGCACAGCGCCCTGCTGCTGGCGCAGGAGTTCGTCTACACCGAATTCGACTGGCGCATCGGCGTGCTGAATCATGAGGCGCTGTACGCCTGCAAGTACTACATGTCGCGCGGCCACTGGCAGATCTACAACCACGGCGCCAAGGGCACGGCCAAGTCCGGCGGCTTCGAAACCATCCCCGTGCGCGACGCGCCGGCGGAAGTGGTGAAGCTGGCGCTCAAGGCCACCCAGCCCATCGGCGATGGCCTGTACGGCGTGGACCTGAAGCAGGTCGGCGACAAGCCGGTGGTGATCGAAGTAAACGACAACCCGTCGATCGACGCGGGCGTGGAAGACGCTTATCTCGGCGACGATCTCTATCTGCGCATCATGCAGGAGTTCATGCGCCGGCTCGAACGCAAGCGCCTGGGTATAGCCGACTGATCCATGGTGGAGCGGGTGACTTCGGCAGCCCTTCCCTGGACTGCCGAAACCCATGACGCGATCCTTCGCGCCGCGCCCGACGGGTGCCCAGCCATCCCGGCTTCCGTCGTCGCTCCCAGAGTGCGCTCCCTGCGCACCCAGACTTCCACTGCCAAGCGGAATTCAGTGCCAGATGGCTTGCGGTACGCGGCGACGGCGCGGGCGCAGCAGCGATAGCAACTGGCGCGGCAGTCCCGGCTCCAGCACCAGCAGCAACGCCAGCGGCGCGCCCACCAGCCAGAAGGCCGGCGTCCAGCCGAGCAGATCGGTGCGTACCGGCACCAGCGTGGTGAGCAACAACACGCCGCCCGCCAGTAGCCACAGCAAGGCGCCGGCGAGCAAGCGGTAGTGGCGGCTGTTATCGGAGGCTGGCTTGCGCATGGTGGCGGTCCGTGGTGATCAGGTGAGGCCAGCTTGCCCACGGCTCATCTCAAAACCTGCGACCCCCGCAGTTGGGGCCTTCGCGGTCGCCCGGGATTAGAATATTCGGCTGTTGCGGGTCGGCTTGTGCCCCTGCGGAGTCCCCATCCAACCAAGGAGCACGTCATGAGTGCAGGCCAGTTCGCCGTCTTCGGCCATCCGATCGCTCATTCGCTGTCGCCGCAGATCCACCAGGTGTTCGGCAAGCAGTTCGGCATAGCGCTGGAGTACCGCACCATCGACGCGTCACCGGCGGAGTTCGAGGCCAGCGTGCGCCGTTTCTTCGCCGAGGGCGGTGTGGGTGCCAACGTCACCCTGCCGCACAAAACCGCTGCCTTCGCTCTGGCCGACCAGCGCAGTGAAGCCGCCATGCGCGCCGGTAGCGCCAACGTGCTCACTCGTCTGCCGGATGGCCGACTGGCTGCCCACAACACCGACGGCGCCGGCATGGTGCGCGACCTCACCGAACGCCATCAGGTCGATCTGCGCGGCCACGATGCCTTGTTGCTTGGTGCCGGTGGCGCTGCGCATGGCGTGGCCTGGAATCTGCTCGATGCAGGCGTGAACACCCTGACCATCGTCAACCGCTCCCCCGAGGCCGCCGACGCGCTGGCCGACGCCATCGGCGAACCGGCGCGCGCGCATACGCGCTATTGGGAAGACCTCGCCAACATCGATAGCTACGACCTGATTGTCAACGCCACCTCGGCTGGCGTGCTTGGCGCATCGCTGGACCTGCCTTTCAGCCTGATCGGCAACCGCGCTACCTGCTATGACCTCTCGTACGGCAAGGCCGCCACCGGCTTCCTCGCCTGGGCTCGTGCGGGCAATGCGCGCTACGCCTTCGACGGTCTGGGCATGCTGGTGGAAACCGCCGCCGACGCGTTCGAGCTGTGGCACGGCAGGCGCCCTGATACCGATCCCGTTTACCTCGCACTGCGTCAGCAATACGGCTGAGCGATGACGCTCGCCTGCCGCGCCGGCTGCGGTGCCTGTTGCATCGCGCCGTCCATCAGCTCGCCGATTCCCGGCATGCCGCAAGGTAAGCCGGCCGGCGTGCGTTGCGTGCAGCTGACCGACGACAACCGCTGCGCCATTTTTGGCCGAGCGGAGCGGCCGGCGGTGTGTTCGCGGTTGAAGCCCGAGTACGCGATGTGCGGCGCGAACAGCGCTCACGCGATGACTTACCTCCAGTCGCTGGAAGCGGCCACCTCATCCCGGTAGGAGCCCACCCCCGGATCGAGTCCGGGGCAGGCTCTGTGGGCGACAGGCCATTAGGTCCGCCCGCTTTCGTAACACCTGATCTTTATCGCAAGGAATTTCGCGCACAGGGTGCGCTCCTACGTAGTCTTGCGACGGTGGTCACGACTGTTCAGACGTCTAAATCGTCTAAAAAGACGCGGCGCGAGACGCGTGCTAGCTTGGTCGGACAGGGGCACTTTACGGGGAGTCAGCACCATGTTGCCGAAGAGGTTCGCAGGCTTCGGCCCGGTCGTGACCGGGCTGTTCGTTGCATTGGGTTTGAGTATGTCTGCTGGTGCGGCGCATGCCGCCGGCAATGATCCGGTGATCGGAACAAGGAATGTCGTCGTTGCCGATCCCACCGTGCCGCGCCCGCCGGGCACGCCTTGTGTTGTTCAGCTGTTCAACGATGTCACCTTCACCGATTTCAATACGCGCCCTTACGACTACGCGCCGCCCGCATCCTGCGGCAGCCGTTGGTCCAAGGTCGTGCTGGAGGCGGATTTCTCGGTGACCGCGGGCCGCCAGTTCGACCGCACCGCCAGCTTGTGGCTGTCCGGCGTGAACCTGTATTTCGGCACCACCCAAGAGCCTTCCGCCGCGGTATCGCCGAGCTGGCACGTGGAGCGCGACCTGACCGACTACACCACGATGCTGCGCCAGCCCGGCAAGGGCCAGGCGATCATCGGCAATGTGGTGAACAGCACCTACACCGGCATCATTCACGGCAGCGCGCGCTTGCTGTTCTACCCGGCGTCGCTGATCGCTCCCGCCGCGCAGGTGCCGGATGCGGTGTATCCGCTGGGTGCGGACGCCGTGGGTGATACCGCCATCCTCAACGGCCCCACCGACAAGCTCGCCAAGACGCTGAGCCTGCCGCGCAATGTCGTGCGCGCGTATCTGGATGTGTTCGCACAGAGCCAGAGTGGCGACGAGTTCTGGTACACCTGCGTGCCCGACCAGTACGCCGCGCAGGTGCAGGAATGCGGCGGCGGCAATTTCCGCGAAGCCGAAGTAAGCATCGACGGCCAGCCGGCCGGTGTGGCGCCGGTGTATCCATGGATCTACACCGGTGGCATCGATCCCTACCTGTGGCGGCCGACACCCGGCGTGCAGACGCTCAACTTCATGCCTTACCGCGTCGACTTGACACCGTTCGCCGGCCAGCTCAGCGACGGCAGTCCGCATGAGGTCGCCTTGAGCGTGGCAGGCGCACACGGTTATTTCTCCACCACAGCCACCTTGCTGGTGTACCGCGATCGTCATGCGCAGCAGGTCAACGGCCACATCACCCGCAACACTCTGGTGGGCCAGCCGCCGACGCCGACCATCGGCAGCACCCTGGCGACCGATAGCAGCGGCAACCTCACCGGCGACATCACTACGCAACTGACGCGCCAGTTCGTGATCGAGGGTTACGCCACCGGTTCGAGTGGGCGAGTGGTCAGCTCGGTGACGCAGACGGTAGGCTTCAACGATGTGCAGCGTTTCACCATCAACGCCAGCACCTATCGCCAGCAGACCGAACAGCTCACCCAGGTAGACAGCGTGAGCCAGAGTCGCGTCGGTCCGCTGCTCACCGTGGAATACCGCGCCCATGCCGCGTACCCGCTGAGTGTCGATTACAACCAGCAGGTCGCGAGCGACGGCAGCCTGAGCGCGGCCACCACGACGCATCAGGGCTACATCACGCATGGCGAACGCCGCTTGCTGGGCTTCCCGGTCTACAAGGCCGACATCAGCAATACGGTGGATAGCGCCGACACCTTGAACTTCGACGCCAGCGGCGCACTCACCAGCCACACCGGCCAGCAGAGTGCGCAGAGCTTCCGCTTCAACGACAGCTTCGGCAGTTGCTACCGCACCGATCTGAGCACCGCGAGCGGCGCGCTGGCCACCTACGCCACCGGCCAGGGTTGCCCGGATCAGCAGAACCGCGTGTGGTGGATCGCCCACCCCGACGGTTCGCCCGACAGCCGCAACCTGCAGGTGGATTGGTAAGCGCCTGATGTCGCGCAGCCGTCGAGGTGACGGCTGCGCGACAGCTTCGGGAGGCAACATCTCCGCAATATCGCGTCACTAAGCTGGCGCGCCCCGCGGCCTCCCCGATACATCTCCCATGCCAGCTGCCCCGCTTCAACGCCGTACCCAAGGTGCGACGCGCTATGTCCTGTTGATCCTGCTCGCTTTGTTCGCCTGCGCGGGTGGCGTGATTGTCTGGCTATTGCGCGGTGCCGGTAGCAACGAACACGTGACGCAGGATGTGGCGCCAGTGGCCGATGCCGGCCCGATCCATCGTGCCGATGTGCCGGTGACCACGGCGGACCTTTTGCTGCACGCACGCGATGCGATGGCACAGCAGCGGTTGCTGGCGCCGGCAGGCGACAACGCCATCGAGTGGTATCTGAAGGTGTTGAAGCAGCAGCCGGATAACCAGGCGGCGCAGGATGCCCTGCGCGAAATTTTCCCGTTCGCCGCCACTGCCGCTGAGCAGACCATCGGCCAGGGCAACGCCGCCGAAGCCCAGCGGCAAATCGACCTGCTGTCCAAAGCCGACCCCACCAACTACACGCTCACCATCCTGCGCGCCAAGCTGCAGGCGCAGTTGCAGGTGGCGGAGGACCAGCAGCGTCGCGAGCAGCAACAGGCGCAGACCGCCGCGCAGAAACAGCAGGCCCATGCAGCATCGGTGACGACACCGTCCACACCGGTCGCGGTCACGCCGGCACCGCCGTCCGTCATCAGTCAGCCCGCGCTACCTGTGAAGCGGACCGAGCCGGAACCCGCCGCACTGCCAGTGTCGCGACCCGCGCCTGTCGCGTCACCCGCCGCGGAAGCCGTTGCCGCGACACCGCCTGTGCTGAAGCGGCGTATCGAGCCGTACTACCCGGCCGACGCCCGGCGTACGCGCCGGCAGGGCTGGGTGGATGTGCGTTTCGTTGTCGAAGCGGACGGCTCGGTAAGTCGTGCCAGCGTGATCGACGCGGATCCCAAGAACGTGTTCGACCGCGCCGCACTAGGCGCGGTGGAGCGCTGGCAGTTCACGCCGGGCATGCGCAATGGCGCACCGGCGTCATCGGAGTTGCGCCAGCGCATCGAATTCCGGCTTTGAGTAACCGCGCAAGGAAGCGCCGCCGCCTTCGACGGTATGACGCATAATTGCCGCACCCGCCAAGGAGATCCGTCATGCGCAAGGCCACGCTCGTCCTGCCCCTGCTTGCTGTCGCCATCGCCACCGGAGCCTGTCACGACATGACCCAGCCCGTAGCCAAGCCCGTGGCCGGTTTCGTGACCGACATGAAAAGCTTCGACGCCTTCATCGCCACTCATCCCACGCCGGAGCAGTTCCACGTGACCTATCCGGATGTGCAGCTGGTGATGCCCGGCACCATGACCACCATGGAGTTCCGCAGCAACAACAGCCGCTACTACCCGGAGCTGGACAAGGACGGGAAGATCACCGGTGGCCACTTCGGCTAAGCGGCGCAGGATAAAACGCCAACGGCGTCACATAGCTGACATCTGGCGTGGCTACCGTGGCGCGCTGCTGGGACATGCGATGACGCATGGTCCCGAATGCGGCCCCACCCCATCGGCCAGGTGTCATGTCCCGTTTGTTTTCCGCTGCGTCCTCGCGACGCGGCCTGCTTGTTGCTTCACTGGTCTTGCTGGTTATCGCAGCCGGCGCCGCGTATGCGCTGATGCGCCCGACGTCCATGGCGAATCTTGCGTCCGGTTCTTCGAAAGGCCCGGCAACGGCGTCGACCAGTGGCGGCGCCGACGACAACAGCGGTGTCGGCATCATGCTCGGGCTGGCCAAGGCCGCAGTGGATGAAAAACGGCTGGTCGCACCGGCCGGCGCCAATGCCTACGAGTTCTATCTCAGCGCATTGCAGCTGGATCCGAACAACGCCTTGGCGCAGGACGGTCTGCATCAATTATTCGAACCGGCCGCGGACGATGTAGAACGCGCCATCAACAACAACGAGCTGGATGAAGCCCAGCGCGAGCTGTCGTTGCTGCGCGAATTCGACGGCACCAATTACAAGCTCGCCCTGCTCGGCGGCAAGCTGGATGCGCAGCGCCAGATCCAGATCCGCAGCGACGAAGCGCGCGCCGCGATGATCCAGTCCGCATCGTCCGCCTCCACCCAGGCGCAGTGACGCCGAGGCGTCTTAGCGCAGCAACGGTCCCGCTTTCTTCAACAGCAGCTCGATCAGCTCGGGCTGCATGAAGTCGTAGTCGTCGGGAATGCCCAGGACCACTACCCGCTTGCCATGGAGATGCCGGGCAAAGCGCGATTGCAGCCGGCGGCGATGCGCGGGCTCCATCACCATGATCATCTCCGCCCAATCCACCTGCTCGGCGGAGAGCGGCGTATCCGCATCGGACGATAGGCCGGCGGAATCCACTTCCAGTTGCGGCCACTCACGGAACACTTGCTCCGCCGTGGGGCTGCGCAGCCGGTTGCGGCTGCACAGGAAAAGTACGTGGCGCGTACTCATTCCGCCGCGAGATACTCGTCTTTCAGTCGCACATAGTGATCGGCGGAGTAATGCAACTGCTCGATCTGCTTGTCGTTGAGCAGCCGCACGAACTTGGCTGGATTACCCAGCCACAGCTCGCGCTCGCCCACCACCTTGCCCGGCGGAATCACGCTGCCTGCGCCGACGAAGCCGTACTTTTTCACCGTGGCGCCGTCGAGTACGGTGGCGTGCATACCGATCAGGCAGTAATCCTCAATGGTGCAGGCGTGGATCACCGCAGCGTGGCCGATGGTGACACCTTCGCCGACCAAGGTAGGGAACCCGCCCGGTGAGTAAGGGCCATCGTGCGTGACATGCACGATGGTGCCGTCCTGCACATTGCTGCGCGCGCCGATGCGGATGTGATGCACGTCGCCGCGCAGCACCGCGCCCGGCCAGATCGACACATCATCGGCCAGCTCGACGGCACCGATCACGGTGGCAGCCAGATCAACGTAAACGCGCTGGCCGAGGGTGGGGGCGATGCCCCGATAAGTTCGGAGATGTTTCATCCAGCCATGGTAACGGTTGATGCTGTTGTAGGAGCCCACCCTGTGGGCGAAAGCGGCCGCAAACGGCCGCCGCGCAGAGCGGTCGCCCACAGGGTGGGCTCCTACCGTTGCTGCTCTTCCAGCACTTTCAGCGTGTGCAGATAACCCGCCTCGATCGCGCGCTGCCAATCCTTCCAGTCCAGCATGCCTATGTGTTCCAGCGGCGGCGTGAGCAGCAGGTCCGCACGCTCGCGGCGATGCAGGCTGGGTGCCTCGCTGTTCACCATCCCCGCGCGCACGAGGGTGGAGACGAGGCCCGGGCGCTGGATGGTCTGTCGCTGCAGCAACAGACGCCACCATGGCGGGGTGGCGTATTCCTCGGCGGTGGTGAGCAGGGAAATCTCGGCACGGATATCCACGGCGGTGATGTGATCGATGCCGTCGGTCGCCATCACATCCGTGGGCAGGTTATTCATCAGCGCGCCATCGACGTAGACGCGGCCGTGATGCAGCACTGGCGGCAATACGCCGGGGATGGCGCTGGAGGCACGCAGCCATAGCCAGAGCGGCCCGCGCCGTTGCGCCACCATGCCAGCGCCGGACAGGCAGGTGGCGATGCAGAAGAACGGCAGGGTGAGATCTTCGATATCCAGAGCGCCGAACGCGCGGCGCAGCATCAGGGCGGCGCGGCGGCCGCGGGTGAGCGCCACCAGCGGCAAGGTCCAGTCCGACAGCGGGCGGCCTTCGATAAAAGCGCGCCGGTAGATCTCGGTCATCTCGCCGAGCTCCCAGCCGGCGGCGACGCCCGCGCCGATGATCGCGCCGATGCTGGTGCCGCCTACGCTATCGAACACATAGCCGGCCTCATGCAAGGCGCGCAGCGCACCGAGATGCGCCAGTCCGCGCGCACCGCCGCCGGCAAGCACCAGACCGCGTGCGTGACCACTGATCAGTCGCGCCAGCCGCGCGATATCGGCCTGGCCGCCGACGTGGTGGTGCTGCAGTTCGCCGCTGAACTGGGCGCGCCAACGCTGCGCCGCGCCCAAGCTGGGTTGGCGCCCAGGATGCAGCAAGATCAGATGGCGCGGCCGATGTCCGGCACGCGAGGGGTGCAGGGGTGCACCTTCCGGCCAGGGCCGCGCCGGCTGCGCTGCCTGCGCCGGCAGCAGCAGCACATCGGCCTGGCGCAGGCAGCGCTGGCGCCACAGCGCATCGCCGCGCGTATCCAGATAGATCACGAAGCGCACCTGCGCTTCGCGCTCGGCGAACCAGTCACTGCCGCGACCGGCTCCATGCTCCTCGTCGATCACCGCGCAGCTGCCGTAGGCCTCCAGCGCCATCGCCAGCTGCATCGCCAGCGTGCGTGCCGGCACGTCGGCATCCACCGGCAGCAGGGCGAAGGTGCGCGCGTTGCCGGGGCTGTCCTCGTTGCGCAGGCGTTGCTGCAGGCGTGCAATGGCGACCCGTGCTATGCCCAGCATGGCCTGTGGATACTGGCTGACCAGTGCCTCGAACGCGTCGCGATCCAGCCGCAGCAACTCGGAATCACGCAGGGCCCGCACCGTGGCCTGGCGGCTTTCGCCGCTGACCAGGCTGATCTCTCCCACGCTGTCGCCGGCCGAGATCAGACGCGTCAGTACGGTTGGCCCGTCGAACGCGCCCAGGCTGCCGCTGACCAGCAGGTACATCGCGTCCGCCGGCTCGTTCTGCTTGTAAAGCGGCCGGCCGCCGGGCAGGCCGAACCACACCAGCTGGCGGCCCAGGGCCTCCAGGGCGTCACGGTCCAAATGCCCAAACACGTCGCTTTGACGTAGTAGTTCGGTGAAATCCGTCTGCAACATGCATGCGATGGTACGGCGCGCTTTGTGACAGCCAGAAGTGCGTCGCAGAGCGGCTTGATTTCGCCCCGGCCGGTCGCCACGCTGGCGGCCCTAAGGAGAAACACATGTCCCAAGACAACACCCTGGACAACCCGCTGCTGGCCGACGCCATCCTGCCCGCGTTCTCGCAGATCCGCCCGGAACATGTCACCCCAGCCATCGACACCCTGCTGGCGGATTACCGCGAAGGCATCGACGCACTCACCGCCGCCGGCGGACCGCGCGATTTCGACGGCGTGATGCTGACCCAGGAGCGGCTCGAACAGCGGCTGGCGCGGGCCTGGTCGCCGGTGAGCCACCTGCATTCGGTGGCGGACAGCGAAGCCCTGCGCGAGGTCTATGGACCGGCCGAGGAAAAGCTCACCGACCACGCCATCGAGCTGGGCCAGAACCGCGAGCTGTACCAAGTGGTGCAAGCGCTGGCCGATGCGCCGGCATTCGCTGCGCTGTCGCGGCCGAAGCGTGCCCTGGTCGAGCACGCGCTGCGCGATTTCAAACTGTCCGGCGTCGCGCTGGAAGAGCCGGCGCGCTCGCGCTACCGCGCCATCGGCGTAGAACTGAGCAAGCTGTCCACGGAGTTCTCCAATGCTGTGCTGGATGCCACCGACGCTTGGCATGAGCACATCACTGACGAGCGCGATCTTGCCGGCATTCCTGAATCCGGCCGCGCCGTGCTGCGTCAGTACGCCAAAGAGCAGAATCTCGACGGCTATCTGGTCACGCTCAAGCAGCCCAGTGTGCAGGCGGTGCTGACCTACGCCGACAACCGCGGCCTGCGCGAGCGCGTGTACTGGGCCTACCAGACCCGTGCTTCCGACCAGGGCCCGCACGCCGGCAAGTACGACAACGGCCCGCGCATCGAGAAGATCATGGCGTTGCGCCACGAGGCGGCGCTGCTGCTCGGCTTTGGCAATGCCGTCGAGGAATCGCTGGCGACCAAGATGGCCGCCTCGCCCACCGAGGTGATGGAGTTCCTGCACGACCTCGCCCAACGCGCGCGGCCGGTAGCGCGCAAGGAACTGGCCGCGCTACGCGAATTCGCCAGCCAGGAACTGAAGCTGGACAACCTCGAATCCTGGGACGTCGGCTACGCCTCCGAAAAACTGCGCCAGAAAAACTACGACCTGGACGAAGAGCAGCTCAAGCCGTACTTCCCGCTGCCGGCGGTGATCGACGGCCTGTTCGGTCTGGTGCAGAAGCTCTACGGCGTCACCCTGAGCCCGCGCGATGGTGTCGATGTGTGGCATCCGGAGGTGCGCTACTACGACATGCGCGACGCCGACGGTCGCGTGTTCGCAGGTGCCTATGTCGATCTCTACGCCCGCTCCGGCAAGCGTGGCGGAGCGTGGATGGATGTGTGCCGCGCGCGTTTCAAGGATGGCGAGAACGAGCAACTGCCGGTGGCCTTCCTCACCTGCAATTTCGCGCCGCCCACCGAAGGCCGCCCGGCCCTGCTCACGCACGACGACGTGCTGACGCTCTTTCACGAATTCGGCCACGGCCTGCATCACCTGCTCACTGAGATCGCCCTGCCATCCATCGGCGGCATCGATGGCGTGGAATGGGATGCGGTGGAACTGCCCAGCCAGTTCATGGAGAACTTCGGCTGGAACCGCGAAGCGCTCGATCTGTTCGCGCGGCATTGGCAGACCGGCGAAAAACTGCCGGAGGAACTGTTCCAGCGCATGCTCGCCGCGCGGCATTTCCACGCCGGCCTGTTCCTGGTGCGCCAGCTGGAGTTCGCGCTGTTCGACTTCAGCCTGCATCTGGAATACGACCCGGAACAGGGCGCACGCACGCTCGCGGTGCTGGAAGACGTGCGCAAACAGGTAGCCGTGCTGCATCCGCCGATCTGGCAGCGCTTCCCGAACAGCTTCAGCCACATCTTCGCCGGTGGCTATGCGGCGGGTTACTACAGTTATCTGTGGGCCGAATTGCTCAGTGCCGACGCCTTCGGTGAATTTGAGGAACAGGCAACGACCAACGGCAGCGTGATCGACCGCGCCACCGGTGAGCGCTTCCGCCACGAAATCCTTGCCGTAGGCGCCAGCCGGCCCGCACTGGAAAGCTTTGTTGCCTTCCGTGGCAGAAAGCCTGAGCCGGAGGCCTTGCTGCGCAGCCATGGGCTGGCCTGATACACCCGCCAACAAAAAAAGCCCGCTTGCGCGGGCTTTCTTTTTGACACATACCGGATCGGACTTAGACGGCCTGAACCTGGCTGGCCTGCTTGCCCTTCTGACCCTGGGTGACCACGTAAGTCACCTTCTGGCCTTCCTGCAGCGACTTGAAGCCGTTGCCCTGGATTTCCTTGAAGTGGACGAACAGGTCTTCGCCACCGGCGTCCTGGGTGATGAAGCCGAAGCCCTTGGCATCGTTGAACCACTTGACGGTTCCGTGCTGACGATCTGACATAAAAAGTACCTTTGAAACTGAAGCGTGAAAGATGAGCGGTTTGAAATTTGGTATTCAGTGCCGCTAGTAGAAGCAGTGCATCCGAGTGACCTCAAACCCTGCGGCGCCCATACTAGCTCGTTTCTCGGCCTGAGGGTGGGTCGCTTGGGGCAGCATAATGGTTTTGCCAGCCGGCGGCCCGTCCTGGAGCGGGTTCGGGCCACGGCCACGGTTCCCTTACAATGCCGCCCATGAAAATCGCCTCCTGGAACGTCAATTCCCTCAAGGTGCGCCTGCCGCAGCTCGCCCAGTGGGCCGCCGAGGCGCAGCCGGACGTGATCGCGCTGCAGGAAACCAAGCTCGAGGACGCCAAGTTCCCGGTGGACGAACTGGCCGCCGCAGGTTATTACGCGGTGTACTCCGGGCAAAAAACCTATAACGGCGTGGCCATCCTCGCGCGCGAAGAACCCAAGGATGTGGTCACCGACATCCCCAACCTGGACGACCCGCAGCGCCGAATCCTCGCCGCCACCGTCGGCGGTGTGCGGGTGGTGGACCTGTACGTGGTCAACGGCAAAGCGGTGGGCGACGAGAAATACGCCTACAAGCTGGACTGGCTGGCCAAGGTGCGCGAATTCCTGGCGCGCGAGATCGAGCGCCATCCGAATCTGGTGGTGCTGGGCGACTTCAACATCGCGCCGGACGATCGCGACGTCTACGACCCGGCAACCTGGGGCGAGGATATTTTGTGCTCGCCGCCGGAGCGTGCCGCACTCAAGGCGATCACTGATCTGGGCCTGCACGACAGCTTCCGCCTGTTCGAACAGGGCGGCGAACACTACAGCTGGTGGGACTACCGTCAGGCAGCCTTCCGGCGCAACATGGGCCTTCGTATCGATCTGATCCTGCTCGGCGATGCCCTGAAACCCGCGGCGAAGGCAGCAGCCATCGACCGTACGCCGCGTCGCTGGGAACGGCCTTCGGACCACACCCCGGTCACGCTGGATCTGGATATCTGATGAATACAACCAACCCCGACTGGCCCAGCTCGCTCAACGACAGCGAACTCGACGAACTGGACCGCTACCTGCGCGCCCACGCCGGCGACGGTGACCTGTTGCTGGATGGCGTGCACGGCATGCTCTCCGCGCTGACCGTCGGCCCGATGCAGGTGCTGCCGGAAGAGTGGCTGCCCGAAGTGCTGCACGAGCCCTTCGCCGACGAAGAAGAAGGTAACCGTGTGCTGGCGCTGCTGGCCAAGCTCAACGACTCCATCGCCGCTGAACTGGACGTGGACGCCTACGAGCCCATCCTCGGGGAAATCGACACGGAAGCCGGTCCGGCGCTGTCGGCAGCCGGCTGGTGCGAAGGCTTCAGCCGCGCCATCGACCTGCGCGCCAGCCTGTGGGAAAAGCGCCTGGCCGACGATCCGGCCCTGATGGAGCTGCTCGGCCCGGTGATGGCGCTGGCGGTGGACGAAGGCATCCTCAGCGCCGAAGCTGACTTCGACAAGCTCAGCGACGAGGAATACGACGAATGCCTGGCCCAGGTGCCGGCCGTGCTCGGCGCGGTGGGCCAGTATTGGCACGAGCATCCGGTGACCGAGGCTGAGCTCGAAGCCATGGTGCATGCCGCCGCCGAAAGCGGCGACGACGAGCACAATCCGCCGCCGCGGCATCGCAGCGGGCATTGGGTGCATTGAAGCGATGGGGTGAGCGCGCCTCACCCTGTTGTTTTGGAAACAATCCGTTCGCATCACGCCGCTTGGATGCGGCAAGCCGCATAACCATCATGGTGGGCAGACCTTCCACGGGAGCCAGCCATGACTGAGCGCAGCATTGTTCGCCGCATCCGCGGCACCGATACCTCCGACGGCGCGGGCGTCAAGCTCAAGCGCATCATCGGCCAGCCCGGCCTGGACATGCTCGATCCGTTCCTGCTGCTGGACGAGTTCCGCTCCGACCAGGCCGGCGACTACCTCGCCGGTTTCCCGGAGCATCCGCATCGCGGTTTTGAAACCGTCACCTACATGCTCGCCGGCCATATGCAGCACGGCGACAACCACGGCAACCGCGGCGATCTCGGCCCCGGCAGCGTGCAGTGGATGACCGCCGGCCGCGGCATCCTGCATTCGGAAATGCCGCAGCAGGAAAACGGCCTGATGTGGGGTTTCCAGCTATGGGTGAACTTGCCGGCCAAGGACAAGATGACTGACCCGCGCTATCAGGACATCGGCCCCGAGCGCATTCCGGTGGTGCATCCGTCGGATGGCGTGGAGGTGAAGGTGATCGCGGGCGAGTTGCTTGGCGCCACTGGACCGGTGGCCGGGATCACCACCGCGCCGATCTATCTGGATATCTCCGTGCAGCCTGGTGCGCAGCTGGAGATTCCGTTGCCGGAGGGACATAGCGCGTTTGCTTATGTGTTCGACGGTAGCGATGCGCAGGTGGCTGGCGATGTGTTGCGCCGGAGCGAGCTGGCGGTGTTGTCCAAGGGCACTAGCGTGCGGGTTGCTGGTCGCGATGCGGCGGCGCGGGTGTTGCTGGTGGCGGGGAAGCCGTTGGGTGAGAGTGTGGCGCGGTATGGGCCGTTTGTGATGAATACGCCGGAAGAGATTCACGAGGCGATTTCGGACTTTCGCGCTGGCAAGTTCTGAGCTCTTGCTCCTTTCCTTCTGGGGAGAGGGGGAGGGTTCAGCCCTTGCGACTCCCTTTCCTACTGGTCATCCCTGCGTAGGCAGGGATCCAGTGGCGTAGTCGCTCGGTTGTCGCGTCTGCGTGCCCTGGCTCGCCTGCCGCGGGCTTCCGACTCGCTGCCGCGAGCCGGGTCACTTTCTCTTTGCTGGCCCAACCCCCCGAGGGGGCCTAGAGAGAAAGTAACCAAAGAGAAATGGCCTCAGAGCAGGCGGTGTACTCCATAGCTGCGCCTTTTCCAGTGTCAGACGTCGGGTTGGTGCTTCTTAATTTCGACGTCGGTACTACTTCCCGGCCAAATCCACCACGATGTTGGCCGGCACATGCCGAATTACGAGCTCACCATTTTTCCATTCCGCGGCGGCACCATTCACCGTCCCATTCTTTGTTGGTTGCCCCGCATACGGCCACGGCAGTACCAGCCCGCCGGGCGGCGGGGTGATGCCGCGTTCGATTTTCAACGTCAGCTTGCCGTTCTGTTCGCGCAGTGAGTAGCTGAGTTCGCCGTAGGGCGTGCGCAGGTGCTGGATGCCGATGCCCTCGCCTTTCAACCATGCGGCGGGGATTCCGGCAGCGAGTACCAGGGACTGGTCGCGCGGCCGTTCGTGGGCGAACAGGTCGTAGGCGGAGCGCAGGTAATCGGAGGCGATCCAGGCGTGGGGCATGTCGCCGACGAAGCGGGGTTTGCGTGGATCGCGGCCGACGACTTCGGCCCATTGGTTCCAGGTGGCGGGTCGGCGATCGGCGAAGAAGAAGTCGAGCAGCGGCTCGATGCGATCGCGCCAGCCAAGGCGCACGAAGCTGGCGATGGTGCGTAGTTCGTAGGGGGTGTAGTCATTCCAGTCGAGCTTGCCGTCGCGGCGGTCGGTGAAGCCTTTCCAGTAGCGTTCGAACGTGCGGTTCACCAGTGCGGGTGGCAGCCAGGTCTGGCCGTCGCCGGGGGAGAGCGCGATGGTGGTGGAGGTGGCGTCGAAGTCGCCGAGTTCGGCGGCACCAGGCAGGTAGTCAATGTGGTGTTGTTTTACAGCGGTATCGATGGATGCCTGCAGATCGCCACGGAACATGTCGCGCGATCGGGCGATGCGATTGGCTGCGTCGTCGTGGCCCAGTGCCTGGGCCAGGGTGACGGCATCGTCGTAGCCCTTGAGTGCCCAGAAGTCGTCCCAGTAGGAATGCATCGGCTTGGCGGAATAGCCTTCGTGGCTGATCGAGGCGGGCATCAGGCCGTACAGTGCGCGTCGTTCGGGCGTCTGATTGGAGGCACTGCGTTCGCTTTCGCGCAGCTTGTCCATGTAGGCGATGGCGCGCTCGACATATGGCCATTGCTGTTCGAGTGCGGCGCGGTCGTGGGTGTAGCGCCAGAGTTCGGCGATGGCGAAGATCAGTTCGCCATGACTGTCGTTCTCCGGCACCGGGTCGGAGCCGCGCGTGTCGACGCAGCAGGGCACCTTGCCATTACTGAATTGATGCGGCGCGTACCAGCGCACGAATTCACCCGCGACATCGGCATGGCCGCTGCGCACCAGGCCTTCGGTCATCATCGCGCCGTCGCGCACCCAGCTGCGTGCATAGGAGCGCGTGCCGGGTTGTAGCGCCGGGCCGTCGCGCGACATCAGCATCTGCGCCAGCGCGCTGCGTGCGGTATCCGTGATGACCTGCTGCGTAGCTGGCAGCTGCAGGCTGACGCGGTTGAGCTTGTTGCGCCAGTCGTCAGCGGTACGCGCCAATGCATGTTCCAGCCAGGCGCCCGCATCGCGTGGCATACGCACTTCGTCGTCGTGCCACGGCACGACCAGACCCAGAGTGTGGCTGCCGTGTGCGGGGAGATCGAGGTGATAGAGCAACGCGCCCTGGGCAAAGCCGGCATTGGTGTGCAGGCTGTCGACATGAGGGCGCTCGCCCTGGGCGAGTCGTTCGGGTAACGGACCGGCATCGTAGCCGCCGGCGACAAAATCGTCGGTGGCCTGCAGCGGCACGACGCGCTGATTCCGGTTGACGATGAGTGTCTTGCCATCCCATGCGAAGTCATGGATGGCGTGGATGCCGCCTGGCGTGTTGAGGAACTGCGTCGGCGGATTCACCTGGAACGGACGCGCCAGCAGAGCCAGGGTGACGCGCTGCGGCTGGCTGCTCTTGTTACGCAAGGTGTAGCGCAAGACAAGTTCGGAGTGTTCCGCGCCACCGCTGGCAAAGGCGGTGGTTTCCAGCGTCAGCGCATCGGCGTTCCATTGCACCGAGGGAATCGGCAGATAGCCGTCCAGCAGACTCTGCGAGCTCTTTACCGTGGCCCAGTCGATCACGTTGCGGCCGGAAAACAGCATCGGTTCGATCGACCAGCCGCCCTTGCCTATTTCCACCGCGCCGTCTTCGGAGATCAGCGATGACTGGCGCGCGCCGCCATCGACGCCGACCAGAGTCCAGTAACTCTGTTCGCCGGAGAAGCCGCGCGGAAAAATGCCGCGCTTGCTGCGTTTGGCCTGCTCCTGGAAAAACACGTTGGGCGAAGCGCCCCAGGCGCGATCCATGACTTCTAGCTGCGACAGTCCATAGGCACGGCCAGCACCCTCCTGCCATTGCAGCCGCACGTAGCGGGCTTGTGCATCGGGAAGAAACAGCGCGTCATCGCCGCCATTGCCTTCGCTGACCTGAGAAGCCGTGTGCCATTGTTTGGCGTCATCGGAAAGCAAGACGTCGTAGCGCGAAGCATGCTGTCCCGGTAACCAGTGCAGTTGCAGTCCCCCGAATTCGCGCGACGTACCCAAGTCCAGGGTGATCGATTGCGCACCAGCTCCCGAGAGGTTGCTGCGCCACTCGCCCTTGCCTTCAACCATGCGCTGCACGCTATAGCCCGGCAGATGCGAAGAGGCTTGCGCACGGATGGGTGGAGGCACCGCGGAGTCCGGCGGCAGCGGCCGCAGGCGGAGGTTGGACAAACACAGCTCGCCCTTGCCGCCCTTGCCGGCGTACACATTGAATTCCAGCGCCGCGGTGTGGCGCAGCGTGCGTTCCTTGGTGGGCCCCCAGGCGAACTCCACCTGTTTGCGCCGGAATTCGATGGTCTGCCACGACGTGCTGGGTTGGAACGCATCACGCCGGTACCACCACACGTTGTCGCCACTCGCGTCAGCCAGCTTCACTTGCAGGTCGTTCGGCGGCATGTCGCCGCGTACGTCGAATGACAGTGCGAAATTATCCGGCCAGTCCACTGGCAGTTGCCGACGCAACAGAGCCGCGCCGGAGACGCCGTGGAAATCGAAAGACAGGCAGACGGCCTTGCCTTGCCTGCCATCCGCCACGCCGAGCGCGGTCTCGATGTCATCCGTGCCTTCGGCGGTCCACGCGTCGGAACGGCTGAAATCGTCCAGCGTCACAGGTGTGTTGGTGGCATGCGCACCCGCGCCGAATAACGCCAGGGCCAACAGCGAAAGGAGCGATAGTCGCTTCATGCTGGAGCGTAAGGGCATGAGCTCAACCCTTTACGCTGCCGAGCAGCAATCCCTGCAGGTAGTAACGCTGCAGCGCCAGGAACAGCAACAGCACCGGCAGCACGGTAACCACCGAGCCGGCCATCATCAGTTCCGAATCCTGCACGTGCTCACGCGACAGCGAGGCCAGCGCGATGGGCAAGGTGTAATGCTCCTGCCCGGTCAGCGCGATCAGCGGCCACATGAAATCGTTCCACGCCGCGAGAAAGGTGAAGATCGCCAGCGTCACCATGATCGGCTTGAGCAACGGCAACACGATCTGCACAAAGATGCGCAGCTCGCCAGCACCGTCGATGCGCGCCGCTTCCATCAAATCATCAGGTATGCCGCGCGCGTACTGCCGCACCAGGAAGATGCCGAAGATGGTCGCCATCGCCGGCACCACCACGGCCGCGTAGCTGTTCACCAGACCGAGATACTTCAACAGCAGGAACAGCGGCAGCATCGCGACCTGTGCCGGAATCACCAGGCCGCCAAGCAAGGCCTGGAACAAACGCTCACGCCCGGCGAAGCGCAGTTTGGCGAAGGCATAGCCGGCCATCAGGTTGAAGGCCAGCGAGAGCAGCGTAATCGCGGTGGATACCAGCAAGCTGTTGATCAGATAGCGACCCATGCCGGCGCGTGCGAACAGCTCGTGATAGTTGTTCCAGGTGGGGTGCGCGGGCAGCAGCGGCGGCGGCAGCGAACTCGCTTCGCCGGGCTGCATGAACGACACCGACAGCATCCACAGCAGCGGAAACAGCGCGATCGCCGAGCCACCGATCAGCAGGCCGTTGATGGTCGCCTTGGCCAGCCGCGGACTCATGCCTCACCTCCGCGCTTTGACACGCGCAGCATCATGGCCGTCACGGCGAACATGATCAGGAACAGCAGGAAAGCCACGGCCGAGGCGGAGCCGAGGTTCCACCATTTGAAGCCTTCTTCGTACATCAGATAGAGCACGCTTACCGTACTTTGCAGTGGACCGCCTTCGGTCATCACATAAGGCTCGGCGAACAACTGGAAGTAACCCGAAACGGTAAGGATGCTCACCATCAGCAAGGTCGGCCCAAGCATGGGCAAGGTGATGTGGCGGAACTGCCGCAGCGCCGATGCGCCGTCGATGCGCGCCGCTTCGTAGAGATCAGCGGGGATCGCCTGCAGGCCGGCAAGGAAGATGATCATGTTGTAGCCAAAGTTCTTCCACACCGCGAACAGAATGATGGTGGGCATCGCCCAATGCGGATCGCCCAGCCAGTCCACCGGATGGATGCCGATGCCGCCGAGCAGATAGTTCGCCAGGCCGTACTTGGTGTTGAACAGGTAGCGCCAGATCACCGCGACTGCCACCACCGTCGTCACCACGGGTGCGAACAGCGCGGTGCGGAAGAGCGGCTTCATGCGCGCCAACGGTGAGTTGAGCAGCAGCGCCGCGCCGAGCGAGGTGATGATGGACAGCGGCACGCCGATGGCGACGAAATACAGCGTGTGCCCCAGCGCGGACCAGAACAGCGGCCGGTGCAGCAGCTCCCAGTAATTGCCCAGCGCGACGAAACGCAGATTGCGGATGTCGGCCAAGGCATAGAGGTCGTAGTCGGTGAGACTGAGCACGAAGGCCGCGATCACCGGGAGCAGAAAGAACAGGCCAAGCACCAGCAAAGCCGGGGTGAGGAAGAGCCAGGCGGCGCGTTGCGAGTTCATGGCTGGTTCGGTCGCGCGTGGTTTTGTTGAGGAGTGCGGCCATGGATGGCCGCACCGGATTCCAGCATCCAGCGGCGCTTTTCCAGGATCAAGTCGGCTCTTCGGTCGATCTCCGCCGCGGCCTGGTCGATGCTCAGTTCGCCATGCACAGCTTGTGCCGCCACTAGTTGCATTTCAGTCACGATGCGCTCCCACTCGGGGATCGGCGGTGTGGGTTTGACCCACTCGAACTGCTCGCGGAAGGCGCGCGCCTTGGGATCGTCGCGCAAAGCACCGCCTTCCCAGGAGGCACGGCGCGGCGGCATGTCGCCAAGCAGGTCGTAGAAGCGCTGCTGGATCTCGGGGCGCGACAGGAACTCGATCAGTTGCCACGCCTCGTCCTTGTGCGGCGAGCGGCGGAAGATCACCAGGCTGGAGCCGCCTGCGCTGGAAGCGCCGGGGCCATCCGGGCCGGGCATGGGTGCCGTGTTCCAGTCGCCCTGCTGCGATGCTGGCAAGCGCTTGCGGAACTCGCCGATGTTCCACGGCCCGGAGAAATAGAAGGCATACACGCCGCGACCGAATTCGGTCCACGGGTTACCGGCCTCGACATTGGTGATGGCCGGTGCCTGGCGTTGCTTGAACGTATCCACGTAGAAGGTCAGCGCGCGCTTGAAACCTTCGCTGCGGAAATTGCCGTAGCGGTAGTCGTCGCGCAGCAGCGGTTCGGGTTGTTGCAGCGCGAGCACCAGCAGCTGCTCGAACTCGTTGGTGGGCAGCAGGACGCCGTAGCTGCCGCGTTCGGGATGGCTCAATGCGGCCAGCATGCGCCGCCACTCCGCCCAGTCGCGCGGCGGCGCGTCAAAACCCGCCTGTTTGAGCAGGTCGCTGCGATAGAACAACAGGCGCGCGTCTACGTACCAGGGCACGCCATACAAGGTATTGCCGATCCGGTTGGTGGCCCAGATGTTGGCGAAATAATCGGACGGCTGGATGACTTTCGACGCGGCAACGCGCGCTTGCAGCGGCTCTAGTGCATCGAGCGCGGCCAGCTCCGGAATCCAGGTATTGCCGAGCTGGGTGATATCCGGCGTGGAGCTGCCGGCGATGGCGGTCAACAATTTCTGGTGCGCGGCGGACAGCGGTAGCTGCTGCAGCTTCACGTGGATGCCGGGGTGTTCGCGTTCGAAATCCGGCAGCAGCTTGGCAACGGCTTCACCTTCGCGGCCGACGGTCCAGAATGTCAGCTCGCGCGACTGCGCGGTGGAATCCGCGCAGCCGGATGCGAGCGCGACCGTCATGCCGACGCAAGCCCATGCGAGGGCATGCAGTGCGTGGCGGCGCGCGCGCAGAAAGGTGTGGCGCCGTGGCTTGCCAATCATGGGGTCTTGGCGGCCTGTTCCAGCCAGCCGCCGGTGAAGCCGGCGCGTTCAAGGCCCTTGCGGATGTACGGATTCTTCTTCATCACGTTCCACACGAACTCGCTGCGCCAGTTCTCGGCCATCAGCAGGATCGGACCCTGGTCGAGACCCAGATGCACCGTGTCGACCCAGCCCAGCTCCGGCACCAGTTTGCCGGTGCGCAGATCGGTCTGGGTGTGGAAGCTGAGATTGAAAGCGTCGACGAAACCGTACTTGGTGTAGATGTGCTTGCCGTAGCGGCGCTTCATTTCTTCCAGCGCCGGTACCACGATCTCCGGCGCGAAAGCGATCGAGCCGCCGGCCGCGGTCGGCACGATGGTGCCGTCGTCACTGATGTAGTCGCGTCCCGCACCACGCGCGGTGTAGCCATGGAAGGTGCGTTCCTTGTCACCGCTCTTCACCACCAGGCCGCCCGGGCCGTTGCTGGCGGTAAGGCCCCACACGTTTTCGCCGTAGCCGGTCCAGCCGCCAGGGTTAGCGATGGCATAGGCGCGCTGTGCGTAGGTGGCGCGGCGGCTGTTCTCGAAATAGTCCAGACCCTTCTCGCGGCTCCACGCGTCGCGGATGCCGCGGAAGTCCACCCATATATGGCTGAACTGGTGACCGAACAGTGGTGCGAAGTTGAGGAAGGTCTGGCCGTAGAACTCACCCCAGGTGCGGTTGTACTTCGCTGACCACGCGGCCCAGGCATCATCGCCGACCGGATGCGTGGGCGAGCCCAGCGCCAGGATGTAGACCAGCATGGCTTCGTCGTAGCCCTGCCAGTCATGCGGAATGAACTGGCCGCCCGGGGTCCAGCCCATGCTGATCAGCGGCTTGCGCACCTGCGGCCAAGTCCAGTCGACGCGGCGATAGATATCGTCCGCGAGCTGGCGGATTTCCTTTTCCTGCGGCGTATCGCGGTCGTAATACGACTGCGCGAACAGCACGCCACCGAGTAGCAGCGAGGTGTCTACGGTGGATAGCTCGACCCCGCGGTCTTCGCGCTTGCCGGTTTCCATGTTGAGGAAGTGATAGAAGAAACCGTGGTAGCCGGTGGCGTTATCTTCGCTGTCGTTCTGCGGCGCATCGTGGAAGAAGCGCAAAGTGGCGAGCGTGCGTTCAATCGCCTGCCCGCGCGTGATGTAGCCGCGCTCCACACCCACGCCATACGCGGTGAGGCCGAAACCCACTGAGGCGATACTGGCGAAGGATCGCGTGGGGTAATGATCGGGAACGAGACCGTTCTGCGTGTTCGCGCTGTCCCAGAACCAGTCGAAAGTGCGCTTTTCCAGATCGTCGATCATCGGTGGCACTTTGTCGCGCGTCGCGGCGGCAGCAGCGACCGGCTTGGCGTGCTTTGTCGCCTGCGTTGCCTGTGCGCCGAACGGCATCACGCACAAGAGTAGCGCGGCGAATGCAAGGGAAAGTCCGGTTCGTTTGTTAGCGAGCATGAGTGCGGCCTTTTGTGTGAAGCGGAGAGTGGCCTGGGGGAGAGCGCCACGAAACTCCTTTGAGGGTAAGCAAAGCGTCGATATGGGCGTGTAAACGTTTACATATTCGCTCTTTAAAAAGCCCGCTGTGAACGGGCTTTTCGGTGAAGCCACGCTCCCCCGGCGAAGGAGGAGCGTGTCGTGCATGGTGCATCAGAAACTGTAGCGTGCGCCGATCTGGAAGCGACGGCTCTGGTTCGGATCCGCACCGGTGGCCTTGCCGAAGTTGGGACTATAAAAATTCCCTTCGAAGGCATTCTGAACGTCGCGGTTGAACACGTTCATCACGTCGAAGCGCAGTTCCAGGGCCTGGCTGTCGCCCCAGCGGAATTCCTTGGCGATCGACAGATCCAGGTTCACATACTTCTGGCCGTACGCTCCCCAGTGATAGAACGAACAGTTGTAGTCGCAGGTCGCGGAGGACTTGAACACTTCGAACGGCTGGCCTGAGCCATAAGTGAAGATGCCCGTCAGTCGCGTATCCCACGGACCCGTCACGATGCCGTTGACGACAAGGTGATGCTTCTCGCCGACATGGCCTGCCGGATAACCCGCTGGGCTAACGTAATCGAGCGAGTAGTTGTCGTTGCCCTGCGTGCGCGCGTTCTGATAGGTGTAAGCCACGCCCATGCCCCAGCCGGAGGCCTTGGTATAGGGCTTGTCCAGGCTGATCAGCACGCTGCTTGACTGAGTCTTTTTGTAAGCATTGTGCAGTACTACGTTGAACGGGCTGCCAGGAGGAAGGTCGACGACGAAGCCGGGCTCCACCTTGCGATTCCAAACCCAGGTGAATTGGTCGTAGCCCAGCACGCGCGCCAATGTCAGCGAACCGGTCCAGTCGCCGAAGGTCTGACGGACACCCAGGCTGAACTGGTCAGTGTGTGGCGGACGCGTCTTGTTGTTGACCACGTCAATTTCGGTGCCTAGGCCGGGTACGCCGCTAGCCAGCAACGCATCGAGACCGGACTTGGACAGGTAAGCCGGGTTCCACGGAATTTCGCCTGCCTTCGGTGTCTGACCGGGGGCGGCGAAACGGAACGTATAGTTGGGCACCGCTGCGTGTAAAGCCTCCTGCGCGATCCAGTCGAACGGCGTGCGATCGAAGTAACGACCTGCGCCACCGAAAATGGTCGTGCTCTGGTCACCGTCCTTGCTCACGTCGAGTGAGAAGCCAACGCGCGGCTGGATGGCACCCTTATAGCCCGAACGGTTGTTGCCGGTGCTGATGTAGTTCTGCAGACCCAGATAGTTCAAGGTGTCGTACTGAATCTGTGGCGTCACGTAGTCCTTGTTGAGGGCGTTGGTCTCGTAGTCCCAGCGCAAGCCAAGGTTCACTTGCAGGCGCTGAGTGACGTCCCAATCGTCCTGGATGTACGTGCCGAACTGGTTGGTATGCAAGTTGGCGTTGGCACCGAACGGCGAATACACCGCTCGGTAAGGAGTATTGAACCCACCGGGATAGTTGGTGCCTTCCTGATAGTAGAAGGCAGGCACGGCATTGTTGTTCTGCTCGACCGTAATGCCGTACGCGGCGTACTTGATACCCATCTTGACGGTGTGATCGCCGTGCCAGGACAGGCCGGTCAATGTCAGATCGTCGCGCAGGGTGCGCTGGGTCTGGCCTTTGTTCTGCGCGTTGACGCCGCCGCCGATGATGGCGACATTGTTCTCGTAGACCTGCTGTACCAGATCCGGCTGAGCGGCGGCGGGGTTCCACTTGGCGGTGCCCGCATCGAGCATCAGGTCGTTGGTCCAGTTGTTGCCGCGCGACTGCCATTTCAGCAGCAGGTCGTCCACGCGATTCTTGCGATTGCTACGTGCTGAGTACGCGGTGGTCTGGCCGAAACCGATCACTTCGTTGTCGCGGCGGGTGGTAAGGCTCAGGTCGACGTTGTTGTCCTGATTCACCTGCCAGCTCAGCTTGCCGAAGAAGGTCTTTTCGTGGAACGGCGCAGAGAACGTGCCGTTGTATTGCTTGAAGCGTGGGTCGGCGATGCTCACTGAGGTATTGCCGGTGTCCTTGCGCTCGTCGTAGTTGACGAAGAAGGTCAGGGTGTCCTTGAGGATCGGGCCGCCCAGCGAGAAGCCGCGTTGCTGGCGCTGATAGTTCGGCTTCTTGACGTTGTTCTTCTTGTCGAACGAGTCCTGCGAAATCATCGCCTTATTCTGGAAGTAGTCGTACACCGAACCATGGAATTCATTGGTGCCCGACTTGGTGACGGCCGTGATGATCGCCGTACCCGCCTGTTCGTACTCGGCTTTGTAGTTCTGCGTGAGTACGCGGAATTCCTGCACCGCCTCTTGCGAGAACGGGTTGCCGCGCGTCGAGTCCTGGCCCGCGATACCGCCCTTGAGCACGTTGTTCTTCAGGCTGGCGCCATCGATGAAAACGTTTACATTCTCAGCGGATTGACCGCCGGCCGAGAAGCTTTTGCTGTTGGGGTCGCGCGACACCGTCACGCCGGGTACGAGCTTGGCGAAATCGAGGAAGTTGCGCTCGTTCTGCGGCAGCGTGTTGATCTGCGCCTGGCTGATATTGGTGCCGACTTCAGAGGTGCGCGTTTCGAACAGCGTGTTGGCGGAGACCGTCACGCCCTGCAGGTTCTGTGCGTTCGCGGTGGCGGTCGCCGCGGCGGCGGCATCCAGATTCAACACGAGCGACTGGCCGACCTGAACAGTGACTTCTTGGCTCGCACCGGTGCCTTTGGCCTCAACGCGATAGCTGCCCGGGGCGAGGCTGGGCAGTGTGTAGTTGCCGCCTGCATTCACCGGCGCGCGCACGGTAAAGCCGTTCTTGAGATTGGTGGCGACCACTTCGGTCGGCGTCTGTCCTTGCGGCGCGTTCACGTGGCCGCGCACAGTCGCCGTGCTGTTCTGCGCGAAGCTGGCTGCTGGCAGTAGCGCCGCCGTGGTGAGCAGGCCTGCCAGGGCCAGCGAGATCTGTCGGGATAATGCGTGTTTGCTTGCCATGGCGTATCACCCTCCCTCAAGGGTACGAACTACTGTTGTCATGTTGTGGTTAGCGGTGTTGCGGCGAGTGGACGCGTTGCCGCGTCACTCACAGTGAACCGGCTCGTACGCGAGTCGGCCCCCTTGGTTGTTGGCTCAGTCCGTGGCCGTCAGTTCTGTTTTTAGGTCTTGCGGCTACGTTCGTTCGTGCTCGATGCGCGGATCATCAGGTCGGCCGGCATGCGGACGTGCGCGTGCGGCGTGCCGTCGTGGCGGCCCTCGATCTGCGTCATCAGCTGCTCCAGCGCGGCTTTGCCGAGTTCGGCGATGCGCACGCCCACCGTGGTCAGTGCCGGGCTGACGTAACGCGCCATTGGCACGTCGTCGAAGCCGGCCACGGCGATGTCTTCCGGAATACGCAGGCCGGCTTCGCGGATCGCCGCCATGCAGCCGATGGCCATCATGTCGTTGGCGGCGAACACCGCGTCGGGACGCGGATGCATCGCTACCAACTGGCGGCCGGCGCGGTAGCCGGATTCCTCGTTGAAATCACCGGGCAGCACGATGGGTGCGGTGCCCGGCGCGCGCTCGGCCAGCGTGTCGCGGTAGGCCTGTTCGCGCTCGGCGACGTCGTGGTTCTTGGCCGGACCCTGGATGAAGGCGATACGGCGATAGCCGGCATCGATCAGATGCTCCACCACCAGGCGCGCGCCGCCGCCGTTGTCCACCGACAGT
Organism: Dyella koreensis; assembly: GCF_044904565.1. Lineage (NCBI taxonomy): Bacteria > Pseudomonadati > Pseudomonadota > Gammaproteobacteria > Lysobacterales > Rhodanobacteraceae > Dyella > Dyella koreensis. The sequence continues at coordinate 42,156 of NZ_JADIKD010000004.1, read as the reverse complement.
GCGGGATAGTCGTCGCGGTCGAGCACCGTATTCATCAGCACCGTGGGCAGGCCCACCGGCAGGTTCTGGCGCAGGAAGGCGGCATCCGCATGCGGCGACATCACCAGCAGGCCGTCCACGCGGCCCTGCATGGCGTGCATGGCGGTGGCCGCTTCGGCGGCGCCGTCGTGCGAACTGGATACCAGGAGCTGCAGCCCGTGTGTGCGAGCGGCCAGATCGATGCCGCGGATCAGCTCGGAGAAGAATTCGCCATAAAGGTCTGGCAGCAACGCGCCGATAGTGTGAGTACGGCGGGTGATCAGGCTGCGCGCGGCGCCATGGGGGATGTAGCGGAGGCGGGCGGCGACTTCACGGATGCGATCCATGGTTTCGGCGGTGACCCCGCTGCCGCCATTGAGTGCACGGGAGACCGAAGCCACGGAGACCTTGGCTTCACGTGCTACGTCTTTGATCGTCACTCCCACGTCGACCCGCTCCCAGAAGCGTTCGGAAGTTCGCTATGGGCGGAACGTAAACGTTTTCATCCGAACTTGTAAAGCTTTTGCAAATCAAGAACTTTGCTGCACCGCAAAATCTATCGGCCGGAAGTTCTAGGGAGAACCAGGGAAAGAATTGGCTCTGCAGTGGGAGAAATGGCGGGTGAGAGGCCATGAAAGGCAGGTGTGGAGGTGCAGCATCGCCATTTGGAACGCCCGGCATGGAACGAGCCTTGCATCCTTTTTCGCAAGGGAAATAGGCCTTTGTGGGGCTTGTAAAAATCCATAAGTTCGCGGTTAAATCACGGTTAATCCAAGCAGCAATCACCAGATGTAAGATCAACTTCCGAAAAATCTAAGCAATAACACGTAACTTACTGTTTTTATTTGCCATGACCACTTTCATCCTGATCACTGCCCTGTTCTTGCTCGCCCTGTTCGCCAGCGCGATCAAGCGCGTGCCTGTGAATCAGGTTTTCAGTGTGTATCGCCATGGCAAGCCGCGCCGCCTGCTGCAGCCAGGTACGCATCTGGTGTGGCCCGGGCTGGATCGCGTTGGGCATCGCATCGATCTCGGCGGTCAGGTGTTGCGTTTCCAGGAGCCGCTGGCCGACGCGCATGACGTGCGTGGCACGGTGTACTGGCAGGTGCTGGAGCCGGAGCGTGCTGACGCGGTGATTGAGCAGGCGGACCAGTTGATTCGCGGCGGCGCCATCGACGCGCTGCGCGAGGAACCCGAAGCGCTCAATGCTGATCGCCGCGATCTCGGCACGCATCTCAAGCAGGCCTTGAACAAGGCGCTGCGCGAGCGCGGCATGATGGTGACGCGGGTGGAGCTGGATTTCGCCTGAGCTGAAAGCATTCGTGAGGCCGCCTTAAGAGCGCCCGCGACAAAGGGGAACTTGAGTGTCTTGAAACCCGCTTCGGCGGGTTTTTCTTCGTCCGTCGCGCTGGCGTCGGCGGCGCCGCGCCGGGATACTGCCGCCCTTTCGTCACCGCCATAGGACTCCTCATGACCGCCCGCGATGTATTGCAGACCCAGCTGGAACGGGGCATCGCCGCGCTAGGCCTGAAGCTGCCCGATGATGCTGTTGCGCGTTTGCTGGACTACCAGGCGCTGCTCGAGCGCTGGAACGCCGCCTACAACCTCACTGCCATCCGCGACCCGGCAGAAATGGTCACCCGCCATCTGCTCGATTCGCTGGCGATCCTGCCTTACGTGCAGGGCGATACGCTGGCGGACCTCGGTACCGGCCCCGGCTTGCCTGGCATACCGCTGGCTATCGCCGCGCCGGGCCGGCAGATCCTGCTGGTCGATTCCAACGGCAAAAAGGTGCGTTTCCTGCGCGAAGCGATCCGCGCCCTGAAGCTGGACGGCGTGCGCGCGATGCAATCGCGCGTGGAAGAGGTGGAAGGCCAGTTCGACTGCATCACAGCCCGCGCCTTCGCCAGCCTGGAAGATATGTTGGGTTGGGGCGGCCACCTGCTGGCGCCGCATGGCATCTGGCTGGCGATGAAAGGCAAGCAGCCCGACGACGAGTTGCCGGGCGTGCCCGCCGGTTTCGCGGTGCAAGGTATGCATGCGCTTGCCGTACCCGGGCTGGAGGCGCAGCGGCACTTGGTAGTGATTGGCCGGGCGTGAGACCCGCCCGCGCCGGGAAGCAATGGTAATCTAGCCCCCTTTTTCCACGTTCACGGCATCGACGACACCATGGCTCGCATCATCGCTGTCGCCAACCAGAAGGGCGGCGTCGGCAAGACCACCACCGCCGTCAACCTCGCTGCCGCACTCGCTGCGGCGAAGCGCAAGGTGCTGCTGGTCGATCTCGACCCGCAGGGCAATGCGACGATGGCGTCCGGCGTGGACAAGCGCGAAGCCAAGCCCAACGGCTGCGAAGTGTTGCTGGAAGAGGCGCCGATCGAGAAAGCCATTGTCACCACCGAGGCGCACTACGACCTGCTGCCCGGCAATGGCGACCTGACCGCCGCCGAACTTAAGCTGATGGACGCCATCGCGCGCGAAATGCGGCTCAAGGAACAGCTGTCGAAGGTCCGGGACAAGTACCACATCATCCTGATCGACTGCCCGCCGACGCTGCACCTGCTCACGCTCAACGCACTGACTGCGGCGGACGGCTTGCTGATTCCGGTGCAGTGCGAATACTTCGCGCTGGAAGGTCTCTCCAGCCTGCTCGACACCGTCAAGGCGGTGCGCCAGCGCCTGAACCCGAAGCTGGAGATCGAAGGCATGCTGCGCACCATGTACGACGTGCGCAACAACCTCGGCAACGAAGTTTCGGCGCAGCTCACCCAGCATTTTGGCGACAAGGTGCTGCGCTCCATCATCCCGCGCAACGTGCGTCTGGCCGAGGCACCCAGCCACGGTCAGCCGATTCACCTGTATGACCGCAGCTCGCGTGGCGCCATCGCCTATATCGGCCTTGCGGGTGAAATCATCCGCCGCGAACGCGGCCAGGCCACTACCAGCGTAAGCGAGGTAGTGACGGTGCCATTGCGCGACGAACCCGAAGCGACGCTCGATACCGCTGTCGACATTCATCAGGAGTAAGCATGGCCGCAGCGAAGAAACGAGGCCTCGGACGCGGGCTCGATGCCCTGCTGGGTGGCGACGGCGAGGGCACTCCCTCGGTGATCGAACAGGAAGGCGAGCTGCGCATGCTGCCGATCCAGTACATCCAGCCTGGCAAGTATCAGCCGCGCCGCCACTGGAACGACGAGGCGCTCGATGAGCTCGCCGCATCGATCAAGGCCCAGGGCCTGATCCAGCCGGTGGTCGTGCGTTCGATCGGCAAGAACAGCTATGAGCTGATCGCCGGCGAGCGTCGCTGGCGCGCCGCGCAGCGTGCCCAGCTGAGCGAACTGCCTGCTTTGGTAAAGGAAGTGCCCGAGGTCGCCGTGCCGGCGATGGCGCTGATCGAGAACATCCAGCGCCAGGACCTCACCCCGCTGGAAGAGGCCGACGCGCTCAAGCGCCTGATCGACGACTTCGACCTTACCCATCAGCAGGCCGCCGACGCGGTCGGCCGCTCGCGCGCTGCCGTCTCCAACCTGCTGCGTCTGACCGACCTGCCCAACTCCATCAAGAAGCTGCTGGACGAAGGAAAGCTGGAAATGGGCCATGCCCGCTGCCTGCTCACCCTGCCCGAGCGCGATGCCGAAGGACTGGCGCTGGAAGCGGCGCGCAACGGCTGGAGCGTGCGCGAACTGGAAGAAGCGGCACGCCGCGCGCAGACCGCGCCCAAGGGCAAGGCCAAGAGTGCGCCTGCGCGCGACCCCAATGTGGCCGACCTGGAGCGCGAGCTCGCCGAGCGTTTCGCCACGCGCGTCGAACTGGCGCAGGGGCGTGGCGGCCGCGGCAAGCTGGTGATTCACTATCACAGCAACGACGAGCTGGAAGGCATTCTCGGCAAGATCCGTTGATGTAGGGGCCGCAATGGCGCGGCCGCTTGCCTGACGCAGCTCAGCCGTAGGCACTAGAATGCGTCGCCTCGCGCCGCAAGGCGCACCTGTTTCCGCAAGCCAAGGCTGCTCCCATGCCGCAATTGTCCGTCGTCGTGCCGGTGTTCAACGAGCGCGACAACATTCCCCCGCTGCTCGCCGAAATCGCTGCCGCACTGCGCGGCAAGATCGAGTTCGAGATCGTCTATGTGGACGACGATTCGAGCGACGATAGCGTGGCGGTGCTCGCGGCCGAAAAGGCCAGCTATCCGGAACTGCGCATCGTTCGCCATCTGACGCGTAGCGGTCAGAGCACCGCCGTGTGGAATGGCGTGCGCGCCGCGAAGTCGCCGTGGATCGCCACCCTCGACGGCGACGGCCAGAACGACCCCGCCGACATCCCCAAACTGCTGGCCGCGCGCGCCACTGCCGCGGAAGACGTGCGCCTGTTCGCCGGCTGGCGCACCACGCGCCGTGACAGTTTCAACAAGCGCATTTCTTCCAAGATCGCCAACGCGGTGCGCTCGCGCATGCTCAAGGACGCCACCCCGGATACCGGCTGCGGCCTCAAGCTGTTCGAGCGCGACGTGTTCCTGCGTCTGCCCTATTTCGATCACATGCATCGCTATCTGCCGGCGCTGGTCAAGCGCGCGGGTTTCCAGAGCCAGAGCGTGCCGGTGGGACATCGTCCGCGCACGGCGGGCACGTCCAAGTACGGCATGCTCGATCGCCTGTGGGTGGGTATCGCCGACCTGCGTGGCGTGGCCTGGCTGATGCGCCGTGGCAAGGTGACGCGCGTCGAAGAACTCTGACGCGGCGGGCGCGGCCTTGTCGCGCCCATCACATGCCGGGCGTATGCTGGAAGATCGCCGCCAGCTGATGGGGCCGCTCCCATGGGCATTGTCGTCAAACGCGTCTATGAGCCCGCCACCAAGGCGGATGGTTATCGTGTGCTGGTGGACCGGCTGTGGCCGCGCGGTCTGAAGAAGGAAGACGCCGCGCTCGATGCCTGGGCCAAAGAGCTGGCACCTTCGGTCACGCTCCGGCGCTGGTTCGGGCATGATCCGTCCCGCTGGGATGCGTTCCGGCACCGCTATGCCAGCGAGCTCGACACCAAGGGCGAACACTGGCGCGCGTTGGCGGAACAGGCCACACGCCACCGCCTTACGCTGTTATTCGGCGCGCGCGACGAAGAACACAACAACGCGGTAGCGCTGAAGGCTTACCTGGAGGCCTGGCTCAAGGGGCATGGCCCGCAGCATTGAGCGGACGCGGCGGCTTCCAGGTGGTCAGCACCTCGCGTGCCTGGGTACGGCCCAGCTCGATCAACTCACGCGCGCGATAGAACTCATACGCCATGGAGATATTGCGCGGCAGCTGGATCAGCAGATCAGGCGCGTAGGCCGCCAGGCGTAGGCGCGCCAGATTGGCCTGCATCAGATCCATCGATTGCGTCAGCAGATCCAGCACGCCGGGATCGCGCGGTCTGGGTTCGGCATCCTTGGGCTCGCTGTGGGGTATCAGGCGACCGATGAATTCACTGATGCGCCCGCGATGGGCGCTGTGCGTTTCCGCGGCGCGATCGCCCTGCACATCGGGCCGGGTTTGCTGGATGGCGCCGTCCACGCTTACGGCAAACAGATAGTCGGCCGGTTCGCGGATCAGTGGCGTGACCGGTACCGGATTAAGCAATCCGCCATCGACCAATCGCCGTCCATCGATCACCTGCGGGCGAAACACGGTGGGAATGGCGATGGAGGCACGGATGGCGTCGAACAGCGAGCCACGTGTGAGCCACACCTCGCGTTCGCGGTCGAGGTCGGTGGCCACGGCGGTGTAGGACAGCGGCAGGTCTTCGATCCGTGCATCGCCGATCAACCCACGCAGCGTTTCGATGATGCGCTCGCCCTTGATCAGCCCACCGCCGGAAAAGGTCCAGTCGACCAGCTTGAGCACATCCATTTTGGCCAGCGCGGAAACCCAGTCGCGATACGCATCCAGTTTGCCTGCGGCATAGATGCCGCCGATCAGTGCGCCCATCGAGGTGCCGGCGATGGCAACAATGCGATAACCCTGCCGCTCGATCTCTTCGATCGCGCCGATATGCGCCAGCCCTTTCGCGCCACCGGCACCCAGCGCGAGCGCCACCGTCGGCTGGCGTGATGTCGGGACAGGCAAGGCGCTGGAAGCGGCGATATCGGTAGGACTCATAACGGACACATCGCGCAGACGGTTTGAACTAGCCTCCGCGCAGCCGCGTCCCTTTGCAAGACGCGGCGCTTTTCATGCTCAGCGCGGCGCTTGCTGGTAACCGCCCAGGGCCAGCTGCAGCTGGATCTTCATTTCTTCGCGCAAGGACAGCGGTGCGACCACTTCCGCATCCGGACCGTACTTGAGCACGTCCATCAGCAGTTCCTTGGAGTTGGAATACGGCACCTGCAATTCGTAGCGGCCATCCGGCAGCCAGTCGCCCTTCTGCTGCGAATGCCAATGCTCATCGGCAACCCAGCGTGCGGCGTGTTGCGAGAAGCGAATCGTGGCCCAGGCTTTCGGCTTGCCGGCGAAGATGCCGTAGCTGGACGCAAGCATGTCGTTGAGCTCGTTGTCGGCCACATCGCGCGCGAGCGCATCCAGCGTCTGCGGCTCGGCGATGCGATCCACGGCGAAGCTGCGCAGCGCTTCGCGATCATGGTCCCACACGTCCAGATACCAGTTGTCGCGGTAATGGGTAAGGCGCTGCGGCGACACCGTGCGCTTGCTGTCGGCGTTGGTGGTGCGCGCGCGATAGCGGAAGCGCAACTGCTTCCGCTCCAGCACCGCGCCGGCCACGATGCGGAACACCTGCTGGTCGAGCTTGCGCTCGCCCCAGGCGATCACGCGGATGCGCTCGATCGGCAGCGCCTTGCCGCTGCCCTGGTCGGACAGCAGGTGTTCGATGCGCGCCTTGAACGGCGCCAGCGCGCCGGCGAGCACGCCGGGGCCGCTGCGGCCGATCAGTTCGTTCAACGCCAGCAGAGCGGCCAGTTCGTCGGAAGTCAGCCACAACCCCGGCAGCTCGAAACGCTCGCCTTCGGCGGCTTCGTAGCGGAACGCGGCATGGTCGCCGCCAGCACTTTCGATCGGCGCGCCGAGTGCGTCGCGCAGAAACGCCACGTCGCGATACAGCGTGGCGCGCGAGCATTCCAGTTCGTCCATCAACCGCGGCAGCGGTACCGGATAGTGCGCCGACTTCAGCAGCCGGTGCAGAGTGAGAATGCGCTCGTAACGATCCATGACATAAGAGCCTGTTCAAGATACCGCTGGGCCCGTGTGATGGGTTATATGCGGTCAGAGGGCGGAGCGTGGCGCATCGCCGGTGGCGGCCGCAAGTACGCAAAGTCTGGCACGTCAGGTGTCCATGCCGGTGTGAAATCCCCTAGACTCCAAAGGCTCTCTCACTGGAAACAGATGCCAGAGCAAGCCGAGATGCCGGGCGATACCCCACCCACCCGTGACGACAGCCACATACCGCCACACCCCGGTCTGATGGTCATGACCCTGCAGGTGCTGGCGATCAGCGGCTACGGCCTATGGCTGTTGCTGGGATTGGCACTCGGGCTGGGCATCTATCCCGCTGGCCGGGGCGATGCGCTGGTGCCGCTGGCGCTGGGCACGGTGCTGGTCAGCATTGGTCCGCTCCTGGCTTTGCCTGGCCTGCCCTGGATGCCGGACTGGCTTGGCTGGCGCTTTGGTCGCGGCAGCCGCCCCACTCGTGAAGGGCTGTTGGCGCTGGTCACCTATCTGCCAATGCTGGCGATCGCCGGCCTGGTCCGCGGCGACAACGCGTTCTGGGCCACCCGCCTGTCCGGCGCGGCACTGGCCTTCTGCAGTCTGGCCTGCTTGATCTATACCTCGCGCGGCGCCTATCGCCAACGTGCGCCGGCCTTGGCGCCGCTGTGGAGACAATGGCCGCTGGGCCGGGTTGTTTCGGCGTGTTACGCCGGTGGTCTGTGGCTGTGGTTATGCCTGGTGGGCCAGGAGGGTGAGCCAACACCGATCACCTCCACGCCCTGGATTCTTGCCTTGCAGCTATTGGCCCTGTTGCTCGGTTGGGCGGAAGGCATGCGCTGGCAAGCCCTGCGGCGCGCGGAAGGCGGGCTGGAACTGGCTGCTTCATCGCGGCCGCCGGAACTGTGGGCGGGGCGATTTGTTGCCGCGACACTGATTTATGTCATTCCTTGTGTAGTACTGCTTCTGGCCCAAGTGCTCGAGCAGCGCGTGCTGTTAGTCGCTCTGGCCGCTGTCAGCTGTGTGGTGGGCAAGAGCGTTGAGCAGCATTTGTACGACGCGGCGCTCGCCATTCGCCGCGACCCCGGCCATAGCGCGTGAATGGCGCTGCCAGGCCGTTTCCGCCCCCTTTTAGGCGGGTTTGTTCACTGCAAGTTCAAGCCCTTCCTTTAAGGTGCCTCGCTTACGTTTGTTTAACGAAATGTGGATTGTTCCCATGAGAAAAACCCTGATCGCCGGCCTGCTGCTTGCAGGCTTCGCCAGTTTCGCCGCCCACGCCGACGACGCGACCAGCACCGATCCGGCCAGCAATCCGGCCACCAACGGCGGCTGGAGTGGTTCGGGCGAGTTCGGTTTTGCCTCCGCCCGCGGCAATTCCCGCACCGAGAACGTCAACGCCAAGCTCGGCCTGAACCAGGAAAACGAGCTGTGGAAGAACAATTTCTTCCTCAACGGCATGCGTTCCAAGGGTGAGGTGAAGGTGGTCGACTCCACCGGCGCCGAGATCGACAAATTCAGCACCACCGCCAATCGCTACGACACCGGTGCGTCGGTGGGCTACAAGCTCGATCCGCGCAGCTACATCGTGGGCGCGGCCCGTTACGAGCACGACGATTTCGGCGCCAACCTGTGGCAGGGCATCGTCTCGATCGGCTACGGCTACATCGCGCTGAAGACCGAGAGCACCGAGCTATCGTTCGAAGCCGGCCCGGGTTACAAGCGCTACCGCCCGGCGGATCGCACCGTGGACATCAATGGTGTGAACGTGGTGCAGCACCAGGACACCCAGGGTGAAGTGGTGGGCCGTGGTCTGGTCAACTACAAGTACCGCCTCACCAGCAACACCGCGGTGGAAGATACGCTCCTGCTCGAAGCGGGCTCGAAGAACAAGTATTACCAGAACGACATTGGCCTCTCGGTCAGCATGACCAAGAAGATGGCGCTGAAGGTCGGCTATCAGGTCCGCTACAACAGCGATGTGCAGCCGGGCACCAAGAACACCGACACGCTGATGACCACCAACCTGGTCTACAACTTCTAAGCCTGCCCAGGCGTCGCACACCACGGCCCCGTCGCTATGCGCAGGGCCGTTTCATCGGCTGTAGGAGCTCACCCTGTGGGCGACCGCGTTGGCAGTGACGCCTTCGTAGGCTTGTCGCGCACAGGGTGCGCTCCTACGGCGGCGTAGCTCTCAGAACCTTCAGTGATGCCCCAGAAAAGCGGCCGCACCTTGCGCAAACAAGGCATCCGCCACCTGCCGGCCGAGCGCCTCCGCCTGATCACTGTCGCTGCCCGCCTCGGCGTGCAAGAGACGGCCGCTGGCGGCGTCGCCCACCAAACCGCGCAGATGCAGCCCGCGCTCGGTGACCACGCACCACGCACCCACCGGCACTGTGCAGCTGCCGCCCAGGGCCTGATTCATGGCCCGCTCCGCCGTGACAGCGAGGCGGGTTTCGGCATCGTCCAGTGCCGACAGCAGCTTGAGTACGGCCGGCTGATCGCTGCGTGCTTCGATGGCGATGGCGGCCTGGCCTGGCGCGGGCAACCAATCCGGCGCGGCCAGCCGGCCGCGGATACGCCCGGAAAGACCGAGGCGTTCCAGCCCCGCACAGGCCAGCAGGATCGCGTCGTAATGCCCGGCATCTAGTTTGCTGAGGCGCGTGCCAACGTTTCCACGCAGATCGAGCAACGTCAGATCCGGCCGCACGGCGCGCAGCTGCGCCTGACGGCGCAGCGAGGATGTTCCCACTCGCGCTCCCAGCGGCAACGCCTTCAGATCGGCGTAGTCGTTGCTGATGAAGGCATCGGCCGCATCCGCGCGCGGCAGGATCGCCGGCAGCGCGAAGCCGGGTTCCAGCTCGGACGGCACGTCCTTGAGCGAATGCACGGCAAGGTCGGCGCGGCCTTCCAGCATGGCCACCTCCAGTTCCTTCAGAAACAACCCCTTGCCGCCAATAGTGGCCAGCGGCTTGTCCAGGATTTCGTCGCCGCGCGTGGTCATCGGCACCAGCTCGACCGTCAGGTCCGGATGCGCGGCGCGCAACCCGGTGGCCACGTGCTCGGCCTGCCATAGCGCGAGGGCGCTCTTGCGGGTGGCGATGCGCAGGATCGAAGGAGTCATGGAAAACGCAGCAGCTCAGAAGAGGTCGCTATTGTCGCGTAAACGGCGCCAGGCCGCAGGCAGTCGTGCGTTACGCATCGTCGCAGGCCGCGTTATGCTGACCGCCGGGGTGGGGTTGCTGACCAAGGAAGCATTGTCATGAAGACTACCGTGCGTGCCCTAACTGTCTTGCTGTCTCTGGTTATCGCCGCGCCTTTGCTGGCGCAAGCATCGCCGCCCGCGGCGAACCGGTTGCCAGTCGTTCTTCCTGACGGCAAGCCCTACGCCGATCCTGATTTTTCTGCGCGTGGCCTACCGGAGGCACCGTATCCCGGCACGCGCATGCCGATGCAGCTACCGCAACTGTCACCGGTGAGGCGACTGAGCTACGAGGGCTGGTGGGCCGCGGTGACCAATCGGCCCAGTGCGGCGCGGCTGAATTTCGCGCGTGCGCTGCGTATTACGCCCAACGATCGTCGTCTGTTGTGGAGTTACGGCTGGGCGCAGCTCAACATGGGTGAGCCAGCCATGGCGATGGCCGCGTTTCAGCGCAATCTCGCCCTGCGCCCGAATAACCGCCCGCGCTGGTTGCCGATGGCGATGGCCCTGACCTACACCGCCGCTGGCGAACGCGAGGTTGCCGTGGCCTGGTATCGCAGTGCGGCCCTCAGCGATCCGCTGCAATGGGGCAGCGACAACCAGGTCTTGCGCACCACGTTGGAATGGACGCCGCAGGAGCGTGCCTTGGTCAGCCAACTGCTCGAATACGCCGCACAGGGTGATCGCGCCGAACCGGCATCCTTTGCCCGGCTGGCGGAGCGTTGATCCACGCACTGAAGCGCCCTCCCCCCGGGAGTGAGGGCGCTCCTAAGTCATCCGCAACAACTTCCTCAGCCCCGGCAAATTACGCCGGCTGACCTCTGGTGTGAGCTGGGTGCCGCCGAGCCGCGCCAGTACCCGGCCATCGCTGAGGGTTTTCAGGCCAAGCAGCCGCTGCGGTGGCACCAGGCAATTGCGGTGCAGGCGGATCAGCTGGTCCGGATAGGTTTCTTCGAGCTGGCGCAGCGATTCCTCCAGCAGCAACTGGCCGCCACGGTGTTGCACCACCACGTACTTTTCCTCGGCCAGCAGGCAGATCACTTCGTCCAGGGCAATGCGCACCTGTTCGCCGCGCAAACGGCCGCGCAGATAACTAGTGGCTTCACGCGGTGCGGCCGCAAGGCGTTGCCGCGCGCGCAACAAGGCATCGCGCAGGCGATCGAGGCGCACCGGCTTGAGCAGGTAATCCACGGCGCCCAGCTCAAAAGCCTGCACCGCGTGATTCTCGTAAGCCGTGCAGAACACCACTTGCGGTACCAGCCGGCCAGCCAGCCGCTGCGCCAGCGCGGTCCCAGTAAGGCCCGGCATATTGATATCCAGCAGTAACACGTCGGGCTGCAGGTTGCCGATGGCTTCGAGCGCGGCTTCGCCGTCACTCACGCTGCCGGCGACTTCGACGCCTTCGCATTCGCCTAGCAGGGCTGCCAGACGCGCCCGGGCCAGTGGTTCGTCGTCAACGATCAGAACGCGCATCGGTAGATTCCGGTAAAAGCAGCCGCACGACGAAACGCCCTTCACGCGGTCCGGCCTGCACCTGCGCGCGCGGTCCGTAGCGATAGGCGACGCGCTGGCGCACATTGTCCAGGCCATGGCCGTTGCCGCCGGTAGCCGGCGTATCGGGCAACGGATTATCGATTTCGATGGCGATGGCCTGATCCAGTTGTTCGCCGCGCAGGATCACCTCGCCGCCTTCGCGCAGTGGCTGGATGCCGTGACGCACCGCGTTCTCCACCAGCGGCTGCAGCAGCAGGCGCGGCAGCGGGAAGTCCAGCGGCAACGTATCCAGCTCGCGCCGCACGCGCAGGCGTTCGCCCAGGCGCAGTTGTTCGATCGCCAGGTAACGCTCGACCAGGTTCAATTCCTCACCCAGCGTGCCATCACGCGAACTGGATTGGCCAAGCGCCGCGCGAAACAGTTCGGACAGATCTTCCACCGTGCGTTCCGCCGCATCGGGGTCGACCCGCACCAGCGCGGCCACGGTATTCATGCTGTTGAACAAGAAGTGCGGGCGGATGCGCGCCTGCAAGGCTTCCACCTGCGCGTGCGCCACCGCGGCCAATCGTGCCTGCCACTGCGCCAGCACATAGAAATAGCGCAGCATCACCGCACTCAGCAGCGCGGCGATGGTGGCGTTGTCACGCACGAACACAAAAGCGCCGTCGCGCAGCATCTGCATCTGTAGCGCGCTGTCCATCCAGGCCGCGATCATGCTGCTGATGGCCACGATCAGCAGCATCAGCAACCACACCGCGGCATAAGGGAGTCGCCCGGGCAGGCGTTGCAGGGTGGGACGCAGCTTGCACAGCGCTACACCGATCACCATCGCCATCCATTCGGCGAACAGCATGCCCACGCTGTAACCGCGCCAGCCACGGCCGCTGTCGGGAGCCAGCAACATCACGGTGACCGTGAGCGCGGCCATCACCAACAAGGCGAACAACACCGGCAGGCTGCAGAAATCCGGCAGCGGGCTCTGTTCGAGGCGGCGGGGTGTGGTGTCGCGCATGGGCGCACAGTATGCCTAAGAGCCTGCTCACTATCTCTGCGTAGCCCGCGCCGGGATCTGTTTGCCCGCAAGACCAGGAAGAACGAGGGCGTGTATGTCGATACACAACTGAGTGATGACGCAGGATTGTGGGCAAACAGGCCCGGCCCGGAGGGTTGTTCGGCAGTGGGCGCCATGCGGCGGCGCGCGGCTTGGCCTGGCAGCCAGCCAGGTACTGCGCCACGCTCCACCACCTGGCGCCCACTGCCGAACAACGCGGGCCACGCAGAGATAGTGAGCAGGCTCTCAGCAGTGACGCTAGTCGTGATTCAACGCCGGAAGCGATCAGTCGGCCAGCACGCGCCCCAGCCACTGGCGCATATCGACGATTTCCTCGGCGCAGACCGAATGCGGCATCGGGTAGGTATGCCAGTCCACACGATAGCCGAGGCCCTGCAGCACGTCGCGTGACTGCACGCCGCGCGTCAGCGGCACGATCGGATCGGCGGTGCCGTGGCCCCAGAAGATCGGCGTGCCGGCATTGGCCTCGCTGCGCTCGTGGGCGAAGCTTTCCTGCATCGGCAGATAGGTGGACAGCGCGACCACACCCGCCAGTCGCCGCCTATGACGCAGACCACCGGCCAGCGCGATGGCGCCGCCTTGCGAGAAACCGGCCAGCACGATGCGCTCGTCAGGTACGCCGCGCTCGTTCTCGCGCGCGATCAACCCTTCCACCGCGCTGATCGAGGCGCGCATGCCGGTCTCGTCCTGGCGCGAGGTGAGATCCACGCCGACGATGTCGTACCAGGCGCGCATCGGCATGCCGCCGTTCAACGTCACCGGGCGCACCGGTGCATGCGGAAACACAAAGCGCAGTCCCGGCCATTCGGGCGCCACCAGCTCCGGCACGATCGGCGCGAAATCATGGCCATCCGCGCCCAGGCCATGCAGCCAGATCACGCTATGGGTCAGACGGGTGGCGGTTTCGTGTTCGACGGTAGGCAGGGGCATGCGAGGACTGACTGCTGGGAGAATGGGGAGGGGCATGCATGGTGGCGGACATGCCCGGTCGCAATAACCCGGAAACGCACCATCGCGCATTCCGCTTACGCGAAGCCGACAGCCGCCTACGCGGCGATGGGCCGGTGACCGTTGCGAGGCGAGTAAAGGATGAGAAAGCGGCCGAGCGCCGGAAGGCGGGCTGGCGGGCACACAAATGGGCGCATGGTGCCTCCTGGCGAACGCCGTACGGCTGATGATCGTCCAGACTAGTCATCGTCTGCCCTGTGGGATACAGGACCCTTGGCGCTTGCCAGCGGGGCCGGCTTGGTTATGCTCCCCCGTTTTGATTGCGGAGCACCCCATGCGCCGAATGATTCTCGCCGGGCTTGTCGCCCTCGCCACCGCGCCGGCCGCCATGGCCCAGGCGCCGGCGACCGCCAGCCTCGACCTGGAAACCATCATGGCCAATCCCGAGTGGATCGGCGCGGCGGTCGAATCACCCTACTGGAGCGTGGACGGGCGCAGCCTGTACTACTCGCTCAAGCAGGACGGCAGCAAAGTGCGTGATCTGTATCGGGTGGATGTCGCCAGCGGCCAGAGCGTCAAGCTGACACCGGAAGCCGTGGCGCTGGCCGATGGCCCAGCGGTGTTTGACCGTAACCACCGGCAGGCGGCCTATATCCGCCACGGCGACGTGTTCCTGGTGGAGCTGGCGACAGGCCGCCGCGTGCAGGTCACGCGCACGCCGGAAACCGAATCCGCGCCGCGCTTCGCCGCCGACGGCCGCAGTCTCCAATACCGCGCTGGCAACCAGTGGTACGTCTACGACATCACCAGCGGTGTGGCCGCACCGGCCGCCATCCTGCAACTGGCGGACGACCCGCAGGCGAAGCAGCCGGATGCATTAGGCGAGGATCAGCTGCGTCTGTTCTCCACCCTGCGCAAGATCAAGGCTGACAAAGACGTCCAGCGCACCAACGATGATGCGCTGGCCGCCGCCGATCCCGGCCGCGCGCCCAAGACGCTGTACCTGGGCGACATCGGCGAACTGGTCGACACCGAACTCTCGCCCAATGGCCGCTGGATGCTGGTGGTCACTCAGCCCAAAGGCTACAAGGCAGGCAAGGCGCCCGAAGTCACTCACTACGTCACCGATTCCGGCTATTCGGAGCAGCAGGCGACACGTACCTACGTGGGCCGCAAGGATCCAGCACCGCAATCCCTGCTGCTGGTCGATTTGCAGAGCCGCAAATCGTGGCCGCTGAAGACCGACAGCCTGCCCGGCATCAAGGACGATCCGCTCAAGGACCTGCGCGCCAAGGCCATCGCCGCGCTGCAGAAAGCTGGCAAGGGCGATGACGCCAAGGCGCTGAAGGCACCGGAGCAGCGTGCCGTGCGCATCATCTCCAATGCCGATGACGGCGGTGGCGGCGGCATCGCGTGGAGCGAGGACGGCCAGAACGTCGCCGTCCAGCTGCGTGCGATCGACAACAAGGACCGCTGGATCGCCACGGTCGATTTCGACAAACACGCACTTCTCAATCAGCAACGCCTCACCGACAACGCCTGGATCAACTGGAACTTCAACGATTTCGGCTGGCTCAAGGACAATCGCACGCTGTGGTATCTCAGCGAAGAAACCGGCTGGTCGCAGCTCTACAGCAAGGTGCCTGGCGGCAAAGCCAAGGCACTGACCAGCGGCAAGTTCGAAGTCAGCCATCCAGCGCTGAGCGAAGACGGCCAGTGGTTCTACCTGCGCAGCAATCAGACCGCGCCCTACAGCTACGACGTGTACCGCTTGCCGGCAACCGGTGGCGAACTGAGCCGCGTCACCCAGTACCAGGGCATGGACGATTTCGTGCTCTCGCCCGACGGTAAGCAGCTCGGCGTACTGCATTCCGCGCCTTACGTGCTGTCGCAGCTCGCCGTGCAGGATGCGGCCGGCGGCACGCCGCGCGACTTCACCAACACCATGAAGAGTGCTTTCAGTTCGCGCGCGTGGATCGCGCCGCAGATGGTCAGCGTGCCTTCATCGCATGGCGCCGGCACCATCTGGGCCAAGTACTACGGCCCGGCCGATACGGCGGCAGCGGCGTCGCGTCCCGCGGTGATCTTCGTGCACGGCGCGGGTTATCTGCAGAACGTCACGTCGGGCTGGTCCAACTATTTCCGCGAGCAGATGTTCCACAACCTGCTGGTGCAGCAGGGCTATGTGGTGCTGGATATGGACTACCGCGCGTCCGAAGGCTACGGCCGCGACTGGCGCACTGCGATCTACCGCCGCATGGGCCACCCCGAGCTGGAGGATCTGCTCGACGGCAAGGCATGGCTGGTGAAGAACCATGGCGTCGATCCGAAGCGCGTGGGCATGTATGGCGGCAGCTACGGCGGCTTCATGACCATCATGGCCCTGCTGCGCGCACCCGGTGAATTTGCCGCCGGCTCTGCCCTGCGTCCGGTTACCGACTGGGCTACCTACAACCACGAATACACGTCGAACATCCTCAACGAACCACAGCTCGATCCGGAGGCCTACACCACCAGCTCGCCGATCGAATACGCCGACAAGCTGCAGGACGCCCTGCTGATCCAGCACGGCCTGATCGACGACAACGTGCTCGCCAGCGATTCCATCCGCCTGTACCAACGCTTCATCGAGCTGCACAAGAAGAACTTCTGGATGTCGCTGTATCCGATGGAACGCCATGGCTTCGTCCATCCGGATTCGTGGTACGACGAATACCGTCGCATCGATGAATTGTTCGAGACCTATGTGAAGCCTGCGAGGCAGGCCACGCCGGCTGTTACGCAGTGATTGATCCTGCTTCGCCAGAGACACAGGCCACCTTCGGGTGGCCTGTGTCGTTTCAGACCGCCGAGGGAGTTCGCTAAACATGACTTCATCGATATTTCACGCCGAAACCGACGAGCAAATTGCCGCAACCTTCGATGTCCTGCAGCAGTTGCGCCCGCATCTGGAGCGCGACCAGTACGTGCCGACGATGCGCGCCCTGATGGGCAGCGATGGGTTGCGTGTGCTGGCGCTGGACGACGATGGCGTCGTGCGTGCCGTAGCCACCTACCGTGTGATGAACATGTTGTACTGCGGTCGCCTCGTTTATATCGACGACCTGGTGGCTGACGAGCGCGTGCGTTCGCGCGGCTACGGCGCGCAATTGATCGCATGGATCAAGGATGAGGCACGCTCGCTGGGTTGCAGCGAGGTCCAGTTGATCTCCCGAGTCACCCGCGAGCAGGCCCATCGCTTCTACTTCCGGGAAGGTTTCGGCATCGAGTGTTTTCACTTCCGCACCCAACTTTCGTAACGGGCGCAGGGTGCCGCAGCGCGAGTAGACTCCGCCCGGAATGCCCCACGGCGGGACGTCATGCAACGCTGTGCCGGGCTTGCCGCAAGACCGTCCAACCAACGATGAGGTACCTCCATGCTGAGGCGATGCGTTGCTGTTGTGGTTCTTCTTCTCTTCCTGTCCGCGCCGGCGTGGGCCAAAGATCAGCCGGCCAGCCCGCCCGGAACTGTCGTCAAGGTGGACACGCCGCGAACGACGCCCGCGGGCACCCAGTTCACCGTCCCCGCCGAATGGTCGGTACGCGTCCGGGACGCCGCGGTATTGCTCGACCCACCGGAATCCGGTTCGCATGTCGTGCTGGTCGATGTGAAGGCGACTGACGCGGACGCCGCCGTGGCCGAGGCGTGGAAAGCTTATGCCTCGCCGAAGACATGGCCACTGCATGTCGCCACGGATAGTTCGCCACGCGACAACTGGGACCAGATCCGGGTCTATAGCTACGAAACCTCGGCGAACGACAAGCGCGGCGTTACCGCCATCGCCTTGCGCCACGAAGGCCAGTACACCGTGCTGATCTACGACGTCGACAACGCGGTGGGCGAGAAGCGCGCCTCACAGTTGCGTGCGATTTCCGACCGCTTGTTGCCCAAGGGCTATCAGCGCGAAACCTTTGCGGGGAAGAAAGCGCATCCGCTGGATGCCGCGCGCATCGAAACGCTCAAGACGTTTGTCGACAATGCACGCAAGGCTTATGACGTACCGGGCGTAGCTATCGGCCTGATCGATCACGGCAAGGTGGTGTTCGCCGGCGGTTTCGGCGTGCGCGAGCTGGGCAAGCCAGAACCGGTGGATGCCGACACGCTTTTCATGATCGCTTCCAACACCAAGGCGCTGACCACGCTGATGCTGGCGCGTCTGGTGGATCAGCACCGGTTCGACTGGAACACGCCGGTCACCAAGGTGATGCCGGAGTTCCGCCTGGGCGATGCGGCGACGACCCGCCAGGTCGAAATACGCCATCTGATCTGCGCCTGTACCGGCATGCCGCGCCAGGACATGGAGTGGCTGCTCAACAGCAAGGAGGCGACACCGGCGTCGGTGCTTACAGCGCTGGCCGGTATGCAGCCCACCAGCAAGTTCGGCGAGTTGTTCCAGTACTCCAACCTGATGGCTGCCGCGGCGGGCTACGTCGGCGGTCACATGCTATATCCGAAGATGGAGCTGGGCGCCGGTTACGACCTGGCGATGCAGAAGCAGGTGTTCGATCCGCTTGGCATGCACCTGACCACCTTCGACTACGCAAAGGCGTCGGTCGGTGACCACGCCACGCCGCATGGCCTGGATGTGGATGGCCACACGGCGGTCGCTGGCATGGGCATCAATGATTCCATTCGCGCCGCACGCCCGGCCGGTGCGGCATGGAGTGCGATCAGCGACATGCTGCGCTACGTGCAGATGGAACTCGATGAAGGCACGCTGCCCGACGGCAAGCGGTATGTATCGAAGAGTGCCCTGCTGGAACGGCGCAAACCCAATGTTGCACTGGGCACCACTGCCAGCTATGGCATGGGCCTGATGGTGGATCACACCTGGGGCGTACCCGTGGTGCACCACGGCGGCGACCTCACCGGCTTCCACTCCGACATGCTGTGGCTGCCCGAGCAGGGCGTGGGCGCGGTGATCCTCACCAACGCCGATGCCGGCGTTTTCATTCGCGGCCCGTTCCAGCGACGTCTGCTGGAGGTGTTGTTCGACGGCAAGCCGCTGGCCCAGGGCGATATCGACGCTGGCGTGAAGCGGCTCAAGCAGCAGATTGTGGCCGAGCGCAAACGCCTTGTCGTGCCGGCCGATGCGGGTGAAGCATCCAAACTTGCCGGGCGTTACCAGAACGCCGCACTGGGCACGATCCAGGTCGACAAGAACGGCACCGCGACTCTGTTCAACTTCGGTGCCTGGGGCAGCGACGTGGCTTCGCGCAAGAACGACGACGGCTCGCTGTCCTTCGTCACCATCTCGCCCGGTGTGGATGGCTTCGAATTCGTGGTCGCCGGCACGCCGGCCAGGCGCCAGCTGGTGATGCGCGACGGCCAGCATGAGTATGTGTATGACGAAGTGAAATAATGCAGCGAGGCTGGACCGGCCGGGCGTATCTGCCAACCGGTCCAGCCCTGCCCTGCCGTTGGGCAAGGATGGCCATCCCAAACAAACCGGTCCGCATATGCCCCATCCAAACCGCCTGCCGATGTTGATGCGTTACACCGCGTGGGCCAACGATTTGCTCTTCCAGTCGCTGGCCAAACTGCCGGAGGAGGCATTGGTCGAGAAACGGCCGATCGTGTTCGGCAGCATCCTGCGCACGCTCAATCATGTCCATGCGATGAGCTGGGTATGGCGCTGCCATCTCGAAGGTGTGCCGCACGGCCTTACTACGCGCAACCCGCCCACGGCCCCGCCGTTCGCCGAGCTTCGCGAAGCGCAGGCTGCACTTGATGCCTGGTATGTCGCATACGCGGAGGGCTTGGACGCAGCCGCGCTGGCCGAGGTTATCGACTTCACGTTCATCGGCGGCGGCGAAGGTGCGATGTCGCGCGAGGACATCCTGCTGCACGTGGTCAATCACACGACCTACCACCGCGGTCACACGGCGGGACTCATGTACCAGATTCCCGTGATGCCGCCGACCACCGATCTTCCGGTGTTCCTGCGCGAGTACGCGTCGGCCTGAGGTAGCGGGTTACCCGCGCCGTCGCTGTTGTTGAAGTTGCCGGTGTCGCCTATCACTTGCACCAGCAGACCGTCACTGCGCGGCACCATGCTGAGGCCGTGCATGCTCAGGCCGTAGTTCACTTCCGGCTGCGGGATCAATCGTGCGGTCTGGCCGCGCACGGGAATGACGGAGTCGTCATTGAATAGCGCTCTCGCGCCGTAACCGGTGGCGTTGATCAGTGTGTGCTCTGGCAGTTTTTGCAGCTCACGCGGATGCTGGAAATCGCGCACTTCGATCTTGCCGCCGGCCGCGAGGAAATCGCCCATCAGCATGCGCGCATAGCTACTGATGTTGAACATCAGCGTGGTGTAACGGCGCGCGTATGCCTGCGGAAAAGGATGGCTGCCGGCTGGCAAAGCGACCGAGCGCGGGGTCAGGTCGCGCACGCGGTCGTAGAGCTCGCCGTACTCCGGTTCATCGGCAGGCTCGCTGCCTGATTGGCCGGGCGGCGAGTCGGACAGGTAATAGCCCTCGATCCATTCGATCGGCTTGCCTGGCAATCCCAGCAGACTTTGGTATTTCGCGAAGGAGATACGCGTCATTTCCTCCCAGCGCGCGCCAAGCGCGTCGGCATGCGCGGCGTCGCAGATGCGCGAGTCGGGTGTCCACAGTCCGGATGCGCGCATGGAGTACACGTCCGGCGGCAATTCCTTCGCGTAAATGCGCACCGACAGACCTGCGCGCTGCGCCAGCAAGGCCGACGTGAGCCCCAGTGCGCCGCAGCCGATCACACCCAACTCGCGCACGCCGGTGCTCTGCGCGAGATGCAGTGCGAGCGTGCTCGAACCCCACGACAACGACCAGCCGCTGCCGCCATGCCCGTAGTTGTGCACGATGGCCTTGCTGCCAATGCGCTCCATCTCGATGCGCGGTCCGGCTGCGCGGAAGGGGCGGGTGCAGACGTACACGCCAGTGATCCGGTCCACGCTCGCCTTGACCGGCGCGAGCTCGACGCCGTCCGGGCGCATGCGGATCGATGGCGGCGCAGAAGCGGTCTTGGCGGTGGTCGTTGGCTGCGTGGCACAGGCGGCCAGACCCGCGGTGGAGGCGACGGCCAGTGTGGTGCCGGCCTGGCGCAGAAAGTCACGTCGTTGCATGGAACACTCCGAATCCGGTGGAACGCGCTCCCATCCCTGTGGAGCCGTTCGAGGCGGATCAGGGGGCGTTATCCGGATTTACTTAGCCGACCCTCGGCGCGAAAGCAAACGATCCGTGGATAGCAGCGCGATCGAAAAACGGATCGTGCGAAACGTAGCCTTCCGACGATATGCTCTGCGTCCATGAATATCCCCAAAGACGCATTCCGGCGCTTTCAGGAAGAGCTTGCCGCCCTGGACCGCAAGGAACTGCCGCCCGAAAAACTCACCGGCAGCGCCCGTCTGGAGCGCGCGAAAGAAGATTTCCTGACGCTGAAGAGGCGTTATGGCCTGACCGTGGCCGATGTCGTGGCGTTCTTCCCGGAAGAAGAAGGCATCGCCTATCTGCAGCAGCTGATCGTAGCTAATGAAACCAAGCCCAAGCGCGGCAGGAAGCCCAAGGCACCCTGAGCCTCGCTGAAGTTTCGCTAGGCCACCATCTGCCTCGCGAAATACCGTCCCGGTGATTGGCCGAAGCTGCGCCGGAACATCGCCACAAACGCACTCACGCTCGCATAGCCCAGGGCATCCGCCACGCTGGCCACCGCTTCGCCGCCGGCTAGGCGCTCCAGCGCGCGCGTCAGCCGCGCCTGCTGCCGCCACTGCGCAAAGCTGTTGCCGGTTTCGCTGCGGAACAGCCGTGTGACGGTACGCGGCGACAGGCCAGCCCAGTCGGCCCAGTCTTCCAGGGTGCGCACGTCGTCGGGGTGCTCCAGCACCGCCAGGGCGATGCGTTGCAGGCGGCGGTCGGTGGGCATGTTGAGATGCAGCGGCTCCTGCGGCGCGCGGCGCATCTCGTCCATCAGCACGCTGAGTACGCGTTCCTGTTCCTCGTCCAGATCGTCCTGCATCACCCAGGTACTGGCGCGATGCACCAGGGCGCGCATCAGGTCGTTGGCGCCCAGCACACAGGTATGACTCGGCAGGCCGCACGCCGCCTCCGGCGCCACGAACACGCCCCAACCATTAGTGGCCTCGATCTTGCGCACGGTATGCAGCACGCCTGGCGGCAGCCAGCCCACGCGATGAGGCGGCAGCATCATCGCGCCTTCGCTGGTACGCAGAGTGAGCAGGCCCTTCTCCACGTAGAAGAACTGGCCGCGCAGATGGCGGTGCCAGTCCGATTCGGCCGCAGGCATCGGCTCCTCGGCACTCGCCTCGTCGAACACGAAGGCGATCAGCGCCGGGCCGGCGGCGCTTTCGATGCGCTGGAAGATCTCGTGACGTTTCATGGCGTGTTCTAGATAAAAATTGTCTTACTAACGATATCAGGCCAAAGCAGGCGCCGCCTAATCTTGTAAACCTGCGCCATCCCCGTGGCGCCTCCCTGTCCGCCAGCCGCGCGCAGTCACGCCTAAGCCACTGCGGACGTCCTTCCCTCAACAGGCAGGAGATCGGCATGTCACCCCAAGACTCGCCGTCCATTCCGATGGACGCCGCCGAGGCGCTCACCCGCTTCGTCGTCAGTGCTCAATTGATGCTCGACCCGCTCACCCCGGAGGCCATGCGCCGCCAGGTGGAGCCACGGTTGCTGGAAACCTTGCCCACCTTGCAGGCGCTAGGTGTGTTCGAACTGTTCGCCATCCGCGATCCGGCCCTGCACGCGCTGGTGCAGGACGAGCTGTCCACGCGCCGGCGGCTATTGCTACAGGAGGCCGCGGCCTGAACATTTGCTAAAACAAAGGCTGCCTGTAATATATTTGCCTTGACAAATATTCTCACGGCAATAGAATGCGCGGCCATGAACACAAACTCCATCCCGCCCGTCCCCCAGGAAAGCCTCGGCATGCTGTTGTGGCTGGTCCGCACGGAAGTGGTGCGCGCGATGGAGGCCGAGCTGGCGTCCAAGGGACTGGACCTGCGTTTCACCCAGTACCTGATATTGAAGCGCCTGGGCCTGATGGGGCCGATGTCGGCCACTGAAACGGCCCGCGCCGTAGAGCTGGATGGCGGTGCGATGACTCGCCAGCTCGACCAGCTCGAGCGCAAAGGCTATCTGCGCCGCCGTCCCCATGAACAGGATCGGCGGGCACTGCGCATCGAACTCACGACAGAAGGTGCCGCGTTGCTGCAGGACATGGCGAGCTGCAATGAGCGGGTGCTCGAGGCTGCGCAACGCTCGCTGAGCGAAACGGAACGACTGCAGCTGCACGACTACCTGTCGCGCGTGCTGCAGATGCTGCGCGACAAGACCTGATATTTCCAGGCGACGCAGGAAGCGTCGCTTGCGCCCCGGCACGCAGGTGCCTGAGCGATAGAGACGAGCCCGGACAGGTGCCGGGTTCGCCAACTCGAAAACAGCCAGGACGGCGGCTCTTCGAGATATCCAAAACTTTTCTTCTCGGAATACGACCATGCGTCTGCACACTATGGCGGCGGCGATCGGACTGACTCTGGCGTTGGCCGGTTGCGTCAGCAGCGGCGGTATTCATCCGTCCGGTTCGCTGATGGAAGCATCCTCCCTCAAGAGCGAGCACAGCCTCGACGGCATCACCGTGTCCCCTGCGGCGTGGCCGCAGCAGGATTGGTGGACGGCGTTGGGCGACGCCCAGCTCGACAGCCTGATCGCCGAAGCGCTGCGCGATAACCCGAGTCTTGCCGCCGCCGATGCGCGCGCGCAGCAGGCGCAGGCCGCGGCCGGCGTCGCCGATGCTCAGCGTGGCCCGACCGTCAACGGCGGCGCCAGCGTGGCCGGCGCCCGTCTGCCTCCCGCGCTGTCGCCCGGCGGTGACAGTCATTTCTCGCTCGCCAAGTACGGCTACGCCAGCTTCAACTGGGGTCTCGATCTGTGGGGTGGCAAGCGCGCCGCGTGGGAGGCCGCGCTCGGCCAGGCCCGCGCCGCGGAAATCGATCGCCAGGCCGCGCGCATCGAACTGTCCACCAATGTCGCCCGCGCCTACACCCAGCTTGGCTACGCCTATGCGCAGCAGGATGTGGCGAAGGCGGAACTGGAGCGCGCCAACCGTGCGCGCGATCTGACCCGCCAGCGCGTGAGTGCCGGTATCGACAGCCAGTTGCAGCTCAAGCAGAGCGACAGCGAAGTGGCGACGGCCGAACAGCAACAGGTGGTGGCGACGCGCGCCATTGACGCTGCGCGTTCGTCGTTGTCGGTGTTGCTTGGCAAAGGTCCGGATCGCGGCCTCGACCTCGCTCGCCCGCAAGTGCTCAAGCCGACCGCGCTGACGGTGCCGGGCAATCTGTCGATGGATCTGATCGGCCATCGTGCCGATCTGGTCGCCGCGCGCTGGCGCGTCGAAGCGGCGAGCAAGGACATCAAGGTCGCCAAGACCGAGTTCCTGCCCAACGTCAGCATCGGCGCTATGGCCGGCCTGTTGAACATGGGCGGCGGCAACCTGTTCACTCTGAAAAACCGTTTCTATGAACTCGGTCCGTCGGTGAGCCTGCCGATCTTTGATGGCGGCCGTTTGCGCGCCAACCTCGCCGGCAAGGATGCGCAATACGACCTGGCTGTGGCGCAGTACAACCAGACCCTGGTGGCCGCCACCAACCAGGTGGCCGATGACTACAACGCGCTGCAATCCGTACAGCAGCAGATCGAAGCGCAGCAGCGCGCGCTGGATGCCGCCACCCAAGCGTGGCAGTTGTCCGACCAGCGCTACAAGGCCGGTATCGGCAACTACCTGGAAGCCCTGATCGTGCGCCAGCAGTTGCTGCAGGCCCAGCAGCGCATGGCGGCGCTGCAATCGCAGCAGGTCGATCTTTCGGTGCAGCTGATCCAGGCGCTCGGCGGCGGCTATCGCCCGCAGGCCGAAGCGCACGAAGTTGCCGCCGCTTCCACTTCCTCCGTTTCCGAACGTTCTCTCTGAAGGCTATCCCCATGTCTAGCCAAACTCCGCTCGCGGCCGACAACACAGCCGCTACTCAACAACCGCCGCAGAAGAATCGTCGCGGCTTCCTGCTGCGCCTGCTCGGCGTCGTGGTGGTGCTGGCCATCATCGGCTGGACCGCGTGGTACTTCCTCGACGGCCGCTGGTACGAAAGCACCGACGATGCTTACGTCAACGGCAATGTGGTGCAGATCACCCCGCAGGTGCCCGGCACCGTGGTCACCATCGGCGCCGATGATGGCGACCGCGTCCACGCCGGCGATGTGCTGATCAAGCTCGACGGCAGCAACACCCAGGTGGCGCTGGCGGAAGCCCAGGCCGGCCTTGCCAGCACCGTGCGCAAGGTGCGCGGTCTCTACAGTAATGTGTCTGGTGCGCGGGCCGACGTGGCCGCGCGCAAGATTGCCGTCGACAAGGCTCGCCAGGATTTCAACCGTCGCCGCGATCTCGCCAAGTCCGGCGCGATCTCCGCCGAAGAGTTGTCGCATGCGCAGGACACGCTGACCACCGCCGAAAGCGCGCTTACCGCCGCGCAGCAGCAGTACCAGACCAGCAAGGTGCTGGTGGACGACACCGTGGTCGCCTCTCATCCGGATGTACAGACCGCCGCCGCCAAGCTGCGTCAGGCTTACCTGGACAACGAGCGCACCACGATCGTGGCGCCGGTGGACGGTTACGTCGCCAAGCGTTCCGTGCAACTCGGCCAGCGCATCGCTCCCGGTGCGCCGCTGATGGCCGTGGTGCCGCTGCATCAGGTGTGGATCGACGCCAATTTCAAGGAAACCCAGCTGACCCATATGCGTATCGGCCAGCCGGTGGAAATCACCACCGATGTGTACGGTAGCTCGGTGAAGTACAAGGGCACGGTGCAGAGTCTCGGCGTGGGTACGGGCAGTGCGTTCTCCTTGCTGCCGGCGCAGAACGCCACCGGCAACTGGATCAAGATCGTGCAGCGCGTTCCGGTGCGTGTGTTCTTCAGCGATCCGAAGCAGCTCGATGATCATCCGCTGCGTATCGGCCTGTCGACGGATGTGGAGGTAAGCCTGCACGACCAGAACGGCCCGATGCTGGCGACGCAGGCGCCGACCCAGCCGGCCTTCAGCACCGATGTCTATCAGAAGCAGTTAGCCAAGGCCGATGGCGTGATCGAGCAGATCATCCACGCCAACATGGCTGGCAGTGATGTGACGAAGTAATCCAGCGGCTCAACTCCTCCCCCTGCTAGCAGGGGGAGGTTGGGAGGGGGTGAGTCCTTGCGACGGCGTTGCAAGGCTCGCGGGGCTTGACCCCACCCCGACCCTCCCCTGCTGCACGCAGGGGAGGGAGCCGAATCCTTAAGCGGAGTGTTGCGAGTCATCATGAACACCCAATTCCGTCCGCCCAACATGGTGCTGGCCACTATCGGCCTGTCGCTGGCGACCTTCATGCAGGTGCTGGACACCACGATCGCCAACGTGTCATTGCCGACCATCGCCGGCAACCTCGGCGTCAGCGTGAACCAGAGCACCTGGGTGATTACCTCGTTCGCGGTGAGCATGGCGATCTCGCTGCCGCTCACCGGCTTTCTCACCCGCCGTTTCGGCGAGGTGAAGATGTTCATGTGGTCGACCCTGCTGTTCTCGTTGGCCTCGTTCTTGTGCGGTATCGCGCAGAGCATGCCGATGCTGATCCTGTTCCGTGCCCTTCAGGGTGCGGTGGCCGGCCCGATGTATCCGGTGACGCAGGCGCTGTTGATCTCGATCTACCCACCCGCCAAACGCGGCATGGCGCTCGCGCTGCTGGCGATGGTGACGGTGGTGGCGCCGATCGCCGGCCCGATCCTTGGTGGCTGGATTACCGACAACTATTCTTGGCCGTGGATTTTCTTCATCAACGTGCCCATTGGCATTTTCGCCAGCATGGTCATCGCCAACCAGATGAAGGGACGCAATGACGTCACCCAGCGGCCGAAGATCGACTACGTCGGCCTGATTACCCTGATCATCGGTGTCGGCGCGCTGCAGATCGTGCTGGACAAAGGCAACGACGAAGACTGGTTCAACTCTACTTTTATCGTCATCACGACCATCGTCGCAGTGATCGGCATCGCCGTGTTCCTGATCTGGGAGCTCACCGACAAGGAGCCCATCGTCGACCTGCGCTTGTTCCGGCATCGCAATTTCCGCTGGGGCACGCTGTCGCTGGTGCTGGCCTACGCCGCGTTCTTCGCCATCGGCCTGCTGGTGCCGCAATGGATGCAGCGCAATCTCGGCTACACCTCGACCTGGGCCGGCTTCGCCAGTGCGCCGCTAGGCATCCTGCCGGTGCTGCTCACTTTTATCGTGGGCAAATACTCCACGCGTTTCGATCTGCGCCTGATCGCGTCAGTCTCGTTCCTGGTGATGGGCGCCACGAGTTTCCTGCGCTCGGAGTTCTTCCTGGACATCGACTTCATGCACATCGCCGGCGTGCAGTTGCTGCAAGGTCTGGGTGTGGCGCTGTTCTTCATGCCGGTGACCACGATCCTGCTGTCCGATCTGCAGCCACATGAGATTGCCGCAGGCGGTGGGCTGGCGACCTTCCTGCGCACGCTGGGTGCAAGCTTCTCGGCGTCGCTCACCACCTTCATGTGGGATCACCGCGCGATCGTGCACCACGCGCAGTTGAGCGAGCACATCACGCCTTATGACGCCACCGCCCAACAGGCATTGAGTACGCTGGGCGGCGGCGATCAGCAAACAGCAGGCGTGATGATCAACCAGATGATCACGCAGCAGGGTTACCAGATCTCGTTCAACGAAGTGTTCCACGTGCTCGGCTGGATCTTCGTCAGCCTGGTGCTCGTGGTGTGGATGACCAAGCCGCCATTCACTGCGAAGGGCGGACCTTCGGCAGGTGGCGGGCACTGATACTGCCCGCGCAAATAACAACGGCCCCGAACGGGGCCGTTGTTATTTCCAGTCGTGATAGCGGAGTTTTAGATATCCAGACCCACACCCACCAGCGCCATCGTCTCGCCGCGGTTGGGGCCATGCGTGCCGCCGTTGGAGATGTGGCGGATCTGGAAGCTGACGTACTTGCCCTGCCAGCCGACGGTGTTGACGAACTCGCCCACGCTGCTCAGCGCCTGGGTGCGGCCGGTCTGCACCGCGCCTTGCAGGCTGTAGAAGAAGCCGTGGTACCAGTCGCTGTCGCTGCCGTAATGCAAGCGTGCGCCACCGGCGACCAGCCACACGTCATCTTTCATGGTGTAGCGGGCGTGCTCGTAGCGGCGTCGATCGCGACCGCCGATCCAGCCCACCGATACATCCGGTGACCAGGTGAAGCGGCTATTGCCAATCGTGTGAGGTGCGAAAACGGCTTCCACAAAAGCCGTATTGGTGCCGAAAGTGTCCATGTAGCTGCGGCCGCCCTGCACTTCGATATGGGTGGCGGAAGCCGCGGTGGCGAAGCCGATCAGAGCGAGAGCGAGGGTGCTGCGGGTGAGGTTGCGCGAAAGCATGGAGATTGCCTTTAAGAACCTGGTTCTTTTTGTGAACTATATGGTTCAATAAGTGTCGTCGATGAGGGGTGAAGTCGTAAATCCCTGCATCTCAGACACAGCGTTCCTCCAGTGAGAACAACGACGGAAGCCCTCTTCCCGATTATTTACCCGGATTTTATTGACGCCCCACTTTGATCCGGGCAAAATCCGCGTCGCATCATTTTGTCCGGACTAAATCATGAGCCCCAGTGACAGCCATACCTGCACCGCTTTCGATGGTCACCGTCTGATCGCCTCCGGTCCGCTGGCCGAAGTCGCGCTCGCCACCAAGCACGCGCTCGACGCCGGTGCCACCGGTCCGGTACTCGTCTTTGACGACCAGAGCAGCTTGCCGGTGGAGATCGATTTCCGCGGCACGCCCGATGACGTGCTGGCGCGCCTGGCGCTCGCCGCGCCGGAGACCGACAAGCCCACCGCGCGCGGCCCTGGCCGCCCCAAGCTCGGCGTAGTCGCACGCGAAATCACCTTGCTGCCCCGGCATTGGGACTGGCTCGCCAGCCAGCCGGGCGGCGCCTCCGCCACCCTGCGTCGTCTGGTTGAGGATGCGCGTCGTGGACACCGCGAACGTGCGCGTCGCTCCAGCGAAGCGCTCGACCGCTTCCTGCAAGCCATGGGTGGCAACCTGCCGCATTACGAAGAGGCTTCCCGCGCTTACTGGCGCGGCGAGCGGGAGCGTTTCGAAGAACTCCTACGCGACTGGCCCGCGGATGTGCGCGACCATGCACGCCGTCTCGCCGCGGCTTCATGGGATGACGCCGTCGCTACGACCTGATCCGGTCCAACCGCTTTCCCCTTCCCTGGAATTTCCCGCATGTCTGCACTTGCCGCGCGTCAGCCGCTGCTTACCGAAGGACCGATTGCACGCACCCTGCTGATGTTCGCCTTGCCGATCCTTGGCAGCACGGTGTTGCAGTCGCTCAATGCTTCCGTGAACGCCATGTGGATCGGCCACTTCATGGGCGAATCCGCCCTGGGTGGCGTGAGCAACGCCAGCCTCATCGTATTTCTGCTGCTCACGGCGGTGTTCGGCGTGAGCATGGCCAGCACCATCCTGGTGGGCCAGAGTCTGGGTGCGCGCAACATGGTCGAGGCCAAGCGCGTGGTGGGCACCGGCGTGAGCTTCTTCGTCGCGCTGTCGGTGGCCGTGTCCGTTCTCGGCTACTTCAACACCGAATGGATGCTGCGCACGCTGGGTACACCGCCTGACGCGCTGTCTTACGCGACCCCCTACCTGCGCATGATCTTCGTGGCCATGCCGTCGATGTATTTCTACAACTTCCTGATGATGACCCTGCGCGGCGCGGGTGACGCGCGCACGCCGCTCGCGTTCATGGCCATGTCAGTGTTGCTGGACATCGCGCTCAATCCGCTGCTGATGTTCGGCTGGGGTCCTGTGCCGGCGATGGGCATCGTCGGTTCGGCCACGGCCACGCTGATCTCGCAGAGTGTCGCGTTGATCGCGCTGCTCGCCACGCTTTATGCGCGCAAGCATTTCCTGCGGCTCACGCGCGCCGAGCTGGCTTATCTGCGACCGGACGCGACCATCCTGCGCTCGCTGATCTTCAAAGGCCTGCCCATGGGCCTGCAGATGATCGTGATCTCTTCCTCGGCCATGCTCATGATGCACCTGGTCAATGGCTACGGTTCGCATACCACGGCGGCGTACGGCGCGGCTTCCCAGTTGTGGAACTACGTACAGATGCCGGCCATGGCGATCGGTGCCGCGGTGTCATCGATGGCCGCGCAGAACGTGGGCGCGCAGTTGTGGGATCGCGTAAGCCGCATCGCCAAGGTTGGCGTGGCCTACAACTTCTTGCTCAGCGGCGCGCTGATCGCAGTGATTTACGTATTCAACCGCGCCGCGTTGAATCTGTTCCTGCCCGGCCATGGCGAAGCGCTGACCCTGGCCCAGCATCTCAACATGATCGCCGTATGGTCCTTCATGTTCTTCGGCGTCACCTTCGTGTTGTTCGGCGTGGTGCGCTCCACTGGCGCGGTGTGGCCGCCGCTTGTGATTCTCACCATTTCGATGTGGCTGATCCGTCCGCCGTTCGCCTATTCGCTGATGCCCAGCATTGGCGCGGATGCAATCTGGTGGAGCTTCCCGCTGGGCTCGCTGGCTTCGATGCTGATGGCCATGGCCTATTACCGCTGGGGCGGGTGGCGCAAGGCACGCATGTTGTCGGCACCGGTGGGTAAACCGGCGATTGCGGAAAAGGTCGCACCGGCAGTAGCGGAAGAGGTGGAATAGGCGCCGAATCGCCGGCGCTGCCACGCCACTGTCATTTGCGTTTCCTAACGTGCGTCGGATGATCGGCGCACGTTCTTCCCGCAAGCCCGCCTGTATGTCCAGCAAGGACATGCTCCGCGCATGAGCGTGTCGCGCCGCCAGTTCCTGCTTGCGACTGGCGGTCTGCTTGGCCTTCCTGCCCTCGGGGCATGGCGCGCAGCATGGGCGCACGACAGCCGCATGCTGGCCGCGCAACTTGCCGAGCCCAGGCAGTCGCTGATCAACCCGGCGACGCTGGCGCGCTTCGTCGATCCGTTGCCGATCCCGCCGCTGCAGGCGCCGCAGGAACATCGCGCGCATCCGGCGTATCCCCAGCGCAAGCTGCCTTACTACCGGATGGAGATGCGCGCATTCCAGTCGCGCCTGCATCGCGACCTGCCTCGCACGACGCAGTGGGGTTACCAGGGAAGCATGCCGGGCCCGACGCTGCAGGCCGTGCGCGGTGAACCCATGTTGGTGGAATGGGTCAACGCGCTGCCGCAGCAGCATCTGTTGCCGGTCGACCATCGCATTCATGGCGCGGAGCGCTCGAAGCCGGAAGTACGCGCCGTCACCCATGTGCATGGCGCGCGCGTACCGGCGGACAGCGACGGTTGGCCGGAAGACTGGCTCGCGCCCGGCCGCTCGGTGCTGTACCACTACCCGAATGCGCAGGATGCCGCGACGCTCTGGTATCACGATCACGCCATGGGCATCACCCGCCTCAACATCTACGCAGGCCTGCTGGGTGCGTTCATCGTGCGCGATCCGGAAGAGCAGGCGCTGGGTCTGCCTTCCGGCGAATGCGATCTGCCGCTGATCCTGTGCGACCGCCTGATCGCGCAGAATGGCCAGCTGTACTACCCGGTCTCCGACGATCCGGAAGCACCATGGGTGTCGGAGTGCTACGGCAACGCCGTGCTGTGCAATGGCAAGTTGTTCCCTTATGCCGACGTCGAACCACGCCGCTACCGCCTGCGCCTGATCAACGCGGCGAATGCGCGACACTTCAATCTCTCTTTGAGCCATCGCCACGCGTTCATGCAGATCGCCAGCGATCAGGGCCTGTTGCCCGCGCCGGTCGAGCGCGAACGCATCGAGCTCTATCCAGCCGAGCGTGCGGACGTGGTCGTGGATTTCGCCGGCATGGACGGCCAGACCATCGAGCTGCGTGACCAGTCGGATGCGATCCTGCAGTTCCGTGTGCGCGATCGCGGCCGTCGCGATACCGCCGCACTGCCTGCCGTCCTGCGCGCCGTGCCGCGCATCGATCCGGCGACCGCCGTGTGCGATCGCGTGCTGACGCTCGGTGAGATGGACGATGCCAACGGCGGCGCGATGATGATGATGCTCGGTGGGAAGCACTGGTCCGCGCCGATCACTGAAACGCCGCGTCAGGACAGCGTGGAAATCTGGAGCCTGGTCAACGTCACCGGCGACGTGCATCCGATCCATCTGCATCTGGTGCGCTTCCAGGTGATCGAGCGGCGGCCGTTCGATCTGTTCGCATGGAATGCGCATCGCACACTCAAATACACCGGGCCCGGCGTGCCACCACCGCCGCACGAAGCAGGATGGAAAGACACCGTGCGCGCCGATCCCGGCATGGTCACGCGCATCGTCATGCGCTTCGAGGGCGAGCCCGGACGCTACGTGTGGCACTGCCATCTGCTCGAGCATGAAGACAACGAAATGATGCGTCCCTTCATGCTGCTTCCCCGCACGTAAACACCGCTATTTTCTGCGTTTGCGCAAAGGCTTGCGCCTTGTCGCGGCACTGTCATGCACGGCGTCTTCGTTGTCGCGCGATCGCCAACGGAACGTCATCCACGCGGACCAGACTTTCGCGTGGCCGGCTCGCTATCCGCTAGCGCCGGCCGAACCAGGGGGATCACTCGACGGCAGCCTTTCCGCAGGCCTGCAGGAGTACCAGTCATGCCCATTTCGTTCGGCCGCAAGCGTTTCCTTCCGCTCGTTCTTGGTGCGCTAGTCACCGGCCTGGCCGGCGTCGTCAGCGCACAGGACACCACACCACCTGAGCAGGACGCGCATTTCCGCCATGACCTGCCGCGTGCCGGTGTCACACCGCGCAGCGGTGTGCCTGGCGGCATCCAGATGCTGCACGCGCCTGGTGATGCACAAGATCGCAGCAACCGTACCCGCACGCCGATCAAGCACGTCATCCTGATCATCGGCGAAAACCGCACCTTCGATCACGTGTTCGCCACTTACACGCCGCCGAAGGGACAGAGCGTGCATAACCTGCTGTCGGAAGGCATCGTCAAGGCGGACGGTACGCCCGGCCCGAACGTGGCTCTCGCGCAGCAATGGCAAGCCACCAATACCGGTGCCTACTCACTCGCGCCGACGCGCACCGCACCGTATGCGGCGTTGCCGGCGATGAACACGGGCGGCGCACCGACCCAGCCGTACTTCGCATCCGCCGCGCAGGCGCAAGCGATCGAACCGGGTCTGCCCACCGGCGACTACGAGCAACTCGCCAGCGGCGGCACCGGCTTGCCGAACCATGTGCTCGACACGCGCTTCCCCAGCCATCTGCCGAACGCGCCGGTCGATATGAGCGCCTCGCTCAGCTACAACGACTACGCCAACAGCCCGGTGCATCGCTTCTTCCAGATGTGGCAGCAGCTCGATTGCTCGCATATGGCCGCCACGCCGGCGAATCCGAGCGGTTGTCGCAATGACCTGTTCCCCTGGGTGGAAACCAGCGTAGGCGCGGGCGCCAACGGCAAGCCACTGCCGGCCGGTTTCAACGAGCAGACCACCGGCGAAGGTTCCACCGCCATGCAGTTCCTCAACATGGCCAAGGGCGACGCGCCCTACTTCGCGGAGCTGGCGCGTACCTACGCGTTGAGCGACAACTTCCACCAGTCGGTGATGGGCGGCACGGGTGCCAATCACATCATGCTCGGCTTCGGCAGCCTGATTTACTACGCCGATGCCAACGGCCGTCCCACGGTGCCGCCGTCCAACCAGATCGAGAATCCCGATGCCCAGCCGGGCACCAACAACTGGTACGTGCAGGATGGCTACGGCGGCGGCTCCTACGTCAATTGCGCCGACGACAGCCAGCCCGGCGTCGATTCGATCAAGGACTATCTGCACGGCTTGCCGTATCGCAGCTTCCGCGGTGGCGACTGCCAGCGCGGTGCGTACTACCTGGTAAACAACTACAACCCCGGTTATCTCGGCGACGGCACGCCGGCACCGCTGGGCGCCAGTCAATTCACCATCCCACCGACCCGGCAGGAAAACCTCGCCCTGCTGCTGACCCGCCATCACGTGAGCTGGAAGTACTACGGCGAAGGCTGGGGCAACGGCAAGGAAAACGGCGAGGCCGGCACCTACTGCAACATCTGCAACCCGTTCCTGTATTCGACGCAGGTGATGACCGATCCCAAGCTGCGCCAGAACAACCAGGACCTCAACGACCTGTATACGGACATCCAGAACAACACCCTGCCCGCCGTGTCCATCGCCAAGCCGGACGGCATCCTGGACGGCCACCCGGCTTCGTCCAAGCTCGGCGTGTTCGAAGGTTACGTGAAGAAGATCGTCGACATGGCCAAGGCCAATCCGGACGTGTGGAAAGACACCGCGATCATGGTGACCTTCGACGAAGGCGGCGGCTACTGGGATTCGGGCTACATCCAGCCGATCGACTTCTTCGGTGACGGCACGCGCATTCCGCTGCTGGTGATCTCGCGCTACTCCACCGGCGGTCGCGTGGTGCACACGTACTACGACCACGTGTCTTTCGACAAATTCGTCGAAGCCAACTGGCGCCTGCACGAGCGGATCTCGCCGCGCGGCCGTGACAACCTGCCCAACCCGATCGCGCTGGCCAGCAATCCGTACGTACCGGTGAACGCACCCGCGATCGGCAATCTGATGAGCATGTTCGACTTCGGCTATGCCCGCGCGTCGGATCACGAGGATGACGACGACAGCGACGCGCAGAACTGACGCATGACGCGTCCCCGCGCATGCCAAGGGGCATGCGAGGCCACGGTGCCGGCGCCAAGGGATATGGCGCCGGCAGGCGGGGTTCACCAAGCATCGCGGAGTTCAGACATGACTATTCGTGACACAAGGCAGCACTGGCGAACCTGCCTGCACAGCACCGCGGCGCTTGCGCTCGCTTTCGCCGTCTGGGCGGCACATGCCGACTCTGGCGATTTCCAGGCCATGCCTGGTCTATGGAAGATCGTCACGCACACCGTCAAACATGGTCGCGCCGGTCCGGATGGCGTGGAGTGGCGTTGCGTGGATGAAGACGCCGATCCCTGGGCCGAGTTCGCCCGCCTTGCACCTTCCGGTGCTGAGCGTTGCGAACGCGCCGACGAACAACGCAGCCGCACATCGCTGGCGTGGAACATGAGCTGCGCCGCACCGGTATCAGCAAAGGCACGGGGCAAGATCGACTTCGATACGGCAGAGCACTACAGCGGGAGTGTCACCAGCGATAGCGGCACGGAGCTGGTTCACGTCGAAGGCCGCCGCTACGCGGCCTGCACCAGTCCCAAGGATTAAGCGTCAGGCCGCCTGACCCGCGGCCTTCAACGCGCGCTTCGCTTCCTTCCGCGCTTTGCGTGCCGCCTTGCGCACCTTGCGATCGTAGTTCCACAGATAGATCGCCGGCGTGCTCAGCAAGGTCAGCAGCTGCGACACCAGCAGACCGCCGACGATGGCTACACCCAGCGGCTGGCGCATCTCCGAACCCACGCCGAAGCCAATCGCCAGCGGCAGCGCCGCGCCCATCGCCACCAGCGTGGTCATGGTGATCGGCCGGAAGCGCACCAGCGCGGCTTCGCGAATCGCGTCGGGCGGCGACAGTCCGCGCTCGCGCTGCGCGACCAGGGCGAAGTCCACCATCAGGATGGCGTTCTTCTTCACGATACCGATCAGCATCAGGATCGCGATGATCGCCATCAGCGTGAGCTGGGTCTGCGTCACCAGCATCGCCAGGAACGCGCCCATGCCGGCGGCCGGCAGGGTGGAAAGAATAGTGAGCGGATGGCCCAGGCTCTCGTAGAGAATGCCCAGCACGATGTACATCGCCAGGATCGACGCCAGCAGCAGCACCATGCCGTTCGACTTGGCCTGCTGCAGACGCTGGTTGTCGCCGGTGAATTCCACCTTCACGCCCGCCGGCAGGTTCACTGCGATGGCGGCCTGCTGGACCAGGGCCACGCCACGGTCCTGCTGCACGTTCTCAGCGAGGTTGTAGCGGATGGTGGAGGCTTCCAGCTGATTGTGATGGCGGATGCGCGTAGGGCTGATGTTGGGCTGGATGCTCGCCACCGCGGACAGCGGAATCATCAGGCCCTGGTTGTTGCGCACGCGGATGTTGAGCAGCGATTCCGGGCTGAGCGACTGCGCCGCAGCTGAAGTCAGCACCACCCAGTACTGGTTGATGTCGGAATAGATCACCGACACCTGGCGCTGGCCGAAGGAATTGAACAGCGCGGTATCGATCATGCCCATGCCCACCTGCAGGCGGCTGGCGGCTTCGCGATCCACCTTCAGCAATTGCTGCTTGCCGGTGAGATCGAAATTGCTGGTGACGTCGCGCAGATCCTTCAGGGTGCGCATATAGCGCACCATCTTCAGGGTCCACGGCTGCAGGTCATCGCCGCTGGTGCCGATCAACTGGAACTCATACTTGCCGCCGCCGTCACCGCTGCCGCCGCCGCCGAGGAACTGCACGAGGCTCAGCGACACCTTGATGTCCGGCAGCAGGTCGTAATGCTTGCTTAGGCGCTCCATCACCTTTTTGGCGCTGTCGTGGCGATCGTTGGGGCCGCTGCCGAGCGGCTTGAGGTCGACGAACATGCTGCCCGCATTGCCTACGGCGCCATTGCCGTCATTCGAGCCCAGCGTGGTCAACACATCGAGCACGGCCGGATCGGCCTCCATGATCTCGGCGGCGCGCTTGGCTCGCGCGGCCATCAGGGTGGGCGAGATATTGGCGTCCGCGCGGATGTCGCCCTGGATCATGCCGATGTCTTCCTCCGGCATGAAATTGCCGCCGGCGGTCTTTACCACGGCAATGCCCAGCACCACGGTAAGGACCAGCAGCAACAGCGGTTGCCAGCGCATGATCCGGCGATGGTGCATGGCCCAGTCCAGCGACCGCTCGTAGATGCGGTGCAAGCCGCGGTCGAAGCGCTCCAGCGCCGCCTCCATCCGGCCTGGCGTGCGGGCGCCAGGCTCGTCGTGGGTAAGAAAGTAGGCGCACAGCGCGGGTGTCAGCGTCAGCGACACCAGTGCCGAGATCACCACCGCCACCGCCAGGGTCACTGAGAATTCGCGCAGCAGCATGATCAGCATGTTGTTGCCGAACAACAGCGGCGCAAACACCGCCACCAGCGACAAAGTGATCGATATCACGGTGAAGCCGATCTCGCGCACACCGATCAGCGCCGCCGGCAGCGGCTGCTCGCCATGCTCCATATGGCGCACGATGTTTTCGATCACCACGATGGCGTCGTCCACCACGAAGCCGATACACAGCACCAGCGCCACCAGCGACAAGGTGTTGAGGGTGTAGCCGAGGAAGTACATCACCACGAAGGCGCCGGCCAGCGACAGCGGCACGCTCAGCGTCGCGATCAGGGTCGGCCGCAGCCGGCGCAGAAACACCAGCATCACCAGCACCACCATCACAATACTGATCAGCAGCGCGACCTGTACTTCATGCAACGCCGACTTGGTGGTCTGGGTGAGGTCGAAGATCGGTGTGATCACCACATCCGCCGGCATCCACTGG
The DNA here is from genome assembly GCF_044904565.1 of Dyella koreensis. NCBI lineage: Bacteria > Pseudomonadati > Pseudomonadota > Gammaproteobacteria > Lysobacterales > Rhodanobacteraceae > Dyella > Dyella koreensis. The sequence continues at coordinate 4,624 of NZ_JADIKD010000004.1, read as the reverse complement.
CGGAACTCCGGCAGGCGCTTGCGGATCTCGTCCACGGTGGCGACGGCGTTCGCCTCGGCGCGCTTGCTGATCTGCATCGCCACCGTGGTTTTGCCGTTGAACCAGGCACCCTGATAGATATCCTGCTGGCCGCTGGTGACCCTGGCCACATCGGAAAGCCGCACCGGCGTGCCGTTCTTCACCGAGATCAGCAGTTTGGCGAAGTCCTCGGGCGTATGCAGCGAGTCGTTCGCGGTGACGGTGGTCTGCGTGTGACCGTCGCTGAGGACGCCCTGCGGCGAAGTGACGTTGGCCGCGCGCAAGGCATTGCTTACGTCGTCCGCGCTCAATTTTTTTGCGGCCAGCGCATTGGTATCCAGCTCGATACGCACCGCGTGCGGCGTGCCACCGAACACTTGCACCTGCGCCACGCCCGGTACCTGCGCCACAGCGGGCTTGAGCAGGGTGTCGGTGAGGTCGTACAGCTTGTCCGGTGGCAGGCTGGTCGAGGTCAGCGACACCAGCAGGATCGGAATCTGCGAGGTGTCGAATTTGAAGTACTGCGGCAGCGTCGGCATGCCCGAAGGCAGATCCACCGCGGCGGCGTTGATGGCCGCCTGCACATCGCGTGCGGCCTTATCGGCGCTGCGCCCGAAGTTGAAGCGCACCTGCACGGTGGCCGAGCCTTCGGTGGCATTGCCGTACATCTCTTCCACGCCGGGAATGCGGCCCAGGTGACGTTCCAGCGGTGCCAACACGGTGGTCGCCATGGTCTGCGCGCTGGCGCCGGGCATCGAGCTCACAATGAACACGCCGGGAAATTCCAGCGACGGCAATGCCGCCACGCCGAGCAGCCGATAGGCGAACAGCCCGGCCAGCAGCAAGCCGAGGGCCAATAGCGAAGTCCCGACAGGACGGCGGATCAGTGGCGCAAAGATATTCACGAGGTTTCCGTACCGGTCTTTCTTTGTGCGGGTCGCACCCGGCCGTTACGGCCAGGCGGCGGGGATAGGGGCGCGTCAGCGCGCGCGGCGCCGGGGGCGTGGGCAATCATATTCGACTATATGACCCGGCCGGCGTGACGAACGTATGTGCCTGAAGTCCGTCCCTGCCGAAAGGCACGGAACATCCGGGCTTTCACCGATGCAAGCCAAAGCCCGGCCTACGCCGTCTGCGCGGTGCCCTTCAATGCCCGTTTCGCGGCGCGTTTCGCTCGACGCGCGGCCTTGCGCAGCTGGTGATCGTGATTCCACAGGTAGATCGCCGGCGTGCTGAGCAAGGTCAGTAGCTGCGACACCAGCAAGCCACCGACGATGGCGACGCCCAGCGGCTGACGCGTCTCCGAGCCGATGCCGAAACCGATCGCCAGCGGCAGCGCGGCGCCGATCGCCACCAGCGTGGTCATGGTGATCGGGCGGAAACGCACCAGCGCGGCCTCGCGGATCGCCTCGGGCGGCGACAACCCGCGCTCGCGTTGCGCGACCAGGGCGAAATCCACCATCAGGATCGCGTTCTTCTTCACGATGCCGATCAGCATCAGGATGGCGATCACGCCGATCAGCGACATCGGCGTCTGCGTGATCAGCATGGCCAGGAACGCGCCCATGCCGGCCGCCGGCAGCGTGGAGAGGATGGTCAACGGCTGGCCGAGGCTCTCGTAGAGCATGCCGAGCACGATATACATCGCCAGGATCGAGCCGGTCAGCAGCAGCCAGGTGTTGTTCTGGCTCTCTTCCAGCTGCTGGTTCTCGCCGGTGTAGGCCAGCTTCACGCCAGCCGGCAGTTGCACGTGGTCGAGCACGTCCTCGATCAGCTTCATGCCCTTGTCGCGCGGGAAATCCTGCGGCAGGTTGTAATAAATGTTGGCCGACTCGAGCTGGTTGTAGTGATTGACGATCGACGGCGAGACATTGGGCTCAATGTGCGCTACCGCCGACAGCGGCACCATGCCGCCCGTCATATTGCGTACGTAGGTGTTGAGCAGCGTCTCCGGGCTGAGCGAATGCTCGGCCGATGAGGTGAGCACCACCCAATACTGATTGATGTCGGAATAGATGATCGACACCTGGTTCTGGCCGAAGGCGTTGTACAGCGCGGTATCGACCATGCCCATGCTGATCTGCAGCCGGCTGGCCGCGTGGCGGTCCACGCGCAGCATCTGCTGCTTGTCGGTGGCGTCGTAATCGCTGGAAACGTCGCGGAACGTGCTGATCGCACGCATCATCTTGGTGACCTTGAACACCCACGGCTGCAGGTCGACGGCGCTGTTGCTGCTGATCAGCTGGAAACTCTCGCTGCCGGTACCGCCGCCGCCACCGCCGCCATTGAAGAAGCTGAGCGAGTTCAGCGACACCTGGATTTCGGGGAGCACTTCAAACTGTTTACGCAGGCGGGCGATGACCTCGTCGATGTGCTCCTTGCGTTCGCCCGGGCCGTTACCGCGCGGCTTCACGTCGATATACATGGTGGCCTGGCTGCCCACCGCGCCGCCGGCATTGTCACTGCCGAGATAAGTGGTGACATCGCGAATGGCCGGATCGGCCTGCACGATCGCAGCGGCGCGCTGGGCGCGTACCGCCATCAAGGTCGGTGAAATGTTGGCGTCGGCGCGAATGCTGCCGCGGATCAGGCCGATGTCCTCTTTCGGCATGAAATTGAAGCCGGCTGTTTTCACCACGGCCATAGCGAGCCCGATGGTGAGCAACAGCAGGATCAGCGGCTGCCAGCGCATCAGGCGGCGATGATGCAGAGCCCAGTCCAGGCCGCGCTCATAGGTGCGGTGCAGGCGGCGATCGAAACGTTCGACCGCGCGTTCGATGCGACCGGGTTCGCGCGAGCCGGGCGCTTCGTGGGTGAGCAGACGGCCGCACAGCGCGGGGGTCAAAGTCAGCGAAATGACCGCCGAGATCACCACCGCGGCAGTCAGCGTCACCGAGAACTCGCGCATGATCAGGGTGAACTGGCTGTTGCCGAACAGCAACGGCACGAACACCGCTACCAGCGACAGCGTGATCGACACCACGGTGAAGCCGATCTCACGCACACCCACCAGTGAAGCCGGCAGCGCCTGCTCGCCGTGCTCCATATGGCGCACGATGTTCTCGATCACCACGATGGCATCGTCGACGACGAAGCCGATACACAGCACCAGCGCCACCAGCGACAGCGTATTGAGCGTGTAACCCAGCGACCACATCACCACGAACGCGCCGGCGAGCGACAACGGCACGCTGAGCATGGCGATCAGGGTGGGCCGCAGCCGGCGCAGGAACACCAGCATCACCACCGCGACCATCAGGATGCTGAGCAGCAGCGCGATCTCTACTTCGTGCAGCGCCGACTTGGTGGTCAGTGTGAGATCGAAGATCGGCGTGATCTGTATATCGGCCGGCAGCCACGACTGCATCTCCGGCAACTTGGTGCGGATCGCGTCGGCGGTGGCGACGGCATTGGCTTCGGGCCGCTTGCTGATGCGCACCGTGACCGAGCGGGTACTGTTGAACCAGGCGGCCTGGTATTCGTCCTGCTGGCCGCTGACCACGTGTGCCACGTCGGAGAGCCGCACCGGTGTGCCGTTGCGCATCGCGATCAGCAGCGAGGCGAACTCCTCCGGCTCGTGCAGCGCATCGTTGGCGGTCACCGTCATCTGCGTCACGCCATCGCTCAGCGTGCCTTGCGGCGAAGTGACATTGGCCGCGCGCAGGGCATTGCGCACGTCATTGGCGGTGAGCCCCATCGCCGCCAGCGCGGCGTTGTTCAACTCCACCCGCACCGCCTTGGGCCGCCCGCCGAACACGCGCACGCGGGCGACGCCGGGGATCTGCGACAAGGTGGGCTTGACCAGTGTATCGGCCAGATCGAACAGCTTGTCCGGCGGCAGCGTCCGCGAGGTCATCGAGAGCAGCAGCACCGGCATCTGCGCTGTGCTGAACTTGAAGTACTGCGGCGGCACGGTGAGGCTCGAGGGCAGATCCGGCGCCGATGCGTTGATCGCCGCCTGCACGTCGCGCGCCAGCTTGTCGGTGGATTTGCCCGGCTCGAACAACAGGATGATCGAGGTGGAGCCGTCGTTATTCTCCGAACTCATCTCCTTGATGCCGGGGATGCGCCCAAGGTGCCGCTCCAGCGGCGCCGCCACGGTGGAAGCCATGGTCTGCGCGCTGGCGCCGGGCACTTCGGCGTAGACCGACATGCCGGGGAATTCCAGCGCCGGCAGCGCGGCGACGCCGAGCAGCAAGTAGGTCCAGAACCCGGCGAGCGCCAGGCCCAGGGCCAGCAGCGAGGTGCCGATCGGTCGACGTATCAGTGGTGCAAAGATGTTCACGCGTTCCCCGGACCACTTGGGTCTTGCGCCTTCCGTTCACGGGGGTGGACGGTCTCCTTGGCGTAGCGGGGGGACTTTATGCTGGTGGGGCGGGCGGCGAATGTGCCTGAAGTCCGGGCTGTGTTCGGCTCGTCATCCCTGCGTAGGCAGGGATCCAGTGGCGTTGTCGCCCGGTTTTAGTGTCTGCGTGTTCTGGCTCGCCTGCGGCGGGCTTCCGCCTCGCTGCCGCGAGTCGGGTCACTTTTCTTTGCTTGCCCAAAGAAAAGTAACCAAAAGAAAAGGCACCCCTCTTACGCGCCCTCCGGCTTCGCCTGCGGGTTC
>NZ_JADIKD010000005.1:0-230375 GCF_044904565.1 Dyella koreensis | reverse complement strand
GAACCCGCAGGCGTAGCCGGAGGGCGCGTAAGAGGGGTGCCCTCTCTTTTGGTTACTTTTCTCTGGGCAAGCAGAGAAAAGTAACTCGGCTCGCGGCAGCGAGACGAAACCCCGCCGCAGGCGGACCCGTGCGAGACAACGCGACAACCGAGCGACAACGCCACTGGATTCCGGCCTTCGCCGGAATGACGGCTTACAAGCGCTGCCGCGGCATCCCCTTCAACCGCAACACAAACGCCACCCCACTCCCATCCTCAAGATTCCGCGCCACCGCCACCCCATGATGGCGCTCCGCCACCAACCTCACCACATAAAGCCCCAAGCCCAGATGCGGCGCATCCCCCGGCGTAGCCTTATCGCGCAAACTCACCAGCGAATCGAACAAGCGCCCATGCATCGCCGCCGGCAACGGCGCCCCCTGATTAGCCAGTTCGATCTCCGCGCCATCACCAGACGCACACAAGCTCAAGCGCAGCCACCCCGTTTCCGGCGTGAACGAAAGCGCGTTGTCGAACAACTTGTCCAAAGCCTGCGCAATCAGCTCCGGCGCGCAATGTAAACGCAGCGGCGCATCAGGCAGCACGCAATCCAGCCGGCGCGCACCGGCCAGCGGCCGATAGGCGTCGGCGCAACCGCGCACCACCTCGACCAGATCCACATCCTCCGGCTCGGCCGCCGCGATCGCGCGCTCCATCCGGGTGGCTTCGCTCATCGCGCGCACCAGCGTACCGAGGCGCGCCACGCCATCACGCGCACGTGCCAGATAGGGCACAGCGTCTGGAGGCAAGGCGGCGTGTTCGAGGTTGTCCAGCGACGACTTCACGATCGCCAGCGGCGTATTCAGTTCGTGTGAGAGCTTGGATGCCAACGTGCGCAGGTAATCGGTATAGCCGCCGACCACTTCCAGCAGACGCTCGAAGCTGCGCGCGAGATCGCCGATCTCGTCCTCGGCCTCGGTCATCGGGAACTTGCCGATCATCTGGCCGTCCAGACGGCCATCATTGGCCTGTGCCTGTTCGGCAGCGTCGCGCAAGCGGGCCAAACGGATGCTCAGGCGGGTGGCAAAGGTCAGCAGGATGGCGCCGGCCACCAGCAACACGCCGAAGCTGATGGTGAGCAAACCCAGCAGGGCGCGGTTGGCCAGCAGCGGTACGGCGCGGCTGGCCTGTTCCAGCAGCAACACACCTTGCGCGTTGCCCGCCGGCCCGATGGGCACCGCCGCGGCAAGCACCACGCTGCCGCGCGCTTCGCCGCGGCGCCACAAGGTGGCCGGACTGCCGTTGCGTGCCGTTTTCACTTCCGGCACATCCAGACGCGGCGCCTCGTCGGTCCACGGCTCCGCACTCTCGAGGCGATTGGCGAGCAGCAGGCGATAGACCATCGACGCAAACCAGCCCGGCTGTTCGGCCACCGTGGCCGCGGTGGCGCCGAGACGGCCACTGCGCGCCAACAGCCAGCCCTGCGGTGCCAGCACGCGCGCGCGCACGTTGTCGGGCGCGAGCTGCGCCAGTTCCTTGGACAACACACCGGAGTAGCTCAGCAGCGGACGGATATCCACCGACTGCGGATCGCCGCCGGCATCGGCGGATGCGTCATGCACACCCACGCCGAGGCCGTCCAGCGCGAGGCTTCGTGGCAGCCGCAGCTCGACTCGGTAGCCGCTGCCGTCCTCCTGCCATTGCGCAACGATCAGGTCGGGCAGCTTCTGTGCGGGAGGATCGAGCGGGCGCGCGGTGACCGGCCCTGGCGCCATGCTGGCGAGCAGATAGCGACGCTGCTGCCCGCCCTTGTCGAGCCCGAGGATCAGATGGTCGGCGGCCAGCGCGTTGGCGTCGCCGGCGTCGGCGCGCGTGCGATGCGTGCTGCGCACGTCAACGTAGAGATAGAGCCAGTCCTTGTCTTCGGCGAGCAACAGCTTGCCGCGCCCGCCCAGCGGCTGGCTCCACGGTGTCAGCGGCGCCCAATCGTCGCCGTAGCCATCCACGGTGATGGGATTGGCCGACTGCTGCACATACCAGCCGGCATCACCCTGCGGCAGTGGCGCATGCGTCACTACCAGGCTGCGCGCCACCGCGCGTGCCGAGGCAATCAGCGCCTGCTCCTGCCCTTCGCGCAACAGCATTTCCATCTGGCGCACGTAGAGCCAGCCGGCAATCGGCAACGCCAACGTGCAGAGGGCGACAAGGAGAAGTTTGCGGCGGAGAGTCATGGCGTCACTGTATCGCCGGCCGCCGGCATCGAGCGACTAATCAATGCCTGGCCGCTTGTGCCGGAGCGTGCCCGGGCACGTAGGTCGCGTAGGTGGACTGCTCAACGACCCGCTTGAAACGTTCAAGCACTTCGCCGCGCGATGCATCGCCGGCCGCCACCGTCATCGACCAGCTGAAACGAATGCCGCTCGCTTTACCCGGATCGCAGAACACCACCACATCATCGATGTGATCCGTGCCCTGATACAGGCCACCCTGGCAATTCATCGTCGGATGGCTGACCGCAAATGCCGCCACCTTGCCGGCGGGATCGCGTTGCAGATAGTGCTTCTTGTCGTCCTGCCATTCGGCCGCCAGCGTCGGCAACTTCGACGGCCACACATTGAGCACCATCACCCGGTCCGGCTCACCGGTCCATTCGCCTCGATAGAGCACCAGATTGACGCCAATGGCCTTGGCGTACTGACAACAATCCTGCGTCCAGCCCTGGGGCACACGCGTGGCAATTACCCAGCCCGGCACAGCACCATCCGGCTTGCCATTGACCGTCGCGGTCTGCTCACCCGAAGCGGCGGCCTGCGCCGCCGATACAAGCACGAATAGAAAACCCAACAGCAAAGCACGCATCACGGCCGCCAGCGGTAGCCGACGCCATGCACGGTTTCGATCGCGTCGAACTCCGGCGCGATGGCGATGAACTTCTTGCGGATCCGCTTGATGTGCGAGGTGATCGTGGCGTCGTCCACCACCAGCTCGGCCTCACGCATCAACTGGTCGCGGTTTTTCACGTGACCGGGGAAACGCACCAGGGTATGCACCATCCAGAACTCGGTGACAGTGAGCGGGATTTCCTCATCGTTCCAGGTGATGCGCATGCGCTCGGATTCGAGCTTGAGCGGACCGTGCTCGATCACCGTTTCGCTGGAGGCCGGTGCCTTCAGGGATTCGATGCGGCGGAACAGCGCGGCTATGCGCGCAGCCAGCTGATGCAGGCTGGTGTCCTTGCTCAGGTAGTCGTCCGCGCCCAGGCGCAGGCCGGAGATCACGTCGAAGTCCGAATCGCGCGCGGTGAGGAAGATGATCGGCAGCGTGGCCGACTTCGCGCGCAGCTCGCGGCACAAGTCGAAACCGCCTTCAGGCTCATCGCCCAGACCAATGTCGATGATCACCAGCTCCGGCAAGCGCATGGCGAAAGCATTGGAGGCTTCCTGGCGCGAACCGTAACCGCGCGTGTCGTAACCGAAGCGGTTCAACGCCTCGACATAGTTCGCGCGGATCAACGGTTCGTCTTCGACGATGGCAATACTGCGGCCCATGGCGGTTCCCTGTGGTCAGTGCTGCGCAGGGTGCTATGTGGCCCCACCGTGCGCAAGCCGGCCATGGCCTTTGCCCGCATTTTGCCAGATGCCATCGCACGATCGGCCGCAGCCCGCCGTGCGGCGCGCCCCACCCGGGCGCCTCATAGGCTCCAGTCCCACGGAGCCCCGATGCCCATGACTTCGCCCGAATCGACCGACCGCGACCCCAACGCCGAACTGCGCGGCTTCGAACCTCTCCGTGTAGTGCTGGCCGTAGGCGCGCTACTGCTTGGCCTGGTCATGAGCATCCATTGATGGCCGTGGGCCCGACCTGATCCGACTCCTGTGAGCTGCCGTGGAAGGCATGGAGGCGGCTGGCGTGAAAGGAATCGCGCCGGTCGCCAGGGGCAAGGAATCGCCCCACCGACGACTGTTTTGTTTGCGATGCCCTCTGGACGATGCTTTCTTGCCCCGCTCCCCCGCGGGGCTTTTTTATGGCCGCCCGTCGGACTGATCAGGGCACTGAAAGCGGCGCAGCGATCGCTGCCCATCCGGTTGTCCCGCACGATTTTGGAGTCGTCGCAAAAACCTGCGGCAACACCTGCCATGCCGCCCCGAAAAATTCATGCGGTCCGGGGAACCATTCCGTGCTGCTCCGGTCTGAACTTGCGGCAGGCACCCGTTCCATTGCCGTGGAGCACGCAGGAGCGCCGGGTGCCGGCCAGCGTGGTCTCCTCTGAACGTCGTTCCGACGTCCTTTATCCCGGCGCCTCCCCTGCGCCGGGATTTTTATTTCCGCTCAGCCGATGGCCTTGTGCATGGCTTCGATCACCGTGCGGTAGTCCGGTGCGTTGAAGATGGCCGAGCCCGCCACGAAGGTGTCGGCGCCGGCCGCGGCGATCTCGCCGATATTGTCGGCGGTGACGCCGCCGTCCACTTCAAGACGGATGGCGCGGCCGCTTTCATCGATACGGCGGCGCACCTCGCGCAGCTTGTCCAGCGCGCCAGGGATGAACTTCTGGCCGCCGAAGCCCGGGTTCACCGACATGATCAGCACCAGGTCCAGCTTGTCGAGCACATGGTCCAGCCAGTTCAGCGGCGTGGCCGGATTGAACACCAGGCCGGCCTGGCAGCCGGAGTCCTTGATCAGGCCGATGGTGCGGTCGACATGCTCGCTGGCTTCCGGGTGGAAGCTGATCAGGCTGGCGCCGGCCTTAGCGAAGTCCGGCACGATGCGGTCCACCGGCTTCACCATCAGATGCACGTCAATCGGCACGGTGATGCCGTAGCCGCGCAGCGCCTTGAGCACCATCGGGCCGATGGTGAGGTTGGGCACGTAATGATTGTCCATCACGTCGAAGTGCACCCACTCCGCACCGGCCGCCAGTGCCTTGGCCGTGTCTTCGCCGAGACGGGCGAAATCGGCGGAAAGAATGGAGGGGGCGATGACGGGGCTCTGCTTGCTCATGGTGTAAGTCCTGTAGGAGCGCACCCTGTGCGCGATCCGGTGAAACGATGGTGCTGCGTGCAGGTAGAACGTCGCCCACAGGGTGGGCTCCTACACATGTCGAGCTTATTTGAACCCGCGTTCTGCCTTGATCCGCTCGTACGCCGCGTTGATCTCGCTCGCGCGGGCTTCGGCGCGCTTGCGCATATCTTCGGGCAGGTCGCCGAGGCGGTCGGGGTGATGTTCGGAGATCAGCTTGCGATAGGCACGCTTGACCGCGCGGTCGTCGACGCTGCGCGAGATGCCCAGCACGGTGTACGGATCGGGACCGCTGGCGTTGCGCTGGGGCGGCACATAGCCACCGTTGCCATACGCGTTGCCGCGATAGCCGCCACCAGTGGCGGCATTCCAGGCATAACCCTTCATCGCCATCAGCGCCATCAGCTCCATGTCGCTGACGCGCAAGGCGAAGGCGAGCTGGCGCAGGATGGCCATCTTCTCCGGCGGCGGATTGCCTTCGGCCAGCACCGTCTCGATCACCACATCCAGCACCGGGAAGGCGTGGTCGCGGCGCATGCCGACCCACTGGCGCAGGCCGTCGATGGCCGGCGTCACGTCGAACTCGGGCTGCTTGCCGGCGTTGAAGCTGCCGATAGCCTGTTTGCGCTGCTCGGTATCCAGGCCCATGCGCGACATCACGCGCTCGGCGATGGCGATCTCCGCCTCCGACACACGGCCGTCCGATTTCGCCACCGCACCCAGCAAGGCGAACAGCGGGCTGATATAGCCGCCGGCCTCGGGCGTAGCGCGGCGGCGCTGGCCTTGTTTGAGGCTGTCGATGATGAAGCCGGCGATACCGCCCACGATGGCGCCGGGCAGGCCATGGCCGAAGATCAGGCCGAGAAAGGCCAGCAGCAGGGTCCAGGACACGTTCATGGCTTGGCCTGCGGCGGTTGCGGCGACTGCACGCTGTACCAGCGGGCCAGCTCTTCCAGATCGGCGTCGCTGACCGGGCCGATCGCGGCGCGCATCAACGGCACGTTGCGGCGGCCGTCGCGATACTGCTTGAGGGCCTCGCGCAGGTAGTCGAATTTCTGGCCGGCCAGATGGGGGGCTCCGGGAATCTGGGCGATGCCAGTTTCACCGTGGCAGGCCGCGCACAGGCCGAGGCGGGCAGGCTTGGCGACCGGCGCGGCAAGAGAGGGCAGGCTGGCGGCCAGGCTCAGTGCCGCGGTCAGTACGATTCGCATCGGCCACACGTAGGGTTAAAGGTTGGCGATTCTAGCAGCCCCTACCGGGCGGAGTCGGGCCTGCGGCGACAGCACATGTCGGATTTGCCTTCGCCCCGCGCGCGGCAATGGACTTCAACCCCTGTCGGCCGTGCGGCAGCTGCCTGCCGGTACAATGTCGCGCTTCCCTTGCCCCATCGGATCGCCCAGGAGCCCGCCGTGCCCACCACCCTGCTGCAATCGAACCTGCCCGGCCTGGAGCTGATCCATCGCGGCAAAGTGCGCGACGTCTACGCGCTGCCCGGCAACCGTTTGCTGATCGTGGCCACTGATCGCCTGTCGGCTTTCGACGTGGTGTTGCCCGACCCGATTCCGGGCAAGGGCGAAATGCTCACGCAGATTTCCAACTTCTGGTTCGGCAAGACCGAGCATCTGGTACCCAACCATTTGCTGCACACCCCGTTGAGCGAAGTGCTGCCGGAAGGCACCGACCTGAAGCTGTACGAAAAGCGCGCCGTGGTCACCCGCCGCCTGAAGCCGGTGCCGGTGGAAGCGATTGCGCGCGGCTACCTGATCGGCTCGGGCTGGAAGGATTACCAGGCCACCGGCTCGCTGTGCGGCATCACGCTACCGGCCGGCCTGCAGCAGGCACAGCAGTTGCCGGAACCGATCTTCACCCCGTCCACCAAGGCCGCCGTGGGCGACCACGACGAGAATGTGAGCTTCGACGCCGTGGTTGCCGCCGTCGGCTCCGAACTCGCGGAGCAGGTTCGCGCGGCCACGCTGTCCATCTATAAGTGGGCCGCCGCCTATGCGGCCGAGCGCGGCATCATCCTCGCCGACACCAAGCTCGAGTTCGGCACCGACGAGCACGGCAAGCTCTACGTGATGGACGAAATGCTGACGCCGGATTCCAGCCGCTACTGGCCCGCCGATGAGTACCGCGTGGGCATCAGCCCGCCGAGCTACGACAAGCAGTTCGTACGCGATTATCTGGAAACGCTGGACTGGAACAAGACGGCCCCCGGTCCGCGCGTGCCGGCCGGCGTCATCGACGGCACCTCCGCCAAGTACGCCGAGGCTCTGCAACGCCTCGCCGGCATCGTGCTGGACTGAGCCGATGAATGCCTGGCTCTGTCTCGGCCTCGCCATCCTGGCCGAGGTCATCGCCACCAGCGCGCTGAAGTCCTCCGAGAGCTTCACCAAGCTGCTGCCGAGTATCGCCGTGGTAGTCGGTTATGGCGTGGCGTTCTATTGCCTCAGCCTCACCCTTCGCCAGATCCCGATCGGCATCGCCTACGCGGTGTGGTCGGGTGCGGGTACCGCCCTGATCGCGCTGATCGGTGTGGTGGCCTACCGGCAGAAACTGGATCCCGCCGCCATGCTCGGCATCGGCATGATCGTGGCGGGCGTGCTGGTGCTCAACCTGTTCTCCAAGAGCAGCGCGCACTGATGGACGGCACACGCAGCATGCGCGACTGGCTCGACAGCTACAGCCGCGATCATCAGCACCCAACCAACCGGCTGCTGCACTGGATCTGCGTGCCGCTGATCGTGTGGTGCGCGGTAGCTATGTTGTGGACCGCGCCGGTACCGTCGATGCTCGGCCGCCCGGGATTCTGGTCGGTCGGCGTGCAGGTGCTGGCATTCGCCTGGTATTGGAGGCATTCGCGCCGGCTCGCGGGCGCGCTGCTGATCGCCTTCATCCTTCTCGACCTGCTTACCGAGCTGCTCTATCGCCAGCTTGGGCCGGTGGCTTTGCTGTGGAGCGCGCTCGGCGTATTCGCGGTGGCCTGGGTCGGCCAGTTCGTCGGCCACGCCATCGAAGGGCGTCGCCCCAGCTTCCTCACCGACCTCGCGTATCTATTGATCGGCCCGGCGTGGCTGATGGACAAACTGCTGCGCCGGCTCGGCCTGGGAGATGCCACGTGAATACGCTACTGGTGCTGCTCAGCAGCCTGTTGTGGTGGGTGCTCTACAGCAGCATCGGCGCGCTGTTCATCGCCATCATCGCGTGGGCGGTGCTGCGCTGGATCGAGCGTTCTGCGGTGGTGTTCAACCGCACCTACCTCGCCTGCCTGTTGTGGATGATGATCGACGTGGTGGTCATCGCTGTGGTGTTCGTGCGTAGCGGCGCGCAGTTCGATGCCGCCGTGATGAAGACCGTCTGGTGGCGCGTTTTCATGGTCGCCAACATGCTGCTTGGCGCCGCCCTGCTGTGGCGCCTGGTGCCGCGCATCGACGCGCGACGCATCAAGCCCACCAGCGCCTGCCTGGCGGTGGCGGTGATTATGCTTGTCGTCTTTGGCGCGGTCAGCAGCCTGCTGGGCTGAGCCGGCGCAAAAGCGTCCCACGCCAGTTAGATCTTCGGCTCGCCATCATGCACCGGCTTGCCATGCCGGAGATAAAAGTCCGGATGAAAGCTGGCGAATCGGCAAATGTCGAAACCGCTCTGGATCAAGGTACGGCCATCCGCGAAAGCGATGCGGAAATCGTGCAGGCAATCCGTGCCTTTGCGTATGCCGAGCATGGTCGCCCCACCACCCGCCAGCGGCTGCTCGCCGATGGGTATCCGCACCCATTGCTGACTCCTGGCGGGTGCGGCCTCGAATGAAACGATGCTGCTCTCCGCATCGTTGACCAGATTGACGTAACAGACGCGATCGACCGATGCGACAGCCGGAAGGCTGACGAATAACGCAGCTAGTAACCACCGACGCATAGAGACCCCCACCGTAGGAATGCAACGCAGTCCCCCATCGCGACATACATCATGGGGACGCGTCGCGGTGCACTCTGGGTTTAAGTCGCGGCGATAAGAAACCGAGAGTGGCTCAACTCTCGCGCCGCGCAATGGCGAAGAAAGCCAGATTGCCCAGTCCCGCCACACTGGCCAGCACGGCCACCACGCCGGGATTGATCTCCTGCCAGCCGAACCATTGGATCAAACCGAAGCCGATCCCCAGCGCCACCAGCACCAGCCCCCAGCGCAACGATGACTGCCGGCGCTGGATCTGTTCGGCCTGCAGGATCGAACGCACCAACTCTTCGGAACCGTTGTTCTTGAAGAACTGGTGGCGTAGGCGCGCCTCGACCAGCAGCTTGATGACATAGGTGACACAGACGAACAGCGCGATCGGAATCAGGATCTGTTGCATATCGTTCTCCGCGGAACTTGGACGGTCGGGGCCATAGATACGGTCTCGACCTCGTCGGTTGCAACGGCGGTACTTGCAACCGTTCCAGCCTTGCGCGTATCCCGTATCCCATGGATGACAAAGCCACATGAGCCAGGATCGGGACCTGGTCGACGCCGTTCTGGCCAACCGGCCGGGCGCGTTCGAGCGCCTGGTGCGCGAGTACCAGGGCCTGTGCTGGCACATCATCTACCGGATGGTCCGCCACCCGGAGGACGCGCGCGAGCTTTGCCAGGACACCTTTCTGCGCGTGCACCAATGCCTCTATCAATACCGCTACGAAAGCGCGCTGAAGTCCTGGATCGGCCAGGTGGCGTACTCGATCGCCCTGCGGCACCTCGAACGGCGGCGCATCCCGCTGGTCGAAGCCGCCGAGGGGGAGGAGGATGGAGACTTGCTGGAGAACTGTGGCGACGGCTTCGACCTGGAAGCGGCCTGCGCCGACGAGGAAGTGGCGCGCCATCTCCGCGCCGCCATCGAAACCCTGCCACCGTTGCAACGTACGCTGTTGACGCTGTATCACCTGGAAGAGATGTCCATCCCCGAGATAGCGAAGATCACCGGCCTGGCCGACGGCACAATCAAGAGCTATTTGTTTCGAAGCCGGCTGCGCTTGCGCAGCGTGCTCGAACCCCGGATAGGAACCACCGTATGACGACCCATACACGCCCACCCGATAACGACGCCGCCGAACGCGAATGGCAGGCGCAGGAACAGGCGATCGAGCGCGAACGGCATGGCCTGGACCCGGCCACCGACGATGCCAGGGTGTTGCGCTATCGCGTCCTTGCACGGGCACTGCGGCAACCGCCGGAACAGGCACTGCCGGCCGATTTCGCACAGCGTGTCGCTCGCCAGGTCGAGCTGAGCGCCGCCAGCAGGGCCAGTGCGGATCCTGGTTTTGAACGCTATCTGCAGCGCTTTCTCGTCGCAGTGCTGATGGTGGGTGCCATCGTCGTTGTTGCCGGCCATGCCAGCGAATGGTTGCCCTCATTCAGCGCCGCCGTACCCATGACCGTACTGACCAACCCCTGGCTGCTCGCTTTCGCCTGCTGCATCGGGCTATCGCAGGGCATCGCCCAGTGGCAGCGTCGTGTGCATTGAGCACGCGTACGCGCTACTTCGCCTTTCGATTGGCGTCACCCACCGCCTTCACGAAACCATCGAAGGGCACGTCGGTGATACCCACCAGCCCGATGTGAGCATTCTCACCGTCCAGCAGACGCCCGCTGGTGGGTTGATCGGCGTACTGAAACCAGTGGGCGCCCACGATGTTCGGGTCCTGCGCCGCCGCCGCGATGAAACGCGCATACGCTTCGCCTCGCTGCTGCTCGTTCCATACCGACACCACGCCCTTGCCGAACGGCCCGCGGTCGTCGGAACCGAAGTGGAATTCGGTGATCAGCGCCGGCTTGCCGAGCTTCGCCACGGCGGCCATATCGACACCATGCTGCGGCACGTCGGTATAGCTGTTGAAGCTGATGACATCGCAATACTGCGCGCAGGCCGCAACGGCTTCCGGCGTGTTCACGGCAAAGCGGCCGCCGAGGAACAGATGGTGCGGATCGTGCCGGCGAATCGCTTCCGCGACAGTGCGGAAATACATGTCGGCGTACTGCCGTAACCAGGCGCTGTAGTCGGTCGCGATGGCAGGATGCGCTTCGCTGGGATCGGGCGCCGGGAAATTCGTGGCATTCAACGCGTCCCACGATGGCAAGGTGATGCCCCACGCCGCCGCCAGTTTCGCCGGCTCACCGTACTTCTGTTTCAACGCTGCGATAAAGGCTTGCTTCGCGTGACTGCGGGCCTCGCCGTGCAAGGTACCCTGCGCCAGTCCCCAGCGCCCTTGCAGTCCCTGCCCCGCCCAGGCCAGCTCGTTGTCGGCGAAATAGCCCAGCAACCAGGGATCGTCGCGCACCTCCTTCACCGCATTCGTCACCGCGTTCTCGGCCGCCTGCGCAAAACGCGGATCGAACGGATCGGGCATGCGGCCCCAGTAGTCGTAGCCACTGGACACGTTGCCGAACTCGCCATCGATGTTGATCGAGCGCGTGTAAACCAGCTTGTGGGCCTTGGCTAAAGCATCGTCGCTCCAGTTGCCCAGCGTGTTGAAACCCCAACTGCGCAGGCGATCCAGCGTGCGCGTGCTCCACGCTGCGAGCCAATCTTTACCATCGAGCCGATAGAGATTGGCGGCGTAGAAATCAAACCAGCGACCATGGTTGTAACCGATCCCGCTGGTGGAACTCGCGTCCGGCCGGCGGTTATCGCTACTGCCGTAGAACGCGCTCCATTCACCGCTATCCGCCGGCAAATCCTTGAACATCCCTTCGCGTCCTTCCACATAACTACGACCGCCATCCGGCACCACCGCGTTGACGCCCAGCGAGAAGAACGCATGCCCCTCGGGCGTCACCAGTTGCCAGCGCCCGCCGCGCTGCTCGGTGCGAAACCAGCCGCCAGGTTTGAACGAAGCGACATCCGTGCGTCCGCCGTAGGTGTCGTATCCACCGGATGCGACCTGAGCAGCGGGCGCGGCTTGCGCTTTCGCCTGCGCGGCACGCAGCGCTTCATCCGTATCGATCTTCTCCGGCCACTTCCCGCGCGTGTACTGACCGTAGCGATCGATGATGCCGGCATAGGCATCCTGCAAGGCGCCATCATCCGCCTTCGTTTCGACGCGACCGAGCAAAAGCGTCTGCGGCGCCTGCGGTGCAGGCATCCCAAGCCGCACCGCAGCGACCTGCTTGAGATCCACCGCTCCCTCCACCGTCGTGGCCAGCAAGATGCGCTGTCCGTTGGCGTCATACGGCATCGGCGGCCCTACCTGCATGCCCTGCGCGCGCGGCGACACCGCATGCAACGGCACCACCACCGTCTGCGCCGGTCCGGCGGGCAGGCCGATGCTCGCATGCAGATGCTGATCCTTGCCGGCGCCATCGATATCGATGGTCAAAGTCACCGCCCAGTCCATCGCATTCTGCACACGCACCCGCAGCTCACCCTGCGTCGACCAATCCCAATTGCCATGCTCCGCCGACACAACCACCTGCGGCTGCACCGTGGGCTGAAAGGCATAGCGCTGCAGCATCTGGCCATCCGCGGCCTTCTCCGGCGCACCCACACGCTGCACCTGATCCAGCGTCACACGAGACCCGCCTGTCGCCTGAGCAAGATCCGCCACCGGCGCATCCGCCGCCACATGACACGCCGTCAGCAACGTAAGGCTCAACAAACCGACCACCCAAACGCGGTTCATGCGACTTCCTTCGCGCAAAGAGACCCAAAGTATGCCCCTCCCGCATGAAGCGGGGCTTGCCATACCCTCGCAACAGTGAGAGCTGAGCGATCGGAACCTGAAGGACACCATCCCAACGCCTGACACTGGAAGACGCGTAGCTACAGAGCCCACCGCCTGCTCTTCAGGCCATTTCTCTTTGGTTACTTTCTCTTTGGGCCAGCAAAGAGAAAGTGACCCGGACCGCGGCAGCGGTTCGGAAGCCCGCGGCAGGCGAGCCAGGGCACGCAGACGCAAAAATCGGAGCGCACCACTACTGGATTCCAGCCTACGCTGGAATGACGGCGTAGGAAGCCGTATGGCGAGCACCCACCCTCAAGCTGCCCTTCGCCCCCGCCAGGCGCGCCACACGAAATACACCGGCGCCCCCATCAAAACCAGCAACAAACTGATGCCCGCATCCCCAGGCGAATCGAGCGTGGTAGCAATAATCACCCCAAGCACCGTCACCACAAACACCAGCGGCAACAACGGATACAACGGCACCCGATACGGCGAAGGCTCATTGGCGAAACGGCGGCGATACCAGAACAACGTAGCGATACCAAACGCGTGGAACAGCCACTCCCCCACTGTGGTGTAGTTGAGCAACTGATTGAAGCTGCCCGACAACACCAGCACGATCGCCCACCCGCCCAGAACAGCCAATGCCACCTGCGGCGCACGCGTGTGCGGCTCGATGCGGCCGACCGCGCGGAAGAACATCCCATCCGCACCCATGGTCTGCAGCACGCGCGCACCGCCGGCGATCGCGATGCTGCAATAGCCGAAAGTAGAACAGGCAATGCCCACTGCAATCAGTTTCGCGCCGGACTCGCCGAACAGCCGGCGCATCAGATCCGCCGCCGGCGCCTGGCTGGCGGCGAGACCGGCATGGCCGAGACCAGCGAGGTAAGCCAGATTGACCAGCACGTAGCACACCACCACGCCGGCCAGGCCCAGGCCGAGCGCGCGCGGCAGGGTGCGCTGCGGCTCCTTCACTTCGCCGGCGAGGTCATTGAGATAGTGGAAGCCGCCGTAGGTAAACAGCACGGGTAGCAAGGCGCCGAGGAAAGCCCACGGCGCCACCGGGTGTGTGGGATCCGGCTCCAGCACCACGCCAAGGTGGCCGCGCGCCAGCACCAGCCCCGTCACCACCAGCACCGCGATGGCAGCCAGCTTGAGCAGGGTGAACAGGTTCTGCATGCGCGCACCCGCGCGAATGCCGAAGAAGTTCACGCCAACGATAAACATGATGGCGCCCGCCGCTACCGGCTTCACCCATTGCAGCGGCAAACCGACGGCCGCGCAGAAATAGTCCGCGAAGGTCGTTGCCACCGCGGCCACGCTGCCGGGGTAGTTGATCAAGGCCATGCACCAGCCGAACAAGAATGCCGGCAACTGGCCGAACGCCTCGCGCAGATAGATATAGATGCCGCCTGCATGCGGCCGCCTTGCACCCAGCTCCGCGTAACACAACACGCCGGCCAGGGTGAGCAGGCCACCGATAACCCATAGCGTCAGCAACTGCGCGCCTGACGAAGTGCTTTCAGCCACGCTTGAGGCGCTGCGGAAAATACCGCCGCCAATGACGCCGCCGATCACGATGGCGGCCGCGTCCCAGGTGCCCAGGCGGCGCAGATACGAACTGGATGAGTTATCGGTCATGGTTGCCGACGATAACCCGAGAAGCGGCGGAAGAACCGATGACCTCCGCCACATTCGCGGGCCTGGGCTCCATGCCTTGCACAAAGCTCCAGGCCATCATTCGTTGTAGGAGCGCACCCTGTGCGCGAAGGCGCCGGCCCGAGCCCGGCCCTCGCGGGCCGGGTCGCCCACAAGGTGGGCTCCTACAGAGCGCGCGTTAGCCTTCGGCGCGGAGGAGCGCGAGCACAGCCTTTGCGGCATCCACCGATGACGCCGGATTCTGACCGGTGATCAGGTTGCCATCCGTGATGGCGTAGGGCTGCCAATCGGCCTTCTTGGCATAGTGGCCACCATTCGCCTTCAGCATGTCCTCGACCAGGAACGGCACCACGTCGGTCAGGCCAACCGCCGCTTCCTCGCTATTGGTGAAGCCAGTGACCGACTTGCCCTGCACCAGCGGCTGGCCATCACTGCGCTTGGTGTGGCGGAGCACGGCCGGCGCATGACATACCGCACCCACCGGCTTGCCAGCGGCGTAGGTGCGCTCGATCAGCCGGATCGAATCCGTATCCTCCGCCAGATCCCACAACGGACCGTGGCCGCCCGGATAGAAGACCGCGTCGTACTGGCCTTTCACCGCATCAGCAAGC
This sequence comes from Dyella koreensis, assembly GCF_044904565.1. Taxonomy (NCBI): domain Bacteria; kingdom Pseudomonadati; phylum Pseudomonadota; class Gammaproteobacteria; order Lysobacterales; family Rhodanobacteraceae; genus Dyella; species Dyella koreensis. The sequence goes on along the minus strand of NZ_JADIKD010000005.1, from coordinate 215,420 downwards.
TTGAGCGTCGAGGCCAGCGCGGCGGTGGCCGCGGCATCGGCACGGAAGCGATGGGTCGCCTCGGTCTGCGATTCCGGGGCATCGCTCTTGGGATCCAGCGGCGGCTGGCCACCCTTGGGCGAGGCGAGCACGATCTCTGCGCCGGCATCCTTGAACACGTAATAGGGCGCCGCGAATTCTTCCAGCCAGAAACCGGTCTTGTGGCCGGTGTTGCCCAGTTGGTCGTGCGACGTCAGCACCATCAAAATCTTCATCGGTCATTCCTCGGAGTGGGCCACTCATCCTGACAAGGCGAGCGGCAAGTGCATGTGATCTGCGGGTGTAGCCGGCGCGTTCAATCCCTGCCGCAGGAATAGGCAAGCTATCCGCTGGATCGGGCATCGCGTGTCGATTCCGTGCTTAACTCTTGACGCTCTCATCCCTATCGACCGCCTTTCGTGCCACCCGCCACACGCAAGATCCTGCATGTCGACATGGACGCGTTCTACGCGTCGGTGGAGCAGCGCGACGACCCTTCGCTGCGCGGCAAGCCCGTGGTGGTGGCCTGGCGCGGCGCGCGTTCGGTGGTGTGCGCGGCGAGCTATGAGGCACGCAAGTTCGGCGTACGCTCGGCGATGCCGGCGGTACGCGCGGAGCGTTTGTGTCCGAAGGCGATCTTCGTGCCACCGGATTTCGTGCGCTACAAGGCCGTGTCGCGGCAGGTGCGCGAGATCTTTGCGCGCCATACCGACTTGATCGAGCCGCTGTCGCTGGACGAAGCGTATCTCGACGTCACCGCCACCAAGACCGGCCTGCCCTCGGCTACCGCTACCGCCGAAGCGATCCGCGCGGCAATACGCGAAGAAACCCAGCTCACCGCCTCCGCCGGTGTCGCGCCCAACAAGTTTCTCGCCAAGATCGCGTCGGATTGGAACAAGCCCGATGGCCTGTTCGTGATCCGTCCGCAACAAGTGCTGGCCTTTCTGGCCCCGCTCGCCGTCGGCCGCCTGCCCGGCGTGGGCAAGGTGATGGAAACCAAACTCGCCGCACTCGGAATCGCCACCGTGGGTGACGTGCGTGCGCGGTCACTGCAAGAACTGGAGCAGCAGTTCGGCCGTTGGGGACGGCGCCTTCACGAGCTGTCGCTGGGCATCGACAATCACGCGGTGCAGCCGGATCGCCCGACCCTGCAGGTGTCCGCCGAAGACACGTTCGAACACGACCTGACGCTGGACGAACTGGAGCCGCATATCCGCCGGCTCGCCGAAAAAGCCTGGGCCGCGCACGAACGCGAGGCGCAGAGCGACCACGGCCGCATCGCCCGCACCGTGGTGCTGAAGCTGAAAACCTCCGACTTCCACACGCTGACCCGCAGCCTGACCCCATCGACCCGCCCCACGTCCGCGCTCGAACTGGCCGACCTGGCCTGTGCCCTGCGTGCCCGCGTGGAACGGCCTGCCGAGAGCCGCTATCGGCTGGTCGGCGTGGGGCTGTCCGGCTTCGTGGAGGTGGACAGCTTTATCGCGCAGCGCGACCTGTTCGAAAACCCGCCCGGTTGACCGGCCCGCACTCGCTGGCGCCGGAACCGATCAGGTACGCTTCGCCTCCGCCTGCCCCGGAGCACGACATGCACTTCGAAGTTCCCAAGGTTCCCATGCACTCGTTCAAGGACTTCACCAAGCACTATCTGATGATCGTGCTGAGCATCCTGACCGCGCTGGGGCTGGAGGCATGGATCGAACACACGCATCACGTGCATGCCGCGGAATCGGCGAGCGCGCAGATCGACGAAGAACTGCGTGGCACCCTGGCCGACGTGCGTAGCTCCATCAAGACCAATGAAGAGCGATTCCTGCCGATGCGGGAGCTGGACACCGCTATCGCCAAGGACATCCGCGATGGCGTGCCGGCTGTCACCATCAACCAGCATATCCAGGCCCATAAGGACGACTTTCGGCTCAGCCTCAATTGGCCCGCCTTTGCCAGCCAGGCCTGGGACGTGGCTGTCGCCAACCAGTCCGCCAGCTGGATCGATCCCGCCAGACTGCGCCAGTACTCCGCCGCCTATGCCGACCTGCGCGATGCGTCATCCTGGATGACGCACGACAGCACGCTCACGCTCGATGCACCGCACATGTCCACGCTGCGCACGCGGATCAACCTTGGCATCGAAGTCGACCCGGTCGAATACCTGGTCGTACTGCGCCAGATGATCAACACCGCGGCGGAAACCCAGTCACACCTCAAGCAACTGGAAGATCATCTGGTCAAAGCCTTGCCCGCCGAAGCGGGCAAGGCGCATGGCTGATCGGAGGGTTTAGATATCCAGCACCGCGTCCAGGCCGCGGTGCACGCCCACCAGCGTAGATACCTTGCGGATCGCGAGCAGCGCACCGTCCACATACGGCTTGGCGCTACCGCCCGCGTTGTGCCTCAGCGTCAGCATCTGATCGGGCATGCCGAAGATCACCTCGGCGCCGAGTACAAAACCGGGCAGACGCACGGCATGCACCTGGGTGCCGGACAGGTTGCCGCCGCGCGTTTCCCGCACACCGTTGGTCTTGTCCACCGGAACTGCCTGTTCCGGCTGCCGCACCTTGCCCAGGCGCCCCGCGAGTTCGCGCACCGTACCGCTGGGCGCGTCCGGCTTACCTTCGTAGGCGTAGTCAATGATTTCCCAGCTCGGGATGTACTTCGCCGCCATCTCGGCAAACTTCTGCATCAGCACCATGGTCAGCGCGAAGTTGCCGCAGGCCAGCACACCACGCTGGTGCTTGCGCGCCACCTCGTCGATCTGTGCGTAGTCCTCGTCGGTGAGGCCGGAGGTGCCAACCACTACGTGCGCGCCGTGTTCCAGCGCGGCGAGGATATTGCCCTTGGCGCTGTTTGGTTTGGTGTATTCCATGAAGACATCGCAGGGTTGCACAAGCGCTTCGGAGGCGCTGGCAAAAACCGGCGTGTCCAGGCGGCCGTCGCCGAGTACGGCGCCGAGGCTCTCGCCTGCGTGTTTGCGCGAAATCGCGCTGACCAGCTTGAGATCGGCGGCGGCCGCGATACCGCGGGCAAGTTCGGAACCGGCCCAGCCGGTGGCGCCGGCAAGACAAATTTTCAGGGGCATAGCGATTTCCTTGGCTATCGCACGGGTTGAGCAGAGGGAGATTGGGCTTTACCCAGGGAGACTCAATGCGCACAAGAAGCGGCAATCCGCATGGCCCGTCAAGGCCACATCAGCCCAGCCTGTCGCACTGCGATTCCCGAAGCCAATCAGGTACGCTCCGGCCCCTTAGTCCACGCCCATCAGCCCGGATTCGCGCCATGCATCTCGAAGTGACGAAAGTGCGTCTTCATTCGCTCAAGGATTTTGCCAAGCACTATCTGATGATCGTGCTCAGTATCCTCACGGCGCTGGGCCTGGAAGCGTGGATCGAACATTCGCACCGCGCTCATGCCGCCGACGCAGCCAGCCAGCGGATCGAGGCGGAAATCCGCACCAACCTGAGCCAGACGCGCACCTCCCTGCAACAGGACACCGAACAACTGAAACGCCTGAGCGAGATCCGCAAGGCGGTCATCGACCATCTGAAATCAGGCGTCGCCGACGACACGATCAAACAGCGCATCCTGGCGCTGACCAAGGACAACTTCGACCTGAAACTGCGCTTCCCCACCTTGCGCCACGAAGCATGGGACGTGAGCGTGGCGAACCAGGCGGCGAGCTGGATGGAGGATGATCGCCTGCAGCGCTACGCCGCCGCCTATGCCAACCAGCGCGATTCCATTACCAGCATGACCGAAAACACCACCATCCTGATGAGTGGCTCGCGTCTGGTCGACACGGTCGCCGACCTGCAAACCAACGAAGTGCAGCCCCGCGAGTTCCTGCATGTCGTCAGCCAGATGATCGCCATTCAACAGCAGACGGTGAACGCGCTGGGCTCGCTGGAGAAACAACTCATGACTGCGCTGCCGAACGAAGGCGCTGCAGATGCGAAGCCGTCGTCCGCGTCCTGATTCACGCTGACAGTCACGCGCAGCGCGCTCCACAGATGCAAAAAAAGCCCGGGCATGCCCGGGCTTTTTTTTGCATCGCGGAAGTTCACTTCCGCTTCGGGATGTACAAATCGGTGATGGTGCCCTCATACACTTCGGCCGCCATGCCGACCGACTCGCTGAGCGTCGGATGCGGATGGATGGTGAGGCCGATGTCGGCGGCTTCGCTGCCCATCTCGATGGCGTGAGTGATCTCGGCGATGAGGTCACCGGCGTGCGGGCCGACGATGGCGCCACCGACCACGCGGTGCGTCTCCTCGTCGAACAGCAACTTGGTGAAGCCTTCAGTGCGATCGATGCCAATGGCGCGGCCGCTGGCCACCCATGGGAACTTGCCCACGCCGATCTTCAGGCCCTTTTCCTTCGCCTCGCGCTCGGTCACGCCGACCCATGCCACTTCCGGATCGGTGAAGGCGACGGACGGAATCACGCGCGCGTCGAAGTAGCTCTTCATGCCGGCGACGACTTCGGCAGCAACGCGCGCCTCATGCGTGGCCTTGTGCGCCAGCATCGGCTGGCCGACCAGGTCGCCGATGGCGAAGATGTGCGGCACGTTGGTGCGCATCTGCGTATCGACGTTGATGAAGCCGCGCTCGGTGACAGCGACGCCGGCCTTGTCGGCGCCGATCTTGCCGCCGTTCGGCGAGCGGCCCACGGAAACCAGTACGCGATCGAACAGCTTGGTCTCGGGGATGCTCTCGCCCTCGTAGCTGACCTCGATGCCCTTCTTGGTGGCCTTGGCCTCGACCACTTTGGTCTTGAGATGCACGCCCTTGAGCTTGCCGCCCAGGCGCTTGGCCAGCGGTTTGATCAGGTCGGCATCGGCACCGGGGATCAACTGATCCATGAACTCGACCACGGTCACTTCGCTGCCGAGTGCGGAATACACGGTCGCCATTTCCAGGCCGATGATGCCGCCGCCGACAACCAGCAGCTTGGCCGGCACGTCCTTCATTTCGAGCGCGCCGGTGGAGTCCACGATGCGCTCGTCATCCCACGGGAATGCCGGCAGCTTCACCGACTGCGAACCGGCGGCGATGATGGCGTTCTCGAAGCGGATCAGCTTCTTGCCTTCGGCCGTTTCCACTTCCATCTCGTGCGACGACACGAAGGTGCCGACGCCTTGCACGGTGCGCACCTTGCGCTGCTTGGCCATGCTGGCGAGGCCGCCGGTGAGCTGGCCGACCACCTTGTTCTTGAAGCTGCGCAGCTTGTCGAGGTCGAGTTTGGGCTTGCCGAAGCTCACACCGTGTGCGGCCATCGCCTCGGCCTCATCGATCACGGCAGCCGCATGCAGCAGAGCCTTGGACGGAATGCAGCCGACGTTGAGGCAGACGCCACCGAGGGTAGCGTAACGCTCCACCAGTACGGTATCGACACCCAGGTCGGCGGCGCGGAAGGCGGCCGTGTAACCGCCGGGGCCGGAGCCGAGCACGACAAGCTTGCACTCGATATCGGCGGCGCGACCGGAGGCGCCAGCGGCTTGCGGCGCCGGCGCGGCTGCCTTGGCCGGTGCGGGGGCCGCAGCAGGAGCTGGCGCGGCCTTCGGCGCTTCCGCCTTGGGCGCGGCGGCATCGCCGGCCACTTCAAGCAGCGCGATCACCGAGCCTTCGGAGAGCTCGTCGCCCACCTTTACCTTCAGCTCTTTGATGGTGCCGGCGGCGCTCGACGGGATTTCCATCGTGGCCTTGTCCGACTCCAGCGTGATCAGGCTCTGGTCCTTGGTCACGGTGTCGCCGGCCTTCACCAGCACTTCGATCACCGGCACGCCGTCGTGGCCGCCGATGTCGGGAACCTTGATTTCAATGGTGTTGGCCATGCTGTTTCCTTGGGTGTTCGGGTGGATGCCGGTGACCGGCACCCACCGTGTGATCAATGGGGAGAATTATCGGTTGCCGTTGCGATCTGCGGGTCACGCATCCGCACGTCGTATTGGGGTAGAGGAATGCGAATACCGTGGGCCTGCAGGGCCGAGTGCAAGGCCCAGTTGTAGGCTGCCTTTGCGCTGCCGGGACGGCGCGTGGCATCGGCGTTGAGCCATACCACCAACTGGAACTTCAACGCCCAGTCGCCGAACTCCGCCAGCCACACTTGCGGAGCGTGCGGCCCCTCAAGCGCATAGGTGTGAGGCACGGCGCGTGCGGCATCCAGTGCGGCTTCCTTGACTTGTTCTTTATCGCTGCCGTAGGCGACATGGAAAGGCACCTTCAACCGGCGCAGGCCTTCGCGCACCGTCCAGTTGACCACCCGACCATTCACGAACTCCGAGTTCGGCACCAGGATGTCGAGATCGTCGTTGGTGGTGACACGCGTGGCGCGGATATGGATGTCGCGCACCACGCCATGCACACCGGACGCCAGCTCGACGAAATCGCCCACCTTCAGGCTGCGGTCGAACAACAGGATCAGACCGCACACGAAGTTGTTGAAGATCGCCTGCAGGCCGAAGCCCAGACCGACACCGAGCGCACCGGCGAACACCGTGAAGCGCGCCATCGGAATGCCGGTGGCGTTGAGCGCCAGCAGCACGCCGAGGGTGAGCAGCAGGTAGTGCATCAGCCGGCCGACGGTATAGACGGCCGATTGATTGACGTTTTCATGCTTGCGCGCGTAGCGACGCAGCAGGTAACGCAGCACCGCCGAGACCACCAGACAGCCAAGGAACAGCAGACATGCGGCGATCACCGCACCGAGGGAGAGGTCGAATTCGTCGGTGTGGATCAGACGCGTGCCGAACCAGCCGCCGGGCGCGTCGCCCATGCCCGCACTGGCCAGGACGGTCAGTGCGGACGTGGTCTGGTGGGCGCGCACAAGCACCGCCTCACCCCGTCTCGGTCAGAGCAGCAGGCGGCGGATATCGCCGAGCTGGGTGGCGAGGAAGGAAGCGAAGCGCGCGGCGAGCGCACCGTCGATCACGCGGTGGTCGTAGGACAACGACAGCGGCAGGATCAGGCGCGGCGCGAATTCCTTGCCATTCCACACCGGCTTGGTCTGTGCCTTCGAGACACCGAGGATGGCGACTTCCGGTGCGTTGACGATCGGCGTGAACGCGGTGCCGCCAATGCCGCCCAGCGAGGAGATCGAGAAGCAACCGCCGGACATCTCGTTCGGGCCGAGCTTCTTGTCGCGCGCCTTCTTGGAGATCTCGCCCAGCTCGACGGCCAAGTCGAGCAGGCCCTTCTTGTCGCAATCGCGGATCACCGGCACCACCAGGCCATCGGGCGTGTCCACCGCGATGCCGATGTGGAAGTACTTCTTGAGGATCAGCTTCTCGCCGCTCTCATCAAGCGAGGCGTTGAACTGCGGGAATTTCTTCAGCGCCGCGACCACCGCCTTGATCTGGAACACCAGCGGGGTGACCTTGAGGTCCTTGTTCTCTTCGCCGAGCTTCTTGCGGAAGGCTTCCAGCTCGGTGATGTCGGCGTCTTCGTGCTGGGTGACGTGCGGGATCATCGCCCAGTTGCGCGCCAGGTTGGCACCGGAAATCTTCTGGATACGCGACAGCGGCTTCTCTTCGATCTCGCCGAACTTGGCGAAGTCGACCTTGGGCCACGGCAGCAGGTTGAGCCCGCCGCCGGTCGCCTGCGGAGCGCCTGTCGGGCGCGCGCCGGAGGCGAGCGCATGCTTCACATAGGCGGCCACGTCCTCACGCATGATGCGGCCACCGCGGCCGGTGCCCTTCACCTGATGGACATCCACACCCAGCTCGCGCGCGAAAGCGCGGATCGAGGGGCTGGCGTACGGGGCGTCGCCCGGCATGACGATGCGCGAATCGAACGGCGGACGCGCGGCGGGCGCCACGTCGCCTTCCGGTGCATTGCCCGGCAGCACACTGCGGCCGCCGATCGGCGCCGGCTTCTCTTCCACCTTCGGCGCTTCGGCCTTGGCCGGCGCGGGGGCAGGAGCCGGAGCGGCGTCCGCGCTTTCGATCAGCGCGATCACGTTGCCCTCGGAGAGCTCGTCGCCCACCTTGACCTTGAGTTCCTTCACCACGCCAGCGAACGGGGCCGGTACTTCCATGGTGGCCTTGTCCGACTCCAGGGTGATCAGGCTCTGGTCCTTGGCGACGGTGTCGCCGACCTTCACCAGCACCTCGATCACCGGCACGCCTTCGTGGCCGCCGATGTCCGGCACCAGCGCTTCGTGCGCGCCACCGCTGGCAGCGGCGGGTTTCACGGGTTCGGCGCGGGTGGGTTCGGCGGCCTTGGCGGCAGCGGCAGCGGGAGCAGGCGCCGGGGCGGCGGCCTTGGTCGCTTCCGGCTGGGCCGGAGCGGCACTAGCGTCATCGGCCTCGATGATGGCGATCACGGCGCCCTCAGAGACCTCGTCGCCCACTTTGAGCTTCATTTCCTTGATGGTGCCGGCGAACGGGGCCGGCACTTCCATGGTGGCCTTGTCCGATTCCAGCGTGATCAGGCTCTGCTCTTTCGCGACCTTGTCGCCGGGTTTGACCAGAACCTCGATCACCGGGACGTTATCGTGTCCGATGTCGGGAACGCGGGCTTCTTTCAGGTCGGCCATGGTTTCTCCTGCGGATGGCGATGGCGCAGCGCCCGGGGATGGCGGCGCGCAAGAGTCCAATCATAGCGAAGGAGTACCGATTCCGTCTGGCTCGACCTTGGTCTTGGGCACCATGCGCATACGTATGCAGGTGCCCGGCACGCCCTTGCGCTACTCCGGCAGGCGGCCCTGCACCACGGTCAGCTCGCGCTGCGGGAACGGGATGCTGATGCCCTCGGCCTCGAAGCGCTCCTTGATGGAACGCAGCAGGTCGGTCTGCACCGCCCAGACGTCGCCGCTACGCACATAGGCCCGCACCACCAGATTCACGGCGCTGTCGCCCAGGCTTTCGGTCCAGACACCCGGCTCCGGGTCGCGCAGGATGCGCGAGTCGGCCCCGAAAAGCTCTTGTACCGCGCTCATGGCCTTGCCGATGTCGTCCTTGTAGCCGATGCCCACCTTGAGCTCGAAGCGACGGGTGCCGCGGCGGTTGAAGTTGATGATGGAGTCCACGCCGATCTTGCCGTTGGGCACAATCGCTTCACGGTTGTCCGGCAACACCAGCAAGGTGTGCATCAGGTTGATGCTTTCCACCGTCCCATCGATGCCGCCGGCATGGATGAAGTCGCCCACGCGGAACGGGCGAAACACGATCAGCAACACGCCCCAGGCAAGATTGCTCAGCGAGCCCTGCAGCGACAGGCCGATGGCCAGGCCTGCCGTGCTCAACGCGGCAATCAGCGGCGCCGATGGGATGCCGGCCTGCTGCAAGGCCATCACCACCAGCAACACGATCAGCACGCCGTTGATCAGATTGCGCAGGAAACCGCTGAGGGTGGAATCGACGTTGGCGCGCTGCATCGCACGCTGCGCGAAGTTGGCGACGCGCGCGGCCAGCCAGATGCCGATCAACAGCATCAGCAATGCGCCACCCACGTTGAAAATCAGCTGGATCCCGCCTTCGGAGAAATGCAGCCGCTGGAGAAAATCATGCATCGAACTGAGCCTTGGCTGGCGAAGCGAAGCTGCGAAGCCTAGCAGGCAAAATATCAAGGTTCTGTTGCACGCGCGGAGGGGCTGCTCTAAGAGCCTGCACAAAATCTCCGTGCTTGGATATGTGGGGCGGCGCTGAGGAGTTCGCTTTGTGTTCGCGACAATCGTTGGGTTGTCGCGACCTGGCCGCTTATGCAGCGGGCATGTCGCGACAACCCAACACCAAGGCAACAAGCCACGAACCGAAGGCTTACCCCACCATCGGAAGCCCCAAGCAGATCCATACGGAATCAGAGATACCGAGCAGGCTCCCAAAAAAAAGCCGCGCCCTGGGGAAGAGCGCGGCACGGAGGACCGGACACGAGGGAGAAACTGCCGGCCCTGCTAGCGCGGCGAGCCCGCTCAGAGGCTCTTAGCGCGAGGCGACATCGGTACTCTTGCCGGCCGCCCTGTTCTTCTCATCCTTGTGGTTCTCGTCCTTGTCCTTCGTCACCAGTTCTAGGCGCGAGCCGTCGACAAGACGGAACTGAAACTGCTGCTGCAGCTGCGCCAGCGCCTGCAAACGCGGGCACAGTGCCTGCGCATGCTGCTCAAGGCGATCGGCACGTGTGTTGACCTCCTTCTCGATGGTCTTGTCCAGCGAATCCGCGCGCGCCTGCAGCGCCACCACCTTGCTCTGATCGCCACTCAGCGCCGCCTTGACCGCGCTGGCCGTGACCTTGCTGACCAGGTCGGCCACGGTCTCCTGGATGCTGTCGCCCAGCGCGCGACCCATCGCAGCGTGCTTCCATACACCCTGGCCGAGTGAGCCCTCGACCTGGGCCAGCGCGCGCCGATGGTTGTCGTCGAGGCGACCGATCATCTGGCGGCGTTCGCTATCGTTTTCGGCAAAAGTCATCATCACGGTGCGCATCGCCGCGAAGCCGACGTCGACGCCTTCGCGTGCCACACCGGCCACTTCCGGCAGCAACGTACGCACATTGCTTTCGTATTCGCGCAAACGAGCTGTGTCGTCGGCCGAGACCGCGACGTCGCGGCCATCCACCTGCAGGCGGCCGTTGTGTATGAAGACCTTGGCAGGCGCACCGCTGTCGCGGTCGAAGCGGATGCCGGAGGCATCTACCTGCACATCGTAGTTGCTGCTGTAGTCGCAGGACTGGTGATGAATATGGATGTCGTGCGCCGACACCGGCGCGGTAAGCGCCAGCCCCAACGCCAGAGTGATTGCGGTGAACGTTGTACGCATGACGGCCTCCCTCTTCGTCACCGGCCGACTGATCCCCGCGGCCCATACCGATACCATCGCGCCGCGCCGTACGCCGGGCATGGGCCAGGCGTCATCCCCTGCCATCGGTCATAGCTCCGTAGGAGCGCACCCTGTGCGCGAAAGCCCTGCATAGCAGGGCCGCTTTTCCCACACGGGGGGAAGAGCATGGCCCTGCTATGCAGGGCTTTCGCGCACAGGGTGCGCTCCTACGGGGGGCCAGACACTATGGATGGCGCAATGCGCATAGGCAGCCCGATCGGGACCGGCTAAGTTCGGTGCCGGTAATCGCCATGGGGAACGTCATGCGGGACGGGTGCGATGTGATCATGATCGGCGCCGGACTGGCCGGCCTGGTAGCCGCCACTGAGCTGGCCGATGCCGGCAAGCGGGTGCTGGTATTGGAACAGGAGCCGGAGCAAAGCCTGGGTGGGCAGGCGTTCTGGTCGTTCGGCGGCCTGTTTTTCGTGGATTCGCCGGAGCAGCGCCGCATGGGCGTGCGCGATTCCCACGCACTGGCCCTGGCCGACTGGATGGGCACCGCCGGCTTCGACCGCCCCGAGGATCACTGGCCGCGCCGATGGGCCGAAGCCTATGTGGATTTCGCCGCGGGCGAGAAACGCTCGTGGCTGTACGCGATGGGCATGCGCTGGTTTCCGGTGGTGGGCTGGGCCGAGCGTGGCGGGCATGGCGCCTACGGTCACGGCAATTCGGTGCCGCGTTTCCATGTCACCTGGGGCACCGGGCCCGGCGTGATCGAACCCTTCGTGCGGCGCGCGCGCGAAGCTCAGTCGAAAGGCCTGCTGCAGTTTGGCTTCCGTCACCGCGTGGATGAGCTGATCGTGGAGAACGGCGCCGTCGCCGGTGCGCGCGGCAGCGTGCTGGCCGCCGATGCAATGGAACGCGGCAAGCCAAGCTCGCGCGAGGTCACGGGTTCGTTCGAGCATCGCGCGCAGGCGGTGATCGTTGCCTCCGGCGGCATCGGCGCCAATCACGAACTGGTGCGCCGCAACTGGCCACAGAGTCTGGGTGCGCCGCCGGCGCACATGCTGTGCGGCGTGCCTGCCCATGTGGACGGCCGCATGCTCGACATCAGCGAAACCGCGGGCGCGCGACTGATCAATCGCGACCGCATGTGGCACTACGTGGAAGGCATCGAGAACTGGAATCCGATCTGGCCGATGCACGCGATCCGCATCCTGCCCGGCCCTTCATCGCTATGGTTCGACGCCACCGGCAAGCGCCTGCCCGGTCCGCTATGGCCGGGCTTCGACACACTCGGCACGCTGGAATATCTACGCCGCACGGGTCACGACTACAGCTGGTTCATCCTCGACCAGCAGATCATTCGGCGCGAGTTCGCGCTGTCAGGCTCCGAGCAAAACCCCGACCTCACCAACAAGAGCTGGCGCCAGGTGGCGAAACGCGCCGTCGGCAAAGGCGCGCCCGCGCCGGTGGAAGCCTTCAAGCAACATGGCCGCGATTTCATCGTGCGCGACACGCTGGAAGAGCTGGTCGCCGGCATGAACGCGCTGGCCGGCAACGGCCTGCTCGATCCCACGCTGATCCGCCGCGAGATCGAAGCGCGCGACCTGCAATTCAACAATCCTTATGCCAAGGATGGGCAAGTGATGGCCATCCATAACGCGCGCCGTTATCGCGGCGACAAACTCGTGCGCGTGGCCAAGCCGCACCGCCTGCTCGATCCGGCCAACGGACCGCTGATTGCGGTGCGGCTCAACATCCTTACCCGCAAGACGCTCGGCGGACTCGAAACCGATCTGCAGGCGCGTGTGCTGGGCCACGATGGACAGCCGCTGCCCGGCTTGTACGCCGCGGGCGAAGCGGCGGGATTTGGTGGCGGCGGTCTGCATGGCTACCGCGCGCTCGAGGGCAGCTTCCTCGGCGGCTGCCTGTTCTCCGGACGCGTCGCGGGCCGCGCCGCGGCGGCAGCTCTGGCATGAACCAACAGCCGGCGATCGTCGTCTACGGCGCCGGCAGCGTCGGCTGCTATCTCGGTGGCCGCCTGCACGCCCACATCGCCGTGCGGCTGATCGCACGACCGCGCATGGCCGACGTACTGCACGAACACGGCCTCACGCTCAGCGACCTGCAGGGGTTCCGCCAATACATTCCCGCCGGGGCACTGGACGTCCAAACGCAACCACAGGCCGCCCGCGCACCCTTGGTCCTTGTCACAGTGAAATCAGCCGATACCGTCCAGGCCGGCCGCGAGCTGGCCGACGTATTGCCACACGACGCCATCGTCATCAGCTTCCAGAACGGCCTGCATAACGCCGACCTGCTATGCACCGCCCTGCCCGGCCGCACCGTGCTCGCCGGCATGGTGCCGTTCAACGTGCTGCAACGTTCACCCGGAAGCTTCCACCAGGGTTCCAGCGGCGACCTGATAGTCGAAGCACATCCCGCGCTCGCTCCCTATCTGCCAGCCTTCGCCAGCGCGGGACTTCACCTGCAACAGCACGCCGACATGCCCGCCATCCAGCGAGCCAAACTGCTGTTCAATCTCAACAACGCCATCAATGCATTATCCGACCTGCCGTTACGCCAGGAACTCGCCGAACGCGGATGGCGGCGCTGCCTGGCTCTGGCGCAACGGGAAGCGCTCGACATCTTTGCCGCCGCACACCTCCCAGTCGCCCGCCTGACCCCACTACCCGCCAACTGGCTGCCACACATCCTCGCCCTGCCCGACGCACTATTCGCACGCATCGCGCCCCGCATGCTGGCCATCGACCCCCACGCACGATCATCCACCTGGGAAGACCTGCAGGCAGGCCGCCGAACCGAAGTCGATGCATTGCATGGAGCCATCGTCGAACTGGCGACGGCGATGGGGAAACGAGCGCCCATCAATGAGCGCATCATTGAACTGATACGCGAAGCCGAGCAGGCACCCGTCAAATGGACGTCCGAAATATTGCTTGAAGCTCTTCGCAGAGCACAGTCAAACGCAAGCTAGCGCCCGCAGGCGCTTATCTGAGCTTGCATCCCGACGCCTGACACTGGAAAAGGCGAGGCTACGGAGCACACTGCCTGCTCTCAGGCCATTTCTCTTTGGTTACTTTCTCTCTAGGCCCCCTCGGGGGGTTGGGCCAGCAAAGAGAAAGTGACCCGGACCGCGGCAGGCGAGCCAGGGCACGCAGACGCTAAAACCGGGCGACAACGCCACTGGATCCCTGCCTACGCAGGGATGACGAATAAGGGTAGATATCGCAAGAGCCGAACCCCCTCCCGGAGGGAGAGAGAGAAAGCGAGATCAATCCTCAGCCCCCTCCACCAACATCCTCCGCACCGCCTTCAACGACACCGTCTCCCAAACCGCCACCACCATCAGCACCGCTGTAGTCAACGCGGCCAGCCACATCACCGACAGCAAGAACGCCGGCGCCACCAGGAACACCAGCAACCCCAACCCGACCAGATGCGACAGTGGAAAGCTGGTGTGATTGACCGTCATCTTGAACAACGCATTCCCGAGCAGATACAGCGCCGGCCCACCCACCAGCACCGCCACGCTCGCCACATCGCCACGCGCATGCGGATGACTGAGGCTCAACTCGTCGCCCACCGCACTCACCACGATGCCGGCGACGATCAACAGGTGCAGGTAGGTATAGCCCAGGCGTGCGACGCGACCCGGATCGGCGTCGTGACGAATGGAATGACTACCGCGCTCGGCAGCCAGATCGAAATAGATCCACCACATCGCCACGCAGGCAAGAAACGCCGTCGCGAATGCGAATACGGAGTCCGCCTGCCGCATGGTCTCCGCGAAGGTGGAGCCGGTCACCACCACGGACTCACCCAGCGCAATGATCACGAACAGACTGCAGCGCTCGGCCATATGGCCACCTTCGACATCCCATTCGGACGTGCTCGAACGCCCCAGCCCCGGCACAAAGAAGTACGCAGCGGGCCCGAGGTATTCGATGGCGAGTGCCGCCGCCCATGATGCGAATCGCGCTTCGCCTTCCTGCGTTCCACCGAACAACCACAGCACACCGGCGGTGGAAAGCCACACGGCAATGCGGATGATGTTGCGCCGGTTCGCCGCAGGCGCATCACGCCCCATCGCCCACAACATGAACAACGTGCGCCCCACCTGCATAGAGACATAGGCGCCGGCAAACAGCAGACCGTGCTCACTGAAGGCTTGTGGCAACGATGTCGACAACAGCAGGCCGGCGAAAGTCAGCGCCAGCAGCATCACCCGGACCGCGAGCCGTTCGGGGTCGAGCCAGTTGGTGATCCAGCCGGTGAACACCCACACCCACCACACGGCCAGAAAAAGCAGCAGCACCTGGAATGCGCCCGATAGGTTCAACTGGTGCAGCAGCGTGTGCGAAAGCTGGGTGATCGCATAAACGAACACCAGATCGAAGAACAGCTCGATATTAGTGACCTTGCCGTGCCCGCCGGCCACGCGTGCGCGCAGCAGGCTGCCGGCCGGTGTCGTCGGAGTGGATGGGTGCTGCGACATGGAAGAACTCCCCAGGAACCGACACTTTTATCGCATGGCGCACGGCGGGCTGCCACGGGGTAGCCGATCCTCAGCCTAGCGGCTGTCGTCGATGTGGCTGACCTTGCCATCGACCAGGGTGATCGTGACGGTCCGGCCACCACGCCGGTATTGCCAGTGCTCGCCACCGGTATCCGCCCGCTTAGCCTGCCCCTTGGATTTACCGCGGGTCGACTTGCCGCTGGCTGGCTTGCCGGCACGCGCCTTGTGCGTGGGCTTGCCGAGCAACTCCATCACCCGCGCCGCACTGTCGCCGCTGCTCAGCACTTTATTGCCCACCCGCAACGTGTCGGAGGCATGCGCCGTCGCAGCCCACATCCATAGAATCACTACCCAGCCTTTGCGCATAACGATTTCCTTTGGCCGCGGCTCAGCCGCCCTCCGGAAACCATAGCGACGCATGCTGGCGCGGCGGCATCCCCGCCGCACCGGTCAAAATTGTAAGGATTAGCCGATGCGCTTAGCGCGCGCGATCCTCGATCGAACCCACCTTGCCGTGGATCACGGTAATGGTGACCACATGGCCGTCGTCGCGCTGGTACTGCCAGCGCTCACCGACATAGGCGCCCTTGTCATTCTCGATCGGTTCTTTGAAACCGGGCGCACCCAGCAACTGCATGGCGCGCGACACGCTGTCGCCCACCACCAGCACCTGACTGCCAATACGCAACGTGCCGGAAGCATGAGCGGCAACGCTGACCGACAACAGCACGAGCAACAGCGAACGACGCACGGTGGATCTCCTTTCCTGGGGTGGGGGACGACGAAGCTAGAAGCCCGCACCGGGCTGCGCAAGATAACTTTCCTCATCTTGCGTCGAGCGCCGGCTGAGTACTGCATTGCGATGGGGGAAGCGCCCGAAGCGATCGATCACCGCCTGATGGCGGCGCGCGTAATCCAGATAGTTGGTGAAGCGCGCCTCGCCCGGTACCTGCGTGCAAAGCCCGCCGAACAAGTCGATGCACTGTCGCTGCAGAACAGGATTTTCGGCATGCTCCAGGGGCACGTAGGCAAATGTGCGCCACAGCGGCGGCAGCGCTGCGTCATGGCCGCGAGCGATTCCCGCCAGGGCCAGTGCCTGGGCATGCAAGTCGCTGGCGAAGGCGCGCGGATCGTTGCGGTAAAGATTGCGGCTGAATTGATCCAGCAGGATCAGCAGGGCCAGCCAGCCTTCGGGCCTTTCGGCCCAGACGTCGAGCTCACCGCGCGCCGCCCTGCCCTGCAAGGCACCAAAGCGTTCGCGAATCTCGGCGTCGAAGGCGTCGTCGCGCTCGAACCAGCGCGGCTCGTTGGCGGGGTCGAACCAGAATTCCAGCACATCCTTGGCCGTGGGCATGGCAGGCGCTTAACCGTGGGTGGTTCCGGCGAGGCAATGCATCTCTTTGTGCATGCCGTGGAGGCGGCTCAACTGGCTGCCGGGCACGCTGCCGGATTCGCTCGGCGCGCGCTGCATGCGCCGCTCGAAGCTATGCAGCAGATCGCATTCGTTGCGCGCCAGCCACTGCACCCAGGCCGTGTCGCGATGCGCGGAGAAGCGCGTGGAAAGGTCCGCCATCATGTTGCGCAGGGTGCCCGTCAGGGTGCCGTGCTGCGCCGGCGAGCCGCCGTCGACACGTACCAGGCCCTGCAAGTCGTCGATCAATGAGTCCAGCGTCTGCAGGTTTTCGAACAGCAGCATCTGCAGGGCCGGGTCGCGTACCTGGGCCAGCGCCCGCCGATGCAGTCCGCGGTCGTCGATACCACGACGGATCAGGGCGTTATAGAGCGGGCGATTGAGAAAGGACACGGCGACCGCCTCCGGGCGGCTCGAGGGGAGTGGGGTTCGAACTGTCGCTATCCTCAGGCTCGCCCGCTTAGCCAGACATTAATTTGTCATTAGCCACACCCAGGCGCTCAGCCACCGTTGCTACTGGCCGATCCGCAACAGGTTCAAAGGCTGGCCTTTACTCCCCCGCACCCCTTGCTGCAGCTCGGCCAGACGCTGGATCGAGGGGCATAGCGCCTGGATCTGCGGGCGCAGCGCTTGCATGCGGCCTTCCAACCGCGGCCGTAACTGGGTGGCCAGGTCGGAAGCGCGGTCGCGCAGGCTGGCGGCTGCCTGCAGGTCGCCGCTCATCGCCGCCTGTACGGCTTGCTGTCCAAGATCGCCGGCCAACAGAGGCAGCAGATCGCCGGCGATCTGGTTGGCGTATTGATCGGCCATGTCGCCCTGCCAGTCATGCGTGCTGTTGCTGGCGGCGATGCGCTGCTTCAGCTCAGCGACGCGGGAAGCCAGGCGCTGGTTCAATGTGGCTTGCGTATCCACCCCTAGCCCCATGCCGGCCGCTTCCTCGCGCATGCCCTGCGCCAGCAGGTCCACACCGTTCTGAGCGACATTCTTGGCGCGTGGAGCCAGCGCGCGCAGTTCGCGCTCGAACAAGGCAAGCCGATCCTGGTCCTCGGCGCTCAGGCGCACAGCGGCGCCATCCGTACGCAGGCCGCCATCATGCAGTTCCACATGGAATGGTGCCGGCTGCGGACGATCGAACATCACGCTGTCCGGCTTCAGGGTCAGGTCGTAGCTGCTGCTGGCCTGGCAGGTGGTGGCGAGGTCCTGGGCATGTACGCCCGCAGAGACGAAAGCCAGCATCAGGACTGACGGAAACAGAAGGTGGCGCATGAAGCATCCTCAACAAGGAAGGCCGCAGCGATACCCCGCCACGCGCCAACCCCCGCTGAATCCGCTTATACAGGACGCGTGTGGAACTCCTTGCGCACCGTCGGCAAGCCCAGTTGCCAGGCCAGCCACAGCAACACCGGTACGGCGATGGCCTTGATGACCAACACGATCTGATAGATGCGCTTGGCATGCTCGATCATCATGGTTGCCAGCTCGGCCAGTTGCGGCTGTGCCTGCGCCGCCTGCCGGGCCTGCTCGAACTGGCCCCATTGCGCCAACATCAGGCCACCGGTAACCAGCGACCACAAGGCCAGTAGCACGGCCAACACACGCATGGCCTGTCGCGCCCATTCCTGCCGCAGGATGCAGCCAACGCACACCACGATCACAGCGAAGGCACCGACGAGATAGGGGTATTGGGCGTAACGCAGATACTGCACGCCACCGAACGCCGCCAGCAGCAGCAACAACCACAGCGCTATGCGCCATGCGGCAAATCCCTGTCCGGAATTTGCCGCATTACGACGGACTTTCAAGAACATCAGGAAGCAGCCTTCAGCGCAGCGAGATCGGCCAATACCTGGGCGGAATTCTTCTCCGGGTCGACATCCTGATAGACCTTGGCCACCTTGCCCTGCGGATCGACCAGGAAGGTGGTGCGCTTGGCGTAGTGCATGCCCATCTTGGACGTGAGCACACCATAGGCTTCGGACATTTTGTGCTCGGAATCGGCCAACAGCGGGAACGGCACTTTGTACTTGGCGGCGAACTCGGCATGCGACTTCACGTCGTCCAGGCTCACGCCCACCACGTCGGCGCCGGCCTGGCGCAGCTTGGCGATGTCATCGCGGAAGGTGCAGACCTCGGTGGTGCAGCCCGGCGTGAAATCCTTGGGATAGAAGTAAAGCACCTGCCAATGGCCGCGATGATCGGCGGCGGTGTGCCACTTGCCGTTCTGGTCCTGCAGGCGGAAATCCGGTGCGGCCTGGCCCGTCTGGGGCAACGCGCTGGAGGTGTCGGCAAAAGCGGGAGCGATCAGGCCGACCAACAAGGCCAGCAGAAGGAGCAAGGCGTTACGACGCATGACGGCAACTCCGGGGTGAGGGATAGCTGGCAAAGTGTACGCGCAGCCATGACAAAGGGCGCCATGCGGCGCCCTTTGCAAATCGACATCACCGGGTTTACGGCTTGCTGATAGTGAACTTGCCCACCGATATGCCCAGGTTCACACCCTCACCTTCACCGGCCAGCGCCAGCGAAGTGGTGCCCTTGGTCAGCACCTGCGCGGTGCCGCTTTTGATAACGCCAGCCTCGGCGCTCGCCTGCACGTAGTCACCGAATACATCCTGGATGCTACGCACGTGGGTGATCTCGCCCTTGCCGTTATCGATGCGGTACTTGCCAGCGGTCAGGCCGCCACCCACTACGGTGATCTTCACCGGCGAAGTCTGGCCGTTGTTGCAAGTGATCGTGCCGGAGCCTTCCGCGTGCTTGTACAGAATGGACCAGCCGGAAAGGTTGAACTTGAGATCGCAATCCACTTTCGCCTCGGCAGCCTGCACGTGTGTCACCGGCAACATCGCCGTACCACTCGCCACTGCCAGCACCAGTGCTGCCATTGCCATAGAGCGCTTGATCATCGTCGTCTCCTTCGCGGTAGTCAGGGGTCCTGCAGCAATACATGCTAGACCAGCCTGCTGAACGGACCAGCAAGATCGCGCGGAGACATTCAGCCTTGGTCATCACACGTGAGCGTGGCGTGGATAGAAAAGGAAGTGGCGCATGGCCCCCTTTTACGGCAGCGTTTGAATGGCCTGACGCCGCCGACAACGCGTAATGGCGAACTTGCCCGCCGACGCGCGCAGCAGGACAAGTTTCGCCCGGGCCTTTCGCCGGATGCCGCCCCAGCGACTATCCGGCGTTTTTGATCGTCCGCTAACAAGTCCCCGCGCAAACTGGAGCTACCAACACACGCACTCACTGAAGGGGGATGTCATGAGCATGCGCATTGTCTACGCCCTCGGTTTCGCACTGATCCTGACTGGCAGTCCCGCCGCCTTTGCGCAGACCAGCCAGCCGAGCACCCAAAGCTCCAGCAGTAGCGGGCAGAGCACCACCAAGCACACCACGACCAAGCACAAGACCACCAAACACACCGCCGCCACGCAGCCAAAAACGCACACGGTGTGCGAGGACGTTACGGTGCAGGATCAGCCCAAGGACTCCAACCAGATCGCCGGCATGGCGATCGGCGGTGTGGCCGGCGGCCTGCTGGGTAACCAGATCGGCAGCGGCAAGGGCCGCACGCTGGCCACGGTGGCCGGCGCGGTCGGCGGCGGTTATGCGGGCAAGAAGATCCAGGAAAACCAGCAGGCGAAGAACACCCACGTCGAGCGCCGCTGCCACGAAGTGACTCCATAAAATCGGCGCCGGTCCAAGGAGTGTTCCATGTTCAAGTATTCCCTGGTCGGCTATGACGGCTCCGTCACCTCGCAGCGCGCGTTCCGGCTTGCGATCGACCTGGCGCGCACCTGTGGCGGACGGGTGCGCGTGGTCAACGCGGTCAAGCTGATCGAAGGCGCCGCCGACACTTGCGCGTTGGTGATGGCCGACTCCGGCACCCGGCGCGCCAACGAGTTGATGGCGGAGCTGAAGATCATGGCACCGGAGGCCGCTGAACTGATCGACGTCGAAGTCGTCCCCGGCAATCCGGGCGACGTGCTGCTGCAGCAAGTGAAGCGGCACGGTGTCGACCACATCGTGATCGGCCACACCGAACGCGGCGCCCTGGCGCGCTGGCTGCTCGGCTCAGTCTCCACCGACGTACTGGCCGGTTCGCACGTACCGGTGACAGTGGTGCGTTAGCGGCGACGCCTTCTCGCAGAGACGGGAAAAGCAAGTTTCTACGAGGCCGCCTCACCAAGCCTCGCGTCCCTGCGTGTTATGACCCTGTGCACACTACAGGTCGGCAGACGTTAATCCGTCTGGGCGGACTCGTCGTATCCTGTTGTCATAGAACAGTCATGCCAGGCCGGCGTAAGCCCCGCAACGAACCGGCCCGGGCCCCGCACAGGAACCCCCGCGTGAGCTACAACACCCCGTTGCCCTGGACTCTGGACAGCCTGGACTTCGATCAGATCGAATTCGAGCGTATCCGCCACAACGAAGACCTGTTTTTCCTGCTCTGCAGCTCCTCTTTCGTCGAAAGCGGCTCCGATCTCTACACGCATAACCTGATCGATCACTTCGCCGGCGACGAGGCCCTGCAGACCTGGCTCAGCCAGCATTGGGAGCACGAGGAGCTGCAGCACGGCCACGCCCTCGCCACCTACGTAAAAAAGGTATGGCCGGAATTCGACTGGGAGCGCGGCTTTCAGGCGTTCTGGCAGGAATACGGCGCGGTGTGCACCAGCGACCAGCTGGAAGCCAGCCGCGGGCTCGAACTGGCCGCGCGCTGCGTGGTGGAAACCGGCACCGCCAGTCTGTACCGCGCGCTCAACGACATCACCGACGAGCCCGTACTGAAGCAGCTCACCAACCGCATCAAGAGCGACGAAGTACGCCACTACAAGCACTTCTACCACCACTTCCGCCTGTACCGCGAAAGGGAAGGCTTTGGCCGCTACAAGGTGTTCCGCACCATTCTCAAGCGCGTGAACGAGATCAAGAGCGAGGACAGCGATATCGCGCTGCGCCACGTGTTCAACCAGTGCTACCCGCAGCACAAGGAGAACCACGCGGAATTCCGGCGCATCACCGGTCGCGCGCAAGCTCTGCTCCGCCGCAATATCCCGGCCGAGATGACGGTGAAGATGCTGCTCAAGCCACTGGATCTGCCGCCACGCGTGCAGGACATGGTGGAAAAACCGCTGGCCCGGATTGCCGAGAGACTGTTCCTCAACTGAGCCGTCACCCATGACGATTGGGGCTTAAAGCCGCAGCAACGCTCCTGCATCCTGATCCCCGCCTACCTTGGGGGGTCACGATGAACATCTGTTTGCGCGGCTTGCTGCTCATCGCCTGGGTTGCATGGGGCACGGCGCAAGCCAACGACTGCCCGACACCGGATGCCTTGCGCGACGCTCACGTGCCGGGCGTGGTGATCGCGACCTTCGACGGACAACAGACCCGCTTCAGCACTTGCGGCCTCGCGGATACGGCGCATCAGCGACCCATGAGCAAACGCACGGTGTTTCAGGCCGCGTCGCTCAGCAAGCCGGTGTTTGCGCTGATCACCTTGAAGCTGGTCCAGCAGGGGCGCCTCGACCTCGATCGCCCGCTGGTCAGCTATCTGCACGGCCCCTATCGGCACGACCAGAACCCGATGGGCGCGCAGCCGGTCTGGGATACCGTCAGCGACCCGCGCCTGGCGAAAGTCACCGCGCGCATGGTGTTGAGCCATCGCAGCGGATGGCCGAACTGGGCCTTCGGTGAGCCCTTGCAGTTTGCCGCCGATCCCGGCGAGCGCTGGAAGTACTCCGGCGAAGGCCTCGCTTATCTCGCTACCGTGCTGCAAACCATCACTGGCCAACCCTTGCAGCAGTTGGCCAACGAGCAGGTATTCAAGCCATTCGGTATGCGCGACAGCAGTTACGTCTGGCGCGATGCCTACGACGGCCGTATCGCCACAGGTTATGACGCGGAGGGAAAGGCACTTGGTGTGGTGCGTTTCCGGCGGCCGCTTGCCGCCGCCTCGCTCTACACCACGCCGGCCGATTACGCGAAGTTCGTGCGCGCGCTGTTGCGCGCTGCGCCGGGAACGCCACTTGCACTCGAGCGCGAGCGGCAGACCGAAGTGGATGCGAAGTACGCGCTCGACTGGGGCCTGGGCGTAGGCCTGGAAACACAAGCGGATGCGAGCTGCGCGTTCCACCACGGCGTCAACAACGGATTCCAGTCGTTCTTCATGGTGTGCCCGGCATCCGGCCGCGGCGTGTTGTGGTTCACCAACAGCGATCGCGGTCTTTCCCTGGCACCGGCCTTGCTGGAAGCACATGTGCCCGGCGCCCATCCGGTGCTGGAGTGGCCAATGCTGCATCCCTGAAAAGGAACGCTCGTCGGCTTCGACGGGCTACGGTTGCTCCGTTTCCAACCGGCGCTCGCGCCCTTTGGCCTGCCCTTCCGGCCAGTGATACCAGTCCTCGTGCAGCGAAAACTGTTTACAGGCCAGGCACACGGTGATTTCCCAACGATAGCTGCAACCGGGACAGATACCGCCGGTCCAGAACGTGTTCCACTGCGTGCCGCAGCCACCCATACGAGGCGAACACAACCACCGGCTACTGCCCACCGGGCGCCAGGTGCACAGCGGGCAGTAGATCTCCGGCTCGCTCATGTCCCGCGTATCAGTTCTTCGTGGGCTCTTGCGGACGCGCGGCCGCTTCGATCTTGCGCTGCTCGTGTTCGACGGCCTTGAGCTTGGCCACATCCACCGGGCGGATCTGCGCGATGGTGCAGGGGAACGTGCGACCCGTCAGCACCTTGTCGAAATTGATCGACACCTCATGCAGATTGGAGGTGAGGCCGATGACATTGGTGAAATCCAGATCCGGACAAGGACCCGATACCGTCAACAGCCAGGCCTCGTTCGGCCGGGTATAGACGGCTAGCTGGCTGTTGCCCAGCGGCTCCCACGAATAAAGCTCGAAGAAACGGAAGTTGCGCACGGGTTCGCCGGCGGCGGCGGCATACGCAGCCTGGCGATTGCTCATGCGCTGCGCATAAGGGACGCTGGAGCAGGCGGCCAGCGACGCGACGAGTACGGCGCCCATCAGAAGACGTTTGGCGGACATGGGACAACCTCCGTGTGGGGACAACCGTAGAAACGCGCAACAACCCAACCGGTTCACGCTTTCGCAAACCGGCGTTTATTTCTTCTTACTTTTACCGACGCTCTGCCACTTGGCCGGATCGAAACCGCCGACCTCGTACACCAGCGTCAATTTCTTCTCGCCGTCCTGCATGGTGACGTCGATGGCGATCTTCTTCGCCTTCTCCAGCATGGCAATAAACGCCTTGTCGTCGCGGATCATCAGCGCCGGCTCGCCGGTGCTCGGCGCGAACGCCTTGATGCCGGTCTCCTTGCCGTCCACCACCGTATGCAAGGTGCAGTTGGCCTTGCATACGAAGCCGTGAGCGCCGCCGCTGTAGAGGAATGCGTTCTGTCCCCACTCGGTGTGCCGGCGCAGCACCAGGCGTACGCGATCGTTGCCGGAAGGCTGGCTGCTGTAGATGGTGGCGGTGGACTGTGTGCCGCCCTGCATCGGCGACACCTGATACAGCCACAAGCCCTGCAAGCGGTTCTTCTCGCTGGTTTCCTTCCAGCGCTTTTCGATCTCGGGCAGGCTCTGCTGCACTTCCTTGGCCGCCGCGCTGTCGGGATAGCGGCTGACGATGTCCTTGCCCATGGTGACGGCCATTTCGTCGTTATTGATGCGCAGCAGCTGGTGATAGGTATCCAGCTTCTTCGCCGCTTCGTCGGCCTGGGCCTGGGCGGGCGCCTGGGCTGCCGTCGAGGCCTGATCGCCTGATTGCGAACAACCGGCAAGAGCGAGGGCGACGCCCAGGGCGGTAACGGCGGGGCGGAAGCGCGGCAGGTTCATCGGCAGTATCCGGTGACGGGAAGGTGCCTAGAGTGGAACGGGTGGCCGGGATGGTGCAACCGACATGCTTCCCTGTAGGAGCGCACCCTGTGCGCGAGCCTACGAAGCGTCGATGCAGCGGTCGCCCACAGGGTGGGCTCCTACAAGGCTAGGCCCTCTCTTTCATGGTGTCGGCGCTGCCTCGCCGAAGCGCTCGCGCAATTGCGCCCGGTAGCGGCGACTGCAGGGAATCTTGGCGCCGTCACGCAGCGACAGACGGGCATCACCCGTGTCCAGCGGCTCGATCTCAGCCAGATAGTCGAGGTTGACCATGTAGCTGCGATGCACCCGAACGAAGCGCGATGGATCGACGCGATCCTCGATCCCCGCCATGGTGGTGCGCAGCGGATAGTCACGCCCGCGAACATGCAGGTTCACGTAATTGCCCGAGGCCTGCAGCCACTCGATCTCGCGCGCGTTGATCAAAAACTCCTTGCCTAGCTTGCGCACCAGGAAGCGCTCCGGGCGTTCCACCGGCTCTACCGGCGGGCCATCGTCCGGCGCGACCAGCAAGCGCGCCTCGCCCTGCAGGCGCATCAACCACAGGCGGTACAACGTGACGGTGGCGATCACCGAAAGATAGGTCCGCACATCCTTGAGATATTCATAACTCCAGGTGGGCAGCCACGGGCCGAAGTCGTAGTGCCACCCCTGACTGGCATAGGCGAGCGTCCGCAGGGCCACCATGCCGGCAACATGGATCAGGCTATACGGCACGCTGACCAGCAGATGGATGGGAAGGTTGCGCCGCCAGGTGTCGAAGCGGAGCGGCCAGCGCCTTTCGAGGGCAATCACCACCGGCACCAGGGCGAGCATGACCAGGGCGCTGCTCCACTCCCATACCCAGGGCTCCCAGGCAGCCGCCCGGGGATGGTCGATCCGGGAGACCACGCTGTTGAACGTCGCATTCAAGACGTACACGGCCACCCAGAAGCCCACCTCGAAAGTGCGCCGCCAGGGTTGGAAGGATTCGTAGCTGAAGCCGGGCCGGTTTGTCATGCGCGGATTCTACGCATAGGGCCGACCACCGCCGGCCCCATTCGTCCCGCCTGTCCACCGCTTGTCCCAACCACATCGCGATCAGTCACTTAGCGGGCGACGCGCGGAAGGCCGCGGCTCAGCATCCGTCGCACTTTCCCGATGGAGTCCCGCCATGAACCGCCGCCACGATATCGACGCACTGCGCGTGCTGGCCTTCGGCCTGCTGATCCTCTACCACGCGGCCATGCTCTATGTGGCGCCCGTGTCGGACTGGGGCTTTCACCTCAAGAGCAGCCACCTGGCCGAATGGCTGCAATACCCGATGCTGTTCCTCAACCGCTGGCGCATGGAACTGCTGTTCCTGATCTCTGGCCTGGCCATGCATTTCCTGCGCGGCAAGACCGGCCTGCCCAGGCTGGCCTGGAAGCGCACGGCGCGCCTGCTGCTGCCCCTGGTGTTCGGCATGCTGGTGGTCATTCCGATCCAGCCCTATGTGCAGGGGCTCGCTGAGCATGGCATCGAGCCAGGCTTCCTGGCCTTCCTGCCGCACTACTGGACGCACGGCTACCGCGACTACGGGCTGACCTGGAACCATCTGTGGTACCTGCCCTACCTGTGGCTGTACACCATGGGGCTGCTGGCATTGCTGCCGGTGCTTGAATCGGCGCCGGGGAAACGTTTCTGCGCCCGCATTCGCCAACTGCACGGCATCCCCCTGTTGCTGCTGCCGGCGTTGCCGCTCTTCGTGATCGGCTTCCTGCTGCGCCATCGCTTTCCGGAAACCCATGCCCTGGTGGGCGACTGGTATGCGCATGCGCTGTACGCCACCTGCTTCATCTATGGCTACCTGCTCGGCACCGATACCGGCCTGTGGCGCGAACTGGCGCGTCTGCGCGGTCTCTCGTTGCCGTTGGCGCTGGGCTGCTTCGCGCTCTACTTGTTCCTGGATAAATTCGCCGGCGACCTGCTTGGCGGCAGCTCGCTGACACCCGCCCACATGCTGATCGCCAAGGCGTTGATCGACAGCCTGCGCTATCTCTATTGCTGGACGGCCATCGCCGCGGTGCTGGGTTGGGGCCACGTCCTGCTCAACCGGCCATTCCGTTGGCTGCCCTATGCGCGCGAGGCGGTGTACCCGTGGTACGTGCTGCATCAGAGCCTGCTCTTGCTGGTCGCGTGGTGGGTCGTGCGCCTGCACCTCGGACCCGTGCTGGAACCGCTGCTGGTCGTGCTCGGCACGATAGGCGGTTGCGCGCTGCTGCACGAATACGTCATTCGCCGCACGCATTGGCTGCGACCCTTGTTCGGGCTGGATGCCAGCCCGAACAGCCGCGCCGCGCAGACCCTTCTGCGCCCGGCCGACGACATCGCCTGAAAATGGTTTTGCCGAGCCCGGAGGCGAGCCCGATAATGCGTGCTCACCTCCGGGAAACCTCATGCCGTCCCCCACCCCTGTCACAACGGATTCGCCCTTCCGGCATCCCGCGTTCGTCCAGTTCTGGTTTGCACGCATCGCCTCCAGCTTCGGCTTCCAAATGCTTTCCGTCGCGGTGGGCTGGCAGATCTACGAGATCACCGGCCGCGCTTTCGACCTGGGCCTGATCGGCCTGGTGCAGTTCATTCCCTCCGTGTTGCTGGCCCTGCCCGCCGGGCACGTGGCCGATCAGTTCGAACGGCGTCGCATCGTCCTGCTGGGACAAGTGGTGGAGTTGCTGGCAATCGCGGTGCTGGCAACGCTCAGTCTGCTGCACGCGGTGCATGAGGCCGGCATCCTGATCCTAGTGTTCGCCATCGGCGTGGCGAAGGCGTTCGAATTCCCCGCGATGCAGTCGATGCTGCCCGCCCTGGTGCCGCAGCCGATGCTGGCGCGCGCGATGGCGGTGAATGGCTCCGCTGGCCAGGCGGCAATGATCATGGGGCCGGCACTCGGCGGCCTGCTCTATATCGCCGGACCGGGCACGGTGTATGTGGTGTCGGGCGTGCTGTATCTGGCCTCGGCAATCCTGATGAGCCGTCTGCGCTACGAGCAGGCCCCGCCACGGCGCGAGCCAGCCACATTGAAGACGCTGTTTGCCGGTGTGCATTTCATTCGCCAGCGGCCAGACGTGCTCGGCGTGATCTCGCTGGATCTGTTCGCGGTGCTGCTGGGCGGCGCCACCGCGTTGCTGCCGATCTTCGCCAAGGATGTGCTGCATACCGGGCCGTGGGGCCTGGGTCTGCTGCGCGCGGCGCCTGCCGTAGGCGCATTGTTGATGTCGTTCTGGCTCGCGCGGCACAACCTGGAGCGGCGCGTGGGGCCGATCATGTTCGCCTCGGTCGCCGGCTTCGGTCTTGCCACGCTGGTGTTCGCGGTGTCGAGCACGCTGTGGCTCTCGCTTGCCGCACTGTTCGCGCTCGGCGCGTTCGACATGGTGAGCATGGTGATCCGCGGCGCACTGGTGCAGCTGGATACGCCAGACGATATGCGCGGCCGCGTAAGCGCGGTGAACGCGATCTTCATCAATACCTCCAACCAGCTCGGCGAGTTCGAATCCGGCCTGCTCGCCGCATGGATCGGCGCGATCAACGCGACTTTGCTGGGCGGCATCGGCACGCTGGTGGTGGTTGGCCTGTGGATGTGGATGTTTCCTACCCTGCGCCGTCGGCAGCGCCTGCACGCGGAGCCCAGCGAGTTGTCGGAACCTGCCGCCGATACGCTGTGAGCGCTGTATCGATCTGCTCCATCCCTCTGCGCGCGGGGAGCCTTTGGTGTTGGGCTATCGCGACCTGGCCGCTTATGCAGCGGGCATGTAGGACGCCTGCCGGCGCCCGAGTCACTTTCTCTTTGCTGCCCCCCCGAGGGGCCTAGAGAGAAAGTAACCAAAGAGAAATGGTCTAGAAGAGCGCGGTGTGCTTTGTAGCTACGCGTCTTCCAGTGTCAGACGTTGGGTTTGCTCTTGCCCCCTCCCCTGCTCGCAGGGGAGGGTTGGGGAGGGGTGAGTACTTGAGAAAACGTATCGGGAGAGGTTGTCCCAAGGGCTTACCCCCTCCCGGCCTCCCCCTGCGAGCAGGGGGAGGAGAAAAGCACGCGCAGGTCTGACGACGCCAATCAATTCCGAAGGAGAGTGGAGCAAGAAGCGAAGCCCTCCCGATATCTAGCACTGGAAAAGGCGCAGCTACAGAGTCCACCGCCTGCTCTCTGGCCATTTCTCTTTGGTTACTTTCTCTTTGGGCCAGCAAAGAGAAAGTGACCCGGACCGCGGCAGCGGTTCGGAACGCCCGCTGCGTAAGCGGCCAGGTCGCGACAACCCAGCGATTGTCGCGAACACAAAGAACAACCCGCGCCACTTACACGACATCTCTTCAACACATGCGCATGCCGGCCTCCATCACGGACTACCGAACACCGCTCGCGTATCAATGGTGTCAGCCATGACCTTATACCCGGCATCACCAGGATGCAGGTGATCGCCGGAATCGTAAGCCGGCAGGAAGCGCTGCGGGCGCGCCGGATCGCGCAGCGCGGCGTCGAAGTCCACCACCACATCGAACGCCCCGCCCTCGCGGATCCAGCGATTGACAGCCTGGCGCACGCGCTCCTTGTCAGCGTTGTAGTAACCCTTCATCGGCGTGTCTTCCAGTGCGCCTTCAAACGGCGTCAACGTGGCACCAATGATGCGCACGCCATGCAGATGCGCACGGGCGATCAGCTGCTGGTAGCCGGCGATCAACGCCTCTGCTGGCGTCACTTCGTCCTTAGGCCCCAGCGGTGTACCAAACCAGCTGATGTCGTTGATGCCCATCATCACGATCACGCTCGATACGCCGGGCTGGCTGAGCACGTCCCGTTCGAAGCGAGCCAGTGCGTTCTCGCCCATGCCATCGCGCAAGACACGGGCACCGGAGATACCGGCATTGAGTACGGCGACGTGCTGGCCGGCGAAACGCTTGGCGAGAAAGTCCGGCCAGCGTGTATTGGCATCCATGCTCGAGCCGTTACCGTCGGTGATCGAATCCCCCAGCGCCACCACAGCGCGCGTGCCAGCCGTATCGGCCACCAGAATCGAGCGAAGAAACACACGTGAGGTCAGCATCGCGTCCGGCTTGATCGTTGGCGCTCCGGCCTGGTCGCCCGCAACGACATAAGTCGTCTGGCGTGCGTCCCAGTGGAAACTCGCGGGTGCCGTTGGCTCAGGCAGATACAGGCTGACGCTGACGTTGCCCAGCGCCACCACATTCAGATCGACAGGATCGCTGAGCATCGGCGCGCCCGGCGGAATCGTCACTGACGGCCGGCCGTTGAAAGTCAGCGCCCGATCCGAACCGGCGACAATCGCAGCGCCTTCACCCGCCAGGGCGATATGCGCGGCGCCAATCACCAGCGGACGCGTGCCGTATTCGTTGGTAAGCATCACGCGCACCCGCTCGCCACCCACGCTCACGCGCGCCGATTGACGCACGGTCTGCTGCCACAGACTCGAAGGCAGATTGAGCGGAAGCGCGAAGTCGCCATCCCAGCGCGGCTCGGGGCTGGCGGTCCAGGTGGCTACCCAGCGCGCGTCGTCGCGTGGCGGTGCTTTCGGCGTAGGCGCTGCATGTAGCGATGCCACGGCCACGAAGGCTAGGACGAAAGCGGTCAAAAGACGCCGATGCACGACAGACATCGGATGGCGAAACCATGAATGGTTGAACATGATGACCTCAGGGAGAGAACACACGAAGCGAGCGAGGGCGCTCACGGCTGGCCGGGCATGCAGGCGGCGGTCGCGGCGACCGCCGTCTGACGGTCGCCGTCGAGACGGACGCTCCACCAGGCCACCAGCCATCCGGACAGCGTGACCAGCGCAGCGACCCAGGTCACCGCTCCCAGCCCCGGACCGTGATCGATCACAACGCCACCCAGCCATGCACCCATCGCATTGCCAAGATTGAAGGCGGCGATGTTGAAGCTGGAAGCCAGGCTCTGGCCTGCACCTTCCGCTTTCTGCAGCACGCGCAGTTGCAACGGCGAGACGGTGGCGAACGCAGCCACGCCGAGCAACCCGGTGAAGACGACAGCGGCGGCTTTGCTATGCAGCGCGAAACTCATGGCGCCAAGCACCAGAACCAGTGCCATCAGCGTGCCGAGCAAGGCGGGCACCAAACGGCGATCGGCCAGTCGGCCACCGAGCAGATTGCCAACAATCAGGCCCACCCCGAACACCAGCAGGACCGGCGACACCGCGCTTTCGGCAAAGCCAGTCAACTGCATGAGAATCGGCTGGATGTAGGTGAATACGGCGAACACACCGGCATAGCCGAGCACGGTCATCAGCAGGCCGAGCAACACCTGCGGCCGCGCGATGACTTTCAGCTCGTCGGCAAAGGCGATCGGCTCGCGCTTGCCTGCGTCAGCCGGCACCAGCGTCGCGATGATCAGCGTCGCGATCAGACCGATGGCCGCCACCGCCCAAAAGGTCGCGCGCCAGCCGAAGTGCAGCCCCAGCCACGCACCGGCGGGTACACCGAGCAAGGTCGCCACGGTAAGGCCGGTGAACATGATCGAGATCGCTGAGGCTTTGCGGTCTGCGGGCACCATGCCAGTGGCAACGACCGCACCCACACCGAAGAAAGTGCCATGCGCCAGCGAGGTGATGACGCGCGCGGCCATCAGCAAGCCGTAGTTGGGCGCGAGCGCGCAGGCCAGGTTGCCGATGGTGAAGATCACCATCAGCGCGACCAACACTGCTTTGCGAGGCATGCGACTGGTCGCCATGGTCAGCAGCGGCGCGCCGACGAACACGCCCAGGGCATAGCCGGAGATCAGCAGGCCGGCGGCGGTGATCGACACGTGCAGATCGGCGGACACCTGGAGCAACAAACCCATGATCACGAATTCAGTCGTACCGATGCCGAAGGCGCCGGCGGTAAGCGAGTACAGGCCGATGGGTATGCGAGGTTTGACGGGAGCGGGGCTGGTCATGGAGAGCATCTGCTGGAAAAAGATGCGGCAGCGTAGGCCCGGCCATATTCTTCAACAACCACCATATTAGATAATCACTTTCAAGTTATTATTGATAATAATGAACCGCATCGACGACATCTGCCTGTTCCTGCGCGTGCTCGACCTGGGCTCGATCAGCGCCGCGGCACGCAGTCTCGACCTCTCCGTAGCGGTGGCCAGCCAGCGCCTGAAGCGGCTCGAGCGCGATCTCGGCGTGCGCCTGCTGCACCGGACCACCCGCCAGCTGCATGCCACGCCCGAAGGCACCGCCCTGGCCGAACAGGGCCGAGTGTTGATCGAAGACCTGGAGGCGCTGACTTCCGGCCTGCGCAAGTCAGGCAGCAGTGTCAGCGGCCCGGTACGGGTCACCATGCCCGCGGCGTTTGGACGTCAATACGTCTCGCCGCTTTTGCCCCAGTTTCTCGCGCGGCACCCGGGCATCAAGCTCAACGTCAACCTGAGCGATCAGGTGGTCGACCTGGTCACCGCCGGTTTCGATCTGGCCATCCGCATCGGCGTGCTGAGCGACTCCAGCCTGGTGGCGCGCCGGCTGGCGACCAACAAGCGTGTCTTGTGCGCTGCACCCGCCTATCTGAAGCAACACGGCACACCGCGCACGCCAGCCGACCTGGCGCATCACGAGTGCCTGCTGCAGGTAGGCAGTCACGGCCGTCAGGATATCTGGGGCCTGAGCGACGCCAACGGGCGCCCACTGGCGGTGCGCGTCGACGGGCGCTTCGAGAGCAACTTCGGCGAGCTGCTGAGCGACGCCGCCCTCGCCGGGTTGGGTGTTGCGCTGCATTCGACCTGGCATATCGGAGGCGAGTTGCGCGCCGGCCGCCTGCGGGTAGTGTTGTCGGACTACCCGCCGCCCGATACGGGCATCTACGCGGTGACGCCGCAGCGTCGCATGGTGCCGCAGCGGGTGCAGGCCTTTATCGACTTCCTCGCCGAACACTTCAGCGATGATCTGCCGTGGGAAAAACATCTGCGACATGCGTCATAGCGGCCATCGTGATCGCGGCGCAGACACTTTGATGTAGAACTTCGGAGCCCTCCATGATCGTTGTCCACCACCTCAACAACTCCCGCTCGCAGCGCATTCTGTGGCTGCTGGAGGAGATGGGCCTGCCTTATGAGATCAAGCGCTACCAGCGCGATCCGAAAACGCTGCTGGCGCCGTCGGAGTTGCGTGAGGTGCATCCACTCGGCAAATCGCCGGTGATCACCGACGGCGATGTGACCATGGCGGAGTCCGGTGCCATCATCGAATACCTCGCGGACCGCTACGGCCAGGGTCAGTGGCTGCCTGCCCCCGGCACGCCTGGGCGCCTGCGCTGCAGCTACTGGCTGCACTACGCGGAAGGCTCGGCGATGCCGCCGCTGCTGTTGAAGCTGGTTTTCAACCGGCTAGCCACAAGTCCCGCGCCGTTCTTCGTGAGACCGCTGCTGCGGGGTATTGCCGGCAAGGTGCAGCGCAACTTTGTCGATCCGCAACTGAAACTGCACCTCGACTATCTCGAAGGCGAGCTGGCGAAGTCACCATGGTTCGGCGGCGATGCTTTCACCGCTGCGGACATCCAGATGAGTTTTCCCCTGGAAGCCGCCGCGGCCCGCGCCGGACTCGACGCCACCACGCGACCACGCCTGTGGAATTTCCTGCAGCGCATTCGCGCGCGCCCCGCCTACCAGCGTGCGATCGAGCGCGGCGGCGACTACGCCATGGTCGGCTAGGTGACCGCAGCTGAACCGCGAAAAGCCCTGTTTACGCACCGCTCACGCGCGCACTGGCAAGTTCGTACACCTGAACACAAGGAGGCAATCATGGCCCGGAATCGCGACATCGAAAGCAGCATCAACGGCGTGGGCGAACAGGTACGCGAACGCGTACGTCACTATGCCAGCGAAGCAGGCGACCGCGCCGACGGCCTGCTGGAGCGCAGCCGCGAGATCCGTCGCCGCTTCGGCCGTCAACGCTACGATTATGCGCAACGCCTCTCCCACGCGGCCGAAGATTTCGCCGACGAGGCGAACTACCAGTATCGCCGCCTGCGCCGCCACGTCGGCCGTCATCCGGTAGCGACCGCAGCCGTGGTGGCCGGCACCATCGGCGCGTTCCTGCTGCTGCGTCGCGCGCTCCGCAGCCGCGACGAGGATTGATCGGCTCACCTCTATCTCGACGAACCGCCTAAAAAGAAACCCGCCTTCCGGCGGGTTTCTTTTTGATGGCGCTTAGACCGTCATCGGATTCGGCTTGTCCGGATCCAGCTTGTAGGTCTTGATGGCGCGACTCACATCCTTGGCGTTGACCTTGCCGTCCTTCGCCAGCGCGGTCAGCGCGGCCTGGGCGATCCAGTAGCGATCGACCTCGAAGAAGCCGCGCAGGTTGGCGCGCGTGTCGCTGCGGCCGAAGCCATCTGTACCGAGCACCGTGTAGCGCATGCCGTCGGGCATGAAGGCACGGATCTGGTCGGCGAACTCGCGCACGTAGTCGGTTGCGGCGATGGCCGGCCCCTGGCGCCCCTGCAACAGGGCGGTGACGTGCGGCACGCGCTGCTCGGCTTCCGGATGCAGGCGATTCCAGCGCTCGGCATCGAAGCCATCGCGACGCACTTCGCTGAAGCTCGGCACCGACCAGATGTCGGCGGTGACGCCGAAATCCTTCTCCAGCAGCTCGGCCGCCGCAATCACCTCACGAAGGATGGTGCCGGAACCGAGCAGCTGCACGCGCGGTTCGCCCTTCTTCGGCTTGCCGGCATCCTTGAACAGGTACATGCCCTTGATGATGTCCGCCTCGACGCCTTGCGGCAGATCGGGGTGGCTGTAGTTCTCGTTCATCACGGTGATGTAGTAGTACACATCCTCCTGCTCCTGGAGCATGCGGCGCGTACCGTCCTGCATGATTACCGCGACCTCGTACGAGAAGGTCGGGTCGTACGACTTCACGTTCGGGATCGCGCCGGACATCAGATGCGAACTGCCGTCCTCGTGCTGCAGGCCCTCGCCGTTGAGCGTGGTGCGGCCCGAGGTGCCGCCGATGAGGAAGCCCCGCGCGCGCATGTCGCCGGCCGCCCAGGCCAGGTCGCCGATGCGCTGGAAGCCGAACATCGAGTAGTAGATGAAGAACGGCAGCATCGGCACGTTGCTGATGCTGTAGCTGGTTGCCGCGGCCATCCAGGCGGCCATACCGCCGGCCTCGGAGATGCCTTCCTGCAGCACCTGGCCCTTCTGGTCTTCGCGGTAATACAGCAGCTGATCGGCATCCTGCGGGCGATACTTCTGGCCGAACGGCGCGTAGATGCCGATCTGGCGGAACATGCCTTCCATGCCGAAGGTGCGCGCCTCGTCGGCCACGATCGGCACGATGCGCTCGCCGATCTGCTTGTCGCGCAGCAGCAGGTTCATGCCGCGCACCAGCGCCATGGTGGTGGAGATCTCGCGCTCGCCGGTGCCCTTGGTGATCTGCTCGAACGCCGACAGTTCCGGCGCCGTGATCTTCACGTCGGTCTTGCGGCGACGCTGCGGCAACGCACCGCCGAGCGCACGGCGGCGCTCAAGCATGTACTGCACTTCCGGCGAATCCTTGCCCGGGTGGTAGTACGGCACGTCGGCCAGCTTGTCGTCCGGCACCGGGATATTGAAGCGGTCGCGGAAGTGACGCACGGCCTCGTCGTCCAGCTTCTTCTGCTGGTGCGTGGGGTTCTGCGACTCGCCGGCCGCGCCCATGCCGTAGCCCTTCACCGTCTTGGCCAGGATCACCGTGGGCATGCCCTTGGTGTTCACCGCCTGGTGATAAGCCGCATAGACCTTGTGCGGATCATGGCCGCCGCGGTTGAGGCGCCAGATATCGTCGTCACTGAGGTTGGCGACCATCTCGCGCGTCTCCGGATACTTGCCGAAGAAATGCTCGCGCGTGTACGCACCGCCGAAGGCCTTGCACGCCTGGTACTCGCCGTCGATGGTTTCCATCATCAGCTTGCGCAGCACACCGTTCTTGTCGCGGGCCAGGAGCGGATCCCAGTAGCTGCCCCAGATCACCTTGATGGCGTTCCAGCCGGCGCCGCGGAACACGCCCTCGAGTTCCTGGATGATCTTGCCGTTGCCGCGCACCGGACCGTCCAGGCGCTGCAGGTTGCAGTTGATCACGAAGACCAGGTTGTCCAGACCTTCGCGGCCGGCCAGCGAGATGGCGCCGAGCGACTCGGGCTCGTCGGTCTCGCCATCGCCCATGAAGCACCAGATTTTCCGGTCGGACTTCGGAATCAGGCCGCGATGCTCGAGGTACTTCCAGAACTGCGCCTGGTAGATCGCCTGGATCGGGCCCAGGCCCATCGACACCGTCGGCACCTGCCAGTAATCCGGCATCAACCAGGGATGCGGATACGAGGAAAGACCGCGGCCATGGCCGGCCACTTCCATGCGGAACAGATCGAGCTGTTCTTCGCTGATGCGGCCTTCCAGGAAGGAGCGCGCATAGATGCCGGGGCTGGAATGGCCCTGATGGAAAATCAGGTCGCCCGGATGGTCGGCGCTCGGCGCGCGCCAGAAATGGTTGAAACCCACGTCGTACAGCGTCGCCGAGGAAGCGAAGCTGGCGATATGGCCGCCCAGCTCACCCGGCTTGCGGTTGGCGCGCACGACCATCGCCATCGCGTTCCAACGGACCAGGGTGCGGATGCGCCACTCCATCGCCGCGTCGCCGCTCATCTTCGCTTCGTTGCCGGGCGAGATGGTGTTGACGTACTCGGTGGTGGGATTGAACGGCAGATAGCCACCCGCGCGGCGGGTCGAGTCGACCATCTTTTCCAGCAGGTAGTGCGCGCGCTCGGTGCCGTCGTGATTGATCACCGCATTGAGCGATTCGACCCATTCCTGGGTTTCGGTGGGGTCGAGGTCCTGGTGGAGGATGTCGTCGAGCTGATCCATGGGGAGCTTCTCTCCGCGGCGCCGGGGGCTTGGCGCGGCTGTAGGTGGATCGCCTCCGGGTAAGAGGCGGGAAACCCTCCGAGTGTAGCTCCGGAGGTTTTTTTCGCCAATTGGATCGAGACAATACGGAGGCGAATGGCGTTATGCACCGACGCGTCCGCAAGCCACCCTGCCACTGGCGGCGTTACGGCCGCTCCGCCACGTGCAGGCGACCATAGTTGTCGCCCATGACCTCGCCAAGTAGCTCCTGGTGCTTCGAAATCTCCGCTGCCGCGCCGTCGTTGTAGACGTGAAACTGGCCCGGCTCGCGGCCGTGCAGGAACTTATCCAGGTCCGCCTTGTATTCCTGGCTGTCGAACGCGTCGTCCTTCCGCGAGACATTCGTCCAGTCGCTGTCATTGAAACCAAACGGCAGCATCTGCTTACCCCGGACCAGCACCATGGCATTGCCCGTGATGCGGACCACCTTCACCAACGCCACCTTGCCGGCGCCCTGCCCTTCGGGAGCCATCGCCATCAGATTCACCTTGTAGATGTCGCCGGCTTGCGGATGCGCCAGCAAGGCCTTGTTGCTGGCCGTCACCTGGTCCCTCGATGCCTGCAGGAACGGCTTGGCGATCAAAGCCCCGGCGACGAGCCCCCCGAAAACGATGGACAACGTCCACGGATACAGCCGCTGCCATATCGTGCGCCTGGTATTGGCGCGAATGGACTTGATGGCTTCCGCCACGGCCGGCGACCACTTGGCCCGGGCCAGCATGCCGGCCTGTGGATGCTTGATCTGATGGCCGCACAAGGTGCACTCGACACCGGTCCGCAACCCCATGCCGAAGATGGGCGCGATCATGCTGATGTAGCGCGTGTAGAGGGTGACTTCGACGCCACCCTGCTTGCCGCACGCGGGGCAGCTCTCATGGGGCAGGCGGTCGCTTGCCAACGGTTTGGTGACGATCGAATAGACGTAGATCATTGAAGCGGGGCCTCGTGGTGGGATGACGGGTGGTGGCTCAGATCCTGCCGCTGGATCTCGCCGAGGAACGCCGAGGGCGTCTCGCCGATAGAGTTCGACGATGTAGTGGGTGGCGCCGCGATGCGCCTTCGCAAACACGGCCGTGGCGGCGTTCCAGAACGCCGTGTCGTCTTTGTAGCCGCCGGGAATCGTGTATGTCTTGCCCTGGTCGTCCGCCAGGACGATCCGCTCTTCCTTGTCCACGCTGGGCATGAAAGCACCCTGCGAAATCGTGGTGGCCTCGCGGTAGATCAGCACGATGCCTTGCGGCCGCGTTTCCGCTGCATGCAGCAGACCACGCGCCCTCAGGAACTGAAGGCCCGTGCTGAAAAACTTGACGTATCCCACGCCGATCAGCAGGCCCGCGACGACAGCGGGCACCCAATTCGGCACGGGCTGGCGAGCGACGGATAGACCCTGTGGGAAGCCCACGAAAAGGCCGGCTGCCATGGCCCAGCAAAGCGGGCCCACTAGAAAGACAAACCAAAGCCCCTGGCGGTATCGCCCGAGAAGATAGGCTCGCAGAACGATGAGCGGCGTTTGCTCCATCAGCATCAGATTTCCTTCCGTGGAAACACCCAAGCTCCGAGTCTGGTTTATGACTGCTTCCTGCAGTACCGGACAAAGCACAACGTTTCGCGTCTTACCGATGAAGACGCATCCTTCCGGGAAGTACCGGCGCTTCCCCGGCACTGCACACTATGTATCTGGACGACCGCGCGTTCGCCATGGGCAAACGCGCGGATTCCTTGGCTCAGCTGCGCCTTTCGCTCTGGGTCTGACGGATCTGCGCATCCACCGCGGCAATCGCCGTCATGTTCACCACGCGGCGCGGCGTCGAGGCCGGGGTGAGGATATGCGCCGGCTTGTCCGGGCCCATCAGGATCGGACCGATGGCTACGCCATCGGTCATCACACGCACCATGTTGTAGGTGATGTTGGCCGCATCGAGATTCGGCATCACGAACAGATTGGCGCGCCCGGTCAGCGTGGTGTTGGGGAAGATGCGCGTACGCAGCCCCTCGTCCCACGCGGTGTCGGCCTGCATCTCGCCATCCACCTCAAGCTTGGGTATGCGCGACTTGAGCAGCTGGTACACCTTGCGCATTTTCTGCGCGCTGGGGTTGTCGTGGCTGCCGTAGTTGGAGTGCGACAGCAACGCGACCTTCGGCTCGATGCCGAACAGCTTGAGGCGGTAACTGGCTTGCAACGTCGCTTCCGCGATCTGCTCGGCAGTGGGATCGACCTGCACATGGGTATCGAGGAAGAACCACGCGCCCTGGTCGTTGATCACGCCAGTCATCGCCGACGTGCACTGCACGCCCGGATCGAGGCCGAACACGCTGCGCATGTAGCCGAGCTTCTTGTGGAAGCGACCGACCAGGCCGCAGATCATCGCGTCCGCCTCGCCGCGCTCCACCATCAGCGAAGCGATCAGGGTCGGGCGCGAACGCAGCAGGTTCTTGGCCGCCGCCGGCGATACGCCGCGGCGCTCGGTCAGCGCGTGGTACTGCTGCCAGTAATCATTGAAGCGCGGATCGTCATTGATATTGGTGAGTTCGAAATCGACGCCGACACGCATGCGCAGGCCGAGGCGCTGAATGCGCGTCTCGATCACGTCAGGACGGCCGATCAGGATCGGGAACGCCAGGCGCTCGTCGATCACCGTCTGCACGGCGCGCAACACGGTCTCTTCCTCGCCTTCCGCATAGACCACGCGCTTGCGGTCGGCACGCGCGCGCTCATACACCGGCTTCATCAGCAGGCCGGTGCGGTAGATGAACTGGCCGAGCTTTTCCTTGTACGCATCCATATCGGTGATGGGACGCGCAGCCACGCCGGAATCCATCGCCGCCTGCGCCACCGCCGGCGCCAGCATCACCAGCAGGCGGGGGTCGAACGGGCGGGGAATCAGGTAGTCGGCGCCAAAGGTCGGCACGTCGCCGCCGTAGGCACTGGCCAGATCGCCGGCCTCCATCCGCGCCAGCCCGGCGATGGCGCGCACGCAGGCGAGCTTCATGGCCTCATTGATGCCGGTAGCGCCGACATCCAGCGCGCCGCGGAAGATGTACGGGAAGCACAGCGCATTGTTGACCTGGTTCGGATAGTCCGAACGGCCGGTGGCGATGATGCAGTCCGGGCGGACTTTCTTCGCGTCTTCCGGCGAGATCTCGGGATTCGGATTGGCCAGGGCGAGGATGATCGGCCTGTCGGCCATCGTCGCCACCATGTCCGGCTTCAGCACGCCACCGGCGGACAGGCCGAGAAAGATGTCCGCGCCGTCGACGATCTCGGCCAGCGTGCGTGCCTTGGTGTCGCGCGCGTAGCGCTGCTTGTCCGGATCCATGTGATCGCGGCCGGTATACAGCACGCCCTCGCGGTCATAAGCGAGGATGTGCTCGGGCTTCAGGCCCAGCGCCACCAGCATATCCAGGCAGGCAATGCCCGCCGCGCCGGCGCCGGCGGTGGCGAGCTTGACGTCCTCGATCTTCTTGCCGACCACTTCCAGCGCATTGAGCACGGCGGCACCCACGATGATCGCGGTGCCGTGCTGGTCGTCGTGGAATACCGGAATCTTCATGCGCTCGCGCAACTTGCGCTCGACCACGAAGCACTCGGGTGCCTTGATATCCTCAAGATTGATGCCGCCGAAGGTCGGCTCCATCGAGGCGATGATGTCGACCAGCTTGTCCGGATCGCGCTCGTTCAACTCGATATCGAACACGTCGATGCCGGCGAACTTCTGGAACAGCACACCCTTGCCTTCCATCACCGGCTTGCCGGCCAGCGGCCCGATGTCGCCCAGGCCCAGCACCGCCGTACCGTTGGTGATCACCGCCACCAGGTTGCCGCGCGCCGTCATTTCACTGGCGGCGTTGGGATCCTCCACGATCGCCTCGCAGGCATAAGCCACGCCCGGCGAATACGCCAGGGCGAGATCACGCTGGGTGACCATGGCCTTGGTGGCCGTTACCTTGATTTTGCCGGGGTGCGGCAGGCGGTGATATTCGAGAGCGGCGAGTCGAAGTTCTTCGGGGAGTGCCATGGGATGCGCTATCGGGTGAGGGAATAAAGGGCCGCGACGGCGGCATCCGGACATGTTAGCACCGTGTTAGCAGGCCAAACCCGCTGCGTCGCAAGAACACGAGCGTAGGTATGGCCTGCGCGTGTGACAACTAACGCTTTCGAGCTAAATGCTTTCGAACTGGCGATCTGCGGCCACGGCGGCTGGACGATCAGGCCTCGAAGAACACTATCTCGACGTCCGACACTGGGAAAAGCGTTGCTACGAAGTACACCGCCCGCTCTTCAGGCCATTTCTCTTTGGTTACTTTCTCTTGACTCCGGGCATCCATGCCCTCCGCCCTTCGGGCCAGCTGCGCTGTTCGCACCCGCTCCTGCGGGTGCGTGGGCCAGCAAAGAGAAAGTGACCCGGCTCGCGGCAGCGAATCGGAAGCCCGCGGCCCCACGGGACTAGCTTCGCGTCGCAGGCGAGCCAGGGCACGCAGACGCCACAACCGAAGCACACCACCACTGGATCCCTGCCTACGCAGGGATGACGAAGTAGGCGAGTGCGCGGCAAAACCGAACTCTCCTGAAGGATGGGAGAGAAAAACAGAGCCACTCAAAGACTCAACGAAAGCGCATCCGCCTGCACCCGCCCCATATGGATGCGATTGACGAACAGCGAAAACGCCAACTTCCCCGCCAGACCATGCACATGCTGCATCCACGGCGGCAACCAGCGCGGCGGAGCGATGGCCCCGGATTCGAAATGCGGCTCCAGACTGATCACGTCATGCAACGACAACTTGCCGGCAAACAGATGCCGCAGCATGTCCATGCGCCGCTGCTTGAGCGCCCAGCGGAAAAAGGTGTGCACGGTAAGCAAACCACTGAGGTACACGTTGTCCTTGGCAAAGGCCGCGCCGCCCGTCAGCGGCACGCCGCGAAACACACGCTGCGCCGAGTGAAAACTGTCGCCAGGACTCTGTCCGCAATTGCTGAAGTACTTGTAGACCTCGACGAAATCGGCGCCGCTCAGCGCCATATCGATAGCCAGGATACGCAGGCTGATGCGCTTGAGCCGCGCGATGTCGATCGCGCCGGACATCAGCTCTGCGAATACCGCCAGCCCTTCCTGAGTGGCCGTGACGCGGGGCGACGTGCGCGCCAGCGAGGCCAGCACCGGCTGGGCGCGACCGTTCAAAGCGGTCAGCGAGTGCACGAAGGCCTCGTGCGCAAGCAGCTGGTGGCGGTCGTATTCGCTGAAGCTGGTGCCGCCACGTAGACGGATGCGGGTGGCACCGGCCGCCGCCTTGGCGGTCAACTCGTCGTCCACTTCGACACTGATGGTGCCAGCACCGAAAAAGTCATCCAGCGTCTTGGCCAAATCCGCGCGCAATACGTCGGCCGGCAGGTTGGTGCTGACGTCGTCGGCGAGCAGATCAGCGCCAAGCTCATCCGAGAGCTCCACGAAGTAGCGCGCCGCGTCCAGGTTGCTGCGGTCGCTGCCGGGAATCGGATCGCCAGGCCGGCCATACAACACGATGGAGGGCGCCGTAACTTCCGCAGTGCCTACGGCCTCCAGCATCTCCGCTGCAATGCGCCAGGATTCAGCCGTGCGGCAAAGGTATTCGCCCATCGGATCGTCATGTCCGGCCTCACGCTCGATCGCCGCGAGTTCGGCACGTGCCTCGGAGAGATCGGGCCGCTGGTAGCTCACTTCCGGCAGGCTGTATTGGCCCTTGCCAAACGCCTCGATCATGCGGTTCTCGACCGTGGCCGGCCATGCCACGGTAGGCAGGATGCGGATGCCTTTGACGGCGCCCAGCAGGCGCTGGTCGAGGTCCGCGTAGCGCTGCAATTCAGGGGCAAGAGGGGTGGCTGCGTTCATGGCTATCTCCATCGACCCGTTGGCCGCCCTATTCCCGTTCGCGCGTGCCGCGCTGGCTATGCGGCTTGGTCGGTGGCCGGCCGCCGCGCTGGCGGCGAAGGCGGGCTTCGAGCGTCGCGGCCTGTTCCTCGCGCTCATCGCGCAGCTTCAGATAGTTGCGCCAGCGCTCGGCCGACAGATCGCCGCTATCCAGTGCAATCTGCACGGCGCAGCCAGGCTCGCTGCCGTGGCCGCAATCGGCGAAGCGACAGGTTTCGGCCAGCGCTTCGATATCGGCGAACAGGTCGAGATTTTCCTCGCCGGTGAGCTTGAGTTCGCG
This sequence comes from Dyella koreensis, assembly GCF_044904565.1. Lineage (NCBI taxonomy): Bacteria > Pseudomonadati > Pseudomonadota > Gammaproteobacteria > Lysobacterales > Rhodanobacteraceae > Dyella > Dyella koreensis. The sequence continues at coordinate 172,697 of NZ_JADIKD010000005.1, read as the reverse complement.
CATGCCGGGCGTGTCGATCAGGCAGCCGCCACTGGGCAGCTGCAGCAAAGCGCGATGGGTGGTCGTGTGACGGCCGCGGCTGTCATGCGCGCGCACCTCGCTGGTCGCCATGCGATCGGTACCGAGCAGCGTATTGGTAAGCGTGGATTTGCCCGCACCCGACGAACCGACCAGTACGGCACTGTCGCCGGGCTGCAGATATTGGGTCAGTACCGCCACGTTGGCCGGGTCCTTGCCGTTGATGGCATGCACCGGCGTGCCGGCCGGCAGCCGGGAACGCAGGGCTTGCACCAGTTCGTCGGCATCGACGCGCGTATCCAGCTTGCTGAGCAGCACCACGGGCTGCGCACCCGAGTCCTCGGTGAGCGAGAGGTAGCGCTCGATACGGGCCGGGTTGAAGTCGCCGTCCAGGCCTGTCAACACCAGCACGTAATCGATATTGGTCGCGATGATCTGGCGTTCGTAGCGCTCGCCGGCCGCCGCACGCGACAGCACGGTGCGGCGCGGCAGCACTTTGACGATATGCGGGGGGGTGCCCGGCTCCAGTTCCACAAAATCGCCCACGGCGGGACGCTCCGATGGATCCAGGCTGCGCTTGAGGAAGTAGCCGGCCGGCTGGGCACCGAACAGCGATTCGCCGTCGTGCAATTCGTAGCCGGCCCGGTGCTGCGCCACCACACGGGCCAGACGCAGGCCACCGCCCGGCAGGGCATCGCCGCGCCAACCGACGCGGCGCAACCGTTCGATGATCTCGGCCTCACTCATCCGGCGATTATGCCCTGCCCAAGGAGCCTGTTCACGGCCTCCGCGTGGCCCACGGCGATTCAACCCTTCGGGCCGGGATCTGTTTGCGCGCAGGGCAGCGTCATCACTCGGTTGTGTACGGACCACGCCCTCCCTCTTCCTCGCCCTGCGCGCAAACAGATCCCGGCGCGGGCTACGCGAAGGCCGTGAACAGGCTCCGCGCGCCCGGAATCCGGCTTTTATGTGCCTCGCGCAGTGCAGCATGACGCTGCTAGCATGCCCAAACAGATAACAGCGGCCACCCCAAGGGCCGCCAAGCACCCGAAGGACGCGAACCTTGGCCTCGATCAAACCCAGTGCGCACCTGGCGGACGTGCGCTATGAAATCCGTGGCGCACTCACCCGGCGCTCGCGCGAGCTGGAAGCCGCCGGCCTGCCCATCATCAAGTTGAACATCGGCAACCCGGGTCGCTACGGATTTGAAACGCCGCCGCATCTGCGCGAGGCCATCGGCCAGCATTTGCGCGACAGCGAGGCCTACGGCCACGAGCAAGGCCTGGAAGAGGCGCGTGAGACCATCGCTGCCCAGCAGCGTTTCCGCGGTGCGCGCGGCGTGGAAGTGGAGCGCATCTTTATCGGTAACGGTGTCAGCGAGCTGATCGACCTGAGCCTGCGCGCCCTGCTGCAGCCCGGCGATGAAGTGCTGCTGCCCAGCCCGGACTATCCGCTGTGGAGCGCCGCCACCATCCTCAACGACGGCAAGCCGCGCTATTACCGCTGCCTGGCCGAGAACGGGCACCTGCCCGACCCGGCCGAGATCGAGTCGCTGGTCACACCGCGCACTCGCGCCCTGGTGCTGATCAATCCGAACAACCCCACGGGCGCGGTGTATCCGCGCGAGCTGCTGGAACGCATCGTCGAGATCGCGGCGCGCCATCGCCTGCTGCTGCTGTGCGACGAGATCTATGACGAAATCCTCTACGACGGTGCGCAGTTCCAGCCACTGGCTGAAGTTGCCGGCGACGTGCCCTGCGTCAGCTTCGGCGGCTTGAGCAAGGTGCATCGCGCCTGCGGCTATCGCGTGGGCTGGATGAGCCTGTCGGGCGATCCTTCACGCACGGCGGATTACCGCGACGCGCTGCAATTGCTCGCAGCATTGCGCCTGTGCGCCAACGTCACCGCGCAATGGGCGGTGCTCCCCGCGCTGGAAACCGCCCCCACCATCGGCAGCCTGACCAGCGCCGGTGGCCGCCTGCACGAGGCGCGCCGCATGATCCTTGAAGGCGTGGCCGCCAGCGATTACCTCGACTTGGTCGCACCGGGTGGCGCGCTCTACGCCTTCCCGCGCGTGCGCGCCGATCGCCTCGCCGAATTCGACGACAACGCCTTCGCCCTGCGCCTGCTGGAAGAGGAATCAGTGTTGGTAGTACCGGGCAGCAGCTTCAACGTGCCGCACAGCCGACACCTGCGCCTGACCCTGCTGCCACCGCCGGACCAGATGCGCGAGGTATTCGTGCGCATCGAGCGCGTGCTGGCACGCATGGCCAGCGAGCAAAAAACCCGCGCGGTGGCCTGACCCCGCGCGATGCTCCGTTATCTCGCACTCGGCGACTCCTACACCATCGGCGAAGGCGTGCCCGTCAACGGCCGCTGGCCGGTGCAACTGGCCGCATGTCTTCGCGACGAAGGTGTGCCGCTGGGCGATCCGCAGATCATCGCCGTCACCGGCTGGACCACTGACGAGCTGTCGACGGCGATGGACGCCGCCAGCTTTTCGCCGCCGTACGATCTGGCAAGTCTGTTGATCGGCGTCAACAACCAGTACCGCGGGCGCAGCGCGGAGAATTACCGCGAAGAATTCATTCGCCTCCGCGACCGTGCCATCGCCCTGGCCGGCATGCGCCCGCAGCGACTGGTGGTGCTGTCGATCCCGGACTGGGGCGTCACACCATTTGCCCATAACAGCGGCAGGGATGTGGCCCGTATCGCTACGGAACTGGATACGTATAACGCGATCGCCCGCGACGAGACCCGGCGTGCCGGATCGCACTGGGTCGATATCACTCCGCTATCGCGCCAGCACCCCGGCCGGCTCGCCGACGACGGCCTGCACCCCTCCGCCGCGCAATACACCTTGTGGATGCAGCAGGCCTTGCCGGCCGCCCAGGCCGCTCTCGCCTCGCTCTAAGTCATCACGCCGCCTTGGCGCAGCGCAACAACACTGCAACCATTCCGCCATCGCACGGTGACGCAAGCGCACCACACTGACATCCCGGATAACACCGGGAGAGACAGCCATGGCGACCTACCACTGCCGCAGTGCCTTCATCTCCGACGTGCACTTGGGCACGCCCGATTGCAAGGCCGGCTACCTGCTCGACTTTCTGCGCAAATTGCGTTGCGAAAAGCTCTATCTGGTCGGCGACATCATCGACATGGAGTCGCTGGCACGCCGCACCTGGTGGCATGCCGACCACGGCGCCGTGCTGGCCGAAGTGCTGGATATGGCCCGCCGCGGCGTCGAAGTGACCTACATACCTGGCAATCACGATGCCCCGCTGCGCGGGTTGGCCGGACAGAGCTTCGGCGGCGTGCGCATCGCACTGGACGCCGTGCATGAAGGCGCCGATGGACGGCGCTACCACGTGAGCCACGGCGACGAGTTCGACCCCGAACAGGTCGGCCGCACCTGGATGCTGCATCTGGGTGAAGTGATGCATCGCTTCATCTGCTGGACCAACCGCCGCGTGCATGCCATGCGGCGGCGGCTGGAGCTGCCTTACCTGCCACTGTCGATCATCGTGAAATCGCATATCGGCAAGGCGCTGGCGTATATCCGCGCGTACGAGAACCGCGTGGCCGACGATGCGCGCGAACGCGGCTTCGACGGCCACATTTGCGGCCACATCCACTTCGGCCACGTGCGTGAGATGGATGGCGTGCTCTACCTCAACGACGGCGACTGGGTGGAACACTGCACCGCATTGGTCGAGGACCACACCGGCGCCATGGAGTTGATCCACTGGAGCGAGCAGCCCGCAGCCCTCGGCCGCGCCAGCCGCGAACTGGTGCTACCTTCCCCGGCCGCCGCGCTGGCGCTGGCGCCGCTGGCCCGGCATCGGCGCGATCTGGCGGAACTGCGGCCCGCAGCCTGAATTCCGTCGCCGGAGCGCTTGAAGCACTCCGGCGACGACGGCATATGGAGGGGGCGTATCATTAAACCCCTTTGCCGGAGTCCCTCATGTCCCTCGACAACGCCACCCGCGACCGTATCGAATCCCTGCTCAAGAGCCACCGCGTGGTGTTGTTCATGAAGGGAACCCGCCAACAGCCGATGTGCGGTTTCTCCGCCGCGGCCACCAACACGCTCAATGAACTGCTGCCGGAATACCACACGGTCAACGTGCTGGAAGATCCGGAGATCCGCGAGGGTATCAAGGCTTACGGCGACTGGCCCACGATTCCGCAGCTCTATGTGGAAGGTGAGCTGGTCGGCGGCGCCGACATCATTCGCCAGATGTACGGTAGCGGCGAGCTGCACCAGCTGTTCGGCGCCGCCGCGCCAGACCGCACCCCGCCGGAAATCACCATTACCGACAAGGCCGCCGAGGCGATCCGCCAGGGCACGACCAACGCCCAGGGGCTGGCCCTGCACCTGGAGATCGGTCCGGACCATAGCGCCGGCTTCCAGTTGGCGCCGGCCGGCGACCACGACATCGTGGTCAGCAGCAACGGCATCGAGGTGCATTTCGACCCGGGCAGCGCCCAGCGCGCCAAGGGCATCGTGATCGACTGGGTATCCACCGTGCAGGGCGAAGGCCTGAGCCTGAAATTTCCCGGCGCCCAGGAGATCAAGTCCCTGACCGTGCAAGAACTCAAGGCCCGCCTGGCCGCTGGCAACATCACCTTGATCGACGTGCGCCCGGCCCACGGCCGCGCCCAGGCGGCGCCGCTGACCCAGGCCCGTGTGCTTGAGGATGAGGGTTATGAGGCCCTGGCCGCCCTGCCCAAGGACACCCACCTCGCCTTCATCTGCCATCACGGCGTTTCCAGCCGCGGCGTGGCCGAGCGCTTCGCGGCGCACGGTTTCGGCAACATCTATAACGTCGAGGGCGGTATGGATGCGTGGGCGGCGGAGATCGATGCCAGCGTGCCTCGCTACTGAGCGGTCGCTCATTGCCAGTGAGAAGACGGGGCTTCGGCCCCGTTTTTTTGTCTCGAAAGACCGGACAACCGTGGAAATTCGGAGCAGAAAATTTTTAAATCACGACCACCTGTTCATGATTCATTTATAAATGTCGGATGACACCTTCACATAAGCATCTCGATTCATCGAGTCAACGAAAATTCGGGCGAAATCAGAGCACATGATTTTGCTTAATACTTACGCGAAGCTGTAGATATATCGCTATTTCGCAATATATTTCGACTATTCAAACAAGATGCTGCGGCGCAAAAAACAGGCCAAGAGGCCAATCGCAAGGTTTTGCCTTCACACTGTAACCATTGCATAACAATTACCCCCTTCGTAGTTTCGATCTAGGCCATTAGTCACGGCGTTTCTGCCTGACCAAGCCTCCGGGTGTGGGGACATCCGGACGAATCGGGGGAGTAGACCTACCAGGGCTGGCACTTCGCATGGCGGAGCAGAACGCGTCCATGCGTGCTTTGCCGTGGGCGGCATTCCGGTTCGATGACATCGCTCAGTAGCCAGAACAATCATCAACCGAGGTTTGACCATGACTTCCAGCAACGCCAACCGTTCCGGTAGTTACGCACTGCCACGACGCCAGATAGCCCTTGCCGTGGCGCTATGCCTCAGCCTTGCCAGCGGAGCTTCGTTTGCCCAGTCCAACGCGACAGGCGTGATCTTCGGCCAGGCCGAGCCGGGTGAAACCGTCCACATCGAAAGCACCCAGACTGGTCTCAAGCGCGACCTCACCACTGACTCACAGGGCCGCTATCGCGCCGCCTCGCTGCCTATCGGCGTGTACTCCGTGTCGATCGTCAAGGACGGCAAGGTTATTAGTAGCCGTACTGGCGTGCAGACCAACATCAGCAGCGGTACCGAGGTCTCCTTTACATCGGCGGCCAGCGCCGCCAACGCGCAGAACCTCGGCGCTGTGCAGGTCGTGGGTAATGTACTGCCAGCGATCGACGTGTCATCGGTGGACTCGCGCGCGGTGGTCACCGCCGACCAGCTCGCAAAACTACCAATCGCCCGCACCTCGATCAGCTCGGTCGCCTTGCTTGCGCCTGGCACAGTTCCCGCAGCCCGTGGCTACGGCAACGCATTGTCGTTCGGTGGCTCGTCGGCCTCCGAGAACTCGTACTACATCAACGGTTTTTCAGCGACCAACCCGCTGACAGGCGTGAGCTCGCGTCAGTTGCCGTATGACGCCATCGATCAGGAGCAGGTGCTGATCGGCGGCTACGGCGCTGAATATGGTCGCTCTACCGGCGGCGTAATCAACGTGGTGACCAAGCGCGGTACCAACGAGTGGAAGGGCGATGTGCAGGTGCTGTGGTCGCCGGAGCAGTTGTCCCAGGAGCCACGCAATGTGCGTCGCCGCAACGGCACGCTGTACCAGATCGGCAATGGCTTCGCCGGCCGCGACCGCGACGAGCTGCAGTATTCCGGCTCGATCGGCGGCGCCCTGATCAAGGACAAGCTGTTCTTCTTCGGCGCAGCCGACGCGATCCATTCGACGGACCAGGCTTACACCGCGCAGACCGCAGGATCTACCGTCCAGAACGACAAGAACAAGATCAGCCGCTGGTTGGTGAAGCTGGACTGGAACATTACCGATAACCACATCCTCGAGTTCACCGGCATCGGCGACGACGAGCAGACCGACTCGCAGATCTACGGCTACAACTACCTCACCAGTCAGACCACCAAGTTCCTCGGTCATCAGTACACCAAGAACTACAACGGCACCCAGACCAACGGCACGCCGGGCGGCAACATCTACATCGGCCACTACACCGGCTACATCACGGACGATCTGACCTTGAACGCCATGTATGGCAAGAGCAATTCAGATCATGTCCAGACGCTTACGGGTAGTAGCGGCACCGCCTGTCCGACCATCACCGACAACCGCGCTATCGCATCCAGCAATCCAGCGCCAAGCTGCAGCTTCGGCAATGGCTCCATCCTGATGCCAGGTTCGCGCGACCGCACCTCAGGCTGGAGCTTCAACGTCGAATACCGTTTGGGCGGCCATGATCTGCGTGCCGGTATGGACAACTACAACCTGCGCGCCACTTGGGGCAATGCGCCCGTCAGCGGCACTGGCTATCGCTACTTCGACGTCGGAAACGGCCAGGCCATTGTCAACCGACTGGTCAACCTCGGCCTCAGCCCGAGCCTGTACAACCCAGCGGATTTCCCGAACGGCTGGTACGTCGAATCCACGGGCCTGAGCACCGGCACCTCGGCGCGCACCGCGCAGCGTTCGGAATTCATCGAAGACAACTGGCAGATCACCGATCGCTGGCACGCCTACCTTGGCCTGCGCAATGAGCAGTTCACCAACTACAACGGCGTCGGCCAGCCTTATGCGAAAGAGCGCAACCAGCTCGATCCGCGCCTGGGCTTCTCCTGGGACGTCTATGGCGACAGCAGCCTGAAGATTTACGGCAACGCCGGCCGCTACCACCTTGGCCTGCCGACCAGCGTGGCCGTGCGCGGTGCCGGTCCATCGACCTTCCCGACGACCTACTACAGCTTCACCGGCATCGACCCGGTCACTGGCATTCCGACGGGCCTGAGCGTAGGCAAGCCGTTCTCCGGTACGTTCTTCGCCAACGGCGCCAACGGTACGCCTCCGGATGCGAAGACCGTCTCCATCAAGGACATGAAGACCTACTTCCAGGACGAATACATCCTGGGCTTCGACAAGCAGCTGCCCAACAACTGGACGGTTGGCGCCAAGGCCATGTTCCGCATCCTGCGCAACCTGATCGACGACGACTGCGACTCGCGTCCGCTGCAGGCCTGGGGCGATGCGCATGGCCTGCATGACCAAGTACTTGCCGGCCTCAACGCCAGTACGGGCTGCTGGCTGTACAACCCGGGTAACCACGGTACCTTCGTACTGTCGCCCTCGCCCGGCCAGTACCTCGAGGTTCCGCTGAACGCGGCCCAGATCGGCGAACCGCACGCCAAGCGCCGCTACTACATGCTCGACATGTATGCGGAGCATCAGTTCAGCGACAAGTGGTACGGCAAGTTCGAGTACACCTTCTCGCGCAGCTACGGCAACTCGGAAGGCCAGCTCGATTCCGACATCGTGCAGGCCGACGTGTCGACCACCGAGAGCTGGGACTTCCCGGAGGTCATGGAAAACACCAATGGTCCACTGGCCAACGACCAGACTCACCAGTTCCGTATCATCGGCATGTACCAGCCGACGCCGGAATGGCGCGTCTCGACGGTGACCCGCATTGCCTCCGGCACACCGGTCAGCTGCATCGGTGCCCGTCCGCTGTCGGCGGGTGGTGATCCGATGGGTTACGGTGCGGCTTATTTCTGGTGCAACGGCCAGCCCTCGTCGCGTGGTTCGCGCGGCCGCACGCCCTGGACCTACACGTTCAACGTAAGCGCTGCCTGGCAGCCGGCCTTCCTGGATCACAAGCTCACCCTGTCGGCGGATGTCTTCAACCTGCTCGGCAAGCAGCGCGTGACCCAGCTGTTCGAATCCTGCGAAGACCCGTCGGGCAACACTTCGATCAACTGCTTCCGCCCGCGTTCGTTCCAGGATCCGCGTTACGTCCGCCTCGGCGCGCGTTACGACTTCTCGCTCTGAGCTAAGTCATCAACAAAGTGTGTGGAGCCTCTGGACGGGGGTTCCACACCAAAAACAGCTGGAATCTCCCCAATCCGGGCTGCCTCGCTGGCAGCCCTTTTTTTATTCGGGAGTTTTATTCGGGGGAATGGCCGATGCGCCCGACGCATCGGCCGGGGATTCACTCCACGCCTTCCTCGAAGCGCAGATGTTTCACGCTGCGGCCATTGCGGCGCACCAGCTTCAACGCCTCGATGCCGATGCGGATGTGGCGCTCCACGTATTGCGCCGTCACGCTGCGGTCGCTGGCCTCGGTCTTTACGCCTTCCGGAATCATCGGCTGGTCGGACACCAACAGCAGCGCGCCGCACGGAATCTTATTGGCGAAGCCCGCCGCGAAGATGGTGGCCGTTTCCATGTCCACCGCCATGCAACGCGTGCGGCGCAGATACTCCTTGAACGCCTCGTCGTGCTCCCACACGCGGCGATTGGTGGTGTACACCGTGCCCGTCCAGTAGTCGTAGCCGAGGTCGCGGATCATGGTGGACACACCACGCTGCAACTGAAACGCCGGCAGCGCTGGCACTTCCGGCGGAAGGTAGTCGTTGGACGTGCCTTCGCCGCGGATGGCGGCGATGGGAAGCACCAGGTCACCGATCGCGTTCTTCTTTTTCACGCCGCCGCATTTGCCGAGAAACAACGCGGCCTTGGGCTCGATCGCACTGAGCAGGTCCATCACGGTGGCCGCGTTGGGGCTGCCCATGCCGAAGTTGATCAGAGTGATGCCGTCGGCAGTGGCATTGGGCATGGGCTTGTCGCGCCCCTGCACCTCCACGCCGTGCCACTCCGCGAACAGGTCCACGTAATGGCCGAAGTTGGTGAGCAGAATGTGCTCGCCGAACTGCTCCAGCGGCGTGCCGGTATAGCGCGGCAGCCAGTTGGAGACGATTTCATGCTTGTCTTTCATTAAGACCCCTTGAGGTCGGCGCAGGGAACCTTCCGCTGCGCGTTACCGGCGACGCCACGCCGGCGATATGCCAGTTGATCCTGCCTATACTACCGGTTGCGGCTTGCCTGGCCCTGTATGGATTGCCGCAGCGACCATGGTCACCACCGGCGCCGCCTCGGTGTGACCCAGTCGGCAGCCCGCTCGCCCCATGTTATGTTGCGCCCGCCATCATCGAGGGGGAGAAGAACTGATGCGCATGGGGCTGGCTATCGATGCGTCCTGCGATATTCCGCAGGCCTTCTTGCAGGAACACGGCATCGCGGTGATGCCGATTACGGTCCGGGTCGACGACGAGGTCTTCCTGGACAACCGCAGCCAGACCGAGATCCACCGCTTCCTCGACCGCAAGCTGGGCGACCGCAGCCATTCCGCCGAAACCGAACCCTGCTCGGTCGAAGAGGTGCAGAAGCTGTTCCTGGACAAGCTGGTGCTGGAGCAGGACTGCGTGTTCTGCCTCACCATTACGGCTACCCGCAGCCCGATCAACGACCATGTGATCAAGGCCAGTTTCGGCGTGCTCAAGCACTACCGCGAAGTGCGCGATAAAGCAGGCATCCCGGGTCCCTTCCTGATGCGAGTGATCGACACGCGCAACCTGTTCGCCGGTGCGGCGCCGTGTATCGTCGAAGCCACACGGCTGATCCAGGCCGGCGAATCGGCCCCAGCCATCCGCGAGCGGCTCACCCACATCGCCAATAACTCCTACGGCTACATGCTGCCGCGCGATCTGTACTACCTGCGCGCGCGCGCCAAGAAAAAGGGAGACCGCAGCGTCGGCCTGTTCAGCGCGATGCTCGGATCGGCACTGGACATCAAGCCGCTATTGCGTGGCTACCGTGGCGACACCGGCCCGGTCGGCAAAGTACGTGGCTTCGAACACGGTGCCGAAACCCTGTTCAACTATGCCGCGCAGCGCGTGCATGCCGGCTTGCTGGTGCCGGTGGTTTGCGTGAGCTATGGCGGCGACCTGGCCGAACTGCCCAAGCTGCCTGGCTACGCCGGACTGCGCGCGGCTTGCGAGGAGTGCGGCGTCGAGCTGATGGAAGCGCCGATGAGCATCACCGGCATGGTCAACGTCGGCGAAGGCGCCGTGACCCTGGGCTTTGCCGCCGAAGAACACGTAGCTGAGTTCTGAGCCGGCGGCGGAACTAGAATCCGCACATGCGCCGTCCTCTTGCCCTGCTGCTATGGCTACTGCCCTGCGTCGGCCTGCCGATGGGCGCCACGACCGTGTACAAGTGCACGGGCAGCGACGGCAAGGTGATCTTTCAGGATTCGCCCTGTGGCAAGGCCCAACGGCAGCAGACACTCGACCTGCCTGACGTAGCGACCCAACCCGCACCCGTAGCACCGCCGCAGCCTTCGGCAACCACGGACCGCGCGGACGCAGCACCTACACCGCCGCCGCTCGAACCAGCAGCTCCATTGCCGCGCATGTACGCCTGTATCCGCGCAACCGACGGCAAGGCTTACTTCAGCGGCAACGGCTATCCCGAGCCTTATCTCGCGCCATTCGGCATGCTCGGTGCGGTACAGATGCCGCTCGCGCACGCCTACGGCCCGGCAGGCGGCGCAGGCATCTCGGCGCCGGAGGTCAATCGCGGCAAGATCACGCCCGGCCTGGTCGCCAGCAACTACGTGTGGGTGCAGGACCAGTGTCGTCCACTGACGGTGCAGGAGATCTGCCACGCACTGCAGGACGCCTATGACGAGAACGCGCGCAAACTGAGGCGAGCCTTCAAGAGCGACCGTCCGCCGCTGGAACAGCGCGACAACGAACTGCGCGCACAGCTCGGCAACTGCTGAAGGCTGTATGGCCAGGAACACACCCTGTGCGCGATGGCTTCTCGCAAGCAGGTCGCGCACAGGGTGCGCTGCTACTGGTCAAATGCTATGCAGCGCGTGCCAAGTACAGATGGCACAAGGCGATCGGCAAGTCATCCACAGGCTTGTCACCAGGCTTTCCCCAGCGGCTGTGGAAAACTTCAGAACCCGTAACTGAGAAAGCCGCCGTCCACCGCGAGCACTTGCCCGGTGATGTAGCTGGCCGCAGGCAGGCACAGAAAGGCAATGGCCGCGGCGACTTCTTCCGGCTCGCCGATACGGCGCAATGGCGTGCGATCGAGCACCTCATCGAGATACTCGTCATCGGCCAGCGCAGGCTCGGAACGCTGCGTGCGGATATACCAGGGCGCCACCGCGTTGACGCGGATGCCGTCGGTGGCCCATTCCGCCGCGAGATTGCGGGTGAGCTGATGCAGTGCGGCCTTGCTCATGCCGTAGGCGGAACCGGTACGCACATGGGTGACACCGGAAACCGATCCCACATTCACGATGGCAGCGTTGGCATGCTGCACCAGCTGAGGATGCGCCAGCCGGCACATCTCGAACGCAGAGAACAGATTCAGCTCGAAGATCGCGTGATAGTCCTGCTCGCTGTACTCGAGCGTGGGTGCCGGCATGTTGCCGCCCGCGTTGTTGACCAGCAGCGACAGCGGCGCGCCCAGGTCGGCGATCCAGTCAAACACCGCGAGGCGTTCTTCCTGCTCGCTCAAGTCGGCTCCGAAGGCGAGCACCTCGATGCCCTCGAAATCGTCACTAAGCTCGACCCGCACCTGTTCGAGATAGTCCTCATCGCGTGCCACCAGCAGCAGGTTGGCGCCCAGGCCGGCCAGTTCGCGCGCGGCGGCGTAGCCGATGCCCTTGCTGGCACCGGTGATCAAAGCGGTGTGGCCCTGCAACTGCCAGGCGTCGATGCGGCTGTTCATGTGGAAAGCTTAACCCGCTTGCCGGCACGTTGCCTGCGGGCGACACTCCCCCTGTCTCCGCAGCAGGAATCGTCCATGAAGTGGCTCATCCTTCCTCTGTGTACGTTCGCGCTAGTGGCCTGTTCCGGTAAGCCACCGGCTCCGCAAGCCGTACCCAAAGCCGAGGCGGCTCGCACCGCCACGCCCTGGGACGATCTGAAAAAGGACGAACAGAAGGCCAAGGATGTCCAGAAAACGGCGGACCAGCAGGCCGAGCAGCAGCGCAAGCAGATCGATGCCGCCGAACAGTGACGGCATGAATTCATCGGATATCCGCGCCACCACGGAAGCCCATGCGCCCGTGCTGGAGCTCGACCGCGCCAGCGTGCTGCGCGATGGCCGGTTGATCCTCGACCAGCTCAGCCTGCGTGTCGCCACCGGGCAGCACACTGCGATCCTTGGCGCCAACGGCTCGGGCAAATCCACCCTGGTCAAGCTGGTGGCGCGCCAGATCTATCCGCTGGCCCACGACCATGGCCGCAGCAGCGTGCAGGTGTTCGGCCGCGACCGCTGGCACATCACCGAACTGCGCGGCCTGCTGGGTATGGTGTCGCCGTCCCTGCAGCTGGACTACACCACCGAAACACCGCTCGAAGTCTTCGATGCCGTGGTGTCCGGTTTCTTCGCTGCGCGCGGTGTGGGCCTGGATCATCGTGTGACGCTATCCATGCGCCAGCGCGCGCAGGAGGCACTGGAGCAGATGGGCGTCAGCCATCTGATCGGACGTCAGATGGCCAGCCTTTCCACCGGTGAGGCGCGGCGCGTACTGATCGCCCGTGCATTGGTACACCGGCCGCGCGCCCTGTTGCTGGACGAACCCAGCGCGGGCCTGGATCTCGCCACGCGCCGGCGTTTCCTGGAAAGCCTGCGGCAGCTTGCGCGGGGTGGCACCACGCTGCTGTTGGTGACGCACCACATCGAAGAGGTGGTGCCGGAGATTTCGCAGGTCGTGCTACTGCGAGAGGGCAAGGTGCTGTGCCATGGCGACAAGCAGAACGTGCTGACCGACGACTTGCTTACCAAGGCATTCGCCATGCCGATGGCCGTGCAACGGCATGGCGAGTACTACAACGCGGTCCCTGTCGAGTAACCGCGCTCCCGAATCTACGGTGCCGCTCAGCGCGGCTCGCAGAAGCAATACGCGTAGATGTTTGGCTGTCCGGACTGCGCGGTGCGCAGCAGCTTCAGCTCCGGCGCCATGGCCGGCAACTGTGCCACCCACGACGGCAGGCGAACACCGTAAGCCTGCAGCGCAACCGTTGCCGCGTTGTCGTTGAGTCCCACCAGGAATTGCTCGAAGCCGCCGAGCGGGGCCTCGATGTAGTGCACCGGTGCGTTGCCGCTCAGCTTGGCGCGCTTGGCCGCATCGGCGATCGCATCGCCCAGGCCGCCGAGCTGATCGACCAGGCCCCGTTCCAGCGCCTGCTGACCGGTCCACACGCGACCCTGCGCGATGGTGTCGATGGCGTCGTAATCCTTGCCACGCGCCTTGGCCACACTGCCGACAAAGTCGTGATAGCCCTTGTCGATGATGGCCTGGATCAAGGTGCCGACCTTGGGATCCAGCGGACGCGTGATGTTGAAAGCGCCGGCCAGCGGGCTAGTGCCGACGCCGTCGCTCTTCACACCCAGCTTATCTAGCGTGCCGGGCACGGTGAAGTACATGCCGAAGATGCCGATGGAACCGGTGATGGTGTTGGGCTCGGCGAAGATGCGATCGGCATTCATCGATATCCAGTAACCGCCGCTGGCGGCGACATTACCCATCGAGACCACTACGGGGATGCCGGCTTCCTTGGTCAACTCGACCTCGCGGCGGATCTGTTCCGCGGCGTACACCTCGCCACCCGGCGAGTTCACGCGCAGCACCAGCGCCTTGGTGCGGCGATCTTCGCGTGCAGCGCGGATCAGTGCGGCGGTGGACTCGCCACCCACCGAACCCTGCGGCTGCTTGCCGCCGGTAATCTCACCCTCGGCCACAACCACCGAGACACCCGATGCCATCACGCTGGTGCTGGGCAGGTTCGCCACATAACGCGGCAGTTCGACCTGGCGGAAACCCTCGCCCTTTTTGCCGGCCGGCACGCCTTCCTTGCGCATCATGGTTTCGAGTTCGGCGCGCGTGGCGAGGCCATCCACCAGATGTTCGTTCAAAGCCAGCTGGGCAAGATCGCCCTGGGTGCTGGCGATGGCTTCGGGCAGGCCATCAATGTCGGCGCGCAGCTTGGCGGCTTCCAGCTTGCGTGCCTTGGCGACTTCGCCGATGTAGCTGTCCCACAGGCCACCCATCCAGTAGCTGTCGGCTTCCTTCGATTCGGGCGAGGCGTGATCGAGGATGTACGGCTCGGCGGCGCTCTTGAACTGACCGACGCGAAACAGGTGCACGTCGACACCCAGCTTATCGAGCAGATCCTTGTAGAACAGGCGGTAATTGGCGAGGCCGGTGAGCACTACGCCGCCCTTGGGATCGAGCAGCACTCTGTCGGCGTGCGAGGCCAGGTAGTACTGGCCCTGGTCCATATTCACCGCCCACACCACCACCGGCTTACCGGCGGCGCGGAAGCGATCCAGCGCCGCGCCCACTTCGCGCAGCGCGGCGAAACCGCCACCGTGCAATTCGCCCGGCTCCAGCAGGATGCGGCTGATGCGGCTGTCTTTGGCGGCACCGTCGATGGCGCCGATCAGATCGCGCAACTGGATCTGCTTGGGCTGATTGCCGGAGAGCCCGGCCAGCGCGCGCTGCAGCGGCTCGATGCTGTATTGCTCGACCAGCTCGCCCTGCGGCTTCAACACCAGCACGCTGTCGTTCTGAATACTGCGTTCGCTGCGGCCGCTCAGGCTGAAGCCCAGCACGATCAGCAGGAACACGAACAGGAACGCGAAGAAGATCAGGTTGATGATGACCAGCCTGACCACATTGATACCGCGCCCGAACACGCAGAGAAAATTCCAGAAACCGTTACCGCTGCGCTCCGTCATTCGTCGTTCCTCGCTAAGACACTGGCAGCGTAACCGGTCAAGCTGCCGAGGTCATGTGGGTCTCTCGGCATAGCGCCGCCAGCGTTCGCTGGCCGAGCTGCGCCAGAAGCGGGTGAACAGCAGCACCGCCGCCACACTGAGCCCGGCCACCAGCCCCATCCACATACCGCGTGCGCCCAGGCCGTGGCGGAACGCCAGCCACCAACCTACCGGCATGCCGATGACCCAATAGGCGAACAGCGTCATCGCCATCGGTGCGCGCGTGTCCTTGAGTCCACGCAGGGCGCCGTTGGAGGCGACCTGGATGCCGTCGGAGAACTGAAAAATGCCGGCCAGCACAATCAGCTGGGTCGCCAGCACGATCACCGTGGCGTCGCGCGTGTACAGGGAGGCAATCACATGCGGCAGGCTCAGCATCAGCCCCGCCGACACCAGTTGGGTCGCCAGAGTCAGCCCAATGCCGCAGAAGCCGGCATAACGCACGCCCTCGGCATCGCCGCGGCCCACCGCGTTGCCGACGCGCACGGTGATAGCCATGGCCAGGCCCAGCGGAATCATGAAGAAGAACGAGGCGATGTTCAGCGCCACCTGGTGGCTGGCCACCACGTCTTCACCCAGGGTGCCGAGCGCCAGGGCCACCGCCACGAACAGGCCACCCTCGGCCAGCAGGGTCACCGCCATCGGCAGACCGACCCACGTCAGTTCGCGGATGCGGCGCAGGTTCGGCAGGTCAAAGCGCTCGCCCAGATTCAAGCCGCGATAGTTGCCGTGCCGCGACACATAGAAAGCAAAGCCCAGCATCTCCATCCACAGCACCAATGCCGTGGCGATGCCGCAACCACGTGCACCCTGCGGCTCGAGGCCGAACTTGCCAAACATCAGCACGTAACCCAGCGGCGCCAGCACGGCCAGGCCACCCAGACTGAAATACATCGAGGGCCGGGTCATCGAGAGCCCTTCCGACAGGCCACGCAAGGCGAAATACGTCGTCAACGCCGGCGCGCCCCAACTGATCGCGTGCAGGAACTCGACCACATCCGCGCGCAAGCCCGGCGCAACCCCAATCAGATCGATCAGCGGCGCGGCATGCCGCACGCCGGCCCACAGCAACACGCCCATACCCACCGCCAGCCACAACGCCTGACGGAACACGGCGCCCACTTCATGCCGCCGGCCAGCACCGTCTAACTGCGAGACGGAGGGCGGCACGGCCATCATCATGCCGATACCCGACACAATGGCGAGCGCCCAGATGCTGGCGCCTACGGCGACAGCGCCGAGTACGTGCGCGCTGTAATGGCCAGCCAGCACAGCGTCCACCACGTTGGTGCCCACCGCGGCCAGCTGGGCGGCGATCAGGGGAAGGGCGAGGCGAATGGTGGCGCCGATCTCATGCGCGACGCGGGCGCGATCGGAACGGAACAGATTCATAAGCAGGGACTCCAGAACTTGCGATTCTACAGGAGTCGTCCGACGGAGCTGTCGCCGCCATCAGGTTGTGCCAAGATCGCCCGCTTCATGGGGAGGGGTCAGGGCATGAAGGAAGTCGTTTCCTACGACGGCGTGCATTGCGCCAATTGCAGCGCGCCGATGCAGGGCGAGTACTGCCACCACTGCGGGCAGTCCATCCATACCGTGCTGAAGCCAGTGCACCATATGGCGGAAGACGCCCTGGAAACGGTGCTGCACGTGGACGGCCGCTTGTTCCACACGCTGCCGCCACTGTTCACCAAGCCCGGTTTTCTCACGCTGGAATACTTCGCCGGCCGGCGTCAGCGCTATATCGCGCCGTTCCGCCTGATGTTCATCCTGTGCCTGCTGGCGTTCTTCCTGACGCATATCGCCATCGATGTCTTGACCGAACACCGTCTGACGGAAAGCGTCACGCCTTCGGTGCATGTGAGCGAGCATACGTTCGATGACTTGCAGACGCCGGCCGAAGTGAAGCACCTGCTGGACGAGAAGGTGGCGGAACTGGATAGCGCCCGGGAACCAAGCCTGCACTTGGCCGATGCCAAACTGGATGACGCCGAGAAGATATTGCGGGCGCAGGCGGCGGCACGTATCGCAGTGTTGCAAGGGGCACCGGCGGCGGGCTCATCGGCCGCAACACCGGCAAAACCCGCCACTGCAGACGCCGAAGACCAGGAAACCGACGACACGGGAAAACGGCACCGCGGACGGACCCACGGCAGCACCAAGATTCATTTCACCCCTGTCGCCTGGCTGCCCGAATTCGCCAATGCCCGCCTCGCTCACGCAACCGCCAACCTCAAAGCCAACCTGGCCGGCATCAGCCAGGGTGGCGCCGCCAAAGACGAGGCTATCGAGCGCATCAAAGCCGGGCTGTTCGGCGTACTGCCGCAAACCATGTTCCTGATGATGCCGCTGTTCGCCCTGCTGCTGAAGCTGGTCTACCTATTCAAGCGCCGGCTCTATATGGAACATCTGATCGTGGCGCTGCACAGCCACGCCTTCCTGTTCCTGACGCTCCTGCTTGCGGTCGTGGTCGCGTTGCTCAAGGCGTGGATCGAACCCCATGCGGCCTGGGCGGCCTATCCGCTGCGCTGGATCGAGTGGGGCCTGGCCCTGTGGGCACCGGTCTATCTCCTGTGGATGCAGAAGCGTATCTATCGCCAGGGGTGGGCCATGACCATCTTCAAATATCTGCTGGTCGGCTGGTGCTACACGTGGCTGCTCGGCTCTGCGCTGGGTATCGCAGTCATGCTCGGCATTACTCATTGAAGACCTTCATTTTTTGCGACGCAAATCACACAAAGTCCGTGCGATCCAGCAGATTCGCGGCCCGCTTGCAACCCCGTGAAAGCGGGTTTTGCACAGCATCACAAAGCTGTCAAGACAGGCCATCGCTTCATGGCAGTTGTATGAACACCAGCCAAGCGCCATTTACAACTCATTGATAGTTAAGGCCATTAATCCATGGCTAAAACTTGTTCAGGGCGTCGCGAAGGGCTTAATCACGGGCCTGAGGGGTCTCCGTCCCCGTTGCATCCACAGACTTATCCACAGCTCTTGTGGATAAGGGCAAATTTCTTACGGACTTAACCACTTACCTGCCACTCCTCGACCCCGGAGCAGCAAGCACAGCCAAGCGCCAACCGCGACGGGACATCCCCGATGTGACAGCGCGCCGCAGCCTCTTCCTGGCGCCCACTCACCCGGATTTCGGCTCGCCGTTACACTGGCCCGCCACGAGGTATGCATGCCAGCCGTTCTTCGCGTCGCCCTGCCCGTCCCCTTGCCGACCCTGTTCGACTACCTGCCGCCCACGGCGGGTGAGGCGCAGGCGGGTAGCCGCGTGCTGGTGCCTTTCGGACGCGGCAAGGCAGTCGGCGTGGTGGTGGACACCGGTGCGGAGGCAACGGTAGGCGGCGCACGCCTGAAACGGGTGATCCGCCTGCTCGACGACGCGCCCCTGCTGGACGCCGAGTTGATGAAGACGCTGGCCTGGGCCGCCGATTACTGGCTGGGCGCGCCCGGCGAAGCCTATGCCAATGCCCTGCCGCTTGCGCTGCGCGAGGACAAGCCGCTGCCGGATACCCGCGAGGAAGTCTGGGCGCTGACCATCGCCGGCCGCAGCGCCCTGGATGCAGGCAGCCGCAAAGGAGGCAGCCGCCGTCTTCTTGAGACACTGGCCCCCGCCGCGCTGAGCGCAGCGGAGCTGCACGAACAACTCCCCGACTGGCGCGAAGCCGCCCGCCGGCTGTCCAGCGCCGGCCTGATCGAGCGTGTGGAGCGCGCAACGGATGCCCCCACGCCCGGCACCGAACCGCCCGCGCTCAGCCCCGAGCAAGAGCAGGCCGTGGCGGCGGTCGCCGCCGCGCTGGATCGCTTCCAGCCGTTTCTGCTCGATGGCGTCACCGGCAGCGGCAAGACCGAGGTCTATCTCGCCCTGATCGAACAGGTGCTCAGCGAGGGTAAGCAGGCCTTGCTGCTGGTGCCCGAGATCGGCCTGGCGCCGCAGACGGTCCGGCGCCTGCGCGAACGGCTGGGCGTGACTGTCGAAGTACTGCACTCCAATCTCTCCGAGGGCGATCGCGCGCGCGCCTGGCTGCGCGCGCGCAGCGGTGAGGCGAAGGTCATCCTCGGCACACGCTCGGCCGTGTTCACGCCGCTGCCGCGGGCCGGGTTGATCGTGGTCGATGAAGAACACGACAGCGCCTACAAGCAGCAGGAAGGCTTTCGCTATCACGCACGCGATCTCGCACTGCTGCGCGCGCGCGAACTGGGCATTCCAGTACTGCTCGGCTCCGCCACGCCCTCGCTGGAATCGCTGGCGAACGTAAAAGCGGGCCGCTACCGCACCCTGCATCTGCGTGCGCGTCCGGGCGCGGTACGGCCGCCGCAGGTGCAGATCGTGGACATGCGCGCCCAGCGCCTCGAACACGGACTATCACCCACCCTGCTGAGCACGGTGACCGATACCGTCGCACGCGGCGAACAGGTGCTGGTGTTTCGCAATCGCCGCGGCTACGCGCCGGTATTGCTCTGTCACCAATGCGGCTGGCATGCCGAATGTCCGCGCTGCGAACATCCGCTGACCCTGCATGCGGGACGCCGGCAGCTTATCTGCCACCACTGCGATTACCACGCATGCGTACCGGAAAGCTGCCCCTCATGCGGCGCAACTGATCTGAAGCCACAAGGCCAAGGCACCGAACGTTTGGAAGAAGCGCTCGCCGCGCAGTTTCCTCACGTGCCCGTGTTGCGCATCGATCGCGAAACCACGCGCCGCCGCGATGCTTTCGAGCACTTGCTGGATCGGTTGCGCGGCGAAGGCGCGGCGATCCTAGTCGGCACGCAGATGCTGGCCAAGGGCCACGACCTGCCCAATCTGACCCTGGTTGCGATTGTGGGCGTCGACGAAGGCCTGCATAGCGTGGATTTCCGGGCCAGCGAACGCCTGGCGCAGCTGGTGGTGCAGGTGGCCGGCCGCGCGGGGCGCGCTAGCAAGCCCGGCCGCGTGTTGTTGCAAACGCATCACCCCGAACATCCCCTGCTGCGCCAGTTGCTCGCACAGGGCTACGGTGCCGCGGCCAAGGAATTGTTGACCGAACGGCAACTGCTGCAACTGCCGCCCTACCATCATCAGGTGCTATTACGCGCCGATGCCCACCAGCGCGAACACGTCGACACCTTCCTGCGGGAAGCTCACGGCGCGCTGGCCGGCGACGCGCTGCAGATCGCCGGCCCCATGCCCGCTCCCATGCCACTGCGTGCGGGGCGCCATCGCGGACAACTGTTGATCGAAGCGGCCAGTCGCAGCGCGCTGCATGCGGTCCTGAAGCCGTGGCAACGTGCCCTGGCATCGTTGCCTTCGGCGCGCCGCGTGCGTTGGTCGCTGGATGTGGATCCGATCGATCTCTACTGAAAAAACGCCGCATCAAAACGTAACAGCGACGCGTTGCCCCTACCATGGGCGTGTTCCGTCCCCATAATCACGGAAGGCTTCACGCTTCGAGGTAACTCATGGCAGACACCGATGCACGACCGCATGTCGTGATCCTCGGCGGTGGTTTCGGCGGCCTCGCCGCGGCCCGCCAGCTCGACGATCCATCGCTCCGCGTCACGTTGGTCGACCGGCGCAACCACCATCTGTTCCAGCCTCTGCTCTATCAGGTCGCCACCGCGGGGCTCTCCGCGCCTTCCATCGCCGCGCCGTTGCGGCAGATCCTGCGCAAGCAAAGCAATGCCACCGTGTTGCTGGATGAGGTGCTCGACATCGATCTGGCAAAGCGCCAGGTGCAGCTGGCACACGGCACGCTCGACTACGACTTCCTGATCGTCGCCACCGGCGCCACCCACGCTTACTTCGGTCACGATGACTGGGCGCAGCATGCGCCTGGACTGAAGACGTTGGACGACGCCTTCACCATCCGCCGCCGCGTGCTGCTGGCGTTCGAACGGGCCGAGCGCGAGGACGATCCCGAGCGAAGGCAGGAGTGGCTCAACTTCGTGGTCGTCGGCGGCGGCGCGACTGGCGTGGAACTGGCCGGCACCCTGGCGGAAATCGCACGCCACACGCTGCCGCGCGAGTTCCGCCGCAGCGACCCGCGCCGCGCCAATGTGTTGCTGGTGGAAGCGGGCCCGCGCCTGCTGCCGGCGTTCGCGACGGACCTCTCCGAGAAAGCCCAGCGCCAGTTGGAAAAGCTGGGCGTGCAGGTGCGCACCGGCACCGCGGTCACCGCCATCGACGACAACGGCGTCATCCTTGGCGATCAGCCTCTGTCCGCACGCACCGTGTTGTGGGCGGCCGGCGTGGCGGCGTCACCGCTGGGCCGGAAGCTGCACGTGCCGCTGGATCGCGCCGGACGGGTGCAGGTATCGCCCGACCTGAACCTGCCCGACCACCCCGAGGTGTTCGTGGTAGGCGACCTCGCCAGTGTCAGCCAGCCGGACGGCAAACCCGTGCCTGGCGTCGCGCCGGCGGCAAAGCAGATGGGCCGCTATGCGGCGCTGTGCATTCTTGCCCGCCTGCGCGGCGAGAAAACCGTCCAGCCCTTCCGCTACCGCGACGACGGCTCGCTCGCGACCATCGGCCGCATGGCCGCAGTAGCGCAGTTCGGGCGGCTGAAATTCTCCGGGCTCTTCGCGTGGTGGGTATGGCTGGTAGCCCACGTTTATTTCCTGATCGGCTTCCGCAATCGCCTGGTGGTGCTGCTGGACTGGGCCTGGTCCTACTGGACCTACCAGCGCCACGCCCGCATCGTCATCGGTTCCGATCAGGCAGACGAAAGCGATTCTCGCTTGCCGAAAGACGTCTGAGAGTGACAATAGGCCGTTCCCCCTACGGATTCCGACGTGTCCAACCAACTCGAACAACTGCGCCAGTACACCACCGTGGTCGCCGACACCGGCGACATCGAGGCGATCGCCCGTTACCGCCCAGTGGACGCCACCACCAACCCCTCGCTGCTGCTGAAGGCCACCGAGCTGCCGGCGTATGCGCCGCTGATCGATGAATCGGTGCAGTGGGCGAAGACGCAAAGCGCATCGCGTGAGCGGCAGTTGATCGACGCTGGCGACCATCTCTCGGTGGCCGTGGGTCGCAAGATCGTTGAACTCGTGCCTGGCCGTGTTTCCACCGAAGTGGACGCGCGCCTCTCATTCGATACCGACGCCACCGTCGCCAAGGCCGAACGGCTGGTATCGCTCTATGAAGCGGCGGGTGTAACGCGCGATCGCATCCTGATCAAGATCGCCTCGACCTGGGCAGGCATCCGCGCCGCCGAACAGCTGGAACGCCGTGGCATCCAGTGCAATCTCACCCTGCTGTTCTCGTTCGAACAGGCGATAGCGTGCGCCGAAGCCGGTGTGTTCCTGATCTCGCCCTTCGTTGGCCGCATCATGGACTGGTATGTCGCCAACACCGGCACCAAGAGTTATGCGCCGGATGAAGATCCCGGCGTGCAATCCGTGCGCCGCATCTACGACTGGTACAAGCGCCATGGCTACGACACTGTCGTGATGGGTGCCAGTTTCCGCAACATCGGGCAGATCCAGGCACTGGCCGGCTGCGACCGCCTCACCATCAGCCCCGATCTGCTGGAAAAACTCGAAGCCACCGACGCCTCGCTGCCGCGCGTGCTGCAGGACGATGGCGCGCGCCACGACAAGGTGCCGCCGATCAGCGAAGCCGCTTTCCGCTGGGGACACAACGAAGACGCGATGGCCAGCGACAAGCTGGCCGATGGCATCCGCAAGTTCGCGGCGGATCAGCGCAAGCTGGAAGCACTGCTAGCCACGAAGCTCTAAGTTCAGAGTGGCCGGGCCGACCGCCCGGCTGTCTCTCTGAAGATCTGCGCGTCATTACCCGTGGCGCCATAGCGCGCCCGGTAGCTTGCCGATCGTGCATGGTCATCCGCGCTCCCGGCTGATGCAGATCATGGTTACATCACAATTCTGGTGATAGCCTCGGCCAGACTTCAGGCCTCCGCGGTCGCGGAGCGCCTGACCAGGCACTTGGGGCAAGCCTCTTTTATCGCCGGGACGAATATGGAATCGTCACCAGAGATAAGCCAGAAGCCGTGGGAGCGCACCGTATTCCTGGTGCTCACGGTGGCGCTGTTTCCGATCCTCGCCGTGGCCATCGTGGCGTCCTACGGGTTCGCCATATGGATCTGGCAGATGCTGCTCAGCGGCCCGCCGGGTAGCTGAGCACATGGCTTCCCCCGACAACGTCCCACACGCTGGCCGCCGCGCCTTCCTGCGCGGCAGAGCGAGCGCCCGCACCACCATCCGCCCGCCATGGGCGCTGCTCGAGCCACGCTTTCTCGATGCCTGCACGCGCTGCGGCGAGTGCGTCGAAACATGTCCCGAACAGGTGCTGGTCATAGGCACGGGCGGCTATCCGGAATTCGACCCCAGGCTTGGCGAATGCAGCTTCTGTGGCAGCTGCGTGGATACCTGCGCGAGCAAGGCGCTGGATCGCTCGACCACTTCACTTCCTTGGCATTGGAAAGCCCACATCCAGCATGACCGCTGCTTCGCCGAGCAAGGCATCGTGTGCGCGAGTTGCGCGGATGGCTGTCCGGAGCGGGCCATTCGCTTGCGGCCTGCACTGGGTGGCATCCAGACCATTACCGTCGATCCTGCCGCCTGCACTGGTTGCGGCGCCTGCGTGAGCCTGTGCCCGGCGACGGCCATCGCGCTGCGTATCCCTGAGGCACCACCATGAATCCGGAGCTGCACATTTCGAGCCTGGTGGTGCAACACCGCCACGACGCCATCGCCCGGCTGGAAGCACTCATCGATGCAACGGCCAGCATGGAAATCGCCGCGCGCGGCGACTGCCGCTGCGTGGTGCTGTGCGAAACCGACAACCAGCGCGTCCTGATGGACTGCATCGACGAGCTGCACGCCGTGGACGGCGTTCTCACCGTATCGCTGATCTACCACCACGCGGAATCACGCGAGGAAATGGATAAACCCATCGGGCAGGACCGATTGCCGCAAAGCGGATTACCCCAGGGAGCCGACCCATGACCATGACGCGACGGGAGTTCGTCCGGAATACCGCGATAGCTACTGCGGCAAGCGCCGCCGGCATCGCGTTGCCAGCCGCGGCGAGCAATGTGCTGCTCGAAGGCGACCTGACCCAGCTCACATGGAGCAAGGCACCCTGTCGCTTCTGCGGCACCGGCTGCGGTGTCAATGTGGCGGTGAAGGATGGCCGCGTGGTCGCCACTCACGGTGACGTGCACGCCGAAGTCAATCGCGGCCTCAACTGCGTCAAGGGCTATTTCCTGTCCAAGATCATGTACGGCGGCGACCGCCTGACTCAGCCGCTGCTGCGCAAGACCGGGGGCAAGTACGACAAGAACGGCGAATTCACCCCCGTGTCGTGGGACGAAGCCTTCGACGTCATGGCTGCACAGTTCAAGCGCGTGCTGAAGGAGAAAGGCCCCGAAGCCGTCGGTATGTTCGGCTCCGGCCAATGGACCATCTTCGAGGGTTACGCCGCCAACAAGCTGATGAAGGCCGGCTTCCGCAGCAACCATCTCGATCCGAATGCACGGCATTGCATGGCATCCGCCGTGATGGGTTTCATGCGCACGTTCGGCATGGATGAGCCGATGGGATGCTACGACGACATCGAAGCTGCCGACGCCTTCGTTCTATGGGGCTCGAACATGGCTGAGATGCATCCGATCCTGTGGACCCGCGTGACCGATCGCCGGCTGTCCAACCCGCACGTGAAGGTGGCTGTGCTGTCGACCTTTGAGCATCGCAGCTTTGAGCTGGCCGACATCCCGATCGTGTTCACACCACAGACGGACCTGGTCATCCTCAACTACATCGCCAACCACATCATCAAGACTGGGCGCGTCAACAAGGATTTCGTCAGCAAGCACACCAGCTTCAAGCGCGGCAACGACGACATCGGCTATGGCCTGCGGCCGGACAACCCACTGGAGCTGAAAGCAAAGAACGCCAAGGATCCCAATGGCGGTCAGCCCATTGACTTCGAGCAGTTCGCTGCGTTTGTCGCACCCTACACACTGGAAAAAACAATCGCGATGACCGGCGTGGAGCGCGCCTGGCTGGAACAGCTCGCGGAACTCTATGCCGACCCCAAGACCAAGGTCGTGTCGTTCTGGACCATGGGCTTCAACCAGCACACGCGCGGTGTGTGGGCCAACAACATGGTCTACAACCTGCATCTGCTCACCGGCAAGATCGCCACCCCTGGCAACAGCCCGTTCTCGCTCACCGGCCAGCCCTCGGCCTGCGGTACCGCACGCGAGGTAGGCACGTTTAGCCACCGTCTTCCGGCGGACATGGTGGTGACCAATCCGGAACACCGCAAACATGCCGAAGAGATCTGGAAGATCCCTCACGGCATCATCCAATCCAAGGTCGGTTTCCATGCTGTCGAGCAGAATCGCGCACTCAGGGATGGACGGCTGAATGCCTACTGGGTGCAGGTCAATAACAACATGCAGGCCGGCGCGAACATGTTGCAGGAGACCTATCCGGGCTATCGCAATCCGGACAATTTCATCGTCGTCTCCGATGCCTACCCCACCGTCACTGCCCAAGCGGCGGACCTTATCCTGCCGGCCGCGATGTGGGTCGAAAAGGAAGGTGCCTACGGCAATGCCGAGCGCCGCACCCAGTTCTGGCACCAGCTGGTGAAAGCGCCAGGCGAAGCACGCTCGGATCTGTGGCAACTGATGGAGTTCTCCAAGCGCTTCACGACCGACGAGTGCTGGCCAGCCGACATCCTTGCCGCCAACCCGCAGTTCAAGGGAAAGACTCTTTTCGACGTGCTCTACAAGAATGGCAAGGTGG
The DNA here is from genome assembly GCF_044904565.1 of Dyella koreensis. NCBI lineage: Bacteria > Pseudomonadati > Pseudomonadota > Gammaproteobacteria > Lysobacterales > Rhodanobacteraceae > Dyella > Dyella koreensis. The sequence continues at coordinate 146,550 of NZ_JADIKD010000005.1, read as the reverse complement.
ACCAGTTTCCTGCTTCACAAGTGGAAGCCGGCTACGCCAACGACGAGACAGCCGCGTTCGGCTTCTACGTGCAGAAGGGTTTGTTCGAGGAGTACGCCGAGTTCGGACGCGGCCACGGCCATGACCTGGCGCCCTTCGACGATTATCACCGTGCGCGCGGTCTGCGCTGGCCGGTGGTCAACGGCAAGGAAACGTTGTGGCGCTATCGAGAGGGTGCCGACCCTTATGTCAAAGCGGGCAGCGGCTTCCAGTTCTATGGCAACCCCGATGGCCGCGCGGTGATCTGGGCCTTGCCCTACGAGCCGGCGGCGGAGGCACCTGACGCCGAATACGATCTCTGGCTCAGCACCGGACGCGTACTCGAGCACTGGCACTCCGGCTCAATGACCATGCGCGTACCAGAGCTTTACCGCAGCTTCCCCGCCGCCGTGGTGTTCATGAATCCAGACGACGCGGCTGCGCGCGGCTTCAAGCGTGGCGACGAAGTGCGGGTGGTTTCCCGTCGCGGCGAAATGCGCTCCCGCATCGAGACGCGCGGGCGAAACCGGATGCCTCGCGGCGTGGTATTCGTGCCGTGGTTCGATGCCGGCCAACTGATCAACAAGGTCACGCTGGACGCCACCGATCCGATCTCCAAGCAGACCGACTACAAGAAGTGCGCCGTCAAGGTCGTAGCCGCCTGAGGAGGATCGACATGCGCAACAAGACGTTCATCGCGGTCGGCATCCTGGCACTGCTGGTGGTCGCCGCCATCGCTTTTGTGGCAGGCCGCGGCTCTGCCGGCTCCCACCCGATGGCCTCAGTCCCGCCCGCACCGCAAGCGCCGGTCGACGCACCACCCGCTGGCAACCAGATCGACGCGCTCCGTCGCGGCGCGCCCATTGACCGCGAGATCGATCCGCCGGCCATGGCCCGCGTGGAGAACACGGACATAAGGCGCAACCGCGCCTATCCCATGCAGCCGCCAACGATCCCGCACACCATCGACGGCTACCAGATCGACAAGAACTCCAATCGCTGCATGCTTTGCCATGCGCGCGCCAATGCGGACAAGTTCCAGGCCCCGCCGGTCAGCGTCACGCACTACATGGATCGCGACGACCAGTTCCTCGCCACCATTTCACCGCGACGCTACTTCTGCAATCAGTGTCACGTCGTCCAGACCGACGCCAAGCCGCTGGTCGCCAATGGCTTCAAGGACATCGATAGCGTGCTGTCCGAGCAGCAGAAGGCGAACTGACCATGTGGCCGCGGATCAAGCAATGGATCGGCATGTTCTGGCGGACCATGCGCCGCCCCAGCGTGCACTACAGCCTGGGCTTCCTGACGCTCGGCGGCTTCATCGCCGGCGTCATTTTCTGGGGCGCGTTCAATACCGCGCTGGAGAAAACCAATACGGAGGCCTTCTGCACCAGTTGCCACGAAATGCGCGACAACGTTTTTCAGGAGCTGAAGACCACCATCCACTACAGCAACCGCTCCGGCGTGCGCGCCACCTGCCCCGACTGCCACGTACCGCATAACTGGACCGACAAGATTGCGCGCAAGATGCAGGCCTCGAAAGAGGTCTGGGGCAAGGTATTCGGCAGCATCGACACGCGACAGAAATTCCTGGATACCCGGCTGGTCCTGGCCGAGCACGAATGGACGCGGCTGAAGGCCAACGACTCGCTCGAATGCCGCAACTGCCACAACTACAACTCGATGGACCTCACCCGGCAGTCCACGCGCGCGGCGCAGATTCACAAGCGCTGGTTAGGCACCGGCGAAAAGACCTGTATCGATTGCCACAAGGGCATCGCACACCACCTGCCCGATATGACAGGGATACCGCAGGGCTGAAAGCGCCTATGGCGCGCCCTGCGATCCTGTTGCCGGCGTCGCAGACCTGGTGCTCGCACCGGCCAGCTGATCCGTCGACCAGCCACCACCGAGTGCGCGCACCAACTGCACACTCGCGCGAAGCTGCCGCGTATCCAGATCGAGCAGACTGCGCTGCGCATCGAGCGACACGGTTTGCGCCTGCACCACATCGAGATAACCGACCGCACCTTGCTTGTAGCGGTCCATGGCCAGATCCAGGGAATGCGCGGCGGCCTCGGCGGCATCCTTCTGGTCCGAACGCGCCGTGCCGTAATGATCGAGCTGGGCGAGGTTGTCTTCCACTTGCTGGAACGCCGCAAGCACCACGCCGCGGTAACGCGCACCGGCTTCATCCGTGGCAGCCTTCGCCGCTTCCACACCGGCTTTACGCCGACCGCCATCGAAGATTGTGAGCAGCGCCGTTGGCCCGATCGCCCAGAAGCGATTCGGCGCGGTGAGGAGGCCCGCTGATTCGGCGCTTTGGTAACCGCCCAGCGCACTCAGACTCAACGAAGGGAAATACGCTGCGCGCGCCACACCGATACGCGCATTCGCCGCGGCAGTGCGTCGCTCGGCGGCGGCCACATCCGGGCGGCGCTGCAGCAGGGTGGACGGCAAGCTGACCGGTACCGACGGCAGCGGCAATGCCCTGGTCTCGGGTGTCAGGCTGAACTTCGAGGCGGATTCGCCCACGAGCACGGCGATTGCGTGCTCTGCCATGGCGCGTTGCGCCAGCGTCTGCGACCACATCGACTTGGCCGAGGAAAGCTGCGTCTGCGCGCGCGCCACGTCCAGACCCGAGGCAATGCCACCGCCGTGTCGTGTCTTGGTGAGTTCCAGCGCTTTTTCGTAGGCCCTCACACTGTCTTTCAGCAATTGGATTTGCTGATCCAGTCCGCGTAGCACGATGTAATTGTCGGCCAGCTGCGCCTGCAGGCTGAGGCGCGCGGAAGCCAGATCCGCGGCGGCGGCGAGCGCGTCGTCCTTGCCGGCTTCGACGGTATTGCGCACGCGCCCCCACAAGTCGAGCTCATAGTCGAGTTCGGCACCCAGCGTGTAGCTGTCGTAGTAAGCCGGCGAGGTCGCGCCGCGCAGCGGTCGGGTATCCGATTGCCGGTCGCGCTGCACGTTGGCGTTCGCACCGATCTGCGGGAACAACCCTGCGCGCGCCTGCATGCTGTACGCCTGCGCCTGCTGATAGTGCGCAAGCGCAGCGGCGAGGTCGGTGTTGTTGGCAAGCAGGCGTTGCTGCAACTGATCGAGCTGAGTATCGCCGTACAGCTTCCACCAGCCATCGCGCGGCAAGTGATCGGCTGGCTGGGCTTCAACCCAGCTTTTGCCGAGTGCGGCGCCATGTTCCTGATACTGCTCCGCCACCGGCACTTCCGGCACCTTGTACGCGGGCGCCAGTGAGCAGCCGCCCAGGGCAAGCATCAGCAACGCCAGTTCAGGCCTTCTTTTCATTGGTACGACCCTGGGACTTGGCCAGCTCGGCGTTGTTGGTGGCGGTCTGTACATGGTCGCCTTCGGCGAGGCCATCCGGCGGGCTTTCGATCACGCGGTCGCCTTCGGCGAGGCCGGAACCGATTTCCAGCGACTTGCCGTAGTCGCGCAGGATGGTGACTTTCTTGAAAGCCACCTTGCCGTCCGCGCCCAGCGTCGCCACGCGCAGCCCCTGATCGTCGAAGATCAACGCACTGGCCGGCACGCGCAGCGCGGCGACATCGGCGGGACGATCCAGCTTCACGCCGGCAAAGCCACCGGGCATCAGCTTGCCGTCGGCGTTGTCCACCGCGAGCTGGATCAGCGTGGTACCGGACTCCGCATTGACGGCGCCGGCCGACGCCTCGACACGGGCCTGGAAGGTACGGCCCGGATATTCCGGCACGGTAAGCTGAGCAATGGCACCGGGCTTGATCGATGGCGCGTAGTTCTGCGGCACGCGCACGTAGACGCGCAGCTTGCGCATGTCGGAGACCACGAACAGCTCCGGGCCACTGCCGCTGCCGGCATTGATCAACGCGCCCACGTCGGTTTCGCGCGCGGTCACCACACCATCGAACGGCGCCACGATGCGGGCAAAACCCTTCATCGCCTCGATGCGGTCCAGGTTGGCCTTGGCCGCTTTGGCGAGCGCCTGCTTGGCGGTGTAGTCGCCACTCTTCTCATCCACTTCCTGGCGCGACACTGAGTCGGAACCGAGCATCGCCTGCCAGCGCTTTGCCGTCGTCGCGGCCAGCGCGGAGTTCGCTTCAGCGCTGGCGAGGTCAGCCTTGGCCTGCAGCAGTTGCTGGTCGAGATCGGGCGTTTCGATTTCCGCCAATAGCTGGCCGGCCTTCACCGGCGCACCGATATCGACCTTCCAGGATTTCAGGTAGCCACTGACGCGCGCGTAGATCGGTGCGCGCGAATAGGCTTCCAGACGGCCGGGCAAATCCAGCGAGGAACCTTTATCGCTGCGCTCCGCCGCCACCACGCTGACCGTGGGCACGGCTTGCGCCTCGGTCCAGCTCTTGAGCTTGCGCGCGTCGTTGGCGCGAGTGGCGACGCCGCTCACCACCACCACAACGATGACGATGACGGCGACCCACCCGGCGCGCTTCAGGCGACGCGGGGAGATGGGGGTGGGCTTGTGGGTATCAGGCGACATGGGCGGGCTCTCCGGAAGCAAGTGCCGGGGCAGATGCGCGGCCATGCCGCGCGTGAATGATGCGGAACACCACGGGTACGAAGAACAAAGTGGCGACGGTAGCGAAGATCAGACCGCCGATCACGGCGCGGCCGAGCGGCGCGTTCTGCTCACCGCCTTCGCCCAGACCCAATGCCATCGGTGCCATGCCGATGATCATCGCCAGCGCCGTCATCAGCACCGGACGGAAACGCACGAAGCCAGCCTCCAGCGCCGCCTGATGCGCGTCGCCATGCTCGGCCAGACGCTCGCGGCAGAAGCTCACCACCAGAATCGAGTTGGCCGTGGCCACACCCATACACATGATGGCGCCGGTAAGCGCGGGCACCGACAGCGTGGTGTGGGTGGCGAACAGCATCCACACGATGCCGGCCAGCGCGGCGGGCAGCGCGGTAATGATCACGAACGGATCACTCCACGACTGGAAGTTCACCACGATCAGCAGGTAGATCAACACCGCTGCGCCAAGCAGCCCGAAGATCAGGCCGGAGAAGGCACTGTTCATGGTCTGCACCTGGCCCAGCAGTGCGGTAGACGAACCCTTCGGCAGATCCTTGGCGTGTGCGTCGACGATCTTCTGGATGTCGGCAGCTACCGCGCCAAGATCGCGCCCTTGCGTGGTGGCGAAAATCTCCACCATCGGCTGGATGTTGTACTGGCTCACTACCGCATTGCTGGCGCCGCGCGTCATGGTGGAGAGGCCGCCAAGGATCTGCGACTGACCGCCGCCGCTCGACGTCACTGGCAAATTCTCCAGCGCGGATAGCGAATCGAGTTTGTACTGCGGCGTCTGCATCACAATGGGGTAGGAAATCTGGTTCACCGGGTTCAACCAGAACGTCGGCGCCACCTGGCTGGAGCCGGCCAGGTTCACTACCAGGCTGTTGGTGACGTCGCGCTCGGTGACGCCGAGCAGTTGCGCCCGCGTGCGATCCACATCGATGGCGAAGGTCGGGTTCGATTGCGACTGCTGGATGCGCGCATCGGCCACACCTGGCACGCGCCGGATCTCGCGCAACAACTGGTTGGCGAAGGCGAAGTTCTTCGGCAGGTTGTTGCCGCGGATCTGCAAGTCGATCGGCGCGGGTGAACCGAAGTTCAGGATCTGGCTGATGATATCCGCCGGCGGGAACGAGAAGGTCACACCGGGGAATTCGCGCGGCAGCCGCTCGCGCATCTCGCGCACATAGTCTGCCGTGGGGCGATGGCCTTCCTTCAGCGAGAGCTGGATATCGCCGTCCCACGAACCCGTGGTGCCCGTGTTGTTGTAGGCCGTGTTGATGCCGCTGATGGACTGGCCGATGTTGTCCACCACCGTACCCAGCTCATCCGATGGGATGATGCGCCGGATCGATGCCTGCACATTGGCGAACAATGTCGCGCTTTCCTCAACGCGCGTGCCGACCGGTGCGCGCACGTGCAACAGGATCTGGCCGGCATCCACCGACGGGAAGAAGTTGCGCCCAAGGAACGGCACCAGCGCGAACGACAAGACAATGAAGCTCAGGAAACCCACCACGAACACTCGACGGTGTTCGAGCGCCATCGCCAACAAGTCGTGATACACCGAACGCACCCGCTCGAAACGCGCCTCGAAACCACGTTGGAAACGCACCAGCGGATTACGCGACGGCGGCAGCGCTTGGTCGGTGCCATGCTCGTCGGTGTGCGGCGCGTGCGGCTTCAGCAGGTACATGGCCATCGTCGGCACCAGCGTGCGCGACAGGATGAACGAGCAGATCATGGCGAACATCACCGCTTCGGCCATCGGCACGAAGAGGAAGCGCGCCACGCCCTGCAGGAAGAACATCGGCACAAACACGATACAGATACATAGCAGTGACACGAAGGCCGGTGTCACGATCTGGCGGGCGCCGTCCATGATCGCCGTTTCCACATCCTTGCCGTGCTCCAGGTGCCAGTTGATGTTCTCGATGGTCACGGTGGCGTCGTCCACCAGGATGCCCACCGCCAGCGCCAGGCCGCCCAGGGTCATGATGTTCATGGTTTCACCCACCGCCGACAGCGCAGCGATGGATCCCAGGATCGCCAACGGGATCGACGTGGCGATGATGACGGTGGAGCGCCAGCTACCGAGGAACAGCAGGATCATCAGGCTGGTCAGCGCCGCCGCGATGATGCCCTCCTTCGCCACACCGCTGATCGCCGCGCGCACGAACAACGACTGATCCCCGATGGGTGCAATTTCCAGCGTGTCGGGGAACGTGTCCTTCGCCGCGGCGAGCTTCTGCTTTACGCCTTCGATGATCGCCAGCGTCGAGGCCGAGCCGTTCTTTAGCACCGTCATCAGCACGGAACGGCCGCCGTCCACATGCACGACATTGGTCTGCGGCGGATTGCCATCGCGTACATGAGCCACGTCGCGGATGTAGACCGTGGTGCCATTAACCGTTTTTACCGGCAGGTCGCCCAGCGCGTTGATGTCCGACGGCGCGTTATTGAGCTGCAGGGTGTATTCGTAGGAGCCGATCTTCTGTGTACCCACGGGCACGATCAGGTTCTGCGCGGCCAGCGCATTGGCTACGTCCTGCGCCGACAACCCGCGTGCCTGCAAGGCGGCCGAATCGATATCGATCTGCACCTGGCGCGTCTTGCCGCCGAACGGATACGGAATCGACGCACCCGCCACCGAGGTCAGTACCGGACGCACCGCATTGATGCCGAGGTCGCCCAGGTTCTGCTCGCTAAGACCCTTGCCGGACAACGCGAGCTGGATGATGGGGACGGTGGATGCGTTGTAGTTGAGGATCAGCGGTGGCGTGATGCCCGGCGGCAGCTGCCGCAGCAGGGTCTGCGCAACCGCAGTCACCTGAGCGTTCGCGGTGCGGATATCGACCGTGGGCTGGAAGAAGATCTTGATCACGCCGAAGCCGGCGATCGACTGCGCCTCGATGTGCTCTACGTCATTCACCGTGGTGGTGAGCACGCGCTCGAACGGTGAAGCGATACGGCCCGCCATCTGGTCGGGCGGCAGGCCGGTGTACTGCCACACCACGCTGATCACCGGAATCTTGATGTCCGGAAAGATATCCGTCGGCGTCCTGACCGCGGCTAGAGGACCGATGATCAGGATCAACAACGCGAGAACGACAAAGGTGTAGGGCCGCGAAAGCGCGATCCGGACGATGCCAAGCATGCGGGGGATTCCGTGCGCGAATGATGCGTCGCCACAAATTTTCGCATGGGGCCTGGTGGAACGGCCGGCTAGACGGATGAAGATATTTTCATATTGGATGCGCCCTGCCCGGCCGACTCCGTGCAGGGCTTGGCTTTATGAGGGTGTCATGACTTTCGACACCCCTCGGCAGCTATCTCAGACGACCTGCGCGGTGACCGAGCGCGAAAGACAGGTGCCCGGCACTTCGCCCGGCGCTACCGGGTAGCAATACAACGTGATCCGCGCACCACCCGGCGCATCGCCGATATCCAGGGCATAGCCGTGCAGGCGCACGATGGCGCTGACGATGCTCAGGCCGAGCCCCGAACCCGGTGTCGTACGGCTGTTGTCGCCGCGATAGAACCGTCGCGTCACGGCGTCGCGCTCGTTCGAGGGAATACCGGGACCGCTGTCGAGAATGTCCACACGCGGCCCGCGGCTGTCCATGCGCGCACGCAGGCGCACCTGGCCACCGTTCGGGGTGAACTTGATGGCATTGCCCACAAGGTTCGCCAGCGCTTCGAACAGCAGATGCGCATCGCCACGCACGGCGGTCATCGGCTCGACTTCCAGCGCGAACGGCTGGCCGCGATCTTCCGCCACGGGTGCGTAGAACTCATGTACTTGCTGCAACACCTGACCAAGATCCACTTCGGCGAAGCAGGCATTGCGATGGCTATCTTCCAGTTCGGAAACACGCAGCAGAGCGCGGAAGCGCCCCAGCACCGCATCGATATCGACGATGCTCGCTTCCACCAGGGCTGCTTCGGGCTGCCCCGACAATTGCTGCTGCGCGCGATACAACCGCGCGCGCAGGCGCGTCAGCGGCGTGCGCAAGTCGTGTGCAATGTTGTCGCACACGCCTTTGACTTCATTCATCAGGCGCTCGATCTCGCCCAGCATGGTGTTGACGATGCCGGCGAGCACGTCCAGTTCATCACCGCGCCCGTTCACGGGCAGACGCTTGGAGAGATCGCCCTGGCGAATGGGCTCGGTAGCCTTTTGCAGTTCGCGAATACGCCTTTCCGGTCCGCGCCGCAGCAGGAAGCCGCCAAGCAGTCCCGGAATGATCGTCAGCGACAGGGCCCATAGCAGCGCGCGCCATACGATGGTGCCGAGTCCGTCGAGGGTGCTGGTGTCCTTGGCGATCACCAACACGCGACCATCAGGCAGATGCGTCGCCAGCGCGCGTGCGCGCACACGCGTCGCATCGCGATCGGGGCGCGGCATGCCTCGCGTCAGCAGACGCACCTTGCCGTCGACGGCAAGCTCTGCGGGGATGCGGGCGACGTTGCCGGCGATCGCGTGGCCGCTGGCGTCGAACAGACCCACCGACATGATGCCGTGCGGGTCGATGGTGCTCGCAGCATCCACCGTCGCCGGCAGACGTTGCGCGTCAGTGGCAACCAGATAGTGCATGCGCTGCTCGAGCATCTGGTCGACGACCGTATTGAGATAGCGCGCGCTTTCCCATTGGATCACGCCAACCAGCACCAACCCCCACGCGGCGAACAGCAAACCGTAGATCAGGATCAATCGGGAGGTGGCGGAGCGCCAGGCATTGGGACGGGCGTTCATGGCTGGGCCGATGCGTTCTGGGGGGCCGAAGTGATCATATAGCCGGTGCCGCGCACGGTGCGGATCAATGGCGACTGGCCGGCGCCGTCGATCTTGCGCCGAAGCCGGCCGATATGCACGTCGATCACGTTGGTGCCGGGATCGAAGTGGAAACCCCACACGGCTTCGAAAATCATGCTGCGGGTCAGCACCTGGCCGGAGTTGCGCATCAGGCATTCCAGCAACCGATATTCGGTGGGCTGCAAGGTCAATGGCTGGTCTTTGCGGTAGGCGACGTGGCGCACCAGATCCAGTTCCAGATCGCCGACGCGCAGGCGCGTGTCGTTCTGCTGCGGCTGCCGGCGGCGCAGTAGCACTTCGGCACGGGCAGCCATCTCGTCCGGGGCGAATGGCTTGGTGAGGTAGTCGTCGCCACCCGCACGGAGGCCGCGCACGCGGTCATCGACGTCGCTGAGCGCGCTGATCATCAGTACCGGTGTGTCGATCTGCTGGCGACGCAGACCGGCCACCACTTCGATACCGTCCATGCCGGGAAGCATGCGGTCGAGTGTGATCAGGTCATAGCCTTGCGCGGTCGCGCGCGAAAGACCTTCCTTGCCGTCGGCCACCCATTCGGCCGTCATGCCGTGCACGCTCAGTTCGGCCACGATCTCGCGGGCCGTGACTTCGTCGTCTTCGATGACCAGCACTCTGGGCATGGCGAAATTACGAATGTGGGAAGCGGAAAAACCAACGGCCCCGCAGCGGGGCCGTCGGCATGGTAACGCCTGCGCTGGCGATCAGGCGGCGAACAGGCCGCGCATTTTCTTCATCGCATTCGCCTCGACCTGGCGGATGCGCTCGGCGGAGACGCCGTACTCGTCGGCGAGATCCTGCAGCGTCGCCTTTTCCTCGTTCAGCCAGCGGCGCTGAATGATGTCGCGCGAGCGCTCATCCAGCTTCTGCAGCGCGGCGGATAGCGTTTCGAGCTGATTATCGGCCTGGTCGGCATCGGACACGTTTTCGTACGGGTCCGCGCCTTCGTCGATCAGGAACGCTTCCGGTGCCGGCTTGGCGTCGTCGTCGGCATCCGCCGGCGCTTCGAAGCCGATGTCACGACCGGACAGGCGCGACTCCATCTCGCGCACCGTCGCTTCCGGCACGCCCAGATCCTTCGCCACCATGCGCACTTCTTCGGCGTTCATCCAGCCCAGGCGCTTCTTGCTCTTGCGCAGGTTGAAGAACAGCTTGCGCTGCGCCTTGGTCGTGGCGACCTTGACGATGCGCCAGTTGCGCAGGATGAACTCGTGCATTTCGGCACGGATCCAGTGCACGGCGAAACTCACCAGGCGTACGCCCTGGTCGGGGTCGAAACGCTTCACGGCCTTCATCAGGCCGATGTTGCCTTCCTGGATAAGGTCGGCGATCTGCAGGCCGTAGCCGCTGTAGCCGCGGGCCACGTGCACCACGAAACGCAGGTGCGACATCACCAGCTTCCTGGCGGCGGCCAAGTCTTCTTCTTCGTTGTAGCGGCGCGACAGCGCCTGCTCCTCATCCTGGCTGAGCACCGGAATCCGGTGTACCGCCGAGATATAGGCATCCAGACTGCCAACGACACTAGGAACCGGCAGGTTGGCGGTCACCAAGGCTTGAGACATGTGTGGAACCTCCTGATATGGGGTCAGCTTAGCACTCTGGGGATGAGAGTGCTAAAGCGGCCAAGAGTTCCAGCCGCTTTAGTGAACCGAATAGTACATGAATCAGATAGGTTCGTCCATCGCCACCCATACCCACCTTGGGCCTATGGCCCGGCAATCAATAGCGCTTGGCCTTGGCGTTGTAATAGCTCAGGTCGGTCGACTCGAGCAGGCGGCGCATGGCCGGCCCCAAGTGACTGAAACTCCTGGCTTTCAGGACGTCTTTCTTGCCGGGAATATCGTATTGGCCTGAGATGCCATCAGCATATTTGCCATCCGCCACGACACCGGCCGCCATACCCTCCGGCCGCGGCAGCTGCTCTGGCCAATGCTGGCAATGCAGGGTCATCTGGGGGCACCAATGCCGGTTCTCCGGATGGACCGGCTCCCGCTCGACCATGCCGATGATGGCTTTGGGGCCGAAGGTCTTGACCACGGCGGCATAGAAGTCCGTCTCGAGCGTATGCCCCTCAACCGGCACCAACGTCTCCAGCAACTCCAGGAAGCGCGGATCGTTCTTCGCGATGAAGAACTGTGTGGACAGCGTGTCTTTGCGCTTGATGCCGAAATCGATCCCGACCGCATTCAGAAGCTTGGCGAGGTGCCCCTTGAGTCGAACCAGCGGATTTTTCGACTGCCGCCATTTCGGACGCTGGTCGGTGCTCCACGACGACGCCGCGATGATCGCCTTGTCGTCACGGGCAAGCAGGTCGATATAGCGCTGCAACAGACCCTGATCGAAAACCCAGGTATCCGCATCGAGGTGGATGATGTAGTCCGGGTTGTACTTATCGGCCGCGGCGCGAAAGGACTTCCTCACCAGATTCAAAGCGCCATCGATGATGGTCAGCGGCTGGCACCACACTAGCTCGTCTTCCATGTACTTCTCATACGAGGAACCCGAGCAGGCATGCACGATCGGCCACGGCTCCGGGTAGTTGAGCTTGACGATTTCCATGTTGATCCGGGCGCAATCCGCACGCTCGTGGGTCGTCATGCATACGACGACTTTCGGCCGTTCCGTCACTTTGGAGGCGCTTTCCGTATTGCCGGCCACTGGCTCTGTTCCGCTCATACTCGCTGCATCTCTCGATCTGTCCGTGGGTCCACGCGTGCGACGTGGCAACCATTGATTGTACTTGCCGGCTGATTTGCCTAGCCATCAAGGCGCGGGGATGGCGCGCCCACGGATGACCCATGCATTCATTCTGCAGAAGTCGTCGCCGGCATCAGCTCGGCGCGTCGCGGCAGCGACCAGTCCATGGGCGCCTGGCCCTGGGCTTCCAGATAACCGTTGGCGGCAGAAAAGTGGCCGCAACCGATGAAGCCACGGTGCGCGGAAAGTGGCGACGGGTGCACCGACTTGAGAATGTGATGCCGCCGGGCATCGATCAGCTGCCCTTTGCGCTGGGCATACGAGCCCCACAGCATGAACACCAGGCCTTCGCGCTCCCGGTTGAGGGCATCGATGGCCGCATCGGTGAACCCCTCCCACCCCTTGCCCTGGTGAGAAGCTGCCAATCCCCGCTCCACCGTCAACACGCTATTGAGCAAAAGCACGCCACGATCCGCCCACGGCGTAAGGCAGCCGTGATCAGGCGGTGCAATGCCAAGGTCGCGCTGGATTTCCTTGAAGATGTTCTGCAACGAGGGCGGCGGCTGTACACCCGGCCGCACCGAGAAGCACAGGCCATGCGCCTGCCCCGGGCCGTGATAGGGATCCTGGCCGAGAATGACGACACGCACCGCGTCAAATGGCGTGTGATCGAAAGCAGCGAACATCTCCGGCCCTGGCGGGTAAATCACTTTGCCGGCCTGCTTCTCCGCGCGCAGAAATTGCGACAACGCCTGCATCTCCGGTCGTTCGAGATAACCGCCGAGGCGCTCCTTCCAGGAGGGCTCCAGCTTGATGCGACTCTCGTTCATGCCGCTTCGTCGCGCAGCCGCAGGTGCCGCGCAACACGCAACTGGAACAGAAGTTTGGTGATCAACAGCGTCTCCTCGATCGGCTTCTCGACCAGGTCGTTGGCGCCAGCCCTGAGCAATGCCGCCTGGTTGGCGGGGTTCTCATCGCCGGTCATCACCAGCACGGGCAGGCGCCCCTTGCTGTAACCGTATTCGCGCCGGATGCGCTCAAGCAAATCGCCGCCGGTGAGTTCGCCCTTCAGGCTGACGTCGGTGAGCACGATGTCGGCGCCCACCTGATCCTTTGCCCGCGCCGTCTCCAGCCAGGCCAGCGCATCTTCGGCGCTAATCACATGGCGCACGGTGAGGCCATATTTTTCCAGCATGCGGCGCGTCGCCAACGCCACCACGCGACTGTCTTCCACGTACAGCACCTCGCCCTCGGCACTGCTTTCCGGCTTCACGTAGCCGCGGATGAATTCGGCCAGCGCCTGGAAACCCAGCGACTTATCGAAGTAATCAGTCACGTGTTCGCCTAGCGCACGTCGGTGCAGGCGGTCATCGACATCGCCGGACACCACCACAATCGGCACATAGATCTGCGGCGCCGATTCGCGCACGTAGCGCGCCAGCTCCAAGCCATCCATGTCGGGCAGCCGCAGCGCGATCGTAATGAAGTCGAATATGCCGCTCTCGAGCAGGCCACCTTCCAGCAGCTGCTGCGCTTCGGCGCCCGACGCGCAACCGACCACCTCGGCCGCAGGCAACTCGGCCTGCAGCACGCGGCTAATCAGTTGTCGCACTACCTTGGAACCGTCCACCACCAGCACGCGCGGCGCGGCGCTGACGATACGGTTGCTGAAACCTGCACTCATTCCCACCCATCCACGCGTCTCATGGCATCCATGCCAACGATTCGACGGACGCCCCCTGCGCCACGCATTCCAGGCATCTTGCACCGATGTCGGCACGGCGCCTGCGACCGGCGTCACCTCTGCCGGTCTGGCTCCGCTCAGGCCGCCTTGCGCAACTGCCAGGCACTGACCAGGCGCGCGCCCAGCCAACCCAGCAAGGCCGCTACCGGCGGCACGGCGCCCAGCACCCACAGCGGCAACGCTCCTACCTGTAGCTTGCCGTCATACACATGACTAAGCCGTGTCACCGGCTCGGCCAGCGCCATTTCAACCAGCACCGCCACGCCTGCGGCAAGCACACCGCTGAACAAGCCGTACCAGATGCCCGCATAAAGATAGGGCCGCCGCACGAATGCGCGGCTCGCACCGACCAGCATCAGTACACCGATTTCTTCGCTACGGCTGGCGATATCCACGCGCACGGTATTCCCCACCACCAGCAACACCGCCAGCGCCAGCAGTACGGCAAGTACCAGCACGGCGCGGTTGCCTACGCCAAGCAACGCATCCAGGCGCTGGCGCCAGGTGCCGCTGTCCTGCACGAGATCCACGCCCTGCGTTTCGCGCAGCTCGCTGACCAGGCGCCCCACCGCGTCGGCATCAAGGCCCTGCTTCGGCAGCACTTCGATGGCATAAGGCAGCGGATTGTTATCCAGGGTATGCAGCGCGCCAGAGAAGCCTTGCATCTTGGCCAGCTCATCCATGCCCTGCTGCGGAGTTTTCACGGTCACCGTCGCGATGTCCGCACGCTCGCGCAATTTGGTCGCCAGCAGCTCCACCGCCGGACCGCTCTGGCTGGGTTGCAGGAACACTGACACCGTCTGGTTCTGCCCCAGCACATCGCCCAGCTTCTGCACATTGCCGAGCAACAGATAAAACGTCAGCGGCAGCGCCAGCGCCAGCGCCATCACGGCCACGGTCAGCAAAGTGCCGACGGGACGGGACATCAGGCGACGCAAACTGGCCGCCGCGCTCCAGCCATGATGCTCGCGCCAGCTCGCTACCGGCCGTGCGCGGCTACGCTCTACCCGTGGCGCAGCCTCGGGCACAATCGGCATCTCGTTAGGAAATTCCGGTTGCGTGGTCACAGCACCTCCTGCGCGGCGACGTCGGCGACCAGGCGGCCGTGATCCAGCACCACCACACGCTTCTTGATGCGCTTGATCAGCGGCAGATCATGACTGGCGATCAACACCGTGGTGCCAACCTGCTGGAACTCGGCGAACAGCGCCATGATCTCTACCGCCAACTGCGGATCGAGGTTGCCGGTAGGTTCGTCGGCGATTAGCAAGGTCGGCTTGGCGACGATGGCGCGGGCGATACCCACGCGCTGCTGCTCACCGGTCGACAGCGTGACGGGCAGTTGCCGCTCATAAGAGAGCAGCCCCACCTTTTCCAGCGCTGCGCGCACACGACGGCCGCGCTCGACCGGAGCGATGCCGCCGATCACCAGCGGCAGCTCGACATTGGCGAATACGGTGCGGTCCATCAGCAAACGATGGTCCTGGAACACCATGCCGATGCGCCGCCGCAGCTTGGGTATACCGCCGCGCCCGATCTTGGACAGGTTCTGCCCATCCAGGGTAATCACGCCATGCGACGGCCGCTCGATCAGGCCGAGCAGCTTCAACAGCGTGCTCTTGCCCGCGCCCGAGTGTCCGGTCACGAAAGCCATTTCGCCGGGAGCGACATGGAAAGATAGCTGCGACAGGGCCTCGTGGCCGCCTTCGTAGCGTTTGCTGACTTGGTCGAAGCGGATCACCGCGTTTCCTCGATCCCTGATGCCGCACTGGCGGCAAGGATAAGGGATGGCGCCGCCAAGGTGAGCCCCCGCCGCGCGTTTTCTACGCGCGGCGGAGTCCGGTTCAGCGGCCGGTGAACAGCCGCGCCAGGCGACGGAAGAAGCCCTGCTTCTTCGGTGCCGCTTCCGTGTTGTGGCCGGCGGTCAGGGCAACCTGGCGTGACGGACGGGAGCCGTTGGTATCGGCGCCACTGCGCTCGCGCGACGGGCGACGCTCGCCACGTGCACCGTGACCGTTATCGTTCAACGCGGTGACATTGACGCCATTCTCGTTATGGCCCGGCGCGCCTTCGCGGCGACGGCCGCGGCCGCCACGGCGGCGACGGCGCTTGTGTTCGCCTTCGGCCGTGACCGCTTCCTGGCCCACCGCGGGTGCTGCAGGCTGGGCCGATTCGTCGGTAGTCGCAACCTTGGCCGGCTGCTCCGCACGCGGCTTGCGCGGCTGGCCGTCGCGAGGCTGACGCTCGCCGTCGCGCCCGCCACGGCTACGCGGGCGACCGCGCGAACCACCTTCCTTCTTTTCGCGGCTCTCGACCTTGTCGCCAAAGGCTGCGCTGTCGGCGGCCGCTTCGGCAGCGTATTGCGGATCGATCTCGCGCGGCTTCGGCATCACCAGCAGTTCGGGATCGATGGTGGCCACCGGGATGCGCTGGCCGATGTAAGTCTCGATATCCGGCAACGACATGGCGTACAAGTCGCAGGCGAAGCTGATCGCGTCGCCTTCGGCACCCAGGCGCGCGGTACGGCCGATACGGTGCACGTAATCCTCGGCGTCCTGCGGCAGGTCGTAGTTGAAGACGTGGCTGACCGCAGGAATGTGCAGGCCGCGCGCGGCGACGTCAGTGCACACCAGCATGTCGAGCTGGCCGTCCTGGAAGCGCTGCAGCAACTTCTGGCGCTTCAGCTGCGGCACGTCACCGGACAACGCGCCCACCCGGTAACCCTGGCGCTTCACGCGGTCGGTGATGCGCTCGGCGGCGGCCTTAGTGTTGACGAAGACAATGCTGCGGCTGGGCTTGGTGCGCTCCAGCAGGTTGAGCAGCAACGGCATCTTCTCCTCCTTGGAGGGGAAGTAGACCTGCTGGCGCACGCGGTCGGCGGTGACGTTCTCAGTCTCCACCACCAGCTTCTCGGCGTTGTGCATGTGCTCGTAGGCCAGCTCCAGCACGCGATGGCTCAACGTGGCGGAGAACAGCAGCACCTGGCGCTGCTCGCGCGCCGGCAGGCGGCGGAAGATGAAGCGCACATCCTTGATGAAACCGAGGTCGAACATGCGGTCGGCCTCGTCGATCACCATCACTTCGACGCCATTGAAACCGAACACGTTCTGCTTGTAGTAGTCGAGCAGGCGGCCGGGGGTGGCGATGATGATGTCGCAGCCATCGTGCAACTGCTGGCGCTGCTTGTCGTAGTCGACGCCGCCGTAGATCAGCGCGGTCTTCAGGCCGGTGTGGCGGCCGATGTTGCGCGCGTCCTTGTCGATCTGGATGGCCAGCTCGCGGGTCGGCGCGATCACCAGGGCACGCGGGTCGCTGTCCTTGCGCTCGGCCACGGCCGGGCGGGTCAGCAGGCGATTCATCATCGCGACCAGGAAGGCGCAGGTCTTGCCGGTGCCGGTCTGGGCCTGGCCGGCCACGTCACGGCCGGTCAGCGCCATCGGCAGGGTCAGTGCCTGGATGGGCGTGCAGCGGGTGAAACCGCTCTCGTCCAGGCCCTGTTGCAGCAGGGGGTGAAGTTCAAAATTTGTAAAGAAGGTGTCGGTGAGTACGGTTTGGGACATTAGATGAGTAGTCAGCGGTAGGGCGGCCACGACAGTGGTGCGCCCGGCCCCACGGCGGTCGGCAGCCCGGGACGGGTGGATGAGACGGCGCGGGCCAAAAGCGAGGATGGCCGGGCAGCGCGGCAAAGGCCGCGGTGGATCGCGGTGCGCTTCGCGGCTGGCGCCGAGGTGGCGGGCTCTGGAACCGGCAGTCCCGCTGACATAGGTGAACAGGCTGTACAGAGGAGCCTTTTCACCTATATCAACGGAACTGTCCGATGCAGCCCTTGAATCGCTTGAATCGTGCCCTGAGTTACGCTGGAATGGAGGCCTGCCGCAACGGCATCACTTCCTTTTTCCGGTCCGACCCGCGCTTCATGGGCGCCCCAGTGTAGCCGATGCTGGCCGCGCGGTCGTCAAACCTTCCCCCCGCCCAGTTTCGGAGACCCCGGTGAGCGACCTGATTACCCATGTAAGCGATGACGCCTTCGAGCAGGAAGTGCTGAAGTCCGATACCCCCGTCCTGCTCGACTTCTGGGCGGAGTGGTGCGGCCCCTGCAAGGCCATCGCACCGATCCTGGACGATCTGGCCAAGCAGTACGAAGGCAAGCTGCGCATCGCCAAGATCAATATCGACCACAACCAGAAGACCCCGCGGAATTACGGCGTACGCGGCATTCCCACCCTGATGGTGTTCAAGAACGGCAAGGTCGAAGCGACCCAGATCGGCGCCGTGAGCAAGGGTCAGCTGGCCCAGATGATCGACAAGGCGATCTGATTCGCCTCATTGCATCCGCCGCACCGCTTTACGGCGTCACGCGGCGGGTGCTAGATTCCATAGGCCTGTTGGGACGCTGTCCCCCGCGCCCTCCGCGCTTCGAGCGCAACCTTCCCTCCTGTAATTAACGGCGCCCCGTGAGGTTTGCCCGTGTCCGATATCGAAAGCAAAGACCAGACCGACGCCAAGAGCGCCGAACCCAAGACCGTGGCTGACGCGCCGCGTACGCGAGCGCCACGCAAGTCGGCTGCCGCGGCGGCCAGCGCCGAAAGCGCACCGAGGACGGAGAAGCCGGAGTACACCCCTCCGCCGCCGCTTCCGCCGATCGAGCGACCAGCCCCGTCTTACGAAGCGCCTGTGCAGGCCAGCCTCCCGGTCGACGGCGGCGGCTCCTCTCAGGGCGATGGCGCGCCGCGCGACAACGCTCCGCAGCAGGCGCGCGAAGGTGGCCAGCCCAATCAAGGCGGCAACCCGAACAACCCGAACAACCCGAACAACAACGATCGTCGCAATGACCGCAACGATCGTGGCCGCCGCCGTCGCCACGAGCGCAACCAGCAGCGTGGCGGCCAGGGTGGCGGCGGTGGTGGTGGCGGACAGCAACAGCATCCGCGCAACAATAACGGCCTGCCGGTGGACGACGAGTACGCTGACGCCGGCAGCAACGACCGCCTGATCAACCTTACTGAGCTCAAGCGCAAGAACGCGATCCAGCTGATGGAATTCGCCGAGTCGCTGGGCGTCCAGGAAGGCGTCGCCCGCGCCCGCAAGCAGGATGTGGTGTTCAACATCCTCAAGGCCCACGCCCGCTCCGGCGGCGGTATCTGGGCTGAGGGCGTGCTGGAAATCCTGCAGGACGGCTTCGGCTTCCTGCGTTCGGCTGACGAGTCCTACCTGGCCGGCCCGGACGACATCTACGTCTCGCCCAGCCAGATCCGCCGCTTCAACCTGCGCACCGGCGACTACATCACCGGACGCGTGCGCCATCCGAAGGAAGGCGAGCGCTACTTCGCGCTGCTGAAGGTCGACGACATCAACGGCGATCCGCCGGAAGCGTCGAAGAACAAGATGCTGTTCGAGAACCTGACGCCGCTGTTTCCGCGCAAGGCGTTCCATCTCGAGCGCGGCAATGGCTCCACCGAAGACATCACCGGCCGCATCCTGGACCTGGTGGCGCCGATCGGTCGCGGCCAGCGCGGCCTGATCGTGTCGCAGCCGAAGTCCGGTAAGACGATGATGCTGCAGAACATCGCGCAGGCCATCCAGTACAACCATCCGGACGTGCATCTGATCATGCTGTTGATCGACGAGCGCCCGGAGGAAGTGACCGAAATCGCCCGCACCGTGCGCGCCGAGGTCATCAGCTCCACCTTCGACGAACCGGCCGTGCGCCACGTGCAGGTCGCCGAAATGGTGATCGAGCGCGCCAAGCGCCTGGTCGAGCACAAGAAGGATGTGGTGATCCTGCTCGACTCGATCACCCGCCTCGCCCGCGCCTACAACACCGTGGTACCCAGCTCCGGCAAGGTGCTCACCGGCGGTGTCGACGCCAACGCCCTGCAGCGTCCCAAGCGCTTCTTCGGCGCCGCGCGCAATGTGGAAGAAGGCGGCTCGCTGACCATCATCGCCACCGCGCTGACCGACACCGGCAGCAAGATGGACGAGGTGATCTACGAAGAGTTCAAGGGCACCGGCAACATGGAAGTGCACTTGAACCGCCGCATTTCCGAGAAGCGCGTGTACCCGGCCATCGACATCAACCGCTCCGGCACCCGCCGCGAAGACCTGCTGATCGACCCGGACCTGCTCGCCAAGATCTGGATCCTGCGCAAGCTGCTGCATCCGATGGACGAGCTGGCCGCGATGGAGTTCATGCTGGACAAGATGAAGAACACCAAGACCAACGACGAGTTCTTCAACTCCATGAAGCGCTGAGGCCACCGCCTCTCGCAGCACGTCGAAGGGCCGGCCTTGCGCCGGCCTTTCGTTTGAAGTGGACGCTCCGCCCCCGCTATTTTGCGGGCCTGCGCAACTGTTAGCATGTTGCGGAATCCGTTCACTGTGTCCCGTATGCGCATCCTGTTAGTCGAAGACGATCCCATGGTTGCCGACGGCATAGTCCGCGGCCTCACCGGCGAAGGTTATGTGGTGGACCACACCGCCATGGCCGAGCCGGTTTCCGGCATGATGGAAAGCGCCCACTACGACCTGGCCATCGTCGACCTCGGCCTGCCCGGCGAGGACGGCTTCAGCCTGGTGCGCCGGCTGCGCCGCTCCGGCAAGGCCCTGCCCCTGTTGATCGTCACCGCCCGCGACAGCCTGGATGACCGTGTCGGCACGCTGGACCTGGGCGCCGACGACTACATGGTGAAGCCGTTCGCCCTGCCGGAACTGGCCGCGCGCTGCCGCGCCCTGATCCGCCGCGCCAGCGCCGCCACTTCCAACGAACTGACGGTCGGCAAGCTGCGCATCGACCTTGCCGGACGCCGCGCGATCAATGCCGCCGGCGAAGCACTGGAGCTGACCCGCCGCGAATGGTCGATCCTGGAATGCCTGGCCCATCACAGCGGCAAAGTGGTGAGCAAGGAGCGCCTGACCCAGGCCATCGCCGGCTGGAGCGAGGATATCTCCGGCAATGCGATCGAGGTGCATGTCTCGCGCCTGCGCAGCAAGCTGGGCGAATCCGCCTCGATACGCGGCATCCGTGGACTCGGCTATCGCCTCGAGGACAACTGATATCAAGCGGTTCCGTCCCAGCGTCCGTCGCCGTCTGCTGGGCTATCTGCTCGCCCCGCTGACGCTGATGCTGGTGATCGGCGTAGCGATCGATCACCACTCCATCGTCAGTCCGATCTACGCCGCCTTCGACCGCTCGCTGTCGCGTGCCGTGCTGGCCGTTGCCGCGCAGATCCACCGGCAGCCCGGCGGACAGTTCGACATCATGCTGCCCGATCATCCGCCGCCGCCCTTGCGCGCGCTGCCGGAAGAACGCTTCTTCTATCGCGTCAGCAACGAACAGGGCGCGACCCTGGCCGGCTCGCCCGACCTGCCTGTCGTGCCCGCGATCCACAACGACGAGTTCGCCTATCAGGACGCCGACTACCACGGCATGGGCCTGCGCCTGGTGAGCTATCGCCTGGTCGAGGCTGGCGAACGCCTGGTGATCACCGTGGGCGAGACGCCGCACCGGCGCAACCGCGCCGTGCATCAAATGGATCTGTCCTTCGGCGTCAACGACAGCGTGCAGATGTTGCTAGTGTTCGGCATCGCCCTGTTCGGTATCAGCGTGGCGCTGCGTCCGCTGCAACGCCTGCGCGACCAGATCACCGGCCGTCCCGCGCATATCCTCACCGCCTTGCCGACAGAGCAAGTGCCCAGCGAAGTGCTGCCACTGGTCGATTCGCTCAACACCTTGCTCGCCACCGTGCGCGAATCGGCGCTGTCGCAACAGCACTTCCTCGCCAATGCGGCGCACCAGCTACGCACGCCGCTGACCGGACTGAAAGCCCAACTCGAAGTGCTTGTCCGCGAAACCAGCGGCACGCCTTTGCAGTCGCGCATCGACCAATTGCACGGCGGTATCGACCGGCTCGCCCACACCGCCAACCAACTGCTGGCTTTGGCGCGTGCTGAACCATCGGCACACGGCTCCAGCCATTTCCTGCCGGTGGATCTGTCCAATCTGGTCGCCGAAGTGATCGGCGCCTCGCTCGACCGCGCGCTCGCGTACGACATCGACCTCGGCGCCGACTGCCAGCCGGCCGAAGTCTCCGGCGTGTACTGGGTGCTGCACGAACTGCTGACCAACCTGGTCGATAACGCCATCCGCTATACGCCGCCCGGCGGCCACATCACCCTGCGCTGCGGCGTGGCGCAGGGCCAACCGTTCCTCGAGGTCGACGACACCGGCAGCGGCATCCCGCCGGAGGAACGCGAACGCGTCAAGGAACGCTTCTATCGCGGCCAGAACAGCGGCGGCGACAGTTGCGGCCTGGGCCTGTCCATCGTGGACGAATCCGCCCGCGCCCATGGCGCCACCTTCAGCATCCTCGACGGCGGCTGCGGCCGCGGCACGCGCATGCGCATCGACTTTCCGGCGATGGAGAGCGATACCCGGCGCCCTTCGTCAAGGGATGCCCTGAACCCGTCTACGTAGCCGCCATGATGTGTGGGAGGTTCGCAGGGTGTGGCGCGCGGCGACGGCAAGGCTGGCTGCCTTGCCTAGACGTGGGCCGCAGCCTGCGGACCTCCCACACATCACCCTGTCATTTTGATTCAACACGTGAGGGCCGGCTCTGTCTGCCCACCGCTCCGCGGCGCGCCGGCTAGGAAGACGGCCAGTCTGCCGTCGCCAACGCACCACGGAGCGGCGAGCAGACAGAGCCGGTGGCGGCTACGTAGACGGGTTCAGAGCATCCCTTGCTGACACTCGGCACTTTGAAAATGCCGGGAACACCCCCAAAGTGGGGCGACCCTCGTGAAGGAGCCACCCGTGTCTATACCCAGTGCCGTCAAGAGCACGCCCATTGGCGACCGCCAGCAGCTCACCGACTATCTCGCCGCTGGCGAGAAGCCCCGTGAAGCCTGGCGCATCGGCACCGAGCACGAAAAATTCGGTTTCCTGACCGACAACCTGCGCCCACCCACCTTCGACGGGGAGCGCGGCATCCGCGTCCTGCTGGAACGCCTGGCCGAACGCTACGGCTGGGAGGTGGCACGCGAAGGCGAGAACCCGGTGGCGCTGTCGCGAGACAAGGCCTCGATCACGCTGGAGCCGGCCGGCCAACTGGAGCTTTCCGGCGCACCACTGGAAACCATCCACCAGACCTGTTGCGAGGTGAATACCCATCTGGAGGAAGTACGCTCGATCGCTGACGATCTCGGCATCGGCTTTCTCGGCATGGGCTTCCAACCCAAGTGGCGCCGCGACGAAATGCCATGGATGCCCAAGGGCCGCTACAAGATCATGCGCGAATACATGCCCAAGGTCGGCTCGCTCGGCCTGGACATGATGACGCGCACCTGCACCGTGCAGGTCAATCTCGATTTCGCCAGCGAAGCGGACATGGTGCGCAAGTTCCGCACCAGCCTCGCACTGCAGCCGATCGCCACCGCGCTGTTCGCGGATTCGCCGTTCAAGGAAGGAATTCCAAACGGCTTTCTGTCGTACCGCTCTCACGTATGGACCGACACCGATGCGAACCGCACCGGCATGCTCGACTTCGTGTTCGAGGACGGCTTCGGCTACGAGCGCTATGTCGATTACATCCTCGATGTGCCGATGTACTTCAGCTATCAGGACGGCCGCTACATCGATCTCGCGGGCCAGGACTTCAAGCGCTTCATGCAAGGCGAACTGCCGTCCCTGCCCGGGGTGAAGGCCACCATGAAAGATTGGGCGGACCATCTCACCACCGCCTTCCCCGAAGTGCGCCTCAAGCAATACCTGGAAATGCGCGGCGCCGATGGCGGCCCGTGGAACCGGCTGTGCGCCCTGCCCGCGCTATGGGTAGGCCTGCTTTATGACGACGAAGCGCTGCAGGCCGCCTGGGATCTGGTGAAGGATTTCAACCGCGCCGAGCGCCATGCCCTGCGCGACGGCGTGCCGAAACACGCACTGAAGCTGCCGTTCCGTGGCTACTCGGTACGCGAGCTGGCCGCTGAGACGCTGAAGATCGCTGCGCACGGCCTCAAGCGCAGGCAGAGACTCAACCGCAACGGCGCCGACGAAAGCATCTTCCTCGAACCGCTGCTCGAAATCGTCGAGGCCAACCAGACGCCGGCCGAGCGCAAGCTGGAATTGTTCCATGGCGCGTGGAACGGCAGTGTCGATCCGGTATTCCGCGAATTCGCTTACTGAGCAGACTCGCCAAGCGTGAAGGACCAAAGGGCGGACCGTGAGGTCCGCCCTTTTATATTTATGCGTGGGTGCGAATGCCCAGCCAGCGCGCCAGCAACGTATCCACGCTGGCTTTGCCCGGCCCGGCCACCAGCAGCCAGAAGAAAATCAGGATGTAGGTGAGCTCCGAGGTCTCGACCAGATCGTCGAGCCCCGACAGATCCATCGACACGACCAACGCGAGGGCCACGATCATGTTGATGATCATCGGCACGCATACGAGCCGTGTGAACAGACCGAGTATCAACAGCACACCGCCGATCAGATCGGTCCATGCCGACAGCGTCGCGCTAAAGACAGGAAACGGAATGTGCCAACCGATGAAGCGCTGGGTGAAGCCATCCAGATGCTGCACTTTGCCTATCCCGGTCTCCAGCCAGAAGTAGCCGAACACCAATCGCAGCACCAGCGGACCCGTCCAGCGCGCCGCATACAAAACATCCAGCAGGCGCGAAGCGCGCGTGGCAATAAACTGTCGCATCGTGATCGTTCCTTGGAGAGGGTGTCCGCATGATGTCCGCCACCCCTGGCCGCCTCCATGTCCCACCGTCCGCGCTTTCTTGCCCGCCGTCCTGTCCTGCACACTTATCCGCGCGTCCGGACGATTGGTCATAAACGCGGGATGTTCGGAAGCATCCGGCGCCTTGATCGCTGCGCACAATATCGGCGTCGAGACCGGAACCTATCCCCTGCATGCCGGACGAGACACTTTCGCCGCAAACCGCGGCCCCTGACATTTCCAAGGAGTCACAGATGAAGACCAAGACATTCAACGGTGGTGCGATGGCCGCGATGGTGGCGGGCCTGTTTGCGATGACCGCAGCCTCGGCCGCTATGGCTGCCG
This sequence comes from Dyella koreensis, assembly GCF_044904565.1. Taxonomy (NCBI): domain Bacteria; kingdom Pseudomonadati; phylum Pseudomonadota; class Gammaproteobacteria; order Lysobacterales; family Rhodanobacteraceae; genus Dyella; species Dyella koreensis. The sequence goes on along the minus strand of NZ_JADIKD010000005.1, from coordinate 121,666 downwards.
ACCAGTCCTCCACCGGCAACAAGGCCGAGGTGAAGTGCATGAACTCGTCGGCCTGTAAGGGCCACGGTGCATGCAAGCAGGCCAGCAACTCTTGCAAGGGCAAGAACGCTTGCAAGGGTCAGGGCTTCACCATGCAGAAGAGCCAGCAGGACTGCGACGCCGCCCAGGCTGCCGCCAAGACGGCTGGCTGATGTATCCGGCGGGGTTTCGACTTACACGAGACCCCGCCAGTTTTTCTTCATCGAGGAGATCTCGCCATGCCTACCTCCGCCCGCCTGCCCCACCTTGGTTATGGCCTGGGCCTGCGCGTCGAGTACTACCAGGAACTGCTCGAGCATCCGCAGGGCGTCGAATGGCTGGAGATCGTCTCCGAGAACTACATGGTGCCCGGCGGCCTGCCGCTGGTCTGGCTGGAACGCTTCCGCGAGCGCTTTCCGCTGGCGATGCACGGCGTATCGATGTCCATCGGCAGTACCGATCCGCTGGACGAAGGCTATCTGTCTCGCCTCGCCACACTGGCGAACCGCATCGAGCCAGCGTGGATCTCCGATCACCTCTGCTGGACCGGGGTGCAGGGCGTGAATCTGCACGACCTGATGCCACTGCCCTACACCGAGGAAGCGCTCGCTCACGTGGTGGAACGCGTAAAGCAGGTACAGGACCGTCTCGGTCGCCGCATCCTGCTGGAGAACGTCTCCAGCTATGTCAGCTTCGCCGACGCACAACTGACCGAGTGGGAGTTTCTCGCCGCCGTGGCCGAGCGCGCCGACTGCCTGATCCTGCTCGACATCAACAATATCTATGTCAGCGCGCAGAACCATCGTTTCGCGCCGCTGCGCTATCTCGATGGCATCCCCCCGCCTCGCGTGCAGCAGTTCCACCTTGCGGGGCATGAACAGGGCGGAGCGCTGATCATCGATACCCACGACGCACCGGTCGCGTCGCCTGTGTGGGAACTCTACCAGGATGCCGTGCGCCGCTTCGGCCCGGTCTCCACCATGATCGAACGCGACGACCATATGCCGCCGCTCGCCGAGTTGCTCGCCGAACTGGCTCAGGCACGCGCCTTGGCCGAGCCGTTGTTGAGGCATGCGGCATGAGCAGCCTGCAAGCGTTGCAGCAGCGCATGCAGCAAGCCGTGCTGGCGGACAAGCCGCCACGGCTGGACGACATTCGCGGTGACGCCAGCGCCGATGCGCAAGCGCGGCTCGGCATCTACCGGCATGGCTACCGCGCACGACTGCGCGACGCGCTCGCCAGCGAATACTCCGGCCTGCGCTGCCTCGCCGGCCGCCGCTTCAACACGCTGCTGGACCGTTACATCGACGCGCACCCGTCCACCCACTACAACATCCGTTGGCACGGCGCGGGTCTCGCCGCATTCCTCGACTATGCGCAGCCCTGGCTGGAACGACCCGAGCTGGCCGACATGGCGCGGCTGGACTGGGCCATCTCCACCGCCTTCGACGCGGCCGATGAGGCTTGCGTCGCGCCTGCCGATCTCGCCGTAGTTCCGCCGGAGCGCTGGGTATCCTTGTCTCTGCGGCCGCAAATCCATCTGCAGATACTGACGCTCTCCTGCAATGCCGATGCTTTCCGCCGCGCCGCGGACCAGAGCGGGCCACGCCCGCATCTGCGTCGCTTCCGGCATCCACGTCACCTGCTGGTGTGGCGCCAGGCGCTGGCCGTGCGCTACCGCTGGGTCGCCGATGACGAGCGCCAGCTGCTGGGCGGCGCGACGCGCGGCGAAACCGTGGCAGACCTATGTAGCCGATTGGCCGAGCTGAGCGACGCGGAACAAGCCATGTCGCGCCTCGCCGCCCTGCTTCACGGATGGCTGGAGGCCGGGCTGATCCAGTCCTGGTCGCTGGATGGATAACGACCGCGGAAGGACACCCACCAGAATTCGGGCTACTCACAGGTAACCCAAAGCCCCTCCCCTTCGAATGAACGCTTAGACGCTCAACGAAAGGGATCCTCATGCTCGCCGCAGCCTGCTCCGCTCCCCAGCCATCCGGCATCTGCTCATCGGTGGCACCGGCTCTGGAGGCCCTGCTGAACCAGTCGACGCTGCGCGTGGATATCGTGGCCGAGGAAGAACATTGCGGCTCCTGGTTCCTCGATGAGCCCCGCTTCGATTGCGGCCTGTTTCACCTTGTCGGCGCCGGCGAATGCCGGGTCGAAAGCGAGGCGTTGGTGCGGGCATTACACCTGGAAGCCGGCGATCTGGTGGTACTGCCGCATGGCCATGCGCATCGCCTCACGGCTGCCGACCGCGAGCATCCCGATGCGACCAGCCTCATCTGCGGCGAACTGCATTTCTCCACTCGCGCCCATCATCCGCTCAGCCATGCCTTGCCCGCCTGCTTCGTGGTGCGTTCGAGCGAGGCCGGCTCTACCTTTCGCCAGCTCTCCAGCATGATGGTTGAGGTGTCCAGCTCCGGGCTGGCTGGCCGCCAGGTCTTGCTCAACAAGCTGGCCGATACCCTGTTCACCCTGGCCGTCTGCGACTACGCCAGCCGCAGCACCGAGCGCCGCGGCCTGTTCGCCGCACTGGCGGACACGCGCATCTGCAAAGTGCTGCATGCCGTCCATGAAACACCGGGAAAGAGTTGGACCATGCAGTCGATGGCCGCGCTGGCCTGCATGTCTCGCTCGGCTTTCGCCGAACGCTTCACCCAACTGATGCGCATGCCGCCGATGCAGTACGTCACGCAATGGCGGGTGAGTCTTGCCGAGCAATTGCTGCGCGAGCGGCAACTGTCTGTCGCAGCGATTGCCGAGCGCATGGGCTACGGCAGCGAGGCAGCGTTCCGTCGCCTGTTCAAACGCGTAAGCGGCGTCAGCCCCGGCAGCGTGCGCGCGGATGCGCTCGCGGCATGATGGCCTGGGGATTACGTCGCTTCGCGTGCGCACTTGCATTCACATCGGCCACGTTGTCCGCAACGGCATCGGACGCGCCCGCCACCTGCGACCGCGATATTGCCTGGCAGGTCTTGGGCAGTGGAGGCCCAGAGCTCAACCAGCGAGCGCAGAGCGGTCACGTACTCTGGATCGACGGCAAGGCACGCGCGATCTTCGACGCGGGCGCAGGTACCGCCGTCGCCTTCGGCAAGGCGCAAGGACACTTTGAAGATCTTGACCTGATCGCCCTTTCGCATCTGCACACCGACCACACGGCGGACATACCCGCGTATGTCAAAGCGTCCTTCTTCAGCGAACGTCGAAACGACCTGCCAATCCTCGGCCCTCCCGGCAATGATGCCTTCCCCTCGCTCGGCGCCTGGCTCTCCGCCCTCTTCAGCGACGACCATGCTGCCTATCCGTATCTCGCCGGATTCCTGCAACCCGACGGCGCCGCCTATCGGCTCCGGCCCACCACGTTGCAGCTGAGTGAAGGCGATATCGCCACGGTATTCACCAACCCCGCTTTCAACGTGCGTGCGACACCCGTCCAACACGGACCGGTTCCTGCGCTCGCCTGGCGTGTCGATGTGCGGGGACGCTCGGTGGTCTACCTTGGCGATACGGATGCGCAAGCGTCGGCTCTGCTCGAACTGGCGAAGCATGCCGACCTGCTGATCGCCAATCTGGCAATTTCCGAGCACGGCGATGACGACGTTGCGTCACGCCTGCATGCACCGCCTTCCCGCATTGCCGCGCTGGCGCAACGCGCGGGTGTGCGGCGCCTGCTGCTTTCGCATTTGATGCAGCGTTCCGAGCAGGCCTTGCCGGAGTCGCTGCGCGTCATCCGCTCAATCTACCGCGGACCCGTGGAGGTTGCGCATGATGGCCTATGCCTTCCGCTACCTTTGCGCAACGACGCCATGTAGACAAAAAAAGGGCCGGCATAAGCCGACCCTTTCCGATCCCAATAATACGATGCTGCCTCAGCCGGCGAAGATCCGGCCACCGGCCATACCGCGCTTACACACCACCGGCGGTGCCGTTGCAGACGGTACCGGCCGATGCCTCACCGATATAGGCGCCGGTCGCATCCAGCGCCGTGACGTGCATGATGATGTGATCCTGGTACGGCTGATAACACTGGAACGTACACTCGGCCTTGTGCCCCAGCGGCCCACTGTTATTGCAATGGAACGGTGCGCTCAAATGCGCAGTGCCGCTGAACGACCAGTTGTATTGGAACGGCGTCGGCGAACCCGGGCTCGATGCGGTTGCATCGCAAACATTGACGTCGCACGACAGTGCTACGCCAGTCGACTGCGCATGGGCCGCGGGCGCCACGGCTAACAGACCGAATGCTCCCGATAAGACGATGGATGCAAGCATGGACGGCAGTTTTTGCATGACTTTCTCCTTAAGTGGATGCGAAAAACGGTTTTGATCCGTACAACCATTGCTGCAATCGCGGCCTGCCTTCCAGCAGGCCGCCAGTCCTGCGAACCGGTGCGCGTCTCCCGCACCGGTTCGCCACGACACCGGTTACTTCTTGGCTGCGGGTGCGTTCTTCAGGCCGCGGTCGATCAGCATCGGCTCCACGCTCGGCTCCTTGCCGCGCCAGTCGAGATACAGCTTGCCGAGCTCCACCGTGTTGCCGCGCGAAAGGATCATTGCGCGGAAACGGTCGCCGTTCTCGCGGGTCAGGTCGCCGTGTTCCTTGAACCACTCGAAGGCATCGTCCGACAGCATCTGCGTCCACAGATAGGCGTAGTAGCCGGCGGCGTAGCCGTTGCCCCAGATGTGCTGGAAGTAGCTGGAGCGGTAGCGCGGCGGCACGTAGCTGAGGTCGATCTTGTCCTTCTTCAGCGCGGCGGCTTCGAAGGCGTCGGCGTCCTGCTTCGGCGCATCCGCGCCCAGGCTATGCCAGTTCATGTCGAGCAGGGCGGCGGCGACCAGCTCGGTCATGTCGTAGCCCTTGTTGAAGGTGGCGGCCTTCTTGATCTTGTCCACCAGCGCCTGCGGCATCGGCTCGCCGCTCTGATAGTGCTTGGCGTAGTTGGCGAAGACCTTGGGGTTGGTCGCCCAGTGCTCGTTGAACTGCGACGGGAACTCCACGAAGTCGCGCGCGGTGTTGGCACCCGACAGGCTCGGGTACTGCGAATCAGCGAAGATGCCGTGCAGGCCGTGGCCGAATTCGTGGAACATGGTGATGACGTCATCGAACGACAGCAGCGCCGGCTGGCCTGGTGCCGGCTTGGTGAAGTTGGCGACGTTGTAGATCACCGGCTTGGTGCCGAGCAGCTTGGACTGATCGACGAAGTTGCTCATCCACGCGCCGCCGTTCTTGTTGTCGCGCTTGAAGTAGTCGCAATAGAACAGCGCCATCGAGGTACCGTCCTTGTCGAACACTTCGAACACGCGCACATCCGGCTGGTACACCGGGATGTCCTTGCGCTCCTTGAAGGTCAGCCCGTAGAGCTGGTTGGCGGCGTAGAACACGCCGTTCTGCAGCACGTTGTCCAGCTCGAAGTACGGCTTGATCTGTGACTCGTCAAGATCGTACTTGGCCTTGCGCACCTGCTCGGCGTAGTGGCTCCAGTCCCAGGCTGCGACCTTGAAGCCACCCTTCTGCTGGTCGATCACCGCCTGGATGTCTTTGGCTTCGGTCTGCGCGCGCGCCGTGGCCGGCTGCACCAGGTTCTGCATGAACTTGATGGCCGCTTCCGGCGTCTTCGCCATCTGGTCTTCCAGCGTCCACGCCGCGTAGTTCGGGAAGCCGAGCAGCTTGGCCTGCTCCGCGCGCAACTGCGCGATGCGCTCGATGATGGCGCGGGTATCGTTGGCGTCGCCGTGCTCGGCGCGATCCCACGAAGCCTTGAACAACGCCTCGCGGGTAGCGCGATCGTCCAGGCTCTGCAGTTCCGGCTGCTGCGTGGTGTTCTGCAGCGACAGCACCCACTTGCCGTCGAGCTTGCGCTCCTTGGCGGCCTGCTCGGCGGCAGCGACGTCGCCATCGGAAAGCCCCGCCAGCTTCGCCTTGTCGTCCACCACCACGGCGCCGGCCTTGGTCGCGGCCAGCAGCTTGTTGGTGAACTGCGTGCTGAGCGTGGATTCTTCCTTGTTGAGTTCCTTCAGCTTGGTCTTGTCAGCCTCGGACAGCTTGGCGCCATGGTGCACGAACTTCTGGTAGGTCACTTCCACCAGGCGCAGCGACTCGGGGTCGAGCTTCAACGTGTCGCGCTGCTGATAGATCGCCTCGACGCGCTTGAACAGCTTGTCGTTGAGGTAGATGGCATCCTGGTGCGCGGCCAGCTTGGGCGCTTCCTCTTCCTGCACCTTCTGCAGCGCGTCGCTGGTGTTGGCGCTGGTCACGGCATCAAACGCATTGTTGACACGATGAAGCAGGCTGCCCGACTTCTCCATCGCCACAAAGGTGTTGTCGAAGGTCGGCGCTTCCGCGTTGTCGGCGATCTTCTCGATTTCGACGAGATGCTGCTTCATGCCTTCTTCGATCGCCGGCTGGTAATCGGCTTCCTTGATCTTGTCGAACGGCGGCGCCTGGAACGGCAGCGTGCTGGCCGCAAAGAACGGGTTGGCCGTGGTGGCGGCCGCGGCCGTCGGCGCCGAAGAGGCGGCTGCCGGCGGCTCGCCGGTCTTGGCGGTGTCGTTGGACGGCTGCGAGCAGGCAGCGAGGGCGATCGAGGTGGCGATCACAAGTGCGCGGAGACGAGGCATCGGGCTTCCCAAGGTGGCGCGCCCGCAGTACGGGCGCTGATATGACAGCCTTCGACTCTAACCATAGCCGGCACGTTCTTCCAAGGGCCGGAAGTCAAAGGCCTGAAGTCAAAAGCATGAGGCCCGCGGTGTCAGGCGGCGCGCATGTCGCGCAGCTGCCAGCCCGGGCCGATCAACAGGTTCAGCCGGTGCCGCACGATGCGCATCGGCAGGCTGGTGATCAGGTCGACATCGGTGTGCAGGTCGGCCACGCGAGCGCTTGATTCGGCCGCGGGATCCGTGCCGCCCAGGGTGGGGTCCACTTCGTCCGGCTCCGGCTGCATGGCGCGCCAGCGCTCGAACAGCATGGGTGAGCGCAGGGCCTCCTGCAGCGCGGCAGCGAAATCGTTGGGCCCTGCGCCGTCGTAGCTCAGCGACGGTTCCGCGCCGCGCGCGTGCGCCAGATCGTCGATGGAAAGAAAATAATGGTTGCGACCCGCCATGGCTGTATTCCTCCGCTGAGATATCCGAAACCTACTCGACCAACGCACCCACATCGAGATGGCGCGCCGCCTGCGCCGGCTCGACGCCATGCGGCAACACGCCCAGGCATGGCGCCGGCAGCAGCTCGCGCAGCGTCGCTACATTTTCCTCTACGGCCGCCATGGTCGGATCGACGCGATTGCCGATCCAGCCGAGCAATTCGCAGCCGTCCTCCACGATGGCTCGCGCCGTGAGCAATGCATGGCTGAGACAACCCAGGCGCAGGCCGACCACCAGGATCACCGGCAGGCGCCACATCTTCGGTATGTCCGCGGCGGAGAGCCCCCAGGCCAGCGGCACCAGCCAGCCACCCACGCCTTCCACGACCACTTTGTCATGACTGGCGAGCAACGCCTCAAACGCGTCGCGCAGCGGTGGCAGTGAAATCGTTACGCCCTCATGCATGGCAGCGAGATGTGGCGACAGCGGCTCACGCAAAGCGATCGGATTGATCAGCTCATACGGCACCGGCACGCTGCTGGCCGCCTGCAACGCCAGCGCGTCTTCATTGCGTGGACCATCCGGCGTGGGAAAGCAGCCGCTCGCCACCGGCTTCATGCCGCAGGCCGAATCGCCGGTGCGGCGCAGGGCATGCAGCAGTGCGCACGCCGTATGCGTCTTGCCAATACCGGTATCGGTGCCGGCGATGAAAACGGCCGGCGCGTTCATACCAGACCGTGCCTGCGGCGGAACCGCGTAGTGACCGGGCCAATCAGGAACAACAAGGCGTACATAAGACCCGGCAGCATCCACAAAATGCCCGGCGCGCTATCGGGCATCAGCAAGGCCACCAGCGCAGAGGCAAGGCCGATCGCTGCCGGCACGCTCCACTTCCACTGGCCCAGCTGCGCGAAACGCGCATCAAAACCCTCACGCTCCGCACGCTTGGCCGCGTGACGGAACAACAAGGTCAAGGTTCCCGCCATGCACGCATAACAAAGGCCGAAACAGGTAAACAGGATGCGCATATCCGACGTATCCGCCGGCCGGAACTCGCTGGGAAAGATCGGACTGATGCCGTTGAACACGCTGGCGTACACCATATGCAGCGGATAGATGAAGATCAGCGCAAAAAATACCAGCAACAGCGACAGCCAGCGGCTCCGTGCGTCGCTTTCCGGACAACGTTCGCGCCAATGCACATGGCCATGCCAGAAGAAGGCAATCTGGAAGAAGCAGGCGGCGAAGGCCGGAATGCCGCCCAGCGCATGCAGCAACTTGGCGGTGCTATCGGGAATCACGTCGCCGCCGATTACCAGCAACGTCAGGGTGAACGCGAACGCGCCGTCCACAAACATATCCAGGCGCCCGGCCTCGACGCCCTCACGGTGCACGATTGCATTCATGCCAGCGCCCTCAGGGATGACCTGAACCAGTCTACGTGGCCGCCACCGGCTCTGTCTGCTCGCCGATGCGTGGTGCGTTGGCGACGGCAGACTGGCCGTCTTCCTAGCCAGCGCGCCGCGGAGCGGTGGGCAGACAGAGCCGGCCCTCACACTATGAATTGAATGACAGGGTGATGTGTGGGAGACCCGCAGGCTGCGGCCCACGTCTAGGCAAGGCAGAGCCAGCCTTGCCGTCGCCGCGCGCCACACCCTGCGGGCCTCCCACACATCATGGCGGCCACGTAGACTGGTTCAGGGCATCCCCTTGGTGAGCGCATAATACGGACTTTCCGTCCGGAACCGCGCCATGTTTGAAGTCGCCACGCAAACCTATGCCAGCAAGCGCGAACATTACGAAGATCTGTGCGCACAGGCGCGCGGCATCCTGGCCGGCGAACCCGATCTGATCGCCAATGCGGCGAACTTCGCGGCACTGGTCTTCAACAGCCTGCCGGATCTGAACTGGGCCGGTTTCTATCTGTTCGACGGCAAGGAACTGGTGGTCGGCCCCTTCCAGGGCAAGCCGGCCTGTGTGCGCATCGCGATCGGCCGTGGCGTGTGCGGTACTGCGGCGCAGATGCGACAGACCCAGCTAGTGCGCGACGTGCATGAGTTCGAAGGGCATATCGCCTGCGACGCCGCGTCGAATTCGGAAATCGTCGTTCCGCTGGTCAAGGCGGATGGCAGCCTGCTCGGCGTATGGGACGTGGACAGTCCGCTCGTAGCGCGTTTCGACGATGAAGACCGCGCGGGCATGGAAGCGCTGTGCGCGGTCTTCATGGAAGCTGTGAACGGCTGAGCTTCTTACTCTCGCGGCTGGCGCAGCAGCGCAACCACAGCTTCACGGGCAGACTCGACACCCGTCGCTTCGGTCGACGAGAACACCTGCACCGTCGCCTGCAATCCATCTTGCTCAAACTGCTTGCGCATCGCCGCCAGCGCCTGCGACGCCTGGTTGCGCGACAGCTTGTCGGCCTTGGTCAGCAGCAGGTGGCAGGGCAAGTGGGTCTGGAAGCAGAACTCCAGCATCATCCGGTCGAATTCCTTCAACGGATGGCGGATGTCCGCGATCAGCACCACACCGCGCAGACTGCGGCGCTGGTGCAGGTAGGCATCGATCTCCTGCTTCCAGTGATCACGCAGCTCCGGCGGCACCTTGGCGTAGCCGTAGCCCGGCAGGTCGATCAGCCGTACCTGCAACGGCGGCTGCCCCTCACCCTGCGCCAGCGATGGCAGCGAGAACGCCACCATCTGCTGTGTGCGCCCCGGGGTCTTGGAGGTGCGCGCCAACCCCTTGTGTCCGGTGAGCGCATTCAGCGCGCTGGACTTGCCGGCGTTGGAGCGTCCGGCGAAAGCCACCTCCGCACCCTGATCGGCAGGCAACTGATTGATGCGATGGGCGGCCAGCACAAACTGGGCGCCCTGGAGAGGATTGAGGCTCATTTGGGGGATTCTTCTGGTTTGACCGGCTACGATGCGGCAGGGATAATTCCAAAGTTTCTGCCAGTTACGGGCGCCACCACGCCGCGCGCCGTGCAGCCATAGCAGTTTTTCTGGAGACAAGTGTATGAGTTTTCGGCCCGCTGGTTCCCGGCCCGCTGTTCTTGGTTATGCCGTAGCCCTCGTCTTCGCGCTTGCTGCCGGTGTCGTTTCGGCGCAGGAAGCCAAGCCCGCCGCCACGGCCACCGCTGCACAGCCGGCTGCTGCCAGCAGCGCCGAGAAAGCCGCAGCCCCTGCGGCCGAGGCGTCCGCCGGCGTCAAGCTGGGTGATGCCACCGCCGGTGCCGGCAAGGCTGCCGCCTGTGGCGCCTGCCATGGCATGGACGGCAACTCCAGCGATGCGCAGTACCCGAAGCTGGCCGGCCAGAGCGAGCAGTACATCGCCCACCAGCTCGCCAACTTCAAGAGCGGCAAGCGCCAGAACCCGATCATGATGGGCATGGCCACCCCGCTGTCCGAGCAGGACATGCGTGACATCGGCGCCTACTTCGCCACCAAGACCGCCCTGCCGGGCGTGGCCGACGCCGCGCTGGTCGCGCAGGGCCAGAAGCTCTATCGCGAAGGCGACAGCAGCCGCGGCATCCCGGCCTGCATGGCCTGTCACAGCGTTGATGGCCGCGGCAACCCGGGCGCCATGTATCCGCAGTTGACCAGCCAGCATGCCCAGTACATCGAGGCCACGCTGAAGGCCATGCACGACGGCAGCAGCTGGGGCGACGATGCTCATGCCAAGATCATGCCGGGCATCGCGCAGAAGCTCGAACCCAAGGACATCGCCGCACTGGCCAGTTATATCGAAGGCCTGCACGCCACTGAAGGCACCAGCAGCAAGCCGGCCACGCCCTGATCAAACAACGCCGGCCCCGAGCCGGCGTTATCGTTTTTACGTCACATTGTTTTCCGAGGTAACCATGCTGAAGCGTCTGCCCCTCCTGTGCGTCTCCTTGCTCGCGCTCGCCGCCTGCAGCAACAACAGCGATAACAGCGGCGCCGCTCAGTCGCCCGCGCCGGCACCGGCCGCCAGCGCACCCGCGCAACCGGCTGCCGCCCCGGCGACGCCAGCCACCGCGCCCGCGCCAGCCGCCGCAGCTACCGCTGCAGCAGCACCGGCCAGCGACGGCGCCAGGCCGGAAGCTGCCGCACCCGCCGAAACCCCGAGCGCCGCCGCCAAGGCCGAGCCGTTCGTGGATGACGGCAAGTGGGTCGAGGGCAAGAACTATTTCCGCATCGAACCGGCGCAATCCAAGATCACCAACACCGACAAGGTCGAAGTGGTCGAGGTGTTCTCGTACGGCTGCCCGGCCTGCAACCAGTTCCATCCCACGGTGAATCAGCTGGCCTCCAGCCTGCCGGCCAATGCCGTGATGGCCTACCTGCCCGCCTCGTTCATTCCGCAGGAAAACTGGCCGATGCTGCAGCGCGCGTTCCTGACCGCACAGGCACTCGGCGTGGCCGACAAGGCCAACGATGCAATGTACGACGCGGTGTGGAAGACAAGTGAGCTCAGCGCGATGAAGCCCGGCGGCCAGGGCCTGAAGCCCATGTCGGCGCTGCCCACGCTCGAGGATGCCGCCAAGGTCTACGCCAAGTTCGGCGCGGACCCGAAAGAGTTCGTCGCCGTCGCCAACTCATTCACCATCAACACCAAGGCCAAGCGCGCCGATGAACTGGTGAAGGCCTATGGTGTCGAAGGCACGCCGACCATGGTGGTGGATGGCAAGTACCGGTACGACGTCACCAGCGCGGGTGGCTATCCGCAGATCATCGAGCTGACCAAGTGGCTGGTCGCCAAGGAAGCCGCTGGCAAGTAAGGCACACGATGATGGCCACCCTGTCCCGTTTTTCCGGAGAGATATCCATGTTCAAGCGTTTCGCCCGCCTGCGCATCGTCGCCCTGTTCGGCGGCCTGTTGCTGGCCAGCGCCTGCACGGCGTCCAACTCCGAGGCGCCGGTGCCCTACACCGAAGGCACCGAGTACGTGACCCTGCCCACCCCCGCGCAGCGCTACAGCAGCGACGGCAAGGTGGAAGTGGTCGAGATCTTCTCCTACGGCTGCATCCATTGCGCGCATTTCGCGCCGATCGCCGAACAGATGCGCAAGCAGCTGCCGGCCGGCGTGGTGTTCAAGCTGCTGCCGGCTGCGTTCAACGATCAGTGGGTGCCGTTCGCGCGCGCCTTCTACGCGGCACAGAAGCTCGGCGTGCTCGACCAGACCCATCTGGCGCTGTTCCAGGCCAAGTTCAGCGACCACTATCCGATCTCGACCCTGGATGAGCTAGCCGACTTCTACGCCACCAAGGGCGTGGACCGCGCCAAGTTCCTCAGTATCGCCAGCTCCGATGAAGTCACCGCGCAGATCAAGCGCGACATGGCCTTCGTGCAGAAATGGCAGATCGACGGCACGCCGACCATCGTGGTCGACGGCAAGTACCGCAGCAACAGCGTGAAGACGCTGGACCAGCTGGCCGCGCTCACCCAGTGGCTGGCCAAGCGCGAACTCACCGGCAAGTAAGCCGCACCACGCGGGGCTGTCGCTTGACGGCCCCGCATTCACGTCCGGGTGGGCATGCTTAGTCAGTGTTGCCTAGCGGCATACCGATGCCCCGCCCCACTCCGTGCACCGTGATCCGATGACCCGCGCCGCCCCCGCCCAAGCTGCCGCCACCGAACGCCGCCTGCGGCTGCTGAGTTGCAACATTCTCGCCGGCGCGAGCGTGCAGCGTTACAGCGAATACGTCACGCGCAGCATCAACGCGGTGTTGCCGGGGCGCAGCAAGCTGGACAACCTCGACCGCCTCGCCGAAGTGCTGCCGCAATTCGATGTGATCGGCTTGCAGGAAGCCGACGCCGGCAGCCTGCGCTCCGGCTTCCTCAACCAGACGCGCTACCTGGCCGAAACCGCTGGCATGCCGTTCTGGAGCCACCAGCCGAATCGCCCGATGGCCCGCCTGGCGCATTCCGCCAACGGCCTGATCAGCCGCCTGGAACCCAGTATCGTGCTGGACTATCCGCTGCCCAGCCGCATTCCCGGCCGCGGTGCGCTGCTGGCACGCTTCGGCGAAGGCAACGATGCGCTGGCCGTGATGATCGCCCATCTCTCGCTCAGTGCGCCGGCGCGTGCGCGCCAGCTCGCGTTTATCGCCGAAGTGCTGCAGGAATATCCGCACGCGATCCTGATGGGCGACCTCAACACTGACGCGAACAGCGCCGAGATGCGTCACCTGTTCGCCAAGTGCAGCCTGACTGCGCCGGCGCAACCCACGCCGACCTTCCCCAGCTGGAAGCCGCGTCGCGCGCTGGACCATATCCTCACATCCGAGGCGATCCATCTGGAGAAGCTGTGGGCGCTGCCCCAGGCATTCTCGGATCACCTGCCGCTGGCCGCCGAAATCCGCCTACCCACCCACGTCGCGCCACGCGCCCACAAACTTCGCCGATGAAACCTTCGCTGCTCCGCCTGTCCCTGCCCTGGTTGCTGCTCGCCGCTGTCGGCCTGCTCGCGGTCGTCCTGCGCTACGGCGTGATCGAGCCGAGCGATATGACACATCTGTGCGACGGCGCAGCCACCCATCCGGCCTGGTGCCAATGGCGACAAGCCGCGGTCATGGGCTTTCTCAGCTATGGCTATGGCTGGGCTGCGCTGGCCGCCGCCTTGCTGGCGCTGGCCTGGAAGCATCCGTTTACCGCATGGCTGGCCGCGGCGGCCGGCCTGTTCGCGCTGCAGATGTATTGCTATGAAGGCGGCGCCTTCGCCGTGCTGGTGGGCTGCCTGCGTTTACTGCGGTTGCAGGCGGGCGCGTCGCCAGGCGACGAAGACGGGCAAGGCGATAGCGAAGTTCAGACCCAGCCATAACCAGGTCACCGTATTCAGCCCGAGCTCCTGCACCACGACCACTGCGGCCAGCGCAGGCAGCCAGAACGCCAGAAAGCGCTCTTCCACCGCCAGACCTTCTGTTTCGCGACAGCCGTCCAGCCAGCCGACCAGCGCAAAGCCGATACACGGCAACGCGAACAGGCCCAGCGGAAAATCGCGATAGCGGCCATCGAACACCAGCAGCAAGCCTTCCAGTGCCAATACAAATAGCCATCCAAACCGCAGCCAGCCACCTGGCGCAGGACGGCGCGGCGCACCCGCAAGCCAACCAGCGATCCACCGCGCGAGCATGATGGCCGTGCCAAGCGCCACCACGCAGGCACCGATCGACAGCGCCCATTCCAGAGCATTGCGACAGGCATAGAGCATCTGCCGGTACTGCCAGGCCAGCGCGGTGCCGCTGGCGAAGCCCGCAAACTTCAGCGCCGCCCAGCCGCGCAGACCGCGCCAGTCGCGCCGCCACAGCCCGGCCACCACGAACACCCACATGCCCGCGACGCCAGCCACCCAGCCCAGCCACCAGCGCGGCTCTTCCGTCACCGGTCCCTGCATCGCAAATTTCGGCCTGGCGTTGACGTCGAAGATGCCCCAATAGCCGCCCACCGTGCCTTCCTGCGCGCGCTTCCACGGCTGGTCGAAGGCCTCGATCACGTTGTATGGCATCGACACGCTGCCGGCGTATTGCAGGAAATCGCGCAGATAGCGCGCTTCGTTCACCACGCTGGCGCTCGCCGCGCGGCGCGGACGGCCAGCACTGGGCCAGCCGGTTTCACCGATCATCACTTCGCGACCGGGGAACGCCTGCTTCACCCGCTGATAGACCTCGGCCACGTGGCGCACCGCATGCTCGGGCGGCACCGGCTCATCCTCCCAATACGGCAGGACATGGATAGTGAGGTAGTCCACCGCGTTCGCCATCTCGGGATAACGCAGCCAGAATTCCCATACATCGGCATAGCTCACCGGCACCGACTTCGGCAGTGCTTCGCGCACTTGTCGCACATACGCCGTCAGCGCCTTCGACGACAGTTCGCCGCGCAACAACACCTCGTTGCCGACGATGACTCCGCGCAGAACTTCCGGATGCGCCTTGGCCGAGGCGATGCCCAGCTCGACCTGCTTGGCATTCGCCACCGGATCGCGACCCAGCCAGATACCCATGATCACTTTCATGCCGTAGCGACCGGCAATTTCCGGCACCGCGCTCAGGCCCTGCCCTTGCGAATACGTGCGCACGCAATCAAAGCGCTCCGACAAGGCGCGCAGGTCCGCATCGATGCGCTCAGGGCTCACGAAGGCCTTCAAGTCGTACGGCGTCTCGCCCGGTTCGCGGAACGGCGCATACGACACGCAGGCGATGCGCGCCGAAGGCGCCTCAGGCATCTGCACCGGCCGGCCGATCAGCCACCACCACAACGCGCCCGCCACGGTGGCAGACACCAGCACCAGCCACACGCAGAAGCGCACGCGGGATGACGACGAGGGCGATGACGACATGCGCTACCTGTAGGGTTTGCGCCGGCCGCGGCGCCTCGAAAGCCCGGAAGTCTAGCAGGGCAAGGCTTTTTGCCGGCGTCACGCTTGGGATGTTCTGATCTATTCCGCGTGGGCGGCATGATCTCCAGAAGGCACATGGCGGCCGCCGCGTGGTGCAGCGCCTGACTGGCCGTCAGGTCAAGCCGCGCGGCGGCCGCCATGTGCCTTCTGGAGATCACCCATCATTTGAAAACAAGAAGTTGGGCCGTTGTTGTTTGCGCGCAGATGGCCGTTGCGTTGTCTCAACAGACGTCCAGCCTGCCTTCGCCAACGCAACGGCCATCTGCGCGCAAACAACAGAGGTGACGCCCGCGCGGAATAGATCAGAGCATCCCTTGGTGTTTTAACGCCACGCTCAGCGGCCCTTTGCCACTCTGGCGGGCGCGTTCGACGTCGCGGCCCGGAGCTGGCCGGCGATCTACACTGCGCCTCGATCGGTTCAAGGAGTTGTCATGCCCCATCCCGCAGCGCCGCGGCGCCTTTCCCGCCCATGGCTCGCACTCGCCTCGATCGGCCTGATGGCCGTCAGCGCCCTCGCGGCGGCCGAACCCGGCGCCGCTCAGCGTGTCGCCTTCAAGCAGGCCTATGCTGCCGCCCAGCAAGGTGGTGACGGCTGGCGCAATCTGGCCAAGGGGCTGGCCGACTATCCGCTGTATCCCTATCTGGAAGCAGCCGCGCTGACCCACGATCTGCGCCAGCTCGATCGCGCGCCGGTCGATGCTTATCTCAAGCGCTACCCGGATCTGATTCCCGCCAACGACCTTCGCCGCGACTATCTGCTGGAACTGGCGCGCCGCAAGGATTGGGGCAATTTCCTCTCGCTCTACCAGCCCGGCATGGGTGACGCTTTGAGTTGCGATGCGCTGCAGGCAAAGCTCGCCAATGGCGGCACTCTGGAATTCGATCGCGACCTGTCCGCGTTGTGGAACAAGCCGAATCTGCCCAGCGCATGCGACCCGGTGCTCAATGCGGCACGCGATCAGGGCCTGTTGACCGGCCCGCGCCTATGGGCGCGTATCGATCGTGCCGCCGATGCGGGTCAGGGCGGCACGATCGCCGCACTGGCCGAATGGCTGCCAGCTGAGGACATGCAGGTCGGACAGCGCCTGGCGATGGCTTTACGCGATCCGGGCAGCACCGTGGTGGCAGCCGGCAACTGGCTGGACACGCCGCGTTACCGGCAGGCCGCCATGCTTGCACTGGAGCGTTTGGCACGCCGCCAGTCCGCCGTAGCCGATACGGCATGGCAGAAATTGCAAAGCCGTTTCAGCTTCACGCCTGAGCAGCGCGGACGCGTGCTGAACGCGCTGGCGGTTTTCCATGCAACCGACTTCGATGAAAGTGCCCTACAACGGCTTATCTCCTTGCCGGCCACTGCGCAAACCGATGCCAGCCGCGAGTGGCGCGTGCGCGTCGCGCTGTCCCAGCAGGACTGGAAGGCGGTGCTCGCCGCGATCGACGCCATGCCTGCAACACAGCAACAGGATGGCGAATGGCGCTGGTTCCGCGCGCGCGCGCTGACTGCATTGGATCGCGATGACGAGGCACGCAAGGTCCTCGCCCCCCTGGCGCTGGAGCCCACCTATTTCGGCTTTCTCGCCGCCGACCATCTCGACACGCCTTATGGCATCTGCCCGCTGACTCTGCCGACCGATGCGCAAAGAGAACAGGCGCTACTGGCCAATCGCGGCCTGCAACGCGCGTTCGAACTCTATGCCGTGGATCTGCCGAAGCTGGCGCGCCGGGAATGGTCGCAGGCGCTGGATGGCGCCGATCCAACCACCCTCAAGCTGGCGGTCGATCTCGCCTATCGCCGCGGCTGGTACGACCGCGCGGTGTTCACCCTCAACAGCGGCGACGCACTGCGCTACTACGAGCAACGCTTCCCGCTGGCCAGCCAAGATGGCGTGGTGCCACAGGCGCGCGAATCCGGCATCGATCCGTCCTGGGCCTACGCAATCCTGCGCGCGGAAAGCGCGTGGATGTCTGATGCCCGCTCCGGCGCCGATGCGCGCGGCCTGATGCAGCTGCTGCCCAGCACCGCCGTCCTGGTCGCCAAGCGCAACGGGCTGGACTGGAGCGGCGGCGACTCGCTCTACGACCCCGTGGTCAACATCAAACTCGGCACCCGCTACCTGGGCCAGATGGCGGAGCGCTTCAACGGCGCGCCATGGCTGGCCAGCGCCGCCTACAACGCCGGTCCCGGTCGTGTCGATCAATGGCTGGCCGCGCGCGGCTCGCTACCGCCGGATCTGTTCGTGGCCAGCATGCCGTTCAAGGAAACGCGCGAATACGTGGCGCGCGTGATGGCCTTCGCGGTGATCTACGACTGGCGCCTCAACGGCAAGGCCACCACGTTGGCCGAACGCATGCCGGCGATCGGTCAGGCGTATAGACTTCCGGATGGCCAGACGCCACGGCGCGTGGCCGCCTGTCCAGTAGCCCCCGCGCCCGCCGCGCCGGCCGATACCAGCTCCGTTGCCACACCGGTGGCGGCCAGCCCCGGTGCAGCCACGGATGCAGCGCGTTAAGCACGGAGGTGCATCGCTATGAAACCCAAGCAACTTGTCATTCTCGGCGGCACCGGCTTTCTCGGCAGCTATCTGGTGCCGCGACTGGCCGCTGATGGCCACCGCATCGTGCTGCTCTCGCGCAACCGCGAGCGTCACCGTGAACTCTCCGTGCTTCCCGGCGTGGAAATACGCAGTACCGACGTCTACGACGGCAACGCTCTGCGGCGCCAGTTCGAAGGCGCGGACGCTGTCATCCACCTGATCGGCATCCTCAACCCGCAAGGCCGCCACACCTTCCAGGAAACACACGTGGATCTGCCGCGGCGCGTCACCGCCGCCTGCCAGGCCGCCAACGTTTCGCGCCTGCATCTGATGAGCTCGCTCAAAGCGGGCCAGGGCCTGTCGCGATACCTGAAGACGCGTGGTGAAGCCGAAACCGTGGTGCGCCAATCCGGCCTCGACTGGACCATCTACCAGTCCAGCGTGATGTTCGGCGTTGGCGATGGCCTGGTCAGCCGCTTCGCCAAACTGCTGCGCAGCATGCCCGTGCTGCCGCTCGCACGCGCCCCCTCGCGACTCGCCCCCACCTACGCTGGCGACGTCGCCGAAGCCATCGCCCGCTGTGTCGCCGACGATGCTTTGAGCATCGACCGCACTTTCGAGCTCTATGGCCCCGAAGTCCTGACCCTGGGCGAGATCGTGCACAAGATCCGCGACAGCGCCAGCCTGCGCACCCCCATCCTGCCCCTGCCCGACAGCTTGGGCCGACTGCAGGCCGCCTTCGCCGAACTCCTCCCCGGCAAACCCTTCTCCCGCGACAACTTCCTCTCCCTGCGCACCGACTCCGTCGGCAAACAGGACGGCTATGCCGCCCTGGGCATTCAGCCGCAGGCACTCACGCCATGGCTGCCGGTATTGCTGCAAGGCTCGATCCGGCAGCGTCGTTTAGACCACTCCCGCGTCACCTACCGCGCGCGCTAAACGCGCGCCGCTTTTTGTCTTTAGTCCTTGATCGCCGTCTCTCCTGGACGGCGATCAAGACTGGACGATCGTCATTCCGACGTCTGACACTGGAAAAGGCGTAGCTACAGAGCCCACCGCCTGCTCTGAGGCCATTTCTCTTTGGTTACTTTCTCTTTGGGCCAGCAAAGAGAAAGTAACTCGGGCGCCGGCAGGCGTCCGAAATGCCCGCTGCATAAGCGGCCAGGGCGCGCAGACGCGACAACCGAAGCACACCACTACTGGATGACCAGCTTCGCTGTTGTGAAGCGCCTCCGGCCTTCGCCGGAATGACGAAGTAGAAACGATGTCGCAAGAACCGACCTCTCGCCCTTTAGGGGAGAAAACAGAGCAACGTGGCAGAATCCCCCCATGCGTACCTACCTAGTCGGCGGCGCAGTCCGCGACAAACTGCTCCGCCGCCCCGTCGTCGACCACGACCACGTCGTTGTCGGCGCCACGCCCGACGACCTGCTCGCGCTCGGCTACAAACCCGTAGGCAAAGACTTCCCCGTTTTCCTGCACCCGCAGACCAACGAGGAATACGCACTCGCCCGCACCGAGCGCAAAACCGGCCGCGGCTACCACGGCTTCGCCTTTCAGGCCGATCCCTCAGTGACGCTGGAGCAGGATCTGGCCCGGCGCGACCTCACCATCAACGCCATTGCCGAAGATGAGCACGGCGCATTGGTGGACCCTTTCCATGGCGTGCGCGATATCGAGCAATGCGTGCTGCGGCACGTCTCGTCGGCCTTTGTCGAAGATCCGGTGCGATTGCTTCGCGTGGCGCGTTTCGCCGCCCGCTTCGCGCCGCTCGGCTTCCGCGTGGCCGAAGAAACCATGGCATTGATGCAACAGATGGTGCGCGACGGCGAAGTGGATCACCTGGTGCCGGAGCGCGTATGGCAGGAAACCCGCAAGGCACTCGCCGAACCGCGCCCCTCCGCTTTCCTGCAAGTACTGCGCGAAAGCGGCGCATTGGCTGTGCTGTTTCCTGAAATCGACGCCCTGTATGGCGTGCCGCAGCGCGCGGAATTCCATCCCGAAATCGACACCGGCATCCATCTGGAGATGGTGCTGGACATGGCTGCGCGTATCGCTCCGGGCAACGACCTGGTTGGCTTCTGCGCACTCACCCACGACCTCGGCAAGGCGCTGACGCCGACCAATGTCCTGCCGCGGCATATCGGCCACGAACAGGCCGGTGTGTCACCGCTGCGCCGACTGTCAGCGCGTCTTCGCGTACCGACCGACTACGCGGCGCTGGCCGAACAGGTGTGCCGCGAACACCTCAACGCACATCGCGCCTTGGAACTGAAGCCGGCAACCGTGTTGCGCCTGCTGAGCGCGCTGGATGCGCTGCGCCGCCCCGAACGACTGGATGTATTCCTGGCCGCCTGCGAGGCGGACAAACGCGGCCGCCTGGATCATGAGAACGACAGCTATCCCCAGGCCGATTACCTGCGCGCGGCGCGCGCGGCGGCAGCCGGGATCGGCGCCACCGCCTTCGTAGCCCAGGGGCTACAAGGGCCGGAAGTGGGCGCAGCGCTGGAAAAAGCCCGTATAACGGCCATCGCCGAGGTCAAATCCAGCGTTCGCTAAGCCAATCCGTTATATAAAACGGGGCTGCCTGTCACTTTTCGGTAAAGTCGGGCGTTCTGATGACCTTGCGCCCGGAGCCACCCTTGCCCGCCACCTATCTCTCTGCCTCACCGCTGCGCCAGCGTTTTCGCCCTTTGTGGTGGCTCGGCATCACCTATGTGCTGCTTGGCGCCATCACTCGCCTAGTCCTCCTGGGCATGGCCGGCAGCGGTGTGCCGCATAACCCGCTGTATTGGGCGTATGCCTTCGGCGTAGGCCTGGGTTACGACCTGGTCACCTTTATCTACGTGGCCTGGCCGCTGGTGCTGTTCCTGTGGCTGATGCCGCAGCGCGCCTATCTGTCGCGCGTCGGCCAGTGGGTGTTGTATGTGCTCGGCGCGGTGCTGTTGTACTGGCTGATGTTCGTGGCCGTCTCCGAACTGGTGTTCTGGAACGAATTCGGCACGCGCTTCAACTTCATCGCGGTGGACTATCTCGTCTACACCACGGAAGTGATCGGCAATATCCGTGAATCCTACCCGCTGGGTACATGGCTGAGCCTGCTCGCCCTCGCCGTGCTGGTGGTGCTGGTGCTCAGCCGCAAGGGGCTGCGCACGCGCGACGGCGGCACGCGTTTCCTTCAGCGTGGCAAGGTCGTGCTGACCTGGCTGGCGCTGACTGTGCTGATCTCCTTTGCGTTCAAGGGCACGCTGAAGGACCGCACCGACAACGTCTTCGTCAACGAACTCTCTGGCAACGGCATCTACGAATTCTTCGCCGCCTTCCGCAGCAGCCATCTCGACTACTCGCGCTTCTACACCACGCTGCCGGAAGACCAGGCATTCCGTGACGTGCGCGCCCTGATCAAGACCCCCGAGGCCACCTTCATCAGCGACGATCCGCGCGACCTTACCCGCGAGATCCGCCATACCGGGCCCGAGAAGCACCTCAACGTGGTGCTGATCAGCGTGGAAAGCCTCTCCGCCGATTTCATGAAGACCTTCGGCGACAAGCGCGACATCACGCCCAATCTCGACGCTCTGGTCGACCAGAGCCTGTTCTTCGACAACCTCTACGCCAACGGCACCCGCACGGTTCGCGGCCTGGAAGCGTTGTCGCTGTCGATCCCGCCGACGCCGGGCGATTCGCTGGTGAAAGCGCACAACAACGAGAACTTGTTCTCCGTCGCCACGGTGTTCAATGACCGCGGCTACCAGTCCGACTTTGTCTACGGTGGCTACGGCTACTTCGACAACATGAACTACTACTTCAGCCACAACGGCTATCGCGCGGTGGACCGCAACGATATCTCCAAGAGCGACCCCATCCATCACGAGAACGTGTGGGGCGTGGCCGACGAGGATCTGTATACCCTCGCGCTACGCCAGATGGACAGCAGTCATGCGGAAGGCAAGCCGTTCTTCCTGCATGTAATGACCACCTCCAACCACCGCCCCTTCACCGTGCCGGCCGATCGCGTACCGCAGAAGAACGGCACGCGCGAAGCCGCCGTGGCCTATACCGACTGGTCCATCGCCGACTTCATCAAGCGTGCGCGCAGCAAGCCGTACTTCGACGACACCATCTTCGTCATTACCGCCGACCACTGCTCGTCCAGCGCGGGTCGCACCAGCGTGCCGATCAACCGCTACCACATTCCGCTGTGGATCTACGCGCCGAAGCACATCCAGCCGCAGCGCGTACATCGCCTGATGAGCCAGATCGACATCGTGCCCACCCTGCTCGGCCTGCTGAACTTCAGCTACCGCAGCCGCTTCTTCGGCTACGACCTGTTCCAGCTCGAACCCGGCCGCGAGCGCGCTTTCCCCGCCACCTACGAAAAACTCGGCTACCTGCACGGCGACATCCTCACCGTGCTCGAACCGCAGCGTCGACTGGAACAGATGAAGCCCGATTTCGACACCGGCGACGGCACGCCGGTGCATCCGGTCCAGCAGTCGCTGGTGGATCAGGCCACGGCGTACTACCAGGTGGCGGCGCATATGTATAAGAACCAGCAGTTGGGGCGGCGTAAGGAGGACAGCACGCCGGTGCAGCCCTCGCCAGGCGCCGCCGAGAGCGCCGCTGACGCCATGCCCGCCTCTCACTAACATTTCCTGTGTCGCCTGCGCCTTCTGGAAAGGCGCAGGCGACACGCCCATCAAGAAAGGGATTTCATGTCCTGGTGGCAACGTCCTGGCACTCGCCTGTTCGGTGCGCTGTTACTGATCTGGCTGCTTCTGAATCTGCCTGTGCTGGTGGGCATCAAGGTCTTGCCATGGGATGCCAGCGACCAGTTCTATCCCACCGTTTATTTCAACGCGCACAGCCTGCGTCACGGTCTGGCGCCTTGGTGGAATCCACACATCTACGGCGGCTATCCGCAGATCGCCGATCCGCAAGGCATGCTTTTCTCGCCACTGCTGATGCTGTGGATGCTGCTGCCCTCCTCGCCAGGCGGCACCTGGTTTGCCTGGGGTGTATTGCTGCATGTGCTGATGGGTGGCGCCGCCATACTGGCCATATTGCGCCGGACCGGTGCCAACGCCTTCGGCAGCCTGATAGGCGCCACGGTCTTTATGGCCGGCGGCGTCGCCGCATCCCGCATTGAACACGTACCCATCGTCGTGGCTTATGGCTACGCACCTGTGGTGCTGCTTGCGCTGCGCCATTTCCTTGCGCGGCCGCAGTGGCAGCGCGGCCTGCTGTTCGGATGTGCTGCGGGAGCCATGCTGACTCAGCTGGTACAGCTAACCTATCTCCTTGTACTCATGCTCGCTGGGTATGGTGTGGTGGCAACCGTGGCGCACTGGCGCAGCTACACCTCACGCGATCGCTGGCAATGGTGCTTCGGCATGGGATTGGCGTTGCTGCTTGCGCTCGCCATGGGACTACCGCAACTCGTCCTTAGCCTCGCGTTCACTGCCCTCTCGAATCGTGCGGAACTGCCGCTGGCGGCCGCGGTTCCGGCCTCGCTGGACCTGCGCGCATTCTTGACGCTGCTCAGTCCCAACGCGCTGCACGCATTGCGTGGCACCTATACGGGACCGGCCTCTCTCGTTGAGGCTTATCTCTACATTGGCGTCCTGCCTCTGTTGCTGCTTGCGGGATCTGGACTGGCCTGGCGACAACCACAACAACGTCGGCAGATGCTGTTCTTCGGTGTCGTGGGATTGATCGCCACCTTGTATATGCTCGGAGTGAATACGCCTTTCTACGGGTGGCTGTATTCGTGGCTGCCAGGGATCAAGCAGTTCAGGCGTCCTGCGGATGGGGCCTACCTGCTTAATTTTGCTTTCGCGATCGTTGTCGGCTTATCCGCCTCACACTTCAGACTGGATTCGCGACGTCATCTCACGTGGCTGCTGGTAGTTGCCGCCGTGTGGTTACTGCTCACCAGCTTCGCCATGCGCGACACACATACGCGCTGGCAAACAGCCACACTGGCAGCTTCACTGCTTGCCGTGATCGCGTTGTGGCGGGTACGGCGCCCAGGCATCACGGACATCGGCCGAGCTGCATGGCTATTGGCACTGCTGGTGGTTGATTACCGTTGCTTCAATCTCAACGGCCTGTTCAATCAAGGCCCCGATGGCACCCGCGCATTGATGCGAGACGATGCCGCTGCATTCATTGCGAACGATGCACGTGCCGCCGGCAGACTACTGCCTCCCCGCGTCGAACCAGTGAACACCCAACCGTATTGGGACAACTCGGCGGCGTTTCGCGGCCTGCATTCCACCCAGGGTTACAATCCGTTGCGCTATGCGCTCTACGAGCAATGGTACGGCGCACGCGAGAGCAGCATTCAGTCCTGGCCCGTTACGCCCTACAACCCGGCGCCGGGCAGCGCGATGAGTGCATTGCTCGGTGCCGAATATCTAGTAAGGGACACCACGCTTAAGTCGCCCTCCTGGACACCTTCAACAGGTTATGAGCGTGTCTTCGCCGGACGCAACGGCGAAGTCTGGCGCAACAACCATGCCTATCCGCGCCTGCTGACACCCGTTGAAATGCGCACCTCCGATGCACCGCCATCGCCAGATGTGTTCGCCTCAACCGACTTCAATCAGACGTTCTGGCTGACTCCGCGCGACGCGCAGGATCGCGAGCTTGCGGAAGCTCGCGCCGCCGGCTGCAACCATCGCCTGCAGTTGCAGGACGCCACGACCACACCGACATCACTGACGGTTCGGACACGCTCTGACGAAGGTCCCGGCTGGCTGGTGGTCAGCGAACTGGATTTTCCAGGCTGGCGCGCACAGGTTGATGGCGAGCCGCTACCGATCCACCGTGCCAACGGCATGTTCCGGGCAGTCTGCGTTCCGGCCGGTCAGCATGCGCTGGAATTTCGCTTCCACCCCTGGACGATGGTGGCGGAGACCTGGCAACGCTACCAGCGAGATGCTGCTCGCCTATAGCCGCTCGCCCTGATCCGCCGCCAACAGATCAGCCGGCAGCGGCACCATATCCATGCCACGCGCAAAGACCATGGCCTGGAAACGTTCGCCCATCTGATCCGGCAAAGTGAGGCGCTTCACCTGCTGCGATAGCCGATAGCGCGTCGCCTCGTCGTCGGTTTCGGTGTAGGCACGCTCGAACACTTCTTGCAGGCCGGCAGCAATCAGGAAGTGCGCCTGCGGTAGATAGGCGGCGACGCCGAAGCCGGCTTGGTTACCGGCCTCGGCCAGTGCGGTGAAATCCACCGAGGCTGTGAGGTCGTTGAGGCCGGGCAGGTACAACGGATCGTTGTGTGCACGGTGACGGTAGTGCGCCATCAGCGTGCCGTCGGTGCGTCCGGGCTGATAGAACTCGCGGCGCACGTAGCCGTAGTCGATGAAAAGCATGATGCCCTTGGTCAGCGACGCGGCCACGGCCTGCATCCAGTAGGGCAATTGCGGCAAGATCTCGGAGCGATAGCCTTCGGCGAACTCGGCTTCCATATCGCGCTCGACGTGACGCACTGCGCCGGAGACCAGCGCGTCGGCGGGACGATCGATGCGCGTCAGGCGACCTTCGCCGTCCAGAGCCACATATTCCTCATAGACCTCGCCATGGCGCATGGCGAATCGTGTCGTCGGCAAGGCGTCGATCACTTCATTGGCGAACAGCACACCCTGCCAGTCTTCTTCCGACGGACGATCCAGCCACGCCACGCGCTCGAACAAGGCGGGAGGCAAAGCGGCGACCAGACGCTCGCGCTGGCGTTCGCGCAGATCCGCACTCGGCTCCAGGATCAGGTAGCGGCGTGGTGCGACGTTCTCCGCGTGCAGCGCCAACAGAACGGCTTCCGCAAACGCTCCGCTGCCGCCGCCCAGTTCCAGGAAATCGGCTGTCTCGCCAAGCATCTCGAAGACGGGTTGTACGACGCGCGCTATGCAGCGGGCGAACAATGGACCCAGCTCGGGCGCGGTCACGAAGTCGCCGGCCTCGCCGAACTTGGTCGCGCCCGCACTGTAGTAGCCCAGCCCCGGCATATAGAGGCAGCGCTCCATGTACTGCGAGAACGGCATCGGTCCGTGTGAGGCGATCTCCTCGCGCAGTCGCTGCAATAGGCGGTCGGAGTGCTCGCGCTCTTCGGCACCCGGGGTCGGCAGACGGGATGACATGCTTGGATTCATCCCGCCAAGGATAGCCGAAGCGGCCATAGGGCCGAATTGGGTTGCGCCGAGCAATCAGCCCCTCTCCCCTTTGAAGGGAAGAGGGGCCAGCCTGATCAGAAGTCTTTCTGCAGACTCAGATACAGCCCGCGGCGCGGCCCAAACTGCGGCGCGCCCACACCGATACCGGTGCCATCGCGCAACTCATAGGTGCGATCCAGCGCGTTGATCACCGCCAATTGCGTGTGCAGCGTGCCCACGCTGTCGAAGTTGAAGTCGTGCGACAGGCTCAGGTTGAGCTGGAAGTAGTCCGGCATCGAGTTGCCGTTCGGCACGGCGCCGTCGCGGCGCAGGCCGGTGCCGAAGATATAGTTCGCGCCGACCTTGGTGGCACTGTCGATGGCATAGCTGATGCCACCCGACGAGGTGTACTTCTGGTCGTGATCGAGGTGGATGTAGTTGTCGGCGACGTAGGCGAGATCATCGACCGCGAAGTTGTACTGGCTGGTGATGACCTTCTTGCCCATCGAGCGGTTGTAGGCAAAATTGAAGTAGGCGGAGATCGGGCCTTCATCGTAGTTCGCCGTGAACTCGACGCCGCCAATATGACCGCGGGCATAGTTGAAGGTGGAATACACCAGCGCGGCGCCGAACTGCCCTTCGTCCTGCAGGCGGGTCACTTTGCGGTAATAGGTATCGAGACCAAAGGTCAGCGCGGGGGTAACGTTTTGCGCGATGCCGGCATCGAAGTAGTCCGAGCGCTCCGACAGCGGTATGGCATTGCCCGGGTTGGACACAGCATTGGTGGTGCCGTCGAACTTGGCGATGTTGGAGGTGGTGACCATCTCCGTCGCAGGCGGCGTGAAGTAGCGCGAGTAACCGGCATGCACCGTCGTGCTGTCAGTGGCCTGATAGACCACACCCAGGCGCGGGCTCAGCTGGCTCTCGGTGCGCGCCAGCGTGTACTTGTCGCCGCGCACGCCGTAGTTCACCGTCCATTTCTCGCCGATGCTCCATTCGTCCTGCACATAGGCCGACCAGGTTTTCGCGGTCAGGCGGTTGTTGTCGATGATGTTGAGCGGCGTGGTACTGGCCTGATTGCCATTGGCGTCCACCGGAAAGACCCAGGCGTTGTTGCCGCTACTGGCGTGTTCGAAGCTGCCGTAGACGCCGTAGCGCAAGGTGTTGCTGTCACCGATCGGCGTGGCGAAATCCGCCTGCAGCGTGCTGGCTCGGTTGGTGCGAGTCACATTGGAAGCCACACCGTTGAACATCAGATCGCCGATCAGGTCCGGCTGGAAATTCACGCTGGTGTAGCGCTGACCCAGCGACACCTGGTAGTCAGTGCTGCCCAGCTTGCCCTGTAGCGCAAGCACACCGAAGCGGGTCTTTTCCCGCTGTTGTTCGTTGAGCTTGGCCGAATCGAAGTCGACCGTGTCGAGATAGCCGAACTTCGGTGTCTGGTTCGGGTTGTTCGGAACCTGGAAGCGGTTGTTGCTGGCACCGAACAGAAAGCTCAGCCGGGTCTCGTTGTCGATCAAGTACGAGATATCGCCAAAGGCCTTCACCTGATTGGTGTGATCGTGGATCGGCTTGCGGCTGGAGGTCGGGTTTTCGATACCGACATCGTTCTCCAGATAGTTGGCGGTGAAGAAGCCGCTCCATGCGCCGCTGCTGCCCCACACCGAAGCATTGGGGTTGAGCGTGCCGAACGAACCGCCGGTGATGCCAACGCTGCCACCATTGCCGAGGTCATGGCCACTCTTGGTGGTGATGTCCACCACCGCCGCCGTGCGCAGGCCGTACTGCGCCGGCAGGGCGCCGTCGAGCAGCTTGACGTTCTTGATGGTGCGCGCATCCAGCGTCTGGCCGAAGCCGGAGATCGACTCGGGAATGATCACGCCATTGATGCGGTATTGCAGGTTCGCGTGGTCACCGCGCACATGCAGTCCGCCGTAGGAATCCTGCACGACGCCTGGCGCTTGCAGGATTACCTGGTTCAACGGCGTCGATTCGCCCAGCGGCATGGCCTGGATCGCCTTCTGGTCGATCACGTACTGGCTGCTGCCGGTATCCGGCGACAGCGCATTGCGCGCCTGATCCAGCGCGGCCGTCACATCGATCGCTCCCAGTTGCTGGACCTTGTTCGCGGGCTTGTTGCGGGTAGCGCCACCGGCGGCATCAGCCGCCGTGTCGTCCTTGGCGGACGGGCTGGAGGTATCGACGGTTTGCGCGGTCGGTTCCGCCGCGTGCGCGGATACGGCAGCCAAGGCGGCGGCAAGGCTGAAAGCAAGCAAGGTGGGCTTCATCGGGGGCTCGGGCGGGAAAGGGGCTTTGTGTTTTTCGATACGTTATAACATTGCCATTGAACCAAGCCCAACGCCTGCCCCAGAAGTCACACCCTGCGTCGCACAATCTTGCGAAAACAATCGCCTGCGGATGTCCAAACGCCCAAACCTGAGCGGCGCTGGCCGATATTCGCCATGTTTTCATCAAAGCCACCTAGACTGCCTTGCGCACGATCGTCAGGAGCTCCCGCATGACCGAGGGCAACAAGCAGCTTCCCGCCGTGATCGGTGCGGACGAACACAGCCGCATTACTCAGGCGATCCTGGATTTCGTCAGCCAGATCCCGAACAGCAAAGTGGACACCAGCAGTGACCCGGAGGCCGAGGCTCGCAAGCTGGCCAACCGTGCAGCACAACGCGCCGCACTCACCGCCGGCTCGCTGGCGCTACCGCCGGGGCCGCTGGGCTGGCTCACCGTGCTGCCCGAACTGATCGCCATCTGGAAGATCCAGGCACAGATGGTCAGCGACATTGCCGCCGCTTACGGCAAACATGCCGCACTCGGCCGCGAGCAGATGCTGTGGTGTCTGTTCCGCCACACCGCGGCACAGGCGTTTCGCGATCTGGTGGTGCGCATGGGCGACCGCCTGCTGTTCCGGCGCATGTCGTACGCCGTCGCCGAACGTGTCGCCAAACGCATCGGCGTGAAAGTTACCCAGCGTACCGTCGGCAAGGGCCTGTCGCGCTGGCTGCCGGTGGTTGGCGCGCTCGGTGTCGGCGCCTACGCCTACTACGACACCGGGCAGGTCGCGAGTACGGCCATTGCCATGTTCGGCGGTGACTTCGATACCGAAGCTGGCGATGCACCAGAGGCAACCCTGCCGAAGGAGCGTCCCAAACGCGGCGTGGTACACACCGTCGGCCGTGTCGCGCGCAAAGTAGTCAAGCGCGAGCATTCACCCGAATAGCCGCACTTCGCGTGCGCCTGCGGGATGACGCCCCTGGCGCTTTGCGGCAAGCTGCGCGCTGATCCGATGCACGCAGGAGCCGCGCATGAACGCACACCAGGAACGTCCGGTCGCCCTGATTACCGGCGCCGGCAAACGGGTGGGCGCGGAAATCGCACGCACGCTGCACGCCGCTGGCTATGACCTCGCCCTGCACTGCCGACGCTCGGTCAACGAAGCCACCACGCTGGCCGCCGAACTGGAGCAGCGGCGCGCGAACAGCACCCTGGTATTGCAGGCGGAGCTCGCCGATCTCGAAGCCCTGCCGGCGCTGATCGATACCACCGTGGCGCAGTTCGGCCGCCTCGATGCGCTCGTCAACAATGCGTCCGCGTTCTACCCAACGCCGATCGGCACGGCGACGCCCGCTCAATGGAACGAGCTGTTCGCCTCCAATGCGCAGGCGCCCTTCTTTCTGGCGCAGGCGGCAGTGCCTGCCTTGCGCGAATCGCACGGCGCCATCGTCAACCTTGTCGATATTTACGCGGAACGGCCGCTCGCCAAACACCCGGTCTATTGCATGGCGAAGGCGGCGCTGGCTGCCATGACGCGATCACTCGCGCTCGATCTTGGCCCCGAGATCCGCGTCAACGGCATCGCGCCCGGTGCGGTGATGTGGCCCAGCGACGGCAAGCCCTACGACGATCAGCAAGCCATGCTCGCGCGCACGCCGCTGCAACGCGCGGGCTCACCGCACGATGTCGCCGGTGCCGTGTTGTGGCTGCTACGCGATGCGACCTTTGTCACCGGACAGATCATCCGCATCGACGGCGGCCGCTCACTCGCCGTATAAAAAAGGGCGGCATCACTGCCGCCCTTTTTCAGTCGAATCGACGCTCCGCTCAGCTCTTCGGCTGGAACGCACGCTCCAGCAGCGCCTGATCAAAACCGCCACCCACGGTGCCTTCCTCCGCGTACTGATACAGCGCAGCGGCATAGATGCCTTGCAGCGAAGCCTGGATCAGCGCCAGCAGGGTAAAGCCGATCACCACGATCGCAATGATGGCGATCAGCGCGGCGGCAGACTGCATGCTCGCCGCCACCACGATAAGGCCCACGGCCAACAGCGCAGCGACGAAAGTGACGATGCCGAACACCACGCCGAGGCCGGCGTTGCCGATCAGGTTCTCGCCCCAGGTCTGCTTGAGCAGTTCCACGCTGCGCTTCACTGCATCCATCGGACCGATGTCCTGGCTGGCCAGCACTGGCACCACCAGAAAGGTAGCCACCGTCCAGGCCAGACCGAGGAAGCCGGCAACCAGGCGACCGATCAGGCCGAGACGCTCCTGCAGCGCGCGCAACACCAGTCCCACCGTGGCGGCGATCAGCGCATAGCCGAAGATGCTGACCACGCGCGACTTCGCCACTGCGAAACCGGCCTCGAGACTGGTGGCTTCGCCACGCAGCCGCTGCAGCGCGGCACCGGCCAGCGCGGTGTTGAAGAAAATGATCACGAAATACTGCACCAGATAGAACACGAACAACGCTGCATAGGCGCCCACGGAAAGCCCGTGCTCGCCGACACCGGCGCGCTCCGCGCCGACCATCGCCATGCCGATCGGGATCAAGAAACTAGCCGCCACCAGCAGGCAGCAGATGCCCGACAGCAATGGGAACATCATCAGCGACTTGTCGGAACGCAGCACCGCGGCGCTCGACTTCATCAGACTCCAGCTACGTGCAAATTTCCCCGCCATGCCCCCTACCTCATTCCATGGTGATTGAGGTGCGTGTTCTAGCACCCGCGCGTGACGGGCGATAGTGTGTCGTTCAAAGCAGGGCGTTCAGAGCGGCTCGGGCGTCAGCGGCTCGCGGTCCGCCGGAAATGCGGCCCATAGCGCTGCCATGCGTTCGCCGCTCACCGGATGGCGCAACTCCGGAGCGATGTCGGCGATGGGGCGCAGCACGAAGGCGTGCTTCAGCTCCTTGCGCGGGATCTCCAGGTGTCCCGCGCCCTGCAGTACCAGGTCGTCGTACAGCACGATATCCACGTCCAGTGTGCGATCCGCATAGCGCGGCACATCGCGGCGGCGGCCATGGCGGTCTTCCAATGCATGCAGCCAGTCGTTCAAGGCTTCCGGCGAGAGGTCGGTATCCAGCCCCACGGCGAGGTTGACGAAATCCGGCCCGTCGAACCCCACTGATTTGCTGCGATACGCCGGCGACACCGCAATCGCGCCGAAGCGAGCGCGCAATTCATCCAGCGCCGCGCGCAGGTAGCGTTGCGGCTCGATATTGGAGCCGAGACTCAGGTAAGCACGCGCCATCAGTCAGGCCGCTGGCCGCGTTCGATGCGCACGCCCACGGCCTTGGAACCGCGCACCGCTCCGGGCTTGGAGAGTTTCAGGCGCACCCAGCTCACGCCAAACTCCTCGCGGATGATCGCGACGCAACGCTCGGCCAGGGTCTCCACCAGGCCGAAACTGGAGGCGCCGACGTAATCGATCAGGCGCTTGGACACGTCCTTGTAGTTGAGCGTGTCGGCGATGTCGTCCGTCGCGGCGGGACGGGTGTTGTCGAACGCCATCTCGATATCGAACGACAAGGTCTGGCGCACGCGCCGCTCCCAGTCGTAGATGCCGATGACGGTGTCGATGCGCAGATCTTCGATGAAAACGATATCCATGCGGTTAGGGTCGGCAAGAAGCCGTGCCGATGCAAGCGTCGTTACACCGCGGCCGGCAGACTTTCGAGATCCCAGCGCGGGAATACCTGCACCGTTTCGTCCTGATGCTGGCCATGGGCAAGGCGGATGGCGCCGGCCAGCGCGATCATCGCGCCGTTATCCGTGCAGAACGCCAGACGCGGGAAATACACGCGGAAACCTTCCTTCGCCCCAGCCTCCGCCAGTTCCTCGCGCAGGCGCTTGTTGGCGCCTACGCCGCCGGCGATCACCAGCCGCTTGGCGCCGGAGGCTTGCAGCGCGCGACGGCACTTGATCGCCAGGGTGTCGACGATGGCCTCCTCGAAACCGCGCGCGATGTCCGCGCGGGTCTGCTCGCTTCGGTCCGATTGCTGCCAGGCCAGCAGGACCTGGGTCTTCAGGCCCGAAAAGCTGAAATCCAGCCCCGGCCTGTCCGTCATGGGCCGGGAGAAACGGAATGCGCCCTGCCTGCCCTGTTGCGCCAGTGCGGCCAGCGCCGGGCCACCCGGATACGGCAAGCCCATCATCTTGGCGGTCTTGTCGAAGGCTTCGCCCGCGGCGTCGTCCAGGGTGTCGCCAAGGATGCGGTACTGCCCGATGCCCTTCACCTCGACCAGCATGGAATGGCCGCCGGACACCAGCAGGGCCACGAATGGCGGCTCTGGCGGGTCGTCTTCCAGCAGCGGCGCCAGCAGATGACCTTCCATGTGATGCACGCCGATGGCCGGCACGCCCAGCGCCCAGGCCATGGCCCGTGCCGCCGCCGCCCCCACCAGCAAGGCGCCGACCAGGCCCGGGCCGGCCGTGTAAGCTACGCCGCCCAGGTCCTGCGGGGTCAGGCCGGCCTCGGCCAGGGCCTCACGGATCAGCGGGAGCAGTTTGCGTACGTGGTCGCGGCTGGCCAGCTCCGGCACCACACCGCCATAGTCGGCGTGCAGCTTGATCTGGCTGTAAAGCGCGTGGGAAAGCAGCCCGCTGCCCGGCGCAGCCGGCTCCCAGCGCAGCAGGGCCACGCCGGTTTCGTCGCAGGAGGTCTCGATGCCCAGGATGGGCTTTGAAAATTGCTTCGTGTCCACGCTATACTTCGCGGCTCGCCCGATCAGACGGGCCAGTTTACCATTCGGAGTTTCCATGCCCAGCGTAAAAGTTCGCGAGAACGAGCCGTTCGAGCTTGCCCTGCGTCGGTTCAAGCGCACCTGCGAAAAGGCCGGCGTTCTGGCCGAGACCCGCAAGCGCGAGTTCTATGAAAAGCCGACCCAGGAGCGCAAGCGCAAGCGTGCCGCCGCGGTGAAGCGTCACCTGCGTCGTCTCTCGCGCGACACTTCGCGTCGCACCCGCCTGTACTGAGCCTTTCGTCCGCCCGGCGGACGATCCGGAGTGCAGGCGCCACCGGCGCCTAGCCCCAAGGTACCAGACACGGCCCGGCAGCTGGCGCGTTTATCCGCCGCCGCTGCCTTCCGCTTCAACATAGGCCGGCGTTGCCCAGTGCAACGCCGGCTTTATGCGTTTCCTTCACGCTACCACCCCGCCACCACCCCGGAGAGTGATATGTCCCTCAAGCAGCAGCTCACCGAAGACATGAAGACCGCCATGCGCGGCGGCGACAAGCAGCGCCTGGCGGTGATCCGCCTGATGCTGGCCGCGGTCAAGCAGCGCGAAGTGGACGAGCGCATCGAGCTGGATGACGCCCAGACCCTGGCCGTGCTGGAAAAGATGCTCAAACAGCGCCGCGACTCCATCAGCCAGTACGACGCCGCCAACCGCACCGACCTGGCCGACGTTGAGCGCGCCGAAATGGCGGTGATCGAGACCTATCTGCCGGCCAAGCTCAGCGACGAGGAAGTCGACGCGCTGATCACTGCCGCCATCGCCGATACCGGCGCCAGCAGCGCCCGCGACATGGGCAAAGTGGTCGCCGCCGTGAAGGAGAAGGCCGCCGGCCGCGCCGACATGGCCGCCGTCTCCGGACGTATCAAAGCGCGCCTGGCGGGCTAACGCTTCAGGCCGCCGCGCGCAGCCAGAACAACAGCGCCAGCAGCACCAGCACGGCGACGCCGACCATCCAGGTATGGCGGCGCCGCTGCAGGCGCAAGCGCTCCCAGTTCGCCAGATCCAGGTAATAGTGCCCCTCGCCGGGGCAGCGCAGCACCGCATGCCCCACCAGCTGATGCCAGGCAATGCCCGGCTTCAAGCCCAGCGCTTCTGTCGTGCGCGCGCTATCGGCCGCGGTCGCGCCGGCCTGCATGAAGTGCTGCACGATGTCGCGCTGTGCGCGCAGCAACACCCACGTCAGCAACATCGTCATCTCCTCGAATGGATCGTGAAGGCTGCAGCGCAGCATGACGCTGCGCAAGCGTTATCGACGCACCCTCTTCACACCCCGCCCGCTACACCGTGAGCGTGCGCCATTCGGCGGCGCGACAGCGTGACGGAGGCAAGCATGCTCAAGTGGGCCATCATCCTCGCCATTATCTCGCTGGTTACCGGTTGGCTGGGCTTTTCACAGGTCTCCGGCGTCACCGGCACCATCGCCAAGATCCTGTTCGCGATCTTCCTGATCCTGTTCATCATCGCCGTGCTGGCCGCGATCGGGCTGTTCCATCTCGTGTAGATGGCCGCTCAGCCCGGCCGCCACTCCATGCGCCGGTGGCCGGGCACACTGCCTTGCGCGTTTGCCAGCGCGGATGACCGCTCACCCGTCATCGTGAAGCCGCAGCGTGCATAAAGCGCCTCGGCGCGCGGATTGCTGACAGCCACATCCAGCACCATGCGCTGCCGCCCATCCGTGAGCGCGGCGGCCACCAGATAGTCGATCAGCGCGCGCCCGATGCCCCGCCCGCGCAACGCTGGCGCCACACCGAGATGCGCCAGGTAATGCATATCGCCCGAAGGGGGCGGAATGACCGCTTCCACCCGCAAACCACGCGCGATCACGCCAGGCGCATGCCGCAGTCCGTAATATCC
Organism: Dyella koreensis; assembly: GCF_044904565.1. Classification (NCBI taxonomy): domain Bacteria; kingdom Pseudomonadati; phylum Pseudomonadota; class Gammaproteobacteria; order Lysobacterales; family Rhodanobacteraceae; genus Dyella; species Dyella koreensis. The sequence goes on along the minus strand of NZ_JADIKD010000005.1, from coordinate 86,614 downwards.
AAGGATCTGGCGCGCCGCCGCCAGCGTGAATGGCCAGTGCGTCTCGGCACCAAAACCCGCCCCCACCGCCACGACCTGGCCATCGAGCTCACCCACACAGTGATTGCGCCAGCCGAATTCACCCGCGCCGTCGACAAAGGCGTGCCGCAGGAAGTCTTGAGCATCGCCGCGTCCTGGCACCGCAAATACATAATCGAACGCGGCGGGGCCGGAGCTGTAAATCAGCGGCACCGCCAGAGCAACATCAGTGGCACTGGCCGGTCGAAAGCGGATCTGCGCACTGGCTGGCATGAACACCCCTCCCCGAGATGCCACGCAGCATAAGCCGAGTCCCCCGCAGCATGGGTCGCCCCCGGTAGACTAAGCGTCTTATGCGCGGCCGTATCCCCGACAGCTTCATCGACGACCTGCTTGCCCGCGTCGACATCGTCGACGTGATCGAGCGGCGCGTGCCGCTGAAAAAGGCCGGACGCGAATGGACCGCCTGCTGCCCGTTCCACAACGAGCGCACGCCATCGTTCTACGTCAGCCCCACCAAGCAGTTCTTCCATTGTTTTGGCTGCGGCGCGCACGGCAGCGCCATCAAATTCCTGATGGACTACGACCGCCTGGAATTTCCCGATGCGGTAGAAGAACTGGCGCAGTCGGTCGGCCTGAAAGTCCCCTTCGAAGGCGGCCGCGACAACGCCCCGCGCGAAGACAAGACCGATCTCTACAGCCTGCTCGACGCCGCCGCACGCTGGTACGAAGGCGAACTGCCGCGCAGCGCCGAAGCACAGGCGTACTGCACCAAGCGCGGCCTCGACGCCGACACCATCGCGCGCTTTCGCATCGGCTGGGCACCGGCTGGCTACGACGGCGTGATGAAAGCGCTGGGCGCGCATGAGCCGCGCCGCATGCAGCTGCTCAACGAAGCCGGCATGGTCGCCAGCAACGAACGCGGCAGCAAATACGACCGCTTCCGCGAACGGCTGATGTTTCCGATCCTTGATCGCCGCGGCCGCGTGATCGCTTTCGGCGGCCGTGTGCTGCAATCGGAACAAGGCCCGAAATACCTCAACTCACCCGAAACGCCGCTCTTCCACAAAGGCCGCGAACTGTTCGCGCTGTGGCAGGTGAAACAGGCCAACGCCAGCCTCGCCCGCATCGTGGTGGTCGAGGGCTACATGGACGTGATCGCCATGCACCAGGCCGGCCTGCCCATTGCGGTAGCGACCCTGGGCACGGCCACCACACCCGAACACACTGAAGTGCTGTTCCGCGCCGCACCCGACGTGGTGTTCTGTTTCGACGGCGACCGCGCCGGCCGCGCTGCTGCGTGGAAAGCACTGGAATCCGCGCTGCCGCGCTTGCGCGACGGACGTCAGGCCTACTTCCTGTTCCTACCCGACGGCGAAGATCCGGACACCTTGATCCGCAAGGAAGGCAAGGCCGGCTTCGAGCAACGCCTGAAGAACGCCACGCCGCTGTCCGAATATTTCTTTGGTGAGCTGTCGCACGACGTGGACACCGGCAGCCTCGACGGCCGCGCGCGCCTCGCCGAACGCGCGCGACCGCTGATCGCCCGCCTGCCCGACGGCGCCTTCCGCGACCTGATGGCACAAGAGCTGGAGAAACGCACCGGCGCCCGCGCCGTGCTGGAACCCGACACCGCCGCGCGCCGCCCCGTGCAACGTCCGGTCGCCGTGCAGCGCAGCCTGGTGCGCAGCGCCATCGCCCTGCTGCTGGCGCAACCTGGCATGGCCGATCAGGTCGAACGTCCGTACCGCTTCCTGCGCCTCGACAAACCCGGCGTGGACCTGCTCGCCGACTTGATCGACCACGCCCGCTCGCGACCCGGCATCAATCCCGCGATGCTGGTGGAACACTACGCCGAGCGCCCGGAATATCCCGCACTGCAAAAACTGATGGCCGCCACCGTCGTCGGCGAGCCGGAAATCCAGCGTGTCGAATTCTTCGACGCACTGCAGCGCATGGAACAGCAGGTGATCGAGCAGCGCCGCACGTTGCTCACCACCAAGAGCCGCGAAGGTACGCTCGACAGCGCCGAGAAAGCCGAGCTACGCGAATTACTGGCCGCACGGGTACAGCGTCCGGTCGCTTCGGACTGAAGCCCGCATGCGGTTATCCTTGACCGTTCCGCCCCCAAAGAGCTGGTGCACATGGAGTCACCAGCCTGTGGGATCATCGCCCACTCGTTACCCCGTGGGCCGGACACGACAGGCAAGGATGTAGATGGACCTGCTTGAACGATTGATCACGCTGTTTGCCGAGAACGGCTACGCCGCCGTCTTCATCGCACTGATGCTGTGCGGTGCCGGCGCGCCGCTGCCGGAGGACATCACCCTGGTCGCCGGTGGCGTGATCACCGGCCTGGGCTACGGCAACGTGCACGTGATGTTCGCGGTGTCGATGGTGGGCGTGCTGCTGGGCGACGCCGGCATGTTCCTGCTGGGCCATCACTACGGCGCGCGCATCCTGCAATGGCGCGTGGTCGCGCGCGTGCTCACGCCCGAGCGCTACGCCAAGGTGCAGGAGAAGTTCGAACGCTACGGCAATCGCCTGATGTTCATCGCCCGCTTCCTGCCCGGCATGCGCACCGCGGTCTACATCACCGCCGGCACCACGCATCGCGTGTCGTTCCTGCGCTTCTTCCTGCTCGACGGCCTGGCCGCGCTGATCAGCGTGCCGATCTGGGTCTACCTGGGTTACTTCGGCGCCAACAACCACGAATGGCTGGTGATGTGGATCCGCCGCGGCCAAAGCAGCCTGTGGGTACTCGGCGGCATCTTGCTGCTGGTGGCGCTGGTGCTGTGGTGGCGACACAGGCGGCGCGTCGCCAGCGAATCCAAGTAACAGCGCATCGCCAGCCACTCTCTCATGTCATCGCGCATTGCCAACCAGCACGAGTACGAGGATGAAGACTTCCACGAACTCGACCTGCAAGGCGCGACGCTCGAGTCGTGTAAATTTCACGGCTGCCGTTTCACCCGCTGCAACTTCAGCGAAGGCGTCATGCAACGCTGCCGTTTCAACGATTGCGAATTCATCGACTGCAATCTCAGTCTGGCCAGACTGACCGGCAGCGGCTTCACCAACGTGGCGTTCACCGGCTGCAAGATGGTCGGCATCGACTGGACCGCGGCCTATTGGTCGGCCGTGCGCATTCCCGGCGCATTGGCATTCGATCGCTGCGTGCTCAACGACTGCAGCTTCTTCGGCCTCGACCTGCGCGAACTGAAGCTCATCGACAGCCGGGCCTTCGATACCGACTTCACCGATGCCAACTGCGAGGACGCCGACTTCCGGCGCACGGACTTCCGCGACGCCCTGTTCCGCAAGACCCGCCTCGCCCGCGCCAATTTTTCCGAAGCACAGCATTACCGCATTGATATCTTCAACAACGACATCAAGGGAGCGAAATTTTCGCTGCCCGAAGCAATGGCACTGCTCGATAGTCTGGACATCGAAATCGACGATTAATCGATGGCCATCCAGGCAGCAAAAAATCTGCCACTCGCCATAGCGCGAAGAAGTAAATCGCGAATAGCGACCCGCATCACATATTCCACGCAGTCACACCTATCTTGACGCGGAATAGATACATGCCAAGCAGCGCGGGCGTATAAAACCAAACGTTTGGTCGCACGCATTTGAGCACTCCCGAAGTCTCAAGAGGAATCGCAGCCATGCTGTTCCGGCTGATTCGCGCATGCTTGTGCAGAACCAGGACCGCTATACGCGCACATCGACGCTGGCGACCGCGCCGGCTTACTTTCGCCATGTCCTGGTACGCCCTGCATGCCTTGCAGAGCATGGCCACGCATGTCGTCATGGCCCGGCAACATCATCGCCAGATCCTTTTTTCCAGAAAACGATTGATCAGTGACATTCTCTTGATGGAATCACGGATCAAACCCGCCCTCAGTCATCGCGGCCCATTCGGCCGACTACGATGAAGGATCGACCGGTCCCGCATTAATCCTCACTCATAAGGGGATTATCGCGCGGCACCTCCATCCAATAGCCCTGGACAGCAGGACGCATAGCCCTGCGGCGTTCATTTCCGCGCGCTGTTTATTCACACCGGAGAGCGTGTGATGCCCACCCTTTGCCGTCCCGCTGTCGCCGTCCCCGAACACATCATCAGCCTGAAAGAGACGCTGGATCTCGCACGCGCCCTGCATACGCGGCACGAACAACTGCCGCTGGTACTTCGACTGATCAAGAACACCCAGGTGGCGCAGCGCCACATCGTGCAACCCATCGACATCACACTGCGGCACCCCGGTTTCGAAGCGCGCAATCTGGTCTATGTGCGCGAGGCGAGAGCACGCGTACCCGCCGTAGTCGAACAAGCGCTGATCCATGCCGAGCTGACCGCCGATCGCATCGACGCCATCATCTATGTGTCGTGCACCGGCTTCACCATGCCCTCGCCCATCGCATGGATGATCAATGCGCTGGGCTTTCGCAGCGACACCCGCCAGCTGCCTATCGCTCAGCTGGGTTGCGCCGCTGGTGGCGCGGCGATCAATCGCGCCCACGATTTCTGTCTGGCGTATCCCGGTGCGAATGTACTGATCGTCGCCTGCGAGTTCTGCTCGCTGTGCTATCAGCCCACCGACCTGTCCGTCGGCAACCTTCTTTCCAACGGCCTCTTCGGCGATGCCGTCGCGGCCGCCGTGGTACGCGGCCAAGGCGGTAGCGGCCTGCGCCTGATCGGCAACGGCTCGCGGCTGGTGCTCGGCACCGAGGACTGGATTTCCTATGCCGTCAAAGCCACCGGGTTTCATTTCTGCCTGGATCGCCGCGTACCGGGAACCATGGAGCAATTGGCACCCGAGCTGCGCGCGGTCGCCGGCGAATTCGGCTGGGATGCCGCCGATCTCGACTTCTACATCATCCATGCGGGCGGCCCGCGCATTCTCGATGACCTCTCGCATTTCCTCGGCGTCGATCCGGCGATGTTCCGCTACAGCCGGGCCACTCTGACCGAGTACGGCAACATCGCATCCGCGGTCGTACTCGATGCGCTGCGACGCCTGTTTGAAGCCGGAGCCGTGCACGACGGCGCGCAAGGCATCGTCGCCGGCTTCGGCCCCGGCATCACCGCCGAGATAGCGCTCGGCACCTGGGCCACACACCCTGCACCTTCCATCACCGATGCATTGAACCTTGCCATGAAGGAGGCGATGACATGAACGCGAAACATCCTCAACCCAACAGCAAACAGTTCACGCTCGGCGGCGACCTCACGGTCAACCGTCTTGGCTACGGCGCCATGCACCTCACCGGCTACGGCATGTGGGGCCCACCCGATGACAAGAAGGGCGCCATCGCCTTGCTGCGTCATGCCGTGCACGATCTCGGCATCAACTTCATCGACACCGCCGACTCCTACGGCCCCGGCGACAACGAGGACATCATCCGCGAAGCGCTGTACCCCTACCCGGCCGACCTGGTGATTTCCACCAAGGGCGGCATGCTGCGCTCAGGCAAGCTCGACTGGATCCACGGCGCACCTGGTGCGCCTTACATCATGCCGCTGGGCCGGCCGGAATATCTGCGCCAGCAAGTGGAAATGAGCCTGCGTCGCCTCGGTGTAGAACGCATCAGCCTCTATCAGCTGCACAGCATCGATCCGACCGTACCGCTAGCCGACACACTCGGCGAACTGGTGCGCCTGCAAAAACAGGGAAAGATTCATCACCTCGGCCTGTCCAACCAGCCCGGCGTGAGCATCGATCAGTTGATGCAGGCGCGGCAGTACGCCGACATCGTGGCGATCGAGAATCTCTACAACATCGCCGACCGCGCCGACGACGATGTGATGCGCTACGCGGAAGAACATCGCATCGCTTTCATTCCATGGTTCCCGCTCGGGCATGGCGGCCTGGTCGGCCCAGACAGTCCGCTGGCGCCGATCGCCCATCGCTACGGTCTCACCGCTTCGCAGCTCGCACTCGCATGGCTGCTGCACCACTCGCCCGCGACGCTGCTGATTCCAGGCACCACCTCCATCAAGCACCTGGACGAGAACGCGGTCGCCGCCAACGTCGAACTCGACTCGGCCGACATGCGCGCCATTGTGGAAGCGGTAGATCGCGAGCACCTGCCAACCTGGCGTCCCGATCGTGCCGCGCAAGTACCCGCCTCTGCCGCAACCGGGACACAAGACCATGCTCGCCTCGCTTCCTGATCGCTCGTCGCCCATCCCACACAAGCCGCCCACACCGGATGCCAGGCCATTGATGGCGCTTGTGACCGGGATGTGGGCATCGAAAACGCTCGCGGTGGCACACGAGCTGGACTTGTTCACGCACCTTTCCGGAACCACCGGCATCACCATCGAGGCGTGCGCGGCGCACTATGGCATCGCGCACCGCCCTGCCGAGATGTTGTTGACCGCGTGCGCCGCGTTGCAATTGCTCGAGCGACGCGGCGAGCACTACGGCAATACCCCGCTGGCCGAAACCTATCTGGTCCGCGGACGGCCACTCTACTTTGGCGGATGGATCGCCATGGCCGATCGTCGGGAGTATCCCGCCTGGCTGCGCCTGAAAGACGCCCTGCACAGCAACCGCCCGCTCACCTGGAATCCCGATCGCCAGGCTTCGCTGTTCGACGGCGAAGATCCTTCGCTCGTCGCTACCTTCTGGGAGGCGATGTACGCACTGTCCATCACCACCGCCGACCTGTTCGCCGATGCTGTCGATCTTTCCGGCGTGGCCCGTTTGCTCGACGTCGGCGGTGGCGGCGGCGCCAACGATATCGCGCTGTGTCGACGTCACCCGCACTTGCAGGCCACCGTGTTCGACCTGCCGTTCGTCTGTGCGCTGACCCGGCCCAAGATCGAGCAGGCCGGGTTGAGCGACCGCATCCATCTCGCGGAAGGCGACTTCTTTGCCGACGCCGAACTGCCGGGCGGACACGACGCCATCCTCCTGTCGAAGATCCTGCTCGACTGGAAAGAGAACGATTGTCTCGCGATCATCCATAAGTGCTTCGCCGCATTGCCGCCAGGCGGGAAAATCGTCATCACCGACCTGTTCGTCGATGACAGCAAGGACGGCCCCGTCGACGCCGCACTGATGAGCCTCAACATGCTCATCGAAACCTGGGGCCGCAACTACACCGCCGCGGAATACCGCCACTGGCTCGTCACCGCCGGATTCACCGGCGTGCAAACCGTCCGATTCGAAGCTCCCGCCGCCAACGGTGCCGTCATCGGCCACAAGCGATGAAGCGCCATCCTTCCGCATGTCCCTGACATCGGAGCGCCACCAGGCGTCGCCCATCGAGCTGTCCGTTCTGAGTGTCCGCCATCGATCAACTCTCAAAGGAATCGCCAGCATGTCGACCCATCACCCCAATGTTGAAAGTCTGCGCGCCATCTATGCCGACCTGCGCTGTATCGATCGCTACGTCGCCGACGATGTCGTTCTGCATACCGCCGATCGCGGTGCCTCTGGCGGCCCCGCGCAAGTCATCGGCAAGGCAGCGGTCAAAGCCAAGGAACTCGACCTGATCCGCCTGAGCGGCGACACGCTGTACATGGAAGTCCACGACATCATCGCCAACGACTACTTCGGCGCCGTACTGGGCATCCTGCGCACGCACCGCGACGGCAACAGCATCGGCATGCCGTTCTGCGGTCTGTGGCGCTTCCGCGACGGGCGCATCGTGGAGCACTGGGAGAACGCCTACGACGCCGGCGCGCTCGGCGGTTTTCTAATGGGCCAGGTCAACGACGGCGCCTGGATAACACTTGCCGCGCCAGGCATGGATCCCTCGCTCGCTCGCGGCACACCCGGTACGCGACCCACGCAGCATCCCGGCGCCCACTAAGCAACGCGCCACGCCGCTGTACCACCGGCGCCCGGCACGCAAGTACCACCGGACGACGCCAGCGCACAGGGATGGCGCACGTATCGAGCAACCATCCACCCAGGAGACAACCATGTCCGCATTACGTGTCTTGAAAGCGATACTCGGATCACACGCATCACTCGCACTCGCCGCGATGCTTGCCCTGGGCGCCGGCATGGCGCCATCGCCGGTCTCCGCGCAAGGCATCCTGCCCATCGTCAGCTGCACGGGGAATCACGCGGCCACCTGGTCTCCCGGCGTCACCAATGCCACGGTGCTGCATACCGTCACCACCGACACCAGCTGGAGCTGCACCCAGTTGATCGCGCTGCCGGTGCTCACCAGCGCCTCGTCACACGAGCAATTCACTGCACCGTTCAACTGCAACAACCTCTTCTCGACCGCGCCCATCACCTGGACCATCCATTGGAGCGACAACGGTGGTCCGGCAACCAGCTCGTTCACCTTCACCGCGACCGTAGCGCCGGTCAACGGCAACCTGGTGGTGACAGCGCCCGGCAACATCACCACAGGCCGCTATGCGGGACGCAGCGCCACTGCCGTATTCACCTTGCTCAATCTCGGCGCCACACTGAATGCCCAGTGCAGTTCTGCGACCGGCGTGACCAGCGCCAGCGGTCCGTCCACGTTCCTGATTCTCTGATCCACACCGGCGCCGGCACCGTTATCGGGCCGGCGCCCTTCGCCCAGGGGTTATCCGTGCCGGCTCGCGCCGCTACGCTAGGAGGCGACCGATATCGTCCCTGGCAGCGAATCCCCATGAGCACTCCTGTGATCGTCCGCCCTATCACTCCCGGCGACAGCGCGGCATGGCGTCCGCTATGGAACGGCTACAACGCCTTCTACGGCCGCCATGGCGAAACCGCGTTGCCGGACGAAATCACCCAAGTCACCTGGTCTCGCTTCTTCGACGAAGCGGAGCCAGTGCACGCGCTGGTCGCGGAGCATGAAGGCCGGTTGCTGGGCCTGGCCCACTACCTGTTCCACCGCAGCACCATCCAGATCGGCCCCAGTTGCTACCTGCAGGACCTGTTCACCGTCGAGCAGGCGCGCGGCAAGGGCGTGGGTCGCGCACTGATCCAGGCGGTCTACGGCCGGGCACACGCGGCCGGCGCGCCGCGTGTCTACTGGCAGACCCATCACACCAACGCCACCGCCATGAGGCTCTACGATCAGGTGGCCGAGCAGTCCGGCTTCGTCGTCTACCGCAAGTTGCTCTGAGCGCCAGCCGTCATAATCGCCTGGAAAACTATGGCCGCCGGCGAGGACAGGCGGCAGACTACGCGTCCGCGGCTCCGCGCCGCCGGTTTCGACGCACCGCCGCCAGGCACAGATCAGGACGCAGGGGATTTATGGGCAAGTACGCCGTTGTTGTTGTTTCCGCATGTCTCGGCCTCGCCGCCGGCCTTCCCATGCAGGCGGAGGCTCAGCCCGCCACGCTCGAGCGTGCCCTGCAAGCAATGCAGCCCAAGTCGGTGCTGCCGGGCTATTGCGTGGCGGTGGTGGATGGCGGCGGTGTGCGCTACGCCAAAGGCTTCGGCTATGCGGATATCGCGCAGCAGCGCCCCTACACGGCGGACACCGTGCAACCGGTCGGCTCGATCAGCAAGACCCTGATCGGCGTGGCCGCCATACAACTGGTGGAGAGTGGCGCACTCAACCTGGACGCGGATATCGACGGTGCCCTGCCATTCGCTGTGCGCAATCCGGGTTTTCCCGCCGCACCGATCACGTTGCGCCAGTTGGGTACGCACACCTCCGGCATCGTCGACCGGGAGCCGTTCTATACCCAGAGCTACACCAAGGGCGCACAGCCGGTATTCGACATCAAGACCCCGCTGCGCGCGTATCTCGACCCCAAAGGCACCCACTACGACCCGGCCAACTTCATCAAGGCGCGCCCGGGCACGACGTACCGCTACAGCAACCTCGGCGCCTCGCTAGCCGCGCTGATGGTCGAAACCAAGGCTGGCACTTCGTATCGTGCTTACACCCAGGAACACATTTTCGACCCGTTGCGCATGAGCGCGACCGGCTGGGCGCCCAGCGAAGCAAAGGGAGCGGTAGCCACGCTCTACGACAAGAACCGGTCGGCGATCGCGCCCTATGCCTTTCCCAGCTATCCCGATAGCGGGCTTTACACGTCCTGCGCGGATCTGGGCAGGTTTCTCGCCGCGATGATCCGCGGTTATCAGGGCCAGCCCGGCCTGCTCAAACCCGCTTCGTTCCGGCAGATGTTCGCGCCGCAATGGTCGAAGCAGGAGCAGCCCAAGGGCGCGCGACCGGGCGCGGGCATCGACAACGGCTTCTTTTGGCAACGCCTCGAGCGCGGCGAATTTGGCCACACCGGCGGCGACAAGGGCTTCACCACCCAGATGGCGTTCAATCCGGTCGATGGCACCGGGCGCATCCTGATCACCAACATCAGCTACGGCGATCGCAAGGACGTGGTGCGCGAGTTCGACAGCATCTGGGCCACGCTCGCCAAGTACGAGCAAAGTCCGGAACCGTGATGTCCGCATAGCGCCTTCCTGCACATATGCGCGGCGGCAGGCTCGGCTAGCATCCGTCGCTCGGGACGCGGGGTGCGTCCGGGAGTCAACGGCATGACGAAGCAGGTGTGGTTCATTACCGGTGCATCGAGCGGCTTCGGCGAAGCGTTCGCGCACCACGCGCTGTCTGCGGGCCACTGCGTAGTGGCCACCGCTCGCGACATCGCGAAGCTACAAGGGTTGGTGGAAGCAGCGCCCGATCGCGTGCTGGCTCACCGACTGGACGTAGCCAAATCCGGCGAAGCGGAAGCCGCGGTCAAGGCCGCGGTCGCGCGCTTCGGCCGCATCGACGTACTGATCAACAACGCCGGCTACGGCGTAGTCGGAGCGGTGGAAGAAACACCCGACGCAGAACTGCGCGCGCTGATGGACACCAATTTCTTCGGCGCGGCGGAAGTCATCCGTGCGGCGCTGCCGATTCTGCGCGCCCAACGCGCCGGCGCCATCGTCAATATCTCCAGCATGGGCGGCCAGATGTCCTTCGCCGGCTTCAGCGCCTACTCCGCCAGCAAGTTCGCACTGGAAGGCCTGTCGGAAGCGCTCGCCGCCGAAGTCGCGCCGTTCGGCATCAAGGTGCTGATCGTGGAACCGGGGCAGTTCCGCACCAATCTTGCCGGTGGTGCCATGCGTCATATGCCGGCCAACGACGCCTATCGGGATACCGTCGGCGCCACCCGCGAATTCGCGCACACCATGCACCACACCCAGCAAGGCGATCCGCTGAAGGCCGCCGCCGCCATCGCCAAGGCGATCGAAGCGGAGCACACGCCGCTGCGTCTGCAGCTCGGCCAGGACTCGGTGGATGCGATCCGCGCGCACTCCGAGAACCTGTTGGCCGATCTGCGCGCGTGGGAAACCGTCGCGATTGACACGCGCATCGATGCGTCTTCGGAATAACCCTGATTACAAGGTCTTCAGGTACTCGATGATCGCGGTGCGCTCCGCATCTGTCAGCACGTCGGTGAATTCGTGGCCGGTATTGGACTGGCTGTACATCCGTGTGTTGTAGATTTTGCGGTTCTCGATATCCATGTTGGTGAAGCTGGGTGCCTGCAAGCCACCCAGGATGTTCCAGGCCAGCGAGCCGTTGGCGAACAGAATGCTCAGCAGGGATTCGATCAAGGGCGTGGCGTAGGGGTCACCTGGATTGCATTGCAGGTAAGGGATAAGGCTGATCGCGCTACAAGACAGGTTGTCGTACTTCCAGCCCAGCTTGACCAGATCGTAGGCACGAGCCAGATCGGTATCGAAGCCCATCACCACACCGACTTGCGCCGGCTTGGACAGACGCCGCCAGAACAAAGGACGGTCCGAGGATTTGAGTACGCTCCATACAGTAGGCACCGAACCGTTGTGGAAGTAAGGCGCGGATGCCCATATCCCGTAGAGCGGCTGCGCCAGATAGCCAACGGCGTTGTATTCGTCTACGCAGCCAGCCTGCCCTTCGTAACCGAAGAAGCTGTTCTGAAACTGCCCCCGCACCGCTTGCGTATTTGCATTGAGCCGGGCCGGATCGGTGTTGATGATGTCGATCGGCGTGACGTTACCTGCCATGCCGGCCAGCGCGGGCGTTGCCAGAAAGGCCGGATCGTTCACGTAGCGCGGCGCATACGCGCCGTGACAACTCGCGCAAGAACCATTGCCTCCGGTGGGGCGCAGCACCGTGTTGTGACGATCGGCAGCCCACAGGTCGAGCGTGTGAAACAGCACCGCCCCCTGCTCGGCCAGTGCCGTATCGACCGGCAGCGGATAGGCAGGCGACTGCACGCTCAGCAACCAGGTGTTGGCCATGTACTCGTGATTCCTGATCCAGTCGAAGCCTTGCGCATATTGCGGTGTCGCCGCGTCAGGCATGTACCAGGACAACTCAATGCGCGTCGAATCGCTGCTCATACCGGCGTCGTAGAACTTGGCCGGCCGGTGGCCCAGGTTCCACCAGTTCGGTGGATCCTCGCTGCCGCTGGTACCCGACAGCCAGAGCGCGGGGTTCAGGAAACTCGGCAGCGCCTGCGTATCGAATAGCGTGAGCAGGCCGAACATCTGGAAGTTGGTGATGTCGCCGCTGCCGCGCACGCGGTTGAGGCTCAACAGATAGAAGGCGTTGTTCGCGCCGCCCCAGTCGGTAAGCAACAAGTCGACATCAGAGAGTCCGTTGTTGCCCAGCAACGGCCCAAGCCCGGGCCCGTCCGCGGCATTGCCTACTTGGCCACCATGACAGAGCGCGCAGGTAATACCGATGTTTCCACTCCAGCTACCATCGGCGTTATGCGTCTGGGTCAGCGCCATGGGCAACTGGCCGGAGCCGCCGTTGGTAAGGTTCGGATTTTCGCCGGGCAACGGATACGGATTGCGCTGCGCACTCAGCGGCGTGCCATAGCGCTCGGCAACGAGCTGATCGAAATTCGAAGGACGCCATAGCAAACCCCAGCGCAACCAAAGCTGGTTGTACTGCGAGGCCGGCATCGACCACAGGCTCCAGGACTGGCCGCTGCTGAACTGCCAACCGGCTTCGTTGGCGCCGTTTCCGTTCAGCAGGCGGGCACCTGCCGCCGCTTGCGAGCGCAACTCGCCACACGTCGCTGGCTGCTGATTCATGCATTGATGCCAGCCGACGTTGAAGGCCACCGCCTTGTCGAAGGTCGGCGTCACCAGTGAGCGCGGATCCGGCGGTAGCGGCGCGCTGTCCGGCAGGGCTTTGCAATACTGAAACCACGGATGGCCACCGTGATCACTGCCCAGCAGATCGGAGGCCCGGACCTGCAACACCCCGGCAAGGCCACATACGAGAACAACACCTGCACAACGCCACGGCGTACACATGCCTACCCCCTCGCCCTTCACAGGGCGACCAGTAGCAGTAACCGCCGGACGGCCGGCGCACTATGCGAGCGGCGCCGTGGATGGCCTGTGAAAGTCGTTGCCGCCATCGACAACGAAAAAGCGGGAGGCCGAGCGGCCTCCCGCCACATGCGCTTACTGCGCCTTCACACTGACGTCGTCGATCACGAACGAGGTCTGGTTGGAGCTGTCTTCCACGCCGTAGAAATTGATCTGGATGGTCTGGCCGATATAGGCCGACAGATCCACGGTGTGTTCCTGGTAGCCGGTAGCGGCGTCCACGTTGGACCAGGTGGCCAACGTCACGTACTTGCCTGCCGAGGTGATCACCTGCGCGCTGAGCTTGTCATAGGCGGTGGTACCGGTCTCGGCGGTGTCGATGTGCATGAAGAAATCGAGCGTCGCCTTGGTGGCCGTAGCAGGGATGGTGATCGACTGGCGCACATAGTCCGTATGCGCGCTGCCGTAACCATCCAGCCATGCCTTGTAGCTGCCGGCATGCGCTGGCTCGCCAGCGGTGTTGTTGATCACGCCGCTGGTCTGCGTCCACGGCGTGGTGCCGTTTTCGAAGCCATTGTTCTGCATCAGCTCGGTGGCGCCACCGCCGCTGCTGTTGGACACGCTGAAACTCACCGTACTGCTGGTGCCGACATTGCCGGCCGCGTCGTAGGCCTTGGCGACCAGCGAGTGCGTGCCGTTGCTCAGCGTGGTGGAGTCCAGCGAGGCTTGGTACGGCGAAGCGGTCACCGTCGACTTGAGCGCGCTGTCGACGTAGAACTCCACCTTGGTCACGCCCACGTTGTCGGTTGCATTGGCCGACAGCGTGATGGTGCCGGCACTACCGCTCTCCGAAGCACTCACCGCCGGCGGCGTGGTGTCGCCACCGCTGCTGTTGGACACGCTGAAACTCACCGTGCTGCTGGTACCGACATTGCCGGCTGCGTCGTAAGCCTTGGCAACCAGCGAGTGCGTGCCGTTGCTCAGCGTGGTGGAGTCCAGCGAAGCCTGGTACGGCGAAGTGGTGCTCGTCGACTTGAGTACGTTGTCGACATAGAACTCCACCTTGGTCACTCCGACATTGTCGGTCGCGTTCGCCGACAGCGTGATGGTGCCCGAGCTGCCGCTCTCCGACGCGCTCACCGTCGGCGGCGTGGTATCACCACCACCTGCGCCCTGGGTCACCCATACCGGCGCGGACCACAACTGCTTGCCGTCTTCCTGGGTGACCTTGGCGTAGTAGAAGTGATCGCCGTTCGCCGGCGTGATGGTGGTGGTTGCGGTGCTGGACGTGGTCGCCACCGTGCCATTGCTGCCCGGCACGCCCTCGAACACCTGCACGCGCTGGGCGGTGTGGCCGGCGCTGCTGGCGTAGTTGACGGTGAGTGTCAGCGTGCCGCTGTTGCTGAAACGCTCGCCCATCACATGACCATTCGCGGTGAGCACGATCTGGCCGGTCTTGTCCTCGGTGGCGAACACGCGGCGGGCGCGCACGGCATCGAGGAAAGCGTTGAGGCTGAGTGCCGTGCCGTTGGGAATCAGCACACCGGTGCGGTTGGTGTAGCTGGCGCCCCAGTTGGCGCAGTGATTGTCCTGATCGGAGCTGGGCGCCACGTGGTAGCCACGCTCAAGCAGGATGTTGAAGGCCGGCTCGTAACTGGCGTGGCTGGTTTCGGTTTCGGTGGTGTTGTGCGAGAACGCCGAGCTGTTGAGCACCTCGGCCAGCGCCATCACCTGATCGCCGTCGGCGGAGTAACCGAGATCGGTGCCGCCCACATTGAACTGGCCGCTGCTGGCGGGATGGTTGAACTGACCCACCCAGCCGTTCGTCTTCATCAGCGTATACAGCGAACCGTAGTCGCTCTTGGCCGTGAACACGTCGCCGATGAGCTGATTGGAGCTGTTGTATTCCCACTCCAGCAGGCTCGGCGTGTTGAAGATATTGAGATGGCCGCCGTTGCTGATCACGCCCCACTCCAGGCCATAGATCGCCAGGAAGTTCGAATGCGCGGCGTTGAACGTGTTGGCCGCCTGCAGGCCGGACTGGAACAGGTTGTGCGCGGTGGTCGGACTGGCCGAGGTATTGGTGCCGGTCGAACCGTCGTACATGTGGTTGTGCTCGGACGTCATCAGGATGTCCAGGCCATCGTTCAAGGCGTACTGGTAAGCATCCGCCGGGCCATAGGGCGCGCTTTGCGGGTTCTGCGCATCCACGCAGGTGGAGACGTCGCCGCCGCCGTCGCTGTGGTTGGTCTGGCTGTGCAGATTGCCGTAGTAGATGGTGTACGGCAGGCCGCTCGCGCCCACTGACTGCGCCTGGATCATCGGACCCGCACTGGCACTGCCGGTGTGGCGCAGTGCGGTGAAGTGCGGCATCTGCGGCGCGGCGACCGAGCCGATCTGCACGTCGTAACGCTGCTCTTCGATCAGTTGCGGTGCCTTGCTGCGAGCCGCCGCCAACGCGTTCTGCGGCAGACCGGTGCCGATAACGCCGACCGCATTCGCATCCAGCGCGACCGCCCGCATATGCACCGTGTAGTAGCCCGGCGCCAGCGCGTGGCCGGAAGCATCGCGTCCGTCCCAGGCCACCTGGGCCTGGGTGCCGCCGGCACGGATTGCACCCTGGCCCTGCCAGCTGCGCACCACGGCACCATTGGGACCAAGCAGCTCGACCTCCCAGGCAACCGGCGTGCCCTGCGCCGCGCCGGGATACGAGAAGTGCAAGGTGATATTGCGTGCTCCGGCCGCCTGGAACGGCACATGCAGCGCCGCCTCAAACTCTTCGTGATCCGGCAGCGTGCCCGCCATCACCGGTGCCAGCACCATCATGCCGGCGGCCAGCAGGCCACCCGCCATCATTCGCTTCAATTCCATGTGTACCCTTCCCCAGTCGTATGAAGAATTCCCCCGGGCGTTATCTTCCTTGCCCAGCTGACAAGGGTATGACCGGATGACTCTTCACCCGTGACAGGGCGCACATATCGGGCATGGCATTGTCGAAAGTTATTGCGACAGTCTCGCGCAAGCTCTTCGTATTCAGACGTCTGGATGTCCATTCGCAGTGACCGATCCACCCATGTCCTTAGACACATGGCATGAGCTCTCGCCCGCCCACTAGGCTCCGCCGGATGAAGACGAAGCCATGGCTTGGCGCGACCTTCGCGCTTCTTGTTGCCGCCGGTGCGCAGGCGACCTCTTCCACCGACCCACTGCACGGCTGGACCGGCGGCGATAGCGCCAGCCTTGATGCCTGGGTGCACGCACGGATCGATGGCATCAAGGCGCAGATTGCCAAGCTGCATGCCGTGCAGGGCCAGCGCACCATCGACAACACACTGGTGCCTTACGACGAAGCGCTCAATCAGCTCGGCCTGGCCTTCGGACAAGCGCATATGATCAACGCGCTGGGAGCCGACAAGGCCCTGCGCGACAAGGGGCAAGAACTGCAGCAAGCCCTCTCGTCCATTGATACCGAGATCACCCTCGACGTCGCTACCTACGACGCGCTGCGGAGCCTGTCGACATCGGAGGCGGGCAAGGCCGCCGACCCCGCGACCCGACACTATCTGGATCGCACGCTGCTAGAGCTCCGCCTGGCCGGCGTCGATCGCGATACCACCACCCGCGAACGCATCACACAACTGCGGGACCAGATCGCCGCGCTGGAGCTGAGCTTCAGCCGCAACATCCAGGAGGACAAACGCACACTGAGCGTGAGTCCGGACCAGTTGGCGGGCATGCCCAACGACTTCATTGCCCGGCACCCGCCGGATGCCAGCGGCCACATCCTCCTCACCACCGATCAGCCCGATGCCCTGCCCGTCGAGAAATTCGCGAGCAACGCGCAGCTACGCAGCGACCTGGTCACGGCGTATCTCAATCGCGGCTGGCCAGCGAACGACGAGGTATTGCACCAGCTGCTGCAGGCGCGCGAGGAGCTGGCCCACGTGCTGAAGTTCGACACGTATGCCGACCTCGCCATGGCGGATCAGATGATCGGCGGCAAAGCCGAGGCCAGGCAGTTTCTCGATCAAGCCCAAGCAGCAGCCGCTCCCGCAGCAGACCGCGAAGCAAGGCTTCTGCGCGACTTCGTGCATGGCCGACAACCGGACGCCCACATCACCGGCGCCGACTTCATTTACTGGCAGGAGCAGTACCGCAGGGCGGCGTACGACTTCGATGCGCAGACGGTGCGTGCGTATTTCCCATTCAACGCCGTGCAGGCCGGTGTACTCGACACCGCCTCGCGCATCTTTCACGTCAGCTTCCGTCCGGTGAGCAACGCCGTGGTTTGGCATCCCGCCGTGACAACCTTCGATGTACTGGATGGACAGAAGAAGATCGGCCGCATTTATCTCGACATGCACCCACGTGACGGCAAAAGCCAGGGCTCTTCCGCCTGGGCCCTGATACCGGGCATGGGCGGCCGGCAGTTGCCGGAAGGGGTGGTGGTCGGCAATGTCGCCGGTGGCGAGCCGGGCGACCCCGGACTGATGGACTACAGCGACGTGGTCGCGTTCTTCCATCAATTCGGCCTTCAGATGCAACACATCCTCGGTAGCCAGACGCGCTGGTCCGCGCAATCGGCATTCAATGTCGAGCGTGACTTCATCCAGGCGCCACCGCAGATGCTGGAGGAGTTCCTCCACCTGCCCTCCGTGCTGCAAGGCTTCGCCAGGCACTACAAGACCGGTGAAGTGCTGCCACTGGCCACCATCCAGGCCATGAATCGCTCGACGGCTTATGGGCGCGGTTCATGGCTGCAACAGCAAATGGTCTACGCCACGTATGCGTTGCAGATACACGAATTGCCGGCGAAGGCGATCGACGTCGGCGAGGTCTGGGCGGACGACGAGAAGCGCTTCGCGCCGTACGAAAGCCTGCCCGGTGCGCATCCCTATGCAAGCTTCACCCAACTGACCGGATATACCTCCAACTACTACACCTACCTGCTGGACAAGGTCATCGCGGTGGACTTCTTCCGGCAGTTCGATCCCAGCCATCCCTTCGACGGCGCAGCTACCATGCGCTACCGGCGAGCCGTCATCGAACCCGGCGCAACGAAACCCGCGGCCGAGCTGGTGAAGAACTTCCTCGGCCGCCCGCAGGACATGAAGGTGCTGGCGTCGTGGATCAACGAAGCGTTCATCGATCCACCTCCGACAGTCGCTACGCAAAAGGTGTCCGGCCCGTAGGCCAGACACCCGGCGTCCTTACTCGGCTTTCGACACCTCCGCCGTATCATCGCGATGCCACCAGCCGCCACCCACCGCCTGGAACAGCGCTACCGTATCGGCGAAGCGCGCTGCCCTGGCCTGGGCCAGCGCGATGATGGATTGCTGCCAGGCCAGCTCGGCAGCCAGCATGACGCTCTGGCTGATGTCGCCGAGGGACAGCTGATGTCTGGCGATCTCCAGGCTGCGCGACGCCGCGCGTTCCGCACGCTCCGCCGCGACGAGCGTGTCCGCATCCGAACGAATCGCATGCAGCACGTCGGCCACGTTCTGTACCGCACCCAGCACCGTGCTGCGGTACTGCGCGGCCGCCTGTCGATAGCCAGCCTCCGCCGCGCGCTGCTTGTGCTTGAGCGAGCCGCCGTCGAACAGTGGTTGCGTGATGTTGCCGCCCAGGCTCCAGAAGCCGGTGCCTGCGGTGAACAGCGAGCTGGTCTTTTCCGCGGCACTGCCGAGCGTGGCGTTGATCTGCACATTGGGCAGCCGGTTGGCGACAGCCACACCGATGCCGGCACTGGCGGCGTGCAACTGCTCGTCGGCCTCACGCACATCCGGGCGCTGTTCGACCAGTTGCGCTGGCAAGCTCAGTGGCAATTCGGTCGGTAGTTGCAGCGCGGCCAGTTCGAACGTCGCGTCGATCGATGCATCCGGCGTGCGCCCGCTCAGGGCCGCCAGCAGATCGCGCTGCTGGGCCAGCTGCTTTTCCAGCGGCGGCAGCGTGGCGCGGCTCTGCTCGAGTGCGGCGACCTGCGTCGCCACGGCAGACTCGGCCACATCGCCAAGCGCCTGCTGGCGGCGCAACGTGTCGAGGATCTGCGTCTGCGCGCTGACGATCTCCTGCGTCGCTTTGATCTGCTCGCGCAGCGAGGCTTCCTGGATCGCCGCATTGACCAGGTTGCTGGTCAGGGTGAGATAGGTCGCTTCGAGCTGGAAGCGCTGCGCATTCGCCTGGGCCACTGCCGACTCCACCTGGCGCCGCGTACCGCCCCACAGATCGGGTGCGTACGACACGCTCACCTGCGCCGTGGTCAGGCTGTACAGGCTCGCGCCGGACGAGGCCGGACTGGCGAGGTCTTTAGCGACATCCTGCCGTGTCGGGTTGAGGCCCGCGCTGACCGAAGGGAAATAAGCGCCTCGCTGTGCGTACACGTTCTCCCATGCCACTTGCAGGGCGGCATGCGCGGCCTCCACGTCGGCGTTGTGCTTGAGGGCGTCGTCGATCAGCGCATTGAGCGGTTCGGAATGAAACAGCGTCCACCACTGGCCAGGGATATCCATTGACGTGACCAGTCGCTGCGCTTCACCGCCCGGTCCGGACGCGGCCGACGTGGTTTCCGATGACGGTATGGGCGCGTAAGCCTGCGCCTTGGGCGCCTCCGGCCTGCGGTAATCGGGGCCAACGGCGCAACCGGTAAGCGCCGTGCCGATGCACAGCACCAGCAACACGCGACTGCCCAGCCATCCGTTCCACTTCATGGATGCGATGCGCATGGTCAGATCTCCTTGGCTGGATGCGAATGGCGGCGCAAACGGCGCTCGACGAAACGCTCCAGCACGTCATAGAACGCGGGAAGAATGAAAAGCGTGAGCAAGGTGGCGATCACCAGACCGCCAACCACCACGGTGGCAAGCCCACGCTGCACGTCGGTACCGATGCCGGTGGCGAGTGCGGCGGGCAGCATGCCGACGCTGGCCACAGTGGCGGTCATCAGCACCGGGCGGAAACGCTCGGTGGCGCCAAGCAGCACCGCATCGCGCACGCCGTGACCTTCGCGTCGCATGCGGTTGAAGTTGGCCACCATGATGATGCCGTTCTGCACCGCCACACCGAACAGCGCGATAAAGCCCACCGCTGTGGCGATGTTCAAGGTCTCGCCCTTCACATGCAGCGAGATCAGGCCGCCCAAGGTCGCCAGCGGCACCACCGCCAGCACCAGCAGGGCCTGGCGCAGGTTGCCGAATTCGGCGAACAGCAGCACGGCCATCACCGCCAGCACCAGGCCCAGCACCAGCACCAGGCGCGACTGTGCGCGCTGCTGGTTCTCGAACTGACCGGCCCATTCCAGGCGATATTGCTGCGCATCGAAATGCACCGTGCTGGCGATCTTGTCTTGCGCCTCGGCCAGATACTCGGAAAGCGCGCGATCGCGGTTGTCGATGCGCACGGTGATCTGGCGATGCCCGCCTTCGTGCGCGATGGTGCTTTCGCCAGTCTGCAAGGTAATCCGGGTCACCATGGCCAGCGGCACGCGCGCGCCAGACGGTGCGGTGAGCACCAGCTTCCCCAGCGCTTCGGGATTGGCGGCGACCTGATGGGGCACCCGCGCGGTAACGTTGTATACGCGGTCTTCCACGTAGGCCTGGGTGATGGGCGAACCACCCACGCCGGTCTGGATCAGCGTGTTGATGTCAGCCACGTTGATGCCGTAGCGCGCCGCGGCGTCGCGATCCACCTTCACCGTCAACTGCGGAATCGGCGGTTCCTGGAAGATCGAGGCGTCGGCGGTACCGCGCACGCCCTTCAACACGTCGACGATCTCGCCACCGATGCGGCGCAGCTCCTTGAAGTCGTCACCGTAGATGCGCAGCACCAGCGGGCTGTGCGCGCCACCCACCATATCGTTCTCGCCGTCGATGATCGGCTGGCTGATGCCGACGCTGATGCCGGGGATCTGTTGCAGACGCGCGTTGAGGCGACGCACGAAATCGGCCTTGCTCTCGCCTGACGGCCATGCGTCGTACGGCTTGAGGCCCACACCGGATTCGATATGCGATGGCGTCCACGGATCGCTGCCGGTGTCGTTGCGGCCAAGCTGGGTGACGACATAACTCACCTCGGGAAACTCGCCCACGACGCGGCGGTACTCACTGGCCATCTCGCTCGCTTTCTCCAGCGACAGACCGCTGGGTAGCTGTACCTGCACCCACAGCGAACCTTCGTCGAGCTCGGGCAGGAACTCGCGCCCGATACTCATGCCCAGCGCGATCACGGCGACCAGCGCGATGCCGGCAATCCCATACGTCACGCGCGGACGTCCGAGCAGGCGCTCCAGCAGGCGCCGATAACCGGCCTGCAGGCGCTCCAGCGGCTTGTTGTGGAACATCTTTCGCGGCTTGCGCAACGCCAGCCACGCCAGCGCCGGCACCAGCGTGATCGCGCACAGCAGCGCGCCGAGCAAGGCGTAGCCCACGGTATGCGCCATCGGCGAGAACAACTTGCCTTCGGCATGCTCGAAGGCAAGCAGCGGCGCATAAGCCGTAACGATGATCAGCGTGGCGAAGAAGATCGGGCGCGCCACCTGCTTGGTCGCACTGAGTACATCGGCCTCGTGCAGATAGGCATCTGGCCGCGCCTCGCGTTTGCGCAGGATGGCCTCGGTGACCACGATCGCGCCATCCACGATCACACCGAAATCGATCGCGCCGAGCGAGAACAGGTTGGCAGGCATTTTGAAGAAGTGCATGACGATGAACACCGTCACCAGCGCGAACGGAATGGTCACCGCCGCCACCAGCGCGCTGCGCGGGCTGCCCAGGAACAGAATCAGCACGATACAGACCAGGCCGACGCCTTCGATCACCGTATGCGAGACCTTGCTGACGGTGGCCTGCACCAGATCGTCGCGATCGATGAAAGGCGCGATGCGCACGTCCATCGGCGCCAGCAGCTTGTTCAACTCATCCACCTTGGCGTGGATGCCTTTGAGGACCAGCGAGGGGTTCTCGTACTTGAGCAGGTTGACAATGCCTTCGACGGTGTCCGGGTTGTTGTCCTTGCCCAGGATGCCTTCGCGAATCTGGTGGCCATACTGCAGCTTGCCGAGATCGCGCACACGGATCGGGTTGCCGTTGTGTTGGGTCACCACGATGTCGCCCATATCCTTGAGCGTGCGCATCAAGCCCTCACCGCGGATCACATACGACTGCTCGCCGCGCGTCACACGGCCGCCACCGGCATTGGTGTTGTTGGCGCTGATTGCGGTGATCACGTCGTTCATGCCGACGCCGAACTGCAACAACTTCTGCGGTTCCACTTCAAGCTGGAACTCTTTAGTGAAGCCGCCGAAGTTGTCGACATTCGCTACGCCGGATACCTGCTGCAGCGCGGGGATCACTTTCCAGCGCTGGATCTCTGACAGCTCCATCAGGTTCCTGGTGTCGGACTCCAGCGTGTAACGATAGATTTCGCCGGCCGGGCCAGAGACAGGATCGAGCGCCGGCGTCACGCCGGCCGGCAGGGTGACACCGGCGATGAGTTCCATCACACGCTGGCGCGACCAGTAGTCCTCCGCACCGTCGCGGAACACCAGGGTGATCAGCGACAGGCCGAAGGTGCTGCTCGAACGCGTCGAGACCACGCCGGGCGTGCCGGCCAGCGCGCGCTCGAGCGGAATGGTGATCTGCTGTTCGATCTCTTCCGCGGCAAGGCCAGGCACCTGGGTGGTGACCTGGGCGGTGACGTCGCTGAGTTCCGGATAAGCCTCCACCGCCAGCTGCGTCCACGCGTAATGACCGTAGATCATCACCAGGATCGCCACGCCGAATACCAGCGTGCGCTTGTGCAGGCACCATGCGATGAGCTTATCAATCATTGATCAGCACTCCGCCTGCCACCACCACGCGATCGCCTGGCTGCAGGCCTTTGGTGATGCGTGTCTCGCCACCCTCGTCCTGGCCCAGCTCGACGGTGCGGCGCTGGAACGCCCACGGCGACACTTCAACGAAGACGGTGACGCTGTCGTTGTTCATCAGCAGCGCGGATTGCGGCACCAGCAGCGCTTTCGGTTGTGGCACCTGGAAGGTGGCTGTGGCGAACATGTTGGTCTTGAGCGCGCTGTCGGCATTTGGCACGACGATGCGTGCCTTGACGCGGCGCGAATCGGCATCGAGCACATCGCTGACCGACTGCACCGTGCCGTGGAAGCTGCGGCCCGGCCAGGCCGGCAGCACCACGTCGGCCTGCTGTCCCGCTGCGATCTGCCGAGCTTCGTTCTCGGCAACATTGGCGGTGACCCAGATGTGGTCCAGGTTGGTGATGGTCATCAGCGGCGCGTTCGGGTCATTGGCGAACGCGCCGACCGCCGCGGACAGCGCAGTGATGCTGCCATCGGTGGGCGCGACCACGGCCATGCGATGCGCACCGCCCTTGCCCGGAGCAAGCGCACCCAGCGAGGTCAGGCGTGTGTCGGCACGGTCGTACTCGGCCTGCGCCTGTACGAAGGCGCTGTGTGCGGCTTCCAGATCCTTCTGTGCGGCGCCGCCCACCTGTTGCACGCCCTGCGCGCGATCTAGGGTTTTCTTCGCGAGCGCGAGTGCATCGCTCGCCTTCTGCCGGTCGGACATCGCTTGCGCGTAATCGCCCGACGCGATCACTGCGAGCGCCTGGCCTCGGGTGACGCGATCACCCAGCCCCACGTTCAGTTCCGCGACGCGCCCGGTCACCGGCGGCAGGATGTTTATGGTGTGGGCCGGATCGGCCTCGACCATCGCCGGCGCCGACAGCGGATGCGCGAGGTCACGCTGTGCTACTGGCTGTACTTTCAGACGCGCACGCAGCGGCGATTTCTCCGGCACGCGCAACACACCGTGATCGTCCACCACGGCGGTGGCGGCTTCCTGCCGGCCGTCGCCATGTGCGCATGCACTCAGCAACACAGGCAGCACAGCGGCGAAGATCAGGTGAGAGACGATTTTCTTTGAGCGGAACAGCATGGGGTTTCCCCTGTTGGCATAAGGCACGCACAAGCCTGCCGTGGCCATGCGGCCACGAGGCATGCATGTAGCGGGGGAAGCAGGCAGCCTGGCTGAGGCTGCGGGCGCTACCCGTCCGCGGTCGGACCGTCATCGGCCGCCGCGTCCGGGCTAGGCTCAGGGGAGCTGCGCGGAGACGACGTTCAATGCGATCGGTGATTCGGGTTTAGATGGCTACTTGTAGAGTCTGGGTCCAAGGTCGGATCTCTCCTTGTTTGTCGAGCCGCTCAGACGGCGGCGCGTGGTGTGACGGATTCGCGTACGAGCCGGTCTTGCAGCAGGCCAGCACGTTCCAGCGGGAGATAAGCCAGCGCCGCAAGATGCGAGTGAATGCGTTTGAGGTCACGCAGGATGCGCAGATAGACGTCGCCACCGCCTCCACCATCCCGACGCTCGCGCAACGCGCGGATGTGCCGCTCGGATGCTTCGTTCTCGAGGCGCCATAGCGCCTCCTTGCGTGCCACCAGCTGCTGCGCGGCGCGAAGGTCACCACGCATGAAGACGGTGAAGCCCAGCCGCAGGCTTTCCATGACCAGGTTATGCATGGCGGCCAGATCCTGGATGTCGTCGGCCGAGAAGTCCTGCCCGCGCTCTGCCTTCTTGGCGGCGAACTCCATCAGGTTGTTGGCGGTGATATCGCCGATGTGTTCGATGTTGATCACGAAGGCGAGGATTTCCTGGCTGCGCTCGCCGTCTTCCTCGTTCAAGGCTTCGCCACCGAGTTCGGCCAGGTATTCACGGATGGCCATGCCGAGGCGGTCGAGCCACGGGTCCATGCGGCTGATTGCTGCGGCGCGTGAGCGGTCGTCCTTGCCGAAGACTTCCACCAGGCCCTTCAGCATGCCCTCGACCATATCGGCCATGCGCATCGATTCGCGCGCGGCATTGGCCAGCGCCACATTGGCGGAGTCCAGCGCGCCCTCGTCGAGATACTGCGGCACGCCCGGATCATCCGGACGCGGCGGATCGGGGAGCAGACGCACCAGCAGCTGTGCCATGCGCTCGACCGGCAGGATGAACAACACGGCCAGCGCAAGATTGAACACGGTGTGGAAGTTCACCGCGATGCGCGCCGGCGACGCGCCCAGCGGCGCCAGCCACTGCGCCAATGGATGCAACATCGGCAGACAGACGACGCAGCCGAAGGCGCGCACCAGCAGGTTGCCCAGCGGCAGTCGGCGCGCCATCGGCGTGTGGGCTTCCAGCAACGCCGGAAGCGTGCCGCCGAGATTCGCGCCAAGCACCAGCGCCAGCGCACCCGCCGCATCCACCACACCGGCGCTAGCCAGCGAGGCGATCAACAACACCATGGCGACGCTGGAGTGGAACAGCCAGGTCAGCAGCGCCGCCACCAGCACCGCCAGTACGGGTTCGCTCGCCAGGCTTTGCAGCACGGCACGCAGGGCCTGCACGTTTTCTACCGGAGCCAGCGCGGTCACCAGCAGATGCAGCGACAGCAGCATCAGGCCCAGTCCGATCGCGACACGGCCCAGGTTCTCGTATCGCGCATCGTCGCTGCGGCGATGAATGACGAAGCCGAGCAGGACCAGCATCGGCGCCACCACCGAGATGTCGAACGACATCACCTGCACGATCAGCGTGGTGCCGACGTTAGCGCCGAGCATCACCGCCAATCCCGGCGCCAGGCCGAGGAAACCGCTGGCCGCGAACGAGGTCGCCATGAGACCGGCGGCGGTACTGCTCTGCAGCAGCGCGGTGATGCAGATACCGAAAGCGAATGCCGCCGGGCGATGCCCGAGATAGCGCCCCAGCCAGCGGCGCAGCGCACTGCCATAACCACGCAGCACACCGCTGGTGACCATGTGCGTGCCCCACAGCAGCAGGGCGACATAGCCGGCAATGTCGAGTAGAGCGAAGGTGCCTTTCATGGCTGACTCCTCCTTCGTCGGGGGAACAGGGAACGGGGATCAGGGAACAGGAAGAGCCGGGGAACGGCCTTCCCCGTTCCCTGATCCCCGTTTCCCGTTCCCCTTCTTTTAGAGCCAGCGCCCGTAGCGGCGGATGTAGATCAGCTTCACCAGCTGCGTCAGCACGCAGTACGTCAGCACCGTGGCGGCCAGCCATACGTAGTACACGCCGGGCAGCGGCTCCATGCCGATCTTCGCGCCAAGCCCGCTGTAAGGCACCAGCATGCCGAGGATGATGATGGCGGTGGTCAGCGCCAGCACCGGCGCCGCGGCCACGCTCTGCAGGAACGGAATGCGCTTGGTGCGGATCATGTGCACGATCAGCGTCTGCGTGAGCAGGCTTTCCACGAACCAGCCGGACTGGAAGAACGACTGGTGATCGGTGCTGTTAGCACCGAACACGTACCACAACAGCAGGAAAGTGGTGATGTCGAAAATCGAGCTGACCGGGCCGATCCACACCATGAAACGACCAATGTCGCTGGCGTCCCATTTGCGCGGCTTGCGCAGGTAATCGTCGTCCATGCGATCGAACGGAATCGACAGCTGCGAGATGTCGTACAGCAGGTTCAGTACCAGGATCTGCAGCGGCAACATCGGCAGGAACGGCAGGAACGCGCTCGCCACCAACACCGAGAACATGTTGCCGAAGTTGGAGCTGGCGGTCATCTTGATGTACTTGATGATGTTGCCGAAGGTGATACGACCTTCGATCACACCCTCTTCCAGCACCATCAGGTTCTTTTCGAGCAGGATGATGTCGGCGGACTCTTTCGCGATATCGGTGGCGGTATCCACCGAGATACCCACGTCCGCTTCGCGCAACGCCGGCGCATCATTGATGCCGTCGCCGAGGAAGCCCACGGTGTGGCCCTGGCGCTGCAGCGACTTCACCACGCGCGCTTTCTGCAGCGGCGACATCTTGGCGAAGACGGTAGTGCGCTTGACCAGTACATCCAGCTCGTCGTCGGTCAACGGCTCGATGTGCTTACCCTGCGCGGAGTGCTCCACGTCCAGGCCCACTTCGCGGCAGATCTTGCGCGTCACCGCTTCGTTGTCACCGGTGATCACCTTCACTTCCACACCGTGATGGTGGAGCGCGGCAATGGCCGTGGCGGCCGAGTCTTTCGGCGGATCGAGGAAGGCCAGGCAGCCAATCGCGGTGAGGCCGCTTTCGTCAGCCACGCCATAGGCGCGGCCAGCCGGCGGCTGATACTTGATCGCCACCACCAGCACACGCAGGCCGTCTTCGTTGAGGCCACGTGTCATCGCCTTGATGTCGGCGCGCTGCGCGTCGGTCATCGGCAGGATTTCGTCGCCGGCCTTGGCGTAGTCGCAGATCGACAGCATTTCCTCGACCGCGCCCTTGCACACCAGCAGCTCGTTGCCGTCGCCGTTGCCCAGCACCACCGACATACGGCGGCGCTGGAAGTCGAACGGAATCTCGTCGACGATGCGGTAGTGCGCTGCTGCCTGCTCCAGGTCGCGATGCTCCAGCACCGCCTTGTCCATCAGGTTCTTCAGGCCGGTCTGGAAGCGGCTGTTGAGGTAGCCGTACTCCAGCGCTTCGTCGGACTCCTCGCCGTACAGGTCGAGGTGGCGCTCCAGCACGATCTTGTCCAGCGTGAGTGTGCCGGTCTTGTCAGTGCACAGCACGTCCATCGCGCCGAAGTTCTGGATCGCGTTGAGGCGCTTCACCACTACCTTGCGCTTGGACATGGCGATGGCGCCTTTGCCCAGGTTGGCGGTGACGATCAACGGCAGCATCTCCGGCGTAAGGCCCACCGCCACGGAGAGAGCGAACAGAAACGCCTGCAGCCAGTCGTGCTTGTCCAGACCGTTGATCAGGAAAACGATCGGCACCATCACCGCCATGAAGCGGATCAGCAGCCAGCTGACGCTGTTTACGCCCCGATCGAAGCTGGTCTGCACGCGCTGGCCGACGATGGTGCGCGCGAGCGAACCGAGGTAGCTGCGCGAACCGGTCGCCACCACCACCGCGCTGGCGGTGCCGCTGACCACGTTGGTGCCCATGTAGCAGACCGTCGGCAGGTCGAGCGGATTGTCGAGCGCGCTGTGAACGCTCTCGTCGCTGGTCTGCGCCGGTGTGGGTGCGGACTTCTCCACCGGCAGCGATTCGCCGGTGAGGATGGCCTGGCTGATGAACAGGTCCTTCGCGCTGAACAGGCGCAGGTCGGCAGGCACCATGTCGCCCGCGGCGAGATGCACGATATCGCCCGCGACCAGCTCGCCCACCGGCACTTCGATGCGCTCGCTATGGCCATCCGAGGCGCGGCGCGTCACGGTGGCCGTATTGCGCACCATCGCCTTGAGCTTCTCGGCGGCTTTCGACGAACGGTATTCCTGGGTAAAGCTCAGCAACACACTGATGCTCACCATCACCGCGATGATGATCGGCCCGGTCAGGTCTTCGCCGTCGGTGAACAACTGCACCGCAGCCAGCACCAGCAGCACGATGATGAAGGGA
This sequence comes from Dyella koreensis, assembly GCF_044904565.1. Taxonomy (NCBI): domain Bacteria; kingdom Pseudomonadati; phylum Pseudomonadota; class Gammaproteobacteria; order Lysobacterales; family Rhodanobacteraceae; genus Dyella; species Dyella koreensis. Next base: position 57,933 of record NZ_JADIKD010000005.1, on the reverse strand, counting down.
TTCTTGAACGCGCGAAGCAACTGGCGTGACCAGTGCGGCGCCTTCTCGTGCGATACCTCGTTGAGGCCGTCGCGGTCCAGCCGCTCGGCGATCTGCTCTTCATTAAGGCCGGCGGCGCTCGTGTCCAGCGCGGCGAACAAGGCCTCGTTATGGCGGAACGCTTCCATGGCAACGGCGACGCGAACCGGTGCGGATGCGCCTTTGCCGGCCGTCTTGCTGGCGACGGTCTGGGTGGAATGCTTGATCATGACTCGCTTCCGTGGATTTCGTGGTACCGGGGCGGATCAGCGAGTCGGCGGGCTTCGCCCGCGAGCACTGACGCCTTGCTACGACCGCACACGCGGCCCGCGCCAGGGCACTGGCGGAGGCCATCCCTTGCGGGGCACAGCGTTGCCGGTCACTGATGTCGACATCAGTGACTAGATACCAGCTGTAGATGACCGCGTGCTTGCGACGCGGCATGGTCATGCCAATGCGCGACCGGGCGGCCACGGGCCGGGTCGGCGTTCCAGTGCATGTCGATCACGTTGCTCTGCACCGGCTTCACCAGCGGCTCGGGCACGGTGATGGTCCAGGAACGACGGGAAGCATCACGGCGGCCCAACAGGGAACGGCCCGCGGTGCGCAGACGGAAAAATTCGCGAAGGAGCTTCATGGCCCATCTCCTCGTAACGGCGCCTTTGGCAGCCGTCAGGAGTGGGCCGGTCTTCCCTAGTCGAGGAAAGCGCCAGCCGACCGCAGGCGGTCGCCGCAGACAATCAGCTTGTTATGCAATGCCGGCACCCGATGCTCGCGGATGTCGACGTTGCGACTAGGGTAAACGTCCATATGCCTTGGTTTGGTCGGACAGGGATGCCACGGGACGCAGCGCGCCGAGTGGCGCGCGCATTGTCTTGCTGCATTGCGGGAGTGTCAACCCAAAGTGGCTGAATTGGGTGACGAAAGTTTTTGCGGGGAGCGATGCCTTGGATGGTATCCAGCTCTAAAGAGCATCACGAAGCAACTTCGTCCCGAGCACCCACCCCTCACCCCAACCCTCTCCCCAAGGGGAGAGGGAGCTGCTCTTTCTCTTCTTCGCTAGGCGATGCGAAGCGAGCCCGTAACGGGTCCCCTGTGGAGCGGTGAGGGTTGGACGATCAGGCCCCGAAGGGGGCGCAGGCAGGACGCCTGCGCCTTTTCGACACGACATGGATGTCGTGTCGAAAAGCCCGGCCAACCCTCACGGACCCGCAGGCGTAGCCGGAGGGCGCGTAAGAGGGGTGCCCTCTCTTTTGGTTACTTTTCTCTGGGCAAGCAGAGAAAAGTAACTCGGCTCGCGGCAGCGAGACGAAACCCCGCCGCAGGCGGACCAGAACACGCAGACGCTAAAACCGGGCGATAACGCCACTGGATTCCGGCCTACGCCGGAATGACGAGCCAAAGAGTCTCGAACAGACGGCAGCAAGCCACCCTCAGAGCGCGCGCTGAAACGCCAACCCCTGCTGCACCAACGGCTCCACCATCCAATGATCCGCCAGCAAAAACGCAAACAACGCCATCAAATACACGATGGAATAGTTGAACACCTTCATCGCAAAAAACTCATCCGGCGGATTGAGCAGACGGATGGCGTAGTAGAGAAAGCCCGCGCCCAACACCGCCGCCCCACCGAGATACACCATGCCGCTGTACCCCGTGAGCGCCGGCAACAAAGTCACCAACACCAGCAGGATCGTGTAGAACAACACATGCCAGCGCGTGTACACCACGCCGTGCGTCACCGGCAGCATCGGCACCTGCGCACGCGAGTAATCGTCACGGCGGAAGATCGCCAGCGCCCAGAAATGCGGCGGCGTCCACACGAAGATGATCAGGCACAACTGCAGCGCGAACGCGTGCATTTCCCCAGTCACCGCAGTCCAGCCAAGCACCGGTGGAATCGCGCCGGCGAGGCCACCGATCACGATGTTCTGCGGCGTGGCGCGCTTGAGATAGGCGGTATAGATCACCGCATAGCCGATCAGGCCGCCGAAGGTGAGCAGCGCCGTCAGCGGGTTCACCAGGAACACCAGCACCAGCATGGAAACGACACCCAGCACCAGCGCAAATGTCATCACCTGATTCGGCGTGAGATGACCGGTAGCCAGCGGCCGGTGCGCCGTGCGCGCCATCAGCTTGTCGATGCGCTGATCGATCAGGTGATTGAACGCCGCCGCCGAAGCCGATGCCAGCCAGATGCCCAGCGTGCCGAACACCAGCGCGCGCCACGGCGGAATGCCCGGCACCGCGAGGAACATGCCGATCACAGCGCAGAACACCAGCAGCGCGACGACGCGCGGCTTGGTCAATTCCAGATATTCGTTGAAGCGGCTCATACGTGTCGTCCCAGGTTCTGGAACATGGCATCGCCCGGCTTGCGCTGCGTGCGTGCCAGGGTGGCCAGCAATACGAATAGCAGCAGTGCCGCTACGCCATTGTGCAACGTCGCCACCGGCAGCGGCAGGCCGAAATGCACGTTGCTGACGCCAAGCAGTACCTGACACACCAGCATCACCGCGATGGCGAGCCCGAAACCGCGTAGCCCACGACGCGACGCTCTGTGCGCCAGCCAGGCGAGATAGCAGAACACCACCAACGCACCGATACGATGCGCGATCTGGATCGCGCTGCGCGCGGCCATATCGAGTACACCGCCTTCGTAATTCACGCCGATGCCACGCCACAGCACGAAGCCTTCCTTGAAGTCAGTCGGCGGCATCCATTGGCCCAGGCACTTGGGGAAATCCGTACCGCAGGCCAGCGCGGCGTAGTTCGCGGACGTCCATCCACCCAAGGCGATCTGCGCGATCAACAGCACAATGCCGATTGCCACCAGGTGGCGCAGCGCGGCGTAGTTATCACTGTGCGCACCGACGCCAGCAAACCGCAGTGCCGCGTAGGCGAGCAATGCAAATGTGGTGATGCCGCCCAGCAGATGCCCCATCACCACGATGGGTTTCAACAGCAGGGTTACCGTCCACATGCCGAGCATGGCCTGGAAGATGATCACCGCCAGCGCCAGCACGCTGATGCGCCAGGCGCCGGGGCGATCCAGCCCGATGGCGGCGAGCAATGGCAAGCCAATCGCAAAAGCCGACAGCACTGACGACCACAGGTGCTCGCCATGCATATAGAAGCTGATGCCGCCCGCCGCGAAGATCGCGCCGAGGATCACCGCATAGCGCGCCCACGGACGCCGCCAGCTTGCGATCAGCGCCAAAGCCAGCACCAGCACACCCAGCGTGCCGGCCAGGAAGCGGTGCACCTGCTCGCGCCAGGCTTTGTGCGTTTCGAACGGGCGATCCGGGAAGGCCTCGTTGGCCTGGGCGATTTCATGCTGATGCTCCGGCCAGCTCACCTTGCCGTAGCAGGTTGGCCAATCCGGGCATGACAGCCCAGCGTTGGACAGGCGCACGAAGGCGCCAAACATCACCACGCCGAACGCGAACACTGCGGCGAGCAAGGCCAGGCCGCGCAGGATTTTCAAGGAGCGGGAGGACATCAGCGGATCACCTTCTGCAGGTCCTTGCGCAAGCCGGTCGGATCGAAGCCGGCAGGATACAGGGCCAGCGCGGTGCCATTGGATTCGACCAGCAGCGCACTCACGCTGTCCGGTGATGTGGCGCGCCATGGCGTCAGCTTGCCATCGACATCCGTACCCAGGCGCCACTGGAAATCGACATTGACGTCCGGCTGCCAGATGCCCTGCTCAGCCTTGCCTTCGTGCGGTGCATTCCCTAGCAGCAGTAAACGCAAGCGTGGCGCGTTGCGGTTGAGCGTCACGCGCGCCGCCGCCATCTTGTTGAGCGTCTCGACACAGAGCGCGGCGCAGTCCGCACTGGGCAGGGCCACCAAGGTGAGCTTCGGTTCGTCGTCGCGCCAGACCCAATCCTTGCCATCAGGCAACTGCACGCGCAGTTTTTCCTGCGCGAAATTGCGCTGTGGGGTGATCGGTTGACCGTTGCCTTTGCCGGATGGCTGCCAGCCGCTGAAAGTCAGCAGGCCGGCGGCGATGATCGGCGCGGCGAACACCGCCATGATCAAGAGAAGTTTCATGCGGCTGCTGCGTTGTGCCGCTTTGGATGGCTGGGTCATGGCAAGTCCGAGGCTTTCGGTTTGCGCCTGCGATGCAGGATGAAAAACATCACCACCGCCACCACGGCGAAGGTGAACCACTGGAAGGCATAGGCCCGGTGCCGCGCTGGCGGCATCGAGCTAAAATCGGGCGTGTGCTCACGCACATAGATCGCGGCAGGATCGGCGTCGAGCGACAGCACGTGCGGATAGAGCGGCGCGCCGAGATCCTTGGACAGTTGCGGCATGTCCAGATAGATCGTGGTCTTGGGCCAGCCCGACTGGCGCGCGAGCGCATCGCCACCCATCTCGAAGCCTACACCCGGCGGCGGCTGATAGAGTCCCTGCAATTCGCGCTCACCGGTGGGGAGCGGCGGCAGCTGCGGCGCCTGATCGGTACCGTTGCCCGGCAGGAAACCCAGATCGACCAGCAGCAGGCGACTTTGTCCGGACATCCGGAACGGCACGTAGACCTCTACCCCACCGCGCTGGTCGTGCTTGGGGTTGTCGAGCAGGTAGACGCGATCGGCGAGGTATTCGCCACGCGCTTGCACATGTGGATACGCGTCTGCTGTCGACGTATCGGCCGCTGCGGCAAATTCGCGCACAGGGGCGGTTGCCGACGTGGCATAGCGACGCAGAAGCTGCTCTTTCTCATCCGCGCGATGGAGCTGCCACACGCCCAAACGCAGGAACAGCAAGGCTCCAGCCAGCGTCAGCAGCACGGCCCACCAGGCAGGACGCCGCAGCAGGCTCATACAGAGCCACCACAGGCGAACGCTATACTGCGGATATCGTCGTCGCTTGGACCAATCACGTGGAAACCATCTACAAATATGCGCTGGTGATCCTGCTGCTGGTGGTGCTGTTCAATCTCGGTCAAGCGCTGTATTTCATGATGACCGACAAGGACGGCAGCAAGCGCACGGTGTGGGCGTTGACCCGCCGTATCGGGCTTTCGATCCTGCTCATCCTGATGGTCGTGCTCGGCATCTGGATGGGCTGGCTGCACCCGCACGGCGTGGGTCAGTGATTGTAGCCGGCCGCCGCGGCCGGCGCCTCGCACGCGATGTCGCGGCCGCAGAGGCGTCTTGGTAGGAGCGCACCCTGTGCGCGATTCCAGGTAATCGCTCCGTAGGTTTTCACTCAGGCCATCCATGGCCCTCGCCCTTCGGGCGGCTTCGCCGTGCAAACCGGCAGTCCTGCCGGTTTGTCGCGCACAGGGTGTGCTCCTACGGGAACAAAAAAGCCCGCCTTCCGGCGGGCTTTTTGCTGGGCTGCCGAAGCAACTCAGAGGATGTAGACGAACATGAACAGGCCCAGCCACACCACATCCACGAAGTGCCAGTACCAGGCCACCGCTTCAAAGCCGAAGTGGTGCTCCTTGCTGAAATGGCCCTTGGCGCAGCGCAGCCAGATGATCGCCAGCATGATCGTACCCAGGGTCACGTGCATGCCGTGGAAGCCGGTGAGCATGAAGAAGGTCGAACCGTAGACGCCGCTCTGCAGGGTCAGGTTGAGCTCCTTGTAGGCCTCGATGTACTCGTGGGCCTGGAAGTACAGGAAGGTGGCGCCCAGCAGCACAGTCAGGCCCAGGAACACCAGGATCTTGCCGCGATGGCCAGCCTTCAGTGCATGGTGCGCGATGGTGATGGTGACGCTGGAGCTGAGCAGGATCAGCGTGTTCAGCAGCGGCAGGCCCCACGGCGCCACGGTCTGGAAGTCGCCGCCGATCCTGGCCGGGCCACCACCGCCGTTCGCACCCCACGCCGCGGCGTACTCGCTCCACAGGAACTGGTGCGTCAGCACGCCATGGCCGTCGCCGCCCAGCCACGGCACCGAGAACATGCGGGCGTAGAACAGCGCGCCGAAGAACGCGGCGAAGAACATCACCTCGGAGAAGATGAACCACATCATGCCCATGCGGAACGAGGTGTCCACCTGGCTGTTGTAGCTGCCGGCGAGCGATTCGCGGATCACCGAGCGGAACCAGCCGAAGAACATCAGCAGGATGCCGACGAAACCGATCGTCAGCGCGGTCTTGCCGAAGCCGGCCTCACCGGGCTGCGCGTTCAGCCAATGCGCGGCACCGAACACGGTGACGAACATGACGACCGCGGCCACGATCGGCCAATAGCTCTTGGACGGAACGAAATAAGCGCCTTGCTGATGACCCATGGTGAAATCCCCGTGGATTTTCTCTTGTTACTTCCACCCCGCCGCACCGCGCGGGGAAATGCAAAACCAGACTGGCTTACTTGACTCGCAGCGCCTGAAAGATCGACAGCAGGAAGATCGCCAAAGCGATGGCACCCACCACCAGGGCGGTGCGCTTCACGCCCTTTCGGCGTGCTTCCTTGATCGAATCCAGATTCTGCTGAGTCATCGAACGCGGTTTCCAATCGCCCCGGTCGCGAGCGGCCGGGGTGATCTTCTATCAGTCTTCAACGTGGCCGTGAGCCAGCTCGTCGTCGTGAATCACCGGCGGCAGCTCGAAGGTGTGGTACGGCGCCGGCGACGGCACAGTCCACTCCAGACCCTTGGCACCTTCCCACACGCGGTCGGCGGCCTTCTTCTTGGAGAACCACACCGCGTGGATGATCACGCCGAGGAAGATCAGCTGCGAGGCGCCGAACAGGAAACCGCCGATCGAGCTGATCATGTTGAAGTTGGCGAACGCGACGTTGTAGTCCGGGATACGGCGCGGCATGCCGGCCAGACCCAGGAAGTGCTGCGGGAAGAACAGCACGTTCACCCAGATCACGCTGTTCCAGAAATGCATCTTGCCCCAGAACTCGCTGTACATATGGCCGGTCCACTTGGGCAGCCAGTAGTAGGTGCCGGCGATGATGGCGAAGATCGCACCGGTCACCAGCACGTAGTGGAAATGCGCCACTACGAAATACGAGTCGTGATACTGGAAGTCGGCCGGAGCCAGCGCCAGCATCAGGCCGGAGAAGCCACCGATGGTGAACAGGATGACGAAGGCCACCGCGAACAGCATCGGGGTCTCGAAGGTCATCGAGCCGCCCCACATGGTGCTGACCCAGTTGAACACCTTCACGCCGGTCGGCACCGCGATCAGCATGGTGGCGTACATGAAGAAGATTTCGCCGCCCAGCGGCAGGCCCACCGCGAACATGTGGTGCGCCCACACGATGAACGACAGGAAGGCGATCGAGGCAATCGCGAACACCATCGCCTTGTAGCCGAAGATCGGCTTGCGGGCGAACGCCGGGATGATCTCCGAGACCAGGCCGAAGGCCGGCAGGATCATGATGTAGACCTCGGGGTGCCCGAAGAACCAGAAGATGTGCTGGAACAGGACCGGGTCACCGCCACCGGCGGCATTGAAGAAGCTGGTGCCGAAGTAGGTGTCGGTGAGCAGCATGGTCACCGCACCGGCCAGCACCGGCATCACCGCGATCAGCAGGAACGCCGTGATCAGCCAGCTCCACACGAACACCGGCATCTTCAGCAGATCCATGCCGGGCGCGCGCATGTTGAGGATGGTCGCGATGATGTTGATCGCGCCCATGATCGAGCTGATACCCATCAAGTGCACCGCGAACACCACGTAGGCCACCGAATCGCCCTGCAGCGACAGCGGCGGGTACATGGTCCAGCCACCGGCCGGGCCGCCGCCTGGCAGGAACAGGGTGGACAGCAGCAGCGCGAAGGCGAACGGCAGGATCCAGAACGACAGGTTGTTCATGCGCGGCAACGCCATGTCCGGCGCACCGATCATCAGCGGGATCATCCAGTTGCCCAGGCCCACGAAGGCCGGCATCACCGCGCCGAAGATCATGACCAGCGCATGCATCGTGGTCATTTCGTTGAAGAAGTACGGCTGCACCAGCTGCAGGCCGGGCTTGAACAGCTCGGCGCGGATCACCATGGCGAAACTGCCGCCGATGAAGAACATCAGCAGCGAGAAGACCAGGTACAGCGTGCCGATGTCCTTGTGGTTGGTGGACATGCACCAACGCACGAAGAAGTTCTTCGGCGCGCCGTGATGGTCGTCGTGGTGATCGTGGGTGGCTGCGTGGGCCATGGCCTTGCACCTCTACCTAATGCGAATAACGTGGAGATTGGGCTTGAACAGCCGGATCAACCCCGAGGGGCCGGGGCGGGAGCAACTTGAGCCGTGGCAGGCGCGGCGGCGGTGGAGGCAGGCGCAGGCGCGGCGGCCGGAGCCGGCGACGCCGACTGCTGCTTCGAAGCCAGCCACTGCTCGAACTCCGCCTTCGGCACGGCCTTCACCACGATCGGCATGAAGCCATGATCCTGGCCGCACAGCTCGGCGCACTGGCCGCGGTACACACCCGGTTCCTTGATGTTGGTCCAGGCCGCATTGACGATGCCCGGGATGGCATCCATCTTCCAGCCCAGCGCGGGCACCCACCAGGAGTGGATGACGTCGCCAGCAGTGATCACGAAGCGGATCTTGGTGTTGACGGGCACGACCAGCGGCTCGTCCACATTAATAAGGTAGGTGTTGTAGCCGTCGACCTTGACCGCGTTCGGGTCCAGGCCCGACTTCAGCTGGCGGGTCTCGTCGCTCTCGCGGTCCAGCTTGGACATGAAGCCGACCTTGTCGATCGCCTTGCCCTGGTAGTCCACGTAGTCGTAGCGCCACTTCCACTGGTAGCCGGTGACCTTGACGGTCATCTGCGAACCGGTGGTGTCGGCGAAGCTCTTGAGGCCGCCGGTGGCCAGGTAGGCCAGCACGATCAGGATGATCACCGGAATGGTGGTCCACACGATCTCGAGCGTGGTGTTGTGCGACCACTTCTCCGCCACGGCGCCGCGCGATTTGCGGAAGCGGAACATGGCGATGAACATCGCGCCGAACACCAGGATGCCGATGACGACACAGACACCCAGGGCGACGTTATTGAGGAAGTACGGCACCGGCGACCATTCGGTCACGCCGCGCGTCATGTTCAGCTGTCCCGGTTCGGGATTGGCCCACGCCGCGCTGCCGAACAGCGCGCAGGCCATCGCCACCCATGCCTTGATCCTGATGCCGCCAGATGTCATGTCTTGCACCTTTGTTGAACCTACCTGCGCGGCTGGCGGTTGAGAGCGGCCAGCAGCACCATGAGTTTCTTCGACAGCTCGGCGCGCTCCTCATCGGCGAGAAAGGCCCCGATCTCCAGCTCGCGCCCATGCGACGTCAGCAGCAGACGACGGCGATCCGTCCCGTCCTTCAGCTGCACCCGCACCCAATACGGCTGGAAGCGTGTGCAGCGCCGGCCTGGCAGGGATTGCACCTCCAGCGACGAAGCGTCGAGGGTGATGCGCTCGCTGCGATCGCCGGCCCGCCAGGCCACGCCCAGGGCGAAAGCCACCGCGGAGGACTCGACCAGGGCGAACAACGGGGCGAATACATTCCCCTGCCACGCACCCAACCCGGCCGTCGTCAGCGCCAAAGCCGCCAGTACCCCGATCAGTCGACGCAGATCACGCCGGCTCAGAGCGCGATTGGGCTTGAGCCACATCGTCGCGCACGGCAGGCCGGCCGCAGCTGGTCGAAGCACGATCATGGGAATACCGGCGTGCCTGGAACCCGCGAATGATAGGCCGCAGCGTCCGAACGGGCAAGAATGACGCAGGCGCTTGACATCGACCGACAAGCCGCCATCAACCCGCGCACATCCCCGCGTACGGATGCGTCCGTTCTTGGCGAGCGCGTACAATCCGGAAATTTCCGCGCTTCCCCACCCTGTTGACGCCCCTGTGACCCAGCCTATTCTCAGCCCCGAACTCCCTACCGGCGCCGAGCCGGCCCGCGCGCGCATTACTGCCGCCTGGCTGCGCGACGAGACCGAAGCGGTCAACGACCTGCTCACCCAGGCCACCCTTCCGCCGGTCGAACGCGAAAAGGTGATCGACCTTGCCGCCGACCTGGTGACCCGTGTGCGCGCCCGCGCCAAGGATCAAAGCGCGGTCGAATCCTTCATGCGCCAGTACGACCTTTCCAGCGAGGAAGGCGTGCTGCTTATGTGCGTGGCTGAAGCGTTGCTGCGCATTCCCGACAAGATCACGGCCGACAAGCTGATCCGCGACAAGCTGGGCGACGCCAACTGGAAGAAGCATCTGGGCCAGAGCGAGTCGTTGTTCGTCAACGTGTCGACCTGGGGCCTGATGCTGACCGGCAAGCTGGTCACGCTGTCCGAAGAAACCCGCCACGACTTCACCGGCGCACTGCGCCGCCTGGTCGGCCGCGCGGGCGAGCCCGCCATTCGCCTGGCCGTGCGCCAGGCCATGCGCATCATGGGCCACCAGTTCGTGATGGGCCGCACCATCGGCGAAGCGCTGGACCGCTGCGCGCAGAAGGAATACGCGGTCTATCGCTACTCCTACGACATGCTCGGCGAGTCCGCGCTGACCAGCGAGACGGCCGAGCGCTACCAGCAGGATTACCGCAACGCCATCGCCGCCATCGGTGCACGCGGCCCGTTCGCCAACCACACGGATGCACCGTCGATCTCGGTGAAGCTCTCCGCGCTGCATCCGCGCTATGAAGTGGCCAAGCGCGAGATCGCCCGCCGCGACCTCACCGCCAAGCTGCTGGAACTCTCGCAGCTGGCGATGAAGTACGGCATCGCGCTGTCGGTGGATGCGGAGGAGGCCGATCGCCTGGAGCTGTCGCTCGACATCCTCGGCGACGTGTTCGCGCATCCCTCGCTGCAAGGCTGGAACGGCCTGGGCATCGTGGTGCAGGCGTACTCCAAGCGCACCCCGTTCGTGATCGACTGGCTGATCGAAACCGCGCGCGCCGCCAACCGCCGCTGGTACGTGCGCCTGGTGAAGGGCGCGTACTGGGACGCCGAGGTGAAGCGTGCGCAGGAGAACGGCCTGCCGGGTTATCCGGTGTATACGCGCAAGCCGAATACCGACGTGTCGTATCTCGCCTGCGCACGCAAGCTGTTCGACGCGGGCATCGAACTGATCTACCCGCAGTTCGCCACCCACAACGCGCACACCATCGCCGCCGTGCATCACCTCGCCAAGGGCCGCCCCTACGAGTACCAGCGCCTGCATGGCATGGGCACGGATCTCTATGCCGAGGTGATCGGCAAACAAAATCTCGATGTGCCCTGCCGCGTGTACGCGCCGGTCGGCACGCACGAGGATCTGCTGCCGTACCTGGTGCGCCGCCTGCTCGAGAACGGCGCCAACACCAGCTTCGTCAACCGCGTGGTGGACGAAACACTGCCGGTGCGCGAGCTGGTCGCCGATCCCTGCGAAACGGTGCGTTCCTTCGCCTCCATCCCCCACCCGCGCATTCCGCTGCCGGTGAATCTCTACGGTGAACTTCGGAAGAATTCCATGGGCGTCAACTTCTCCAACGACAACGAACTGAAGGCCCTCGCCGAGGCGGTCAACGCGAAGTCCGGCCCGTGGACGGCCGCGCCGCTGGTGCCGGGTGCCAACAGCACCGGTGCTTCCGTGCAGGTCACCAATCCGGCTGATCGCCGCCAGGTGGTGGGCAGCTACGTCACGGCCGACAGCGCCACCGTCGAGAAGGCACTGAGCAACGCCGTCGCCGCGCAGCACAGCTGGGATCGCCTGCCAGCGGCCAGCCGCGCAGCCATCCTCGAACACGCTGCCGAGCAACTCGAAGCGCGCCGCGGCGAGTTCATCGCCCTGTGCGTGCGCGAAGCCGGCAAGAGCCTGCCCGATGCCATCGCTGAAATCCGCGAGGCCGCCGACTTCCTGCGTTACTACGCCACCATGGCGCGCCGCTATTTCGGCCAGCCGGAACAGTTGCCCGGCCCGACCGGCGAGAGCAACCAGTTGTTCTTGAATGGCCGAGGCGTGTTCGTGTGCATCAGCCCGTGGAACTTCCCGCTGGCGATCTTCCTCGGCCAGGTCAGCGCCGCACTTGCCGCCGGCAACGCCGTCATCGCGAAGCCCGCCGAGCAGACCAGCCTGATCGGTCATGCCGCCGTGAAGCTGCTGCACGACGCTGGCGTGCCCGCCGACGTGCTGCAGTACTTGCCGGGCGACGGCGCTACGGTCGGCGCCGCACTCACCCGCGACCCGCGCGTGGCTGGCGTGGCCTTCACTGGCTCCACCGAAACCGCCTGGGCGATCAATCGCGCGCTCGCCGCACGCAACGCGCCAATTGCCGCCCTGATCGCCGAAACCGGCGGCCAGAACGCGATGATCGCCGACTCCTCCGCTCTGCCCGAGCAGATCGTGAAGGACGTGATCTCCTCCGCCTTCCAGTCCGCTGGCCAACGTTGCTCCGCCGCGCGCGTGCTGTTTGTGCAGGAAGACATCGCCGATAAGGTCTGCGCGATGCTGGCTGGCGCCATGGCTGAGCTGAAGGTGGGTGATCCGTCCCAGCTTTCCACCGACGTGGGTCCGGTAATCGACGAGGACGCGAAGAAAATCCTGGTCGATCACGCCGCCCGCATGGACAAGGAAGCGAAGAAGATCGGCGAAGTCGCGCTCGACGCGGCCGTCACCGGCAACGGCACCTTCTTCGCGCCGCGCGCCTATGAAATTCCGTCGCTGTCCACGCTCACCCGCGAAGTGTTCGGTCCGGTGCTGCACGTGATCCGCTGGAAGGGCGACGAGCTGGGCAAGGTGGTCGACGAAATCAACGCCACCGGCTACGGCCTGACCCTGGGCATCCACAGCCGCATCGACGACACCGTGGAATTCATCCAGAGCCGCGCCCGTGTCGGCAACTGCTACGTCAATCGCAACCAGATCGGTGCGGTGGTCGGCGTGCAGCCGTTCGGCGGCGAAGGCCTTTCCGGTACCGGCCCCAAGGCCGGCGGCCCGCACTACCTGTTCCGCTTCGCTGGCGAGCGCACGCTCACCATCAACACCACGGCGGCAGGCGGCAATGCATCGCTGTTGACGATCGGCGAGTAAGCACGCTTCACCTGCACGATCGAACGAAGCCCTGGGCGGTACCGCCCAGGGCTTCGTGCTTTATGGCGAACGCATGGCAGTCGAAGAACCCATCGTGCTGGATATCGCCATCAATACGGTGTCTTGACCAGCAGCTCGTACTCGGCCCGGCACTGCGCTTCATCCGTGCGTGGTGCGCTCTGCATATAGGTATGCAGGTCGGTCTCCGCCTTCTGCAATGCGCTCCGAAAGCCCTCATTGGCATGCAGGCGGGCCACCAACACCGATGCGCTCATCTGGCCAGCGGTCGTGGCACTGAGGTTGTGCACCCCGCACACCACGCGACTGTCCGCGTACGCACGTGCGCGCATGAAAATCGGCGTGGCACGCTCAGGCAGCATTTCCGCCAGGATGAGACCGATGATCCAGCCACCGGTGGAGTGCCCGGAAGGGTAGTCGTACGAGCTCGGATTGCCACAGCGGATCGGATGGCCCACACCATCCGGATCGATCACGAACGGCCGCCTCCGCTCGAAATGCGCCTTGGCGGCCTCACCGATGGCCACGCTGTCGGTGGTGACGTTGTCGAGCAGATTGACCAGCGCTTTCAACTGGGATGCCTTGGCGTCCAACGGCACACCTGCCGCACAACTGAAATCCTTGAGCTGGGCATCGGTGTGCCAGTTATCGTCGGCCAACGCGACGACATACCTGGGATCCTGCGCACTCTTCGGGCGCGTGGCCTTGTACACCTTGCGATCGGCTTCGTAGCGCGCATTGCTGGAATTACTGACCTTGAGTGCCGGCGGCGCGGGCAGGATGTCCTTGAGCTGTATCGCGCTGCGTTCCGTCTCCGACAGATAGCCGGCGGTCGAAGCAGGCGCTGGTGTCGCCTCAGAGACCGCCGGAGTCTTCGACAGCGCCTGAGGTGGCGACGACGAGCAGCCTCCCAACGCAGCCAACAGCACGCCTGCGCCAGCCCAACGGATGATGCGTGATTTCATCGCAGCGCCTCCCTCCAGAGAAGGCGCCATCTGACACCCGCTGATGTTCACCTTCAACCCGTCGAACGGCCGAGGCGTGACGCATGATGCATCGCGCAAGCACGGCCAGCGGACACATGCTATAGAAGGCACTTTCGCGCCGCCCCGCCGGCGCCAGCGCTGGAGCAACAGGCACGATGGCTCGTCCCGCCACCCTGGTCGGTCTCCCCCATTCCGCGAACCATCCCTTGGCCGCGGACGATCCGCGCTATACGGCCGCCGAATTCCCGCCGAACAAACTGCTGTATCTGACGCAGATGGCGGATGCGCTTGGCGTGGATACCCGCTCATGGTTCGCCGGCCTGGCGCTTTCGCGGGCGCAGATCGCGGATCCGTCGCTGCGCGTGTCGTATCGGCAGGCCAGCACCTTCGTGCGCCGCGCGCTGCTGGCGCTGAACGTGCCGGACGCCGGCCTGCGCATCGGCCGCGAAGGCACCATCGGCGGCTTCGGCCTGCTCGGCCTAGCCATGATGACCTCGCGCACGCTGGGCGAGGCGATGATGGCCGGCGTCGCGCACCACAAGATCTGCGGCTGCCTGCTCGAACTGAATTTCGAAGTGGTCAGCGAACGCGAAGTGGCCCTTGTGGCCTGGCCGCGTTTTGGCGATACCGAATTGCTGCCGTTCTTCTGCGAAGAACTGTTCGCCAGCTGCTTGATGATCGCGCGTGAGCTGGTCGGCCCCGAACTGCGACCGGCACGCGTGGAGTTCGGCTACCCGCGCCCGGGCTACGCCAAGGAACACGAAAAGCTGTTCGACTGCGAAGTGCGCTTCGGCACCGCGCAGAATCGCCTGCTGATCGACACTCAGTGGCTGGCCCGTCCATTACCCGGCCACAACCCGTTGACTGCCCGCCAAGCCTTGGCGCTGTGCGCGCAGCAAATGACCCCGGATGGCGGCGAGCCGCATCAGGAAATCGTCGCGGCGGTGGAACGCCTGCTGCGCAGCCAGTTGCGGGATCAGCCGAAACTGCAGGACGTGGCCCGCACCCTCAACCTCAGCGAACGCTCGCTGCGTCGCAAACTGGCCGAGAGCGGCCGCATCTTCCGCGAGATCCACGACCGCGTGCGCGCCGAACGCGCCCTGGAATTGCTGCAGGCCGGTGCGTTGAGCGTGGCCGAGATCGGCAACGAACTCGGTTTCAGCGACCCGCGCGAATTCCGCCGGGCCTTCAAGCGCTGGACCGGCATGCCACCTCAGGCCGCGCGCAGAGCCGCGGCCTGACCGAAATCCCCTGTGGGGCGCCGCGCCGCGCCGGTCGCGCACAGGGCGCGCTCCTACGGGAGACGAATCTGGCCGATTTGCCCCCCTGGCATTGGCCGTTTTGCCCTCCCCCATGGCACCGCATTGCGCAACAGTGCTTACCGGGCTGCGGACGACGCAGCGCTCTATGTTCTCGGTTTCCTGGGGAGGTTCACCGAACATGCGCAAGCTAGTACTCACCGTCGCGCTCGGCGCGGCGCTCGCCGGTTGCGGCGGTCACGATCAACCGGCCGCGCAGAGCGAAGCCGACAACGCTTTCCAAGCCAAGCTGCAACAGCAGCTGCTGGATGCCAAGCCCGGCAGCATCATCGAGATTCCCGCCGGCCACTACACACTCAAACGCGGCCTGAGCCTGCGCACCGATGGCGTCACCATCCGCGGCGCCGGCAAGGACAAGACCGTGCTGTCGTTCAAGGGCCAGGTAGTAGGCCCCGAAGGCCTGCTGGTGAATGCCAGCGACTTCACCATCGAGAATCTCGCGCTGGAAGACACCAAGGGTGACGCGCTCAAGATCAACCAGGGCAAGAACATCACCATCCGCGGTGTGCGCGTGGAATGGACCGGCGGCCCGCAGACCACCAACGGTGCCTACGGCCTGTACCCGGTGAAGACCGAGAACGTGCTGATCGAGGACTCGGAGGTCATCGGTGCCTCCGACGCCGGCATCTATGTGGGCCAGTCGCGCAACATCATCGTGCGCCATAACCGCGCCCAGCAGAACGTGGCTGGCATCGAGATCGAAAACTCCATCAACGCCGACGTGTACGAAAACACTGCCACCGGCAACACCGGCGGCATCCTGGTGTTCAACATGCCCAACCTGTCGCAGGCGGGCAGAGCCACGCGCGTGTTCAAGAACCAGGTGATCGACAACAACCTCGGCAACTTCGCCGCCAAGGGCGCGGCGGTGGCCAGTGTGCCGGCGGGTTCGGGCGTGGTGGTGAACTCCAACGACAAGGTGGAGATCTTCGACAACGATGTCGTGAACCATCAGACGGCGAACGTGATCATCTCCAGCTACTTCTCCACCAACTACTACAACACCAAGGGCGTGGCGGCGGACTACAACCCGTATCCGAAAGGCATCTACGTCTACGACAACCGCTTCAAGGGCGGTGGCGAATCGCCGGACGGTATGAAGCTGAAAATGCTCAAGACCGCCGTGTACGGCATGAGCGGCAAATTCCCGGACGTACTGTGGGACGGCTACACCGACACCAAGTCGATGGTGAACGGCCAGCTGCCGGCGGAAGATCGCATCTGTATCCAGGGCGCCAATGGTGTGATCAACGCCGACGGCCCCAACGACTACAAGAATCCCAGCACCGACACCAAGCCTTACGAGTGCACCCTGCCCAAGCTGCCGCCGGTCGTGCTTGAACCGGCACCGAAAGCCTGAGGCGCGTATCGATGTCGATGAAGTTCTGGAAGCGCACAACCGCGCTGATTGCGATGCTTTGCCTGAGTGCCTGCCAACACGGCATGGATCCGGTGGCCTTCCACGCTGATGGACGGCCACCGAAACTCAGCGACTGGCACGTGGTGGAAGTACGCGACGGCAAACTGCAGCTCAATCAGGGTGTGGTGCCGTACAACCTCAACACGCCTCTGTTCACTGACTACGCGCACAAGCTGCGCACGATCTGGATGCCGAAGGGCGTCTCGGCGAAGTACGACCCGAACGACACCTTCGACTTTCCCGTCGGCACGGTGATCAGCAAGACTTTCTATTACCCGAAAACGGCCGACGGCAAAGCTGGCGATGTCGCGCGCACCTATGACAGCTCGCATGACTTCGCCGGCGAAGGGCTCGATCTCGCCCAGGTCCATCTGGTCGAAACGCGCATCCTGGTGCATCGCACCGATGGCTGGGCCGCGATTCCCTATGTGTGGAACGACGCGCAGACCGAAGCCGATCTCGCACGCACCGGCGCTGTGCTGCCACTGACCCTGGTCGCTGCGGACAGTTCACGCGAAGACTTCAACTACGTCGTACCCGACGAGAGCCAGTGCTCCAGTTGCCATGCGCAGGACTGGGTCACGCGCAAGATCCATCCGATCGGCCCCAAGGCGCGCCATCTCAACCGCACCTATCACTACGCCAGCGGCGAAGAGAATCAGCTCGAACATCTGATGAAGGTGGGTTACCTCACCGGTGCTCCGGCGCCCGCACAAGCCCCGAGCAACGCCAACTGGATGGACGAACACGCCTCGCTCGACGCCCGCGCGCGGGCCTATCTCGACATCAATTGCGGGCATTGCCACAACCCGAAGGGCGCGGCGAACACCACCGCCCTGACGCTGGACGCGAGCGCACCGGAAGACCGCCACCTGGGCGTCTGCAAGCCGCCCGTGGCGGCCGGCCGAGGCACCGGCGATCACATGTTCGACATCGTGCCCGGCAAGCCCGACGACTCGATCCTGTCGTATCGCATGAACTCAGCCGACCCCGGCGAAATGATGCCGGAGATCGGACGCAGCACCGTGCATCGCGAAGGCGTGGCACTGATCAAGGCGTGGATCGCCGCGCAGCCGGGGAGCTGCGTCGCGATTCATTGAGGTGAGGGCTCACCCATCCACGGGCGAGCCCTGCAGCAGCACCAACGAAAAACGCATCGAGGCCGTCTCGCCACGGCTTCACCATCGAGGGGAGAAACCGGTGATGAGCATCCGTCCACGTCCGCTGTCCGTCAGCCTCCGTCAGTTGCTGGGCGGCACCGCCCTGCTGCTCTGCGTGCAACCCGCGTTCGCTGACGACCAGACGCAGAGCACGCCACCGGCGAACCAGAACGACAGCGCTGACCCAGCCAAAGCCAAGCTGCTCGGCAACATCACCGTCACCGCGCAAAGCCGCAACCAGGAAATGCAATCGGTACCGATCCCGCTGCAGATCATCACCGCGAAGCAGGTGGACACGCTGGCGGCCACCGACCTCAGCAAGATGGATCTGTTCGTGCCGGGCCTGGTGGTGAGCGCCGAACAGCCGACGCAGCCCAACTATCAATTGCGCGGCATCTCCACCAGCGACTTCGGCGTGGGTACGGAGCCAGCCGTAGGCGTGTATATCAATGGCGTATACGCCGCGCGCTCCGGTGGCGCACTACTCGCCTTCAACGACCTGCAGCGCGTGGAAGTGCTGAAGGGTCCGCAGGGCACGCTGTTCGGTCGCAACGCAGCGGCCGGCGCCATCTCCATCGTCACCAACGAACCCACCGACCGCTTCGAAGGCAAGGCACGCCTGCGCGTGGGCAACTACGGCAAGGTCTATGGCGATGCGCTGATCAACCTGCCGATCAACCAGGACATGGCCCTGCGCGTCAGTGCCTACGACAACCAGAGCGACGGCTGGATCAAGGATGCCGCCACCGGCAAGCGCTACGGCGAAGACAACGACTGGGGCACGCGTGCGGTGTTTCGCTGGAACATCACGCCAGACACCCGCATGCTGCTGTCGTGGGATCACGAGAAGCTCAACCAACCACCGCATCCGGCGATCGGCCTGATTCCGCTTTCCAACGACACCAACCAGCGCCCGCCCTTCCCGCCCGATCCGACCACCTATCTCAACCCGCTGCATGCACCGCTGTACAACGACGCGGTCGGCGGGCGCGAGTCGCGTACCTTTGATGGCGTGACCTTGTCGCTGGACCACTCCTTCAGCTGGGGCAGCCTGGTTTCCACCACGGCATGGCGTGGCTTCGACACCTTCAACCGTGGCGATTACGACGGCACCAACCACATCGTCAGCTATCTCGATACCACCAATATCGAGCATAACAACAGCTGGTACCAGGAATTCAAACTCTCGGGCACCACCGGCATCGCCGATTGGGTCGGCGGCATCAGCTACTACCAGGAGCAGGCGCGCCAGACCAGCCAGACCAACATCTTCACTGACAGCCTCGACACGCTCGCCAATAACGTGATGCACGTGGGTACGCCGCTCACCGATATCAGCAATACATTTGCCGGCATGGGCCTGCCTTACACGCTGCTCGGCGATCCGTGGCACGAAGCGATCAGCAACGTCGGCAAGTTCAAGGCCTACGCGGCGTTCGGCGACGTGATCTGGCATATCAACGACCGCCTCAACGTCACCACCGGCATCCGCTACACGCGCGACCAGAAAACCTTCAGCTGGTACAACATGCCGCGCAGTGCGCCGCAGTTCGACAGCACCGTGCAGGCGCTGGACCAGGCCGGCATCCTCGCCGCGTTCCCGGAAATACAAATGGCGCTGGCCTCGTTCGGCAACAACATCATCTTCACCGACGCTGTCGGCATACCGGTGCGATTCAAGAACACCTGGAACAACCTCAGCCCGCGCGTGGTGGTGGATTACAAATTCACCCCGGACGTGATGGGCTACGCCTCGGTAACCAAGGGCTACAAGGCCGGCGGCTACAACAGCGTGCAGGTGGGCTCGCGCTTCGCGCCGGAAAAGGTCATCAACTACGAGGCCGGCCTCAAGACCACCTTCCCGGAACACAACCTGCTGCTCAACGGCTCGGTGTACTACTACCGCTACGACAACAAGCAGTCGCTCACGCTCGACCCGAACAGCGCCGGCTCCGGCGTACCGCGCTACCTGGTCAACAGCACCAACCAGGAAGCCAAGGGTCTGGAGCTGGAAGCACAGTGGCAACCGATTACCGATCTCCGCCTCAATTTCACCGGCGCTTACATCGACGCCACGTATCGTAAGGCGATGGCGGACTCCGGCGCGGACCTGACCGGCCAGCCCACCGGCGAACCGCGTTTCTCCTACACCGCCGGCCTCGCCTACACCGTGCGCAATGTGGCGAACGGCTCGCTGGAGTTCGACCTCAACTATGCCTATCGAGGCCCCACCCGCTGCAATAACGATTCACTGCTGCAAGGCACCTGCCAGATCAGCCCGAACTTCAAGATCGGCGAAAGTCAGCAGCGCACCGACGCACGGATCGACTGGCGCTCGGCGGGTGATCGCTGGGGTGTCGCCCTGTTTGCCAGCAACCTGTTCAACAATCGCTACGTGAGGGGCGTGGACAACATCAGCACCACCGTCTTCGGCACCCCCTACGCCAGCGTCACGCCACCGCGCATGTGGGGCGTGGAACTCCGGGCCAAGTTCTAGACCACGATGAACGATATCGACCAGACCACTCCGATACTCACCATCGCGCTGCAGCACATGCGCGATGCCCATGCACGCGACCCCATGCCCGCGTGGTCCGCGCGCGCCACGCGGCTGCGCGCCCTGCAGGCGTTGATCACCGAGCACCGTAGCGACATCGCCAAGGCGATCAACGACGACTTCGGCGGACGTCCCGCGGAAGAAACCGATCTCCTGGAAGTGTTCCCGAGTTTGTCTGCGATCCGCCACGGGCTGAGCCACGGCCGCCGCTGGATGAAACCACGACGCAGCCTGCCCGGCATGCTGTTCATGCCCGCACGCAATGAAGTGCGTCCGCAACCGCTGGGTGTAGTGGGCGTGATCGTGCCGTGGAACTACCCGCTCTATCTCGCCATCGGCCCGATGGTCGACGCGCTCGCCGCCGGCAACCGTGTGATGGTGAAGATGAGCGAGTTCACGCCGAACTTCTCGACCCTGTTCGCCAAGCTGGTCGAGCGCTATTTCCAACCGGACGAAGTGCACGTGGTGAACGGCGACGCCAGCGTCGCGCAGGCTTTCTCGGCGCTGCCTTTCGACCACCTGCTGTTCACCGGCTCCACGGCCGTCGGCCGCCACGTGATGCGCGCGGCCTCCGCGAACCTCACACCTGTCACGCTCGAACTCGGCGGCAAGTCACCCGCCATCGTCGGCCCCGGCGCGCGGCTCGAGCATGCGGTGGAACGCATCCTGCTAGGCAAGCTGTTCAACGCAGGCCAGACCTGCATCGCCCCAGACTACGTGCTGCTGCCGCGCGAACGCCTGCAAGCATTCGTCGCAACCGCACGCGATGCCGTGGCGCGTCTCTATCCGTCGCTGCAAGACAACCCGCAATACGCCAGCATCGTCTCCGACCGCCAGTACGAGCGCCTCGCCGCGTTGCGCGACCACGCCCTGCGCGACGGCGCCCGCGCCGAACCGCTCGGCGAAGGCAACGACCAACCCGCGCGCCGCCGCCTCATGCCCGTCATGCTCACCCACGTCGTCGACGACATGACGGTGATGCAGGAAGAAATCTTCGGCCCGCTACTGCCACTGGTGCCCTACGACACCATCGACCAGGCCATCGCCTACGTCGCCGCGCATCCTCATCCCCTGGCGCTCTACCTGTTCGAACAGGATCGCCGCATCATCGACAACGTCCTCGCCCGCACCCTCGCCGGCGGCGTCAGCATCAACGACACGCTGTATCACATCGCCCAACACGAACTTCCGTTCGGCGGCGTCGGCCCATCAGGCATGGGCGGCTACCACGGTGAAGCCGGCTTCCGCACCTTCTCGCACATGAAGCCAGTCTTTCACCAGGCGCGATTCAATGGCGCCGGCCTGCTCAACCCGCCCTATGGCGAACGCTTCAAGCGAATGCTCTCCATCATGCTCAAGCGCGGTTGATTGAAACGCCAGCCAGCAAAACCATCCACAAAGAACGCCATTCCAACGATCGGACCGAGAAGAAACCACCCCTACGCCTGATACTGGAAAAGGCGTAGCTACGAAGCACACCGCCTGCTCTTCAGGCCATTTCTCTTTGGTCACTTTCTCTCTAGGCCCCCTTCGGGGGGTTGGGCCAGCAAAGAGAAAGTGACCCGGGCCGCGGCAGCGGTTCGGAAGCCCGCGGCAGGCGAGCCAGGGCACGCTGACGCGACAGTCGAAGCGCACCACTACTGGATCCCTGCCTGCGCAGGGATGACGAGTAGGTGGGGATGTCGCGAGAACCGCCACTCTCCCGCAGAGAGTGGCAAAGCGTCACCACAAAGCCCACCACATTTCGCACCACACAAAAAAGCCTCCCCGCTTTCACGGGGAGGCTTCATCCATTCAAAACTCCAACCGCTAAATCGCGATCAGAACTTGTACTGCGCGGAAACGCCCAACAAGTTGCCATAGTCGTCATAGCTACCAGTCAGCACATCACCGGTCGAGCTGACCGAGCCGTTGACGTGCGCGCTGTTGACGAAGATATGCGTATAGCCGGCATTGATCTCGAAGTGCTCGCTGGCCTTGTAACCGACACCCAGCGAAACGAGCTGACGGGTCGAGTCAGGCACGCGCGGATCGCGGTTGCTGGCGCGGGTCGGGGTGGTATCCACCGCAACACCGGCGCGCAGGGTGAGCTTGTCGTTGACGTAGTAATCGCCACCCACCGAGATGTACCAGGTGTTGCGCCAGTTGAACGGCTCGACCGTCGGCGGCTGCGCCGGGTTGTCGTACTTCACGGTGAGCTGCTTCAGCACATCCCACTTGGTCCATGCCACGTCCATACCCAGGCCGAACTTCTCTTCCTGGTGCCAGTAGCTGGCCGTCGCCGAAGCCGGCGTGGTCAGCGCGGCGGTGCCGCCGGTGTGCTGGAACGGCACGGCGCCGCCAAGCAGCGCGCCGACCTGCGGGCTGGCAAGCAGAGCCTGCACATTGGTCGGGACGATGAAGTTGGCGGTGCCCTCGATCGTGTGCGAGATCTTGGAGTGGTAGTTCAGCGCCAGCCTGTCATTCGGGCTGAGCTTCCAGTAGCCACCCAACTGCCAGCCGTAGGCCCAGTCATCGCCTTTGATGGTGGCGTAACCGTCCGAGCCCGGGGGCACGATCAGGCTGACCTGCTGGCCCAGCGCCTGCGCCTGCGCCGGGGTGATCTTGCCGGCCGCGGCGGCCTGCCGGACCACGCCAAGGCCGACACTGTTGAAGTTGATCGCGCTGGTGAGCGTCGCGTTGGTGCGCTGCGCGATCACGCTCGCGCCCAGGGCGAACGTATCGGTGACGTCATACGACGCCGACAGCGTGGCATCCAGGGATTCGAGCTTGGTCTTGACGGCGTTGTAGCGGCCGACCCAGTTCTTGTCGTACTCGGTCTGGAAACCGAACGGCACCGAGAAACCGGCACCGACGTGCCAGCGGTCGCCCACCTTGGTGGCGAAATACAGCGCAGGAACCGGGAGCGTGGTGCCGGCGTCGCCGCCGTTGCCGCCACTGATCGGGCGGCCCAGCGCGTCGTGCGCGGAACCACTGAACTTGGCGCCGAAATTGATCGCCGTGACGTCCGCCTGGAAGTAGGTGCCCTTCAGGTCGCTCATCGCCGCGGGATTGTTCACCACGACGGAAGCATCGTCACCGGCTGTCGCCGAACCGGCATAGGCACGGCCCATACCCTTCACACTGTTCTCATGCAGCTGGAACGCGCTGGCTTCGGCGCTCTGCGGTGCGGTCAGGGCACCGACGACGGCCAGGCTCAGCGCGGCGAGCGCGAGCGGCCGCGCCGCACGCGAAAAGGAACGGAAAGACTTCTGCATCGGATAGCTCCTGCTTATCGTTGGTCCGAATCGGGTCACAGTAAGGGGCTGACCGGCAAGAAAATTCATACGCGCGTTTGACATCCCCGGCCGGCACTGTGCCGGCTAGACCGAGGGCTTGCAAGTGCGGTCGCAGCAATCTGCGAGGCGATACATGCCATTACCCGCCGTTCGGCATCCGATGCCGGGAGATAACGACGCCACGCGTTGACCACAGTGTCTTATCTGAGGACTATGTCGCTCTGCCGTTTGCGCCGATACACGTGCGCCTTCCTACGTTTTAGTCGCCGGGTGTCCCATGCATTGTTTTGTCTACGCCAGCCTGCGCAAGGCCGATACCTATCTATGGTTGGCGCGCCGCGACGATTTCGGCGTGCTGCCCGAATCCCTGGTGCTAATGCTGGGCGACCTGCGCTTTGTATTGGAGGTGGAGCTGCACCCCGGGCGCCGCCTGCCCATGGAAGATGCCCGCACCGTACTCGAACACCTCGTCACGCAGGGCTGGCATTTGCAGCTGCCTCCCTCGGAGACGCTGGCCACCGCCAACCACCCCGCTTACACGCACCACACACCACACGACAGCGAAGACGAATGAATTCGTCCGTATCCGGCCGGCGTTAACACCGGATTACCTTCTAACGTTTTGACGATTCCTATACTTCTCGCCCATGTCCTATTCCAAAACGCGTCGCCCGCCGCCTTTCCTGCAGGCCCTGCTCTGGTTCGTCCCCGGCCTGCTGGCTGTGGCTGTGGCCGCCTTCAGCGCACATCCGCTTTCCCTGATACCGCTGTTGCTGGCGAATGCACTGACCATGGCTGCGGTGTGCCACGCGATCGGTTTCGACCCGGAGCCCAAGTACGGGCGCACGGTGCTACGACGCGGAGCGGCGCATCTGGTGATGTTCACCGGTTATGTGGTGCTGGTGTTCGTGCTGATCGCCTGGCCGATGCTGAAGTTGAACCAGGAGCACAGCCTGGGCGCGACCCTGATGCTGGCCGCGGCGCTAGTGATCGCACTGACCGCGCTATGGCGCGTCTGGCCCGCGTTCGGATTGGTCTATGTCTGGGACGATGCCTACCCGCCGCAGAGCGATGGTTCGTGGATCTTCACCGCTACCGCACGTAGCGTGGCCTTCGGCCGCCATCTGTCGCGCGAAGAGCGCTTCTTCACCCATTACCTGCCGGCGGCATTCGCGCTGCTGGTGCTCGCCTTCACCGCCATCGTGCTGTCCGGCCTGTATGGCGTGCTGCCACCGGAGCTGCGCATCACCGCGCTGGCGATCTATGGCGTCGTGCTGCTGCCGCTGGGTTGCCTGGTCATCGCCAACCGCACCTTGCGCGCGCTGCTGTGCGAAGGCCGCCGCCCGCTGCGCCAGCCGGCCGCCGGCGTCGAGGAAGCCCGTCCGGTCCCGCCGCCGAAGCCCGCACCGCCCGTACTGAATGAGCAGGAACGCACCGCCGGCACGCCGGAGCAGGCGCAGGCCCTGCTCCTCGCCACGCGCGACGGCGACATCGAACGCGCACTCGCGCTGGTCGAAGCCGGCGCCGATCCGAACACCGCACCACCCGCCGGCGACCGCGACCAGCGCCCGGTACTGATGCTCGCGGCCCTGCTGCCCGACACCCGCCTGCTGCGCGCGCTGATCGCCAAGGGCGCCGACGTCAATCGCGCCAGCGGCGGCCTCACCCCGCTGCTGGCGGTCACGCGCGACAGCTGGCATGGCCGCTCCGAAGCGGTGATGACCCTGCTCGCGAACGGTGCCAGCTCAGTGGCCACCGATGCCGACGGGAACACCGCACTGCATGGCGCGGTGCTCAGCGGCGAGCCCATGGTCGCGGCGATGCTGCTGGATGCCGGCGCGCCGGTGAACGCGCTCAACCGCAGCCGCGTCAGCCCGCTCGCCGCCGCCTGCCGCGCGGCCAACTGGCCGCTGGTGAAATTCCTGCTCGAACACGGCGCCAAGCCCACACCGCCAGATGGCGAGCCGGCACTGGTCGCTGCCGCTGGCATCGCCGACGACGATGCGGAAGGCGTACGCCTGCTGCTCAAGCATCGCGCCGCGGTGAATGCGGTCGATGCGCGCCATCGCAGCGCGCTGATGGAAGCCGCCGCCGAAGGCCACGAACAGATCGCCCGCGTGCTGCGCGGCGCCGGCGCCGACGTGGTGCTGGCCGACCATCGCGGCAGCACCGCGTTGATGGAAGCAGCGCGTGCCGGAGCCGTCGGCATCGTGCAACTGCTGGCCGAAGCGCAGCCCGATGCGCGCGTGCGCGACAGCCACGGCCGCGATGCGCTGACCCTGGCCTGTCAGTCGCCGCATGCGCACGCGGAAACCGTGCGCGCGCTGCTCTCGCTCGGCGCCGAGCCCAAGGCGGTGGGCAGCGACGGCCGCAGCGCGCTTGATCACGCCGCCGCCGCGGGCCGCTGGGATCTGGTGACGCTGCTCGATCCGGAAACGCCGCTACCCACCAACCTGCGCTTCGACGAAGCCATGCCCGAAGGCGCTGACACGCCAGCGCACCTGCTCGACGCCTTGCGCTTCGGTCACTGGGCGGTGGTCTCCACCTTCACCCAGCGCGTGCGCGAATGGCCGCAGTCGCAGCTCGCCCAGCTTTATCTGGATCTGGCCGGCCCCGGTCTCGGCAGCGCTCGCCGCTGGCTGCTCGACCACGCGCTGTCGCCGGAAGCGCGCCTGCAACCGCAGCTGGTCGACGACGCCGAAGTCGCCGAAGGCGTACCGCACGCCGCGCTGCCGCCGCTCGGCCGCCGCCTGTTCGACGCGTTGCTGCTGCAATTGCCCGCGTCCAGCGAAGCCATTGAAGACTTGCTCGATGCCGGCGCCACACCGGCCGGCGCCGGGCTGCTGGCCCAGGCGCTGCTGCGCCTCGACAACAGCGCGGCCAACATCGCGCTGGCCCTGAACCTGCTCGAGCGCGGCGCCGACCCCTTCGGCACGGACGCGCGCGAGCGCACGCCGGTGCATCTCGCCGCCGCACAAGGGCAGCTGCCCGTGCTGCAGGCATTGCTCACGCGCGGCTGCAATCCGAACACACGCGACACGCAGGGCCGCACGCCACTGTTCGCCGCGCTGGAGCATGGCGAGAAAGCCCTGCCGCTAGTGCGCACACTGGTGGCGCACGGCGCCGACGCCGAAGCCACCGACGCCAACGGCGAAACGCCACTGGGCCTGGCCTTCGAACTTGAAGAAATCGAACGCTGGCTGGACTGGGGCGACTGGACCCGTCCGCGCCGCCCGCTGCGCGCGGACGATCTGCCGGCCGCAGCTGCCGTTGGCGCCCTGGCTGCGGTGGAACGACTGCTCGAACTCGGCTATGCCGTAAACACGCAGGATCGCCAGGGCGCCAGCGCATTGCTGCACGCCTGCGGCACGGGCCATCGCGACATCGCCGCGCGCCTGCTCGAGGCCGGCGCCGATACGACGCTCGCGGCCGCCAACGGCATGACACCGCTGGCCGCCGCCGTGGCTGCGCGCCGCGACACCTTGGTCGGCCTGCTGATGGAACACGGCGTGGCTGCCGACCAGCGCCTGCCCGGTGACGCCACCACGCTGATGGTGGCCGCGGCGATGGGCTATCCCGAGATCGCCGAGCAGTTGCTCGATGCCGGCGCCGATATCAACGCGGTCGACGCGCGTGGCCATAGCGCATTGCATGCCGCGGCGCAGTTCGGCTTCGAACATAACGACAGCCTGCGTGCTCGCCGCCTGTTCGACGCATTGCTCAAACGCGGTGCCGACGTGAACCGCGCCGATGCCGAAGGCAAGACGCCATTGCTGCTACTGCTCGGTGCGCACATGCGTCCTGGCAGCGACTGCGATGCCACCCATATCGGCGCCCTGGTGCCGGTACTCCTGGATGCCGGTGCGCGCCTGGAGCAAGCCGATCAGCGCGGTGTCACCGCGTTGCACGCTTGCGCCATGCACGCGCTGCTGCCGCCAGCCCGCGTCCTGCTTGCGCGTGGCGCCGACCGCGCCGCGGTCGATGCCTTCGGCCGCTCTGCCGCGGACGTGGCGCGCCAGCTCGGCTTTGTCGATATCGCGCATGAACTCGCTGCGCGCAGCGGCGCGATGCCTAGCGTGCGACAGACCCTGCGTCAACCGGCCCAGCCTGCGGACTAGAGGTAGGAGCGCACCTAGTGCGCGACAAACCGGCAGGATTGCCGGTTTGCACGGTGTAAGCCGTTCGCAGAACGAGGGCCATGGATAGCCCAAGTAAAACGGCCCGCCAGGGCCGTTGTGCCTTATAAGACAAGAGCGCGGCCCTCACGGGCCGTTTCGCGCACTGGGTGCGCTCCTACGGGCAACCGCCACCAGGCCTGCACGACGGTTTCCATATTGATCTGATCGATCCGGCCAATCCGCGGCAGACCGCCGATGACCGTGACAGCACTGCCGCATCCGCTACGCGGTGCCCACGTGCAAGGCCAGCGATTCCCGAACAGCACCACCAATGGACAACCCACCGCCGCAGCCAGATGCGCCGGCCCGGTATCCACCGAGACCATGCTGTGCGCGATTTCCAGCAACGCGCGCAAATGCCCCAGCGGCAAGCCGCCTGCCGGCGCCACCACATGCGGGTGGTTCGTCGCGTAGCGAATCGTTTCCAGGTAACCCGCCTCAGCCGGCGAGCCGCATAGCAATACGCGCGCCTCCGGCTGCCATTGCAGGATCGCGCGCGCCAGTCCAGCCCAACGCTCGACCGGCCATGACTTGTCGTCGTCGTTCGCGGCACGCACGCCGTTCCAGCGCATGGTGCGTTTGTTCGCAGGCTGCAGCAGCACCAGGGGATGACCGTCGATACCCTGCCCGCGCAACCACATCTGCAGGTCCGCCCGCTCGCTGGAGGTCGGAACCAGATGCGGCGACGACAGTTCATCGTCCTGGAATCCCGGTGTACTGGCGAAGGCCTGCGGTGTCTGATCGGCGAAACGCAGCAGCCAATCCACCCAATGCTCTCCTTCCTGCATCGGGATGTCCTCAATGAATACGCAACATTCCTGCGGCACACGCGCCAGGGCCAGCATCGGACGCACCTTGGTGCGGGTGCGCACGTCAGGCTCGCAGATGTAGAACGGTGCCTCATTCAAATGACGCAGCGCCAGCGCGACGCGCAGGCGTTGCGGATTCAGCCAAAGCGACCCGTGCTGACTCGGGAAATGCAGCACCTCCGCCACGTCGTCGTTGGGTTCGTACAACACTCGTGGCCAATCGCCTATCGCCACCAGTCGGCAGGGTGCGCCGTAACGCCGGTGCAACTTGTGCAGCAACGGTTGCAACATCACCGTGTCGCCGAGGCGGCCAAAACGGATGACTACCGGAGATGAGGTCGCAGACATGGCTATGCGGACACACGCAGACATCGGGACCGGCCCGATCCGGAAACGGCCTACCCCCCGGCAGCACGGCTTCGCGGTGCTGCCATCATTCCCGTTATGCGTCGAAATGAGTTACGGAAATGGCGTAATTTGCCGCGCTATCAGCGCGGATTCACGCGCGGGCATTCTTGCCGAGTGCCATGACAGCCAAGTGAAATAGATTAGCGAACCCTTAGCTCTGATCGCGCAACAACTCCGCCGGAGGCTGTTCCAGCTCCTGCTTCGCGGTCGGCTCCTCATCCGCATCGAACAGATGCAGCAGATCGTTGAGCGCTTCCTTGGAGGTCTGCACCAGACGGGTCTCGTCGTCGTAAACGAGGTACTGCGCCTTTAGCAGCTTCACGTCGTGCTGGCGGAAACGCTCCACGCGATCGGCCGCCAGTTCGCTGGACAGACCCAGCGCCTCCAGTGTCTTGCGCGTCATCTTGAGGCTGGAATGGAAGGTCTCGCGTACCGGCTCTTCCACGCCAAGGTCCATCAGGCGGAACACGTGCTGGCGATTGCGCGCCCGCGCGATGATCTTCAGGTGCGGATACTGCCGGCGCACCAGGCGCGCGATACGAAGATTGGCTTCCGGATCGTCCGTAGCCAGCACGAACACCTCAGCCTGATCGGCCTGCGCCGCGCGCAGCAGATCCGGCCGTGCCGGATCGCCGAAGAACAGCGAGGTATTGTTGAAACGGCGCAGCGTATCCATCTGCTCCACCGACGACTCCAGCGCCACGAACGGAATGCGCTGCGCGCGCAGCACGCGGCCGACGATCTGCCCCACGCGACCGAAACCGGCGATGATCACGCGCGGCGCATCGGTTTCGATGGTGTCGTACTCGCGCTCCGGCTTCTTCGCCTTCACGTCGATCAGCTTCGCGATCACCGCCACCAGCAGCGGCGTCACCGCCATCGACAAGGTGATGGCCAGCACGATCAGACTCTGCAGCGAATCGCCGATCAACCGCTGCTCCGCCGCCTGCTTCAACACCACAAACGCGAATTCGCCACCGCAGGCCAGCAACACCACCATGCGCAGGGTATCGGCGTTATTGAGCGCACCGACGATGCGCCCCAGCGGCCACAGCAGCAGTGCCTTCACCGCCAGCACGGCCAGGGTCAGGCCCAACACCAGCAATGGCTTATGCAGCAGCAGCGCCACGTCCATCGACATGCCGACGCTGATAAAGAACAGACCGAGCAGCAGGCCCTTGAACGGCTCGATATGCGATTCCAGCTCGTGCCGATATTCCGAATCCGCCAGCAGCACACCGGCCAGGAACGCACCCAGCGTCGACGACACGCCCACCTCTTCCATCAACCACGCCGTGCCCAGCACCACCAGCAGGGCCGTCGCGGTGGAGACCTCCTGCGCATTCGCGCGTGCCACGAAGCGGAACACCGGACGCAGCAGATAGCGACCACCCACCACCACCGCCACGATCGCACCGACGGTCTGCAGAATCGCTCGCGGATCCAGCCCATGCGGCGACGCCGAACTGGCCAACAGCGGCACCATCGCGATCAACGGAATAGCGGCGAGATCCTGAAACAACAGGATGGCGAAGGTCTGCCGTCCATAAGCCGAACCAGCCTCCTTGCGCTCCGCCAGAATCTGCAAACCGAACGCCGTCGACGACAACGCCAGACTGCCACCGACGATGGCCGAAGCATTGGCCGTGAGGCCGAACAGGTAATAACAGGCCAGGCCGATCGCCAGGCCGCAAGACAGCACCTGCAACAAACCCGCACCAAACACCGAACGCCGCATCACCCATAAACGCTGCGGCGACAACTCCAGGCCGATCACAAACAGCATCAGCACCACGCCGAACTCGGAAATCGTCGCCACACCTTCCGTGTCACTAACCAGCCCCAACACCTGCGGCCCGATCGCCATGCCCGCCAACAAAAACCCCAACACCGCCCCCAGACGGAAGCGCTTGGTCAACGGCACAGCAATCACCGTCGCCAGCAAAAACACCAGCGCGGCATTGAGAAACGAATGACTTTCCACGTACTCGCCCGACAGCGGAAGAATGGGGTGATTATTCCACGCTGCTGCATACAGCGAACGTCGCCAACGCATGAAATTGCGCGGCCATCGTCATTCCGCCGCAAACCGGAATGACTGAAGTAGAAACCCCACCCCAAGCACCCACCTCTCACCCCAACCCTCTCCCCGAAGGGGAGAGGGAGCAATGCTTTTCTGATCTTGGTGGGCGATGCGAAGCGAGCCCGTAACGGGTCCCCTGTGGAGCGGTGAGGGTTGGACGATCAGGCCCCGAAGGGGGCATCGGCATGGATGCCGATGCCTTTTCGACAGGACAGGGATGTCCTGTCGAAAAGCCCGGCCAACCCTCACGGACCCGCAGGCGAAGCCGGAGGGCGCGCAAGAGGGGTGCCTTTTCTTTTGGTTACTTTTCTTTGGGCAAGCAAAGAAAAGTGACTCGGACCGCGGCAGCGGTTCGAAAGCCCGCCGCAGGCGAGCCCGGTCGCGATAACGCGAACATCAAGGCGCTTCACTACTGGATCCCTGCCTGCGCAGGGATGACGAGCAACCTCAATCCCGCAGCGGGATAACCTCCAACCGCTGCCGCAAAATACTCTCCAGCCGCGCCACCGCAGGCGCAGGCTCCGCCTCCGCACGATGCAAACTCAACCCCAACACCGGCATCACCGGAAGTCCAACCTCACCCCCATCCAACACCCGCACCACCCCAGGCAACCCCACCCGCGTCCGCAACGCCACCCCCAACCCCGCCGCCACCGCCGCCCAGATCCCGGCAAGGCTCGCACTGGTAAACGCAATACGCCACGGCACACCCGCGCGATCCAGCGACGCCGTCGCCGCCGTGCGCATCAGGCAAGGCGCATCCAGCGAAACCAGCGGCAACGGTTCACCACTGTCGCGCGACCAGCCAAGCTCACCGTCCGCCGCACCGATCCAGCACATCGGCGTTTCGCCGATACGCTCGACATGCGGAGTGGCGACGCCGGCATCCCAGGCCAGCGCCAGATCGAGCCGGCCGGTCGTTACCCGATCGAGCAGTTCCACATTGCGCGCAATACGTGCCTCGATGCGCACCTTGGGATGCGCGCGTGCAAAACGCCCAAGCACATCCGGCAACAGCGACTCGCCGAAATCTTCCTGTAGACCCAGGCGGATCCAGCCTTCGAGCTCCGCGCCATGAATCGCAGCGGTCGCCTCGTCGTTGAGCTCCAGCAGGCGACGCGCATAACCCAGCATGGTTTCGCCGGCATCCGTCAGCGCCATCCCGCGTCCCTGCCGGCGCAGGAGCGGCGAACCGGCCTGCTCCTCCAGCTTCTTCAGCTGCGCACTGACCGCCGAGGTGGAGCGGCCGAGACGATCAGCCGCCTTGGCGAAACTGCCCAGCTCCACGCCCAGCGCGAAGCTGCGCAGTACGTCCAGGTCGAAGTGAATCCGCCGCGTCATAACCATCCCGAATTAGTGGATTATCAATCCCATATTTCCCGATTTTCAGGACAACATTGCCGCGCTACGGTACACCCCGTCAATGCCGCAAAGGGCTTTCCCATGCTCGCCATGCAATACAGCTTCGTACTGCCCGCCGACTACGACATGGCGATCGTCCGCCAGCGCATCGCGGACAAAGGCCACCTGCTCGACCACTTCCCGGGTCTGCGCTTCAAGGCGTACCTCAGCGCCGACCGGCGCGGCGCCAGACTGCCCACCCGGGACAACCTGTATGCCCCGTTCTATCTGTGGAACCACAGCGACAGCATGAACGCCTTTCTTGGCAGCAGCGGCTTCGCCGGCCTCACCCAGGCCTTCGGCTGGCCAACGGTGCAGATGTGGTCGGTGTGGCATGCCGACGTTTCGCCCGAGGCTGCCCAGGCGATCAGCGCCTCGCGCGACATCGTCGCGATCCCGCCCTACGCTGACCTCGATGAACTGCGCGAACAGGAACGCCTGCTCGCGCAGAAAGATATCGCCGACGGCGCACTCGCTACCGTCAGCGCTTTCGAACCTACCCAATGGAACCTGATCCGCTTTCGTCTGTGGGGCGAACTGCGCGCCGAACTGGCACGCGACCACCGCCAGCTCTACGACGTAGGCCACGTCTCCCTGCCCCAGCGCACACCCGCCGAACTCACCCTCTAGGAGTCCCCCATGCCACTCGTACGCATCGCCCTCCGCCGCGGCAAATCCCCCCAGTACCTCGCGGTCCTGCGCAACGGCATCTACCGCGCCATGCGCGAAAGCTTCAACGTCCCCGAAAACGACCGCTTCATCCTCATCAGCCAACACGACGCCGACGAATTCGACTACGACCCCAACTACCTGGGCATCGCACGCACCGACAACCTCGTGATTGTGCAGATCGCCTGCAACAACACCCGCACCGTCGAACAGAAACAGGCGTTCTACCAACGCATGGCAGAAGTGCTGGCGGAAGAGCCCGGACTAAGGCCCGAAGACCTCTTCATCAACCTGCTGGAGACAGCAAAAGAGAACTGGTCGTTTGGAAACGGAATTGCGCAGTACGTGTAGGAGCGCACCCTGTGCGCGAAAGCCCTGCGTAGCAGGGCCGCTTTTGCCCACACCCAGAGAAAAGCTGGCCCTGCTACGCAGGGCTTTCGCGCACAGGATGCGCTCCTACAGGTCAGCGGTGAGCCGGCTTACTCGCCGCGCAACCAGCGCGCCGCGTCGATGGCGTAATAAGTGAGGATCGCATCCGCCCCAGCCCGCTTGAACGCCGTCAACGACTCCAACACCACCGCCCGCTCATCCAGCCACCCATTCTGCGCGGCCGCCTTCAACATCGCGTACTCACCACTCACCTGATACACGAACGTCGGCATCCCGAACGCATCCTTCACCCGCCGCAACACATCGAGATAAGGCATGCCGGGCTTCACCATCACCGCATCGGCGCCCTCGCTGATATCCAGCTCCACCTCGCGCAAGGCTTCATCGCTGTTGCCTACGTCCATCTGATAGGTGTGCTTGTTGCCCTTGCCGAGATTCGCGGCCGAACCCACCGCGTCACGGAACGGCCCGTAGAACGAAGAGGCGTACTTGGCCGAATAGGCAAGGATGCGTGTGTGAATATGGCCGGCTTCTTCCAGCGCATCGCGGATTGCGCCTATGCGGCCGTCCATCATGTCCGACGGCGCCACGAAATCCATGCCGGCTTCGGCCTGCGCCAGCGACATCTTGATCAGCGCTTCCACGGTCGGCTCGTTCATCACGTAGCCGTGCTCGTCGATAAGGCCGTCCTGACCGTGCGTGGTGTACGGGTCCAGCGCCACGTCGCCGATCAGGCCCAGCTCGGGATACTTTGCCTTCAAGGCACGGGTCGCGCGCTGCATCAGGCCATCCGGGTTCCACGCTTCGCGCGCGTCCTCGGTCTTCACCGACGCGCCGGGCGAGGGAAACAGCGCCAGCGCGGGAATGCCCAGTCGCACGCACTCGCCGGCCAGCTTCAACAATTCATCGACAGAAACACGATCCACGCCCGGCATCGACGGCACCGGCTCGCGCTGGCCTTCGCCCTCGATCACAAACGCGACCATGATCAGATCGCTCGCCAGCAGAGTGTGTTCGCGCATCAGTGCGCGGGAGAAGGCATCGCGGCGCATGCGGCGCATGCGGATGGCAGGGAAGCTCATGGCGGATTCTCTCGGGGCAATACCCGGCATTTTAGCGCCACACTGCCGCACCACCGCTGGCCCGGTCACTTTGCCGCGGCATTGGCGAACGCTTAGCGCCGTCCACACGTTCTCAAAACATCGCGCGGTGCAGCCTGCTCCTCCTCGCAGAAGGAGACGCCGCCCATGAGCGCAAACTCCCATTTCATCCAGCGCACGCATTGGCCACTGGCCACGGAAGCGCGTTATCTCGGGCCGCACGAAGATACGAGCCCGATCGACGTCACGCTGGTGATGCGCCGCAAAGGCGCCCATCCGCAAGCAGCCGCATGGCCCCACGCCGCAGCGGTGCAGCGCCAGGATTTCGACAACGCCTACGGCGCCAATCCGCACGACGTGGATCAACTGCGCGGCTTTGCCCGCCAGCACGGGCTGGAAGAAACTGGCTGCGATACCTGCCGTCGCGTGATGCATCTGCGCGGCACGCCACAGGCAATGCAGCGGGCCTTCGGCGTCGAACTGGGGCGGTATCAGCTGTTGCCCTCCGGCGACACCGTGATGGGCAGCCGTCACCCACCCGCGCTGTCCAGCGCGATTTCATCTTCTGTCATCGCCGTATTGGGCCTCGACCGTCGTCCGGTGGCACGCCCGCATTTCCTCCGCCCGATGGCAAAGCCAAGCGCCGCTTACACACCGATGCAGATAGGCCAGCTCTATCAGTTTCCCACCGGCACGGACGGCACCGGCCAGACCATCGCGGTGATTGAACTCGGCGGCGCATTCAAGAAGACCGATTTCACGCAGTACTTCAAGGCACTTGGCTTCAAGAAAACACCATCGGTCACTACCGTCTCGGTGGCCGGTGGCAAGAGTCGGTCCGGTGCCGCCGATGCGGAGGTGATGCTGGATGCCGAGGTGATCGGCGCACTGGCGCCCAGCGCGAAGATCGTCATCTATTTCGCGCCGAATACCGACCAGGGTTTCTACGAAGCCATCTCGCAGGCCGCGCACGATACCAAGCACAAACCCTCGGTGATCTCGATCAGCTGGGGCGGGCCGGAAGATAGCTGGAGCGCCTCCACGCTTGCCGCGATGGAGAGCGCCTTGCAGGATGCCGCCGCACTCGGCCTCACCATCACCGCAGCCAGCGGCGACAGCGGTTCCGGCGATGGCGAAGCGGACGGCCAACCGCATGTGGACTACCCCGCCTCCAGCGTCTACACGCTCGGCTGCGGCGGCACCCGCCTCGATGCCAACGGCGCCACCATCGCCAGCGAAACGGTATGGAACGAAACCGCGACCAACGAAGGCGCCACCGGCGGTGGGGTCAGCATGGACTACGCGCGGCCCGCATATCAGCAGAAGGCAGGCGTGCCGACCGCACCCGGCGGCTTCGTCGGCCGCGGGGTACCCGACGTCGCCGGCAACGCCGATCCGATGACCGGCTACCAGGTGCGCGTGGATGGCCAGAACCAGGTGATCGGCGGCACCAGCGCGGTGGCACCGCTATGGGCAGCGCTGGTGGCGCGTTTCAACCAATCGCTCGGCGCGCCGCTAGGCGATGCGCATGCGGCGCTGTACCAGGTGAATGGCGGCGCGTTCCGTGACATCACGCATGGCAACAACGGTGCCTATCAGGCGGGCAAGGGCTGGGATGCCTGCACCGGCCTGGGCACGCCGAATGGACAGGCGATGTTGCAGGCCTTGAAGGCATTGCAACCGGCTGCGTGATGCCGTGCCCGTTACCGCTTCACCGCCGCATGGCGTATCTCTTTTCAGGATCACGGACGGAGTAACAAGCGATGGGGGCGACCAACTCGCCCCTTATCCTGATCAGAAACCGATGCGCGTCCCCTGCGCCGCATCGAAGAAATGCAGCCGCTCCGGCGCGAAACCGAAGTGCAGTGTGCTGCCCGCCGCGGGCAAGTCACGCGATGCCGTGCGCGATACCAGCGCCTGATCGCCATGACGCAGATTGAGGAAGATCTCATTACCCACCGGCTCCACCACTTCCAGCTCGGCGCTGAGCGTGGCGGTGCTGGCGTCCGCGCGCGGACACAAATCCTCCGGCCGCACGCCCACCACAATTTCGCGATCGCGCCATGCATCCAGCGCGCTGCTCTGCGGCAGCTCGCCCAGCGCCAACACACCCTGCGGCATCGCGAGTTTCCAGCCGCCATCGGCATGCAACCTGCCGCGCAGCAGGTTCATCGCCGGGCTACCGAGGAAACCCGCCACGAACAGATTGGCCGGCTTGTCGTACAGGTTCATCGGCGTGTCGATCTGCTGGATCACGCCACCGTTGAGCACCACGATGCGCTGGCCCAGGGTCATCGCTTCGATCTGGTCGTGGGTGACGTAGACCATGGTGGCTTTCAGGCGCTGATGGATGCGCGCGATCTCCACGCGCATGGACAAACGCAGCTTGGCATCCAGATTGGACAGCGGCTCATCGAGCAGGAACACCTTCGGGTCGCGCACCAGCGCGCGCCCGAGCGCCACGCGCTGGCGCTGGCCACCGGACAGCGCGGCCGGCCTTGAATCCAGCCGTTGTTCGAGCTCCAGCATCTTCGCCGCCTCGGCCACGCGGCGCTCGATCTCCGTCTTGGGCTGGCCGCGCAGCTTGAGGCCAAAGCCAAGGTTCTCGGCCACGGTCATATGCGGATACAGCGCGTAGTTCTGGAACACCATGGCGATGTCGCGATCCTTCGGCGCCACGTCGTTCACCACACGATCGCCGATGGACAGCGTGCCACCACTGATCGACTCCAGCCCCGCGATCATTCGCAGCAAGGTGGTCTTGCCGCAGCCGGACGGGCCCACCAGCACCAGCAGCTCGCCATCGGCGATCTCGAAGCTGGCCTCGGCCACGCCTACGTGACCGTTCGGGTAGACCTTGCGCAGCTTGTCGAGGCGGACCTGGGCCATGCGGACTTCTCTCCTGGGGCCGGCGGGATCGAACCACATCGGCTGGGGGGTGGGGCCAGCTTGTGACCAACTGGGCTGCACAAGCAGGAAACATTCGGATATTCTCCAATGTAAACGTTTACATCAAGCCGCGATGCGGCATATCGAGACTCCCGCCATGACCCGTAGCTACCGTTTTCCCGAAGGCTTCCTGTGGGGCGCCGCCACCTCGGCCTATCAGATCGAGGGTTCGCCGCTGGCGGACGGGGCCGGCCCCAGCATCTGGGAACGCTTCGCGCATACGCCGGGGATGATGGTGGGCGGCGATACCGGCGACATCGCCTGCGATCACTACAACCGCTACAAGGGCGACGTGCAGCTGATGAAGGCGCTGGGTCTGCATGGCTACCGCTTCAGCGTCGCCTGGGCGCGCGTGCTGCCCGAGGGCACCGGCCGCATCAACGACAAGGGCCTGGATTTCTACAAGCGCCTGGTCGACGAACTGCTGGAGAACGGCATCGCGCCGAACGCCACCCTGTTCCACTGGGACATGCCGGCGGCGCTGGACGACCGCGGCGGCTGGCTCAATCGCGACAGCGCGCACTGGTTCGCCGAATACGCCGAAGTGATGTTCAAGGCGCTGGACGGCCGCGTGCAGCGCTGGGCCACGCTCAACGAACCGTGGGTGGTGACCGATGGCGGCTACCTGCATGGTGCGCTGGCCCCTGGCCATCGCAGCAAGTACGAGGCGCCCATCGCCGCGCACAACCTGATGCGCGCCAGCGGCGCCGGCATCCAGGCGTATCGCGCGCACGGCAAGCATGAGATCGGCGTGGTGTTCAACATCGAACCGAAGTACCCGCACTCGCAGAGCCCGGAAGACCTGGCCGCCACGCGCCGCGCCCATGCCTACATGAACGAGCAGTTCGCCGACCCGGCGCTGCTCGGCAGCTATCCGCCGGAACTGAAAGAAATCTTCGGCGACGCGTGGCCGGATTTCCCCGTGGACGACTTCAAGCTGACCCGGCAGAAGGTCGACTTCGTGGGCATCAACTACTACACCCGCGCGGTGGTGAAGAACGACCCGGCCCAGTACCCGCTCAAGGCCTCGCCGGTGCGGCAGCCCAACAAGACCTACACCGAGACCGGCTGGGAAGTGTTCGAGCAGGGCCTGACCGATACCCTTACCTGGTTCAAGGACCGCTACGGCGACATCCCGCTCTATATCACCGAGAACGGCTCGGCCTTCTACGATGCGCCGGTGGCCGAAGGCGACGTGCTCGACGACCCCTTGCGCACCAGCTACTTGCGCAAGCATCTCAAGGCTTTGCACAAGGCCATCGACGCAGGCGTGAACCTCAAGGGTTATTACGCCTGGTCGCTGATGGACAATCTTGAGTGGTCGCTGGGTTTCTCCAAGCGCTTTGGCCTGTACCATGTGGATTTCGCCACGCAGAAGCGCACGCCCAAGGCGACGGCGAAACTCTATGCCAAGGTCATCGAGAGCAACGGTACGGTGCTGGACGATTGAGCCCACACCCATCCGGCAGGCTTGCGTGACCCGTTGCCAGGATTGTTCATGAGCTCTACCTCTAGCGCCGCCACGACCCTGCTTGCCGATCTTGGCGGCACCAATGTCCGCTTTGCTCTCGCCGATCCGTCACTCGCTTCGCCGTTATTGCTGGACAGCGTGAAGCGCTACCGGGTCAGCAACTTTCCTTCCATGGCGGACACCATCCGCCAGTACTTCGCCGATACCGGCCTGTCGGCCTCGCGCGCGGTGATCGCCGCCGCGGGCCGCATCGTCGATGGCGAGACGGTGAAGGTCACCAACAATCCGTGGCTGGTCTCGGCCCATGGCCTGCAGGCCGAACTGGGACTGACCTCGGTGCGCCTGGTCAATGATTTCGCCGCGCAGGGCATGGCCGTGCCGCTGCTGCGTCACGATCAGTTGCAGGCGGTGGGTCCGCAGAAGCTGCCGAACACCGGCGAGCACCACGCGCAGACCTTCGTGGTGATGGGCCCCGGCACCGGCCTCGGCGTCGCCGGCCTGCTACTGCGCGACGGCCGCTGGACCGTGCTGGAGACCGAAGGCGGCCACGCCGGCTTCGCCGCGCATACCGCCGAGGATGTGGAGATCCTGCATCGCCTCAACGCGCGCTTCGGCCGCGTTTCCAACGAGCGCATGATCTGCGGCAACGGCCTGGTGAATCTCTATCTCGCGCTCGCCGATATCGAAGGCCTGCCGGCCGAGGAATTCACGCCCGAAGACATCACCGCGCGCGCCGTCGAAGGCAGCGACAAGCTATGCGTGCGTACGGTGGAAACGCTAGCCGGGATCTTCGGCAGCGTGGCCGGCGATCTCGTGCTGAGCCTCGGTGGCTGGGACGGCGTGTTCCTCACCGGCGGCGTGCTGCCGATCCTGCTGCCGTGGCTGCAGCACGGCGGCTTCCGCGAACGTTTTGAAGCCAAGGGCCGCTTCAGGGAAACCATGCAGCAGGTGCCGACGGTGGCGATGATGCATCCGGAGCCGGGCCTGCTTGGCGCAGCGGCCATCGCGGTGCTGGAAAGTGGCCACTCGCTGCTGCCGACCGCCCTGGCCTGACACCACTCGTAGGAGCGCACCCTGTGCGCGAAAGCCCTGCTGCGCAGGGCTGGCTTTTGCCCTATGAAAAGAAGATGGCCCCGCTGCGCAGGGCTTTCGCGCACAGGGTGCGCTCCTACCGTTTCATCGCTGCCCTGCGCTATGTACCGCGCGGCTTCGCCCGATGCGTGGGCGTGGCGCTCCACGGATCGTCCGGCCACGGATGACGCGGATAGCGTCCTTTCAATTCCTTCTTCACTTCGGGATACGTGCGTTCCCAGAAGCCCTTGAGGTCCTGCGTCACCTGGATCGGCCGGCCGGCCGGCGACAGCAGATGCAGCGTCACCGGAATGCGTCCGCCACCCACGCGCGGCGTGTCGGCCAGGCCGAACAACTCCTGCAACTTCACGGCGAGCACCGGTGGCTCCCCGGCGACATATTCGATGCGGCGAGCCATGCCGCTGGGCACGGTGAGACTCTCTGGCGCCTGCGCATCAAGCAGGCGGCGTTGCTCGTAATCGAACAGCGCCGCGAGCGCCTGCGACAGCTCTTCCGTCGCCAGTGCATCCAGGCGCCATTTGCCGTTGAGGTAAGGCGCAAGCCACGACTCCAGCGTGGCGAGCAAGGCCTCATCGGCGACATCCGGCAAACCAAGTTCGGGCATCCATGCGCGCAGCGCCTGCATGCGCGCGCGCAGGCGGCGTGCGTTCTCGCTCCACGGCAGCACATCCAGGCCCTTCGCGCGCACCGCCGCCAACAGCGCAGGCAAGGCATCCTCCGGTTGCACCGGCACACTGCGGCGCGACAGCACGATGGCGGAGTAGCGCTGTTCTTCGAAGGCTTCGACCGCATGACGCTCATCGTTCCAGCGCAACGTGCGTTCGCGCCGGAATTGCATGGCGTAGTCACACTCCAGCACACGCGGATCGAGTGGCGCGGCGGCGAGGATCAGACTGTCGCGCGCCTCGAAACGCAGATCCAGCGCAACCAGCCAGGGCTCGCCGAGCAAGGCGGTACTTTCGTGCAGGCGTGCGCCGCGGCCATTCGCCAGCGTGTAGCGCAATGGATTGTTGTCATCGCGACGCGCCACGCGATCGGGATAGGCATGCAACAACAGATCGCCCACGGCGTGGCTGTCCGGCACGCCACTCGCCGCGGTGCGCACGTCCAGACGGCGGCGCCAGCCTTTGCTGGCCTGCTCGATCGCCGCCAGCGCGCCGGCATCGGCACCACCGCGCGCACCGGCAGTGCGGCGGTCGCGCCAGGCATGCAGCGCCGTCACGCGGGCGCGGAAATCGTCGCTGCGCGCCTGCTCGCCGCGCAGCGGTGAACGCGCCTCCATCAGGGCGAGCAGATCGGCCACCAGGGCATGCAGCTCCTGCGGTGCGCGCAAGGCCGCCGCACCGAGACGCGGAGTGGCGCCGAGCTCCAGCATGCGACGGCCTAGCGCCGTGATGCGTCCGCCGGCATCGAGCGCGCCGAGCACCACCAGCAACTCGCGCGCCTGCGCCAATGCGCCTGCGGGCGGCGCGTCCAGCCATGGTAGATCGTTGCGGCTATCCGCGGTGATTCCCCAGGCCGCCAGCTCCAGCGCCAGACCCGACAACTCGGCTTGCGCGATCTCCGCCGTACGCGCCGCATCCAGCCGCTTGCTTTGCGGCCACAGGCGATACGCCGTGCCCTCCGCGACACGGCCCGCGCGACCCGCGCGCTGGTCGGCGGAGGCCTGCGAAATGTTCACCGTTTCCAGCCGCGTAAAACCGGAGTTGGGATCGAAGCAAGGCTCGCGCGCGAGACCACTATCCACCACCGAGCGAATGCCGGGCAGCGTCACGCTCGACTCGGCGACATTGGTAGCGAGCACGATGCGCCGCATGCCCGGCTCGGCGGGACTCAACGCCGCTTGCTGCTCCGCCAGCGATAACTCGCCATGCAGCGCAACCACTTCCACGTGGTCATCTTGCAGCGTCTGCGCCAGCACGGCCTCGGTGCGCGCGATCTCGCGGCGCCCCGGCAGGAAGGCCAGCACGTCGCCGTCACTTTCTTCCAGCGCCTGGCGTGCAACACGCGCCAGCTGATGTTCGACATTTTCCTGCGTGCGTGCCGGTGGATACTCGACGCGCACCGGAAAGCTGCGCCCCGGGCTGCTGATGCGCGGCGCATCCAGCCATTGCGCGATGCGTTCGCCATCCAGCGTGGCCGACATCACCACGATGCGCAGCTCCGGCCGCAACGTCGCTTGCACATCGAGCGCCAGGGCCACGCCAAGATCGCCGGCAAGATGCCGCTCGTGGAATTCATCGAACAGGATCGCGCCGATGCCGGTGAGCTCGGGATCGTCCTGGATCAGGCGGGTGAGAATGCCTTCGGTCACCACCTCGATCCGCGTCGCCGCGCTCACCTTCGACTCGAAACGGATGCGATAGCCGACCGTCTGCCCCACCTCCTCACCCAACTGGCGCGACATGAATTGCGCCGCCGCGCGCGCCGCGATGCGGCGTGGTTCCAGCATCAGGATTTTGTCGCCGCCCAGCCAGGCCTGATCGAGCAGAGCGAGCGGGACCTGGGTGGTCTTGCCCGCGCCGGGTGGCGCTTCGAGCACGAGGCGGGACTGCGCCGAAAGCGAGTCACGTATGTCCGCGAGAAGGGGGGTAATTGGAAACTGCATAACCTGAACTAAAAAACTGCCATTACGGCCATGAATATTTTCTCATCAACGCATCCAGCGACCACTCTACAAGCCACAAGCCTACGCATATTCGGGATCATGATGACTTACACCGCTATAAAGCGCCTCCATCGTTGACATGCGATCCAAATGGGTCGCGCAACCAATGATGAGGATTAAGGCATGCATCACCAATTAAAGCTCGTCCTTTCCATGATTGGAGTGTGTCTTTCCGGGACAGCACTGTCCCAACAACAGCCACCCACCCCAGACACTCGATCGAGTGAACCACCCATAGGAATACAAGCCAGCAACTGCAGTGGACCAACCCCAAATGGATACTTCTGGACTGGCAATCCGCCGATCGGCCTGCCCTGCTCAAATGGCCAGTATCCCCCGTATATTTC
This sequence comes from Dyella koreensis, assembly GCF_044904565.1. Lineage (NCBI taxonomy): Bacteria > Pseudomonadati > Pseudomonadota > Gammaproteobacteria > Lysobacterales > Rhodanobacteraceae > Dyella > Dyella koreensis. Next base: position 14,640 of record NZ_JADIKD010000005.1, on the reverse strand, counting down.
GCCTACTACGATCAGCCCATAGGAGCTGCCCTGCATATCTGTCCTGGGCAATTTGTTCCATCAAACTGGAGCATAACCGGCAACACGTCACCAGCTCCTACTTGGTGCGGCGGTTACTCCATCAATGGCACGAAATGGATAGTCGTACGAACTAGCTAAGAGCTATCTTGGCAAGTTATGAGAAGAGCCCTTGCTTCTACAGCAAGGGCTCTTCTTTTATTGGCGAAGGCAAGCAAATTTTTGCGTGCAGCGAAGGAGACTCAGGCCTCTCACGCCAATGATTTCGGTGGCATTCATCGTGTCAACGATGACGATGAGAGAGAGATTGCTTCGCAAAAAACGCACACCAACTAGCAACAATGAAGCGCGCGGCAACTCACTTAATCGGAGCAGTCGTCACCTTCGACGTGCGCGCAGGTGCCGCGACAGGCGCCACCATGCCTTCGCGCAACGGCTTCAGCGACTCGAACTTCTGCTGATATTCGTCAGTAATCTGCTTGGCTTCCTCGCTGCTGCTGATCACCTTGGGTGTGATCAGCACGATCAGCTCGGTGCGCTTGCGATTGCTATTGGTCGTGCCAAACAAGCGCCCAAGTATTGGCACGCGATTCAGGCCGGGAATACCGGTGTCGCCATTGGTCGTCTGCTGCTGGATCAGGCCGCCAAGCAACACCGTCTGCCCGCTCTGCACCGCGACCTGCGTGCCCATCGAACGCTGCGAGATGGTGGGATTGGTGTTAGCGCCGCTAGGGTAGCTCGGCGAGCTCACCTGCTGTTGGATGCTGAGGTACACCAAGCCACCCGGATTGACGCGGGGCTGTACGTTGAGGATCACACCGGTGTTGAGATAGTTGACCTGGTTGTAAGTCGCCGTGCCGACACCGGGATTGACGCTGGTCTGGTTGATCGGCACTTGGTCGCCCACCTGGATCTGCGCGACCTGGTTGTTCAATACCACCAGCGACGGCGCCGATAGCGTCTTGGTGTTGCCGTTGGTCTCCAGCGCCTTCACGGCGACCTGCATATTGCTGTTCATGAACGAATAGAAGAACGGCTCGCCTTTGAACTGATTACCGCCACCGCCCAGGCCGATTGCACGATGGCGGAAGGTATCGACCGGGGTGTAGACAGGGTTGCCGCTGCTGTCGGTCGTTTGGGTGAGGTTACGCAACCCCTCCAGATACCACTGCACTCCGAACTGGAACGCACCGGTCAACGAGACTTCCAGAATGCGTGTCTCGATCTGCACTTGCAGCGGCGTGTTGTCCAGGCGATGGATGGCCGATTCGATCTCCGCCCACTGCGAAGGACGTGCGCGTACCAGCAACTGGTTATTGGCATCCACCGAGCTGATGCGCACACTGCCGTCTTCCGAGACGAATTGCTGTGCGCTTTGCGCACTGCCGTTACTGCTCGGATTGGAGCCAAAGGCGCTGCCGATGCTGGTACCCGGGCCGCCAAAACCGCCGCTCTTGTCGGAGCCGTTGCCGAATCCCGCGCCGGAATTGATGCCGCCGAGGCCACCCGTGCCGCCAATGCCGCCGCCCGTGCCACCGATGCCGCCACCAAGTCCGCCAGTCGTACTGCTGCCGAAACTGCCGGCCGTGCTGCCCATGCCACTGCCCGAACCATTGGCGTTGTCAGCGTTGCCCAGGGTGCCGGAACTCAGACCGGGCCCTACCTTGGCGCCCGCGTTGCCACCGCCGTTGCCGCTCGCGTAAATCTGTCCCAGGTACTGCGCCAGATCGGACGCCTTGATGTTGCGCACGTCATACACGAACAGCTGCGGCTCGTTGCCGCCGCCGCGATCGATCTTCTCGATCCACTGCCCCACTTCCTGCAGGTAGTTGGGCTGCGTGCTGATCACCACCAGCGCGTTGGTGCGCTCGATCGGAATGAAGCGGAACATGCCGGCCAGCGGCGTATCGCCCTTGGCGCCGAACATGCTGTCGAGCTTGGGCATCAGCTCGGCGACGCCGGCGTGCTGCAGATTGAATACACCGACCGACATGCCGCGCAGCCAGTCCACGTCGAAGGTGCTGACGGTGCGCTGGTAGTTGGCCAGTTCCTGCGGCGAGCCGGCCAGCACGATCACGTTGCGCGAAGGGTCGACCAACAGGATCGATTCCGGCCGCGCGAACGGCTTGATCAGTTTCTGCATCTCGGTGGCCGAGATGTAGCGCAGCGGGAACAGGCGCGCTTGCATGCCTTCCTGCGGTGCGGAAGCGCCCAGGCTCGGCACGAGATTGCCGGCCACGGCCTCCTTCGCCGGCATCACCACGTAGCCGCCATTGCGCTTGACCAGCGCGTTGCCGGTCCACGACAGCAGCGTTTCCAGAATCGGCATGGCCTGGCTGGAATCCACCGGCTCCGCCGTAGCGAACGAGATGTTGCCCTGCACGCCCGGTGCGATGGTGTAGTTCTGCTTGAGCAGGTCGCCGAGGATCGCCTTCACCACCGCCTGTACCGGCTGGTTCTCGAAGTTGAAGGTGACCGCGCCGTCACCGGTCGCCGGCGCACGCGGTGTGGCCAGCGCGGAGGGATGGATAAAGGTCCCGCTGCCCTGGCTGATCTGCGGCTGGGACAGCGTGTCCGAGGGTGCATTGATCCCGGTGTTGAGCGGCTGCGGCTCCGGCGCGGGCTTCTCCGTACCGGCCATGGCTTCGCGCTGCAGCGCTCCATCATCGTGCGGCGGCGGCAACGTGGAGCAGCCGGCCATCCACAAGGCCAGTGCGAGCGTGCCGTAGCGAAACGTCGGCTTGGTGAGGTGGCGGGACATGGATCAGTGTGCTCCTTCGGGATTGCCGGCGGCCTGTTCGGCGCGACGCTTCTGGATGGCGGCTTTCAGCTGGCGGATACGCTCGGCCTGCAGCGAGCCGTCGTCCTGTTGCGGACGCGGCGCATTGCTGTCGGCGTTGGGCGGCGGCGTGCCTTCGCCACCGGGTTTCAATGGCATGCGCATGGCGGGACTGCTGCCGGCCGGCCCCACGCGCTGCATCGCGCCCGCGGGCACGGTGATGGGGCCGGGCATGGCGCTACCCTGGTTCGGGTTCGGCGCTTGTGCCTGTGCGTCATTCTTCGGCGCATCAATCGGCGCGCCGGCGGGCAGCTCCAGCTCGGTGCGGCCGCTGCCGGACTCGAAGATGGCCGAGCGCGATTTCAGTTCGACCAGCTTCCAGCTGCCGTCGGGCAGGCTGCTGCCTTCGCGCACGCGCACATCGCTGTCGCTGCCGCGCGTATGCAGCAAGGCCATATGCAGCGCGGGCGTGAGGATGATGCCGGTGAGCTGCATCTCGCCCAGGCTGGCACCGCCCTTGGCCGAACGCATCGCCGGCTTGCGATCAGGATTGAACACGGGCTGCTGCCACACCGCAGCGAACTGCGCCAACGGCACCGGCACCGGCAGGTTGCTGCCCTCGCGGGTGTCCGGCAGCGGTGGCGTGGGACGCGGGGGATCCCAGCGCACGCTGCGGCCAACACCGGCGAGCAACACCATCAGCAGTGCGGCCAGCGCAATCGCCACGCCGGCCAGTACGGGCGTCAGTCGACGCTGCGCGGCGGCGTTCAAGAGGCATCTCCCGCGGGGGCGGCGGCGGCCGGCGCGGCACCGCGCGACTGGCGCACATAGCCACTCAGGGTGAACTGCACTTCCAGCGGCGGCGCGCTGGCTTGCTGCGCGGCGACCGGGTTGCGATAGATGCTGAGGTCGTCGATGAACAAGTACGGCGTGCCCTGCTCCAGTTCCTGCATCACCGCGGCGAACGGCTGCATATCGCAGCGCAAGCTGATGCTCACCGCCACCTTGCGATAGGGCTCGCCATCGGCGGCAGGCGGATTGGGTACCGGCATCTTCTGACTGACTTCGCAGCTGCCGCCGTCGGGATGCGCAGCCACCACGTCGACCACACGCTGCATCAAGCCAGCAGCCGCGGCATTCGGATCATCCTCGGGAAGGAATGCATTGCTCGCCGCCTGACCCTGGCCGAGCGTGGCGATACGTTGCTGCAACGCCGGCTTTTCCGCGATAGCGGAAGCGAAACGGGCCTGCGTATCGCGCAGGTCAGCCATCTGCGAGCGGACGTTGAGCAGCGGCGAGACGAACCACCAGTGCAACAGCACGAAGTACGCAAGCACCAGCGCCAACAGCAGCAACAGGATCGCCGCGATGCGTGATTCGCGCGGTTTCAGCGCGACCAGCTTCACGGCTTGCCCCCATTGCTGGACGGCGCGGCGGGCGCGGTTTTGGCGGCCGTCGGCTTGCGCATCTGCGCCACCATGTAGAAACGCTCCTTGCCGGTGGATGGGTCCGCCTGGATGGTGCCCTGGAAATTGGGATTGCTGATGACGGTGGAATCTTTCAGCGCATCGACCAGCCGCGCGGCCTGCGGACTCTGCCCCTGAAAGCCCACCTGCCCCGCGTTGTCGATGGTGAGGCGTTCGAGCCAGGCGGTGATCGGCAGGCGCTGCGTGATGTCCTGCAAGACGGCCAGCGCGGAAACTGTGCTCTTCTTGCGCGCGGCCAGAAAACCCGCGGCGCCGGCGTTGTCCTGCAATTGCTGGCGCAGCCCGCCGACTTCTTGCGCTTCGGCGCGCATGGTTTCGACCTGGGTCTGCATTTGCGCCAGAGCGCTTTCGCGGTTGTGCAGCCATTGGCCGAGCACCAGCGCCAGCAGCAGCACGCACGCTGCGGTCAGTGCCAGATTCAGGCGTTGCCGCGGATGTGAGCGGCGCGGCGCAAGTTCGGCCGGCAACAGATTGACGCCGAGGCGGCCGCCATCCACGCCCAGGTCCACCGCATCCACCGCGATGCCGACCTGGCCCAGGCGTGCCAGCAGGGGATCGAGTGTGGTGCGCGGCACCGCCACCAGTTCCGCCGCGAGACGGCCGGCCGGTGCGGGGGTGTCGAGTTCACGGATGTCGTAGCGCACCTGCTCGGCGCGGAACGGTGTTTGCCGATCCATCTCGAATGCGCCGACCTGTTGCAAGGTGTCGCGCGCCGCCGCCGGCAACATCAGCAGGCGCCGCAGTACGGCACTCGCCGGCAGGCATAGCGCCAGACGCAAGTCCTCACGATCCACCCCGCGCAGGCCGTCGGCCAGCGCCACCTGCTGACTGGCCGCGTCGAGGCTGTCCGGCCATTGCGCCAACATGTCGTGCGAGCCGGTGCGGCGCAGTCGCCAATCGTCGCCGGCACGCTCCAGCAGATGCCATGCGGCACCGCCACCAAACAGAACGCGCGAGCGCGCGGGCACGAGGAAGGCGAGTTCGCCGCCCCACCACGCAAAAAATCGCGGCAACGGCGAAGCGCGCCATGCGCGGCGTACGCGTTCGAGCTGCGGTCGCAGCGAGCTCGTCATGGTCACTCCCCGTCTCCCTCTTGCCAGCGAAGCACTGCATAGGGCTGTGCCCCCGCCCTGGCCCCTTGCAGACGTACCGTGGCACGCACAATCGCACGTGTGCCATCCGATAACGTCGCCTCCGAACGAATACTATGCGTCACTCCCTGACTCCCGCCTAGGCCCGCAGGCCCTTGTTGTTGCTGTCTTGCGGCATACAGCGCGTTTGCCTGTTCCGGCGTCATGCCGGGGATCGCCTGCAGCGCCAGCGGCGGTGCGAAGTTTGGATCCGGTGCGTTACGCCCTGACCACAAGGTGACCTGCGGCGCGATCTTGCGATAGAGGGCCGGGTCCATGCCCAGCACCATCTGCAGTTCCTGGATGCTGGCGAATGGCGCATGGCGGGGAGCATAGTCGCGTCCGGCTGAGGTGTATGCCGCCGCGGCTCGATTCAGATCGTCCGGCCCGCGCCCGAAGCTGCGCCAGTTCACCACTTGCTTGGCCAGCTCGTTGGCCGCGCTGTCGTTCAGACCGGCAGCGCGGAAGAAAGCCTGCAGCACGTCGGGCGAAGCCGCGTTGATATCGACCTTGCCGCTTTCGTCGACCACGGCCAGTTTCACCTTGGCGTCGTCGTACTGGAAATCGTAATTGCGCCCATCCGGTTTCCAGCGGTTGCGCATGGACGGGTCCTGCATCGCATAGATCGCGCGCATCACACCCGCCTCGGCGGCGTAGTGCGCGCGCATCTGGGCGAACTGGTAACGCGCCTGCATGCCTTCGGTGCGCGCGAGCGTGGCGTAGCCGCCGAGCAGGATGGCGAGCAAGGTGCAGGCCCACAGCACCACCAGCAAGGCCACGCCACGCTGCAAGCGGCGCTTCATCGCACCACCTGCGGACGACGGAGGCCTTGCAGCAGATCCATCTGCTGACCGAGCGCGGCGGTGGGATCGATGCGCAGCGGCGCATCCAGGCGCGGCCACTCCTGCCGGCCATCCAGTTTCAGTTCGACCCGTACGATGCGCGGCAGCAGGCGTTCATCTGCCCACTTGGGCTGCCAGGTACCCAGTTGTTCCTGCGTATCCGGCGTGCGGTAGCTGAAGTGTCCTTCGCGTACGTTGTCGAGCAGCACTTCCGGTTCGCTGAGCGCATGCGGCGGGCTGCCATCCGGCGGCAACAGCGCGAAACTCGCCTGCAACTGCGAGCCGCCCTTGCCATTGGACACGATCTTCCATTCCTGCAACTGCGGGCCCAGCTTGCCGAGATAGCCCGGCAGGGGCGCCACGAAGCGCATTGTCTGCGCGTCGCCGCTGAAATAAAGATTGTCACCGTTGCCATCGCGTCCGAACGGCACCGCCTGGATCTGCGCCAGTTCCTGTCGCATGAATTGCTGGGTGGAACGCAGCTTGTCGAGCTGTTCGACCGAAGCCGTGCCGGAGCGCACGCTCTGCGTCGCCGTACGCACGCCGGAGTAAACACCGAGCAGCAGCAGCGCCATCAGCGCGAGCGCGCCCAGCACTTCGAGCAGGCTGAAGCCGCGTGCGCCGTTCACGGCGTCACCACGGGCGGGTTTCCGCTGTTCTGTCCGATCAACCGCAAGGTGCTGAAATGCGCCGAACGTTCGCGACTGCCCTTTCCCCACAGCACATCGAGATCGAGCTTCACCATCTGCATCGGCGAAGGTTGCTGGCCGGCGTCGGCGGGACGCCAGGGCGTTACGGTGAGACGCCAGCGGTATTGCTCATCGAAACGTCCTTCGCTGTGACCGGGACGCAACGGCGCGATGACATCCGCGGTATCCAGCACGCTGCGCGCCCACATGGCGGCGCGACTGTAGTCGGCGGCGTTATTGGTGAGGCCGATGGAACCGCCCGCGACCTGCATCAAGGCCGTAAAGGCGATCGCCAGCAACAGGATCGCGGCGATGACCTCCAGCAAGCTGAAGCCATTGGCGCGCGCAGCGCGCGGGAAACGGGGAGCGGGGAACGGGGAACGGCAGAGCACCGCGCGGCTACTCTTCCCTGTTCCCTGTTCCCTGTTCCCCGTTTCCCACTGCAGGCGATTCACGACGCCACCACACTCACTGCGCCGGTAAGCCACGACACATTGACCTGCCAGCGCCGCTGTTCGCGCTGCAGGGTGATATGGCCACCGGTGGAGCTGCCATCGGGAAAGAAGCGAATGCGCCCGGTGGTGGCATTGGGCTGGTCTTCCTTGGCGCTGGTAATGCTCAGGCGCATGCCCTGCGGCAAACGTACGTCGCGCTGGTCACTGCCGCGGTAGGTGTTCTTGCGCGTATCCACATCGAACACCTGTTCCTGCCCGCGCACGATCGCCTGCGCGCGCGTGGCGCGCAGCGCGGCGGCCAGTTCACCGCTGGCGGCGTTGACGCGCGCGCTGGCCAGCCCCTGCGACACGGAGACGGAAACCGCCGCCGCCGCGATACCGATCAACAGGATCACCGCGAGCATTTCGAGCAGGGTGAAGCCATGAGCGCGTGTGGCGCGCCGGGAACAGGGAACGGGGAACGGGGAACGAGGCAGAGCGAGAAGCTGCAGCGCTGCGGCAGCCCTCCGTTCTTCGTTCGCCGTGGCCCGCTCCTGCTTCATTACTGCCAGTTCCCCACGTCGGCGTTATAGCCATCGCCGCCGGGCTGGCCGTCCTGGCCGTAGAAGATCAGGTCGAAGCTGCCATGGTCACCCGGGTACTTGTAGCCAAACGCATGGCCCCACGGATCCTTCAGCTCCGACTCTTTCGCATACGGGCCCTGCCAGTTGCGCGCATTCGCGGGCTTGGCCAGCAGGTCGCCGAGCTGGGCGGGCGGTGCGCCGTTGTCCAGCGCGTAGTTCTCGATCTTCTGGCTGAGCGTGGTGAGCTGCGCCTTGCCGGCACCGTACTTGCCCTTGTCCACGTTCTTGCCGACCTGGGTCACCACCACCGCGCCGATGATGCCGATCAGCACGATCACCGCCAGCATTTCGAGCAGGGTGAAGCCGCGGGCGGCGCGTTGGAGTCGGATGTGCCTGTGTTGCATAGCGAAACCTCTGATCATCGGCAAAGTGAAATGGGAGTGGCAGGCCACGTTGTTGTTATTGGATGTTGCTGGTCAGGCTCAGCAGCGGCAGCAGGATCGCGGCCATGATGATGGCCACCAGGATCGTCATCACGATGGTCAGCGCCGGCACCAGGGCGGCGAGCAGGCGGTCGATGGCGCGCTTGCTCTCCAGCTCGAAGGTATCCGCCACTTTCAGCAACATCGTGTCCAGCTGGCCAGCCTCCTCACCCACCTGCACCATCTGCAGGGCCAGTCGCGGAAAACGTTGCGACTGCGCCAGCGCCAGACTGAGACCCGAACCACCCTTCACTTGTTCCGCAGCGTGAGCCAGCGCTTCGTCCAGCGCGCGGTTGGAGGTGACCTGGCGGGCAATGGTCAGCGCGGACAGCAGGGGCACGCCGTTCTTGAGCAGGGTGCCCAGGGTGCGGGCGATACGCGCCGTCTCCACTTTCAGCAGCAGCGGCCCGACCAGGCGCATCTGCAGCAGGCGGGCATGCCAGGCCAGCCGCGCCACCGGGTCGCGCAGGCGGGCCCGCCACATGAAAATGCCGCCGACCAGCACGGCCAGGATCAGCCACCACCACGACTGCAGCAGGTTGCCCAGCGCGAGCACCGCCTGGGTGATCCACGGGATCGGCACCTGCATATCTTCGAAAATCGGCACGAACTGCGGCACCACATAGGCCAGCAGCAGCACCAGCGAACCGAACACGCCCACCATCAGGAAGGCCGGATAGATCAGCGCGTTGACGATGCTGCCGCGCAACTGCTGGCTGCGCTCGAGATAGTCGGCCAGGCGGCGCAACGTATCTTCCAGGGATCCGCCCGCCTCGCCCGCGCGTACCAGGCTGATGTAGAGCTTGGGGAAAACGCCGTGTTCTTCATCGAGCGCCTGCGACAGCGGCGTGCCGCCACGCACGCGATCGCGCACGCGCTCGATCAATTGCTTGGCGCGCTCGCCTTCCGGCAGATCCAGCAGAATGCCGAGCGCACGATCCAGCGGCTGGCCGGCGCCCAACAGGGTCGCCAGCTGATGAGTGAACTGCGCCAGCTGATCGCCAGTGAAGGGACCGCGCTTGAACAGCGCGGCCAGTCCGCTGCCGCTGGCCGCCTCGTTCGCCGGCTTGGCTTCCAGCGGCGTGTGGCCCTGGTCCTGCAGGCGCGCGATGACCTCCTCGACGCTGGCGGCTTCCATCTCTCCTTGAAGCAACTCGCCGGCGTCGCTGACGGCGCGGTAATGAAACTGCATCAGCTCTCCTGCGTGACGCGCAGGACCTCCTCGATGGTGGTGATGCCCGCCACGGCCTTGGCGATGCCGTCTTCGTACATGGTGCGCATGCCTTCGGCGCGCGCCAGGCGCTCGATTTCGCCAGCATCAGCGCGCTGCATCACCAGACGGCGCAGCGGGTCACTCATCACCAGGAATTCCATGATCGCGCGGCGGCCGCGATAGCCCGTGGGATTGGCCGTGCTGGTGCCGGGCTTCCACAGGCGGATGGGCCGCTCATCGGTGTACTTGTGCAATTCGAACTGCTCGATCACCTCGGGCAGCGCTTCATACGGCGTCGCCGTTGCCGGGTCGAGACGGCGCACCAGGCGCTGGGCCAGGATGCCGTTGACGGTGGAACCGAGCAGGTAATCCTCCACGCCCATGTCGAGCAGGCGGGTAATGCCGCCGGCCGCGCTGTTGGTGTGCAGGGTCGACAGCACCAGATGGCCGGTGAGCGCGGACTGGATCGCGATGCGGCAGGTTTCCAGATCGCGCATTTCACCAATCATGATCACGTCCGGATCCTGGCGCACGATGGAGCGCAGCGCGCCGGTGAAATCCAGCCCGATCTGCGGCTTCACCTGGATCTGGTTGATGCCTTCGATCTGGTACTCGACCGGGTCCTCGACGGTGATGATCTTCACGTCGGGCGTATTGATCTGCGACAGCGCGGTGTACAGCGTGGTGGTCTTGCCCGAGCCGGTGGGGCCGGTGACCAGCAGGATGCCGTGCGGGCGCTCCAGCACATCCACGAAACGCTGCTGGAAGTTGTCGGTGAAACCGAGCGAGGCGAAATCGAACACCACCGATTCGCGGTCGAGGATACGCATCACCACCGACTCGCCGAAGCTGGTCGGCACGGTCGATACGCGCAGATCGAGCTCCTTGCCCTGCACGCGCAATTGGATGCGGCCATCCTGCGGCAAGCGCCGCTCGGCGATGTTGAGCTTGGCCATGATCTTCACGCGCGAGATCACCGCGGCGGTGGAGCTCGATGGCGGCGCCTCCACCTCATGCAGCACACCGTCGATGCGGTAGCGCACCTTCAGACGGTTCTCGAACGGTTCGATATGCACGTCCGACGCGCGCTGTTCCACCGCGCGCTGCAGGATCAGGTTGACCAGGCGGATCACCGGCGCCTCGGACGCGAGGTCGCGCAGATGCTCCACGTCGTCTTCCACCGCGGCGCTGCCGTCGAGGTTCTCCACGATGGTGCCCATGGCGGAGCGGCCGGAGCCGTAATAGCGCTCGATCAGATCGTCGATCTCCGAGCGCAGGCCGATGCGCAGCATGACCGGACGACCGGCAGCCAGTTCCACCGCCTGCTGCGGATACGCATCGGCCGGATCGGCAACCAGCAGGGCGACGCCGTCTTCGCCGTCGCGTACCGGTACCACGTGATGCAGCTTGAGAAAGCGCACCGACATATCGAGTTCGGCCGGGGGCAGCTCCGGCGCGTCGCGCGCAGCCAACAGCGGCGTATGCAGCAATTCGGACCAGGCTTCGGCCAGGTCGCGCTCGGAAACCAGGCCAAGCCGTGCCATCAGCGCCGTCAACGTGCCTTCGGGTGACTCCTCGTGGAGCCGCCGGGCACGTGCCAGGTCACTGTCTTTCAAGCGTCCGCGCGCAACCAGCAGATCGCAGACCGCTATTTCGCGATCCTGTCCTGCCATCCCTGCCTCGCTGGCCGCCGGCCTTGCCACTGCCGACATGCACTCACCCCGCACTTCTCAAGTCCATATTCGCACCCACGGTACCTGAGGTACCGCCCCTGGAGGGCGCATCAGCCCACATTGGTAGCACATCCTCCAATACGGTTGCGAGACTGGACGGCGGATACAGACGAATGCCCGATCCTGAAGCGCGATATTTGCCAACGTGTGAAATTACGGTGGCACGCCATATGAAAGAAAAAAGAACCGGCGCCCCGAAGGACGCCGGTTCGATGGTGTGCGGCTCAAATCGGCTCGATCAGGGTTGCGCGCCCGCCGCCTGCACCGCCGCATAGGTATTGAGGATGCCCGCGCCGATCGGCTTGGTCCGGCTGGCCGCCACGTGCGGTGCGGTGGCCGAGGACTTCAGCAGCGAGGTGATCTGCGTCGAGGTGAGCAGAGCCTTGCCGAGAGCAAGGCGGTAGCTCTGCATCAATGCCACGGCGCCGGCCACGTGCGGTGTGGCCTGCGACGTACCGGCCATGCCGCCATAGGTCGAACCCGACGGCGACGTTGTGCCGGAGTCGATGGTCGACCAGATGAAGCCCGAGGTCGCCTGCGTGCCGCTGGAACCATCGTTGGCATACACGCCGCCGCCCGGTGCCGCCAGGGTGATGCCCGCGCCGTAGTTGGAGTAGTACGCACGACGGCTGGTGATGCCCGTCGCCGCCACCGCCACCACGCCAGGGCAACTGGCCGGCGAGAAGCCGGACACGTTGGCGTTGCTGTTGCCCGCCGCCACCACCACGGTGGCGCCGCGGCTGATCGCGCCGGAGATCGCCTTGCCCGTGATGGTGCTGGAGGTGCAGGTGCCGCTGCCGCCCAGGCTCATGCTGATGACCTGCGCGGGATGCGTATTGTCCGGCACACCGTTCACATGGCCGCCCGAGGCCCAGGTGATGGCGTCCGCGATATCGCTGTCGTAGCCGCCGCAATGGCCGAGCACACGCACCGGCAGCACCTTGGCGCCAAACGCCGTGCCCACCATACCCGTGCTGTTGTTGGTCTTCTCACCACCCGCCGTGCCGAACACATGCGTGCCGTGCCAGCTGCTGTTCTCCGCCGGATGGGTGGAGTCCACGCAACCGCCGTTGCTGGCGAGGTACTTGCTGCCCGTGGTCCAGTCGCCGGTATCCCAGCCGCCAGCGGCGCGGCCGTCGGCGGCACGACCGGAGACCAGCGCGGTGCTGATGAAGTCGTAACCGGCGTCAGCCAGGGTCAGGTCGAGGTCCGGGTGATTGGTCACACCGGTATCGAGGCTGGCGATGGTGATGCCGGTACCGTCGGCCAAGGTCCACGCCTGCTGGATGTTGGCGCCACCCCAGTTGGCCACCGAGGTGCCAAGGCTGGCGTCACTGAACGCCGCGCCGTTCGCTGCCAGATAGTCCCACTGGTACCCGGCGTAGTACGTGTCATTCGGCGTGGTGAAGGTGGCCGCACCGGCCGGCTGCGCCTGTACCGGCTTGCCGAGGGCATGGCGCATGTAGTCCGGCTGCACGAATTCCACAGCTGGATCGGCCGCGATCTGCTGCACGAACTGGCGCGTTTCCGCGGCCGACAAACGCCGCGAGGTGGTCACCAGGTCGCCGCCGATGGCAAGCTTACGGTCGTAGTTCACTCCCAGCATGCGGCCACCTGAGCGCAGCGCATTCGTGGAGAGACTGGTGCCGCCCTGATCCATCAGCTTGGCTTTGCCGGCGGCAGCCGTGACCGCCTGCACCGCCGCATTCGGGCTGGCGTGTTCGGTACTGCCGTTGCGATAGACAACGATGAAACGGTTATAGGTGGCGTCTTCCTGGACGGAACTGAGGTCGAAACGGGTGTTGCCGGAAATATCTTCCGCGGCGACGGCCGGCAGGCTCAAGGCCAACAGCAGCGAGGCGGCGAGCAACTTCACTTGCGAACGCTGAATCATTCGAACTCCCTCTATCTATGGATGTACTGAGCGGAGGCGTTCCTCACCTTATGCGTCAGGAACCCACCGGCGCGCTCTCCCCAGAACGCGACCGGCCACCACCCCCAGAGGTGGACCTCCAGAAATGCCGGTAACCCAGGTCGGTCCCACCTTGGTTGACGCCGGCGATTCATCCTCGCATGAAATAACGGCGTCATTCGCAAATTCACACGGTCATCACGACACGCTTCACCATCCCTGTCGCGAGCCTGACGCGAGCGCGGTTTGATCGATCGGGACGCTCTGGGACAATGCATGTTTTGCCCCATCGGCCAGACCATGCAGTTGCTCGACATCGGTGCCAACCTCACCCACGAATCGTTCCATCACGACTTCGACGCCGTGATGCAACGCGCACGCGACCATGGCGTCACCCGCATAATCGTCACCGGCGCCTCCCGCGACGGCAGCACGCATGCGCTCGACCTGGCCCGCCGCCATCCCGGCGAGCTCTATGCCACCGCTGGCGTCCACCCCCACCATGCCATCGACTACGACGACGCCACCGACGCGCTGCTGCGCGAACTCGCCCGGCAGCCCGAAGTCCGCGCCGTCGGCGAAACCGGCCTCGACTACAACCGCAACTACTCCCCCCGCGACGTGCAGCTCGCCGTGTTCGAGCGTCAACTGCAGATCGCCGTGGACGTACAGAAACCACTGTTCCTGCACCAGCGCGACGCCCACCACGACTTCGTCGCCCTGCTGCGCCGCTACCGCGACAAAATCCCCGCCGCCGTCGTCCACTGCTTCACCGACACCGGCGAAGCCCTGCGCGACTACCTCGCCCTCGACTGCCACATCGGCATCACCGGCTGGATCTGCGACGAACGCCGCGGCACCCACCTGCGCGAACTGGTGCGCGACATCCCCGCCAACCGCCTGATGATCGAAACCGACGCCCCCTACCTGCTGCCGCGCACGGTGAAACCGCAGCCAAGCCACCGCCGCAATGAACCGATGTACCTGCGGCATATCTGCTACGAAATCGCCCGCGACCGCAACGAGCCGGTAGAAGTCACCGCAGCGAACAGCACGGCGACGGCGGAAGCGTTTTTCGGGTTGTAACGCACAGCGCCACCAACGAAGTCCCCAGTGGAACGGTGCGGGTCAAACACTCAGACCCCGAAGAAAACCATCCAGATGTCTGGCACTGGAAGATGCGCAGCTACGAAGCACACCGCCTGCTCTGAGGCCATTTCTCTTTGGTTACTTTCTCTTTGGGCCAGTGTATGGACCGGACACATGGGTAACAAACGTGCCAGGACATAGGTAACAGTTTAGTCGGCCTCGCGCAGGTCGATACTGGCAAGGCAGTG
>NZ_JADIKD010000006.1:0-373428 GCF_044904565.1 Dyella koreensis | reverse complement strand
GTGACTTCCTTCCAGGGCATGAATGACGACACCTCGCCAGATCGATGGGGATCGGGCGGGTGTAACCCATGTCCTGGCACATCTGTTACCTATGTCTCCGGTCCATACAGGCCAGCAAAGAGAAAGTAACTCGGGCGCCGGCAGGCGTCCGAAATGCCCGCTGCATAAGCGACCAGGGCACGCAAACGCGACAATCGAGCGCACCACTACTGGATCCCTGCCTACGCAGGGATGACGAAGTAGAAGCGGTGTCGCAAGAGTCGAGCCCTCACCTCGACCTTTTTCCAAAAGGAGGAGGGCGAAAGATCAAGGCAAAAGCACCCGTATATCCCCAGGCGCCAGCCCCTCCAACCCATACCCCCCCACCCTCACCCGAATCAACCGCAACGTAGGAAACCCCACCGCCGCCGTCATTCTCCGCACCTGCCGATTGCGCCCCTCGCGCAAGGTGACACTCAACCAGCTGGTAGGAATGTTTTTGCGAAAGCGCACGGGCGGATCGCGCGGCCACAACCACTCCGGCTCCGCTGCATGCTCGACGCCGGCAGGCAACGTCGGCCCATCGTTCAACACCACGCCGCGGCGCAATGCCGCCACCGCTTCATCGGTAACCGCGCCGTCCACCTGCACCAGATACGTCTTCGGTTGCTTGTGCCGCGGATCGGTGAGCTTGTGCGCGAGCCGCCCGTCGTCGGTCAGCAACAGCAAGCCCTCGCTGTCGTAATCCAGCCGGCCGGCCGGATACACATTCTTGTGCGAGACGAATTCCGCCAGCGTGCGCTTGCCGCCTTCGGCGGTGAACTGGCACAGCACGTTGAAGGGTTTGTTGAGCGCGATCAGCATGCGCGGCGCGGGCCGCTCAATGCGCGGCCGCGGCCGATGTCTCCGGCTTCACGAAGCGCAGCGTCATGCGATCGGACTCACCGATGGCCTGGTATTTCGCCTTGTCCTGATCACCCAGGGTCAGCGTGGGCGGCAAGGTCCAGACACCCTTGGGATAGTCCTTGGTGTCCTTCGGGTTGGCATTGATGTCGCTTTGGCCTTCCAGCTTGAAACCGGCATCGGTGGCGAGCTTCACCACGTAACTGGTGGGCAGGTAGCCGCTTTCCTTGATGGCATCGAGCTTGACGCCCTCATCGGCGCGGTGATCGACCACACCCAGCACGCCGCCGGGGCGCAGTGCGGCGTAGAACGCCTTGAACATCGCTGGCGCGGTATCCGCCATCACCCAGTTATGCACGTTGCGGAAGGTCAGCACCATATCGGCCGCGCCGGGCTTGCCGAATACCGGCGCCTTAGGGTCGAACTCCACGATCTGCGCCTTGCCGTAATGCGCCGGATCGGCGGCGAACTTGGCATGCAGGCCGCTGGCGTCCTGACGCGCCTCACCACCGTCGGCGGGCTTTTGGATGGCGGCGATATACGCGCCGTTGTCTTGCAGCAGCGGCGCCAGGATCTCGCTGTACCAGCCGCCGCCCGGGGTGATCTCGATCACCGTGAGGTCGGGGCGCACGCCGAAGAACTGCAGCGTCGCCTTGGGATGACGGTACACATCGCGCGCGCGGTTCTTCTCAGAACGCCAGCCGCCGGCAAGCACGCTGTCGAGCTGGCTGGAGGTGAAATCGCTGGCGCTGGTGGGCGGCACCAGGCCACCGGCAGGCTGGTCTTGCGCGGCAAGCGCGCTGGCGGGAATCGAGTTACCGCTGCAGGCGGCCAGCAACAAAACGGCGGCCAGCCCAAGGGGGAGTTGGCATTTCATCGACAAAGATCTTCCCTAGCTATGCCCGTGCAGGCTAACACGCAGTTTTGTGCCTGCCATGTATACGTTTGGTGGATAGACAGTCCAGCGAGGATCAGAACGGCCGCGGGCACACCGATTGCAGGCCGTCGATATGTTCGTGCAGATCCGGCGCGATGCCCTGCCACATCGGATCGAGGATGAAGTCGATGCCTTCGTAGCGGGCCAGCTTGGCGGCCGGAATGAAATCGGCGTCGCCCGCCACCAGGATGATCTGGTCGACCAGCTTCTTATAAGTGAGCGCGGCGATGTCGATGCCGATCTTCATGTCCACCTGGGTCTGGCGCATGTCCGGCTCGAAGTGTTCGTCGCCCAGCGCGTCCCATTGCAGCGAGCCATCGCGCAGCTGCTGATAGGCGTGGTACTTCAGCTTCCACTCGCCGCGCTCGGCGAGGCGGCCCAGGCGCAGTGCCATCTTGCGTTGGCGGCGCAGCTGGTCGTGCAGCTCGCGCCGGAAAGTTGCCGCACCGGTGCGCGAGAAATCGAAGGTATCGCCGCTCACCGGCCGGATAAAACTTTTTTCCAGCGGCGGGCAGTCGTAGAAGAAGATGCGGTAAAGCGCCTCGCGCGGACGATCCAGCGCCTTGAGATGCTCCAGCGCCATGCCGAAGACGGTCTTGGCGACCGTGCGTGCGTCATTGGCGTCGCGTTCACCCCAAACCTTGCGATAGCGGGCAAGAAAAAACGCGCCGTCGACCAGGATGGCGGTACTGGACATAGGAAATCCTTATAGTCGTGCGGATCGATGTACGCGGAAACGCCGGCCCATAGGTGGCCAGCCCGCGGATTTTACGGCATACGCCCGTACTATTGATCCGAAACCGACGCTTCGAAATCAGCCACGCTGTCCCGCCGCGTACGCCATGCTCTGCGCATAAGCCTCTGCCTCGCAGCGTATCCAGTCGCGGAACACGCGCAGCCCAGCGTGATCCCGCGAGCGCGGCGGATACACCAGGTAATACGCCTCCGGGATATGCATGTAGCGCTCGCCCAGCACATGCAGCAGTCCCGCCTCGACCAGAGGCCGCGCCGTGACCATGCGGCCCAGCGCCACGCCCATGCCCTCCAGCGCTGCGCGCTGCAAGGCATCGGTGGTATCGAACTGCGCCACGTAGCGGCGCGGTGGCGTGCCACCAAAAGTCTCGAACCAGTCGCGCCAGCGGTTGCCCGGGTCGCCAAGCAACGGCCAGCTGCCCAGGTCGCCGGGATCGGCATCGCGCATGCGTTCAAGCAGGGCGGTGGAAATCACCGGCGCGATCCATTCGCCAAACAGCTGCTCGGTTTCCACGCCACTCCATACTCCGCGCCCGTAACGCACGGCGGCGTCGACCGGATCGCGCTCGAAATCGACCAGCGTCACGCTGGACTGCAGATTCAGTTCGAGCTCCGGGTGCGCCGCCACCAGGCGCGCAAGGCGCGGCACCAGCCAGCTCGACATCACGCCCGGACTCGCGCTGAGCGTCAGCGCCTCTTCGCGGCGACAGCGATAGCTGGACATCGCGCGGTCGATACCCTCGAAGTGATGACCCACCGCCTCCAGCAAGCGCCGACCTTCGGCGGTCAGCTGCACACCGCGCGGACCGCGGTCGAACAGCTTGCGCTCCACCCGCTGCTCGAGCTGCCGGATCTGGTGGCTGAGCGCACTCACCGTGAGGTTGGCCTGCTCCGCCGCGCGCGACAGATTGCCCAGGCGCGCCGCCGCGACAAACTGTTGAAGCAGGTCCAGGGAGATCCGAGCCATCTTGAATATTCCTCAAGTCTGACTTGCGAATATATCGCTTTTTGGCGCCTGCCAAGGCTCTTATCTTGAGCCACCTGCCAGATGGCAGGCACTACTGGGAGGGTGTCATGAGTTCGCTCTGGACCGACTTGCTGTTCCTGCATGGCCACATCGCCAGCCCCGAACTGGCGCGTCGGCTGGCCGACGTACCGACGCCGCAAGACAAGCCGCGCGGCAGCCGGGAGCGCATCGGCACCCCGCTCAAAGTCCACGCTGCCAGCAGTGTGCAAGCGCAAATCACACCTTGCGGGAAAGCCTGCGCGCCGGCTTGATTCTGTCCCCGCCTGCTACCACGTCGGATTGACGGCACCGCTGCCACCCTCGCAGCGGCCTATAGCAGGCAAGGAATCGGATGACCGAGATCACCGCGCAGCGTTGGGTGCTGACGGCGCGCCCGCAAGGCGAGCCGACACCGGAAAACTTTCGTCTCGAGTCGGCGCACGTGCCAAAGCCCGGCGAGGGCGAAATTCTGTTGGGCGTGCTGTATCTGTCGCTGGACCCGTACATGCGTGGCCGCATGAGTGCGACCAAGTCGTACGCCGCGCCGGTGGAATTAGGCGCAGTGATGGAAGGCGGCACCGTTGCCCAGGTGCTGCGTTCGAATCATCCGGACTACCGCGCGGGCGAGTTCGTGCTGAGCCACTCCGGCTGGCAGACCCATGCCGTGGTGACGCCGAAACAGATCCTGCGCCGGCTCGATCCCGCCATCGCACCGCTCAGCACCGCGCTGGGTGTCTACGGAATGCCGGGCTTCACCGCCTGGGCTGGCTTGCGTGAAATCGGCAAACCCAAGCCCGGGGAAACGCTTGTAGTTGCTGCCGCCAGCGGCGCGGTCGGCTCTGCCGTGGGGCAGATCGCGCGGCTGCGCGGCGCTCGCGCCGTAGGCATCGCGGGTGGCACGGAGAAATGCGCCTACCTGCGCGATGAACTCGGCTTCGACGCCGCCATCGACCATCGCGCACCCGACTTCGCCGAACAGCTCAAGGCCGCTTGCGCCAACGGTATCGATGTGTATTTCGAGAATGTCGGTGGCGCCGTCTGGGAAGCCGTGTGGCCCCTGCTCAACGAATACGCGCGCGTACCCGTCTGCGGCCTGATTGCGCACTACAACGACGACAGCTATCGCAGCGGCTTCAACGGCGAACTGCCTGTCGCCGCCGATCGATTGCCCGCACTGATGCGCAGTGTGCTCACTCGCAGCCTTACCCTGCGCGGCTTCATCCAGCGTGAGTTCGTGCAGCACTATCCGGAATTCCTGCGCGAGATGGGCGACTGGCTGCATCATGGCCAGGTGCTCTATCGCGAAGATATCGTCGACGGCCTTGAACACGCGCCCGAGGCCTTTATCGGCCTGCTCAAGGGCCGCAACTTCGGCAAGCTGCTGGTGCGCGTCGCCGACCCGGTTTGATTCGACTTATTGATCCATCTGTAAGGAACCACTTCATGCAACTGCGCCAACTCGGCAAGTCATCCCTCTCCGTCGCCCCGCTCGCTTTCGGCGGCAACGTCTTCGGCTGGAGCGCCGATGAAAAGCGCTCACACGAATTGCTCGACGCCTTCGTCGACGCCGGCTTCAACCTGGTCGACACCGCTGACGTCTACTCCGCCTGGGTCCCCCGCAACCGTGGCGGCGAATCCGAAACCATCATCGGCAAATGGCTGAAGCAGAGCGGCAAGCGCGACAAGGTGGTGCTGGCGACCAAAGTGGCGAAATGGGCCGAACATCCCGGCCTTTCCCCCGTCAACATCCTGCAAGCCGTCGACGCCTCGCTCAAACGCCTGCAGACCGACTACATCGACCTCTACCAGGCGCACGAAGACGACGCCTCCGTACCGCTGGAAGAAACCCTCGGCGCCTTCAGCCGCCTGATCGAGCAAGGCAAGGTGCGCATCATCGGCGCCTCCAACTACAACGCCGACCGCTTCGCCGAAGCCCTCCAGGTCTCCGCCAAACACCGCCTGCCGCGCTACGAAACCCTGCAGCCCGACTACAACCTGGTGAACCGCAGCGACTACGAGAACAACCTCGAACCCTTAGTCACCGCGGAAAACATCGGCGTCATCAACTACTACGCCCTCGCCAGCGGCTTCCTCACGGGCAAATACCGCAGCGAAGCCGACCTCGGCAAAAGCGCCGCGCGCAGCGGCTCCGTAAAGAAATACCTCAACCCCCGGGGACTAGGCGTCCTCGCCGCACTCGACGACGTCGCCACCGCACACCACGCCACACCCGCACAAGTCGCCCTGGCCTGGCTCGTCGCCCGCCCCAGCATCACCGCACCCATTGCCAGCGCAACCAGCGTCGAACAACTAGGCGACCTGTTCGGTGCAGTGAAACTGCAACTGACGCGAGATGACATTACGAAGCTGGATCAGGCAAGCGCCTGACGAGCCATGCCTGTAGGAGCGCACCCTGTGCGCGACCCGCACTAAGAGCATCGCGCACAGGGTGCGCTCCTACCGATATTCCATAGCGAGGTTATCCCGAGCACCCGCCCCTCACCCCCAACCCTCTCCCCAAAGGGGAGAGGGAGATGTTGTGCCGTGCTGAGGAGTGGCCTATCAGACTCGAAGGAAAACCATCCCACAGTCTGGCACTGGAAAAAGCGCGGCTACGAAGCACACCGCCTGCTCTGCGGCCATTTCTCTTTGGTTACTTTCTCTTTACTCCGGGCATCCATGCCCTGCGCCCGTCGGGCCAGCTGCGCTGTTCGCACCCGCTCCTGCGGGTGCGTGGGCCAGCAAAGAGAAAGTAACTCGGGCGCCGGCAGGCGTCCGAAATGCCCGCTGCATAAGCGGCCAGAGCACGCTGTCGCAACAATCGGGCGATAACGCCACTGGACCCCTGCCTGCGCAGGGGTGACGAGTAGGCGGGAATGCCCCCTCCTGAAAGGAGAAAGAGAAAAACCAAAACTCAAGGCGCCGCCGCATCCTGCTCCTCAGGCGACTGCACCACATACCCCTTAGCCTTCAACTTCGCCAAATACCCCTTCCCCGACAACACTTCTTCCATCGGCAACAACGCAAACGTCTGCGCATTGCTCGCCATCGCGCGATCCACCGCTTTCATCCAGATCGCCTCCACCTTCTGCGGCACATCCTTGAAGCCCAGCTTCTCCGCAAAACCCGCACCTGTAATCGCCTGGATGCACGCCTCGCGCTGATCGCCCATCGGCAGGCTGCGCAGCGCCTCGATGTCGCCGACCGCCCACGCATTCGCGCGCGCGGCAACCTGACCCAGGCCATGCTCAACGGTGTTGAGGGTCTGGCTGAAGCATTCCTTGTCTTCCATGGTCGAGGACTTGAAGGTCTTCACCGCGGCGCGCGGTTCCTCGATCAGCATTTCGTATCTGGCCGAAGTGACTTTGACGCCGTGCTTCTTGGCGAGCTCGCGCACCGCGTCCTTCACACCGCCCGACGCATTCATGCCGCTGCGCTTCACCGCCTTCTCGTAGAGCTCCACCGCGGCAAACAGCGGGCGCCAGCTTTCGATGCCACGATCGCTGCCAATGTACTTCTGCTTGAGCGTCTCCCAGCGCGCGTATTCCTCCGCCGGCAAGGCCTGCTGCAAGGTCACGCCATCGGGGTTCTTGCGCGCGCCGATCAGCGATGGCAACAGAAACATGCGCCCGAAGAAACCTGCCTTGGGCTTGATGCTGATCGACGGTGCGCTCAGCACCTCCTGCGAGGCGGCGATGGTCTGCTCGACCTCATCGGTCTTCCACTGCATGTGATCCGGCAACGGCGACAAGGTGCCGAGCACCCACATAACGTGATCGCCCTTGCTCACCTTCCACAGGCCGGGTCCTGGTTGCACGCCGCTGACCACCACCGATTCGAGATTGGTGACCGAGGCGGCCGGCGCTGGCGCGGTCTGCGCAAACACCGGCGCGGCGGCGCAAAGGGCCAGCCATAAGACAGTCCGCGTAACGGCATGGGAAAGACTCATGGGAGAAGCTCCGGGTGGCGCAGCTTGGGAGACCGGTCTCGGACCCAAGCTTGGCATGAAAGGTTCAAGATTCTTACAGAACTTCACTTAAACGCAGCAGCACATACCGCCGCAGCCACGCAGTACACGACGATGGCCCAGGCCGGCCAGCGCGCCCGCATCACCACCAGCAAGCCGAGCGCGACGATGGCGATATCCAGCGGCGCATGCACGGCGCCACGCCACACCGGATCCCAGAAGGCCGCCGCCAACAGACCCACCACGGCGGCATTGATACCGGCAATCGTGCGCACGGCGCCTTCACGCGCAGCCAGCGTCTGCCACCACGGCAGCACACCAGCGACCAGCAGCAGGCCCGGCAGAAATATCGCGACAAGTCCGGCCACCGCGCCCAAAGCACCACTCACATGCGCGCCGAGAAAGGCTGCCAGCGAAAACATCGGCCCCGGCAGCGCCTGCGCTGCGCCATAGCCGGCAAGAAAGCTGCTCTCATCCACCAGGCCGGGCGTCACCAGCGACTGCTTGAGCAGCGGAAGCACCACATGCCCACCACCGAACACGAGCGCACCCGCGCGTGCCAGGGCCGCGACAGTACGCGCCAGCGGCGACCAGCCCGTACCGACCAGCATCGCCATCACCAGCACTAATGCATAAGCCAGCAATAGCCAGGCGCCCGTACGACGTCCATATGTGACGCCAACATCGCCGGCACGCACCGTCGATACGCCACGACACAACCACTGCCCCGCCAGTGCCGCCGCGGCCACGGCCAGCCACTGCAGCCACGCCTGCGGTTGCCATAACAACAGGGCGGCGGTGGCGATCGCCATGACGCGACGCGGTGCGTCCGGCGCGAGCGTTCGCCACATGCCCAGCACGCCCTGTGCCACAACCACGACAGCGACCAACTTGAGACCATGCAGCACTGCTTCGCCGATACGTCCCTGCAAGTAAGGCGCCCATGCCGCGAAGGCGAACATCAACAAGGCCGACGGCAACGTGAAGCCGATAAAGGCCGCCAGGCCACCAAGCCACCCGGCGCGCTGCAAGCCCAGCGTGAAACCGAGCTGGCTGCTCGCCGGTCCCGGCAGGAACTGACACAGCGCCAGCAACTGCGCATACCGCGTGTCATCCAGCCAGCGGCGCTGCTCGACGAAGGTGCGGCGGAAATAGCCGAGATGGGCGATGGGGCCACCGAAGGAGGTGAGGCCAAGGCGGAGAAAGATGAGAAAGACCTCGTAAGCCCGGCGGAGATGCGTCTTGTCGATGTCCTGGCGGGAAAGGCTCGTCATCGCCATAGCTTAGGGATGCGCCCGTAGGAGCGCACCCTGTGCGCGACCCGCCTTGCGTGGCGCCCTGCCGGAATGGTCGTCCACAGGGTGGGCTCCTACGAGGGAGTCACAAAATTTACGCGTTCTATACGCCCCCACCCCAATTCGCTACCCCTTTCTTATAGGCCGGTTTCGACAATACGCATCGTTGCAATGAGGGTGTTCCGCGACCTATGGATGTCATCTACCTACTCTTCTCGTTTGTGCTTTGCGGGGCGTCGATCGGCTTTCTGATGATCTGCGACCGCCTCGGCCGACGCCCCTGACGACCGCTGCCGCGCACTGCGGCGGCCCTCTTCCGATCACGCGTTTCGCGGGAATCTCACCATGAACATTTTCTACGCCGTGGCTGCCGTCATCGCGGTGGCCCTGCTGGGCTACCTGTGCGTGGCCCTGCTCAAGCCGGAGTGGTTCGAATGACCACCAATGATTTTCTGCAGGTAGCGATCTACCTTGTCGTGCTGTTGCTGCTGATCAAGCCGGTCGGCAGCTACATGGCGCTCGTGTTCTCCGACAAACCGAACCGCGTGACGCGTTTCGGTGGCGGTATCGAGCGCACGCTCTACCGCCTGTCCGGCGTGCGTCAGGATGAGGACATGACATGGCGCCGCTACGCGCTGGCCATGCTGCTGTTCAACATGGCCGGCCTGCTGGCGGTGTACGCGCTGCAGCGTGTGCAGCAATGGCTGCCGCTGAATCCCCAGCACTTCGGCGCGGTAACGCCGGATTCGGCGATCAACACCGCCATCAGCTTTGTTTCCAACACCAACTGGCAGGGCTACGGCGGCGAAAGCACCATGAGCTACCTGACCCAGATGCTGGGCCTAGCCGTGCAGAACTTCCTGTCGGCCGCCACCGGCATCGCGGTGCTGATTGCCGTGGTGCGCGGTTTCACGCGCCGCAGCTCGCTGTCGATCGGTAACTTCTGGGTCGACATGACGCGCAGCACGCTCTACATCCTGCTGCCGTTCTCACTGCTGCTTGCGCTGCTGCTGGTGTCGCAGGGTGTGGTGCAGAACTTCAAGGCATATGTGGATGTGCCGCTCACGCAGCACATCACCCAGGTCGAGCAGGTGAAGGATGCCGCGGGCAATGTGCTGAAGGATGCCCAGGGCCACGACGTCACCAAGGAAAGCCCGGTCGAGACGCAAACCTTGCCGATGGGTCCGGCCGCATCGCAGATCGCGATCAAGCAGCTCGGCACCAACGGCGGCGGCTTCTTCAATGCGAACTCCGCGCATCCGTACGAGAACCCCACACCCTTCAGCAATTTTCTGGAGATGCTGGCGATCTTCCTGATCCCTGGCGGTCTCTGTTACACCTTCGGCAGCATGGTGGGCGACCGGCGGCAGGGCTGGGCGATCCTCGCCACCATGCTGCTGATCTTTATCCCGCTCACCATCGGCGCTGTCGCCGCGGAGCAGGCCGGCAACCCGGCACTGCATGGGCTATCGATCGACCAGCAAGCCAGCGCCCTGCAGGCCGGCGGCAATATGGAAGGCAAGGAAACGCGCTTCGGCATCGCTGCCAGCGGCCTGTTCACCGCCATCACCACCGCCGCCTCCTGCGGCGCGGTGAACAACATGCACGACTCGCTGACCCCGCTCGGCGGCCTGGTGCCGATGTGGCTGATGCAGCTCGGTGAAGTGATCTTCGGCGGTGTCGGCTCCGGCCTGTACGGCATGCTCGCCTTCGCGGTGGTCGCGGTATTTATCGCCGGCCTGATGGTGGGCCGCACACCCGAATACCTCGGCAAGAAGATCGAAGCGCACGAGATGAAGATGGCCAGCCTGGCCGTGCTGGTGCCCTGCGCGCTGGTGGTGGTGTGCACCGCCATCGCCGTGATGGCGCCGGCGGGTGTGGCGGGCGTCGCCAATCCGGGGGCGCATGGCTTCAGCGAGATCCTTTACGCGGTGTCGTCGGCGTCGAACAACAACGGCAGCGCGTTCGGCGGACTCTCGGCCAACACCCCGTTCTGGAACGTGCTGCTGGGCGTGTGCATGTTCTTCGCGCGCTTCCTGCTTGCCATCGCCATGCTCGCCATGGCCGGTTCGCTGGCCGCCAAGCGCCATGTGCCGCCTTCCGCCGGCACGCTGCCCACGCATACGCCGCTGTTCGTGACCTTGCTGGCCTGCGTGGTGATTGTGGTTGGCGCGCTGACGTTCCTGCCTGCGCTGGCACTCGGTCCCATCGCTGAATTTCTGATGTCGGCCCACTGAATCATTCGGGACACAGGTTCATGACTTCTCATACGCATGCCGTTCGCAGTTTCGACCGCGAACTGATCCTCAAGGCCATCGCGGACTCGTTCCGCAAGCTGTCGCCGCGCCAGCAGTTCCGCAACCCGGTGATGTTCGTGGTGTTCGTATGCAGCGTGCTCACCACGCTGCTGTGGGGCCAGGCATTGGCCGGCCACGGCGAAGCGCCCACTGCCTTCATCTTCTGGGTCACGTTGTGGCTGTGGTTCACCCTGCTGTTCGCCAACTTCGCCGAAGCATTGGCCGAAGGCCGCGGCAAGGCGCAGGCTGCCGCGCTGCGCAGCTCGCGCAAGGACGTGATCGCCAAGAAGCTGGCCGAGGCTGATCGCCACGCGGCCATCACCTTCACACCTTCCAGCGAACTGCGCACCGGTGATTTTGTGCTGGTCGAAGCCGGCGAACAGTTGCCGGGTGATGGCGAAGTCGTAATCGGCGCCGCCAGCGTCGACGAGAGCGCCATCACCGGCGAATCCGCACCGGTGATCCGTGAGTCCGGCGGTGACCGCAGCGCCGTCACCGGCGGCACCCGCGTGCTGTCGGACTGGCTGGTGGTGCGCGTCACCGCCAATCCGGGCGAAAGCTTCCTGGACCGCATGATCGCGATGGTGGAAGGCGCCGCGCGGCGCAAGACGCCGAACGAGATCGCGCTGACCATCATGCTGGCCAAATTCACGCTGATCTTCCTGCTGGCCTGCGCCACCCTGCTGCCGTATTCGATCTACAGCGTGCAGGCCACTGGCCACGGCAGCCCGATCACGCTGACGGTGCTGGTCGCATTGCTGGTGTGCCTGATTCCCACCACCATCGGCGCCCTGCTTTCGGCCATCGGCATTGCTGGCATGGATCGCATGATCCGCGCTAACGTGATCGCCACTTCCGGCCGTGCGGTCGAAGCCGCCGGCGACGTGGACGTGCTGCTGCTCGACAAGACCGGCACCATCACGCTGGGCAATCGCCAGGCCGTCGCGTTCATGCCGGCGCCAGGCGTGGAGGAATCCATCCTCGCCGACGCCGCGCAGCTCGCCTCGCTTTCCGACGAAACGCCGGAAGGCCGTAGCGTGGTGATCCTGGCGAAGGAACGCTTCGGCCTGCGCGAGCGTCAGCTGGAAGAAGGCCACGCGGAATTCGTGCCGTTCACCGCGCAGACCCGCATGAGTGGCGTGAACATCGGCGACCGCCAGATCCGCAAGGGTGCGCTGGATGCCGTCGAGCGTTATCTCGAAAGCGGTGGAAGCCATCTGCCGCCCCTCGTGAAGCGCATGGCCGAGGACGTCGCCCGCCGTGGCGCGACGCCGCTGATCGTCACCGAAGGCACGACCGCGCTGGGCGTGATCGAGCTGAAGGACATCGTGAAGGGCGGCATCCGCGAGCGCTTTGCCGAAATGCGCCGCATGGGCATCAAGACGGTGATGATCACCGGCGACAACCCCCTCACCGCCGCCGCCATCGCCGCCGAAGCGGGCGTGGATGACTTCCTTGCCGAAGCCACCCCGGAGGCTAAGCTCAAGCTGATCCGCAGCATCCAGGCCGAGAACCGCCTGGTGGCGATGTGCGGCGATGGCACCAACGATGCGCCCGCGCTGGCTCAGGCCGACGTGGCGGTGGCGATGAACACGGGCACGCAGGCGGCGAAAGAAGCCGGCAACATGGTCGATCTCGATTCCAACCCGACCAAGCTGATCGAGGTGGTGGAGATCGGCAAGCAGATGCTGATCACGCGCGGCTCGCTGACCACCTTCTCCATCGCCAACGATATCGCCAAGTACTTCGCGATCATCCCGGCCGCGTTCGCTACCACCTATCCCGCGCTCAACACACTCAACGTGATGAAGCTCGCCACCCCGCAGAGCGCGATCCTGTCGGCGGTGATCTTCAACGCGCTGATCATCATCTTCTTGATTCCGCTGGCGCTGAAAGGCGTGAAGTACCGCGCTCTCGGTGCAGGCGCGCTGCTGCGGCGCAATCTGCTGGTGTACGGACTGGGCGGCATCGCGGTGCCCTTCATAGGCATCAAGGTGATCGACATGTTGCTGGTGCTGATCGGTCTGGCTTGAACGCTTTTAGCCCCTCCCCCTGTTCACAGGGGGAGGTTGGGAGGGGGTAGACCCTTGCGACGCACTCGCACACTTGAAGGGCTTGACCCCACCCCGGCCTTCCCCTGCTGCACGCAGGGGAGGGGGAACAGCCTTAATTCCCTGGAGGTTGCTTGTCATGCAAACGCTGAAAGTATCCGTATCACTGCCCGACGCTACGCATTCCGATATGCAGCTTCGTCTGTCGGCCAACGATTCGACCTGCGACGTGGTCATCTCACTGCCTGCTTCGGCAGACCGTTCGGCACCATGGACCACTGTGCCGCGTGATGCCGAAGCGCCGGACCGCGAACACGACGACTACGTCCTCGGCGGCTACGCGGGTATCTGAGTCACCTGCCATTTCGTTCCCTTGTGGGTATCGCTTCCGACGGATCCGGAGCGATATCGGAGTTCCTCTCATGAAGCGTCACATCCTGGCCACCGCCGCTGTCCTTATCGCGCCGTTCTGTTTCGACGACGTGCGCGCTGACGATGTGCGTGCCGAAGAAGAGCCAGCCAGCAGCATCACCGGCAATGCCGCGGTAACTTCGGACTACATCTTTCGCGGCCTCACCCAGACCTGGGGCCGCCCCGCCATGCAGGGCGGCGCCGAGCTGGCGATGAAGAACGGCTTCACCGCGGGCGTATGGGGCTCCAGCATCAGCGAGCACAGCTACCCGGGTGGCTCGATGGAGCTGGACCTGTATGCCAGCTACGGCCGTGCGATCAACGATGACTGGTCCTGGCGCGCGGGCATCTATGGCTATCTCTATCCCGGCGCGAATCTCGACAAGGCCGGACTGGCCTCGCGCTCGTTCAACACCGTGGAAGCCCATGCGGCCATCACCTGGAAGCAGCTCACGCTGAAGTACAACCATGCGCTCACCGACTATTTCGGCGTGGATCGCGAGCAGGGCTATCGCCGTGACTCGCGCGGCACCGGCTATCTGCAGCTCGATGCGTCA
The DNA here is from genome assembly GCF_044904565.1 of Dyella koreensis. Lineage (NCBI taxonomy): Bacteria > Pseudomonadati > Pseudomonadota > Gammaproteobacteria > Lysobacterales > Rhodanobacteraceae > Dyella > Dyella koreensis. The sequence goes on along the minus strand of NZ_JADIKD010000006.1, from coordinate 359,272 downwards.
TTGCCGCTGAGCGAACGCTGGAGCGTGGATCTTCACGCCGGCCACACGCGCTACCAGAGCACGCTGGTGCAGCCATTGCCGAGCGGCGTGCGCAACCCGAGCTATAGCGACTACGGCGCCACGTTGAAGTACAAGGTCGCCGATCGCTGGACCGTCAGCGCGGGCGTCACGCACGCCACCAACTCCGATTTCTATCGACGCACGTCCAGCTTCATCGTGGCCGAGGAGTATCGCCATGCCGGCGGCACCCGCGGCTTCGTGATGCTGCAGGGCGCGTTCTAACCGAATTCAGTCACCATCGACGGGCCGGAAGAGCCCGTCACAAAGAGGCAACTATGCAACTCAGGAAGACTCTCGCTATCGCCTGCCTGCTGGCGCTGGCGCCGATGACCAAGGCCATGGCCGACGATGTCACCGTAACGCCGGATGCGCCGGCCGCCGGTGGCGACTGCTCCGCTGGTTTGTTCTCGCGCCTGGCCGCGGCTTATCGCCAGGACGCGCAGCCGGCTGATCCAAACGCACCTGCGCCGGCCCGCCGCGGTCTGGACGCACCACTCGATTCACCGCCGTTTCCGAATTCGGAATGGCAGATGGGTGGCGTGCCCGCACCGATCGGCGTGCCCTACGCCTATGGTCAGTACCCACTCCAGAAGGCTCTGTCGTGCACGTCGCTCGGCCACTGGATGGAGCGCAACCGCATCGAGATCAACGGCTGGGTCAATCCCTCGGTCAATGTGAGCTCGTCGAGCTTCACCAACTATCCGCTGTCTTATGCCACGCGTCCCAACCGGATGGATTTCAATCAACTGGTCGTCAATATCTCGCGTGTCGAAGACACGGTGCAGACCGACCATATGGATTGGGGCTTCAACATCTCCACGCTGTATGGCTACGACTACCACTACACCGTGACCAAGGGCGTTTTCAGCAACCAGCTACTGAACCATCCCAAGGCGCATAGCGCGTTGAACGGCAAGATCTACGGCGTCGATCCGATGCTGTTCTATTTCGACTTCTATATTCCATCGATCGCCGAGGGCATGATCATCCGTGTCGGCCGTGAGCTTTCGGTGCCGGATATCGAGGCTCAGTTCGCACCGCAGAACTATCTGCTGACCCATTCGATTCTGTACACGGTCGACCCGTATACCCAGACGGGCATCATGACCTCCACTCGCCTCAACAAGCAGTGGACGTTCCAGATCGGCATCAATGCAGGCAATGACGTTGCGCCCTGGAACAAATCGGCACGCCCCTCGCTGCAGACCTGCGTGCGCTGGGTGTCCGCCGACAACAACGACATGCTTTATCCCTGCATCAACAACTGGAACAAGTCGGACAAGAACTACAACAACGTCCAGATGTACGTCATGACCTGGGGCCACCGCTTCAATCAGCGCGTGCATATGCAGACCGAGGCCTACCGCATGTATTCCCGCAACGCTCCGGGCTTCGGCCCCGGCGGCACGCCGGGTGTGGCGGGATCGTCGCCGCTGCCAGGGACGGCCGGCGAGTTCGGTGTCGTCAACTACCTCAACTTCGAGCTGAATGCGAAGACGTACATGACGTTCCGCAACGAGTTCTATAAGGACATGAAAGGCGAGCGCACCGGCTACGCCACCCGCTACACCAGCCACACGCTGGGCCTGACACGCTGGGTGACGCCGGACCTGGAGATCCGCCCTGAGATTCGCTACGAGCATTCGTACGATCAGCCCGTCTACGACGCCGGCAAGAAGAACTACCAGATGATCGCGCTCCTCGACGCGATCCTGCATTACTAAGGAAATGGCCATGAGCAAATTGATTCGTCCCGCGTTGGTCATGCTGGTGCTGATGACGGTCATCACCGGCCTGTTGTATCCACTGGTAGCGACGGGCCTGGCACAGGTGCTGTTCCCCGCGCAGGCCAACGGCAGCCTGATCGCCAAGGATGGCAAACCGGTCGGATCCAGCCTGATCGGCCAGTCGTTCACCGAACCCAAGTACTTCTGGGGCCGGCCGTCGGCGACAATGCCGATGGCCAATAACGGCGCCTCGTCCACCGGCTCCAACCAGGGGCCGACCAACCCGGCACTGACGGACGCGGCAAAGGTGCGCATCGACGCACTGCGGGCAGCCGATTCCGGCAACAACGCGCCGGTGCCGGTCGATCTGGTGACCGCGTCGGGCAGTGGCCTAGATCCGGAAATCAGTCCGGCCGCCGCGCAGTACCAGGTGGTTCGTGTCGCCAAGGCGCGCGGACTCAACGTGGCCCAGGTGCAGCAACTGGTGACGCAGGCCACGTCCGGCCGCCAGCTCGGCGTACTGGGCGAGCCACGCGTCAACGTGCTGAAACTCAACCTGGCATTGGACGCCCTGTAGGAGCGCACCCTGTGCGCGAAAGCCCTGCGTAGCAGGGCTGCTCTTTTCTCCTCCTGTGGCAAAAGCGGCCCTGCTACGCAGGGCTTTCGCCCATAGGATGGGCTCCTACACTGGTTCCTCGCATGGGACTCAGGGATAGTACGCAAGCTCTCTACAGGCAATGAAGCATGTCCGACGTTAACCGGGAAGCACGCGCCGACGCCCTGCTCGACACCGTGCAGGACGAGCGTCACCGCCGCCTCAAAATTTTTCTCGGCGCGGCACCCGGGGTAGGCAAGACCTTCGCCATGCTCTCGGCCGCGCGCGAGTTGAAGCGGCAAGGCGTGGATGTGGTGGTAGGCCTCGTGGAAACGCACGGCCGCGCTGAAACCTCGGCGCTGCTGGAAGGGCTGGAAGTATTGCCGCGCCGGCAGGTGAACTACCGCGGGCGCGACTTCACCGAGTTCGACCTGGACGCGGCGCTGGAACGACGCCCCGCCGTGATCCTGGTCGACGAACTGGCGCACCGCAATCTTCCCGGCGGTCGCCATGAGCGCCGCTGGCAGGACATCGCCGAGCTGCTCGACGCCGGCATCGAGGTGTACAGCGCGCTCAATGTGCAGCACCTGGAAAGCCTCAACGATCAGGTGCGGCGCATCACCAACGTCACCGTGCGCGAAACCGTGCCGGATGCCTTCCTCGATCGCGCGCGCGACATCGTGCTGGTCGACCTGCCGCCGCGCGAGCTGATCCAGCGCCTGAAGCAGGGCAAGGTCTATGTGCCGGAAACGGCGGCCGCGGCGCTCGATGCATTCTTCTCACCCACCAACCTGGCCGCTTTGCGCGAGCTGGCGGTGGATACGGTGGCCGGCCATGTCGACAGCGATCTGCGCGACCACATGCTGGCGCGCGGCAGTGCGATGCCGGTACGGCGGCGCGTACTCGCCGCCATCGACGGCCACAGCCAGAGCGAATACCTGGTGCGCGTCGCGCGCCGCATTGCCGAGCGACGCGGCGCGCCATGGAGCGTGGCCTTTGTCGATACTGGCGCCGCCCTGGACAAGACTCGGCGCGAACAGCTCGACGCGGCGATGCGGCTGGCGCGGCGTCTGGGCGGCGACACCATCGTGTTGCGCGGCCACGCCATCGCCGATGAGCTGATTGCGCACGCGGATCGCGAAGGCATCGGCCAGATCATCCTGGGACGCACCCGCGAGCGGCCACTGGCACGCATGTTGGGTCGTTCGCTGACGCAGTTGCTGTTGCGCCGTGGCGCGCACCTGGAACTCACCATCATCGCCACGCCGGCCGAGCGCGCGCAATCGCGGCGGCGTCTGCGCATGCCGGGTGGACGCGGGCGACGCAGCGAATACATCTATGCCACGCTCGCTACGCTGGTGGCCTTCGGGCTTTCCTTTATCGCTGACCGCTATCTGTCGGTAGCCAACCTGTCGCTGATTTTCCTCACCGCGGTGCTGGTGGTGGCGGTGCGCACGCGCATGGCGGTGGCGGTGTACACGGCCTCCCTCTGTTTCTTGGGCTACAACTTCTTCTTTGCGCCGCCCCGCTACACGTTGATGATCGCCAACTTCGACGACGTGCTGGCGGTGTGCCTGTTCTTTGTCGCCGCGCTGGTGTGCAGCCGGCTGGCGACACAGCTATCGAGTCAGGTGGAGTCGATGCGCGCGGCGCACGCGCATGCGCGCGCCCTGCTCGCGCTGGGACAGCGGCTGGCGACCAGTACCGATGCGGCAGGTATCCGCGATGTTGGCGCCGGTGCGCTGGCCCAGGCCCTGCGTTGCGACGTGGCCGTGCTGATGCGCGACCCGAGCCGCGTGTTGCACGCTGTTGCCACGTCGCCGCGCGATGTGCGACTGACGCCACAGGATCTGGCCGCCGCCGACTGGTGCGAGCAGCACGCCGAACCCGCGGGCCGCTACACCGACACCTTGAATGCCGCGCCCTGCTGGATGCTGCCGCTCGGCGGCGACAACCACCGGCTCGGCGTCGCCGCGCTGCGTTTTGCCTCCGACGCGCACGACCTGTCGCCGGACCAGCGCAGCCTGGCGCTGGCGATGGTGCAGGACATCGGGCAGGCGCTGGAACGCGCGCGCCTCACCGACGAACTGGAAGGCGCGCGCGTGCAGGGCGAGACCGAGCGCTTGCGCAACGCGCTGCTTTCATCGGTATCGCACGATCTGCGCTCTCCCCTCGCGTCGATGATCGGCTCCGCCGGCACGCTGGCCAGCTATGGCGATCAACTGCCCGCGGGTGAGCGAAAAGAGTTGCTTGAAGCGATTCTCGGCGAAGGGCAGCGGCTGGATCGCTATATCCAGAACCTGCTCGACATGACCAAGCTGGGCCACGGCACACTCAAGCTCAACCGCGACTGGACCGACGTGGCGGAAATCGTCGCCGCCGCCGTCACGCGGCTGCACAAACTGTTCCCGGAACTGAAGGTGGACACGATGCTGCCACCGGGCACGCTATTGCTATATGTGCATCCCGCGCTGATCGAGCAGGCGCTGTTCAACATTCTGGAAAACGCTGCGCGTTTCTCGCCGCCAGGCGAGGCAGTGCGGGTGATCGTGCGCAGCGCGCCGGAGAAACTCCAGATCGATGTGATCGACCGCGGCCCCGGCATCCCGGAAGACGAGCGGGCGCGCATCTTCGACATGTTCTATTCGGTGGCGCGCGGCGACCGCGCGCCACAGGGCACCGGACTGGGGTTGGCGATCTGCCGCGGCATGATCGGCGCGCACGGGGGCAGCGTGGAGGCCTTGCCTGGGGATGGCATCGGCACCACCATTCGCATCACCCTGCCCCTGCCCCCGCCCCCTGAAGAGACCCCATGACTGCCGCCGCCCCCTGCGTGTTGGTGATCGACGACGAAGCGCAGATCCGCAAATTCCTGGATATCGGTTTGCGTGCCGAAGGCTACGAGGTGGTGCTTGCGGCGAACGCATCCGAAGGTCTGGCCAAGGCCGCCACGCGCACGCCTGACGTGGTGATCCTGGATATCGGCCTGCCCGATCGCGAAGGCCATGAGGTGCTGGCCGAACTGCGCCAATGGAGTCAGGTGCCGGTGCTGATGCTGTCGGTGCGCGATTCAGAGAGCGAAAAGGTGCGCGCGCTCGATGCCGGCGCGAACGACTACGTCACCAAGCCATTCGGCATTCAGGAATTGATGGCGCGACTGCGCGCCCTGTTGCGCAATCGCCCCGGCGAGCCGGAGCCGATACAGCAACGCTACGACGATGGCCATCTCGCCATCGACCTGGCGCGGCGCGAAGTGCATCTCGACGGCCAGCCGCTGGCGCTTACCCGCAAGGAGTACGCCGTGCTGGCCATGCTGTTCCGTCATGCCGGCCGCGTGGTGACGCAACAGCAATTGCTGCGCGAAATCTGGGGCGCCACGCACGTGCAGGACACGCATTACCTGCGCATCGTGCTAGGCAAGCTGAGGCAGAAGCTGGGCGATGATCCAGCGACGCCGCGATGGTTGAAGACCGAGCCAGGTGTTGGTTATCGCTTCCTAACTGGCGTCCTGTAGGAGCCCACCCTGTGGGCGACCTGCACTTTGTCGCGCACAGGGTGCACTCCTACCAGCTTAGTTCACGATAGGGTCGCCACCGTCACGCGGGATGCGCGACACTTCGTACTCGCCTGACCCCGGAGACTCCCCATGGCTCGCAGCCGCACCGCTTTCCTGTTCGACCTCGACGGCACTTTGGTCGACAGCGTCTACCAACATGTATTGGCCTGGAAAGAAGCGCTGGACGCGGAGGGTGTGGAGCTGTCGGTGTGGCGCATCCATCGCAAGATCGGCATGAGCGGTGGGTTGTTCACCAACATTCTGTTGCGCGAGACCGGCCTCGAGATCACCGAGGATCGATTGAAGCGCCTGCACCAACGGCACGCTGAAGCATTCAACCGGCAGCACACGCAAGGTCTGGTGCGGCCGTTGCCTGGTGCGCGCGAACTGCTAGCCCACCTCACCGAGCAGGGTTATCCCTGGGCCATCGCCACCAGCGGCCGCATGGAAACCGCCGCGCACAATGTCGCCGCGCTCGGCGTCGATCCGTCGAAGGTGCCGGTGGTGACGCGCGATCAGGTGAAGCATGCCAAACCCGATCCCGATCTGTTCCTCGCCGCCGCCGAACGGCTCGGCGTGGATATCCAGCAATCGCTGGTGATCGGCGACAGCATCTGGGACATGCTCGCCGCGCAACGTGCACGCGCGCTGGGGGTCGGCCTGCTTTCCGGCGGCTATGGCGAGGATGAGCTGGAGCGTTCCGGCGCATTCCGCGTATACGACGATCCAGCGGATCTACTGCGGCATATCGATGAAGTGGCGGCTCGACCCTGACGGCATTTGTCATTTCGTACCGCGAGGCTTGCCCGATGGAACCAACCTTGACGACCGAACCCCGACTGCTCGACATTCTCGAGGAACTAAGGCGGCGCGAACCGATCTTCCATCGCCCGGAGTTCGGCACTACACGTGCCGACTTCGATCGGATGATGGATGCGAATTTCCGCGAGATAGGCGCGTCGGGGCGATGCTACAGTCGTGATTACGTGCTCGACGTGCTTGAAGAGCGGTATCGCGGCGAGATCGTCGAGCACTTCGACGCACACGATTTCCATTGTCTCGAAATCGCTCCCGATCACTATTTGCTGACCTATACACTGCAGCAGGAGGCGCGACTCACTCGCCGCGCGACTCTCTGGCGCCGCTCCGCCGATGGTTGGAAGATCCTGTATCACCAAGGCACCGTGGTGGCCGACGCCTTGACGTGAATCGCGGACATAACCTGGCCTTTATGAGGGCCTGACAAACATACCGGTGTCAGGTGCGATTCAGCGCGAGACCACGTGCTCGCGCTAGTCTCGAAGGCCCCACCCGATGGCTGGAGCCGCATCATGCGCCGACTCGCTCTTATCAGTCTTCCGCTTGCCGCGATCCTCGCCGCCTGTTCGTCGCCGCAGCCACCGCAACCGGACAATCCACCGAAGCCGCAGGCCACGGCTGCCACGCCAGCCAACGCCACGCTGGGCTCGCACGAGTGGTACCAATGGGTCGATCAGCGCCTAGGCATCAACGACGACCAAGCGCATGGCCCGGACTTCGGCTCCGACGAATGGAACCTCGCCGTGCAGCACAAGCTGGGCCAGGAAGCGCCGCAATCGAAGCCGGGTTCGCCGGAATGGCAGCAGGCGGTGGATGCCTTGCTGCGCACACGCGTCGAATCGCACTGAGCGGACTCAGACCCGCCGCAGCCTCGCATAAGTAAAGTGCTGTTCCGCGCCGCCGGGCGTGAGATGCGTTTCTCTGGTGCTCTCCACCAGCTCGAAGGCGGCACCGAGTACCGCCTGCAGACTGGCCACGCTGTAGCGCGCCACCGGCAATCCGCTGCAATGCTCGGGACCGTCTTCCGCGAAAGTCGCGATAACCATTTGGCCTTCCGGCAGCAGGCTGCGCTGCAACGTCTCCAGATAACGCGCACGATCGTGTGCGTCGACCAGGAAATGGAAGACCGCGCGGTCGTGCCACAAGGCGTAGCGTTTCGAGGGAGTGAAGTCGAGCACGTCGGCCACGATCCAGTCGACGTGGGATGCCATTGGCCCCAGACGCTCCTGCGCCTTGCTCAGCGCGGCGGATGAGATATCCAGTACCGACAGATCGCTGTGGCCTTCATCCAGCAAAGCGTCGATCAGGGTGGACGCGCCGCCACCGACATCGATGAGCGGCGCTTCCAGCGGCAGGCCGGCGTCGTGGATCATCGTCAACGAAACATCGGGCCGGCGCTGATACCAGCTCACCGCATCAGACGCCTTGGTTTCGTAGGCGTGCTCCCAATGCTGTTTGCGGGTGATGTCGCTCATGATGCTTGCCTGCGGGATACGCCATGAAGGATACGCGCATCCCGATGTTGCGGTAGGAGCGCACCCTGTGCGCGAAAGCCCTGCATAGCAGGGCTGTTTTCTACCGTATTCATGACCATGACAAGGTGGCCCTGCTTGCGCAGGGCTTTCGCGCACAGGGTGCACTCCTACGGTGCCATCTCAACTTGGGGCTAGCAGCGCGTCGAGGTCTTCCTGATCGAAGCTCAGCCGTTCGCGCGTGCCGCCACCTTCCAGCACGGCTTCGGCCAGCTCGGCCTTGCGCGCCTTCAGTTCTTCGATGCGCTCTTCCACCGTGCCCGAGGTGATCAGGCGGAATACGAACACCGGCTTGTCCTGGCCGATACGATGCGCGCGATCGCTGGCCTGCGCCTCGGCGGCCGGGTTCCACCACGGGTCGTAGTGGATCACGGTATCGGCGGCGGTAAGGTTGAGGCCCACGCCGCCCGCCTTGAGCGACAGCAGGAACAGCGGCACATCGCCTTCCTGGAACTGGCGCACCGGTTCGGCGCGATCGCGTGTTTCGCCGGTGAGGGTGACGTAGGGAATGCGCTGGCGATCAAGTTCGTGCGCAATCAGCTTGAGCATTTCGGTGAACTGCGAGAACAGCAGCACCTTGCGCCCTTCCGCCAGCAGCGCGGGCAGCATGTCCATCAGCAGTTCGAACTTGGCGGAATCGCGCACGCCGCGCGCGGCCTCCAGTTTCACCAGGCGTGGGTCGCAGCAGACCTGGCGCAACTTGAGCAAGGCATCGAGCACGACGATGCCGCTATGCGAAATACCGCGCTGGGAGATCACCTCGCGCAACTCTTCGGCCAGCGACAGGCGCAGGCCTTCGTAGAGTTCGCGCTGGCGTCCTTCCAGCACCACACGGCGCGTGATCTCGGTTTTTGGCGGCAGCTCGGAAGCAACCTGGGCTTTCGTGCGGCGCAGGATGAACGGTGCAAGGCGGTGGTTGAGGCGGTCCTGGCAGTCGGTATCGCGCTGCTTCTCGATCGGCACACGATAGTGGCGGCGGAACGCGCCTTCATCACCGAGCAGGCCGGGTACAGCCAGATCGACCTGCGACCACAGCTCGCCGAGATGATTTTCCAGCGGCGTGCCGGTGAGGCAGACGCAACGCGGGGCACGTAGACTCAGTACTGCACGGCGGGCCTGGGTGCGCGGGTTCTTCACCTGCTGCGCCTCGTCCAGCACGATCAGTTCGAACGCTTGCTTGCGCAACGTCACCACGTCGCGCGGCAACAATGCGTAGCTGGTGAGCACAATGTCTTGCGCGCCGAGCTGCGAGAAATCGCCGCCGCGCTGCGGACCGTGCAGGGCCAGCACTTTCAGCGAAGGCGCAAAACGCGCGACTTCGGCCTGCCAGTTCGGGATCAGGCTGGTCGGCACGACGATCAGGGCCGGACGCGTCAGCGCGCCTCGGTCCTTCAACGCAAGCAAGTGCGTGATCAGCTGCAGCGTTTTGCCCAGGCCCATGTCGTCGGCGAGCACACCGCCAACACCGGCTTCGGCGAGCGCGTTCAACCAGCGCAGACCTTCGCGTTGATACGGCCGCAGCTCCACCGTGAGCCCGTCCGGGACCGCATCGCTTGCGCGCTCCGCGGCATCGCGCAGGCGCGCGGTGAAGCCGCGCAGTTGTTCTGGCGCTTCCAGCGCGCCGCCGGCAGGCAGCGCTTCGACGATTTCTTCGAGACGGCCAGCCTGTACGCGCGGCAGATGCAGTTTCTTCCTGGGTTTTTCCAGGTATTCCGCCAGCGGCGCCAGCAGACCGCGCAACTCTTTCAGGCGCACCGGCACACGGCGGCGCTCGTCCACCGGCGCGTACCACACCGCGTCTTCCGGCTCGTTCGGCGCGGGGCTGAGGTTGAGCTGATGCTCGGCCAGCGCCTGCGCCACTGCCGGCAACAGGTTGTGGCGCTTGCCTTCGAGTTCGATGCCGATCTCAAGATCGAAGGCATGATCGTCGGCGTCTTCCACTGCATTGCCGTACCAGCGCACCGGGCCTTCCAGCACTTCGAACGGAAAGCTGGGTGCGTATTCGAGCTGGAAACCTTCGACTTCAAGCTTCGGCCGCAGCGAAAGCCAGCGCGCCGGGGTGTTCACTTCCAGCGCACCGGCGTAGCCCTTGCCTGGGAACAGCCAGGCGTCTTCAGGCAAGGTGTCGGCGAGATCCCAAGGCAAGCCTTCGGTATCCACGCCGGGCGTGAGGCCGGCGCGTTCGAGCTGCTCCATCGCGGTGAGTTCTTCCGCACGACGGCGCGCGATTTCCACCAGGCTGCCGTTGCGTACGCGGCGCACCAGCGGCTCGCCGCCACGACCGGGCAAGCGTTCGCCGGCGTAGTCGAAGGCGAGGCGCGCATAGGCAAGCGGCGGCGTACCCGCGGCGAGGCGCGCGTGGCGGGTCAGCGCATGCAGGGTGAGTATCGGCTTGGGCGCCAGTTCGGCGCGGCGCAATTCGGCAAAGACCTGAGGCAGCGGGATGCGTTGCGACAGGCGACTACCCGGCAATGCGTCGCGCAGGCGGCGGCCATGCTCATGCTTCAGTGGCGGCAGATCCAGCCAGTGCGTTTCTTCTGCCGGCGCTTCGAGATGACCCAATTCGGCGCGCTCGGGGTCGAGGTACCACAGGGCATCGATGCGCAGCAGACGCTGGTTTTGCGGCAGCGACGGCAGCAGACGCTGGCTACCGTCCTTTTCCAGTTGCCAATGCCAGTTGAGCTGATGCGATTTGCCGCGCGACAGGCGCAGGCCCGCGAGGCCACCAAGAAAACATGGCGCAGTGTCGAGAATTTCCGCCAGCAAGGTATCGCCGACATGGCCGGCAAGCCGCGCATAACTGCGGCTCTTGCGCACGGACTGCGGCAGGCCGAGCACGGTGGCGGCAAGACGCTGCTCGTGCGGCTCCAGCGGCAGTTGCGCGAGATGACGGCTGTCCAGCGGCGCCGGCCGCACGAAGCGGCCCTGCTCGGCCACGGCCAGCAGTACCGGCGCCACATCGATGCGCACGAAGGGCACGCCCTCTTCCGGGATCACGTCGAGGAAAAAGCCGAGCACGCCGCGCTCGTGCGCCGTAGCGAGCGCGGTTTCGGCCAGCAGCTTGCGCCACACGGGCGGCAGCGGCTCGCCGCTATCGTCGCGACGCTGCGGTATGGGATCGCCGAGCTGTTTCTCGTCGGGTTGCTGCATGCGCGTGTGGTCCGCCGGGGCGACCAAAAGACCGAGCTTAGCAAGGCCCATGCGCAGATGCGCGTCTTGCCGCCCGGTTTTTCACACCGGGTAGCAAGTTGGCATCGGGATGGTTCAGAACGGGCCGAACAGGCCTTCTGGATATTCCGGCTTCTGCTCGCGCGCCATCAACGCTTTCAGGCCCTCGACCGGCGTGACTTCGCCGTGCAGCACGGCGCGCACACCGTTGCTGATCGGCAGATCCAGGCCGTGTTTGGCGGCCAACCGCGCCACTTCATCGGCGGTTACTACGCTTTCCACCACCTGGCCGATCTGGCGCACGGCTTCGTCGATAGCAACGCCGCGCCCCAGCGCCAGGCCAAGCCGGCGGTTGCGCGACAAGTCGCCGGTACAGGTCAACACCAGATCGCCCAGGCCGGACAGGCCCATCAGCGTTTCCGGGCGCGCACCCAAGGCCACGCCCAGACGCAGCATCTCGTTCATGCCGCGGGTGATCAGGCCGGCACGGGCGTTGAGTCCCAGATTCATGCCGTCGGCAACGCCGGTGGCGACCGCCAGCACGTTCTTCATGGCGCCACCCAGTTCGGCACCCAGCACATCACTGCCGGAATACGCACGGAAGTTCGGTGCATGCAGCATCAGGGCGAGCTGATGCGCGAAGGCATCGTCGTCCGAATGCACGGTGACCGCGCTGGGCAGGCCCATGGCGACTTCTTTGGCAAAGGACGGCCCGGTGACCACCGCCGCGGCACGGCCCGGCAGCTTTTCCGCGACCAGTTCATGCAGGAAGCGGCCAGTACCCGGCTCGAAGCCCTTCGTGGCCCAGGCGATGTTGGTGCCGGGATCGAGCAGCGGCGCGATCTCGTCCAGCATGCTGGCGAAGGCGTGGCTGGGCACGACCAGCAGCACAATCCCGGCGCCGCGCACGGCGGCGGCGAGATCGCCCTGATATTGCAGCTCTACCGGCAGTTGGATTTCCGGCAGATAGCGCTGGTTCTCGCGGGTCTCGGCCATCGCCGCCAACGCCTTGGCGTCGCGTCCCCATAGACGGGTCATTACGCCATTGCGTGAGGCCAGCGCAGCCAGCGCTGTGCCCCACGAACCGGCTCCCAGCACCGCCAGAGTCGGATATGCAGCCATATCGGAGACTTAGCTGTTGAGCACCGGAGTCTCGCCGCCGTCGGTCAGGCGGCGTGCCTGCTCGGCGTAGAGAGCGTCGAAGTTGATCGGCTGCAGCAGGAACGGCGGGAAGCCACCCTCCATCACCAGCGCGGAGATCACCTGACGGGCATACGGGAACAGCAGGTTCGGGCAGTAGCTGCCGATGATGCCGGCATGGTCGGCTTCGTTGAAACCGGACACGCCGAACACACCAGCCTGCTGCACTTCAGCCAGGTAAGCGGTGCGCTCGCCCAGGGTGCAGGTCAGAGTGAGGCTCAGCACCACCTCGTACATATCGTTGCCGAGATCGGTGGCCTTCTGGCCCAGGTTCAGCTGTACCTGCGGCTGCTGGTCGGTCTCGCCAATCTCCTGGAAGATCTGCGGCGCGTTGGGCGCCTCGAACGACACATCCCTCACGTAGATCTTCTGCAGCACCAGCTGCGGCTGGCCAGCCTGGCCATTGGCGGTGACGTCTGCCATCGGAAACCCCTCGCTATCTTATGTATGCGGAAACGACAAAGAGGCCGATTGTTCCATACATCCCTGCCAGCCGCCATGCGGCGAAATCCCCGGCCGGGGGCCGGTAGGTTGGTCAAATCTTGCGCACAGCCCTGTTTCTCTGGGAGAATGCACGGCTCGGCCATGCCGGCCCGACTCTTCGGGCACGTTCGCGACGCGATGCGGACCTCACGGCAGCCCCCGAAAGCACCAACCTCCAGCATCGCGTGGCGCAAGGCGCCGCTGGGCCGATGTCGCCCTGGCCAACGGGCGGTAAACGAATCTACGGAGGTCATCATGGCCCGTGTATGCCAAGTCACCGGAAAAGGTGTGCAGACCGGCAACAACGTCTCGCACGCAAACAACAAGACCCGTCGCCGCTGGTTGCCCAACCTGCATGAGCGTCGCTTCTGGGTCGCCAGCGAAAACCGCTGGGTGAAACTGCGCGTCTCCAACCAGGCGCTGCGCACCATCGACAAGAAGGGCATCGAGGCCGTGATCGCCGACCTGCGTGCCCGCGGCGAAAAGGTCTAAGGAGTAAGTCATGGCTAACAGCAAGCAAGACAAGATCCGCCTGATCTCGTCGGCCGGTACCGGCCACTTCTACACCACGCAGAAGAACAAGAAGAACACGCCGGAAAAGTTCGAGTTCAAGAAGTACGACCCGGTCGTCCGCAAGCACGTGATCTACAAGGAAGGCAAGATCAAGTGACCCGCATCTAGCGGGTCATCCCGGCGAAAGCCGGGATCCATGCCTTACCGAGAAACCCGCCCTTGTGGCGGGTTTTTTTATGGCCGGGAATCTGGCTTGCCCCGACTAGGCCGGCCACGCATGATCGCCTCATGCGACCCCATGCGCTGTTCCCTGCCCTGATCGGTGCGGCCGACTGGCGCCACCTCGCACCTGCCGTGCGGCGCATGCATGGCGATACGCCTTCGCTTCACGCCAAGGGCGTCGCCAAAGTCGAAGGCGCGAACCACTGGCCCGCACGCATATTGCGGCGAGTGTTGGGACTTCCCGAACCCGGAGAAGACCAGCCGCTCGCACTGACGATCGAACGCGACGGGCCATCTGAAATCTGGACGCGGCATTTCAAACACGGGCGCATGCGCTCCACGCTCGAGCGCACCGCCGACGGCACAAACCTGCGCGAACAGCTGGGACCGATGGCGCTGTATTTCACGCTGCGCCGGGACGGCGAAGCGATCGACTGGCAATTGCAGCAAGGGCGCCTTCTTGGCCTGCCGGTACCGCGGGCGCTGCTTGGCAAGGTGCTTTCGCGCAGTACCGCGGGGCAAGGCCGCTATGTCTTTCATATCGATGCCCGGCTGCCCTTGCTCGGTCAACTGATCGCTTATCGCGGCTGGCTGGAGATCACTGATGAGCACCACTGAGCACGCCACCAAAAGAAAAAGCCCGCCATGAAGGCGGGCTTTTCATTCGTACGGATGTCATCTTGAATCAGGCGGCGCCGGCGCCGCTGACCGCGTAGGTCTTCAAGCGCTTGGCGAAGTCCTGCAGGGCGCGGATACCGCTCTGCTCGGCTTCGGCGATCCACTGCTGCAGCCCCTTCAGCGCCTGATCGGCACCACGCTGCTCCATCAACTCGGCAAGGCGAGTGCGGAAATCGCACACGACGCGCAGGTTGGGACGCTTGGCCAGCACAGCCTGCATGCGATCGCGGCCTTCGCTGTCGAGCCAACGGCCACCGTCGGCGAGCGAGCGACGCAGGCGACGCGGCATCGACTTGATGTTCTCGCCAGCATGCTGCGCTTCATCGCGCAGGGTCGGCATGATCACGCCGCGGTAGTAGTCGGTCATCGCCTGGAAGCGATGGGTGAGCACGGCCTTCAGCGTTTCGGCGTCCGGCAGGTGCACGTTCGGGCGCACATCGAGCGTCGGCGCGACGCGCAACACCTTCGCCAGACCCACGGCACGCAGCGCGCAGATGGCAGCCCAGCCGATATCGAACTCCCACTTGCGCAGGGCGAACTTGGCCGAGCTCGGGAAAGCATGGTGGTTGTTGTGCAGCTCTTCGCCGCCAATCCACACGCCCCACGGCGCCAGATTGCGCGCGGTGTCAGCACTCTCGAAGTTGCGGTAGCCCCACCAGTGGCCGATGCCATTGACGAAGCCGGCGGCCCAGAACGGGATCCAGATCATCTGCACGGCCCAGATGGCCGCGCCGATCACGCCGAACAGGGCGAGGTTGATCAGCAGCATCAGGGTCGGGCCCCAGTACGGGTGACCGCTGAACAGCTTGCGCTCGAACCAGTCTTCCGGCGTACCGCGGCCGTACTTCTCCATGTCGGCCTTGTTGTAGCTGGCCTCGCGATAGAGCGACACGCCGTCCCAGAACACCTTCTTGATGCCGAAGATCTGCGGGCTGTGCGGATCTTCCTCGGTCTCCACCTTGGCGTGGTGCTTGCGATGGATCGCCACCCACTCCTTGGTGACCATGCCCGTGGTGAGCCAGCCCCAGAAGCGGAAAAAGTTGGCCAGCGCCGGGTGGAAATCCACGCCGCGATGGGTCTGGCTGCGGTGCAGGTACAGCGTCACCGTGAAGATGGTGATCTGCGTCATCACCAGCAGATAGACCAGCATGGTGACCCAACTGGCACCGGTCAGGCCGTTGGACAGGAAGTTCAGCACTGTGTCGAGCATGAGAAACACTCAGATAGGTTGAAAGCGAGTCTAAACGAGGGTTTCCATACCCACCAGCACGGCCGCACCAACCCCGCGCGCGATCAAACGGAACGTGTTTTCGCGCGCAAGAACAGCCGCCACCGGTTGTTTAACCATGGGGGCGCCGTGACAATCAAGCAATGACTTTGCCACAACCCCTGTTAAAGCTTGATCAGCTTCGCCGGCACCGCGCCGGCCGGCCCGCCGTGGAGCGTCTCAGCCTGACGCTGGACAAGGGCCAGATCCTTGGCCTGCTTGGCGTCAACGGGGCTGGCAAGTCCACCACTTTGTCGATGATCGCCGGTGCGCTGCGTCCCGACAGCGGCAGCATCCAGCTGAATGGCGAAGATTTTCTGGAGCATCCTGAGCTGGCCCGCCTGATCGGCTGGCTGCCCGAACGTGCCCCACTGTGGCCAGAACTGACGGTCCACGAACACCTGGCGACACACGGACGCCTGCATGGCCTGCGCGGCGCAGCGCTCAAGCAGGCCTGCGACGCCATCGTCCAGCGCCTGGAACTGACCCCACTGCTGCTGCGCCTCGCCGGCGTGCTGTCGCAAGGCCAGCGCCAGCGCCTAGGCCTGGCCTGCGCGCTGCTGCATCGCCCGGCGCTGCTGGTGCTGGACGAGCCGGCGAACGCACTCGACCCGGTGCAGGTCGCCTCGCTGCGCAACGTGATCCGCGAGGAAGCCGCCGCCGGCACCGCGGTGATTCTTTCCACGCATCTGCTGGCCGAGGTCACCGCTGTGTGCGATCGCGTGGCGATCCTGCACGAGGGCAGCCTGCACCACGATGCCGCCGTGACCGACACCGATCACAAGACACTCGAACGCACCTTCTTCGACATCGCCATGAACAGCGGCGCCATGAATGAAGGAAGGAACCAGGCCGCATGAGTTCGATGTTCGCGGTGACCCGGCTGGAGCTGCGCCGGCTGTTTGTCCGCCCTCTCGCCTGGGTGCTCGCCGCACTGACCCTGGCCCAGCTTGCGTGGCGTTTCGTGCTGCTGCTCGGCAACTTCCTGGATAACCAGATCAAGCTCGCCGCCTTGCCGGGCGGCCCGGGCTATACCGATCTGGTCGGCGTGCCCTTGCTGAGCAGCGCGCTTACCGTCGGCATCCTGCCGTTCGGCCTGACCGAACTGGCGCTGCTGGTCGTACCGCTGCTGACCATGTCGTCGCTGGCCAGCGACCGCGCCAACGGCACCTTGCCACTGCTGTATGCCAGTGGCCTGGCGCCCTCGAAGATCGTGCTCGGCAAATACCTCGCCGTGCTGCTGTGGCTGATGCTCTGGCTGCTACTCACCGTGGCCATGCCGTTGAGCCTGGTGCACGGCACGCATCTGGACTGGGGCAAGTTCGCCGCCGCCATGCTCGGCCTGATACTGACGCTGGCCGCGCTGGGTGCCATCGGCATCGCCTGCTCCGCCTTCGCCTCGCTGCCGGCCATTGCCGCCACCGCCGCGCTGACGGTGGGGCTGGCCTTGTTCACCGTGAACCTTGCCGCGCAGAAGGCCGGCGTCGATAACGGCCTGATCAACGAACTGGCGCTGAGTACCCACCTGGAAGCCCTGCTGCGCGGACTGGTCTCCAGCGCCGATGTGGTCTGGTTTCTGCTGGTGATCGTGGTGGCACTGACTTTGGCCACGCGCCGTCTCGCGGGCGACAAGGAGCGCGACTGATGGCTCGCGGATTCAGACGTCTGGATGGCTGGCTGTTCGCGCTGGCCTTGCTGGTGGGCGCGGGCGCCATCGGCTATCTCACCGTGCGCCACGATCACGTGGCCGACTGGACACATGACGGCCGCGCGAGCCTCTCGCCGGAAAGCCAGGCCGTACTCGCCACGCTCACCGGCCCGGTCGAGATCGTCAGCTACGCCAACCCGCAGGGCGACCTGCGCCAGACGGTCAGCAGCTTTATCGAGCGCTATCGCCGGGTGAAGCCCGACCTCACCCTGCGCTTCGTCGATCCGCAGCAGGATCCGGCTGCCATGCGCGAGCTCGGCATCACGGTCGACGGCGCCCTGATCCTGCATTACCAGAAACGCGAACAGCGGCTGGATGAACTCTCCGAGCGCAGCCTCACCAACGCACTCGAACGCCTCGCACGCAGCGGCGAGCGTCTCGTCGCCTTCGTCAGTGGCGATGGCGAGCGTCGCGCCGATGGCAAGGCCAATGCCGATCTCGGCACCTTCATGACGCAGCTGGAAGCGCGCGGCATGCGCGCCGTACCGCTGGTGTTCTCGCAGGTCACCGCCGTACCGCAGCACACCGACCTCGTCGTACTCGCCAGCCCCACGCTGGCGCTGCCGCCCGGCGCCGTGAAAGCACTGACCGACTACGTCGCCAACGGCGGCAACCTGCTGTGGCTCACCGAGCCCGCCAATGAGGATCTCGGCCTGCAACCGCTCGCCGATGCCCTCGGCGTACGCGTCCTGCCAGGCGTACTGGTGGATGGCCAGGGCGCCGCGCTGGGCCTGCAGGATCCGCGCATGATTGCGCTGGGCGGCTACCCGGGGCACGCCATCACGCGCGGCTTCAATCTCACCACGCTGTTTCCGCAGGTTTCCGCGCTGGCCCAGATCAACCGCAGTGGGTGGGACGTAAACGCCTTCCTGCGCTCCGGTCCGCAAAGCTGGACCGAATTCCAATCCATCGACAACGCGCACAGCTCCGCCATCCACTACGACGCCGACGCTGGCGAACTGAAAGGCCCGCTCGACTTCGGTTTCGCCCTCACCCGCCTTTCGCCGAGCCCCGACAAGGGCGAGCAGCGCGTGGTAGTGATCGGCGATGGCGACTTCCTCTCCAACACCTTCCTCGGCAACGGCGGCAACCGCGCGCTGGGCGAACGAATCTTTGACTGGCTGCTCGGCGACGACGCACTGGTGAACCTGCCGCCACGCGGCGCACCGGATCGCGTGCTGCACATCAGCCAAGGGCAGCTCAATGCCGTCACGCTCGGCTTCCTGGTCGGCCTGCCGTTGTTGCTGCTGGTGATCGGCGGCGTGATCGTGTGGCGTCGGCGCCGCGCATGAAGCGTGCGGCGCGCCAGCGTGCATGGCTGATTGGTGGCGCTGTCGCGCTGGCCGCGCTCGCCGGCTGGCAATGGCATAGCGACCGCCAAGCCGAGCCCGACCCGTTGCTCGCACTCGATCCAGCCGCGATCCAGCGCATCGACCTCGAACTCCCCGGCGCCCCGGCCGAGCACTACGCGAAACACAACAGTCACTGGCAGACCCTCGATGGCACTCCTGCCGACGATGGCCGCCTCGCCGATATGGCCGCCATTGCCGCCGCTAAAGTGCTGAGCTGGCGTCCAGCCACCGATTTCGACTCCGCCAAGATCGGCCTCGCCCCTCCCATCGCTGTACTGACCCTCGACGGACAGCGCCTGGAGTTCGGCGAAACGTCCGTAACCGGGCCGCAGCGTTACGTTCGCGCTGGCCAACGCATCGCATTGGTTTCCGTGCGCTACACACCGCGCCCCGCTCAGACCCATACCACCAAAGCACCCTGAAGCCCGTGGCAACGCACCCCCGGATCAAGTCCGGGGCAGGCTCTGTGCGCGACGGGGAAATACGGATTCCATCAGCCGCTGCCACTGGTCGCCCACAGGGTGGGCTCCTACAGTGGATGCTGGATGCCACCTTGCGCGCACCCCATGCCTCCCCATATTCAAGAAACCCTTTTTCGCCCGGAGCAACACGATGAGCCAGCAAGCGGTCGAGCAACCTGTCATTGGCGTAGTCGGCATGGCGGTCATGGGCCGCAACCTCGCGCTCAACATCGAAAGCCGCGGCCACACCGTGGCCATCTACAACCGCAGCCGCGAAAAGACCGACGAAGTGCTCGCCGAACACCCTGACCGGCGCCTGGTGCCCGCATACACCCTGCAAGAGTTCGTCGACAGCCTGCAGAAGCCACGCCGCATCCTGCTGATGGTCAAGGCCGGCGAACCCACCGACGCCACCATCGCCGAACTCAAGCCACTGCTCGACAAAGGCGACATCCTGATCGACGGCGGCAATACGTTTTTCCAGGACACCATTCGCCGCGAGCGCGAACTCAGCGCGGCCGGCCTGCATTTCATCGGCACCGGCGTCTCCGGTGGCGAGGAAGGTGCGCTGCATGGCCCTTCGATCATGCCGGGCGGTCCGCGTGACGCGTATGACCTGGTAGCGCCAATCCTCACCGAAATCGCAGCACGCGCACCCGACGGCGAGCCCTGCGTGGCCTACATGGGCGAGAACGGCGCCGGCCATTACGTGAAGATGGTGCACAACGGCATCGAATACGGCGATATGCAACTGATCTCCGAAAGCTACGCCGTGCTCAAGCAGGTGCTGGGACTTACCAATGCCGAACTGGCCCAGGTCTACGCGGAGTGGAACCAGGGTGAGCTGGACAGCTATCTGATCTCGATCACCGCCGACATCTTCGGCAAGAAGGATCCGGAAACCGGCAAGGATATGGTCGACATCATCCTCGACCGCGCCGCGCAGAAAGGCACTGGCAAATGGACCAGCCAGAGCGCGCTGGATCTTGGCGTACCGCTGCCGCTGATTACGGAATCGGTATTCGCACGACTGCTGTCCGCACTGAAGGACGAGCGTGTCGCCGCAAGCAAAGTACTGAATGGCCCCGCCAGCAAGCCTTTCGCTGGTGATCGCACGGCATTCGTCGAGTCGGTGCGGCGTGCGCTGTACCTCAGCAAGATCGTCTCTTACGCGCAGGGCTTCGCGCAGCTACGCGCTGCTTCCAACGAGTACCACTGGAATCTGCCCTACGGCACCATCGCCAAGATCTTCCGCGCGGGCTGCATCATTCGTGCGCGCTTCCTGCAGAAGATCACCGATGCCTATGCACGCGATGCGGCCCTGGCCAATCTGTTGCTCGATCCGTACTTCCGCGATATCGCCACGCAATATCAGCAGGCGCTGCGTGACGTGGTATCGGCGGCGGTGCAAGCCGGCGTGCCGGTACCGGGCTTTGCTTCAGCCATCGCGTATTTCGACAGCTATCGCGCGGAACAGCTGCCCGCGAATCTGGTGCAGGCGCAGCGCGACTATTTCGGCGCGCATACGTTCGAGCGCGTCGACAAGCCGGGCAGCTTCCACGCGGAGTGGGCGTAAGGAGCCGATGCTTCGTGCCTGAACTCCCCGAAGTCGAAACCACCCGCCGTGGCATCGCTCCGCATCTGATCGGCCGCCGCATCACCGGTGTCACGCTGCGCCGGAAGGATCTGCGCTGGCCGATTCCGCCAGAAGTGAGCGAGCTGCTGCCAGGCCAGCGCATCGACGAGGTCGAGCGCCGCGCCAAGTATCTGCTGCTGCATACGCAGGTCGGCAGCGCGCTGTTGCACCTGGGCATGACCGGCGTGCTGCGTGTGTTGCCGCCGGATGCACTGGTCGGCAAGCACGACCATGTCGATATCGAACTTGAACCCACCCATGTCGAAGGCCCGCGAGTGCTTCGCTTCACCGATGCGCGCCGCTTCGGTTGCCTGCTGTGGCAACCGCCGGGAGAAGTGCACGAATTGCTGGCAAACCTCGGCCCGGAGCCGCTCACCGACGATTTCGATGGCGACCTGTTATGGCGCGCCTCGCGGAGCCGTACCGCCGCGGTGAAGCTGTTCCTGATGGACAACGCGATCGTGGTGGGGGTGGGCAATATCTACGCCAGCGAAGCGCTGTTCGCCGCCGGCATCGATCCGCGCCGCCCGGCCGGCACTGTGTCCCGCGCCCGCTACGCACGGCTGGCTGCGGAGGTGAAACGCATCCTGGCCTGGGCCATCGAGCGCGGCGGCACCACGCTGCGCGACTTCATCAAGCCGGATGGCTTGCCCGGCTATTTCTACCGCGAGCTGATGGTGTATGGCCGCGAAGGCGAGCCGTGCAAGGTCTGTGGCACCGCGATACGGCAGGTGGTGCTTGGGCAGCGCTCGACGTTCTGGTGCCCGACGTGCCAGAAATAGGAGCGCCACAAATGGAAACGCGCGCTGGTGTCAGGTACCAGCACGCGTTTCACTCTTGCCTGCGCTCCCTGTCCGGATTCAATCCGGCCAGCGGAACTCGACATACGTATTGTTGAACTCCGGATCGGCCTCGCCGCCGCCGAGTTTCGCGGTCAGCCCGCCCAGCACGCCTTCCGCATCCAGCTGCTGGCCGTCGTTGAAATGCGAGCCCAGCGCCAACAGCTCCACCAATCGCTCGCCCAGGATGCCGGCACGATCGGTATCGCGATCCGGCACGTTGCGGATGCTCACGTCAGGGCGGCCGAACTTGCGCATGCCGCGCGTGTGGATCCAGTTGCGGCCTTCCGCCTCGTCCGCATCGCGCAGGATCAGCACATGGTTGCGGATCGGCGCACCGTCGCGCACCAGATAGTGACGGCGCCAGGTGGCCGCGTCGAACAAAGTCAGGATCTGCGGATCGAGAATGGCGACGCCACCAATATCGAGCAGGCCAGCCAGCACGCCCAGCGTGTCGCGCAGGTAGCCGACGTCGCCGACATCCTTGATGCGCCCGCGCACCACCAGCACCTGCGGCGCGCCCAGCGCAGCCTGATAGGCCTCGGGCGCGTCTTCCTTGAACATGTCGCCGATCTGGCCCTTGAGCGGATAGCCCTCCCACTGGCGCAGGGCCGCGTGGTGGTGGCTGGTCAGCTCCACGCCCTCCGGCAGGCCGTCGCTGCCGTAATCGGCCGAAGGCACGCGTACCGCCTCGAACTGACCGAATACATAGAACTGCAGGACGATCTCTTCATCGCTGGGCTGCCAATGCGGGCGCTGCCAGGCGGGAATGGTGATCGGATTGGCCATGCGGGGGTTTCCTTGTGATGTGCTTGGGCGGCGCGGAAGCGGCCATGCCGCCTCCGCTGCGGCTCAGTGTTCGCCCAGCGGCAGAATAGATTGCTGCAGTTCGATCCGGCCGCGCCCTTCGGTGATTTTCTTGAACTCGGCCCGGCTCACGGAGACATAGCGGTCGTTGCCGCCGATCTCAACCTGCGGGCCCTCGGTCACGGCCCGCCCCTGTTCATCCACGCGCACCACCATGGTGGCCTTGCGACCGGTGTGGCAGATGGTCTTGATCTCTTCCAGATTATCGGCCCAGGCCAGCAGGTACTTGCTGCCCTCGAACAGCTCGCCGCGGAAGTCCGTGCGCAGGCCGAAGGCGAGCACCGGGATATTCAGCCGGTCGACCACATCGCTGATCTGCCACACCTGGGCCTTGGTCAGAAACTGCGCCTCGTCCACGAACACGCAATGCAGCGGGCCCCGCGCAGCGATGTCGGCCTCGACCATCGCAAACAGGTTCTCCTCGCCGGCGAAGCGCCGCGCATTCGCCTTCAGGCCGATGCGGGACGCCACCACGCCGTCACCAAAGCGGTTATCCAGCGCTGGCGTGAGAATCACCGTGCGCATGCCGCGCTCGTGATAGTTGTACGCGCTCTGCAAGAGCGTGGTGGTCTTGCCGGCATTCATTGCCGAGTAATAGAAATAGAGCTTGGCCATGGTCGTTCTCTCGGCGGGGCGACGATGTTACCCGGTCACCCCGCTCAACGCCTCAGACGCGATCCAGCGGGGTATTGCCACCGGTGAACTGGGCTCGCGCCTGGCCCAGCCGGTACCGCCGCTCGTTCCACCAGCGCCGCCAGTCGCGCAGCGCGCATACCGCATACACCAACCGGAACGCCTGAATGCGGCTCCACACCTTGAACGAGTCGAACACGTCACCGGCCAGCATGGAGATCACTCCCTGCTCGATCTGCCAGGTATTGCGCGGCGAGCGGAACATTTGGCTCATCACCGGGCCGTTAAAGCGGTAGATGAAGAAGGCGAAACGGCGCATGCCGCGACGCTGGCGACGCTCCAGCCGGCGCAGCAGGCCCGCTTCGCGGCGCGGTTCGCACAACGACTCGTCCACCACGGCCACCGCCTGCTCGGCGCCACTCATGGCCAGATACACACCCGAGGAAAAGACCGGATCGAGAAACGCGAACGCATCGCCGATCAACACCCATCCCGGTCCGCCCATGCAGCTGGAGTCGTAAGAGTAGTTGCCGGTGACACGCACTTCGTTGTCGATCAGCTCGGCCTGGTCAATGCGCTTCCACAATTCGGGATTCTTACGCAGCGTATCGAGCAGGAATTCGACGGTGCGGCCTTTGCGTTGCTTGAGATATTCGGGACGACATACCGCTCCCACACTCATCATCCCGGAGGGCAGCGGGATCATCCACATCCAGCCATGCTCGAAGCGGTAGATGCTGATGTTGCCGGCGTCCTCGCCCGGGCGAAGCTCAGCGCCGCGGAAGTGACCGAAGATCGCCGCGCTCTGGTGTTCGTCGTTCTTGCGCTTGAGTTTCTTCTTCGACGACAGGAAAGCATCACGGCCACTGGCGTCGACCACATAGCGTGCGTGGATGCGATAGCGCTCGCCGGCATCGGTATTCACGTCGATCTGCGATTCGCGCGGGCCGAGCTGGGTGACCTGCTTCACTTCATGCCCTTCGCGCGCATCCGCGCCACATTCGCGGGCGTGGTCGTAGAGCATCTTGTCGAAATCCTGCCGCCATACCTGATAGGCATGCGGCGGGCTGTTGCCGATGGCGCGCGCGAAGGCATAGGTGTTGTAGCCGCGCTCGTTGTCCGCTTCGAAATCCGCGCCGGGCTTGAACACGCCGATCGCACGGACTTTCTCCATCACACCCAGCCGCTCGAACAGCGGCAGATTCATCGGCAGCAGCGATTCGCCGATGTGAAACCGCGGGTGCCGGTCTTTCTCCAGCGCGATCACCTTGTAGCCCTTGCGCGCCAGCATGGCCGCCGCCGTGCTGCCGGCCGGGCCACCACCAATCACCACCACGTCGCATTCCTGTGCGACTTGGGCCGTATGTTCCGTCATATCTTTCCCCGTCAAGTGGTCGAGCCTGAAGCGTTCCCCGGCCGGATTATGTCAGAGCCGGCCCTGCTACCATCGTGCACCGCACTCCACCGTACGCACGCTCCATGCTCAACCCCCAACAATTGGCCGCAGTCGAGCACTGCGACAGCCCCCTGCTTGTGCTGGCCGGCGCCGGTTCCGGCAAGACCAGCGTGATCACGCAGAAAATCGCGCACCTGATCCAGCGCAGGAAGCTGTCGCCGTCCAAGATCGCCGCGATCACCTTCACCAACAAGGCGGCGAAGGAAATGCGCGAGCGCGTGGCCAAGCTGATCAGCTCGGAGGATGCTGCCGCGCTCACGGTGTCCACCTTCCACGCCCTGGGGCTGAAGTTCCTGCAGATGGAGCATGCACGCGCGGGGCTTCGCAAAGGCTTCTCTGTGCTGGACGCGGACGACAGCGAAGGCATCGTCAAAGAGCTGGCCCCCAAGGGGGCCAAGCCGGATGTGCTGTTCGGCATCCGCAACCTGCTCAGTCGCGCCAAGAACGCCGGACTATCCCCGGAAGAAGCGATGGCCGCCGCGCGAAGTCCGCGCGAGATAGATGCGGCGATGATCTACCAGCTCTACCAGGCGCGCCTGGCCGCGTTCAACGCGGTGGATTTCGACGACCTGATCCGCCTGCCGCTGCGCATCCTGGAAACCGACGAAGAGTGCCGCACCGCCTGGCGCGAACGCCTGCGCTATCTCCTGGTGGACGAATATCAGGACACCAACGACGCGCAGTACCGCCTGCTCAAGGTTCTGGCCGGCGAGCGCGGCGGCTTTACCTGCGTGGGCGACGACGACCAGTCCATCTATGCCTGGCGCGGCGCCAATCCGGAGAACATCGACCAGCTCGGCAAGGACTGGCCGACGCTGCGCGTGATCAAGCTGGAGCAGAACTACCGCTGCGGCAAGCGCATCCTGCGCGCCGCCAACAAGTTGATTGCCAATAACCCGCATCTGCACGAAAAGAAACTGT
The DNA here is from genome assembly GCF_044904565.1 of Dyella koreensis. Lineage (NCBI taxonomy): Bacteria > Pseudomonadati > Pseudomonadota > Gammaproteobacteria > Lysobacterales > Rhodanobacteraceae > Dyella > Dyella koreensis. The sequence continues at coordinate 333,579 of NZ_JADIKD010000006.1, read as the reverse complement.
GGAGCGAGCACCCGGAAGGCCCGCAGATCCGCGTGCTGGAGTGCAAGGAAAATGAGCACGAGGCCGAGCGCGTCGCCGCCATCGCCACCACGCTCGCGGAAAAGCACAAGGCGCGCTGGCACGACATCGCCATCCTGTATCGCGGCAACTTCCAGGCACGACCGCTGGAGAAAGCGCTGCGTCTGGCGCGTATTCCTTATCACCTCACCGGCGCACTCAGCTTTCTCGATCGTGCCGAGGTGAAGGATCTGCTGTGCTATCTGCGCCTGCTCACCAACCCGAGCGATGACGCCGCATTTCTGCGCGTGGTGAACGTGCCCAAGCGCGAGATCGGCGCCACGACGCTGGAAAAGCTCGGCCAGATCGCGCAGACGCGCAATGCCTCTCTGCTCGAAGCCGCGCGCAGCGACGCCGTGTTGCGCCAGCTCACGCCGCGCCCTGCCGCCGCGCTCGCCTCCTTCACCACCTTGCTCGACGAACTGCGCAGCGCCTCGCTGCACGAGAACGCCGCTGACCTGGTGGAGACCGTGCTCAAGCGCACCGGCTACGCCGCGCAGATCGCTGCCAGCACCACCGACCCGGCGATGCGCGAACGCCGCCTGGGCAACCTGCGCGAGCTGGCCGAGTGGTTCCGCGCGATGCAGAAGGGCAACAACAGCGCCGGCGACCTCGCTGCGCAATTGGCCCTGCTCAGCCATGCCGACCGCGACGAACCCGGCAACGCCGTGCGCATGATGACCATGCATGCGGCCAAGGGCCTGGAATTCCGCTTCGTTTTCATCGTGGGCTGCGAAGAAGGCACCTTGCCCCACGAAGGCGCCATCGACGAAGGCCGTATCGATGAAGAGCGCCGCCTGATGTACGTGGGCATCACCCGCGCCAAGGAAATGCTCACCCTGTCGTGGTCGTCCAAGACCAAGCGCTACGGCGAAGTGCACAGCAACCAGCCCAGCCGCTTCCTGCACGAACTGCCGCAGGATGATCTGCACTGGCAGGGCAAGGACCCCGAAGCGGACAAGGAAGTGGTGCGCGAAACCGCCGAATCGCACATGGCGAAGATCGCCGCGATGCTGGCGGGCGGTTGAGTCATGGGCAAGGACGCCACATGAGCAAGCACGCCCTTCCCGAACCGCAACGCGAAGGGCTTTACCGCGCCATCCACGAACGCCGCGACGTGCGTTCGCAGTTCCTGCCCGACCCCGTCCCGCCCGACGTACTTGCGCGCCTGCTGCGCGCGGCGCATCACGCACCTTCCGTCGGCTTCATGCAGCCGTGGGACTTCATCGTGATCGACAGCCCTGAGACCAGGCAGGCGGTCAAGGCGCTGTACGACGGCGCCAACGCGGAGGCCGCCGGCCATTATGAGGGTGAGCGCGCCGCGCTGTATCGACGCCTCAAGCTCGAAGGCATCGTCGACAGCCCGATCAACCTCTGCATCACCTGTGATCGCACGCGTGGCGGCCCGCATGTACTGGGGCGCGACACGGTGCTCGATGCCGACCTGTTCAGCACCTGCCTGGCGGTGCAGAACCTGTGGCTCGCCGCACGGGCTGAAGGCATCGGCGTGGGCTGGGTCAGCATTCTTTCGCCGTCGCGGCTGGCCGATTTGCTTGGCCTGCCCGCGAACGTCGTCCCGGTGGCGTATCTCTGCATCGGTTACGTTACGGAGTTCCTGCCGCGCCCCGAACTCGAAACAGCGGGATGGCGCTCGCGCCTGCCCCTGGATAGCTTGATGCACGGCAATCGCTGGGGTGAGCCCCTGCAGGACGCCCCACTGATCGACGCCATCGCAGATGCACCGCCCTGATCGCATCGCCACCTCGATGTGACACTGGCGACTCATCCATACAAGGAAGTCCAATGAATCGCCCACAAGCCCAGCGCACCAACCTGCCATGGCTCGCCGCCGCCACCGCCGTGGTGGTCGCGATGCTCCCGTTCCTGTTCACCTTGAAATTCATGCTGGCACGGAACGCTGAAGGCCAGGATCCCGCGGTGTTGTGGATCACGCTGGAAACGTTCGGCAGCGGCCTGCTGTTTAAAGGCTGGGTCACCTTTCTGATCGCCCAATGGAGAGGCGAACGGCGTGGTGAGCTGGCCTTTCGCCGGCCCGCCCTCCTCATGCTCGCCTTTGCCGTCGGACTGCTGGTGTGGATAGCGCTGACCACCCTGCTTTACCAGCTCGCTTTTGCAGCCCTGCACCAGTCCGGCGTCAGGATCGATCTGATGAACGCCGCGATGACCTTGTTGTCCCCGCTGCTGAGCACGCTCGGGATCTGGCTGGCCTGGTGGACCGCTACGCGACTGCTGCGCAACGATGTGCTTCCATCGCTGGTGCAGCCGAACATGGCCCCGCGCGTCGCCGGTCTCGCCGCACTGAGCCTGGCTGCCGTCTTGCTCAGCCTCACACCGTTGGCACTGCCGACCCTTATGCTTGCCGTCTCCGATGCCCGCCTGGGCCTGCTTGTTTACTGGGGCAGCGCGACGCTTCCCGTGGTCCTCGCGTTCGTAGGCGCGCTGCTTGGCTTGCGTGGAGGCGTGCATGCCGTGCACGGCGGGCGCCTGTTGGGCGCCTCGTTGGCGGCGATAGTGTCTGCCGGCCTGTTGTCCTATGGCAGCATCGTGCTGACTTCGGATTTTTTGAGGCCTCAGTTCGATCTATCCGCGGGCGTGGCCGCAACGCTGTGCGCGATGCTGCTGCTCGCCAGCATCATTGGCTGCTATGGCCTGTGGATCCATGTCCTCTACCGCGGCGTGCGTCGCGATGGTGCCGCCCGCATGGTCCCCGCAAAGGCACAAGGCGCGGCCGGCTGAAGACCTACAGCAGATTCTCCGCTTCCAGCTCGCTCTTCAGATACGCGTAGTAGATCGGCGCCGCCACCAGGCCGGGCAGGCCGAAGGCGGCTTCCATCAGCAGCATCGCGATCAGCAATTCCCACGCGCGCGACTTGATCTGCGTGCCGACGATGCGCGCATTGAGGAAGTACTCGAGCTTGTGGATCAGGATCAGGAAACCCAGCGCCGCCACGCCCACGCCCAGCGACACGGAGAGGCCGGCGATGGTGATGGCGGTGTTGGAGATCAGGTTGCCGATCACCGGCAGCAGGCCGACGATGAAGGTGATCACCACCAGCGTCTTGGCCAGCGGAATGTGGATGCCCATCAGCGGCAGCACGCCGAGCAGGAAGATCGCGGTGAACACCGTATTGATCAGCGAGATCTTGATCTGCGCGAACACGATGTTGTGGAACGCCTCGGCCAGACGCTGGCAACGCTGGCTGAGTGCGGCCGCGAGCGGCCCCAGCTGATGCACCGGACGGGCCCGGCTGAGTGCCACGATCGCACCGAGCACCATGCCGATAATGATGTGCACCAGCACGCGTGCGGTTTCCTTGCCGATCGATTGCAGGCTAACCGAATGCTTGCGGGTCAGCTCCATCGCCATCACGCGCAGCTCGTCCACGCTGTCCGGCAGCCAGCCCACCACGGCGGGCGGAAGCTGCTGCCGCGCCTTTTCCACCAGCGGCATCAGCTGCTGTTGCCACAACAGCTCGGGATTGCCGAGCTCGCTGCGGAAAAAACTGATGGCGCCAAGGATCAACAAGGTCAGCAGGCTCACCACAATCGCGGTGAGCAATGCCACCACCAGCAGGCGCGCGCGGTCGCCGGGCACGCGCTTGCCGAGCAGCGGCGCGGTGGATTGCACCAGTTCGTACACCAGCAAGCCGGCCAGCAGCGCCGGCAGCAGATGCAGCAGCAACACCAGCAATAGCGCTAGCGCCATCAGCACATAGGTCACGGCGCGAATGACTGGATTGGGCTTGGTAGGCAGGATGGACGACGATTCCATGAAATCTTGCGGCAGCCCGGGGAGCCCGCAGTCTGTCAGCAGCGTGTGGCAGCCGCCACCCCCGCCGACATCGCGTTCATGCACGGGCAACCCGGACACGCCGCTGTCGTAAACTTCCACGATTCTGTTTGTTTGCACGTACCTACAGGGACTCTCATGCATCTACGTCTGCCGGCGACGCTGCTCGCCTTCACCCTGCTTGCCGCCTGTTCGGCCACCGCCCCGGTCAAGCCGGCCGCCACTCCTGAGACCAGCGCGGCGGCACCCGCCACGCCCGCGGCGGACGACAACCTCAATGCCGTGGCCTGGAGCCAGACCGCGCTCGAGCATGACCTGATCTACCTGCAGACCTATCGCGATGCCCAGGCCCGCCTGCTGGCCGCGATGAAAGACAAGGACTGGGATGCCCTGCCCAAGGACGACCGCGCCGTTCCGGCCAAGGGCCTCAAGCCCGCCGTAGTGCTGGATATCGACGAGACCGTGCTGGACAACTCGCCCTATCAAGCCCGCCTGATCAAGAGCGGCGGCGAATTCAACGAGGCCGACTGGGCCGCCTGGTGCAAGGAACAGAATGCCCGCGCGCTGCCCGGCGTGGTCGAGTTCACCCAGTTCGCCGCCAAGCACGGCATTGCCGTCATCTACATCTCCAACCGTGCCAAGGATCTGGACGAAGCCACCCTGGGCAACCTGCGCAAAGCCGGCCTGCCGGTCTCCGGTCCCGAAGCCTTCCTGGGCCTGGGCACCTTTGTGCAGGACTGCGAACAGATCGGCACCGAAAAGGGCTGCCGCCGCCAGCTCGTCAGCCGCAAATATCGCGTCTTGATGCAATTTGGTGACCAGATCGGCGATTTTGTGACCGTATTGGCCAATAACGCGGAAGGCCGCCAGAAGGCCATGGCCCCCTATCTCCCGTGGGTCGGCAGCCGCTGGTTCGTGCTGCCCAACGCTACTTACGGCTCGTGGGAGCCGGCCATGTTCAACAACGACTGGAGCGCGCCGCGCCAGGAGCGTCATCGCTTGAAGGTCAATGCCTTACGCTTCGACTGAAACTTGTGATTTATACAAATCAATGAGTTAGACAATAGAATATAAAGTATTGCCTTAGCTTTGTGGGTGCGGTTAAGATCGACCCCGCCAACACCTGCTGACCTTCAAAATTCTGCGGGCAAGGCCATTTCCCTTCCGGCTCTGCCGGATTACCCCGCGAGGCCAAACGCCCGCGGGGTTTTCTTTTTTCTGCGGCACCGGTCGAACCCCGGATGCGCGGCCCTTGTCTCTCATCAGCCGCCCCGCTTACGCTCCGCCGCTCACCGCACGCCTATCCCGCCTGGCGTCTGCCGCCACCTAATCGCGAGATCCGCCCCAATGCGTCCCACGTTCTTCCGCCGCACCTTGTACGTGCTGCTCGCCCTGCTGACCCTGGCCGCCTGTCAGAACAAGGACAAGGAACAGCAAGCCGCGCTGCCCGGCGGCGAAACACCGGAAGCCGCCGTGCAACAGTCGGTGGCCCTGATCAAGGCCGGCGACTTCGCCGGCTTCTGGAAGCACGCGCTGCCGCCGACCGATTACGCCGCCTTGCGCACCGATTGGCCGCGCGAGCGCCCCGACCAGCCGCCACTGAGCGACGAGGACCGCGCCGACTTCGCCGCCAAGCTCAAGGAATTCACCGAGCCGGGCGCCGAAGACAAGCTGTACGCCCAGGCCAAGGTCAAGCTGACCCAGTTGCAGCAGCAATACAGCGACCAGCTGCCGGTGATGATCGGCATCATGCAGGGCATCGCCCGCGCCAGCATCGAGCAGGGCAAGGACATGAGCGCCACGCAGAAGAAACAGGCCACCGACATCCTCAATATCGTCGCGCCCTGGGCGCAGCAGGTGCCATGGTTCGACCAGGCCAAGGCCAAGCAGTCGATCGGCATCTTCGTGGCCACCACCCGCAAGCTCGACCTCAAGAACGCCGACCAGCTGCGCGCGATGGATTTCGACACCGCCATGCAGAAATACAACGTCGGCTACCTCGGCCTGAAAGACATGCTGAACCTCTATGGCCTGTCAGTGGACGACACCCTGAACTCGGTCAAGGTCAGCACCCTCGAAAACGCCAACGGCCACGCCCGCGTGAAGATCGACTACACCCTGCTGGGCAAGCCGGTCACCACCGAATCCACCCTGGTGCAGCAGGACGGCCGCTGGTACAGCGAGGACATGCTGCAGAACGTGCGCGACGCCCATGCGCGGCTGATGGCCCCGGCCTCCGCCGGCAGCGCGCCCGCTCCCGCCAGCAGCACACATGTAATCGCCCAGGCGCCAGCCGCCGCCAGCAGCACGGCCAAACCAACGAAGCACTAAGCCCACCCAGTACAATGCGCGGATGCTGAATATGTCGACCGCGGAATCTTCCGCCCGCAGCCGCGCGCCCTGGTGGTTCAACCTGGCCGGGCAATTGCTTGAGCCCTGGGTGCGCATCCGGCGCGACCCGGCCGAACCCGCGACCCTGCTGCAGCCGGGCGCGCCGGTTTGCTACGTGATCGAGCGCGATGGTTTTTCCGATGCACTGATCCTGGAACGTGCCTGCCGCGAAGCCGGCTTGCCCAGCCCGATGCAACCGCTGTCGGGCACGCGCCGCAAGCGCTCGGTGTTCGCCCTGGCCCGCCGCGACGGCTGGCTGTTCGGCCGCAACCGCAAGCGCACGCCCAACGAACCGCTGGGTCAACTGGTGCGTTCGCTGGAAGGCGATCCGGAGCGCGATATCCAGATCGTGCCGGTCTCCATCTATGTCGGTCGCGCGCCCAATCGCGAGTCCGGCTGGTTCAGCGTGCTGTTCTCCGAAAACTGGGTGATGGTGGGCCGCTTCCGCCGCATGCTCGCCATGTTGCTCAACGGCCGCGACACCGTGGTGCATTTCTCCGCTCCGGTGTCGCTGCGCACGGTGTTGAACGAAGCCGGCGACATCCGTCCCGAGCGTTTCGCGCGCAAGATCGCCCGCGTGTTGCGTACGCACTTCCGGCGCATTCGCGCGGCGGTGATCGGCCCCGATCTGTCGCATCGTCGCACCATGGTCGATGCCGTACTCAATGCCGAGCCCGTGCGCGACGCCATCGCCGCCACCGCGGCGAAGGAAAACATCAGCCACGCCAAGGCCTGGCGCAAGGCGCAGGGCCTGGTGATGGAAATCGCCGCCGACTACTCGCACCCGGTAGTGCGTTCGGTGTCGTTCCTGCTCTCCAACTTCTGGAACAAGCTGTACGACGGCATCGCCATGCATCACTTCGACAAGGCCCGCGCCGCGGCGCCGGGTCATGAAGTGGTCTATGTGCCATGCCATCGCAGCCATGCCGACTATCTGCTGCTGAGCTACCAGCTGCATCAGGCCGGTGTGGTGGTGCCGCACATTGCCGCTGGCGTGAACCTCAATCTGCCCGGCATCGGCCCGATCCTGCGTCGCGGTGGCGCGTTCTTCCTGCGTCGCAGCTTCAAGGGCAATGCGCTGTACTCGGTGGTGTTCAACGAATACCTCGCGCAGCTGATCGACCGCGGCGTGCCGATCGAATACTTCATCGAAGGCGGCCGTTCGCGTACCGGCCGTCTGCTGGCGCCGCGGGCCGGCATGCTGGCGATGACCGTGCGTGCCTTCCTGCGCGCGCCGCGCCGCCCGGTGCTGTTCCAGCCGGTGTACATCGGCTACGAAAAGCTGATGGAGGGCAAGAGCTACGCGGGCGAGCTCTCCGGCAAGCCGAAGGAAAAGGAATCGCTGATCGGCCTGCTGCGCGGCCTGAAGGTGCTGCGCCAGCGCTACGGCCACGTCGCGCTCAACTTCGGCGAACCGATCGAACTGAACCCGCTGCTCGATGCGGCCAGCGCCGACTGGCGCGCCGCCACCACCGATCCGGACGCGAAGCCCGAATGGCTCGGCCGCGTGGTGGACGATCTGGCCGACAAGATCCAGATCAACATCAACCGCGCCGCTGACGTAAACCCCATCAACCTGATTGCGCTGGCCCTGCTCGCCACGCCCAAGCACGCGATGGCGGAGAACGACCTGCTCGCGCAGATCGAGCTCATGAAGGCGCTGCTGGAAGAGCTGCCCTACTCCGACCGCATGACGCTCACGCCGATGGACCCCGCCAGCGTGATCGCCTACGGCGAACAAATGGGCTGGATCCGCCGCGTGCGCCATCCGCTTGGCGACGTGCTGGTGACCGAAGGCGAGCAGGCGGTGCTGCTCAGCTACTTCCGCAACAACGTGCTGCATCTCACCGCCACGGCGGCGTGGGTGGCGTGCTGCTTCCTCAACAACCGCCGCATGTCGCGCGCCTCGGTGCTGCGCCTGGGCAAGATCATCTACCCCTTTATCCAGGGCGAACTGTTCCTGCCTTGGGATGCGGATGGTTTCTGCGCGCAGCTGCAAGCCACCATCGATTTCTTCGTGCGCCGCGGCCTGCTCGAATCCAACGGCGAAGGCCGTCTGCTGGAACGCGGCCCCGGCCAGGACGATGCGGCTTACCAGCTCAAGGTGATCGCACGCAGCCTGATCCAGGCCTTCGAGCGCTACTACATCACCATCGCCGCACTGGTGAAGAACGGCCCGCATACGCTCACCGCCGCCGAGCTGGAAAACGCATGCACGCTTACCGCGCAGCGCCTGGCCCTGCTCAATGAACTGTCGGCACCGGAGTTCTTCGACAAGGCATTGTTCCGCGGTTTCATCCAGAAGCTACGCGAAAGCCGCATCGTATGGACCGACGAAGCCGGCAAGCTCGACTACGACACCGCGCTGGAAGTGATGGTGCGCGATGCGCGCGTGATCCTGGCCCGCGAAGTACGCCACTCGATCCTCAAGATCACGCCGGGTGGCGATGGCGAGAAGGAAGCGCCGGCACCTGCCCCCGAGGCCGATCACTTGCCGGCGGACGTCTCCAGCGAAGCCCTGCACGAACGCCACGTGCGCGCCGAGCACGAGGCGCATGCCCACCATACGGCCGCCGCCGAATCCAAAGACAGCGAGACGCCCGGGCCCTGAGCCCGGCGCGTCTGCGCCATTTTCTGCGGCCTGACTTTCGTCACGGGTGACGGCCACCAAAAAGTCTGCCTAGGATGCGGCTTCCGCCAAGGGGGTCGCCATGTCCGCACGTCTCGCCATTGCACTCGTCGTCGCCGCTGTTTTGCCCATCGCCGCGACGGGCGCCGATGCCCCGGGCAGCCACAGCATCAGCGTGCTGCGTTGCGCGCGCCTGTTCGACCCTGCCGCCGGAAAAATGCTGGGCGAATCTACCGTGATCGTTGAGGGCGATCGCATCAAGGAAGTCCGTGCAGGTGCCGTCGATCCCGAGTCCTATCGACAGGGCGCCACGGGTGGCCACTTCGCCTATGTCAACTTCACCAACGCCACTTGCCTGCCCGGCCTGATCGACTCGCATACGCACCTCACCTCGGAAACCAGCCCCACCGGTTACACCGACCAGTTCCGCTGGAACACCGCCGACTACGCCATCCGCTCCACCGTCTACGCAAAACGCACTTTGCTGGCCGGCTTTACCACGGTGCGCAATCTCGGCGACAACCAGAACGAATCCATCGCGCTGCGCAATGCGATCAATGCCGGCATCGTGCCGGGCCCGCGCATCTACACCGCCGGCAAGGCTATCGGCTCCACTGGCGGCCATGCCGACCCCACCGACGGCTATCGCATGGACCTCGCCGGCGACCCCAACAGCAAAGACGGCATCATCAACAGTCCGGAAGACGCGATCAAAACCGTGCGCCAGCACTACAAGGAAGGTGTGGATCTGCTGAAGATCATGCCCTCCGGCGGCGTGCTTGACGAAAGCGCCAGCGTGGACAATGCGCAGATGACCATCGAGGAAATCAAAGCGGTGGTCACCGCCGCGCACGACTACGGCTACACCGTGGCCGCCCACGCGCACGGTGCCGAAGCCATTCGCCGCGCGGTGATCGCCGGTGTCGATTCGATCGAGCACGGCACCTTCATGAGCGACGAAGACATGAAGCTGATGAAGGAGCACGGCACCTGGTACGTGCCCACCATCGTCGCCGGCAAATACGTGCAACAGATGGCCGAAAAGCCCGGCTACTACCCGCCCCAGGTAGCCGCCAAGGCCAGGCAGGTCGGCCCCATCATCCAGGCCACCGCCGGCAAGGCCTACAAGGCCGGCGTGAAAATCGCCTTCGGTACGGATGCCGCGGTGTACCCCCACGGCCAGAACGCGCGCGAATTCCAATACATGGTTGAGGCAGGCATCCCGCCCATGGTCGCGCTGCAAGCCGCCACCACCCATGCCGCCGAACTACTGCACAAGTCGAACGAGCTGGGCGAGATCGCCCCCGGCCGCCGTGCCGACGTGATCGCCGTGCCCGGCAACCCCCTGGACGACATCACCGCCATGCAGCGGGTGAGCTTCGTCATGAAAGACGGGGTCATCTACAAGCAAGGCGGCGAGGCGGTAGCGGAATAAGGTGTCCACGCCTCCGACTGGCATGGAATCTCAGGTCGCGCGCTTTGCCCCTCCCCCTGCTCGCAGGGGGAGGCTGGGAGGGGGTAAGCCCTTGAGAAAACCTCTCCCGAAACGCTCTCTCAAATACTCACCCCTTCCCAACCCTCCCCTGTCCCACGGGGACTAGCTTCGCGTCGCAAGCAGGGGAGGGAGCTAAGAGCTCCCATACCTGAGCTAATCAGCACCCAGCAAGGGTGTCGAGAACAGCCATCCTGTAGCATGTACGCATGAGCGAACAGCAACCCAAAACCACCCATTTCGGTTTCCGCGACGTCCCCGTCGGCGACAAGCAAAAACTGGTCGGCCAGGTGTTCACCTCGGTGGCGCGCAGCTACGACCTGATGAACGACCTGATGTCGTTCGGCGTGCATCGCCTTTGGAAGCGCCACTTCGTCGCCATCAGCGGCGTGCGCAAAGGCGACCGCGTACTCGACCTCGCCGGCGGCACCGGCGACATCGCCGCACTGCTCAAGCCCGTTGTGGGCGCAGAAGGTGAAGTCGTCGTCGGCGACATCAACGCCGCCATGCTCGGCGTCGGCCGTGACCGCCTCACCGACCGCGGCCTCGTCTCCAGCCTGCGTTGGGCCCAGCTCAACGCCGAAGTCCTGCCCTTCCCCGACAACAGCTTCGATGCCGTCACCATGGCCTTCGGTCTGCGCAACGTAACCGACAAAGACAAGGCACTCGCCGACATCTGCCGCGTACTCAAGCCCGGCGGTCGTGCCCTCGTGCTGGAATTCTCCAAGGTGCAGAGCGACCTCTTCAGCAAGCTCTACGACTTCCACTCCTTCAAAGTGCTGCCGAAACTCGGCCAGCTCTTCGCAGGCGACGCCGACAGCTACCAATACCTCGCCGAATCCATCCGCAAGCATCCGGATCAGGAAACGTTGAAAGGGATGATGGAACGCGCCGGCTTCGGCAAGGTGGAAGTGCGCAACCTCACCAATGGCATCGTGGCGATCCATCGGGCCTACAAGCTCTAAGCACATCGCGCTCCGCTGTCGCGGCGACAGCACCAAGCAACAACGCATAACCCATCAGTCGCCCAGGTGCGGCACACCGTGCTCATAACGCGATGTGCCGCGGGTGATCATAGAGCGCTAGTCGTCCGCCAGTTTCCCTTGCTTCAACTTCCTCGCGTATTGCCGAAGAAAGTGAACCGCAACGAGCAAACCACCCCTGCACTCCAGCGTCAGCGGATCAACGGCTGACGTTGGCGCCATGGCGTCACCCTGCGTGCTGGGAAGCGCATCGTCGCGCGCGAGCACGCAGTGGAGTGCATCCACAGCAATGGCAATACCGGTGAGCTTGATGGATCGACGCTGCCGCGCCGATCTACTCGCCCCTGCGCGAATGCGCGGGCGGCTGGTTGAAGGCTTGGGCTTCTCGCCGGGGGGATCCGACAGGCGAGCAGGTGCCGTATGATCTGGCTTAGCCACGATCAACTCCTTAGCAGTTGGTTTGGTTAGCGGGTCGTGTGAGGTGCAACTCACGCGATCCGCGCTTCTTCACAGCATCGCTGCCATGGTCACCCACGTAGACTCGTTAAAGACAGCGTGGGTGACTAGCCGAACGTAGCGAAAGTGCGCCGGCGCGTCTGTAGGTATATGCCGCGTTGTGATGCGTATCTGTGCGCTTAGGCGAGTGGAATTTTTACTCTCCTGCGCGACGTGGAGCGACGCTAACGCTGCACAGGCTCCCTTGGCGATGCATCCCGCACCACGATGGTTTCCCGCTGCGGCGTCTTGTCCTGATCGACAATGAAGCTCAACTCATAGCTGCCGGGGCGGAGATAGAGCTCGCCGGAAGGCGCCTCCTGCGTGCTGCCATACACATCCATCGGGCCGATGGACAGCGCGACCCGCGACAAGTCCAACAACAGACGGTCAGCAGGTATCGCATCCGGTCCTTCATCGGCGTAACGCGCTTCGACCAGGCAGGGGTAATGCCCGTGGCAAGCGTTGGCATTTACCTGATGCGTGCGGCGCAGACCGCCCAGGCTCAGCCAGGTGGGGCGCCCATGTTGCAGCTTTTCCGGCGGAAAGAACACGGTGACGTCATAAGGGGGGCTGAGCGACCACGGCTTATTGTTCGCATCGACGAAAACAATAGGAACACCGGGCTGCAGTTGCTTCATCACTGCCGTGTAATAGGGATGATCGTTCTTGCTCTTGGGGCGCGGATACATCGCGGTCTGATTGACCGATAGCATCGGCGCGGTCGTGAGCTTGTGGAGATGCTCCGCCATGGATTGGCCGCCGAGGTAACGGCCCGATTTCACGATATGGTCGTAGCCCGCCTGCACAACCAGCCGTGCGTGCGGATCGTGCGCGAACACGCTCTCGTATAGGAGACGTGCTTGCTCGGCTTCGCGCGCATCGGCACTGCCGGCATCCGAGGTCGTTTCATAGGCGATCACTTTGAAACCGAGTTTCAGCGCCGTGCGCACCATTTCCCCGTAGATGGGTTCTTCGGTGTAGAAGCCACTGTCTGTCGTGGGGTAGCCGCGCGCCTGCAAACCGGTATCGCTTTGCATCAGCGTTTCGGCGGCGAAATAGCGAAAGCCCTCCGCATACAGGCGACTGAGCAGTTGCACGGACAGGCTGCGTGTGAGCGCCACGTTGTGCGCTTCGTTGAGAAGCACGATCTGGTAATTCCTGGCCAGCTCGGGAATAGCGTCCAGCGCCGGACGCGCCACATAGCCGCCTTCAGCCAGCGGCGAAGGCAAGTCATCCGCCTGCGGAATCTGCGCGATCGAGAAGCTCCTTACGGCAGCCGGGTAATCGCCCAAAAAGCTCTGATACCAACTCAAATACTGCCCAAAGATCAGGCGGAACGCTGGCGAGTCATCGCTCGCGGAAGCCTTGCGCATCACCATGTACTGTGCCAGCAAGCCCTTGTGGCGACGAGCCTGGGCCAAAATGTCGCCTGCCTTTTCCATCGCGGACGTCTGTTGTGCCCGCCACGTTTCGGCCGACTGCGCATGGATGACCGGTGCTGTGCAAACCAGCCACAGCATGCCTACGGTGGCGGCGCGGTAGATCGCCACGAATTTGCCGAGAGCCAGCCTGACACGAGGTATCCCACGCATTTGTCGGTCCTCCTGGCGGCATCATGCACCCGCCGGGGCTTGGCACCCAAGAGTCACTGGCACCATGCTCTCGCCATGAACCGGCGTGAGCTCAAAGCTTTGGGAGCACCAAATCTGGACGATGAAGATGAATGGATTTCAGCATTTTCCGTACATCCGCTAAGTAAAAGTGCTTTAGCGAGATATCAATGAAGTCAGCGTCACCTGAAGGCCTCTCGGCATAGATCGCAATTCTTCGAAAAGGCCTCGAAGGCGACACAAACTCGGCCGAGTTGGCCACCTCTAGCTGAACTTTGGTGATTGCCTCATACCTTACACACACGTTGCCGCCGCTGGCCTCCTGGCGGATCTCTTCATTTGTCCAAAATATCTTGTACTTGAACCCGAAAGAGAAGTACGCGAATGCGAGCAGCCAGATGACGCAGACGGCGATGGCGATCCCCCACTCATGCCTCTTCATCGAAACAAACAGTGCTCCAAAGGAGATCAAGAGCAATAAGCTCACCTCTCCAATGTATGGAGCGAGCCCTCTTCGAAGACGTTGAACTGACCTATCGACAATCATTGGCACGATGCCTGAGCAGCGAGACTGCCTCACGCTTGAATTCCGCGGCGAATCGTTCACGCTTGACTATCTGACACCTTCAAAGGTGTCCGTCAAACTCGGGTCATCTCACTCTGCCCCCTTTTCGCCCAGACCCCTTTTCGCCTCAGACCGCATTGAACTACTCAGTTAATTGAATATGCTGATAACCGCCCTTAGAAAAATAATAAAGAATGGAGCCAGCCTCAATTGCCTCGTACGATATCGAATCCTGACTTATTTTGAACTTTTTCCCATTCACATCTGAATTAACACCCGGATCAACCCGCCAAACCACTGACAGATAAGAAACATCTTTTGGTTCGTCAAGGACAGTGATGGCCTTCTTAGACTCGTCCGTCTCCGGGTGAATCACAATCAACATTTGCTTGAGACCAACTTCATTCTTGAAAAGAGTTACGGCATAGGATTTTTGTCGACGTCCATCAAAATTGCCCGCCGCCACGCCCGGACAATCCGATCCGGAATGTTCACGCAATAAATCCTGATCTTCTTCCCGCAGATCTTTTAACTCGACCACATGCCATCCAGGAAATTTAATGGACAGCTTCGACCGCACATTATCTGGAAGGCAAGGGGTACTGGCTCTGAGCGGCACCATTGATGAACAAAGCAGCAGAACAATGAAAGAGCCTAAAATCTTCATTTAATGTGTCCTCAATGACCCACTTCAGGGAGTGGTAAATCGCCTCGACCACCGTTAGTACCATGCCCAAGCTGAATATGGTCGTGGGGGCCAGTAGCATGAGCAGAAGGATTCGCTCTTTCGTTTTGGCCATATCCGGCCCCGCAATTAGCCGCGCATTGCAAGACCTGCTGCTCATGGCCAGGTGTAACCCTAAGATCTGCAGCCTCACCTCTGCCGTGTGCACTATCGCTCGGGTGCTGCGGAATGACCTCATCCGTTGACGTCACAGTTATTCTCTCTGCTGGGCACTGTTGCTGCACACAACTTAAGAGATCCGCAAGTCGGCCAGTAGCTTGCGGCACATTTTTTTTGTACTGCAATTGCTGCTGTGGTGGCTGTGGCGGCTGTGGCGGCTGTGGCGGCTGTGGCGGCTGTGGCGGAGGCGGGGGTTGCTGCGGTTGCCCTTGCTGCTCTTGTTGATCAGCCTCTCTCCCGTCCGGATCAATAAACAGCACTGGATTGTTATTAGCGTAATTGAACCGATTAAAGGAAACTTGATTTCCAGATACAGGATGAACCGGGTCGGTACTTAAGAACCGCATGCTTATGGGGTCGTAGTATCGAGCCTGCATATAGACGAGATCAGTATCCTGATCACTCACGTGCCCCGTGTAACCTGGACCAGAAGGTGGATTACCAAGGGCCTGTGAGCCATACGGCTTATAGTCAAACGTCGCTGTGACATTACCACTCACATCCGCTTCCGCCAGCGGCGTCCCCTGCGGATCGGTATAGATATAAGTCACATTGCCCGCACTGGCCGTCGCACACACCAACATCCAGAGACTGACCACGGCAACAAAATTCTTCAGCATCGTCATGACCATCTCCTTGGTTAGCCGCCGGTACCGCCCGAGGCGAGCGATGTGGTGACCCACGCGCCAAAGTCAGAACAACCACTGCCATTGCATGCCTGCACGCGGAAACTCACCGTGCCGTTGACCTGCAGAAGCTGTTGGTAGGACGTACTGGAGCCGCTATAGAACGTCGACAGATTGTTGTAGGGGTCTCTGTATTGCACCGTGTAGGTCGTCGCCGTAGCCGCCGCATTCCAACTCAGATGCACAACCGGTTTGGTCCATGGATTGGTGGTAGTCAACGTCATGCCGGTTGGTACAGGAGGCGGTAGCAGAACGGAGACGCTAACTGCACTACCCCAAGGTCCGCAGCCACCGGCATTGCATGCAATCGCGGCGTAGGCATAAGTGCCAGTGCCGCGACCGCTCGTGCTCCAGCTAGTGGAGCCGCCACTCTGCACGGTATTCCAAGCGCCGCCATTGACCTGTTCCGCCAAGTCATAGCGAGTGGCTCCGGCAACAGCTGTCCATGTAACGGTGTAACTACCTGTCGAATTATTGCCTGGGGCGGATACAGTCGGCGCGCTACTCGGCGGGATGGTGACGGTGACGGTGCTACTGCCGATGAAGCCGCTGCACCCGCTGGCATTGCACGCCTGCACATAGAAGATCACGCTGCCGGTGGCACCTTCGGTGGTGGAAGCACTGGTCGCACCGCCGCCATACACGCCGGTCCAGCCACCACCATTGAAGCTCTGGTACAGGTTGTAGCTCGTCGCCGTACTGCTGGCCGCCCAGCTGATCGACACCGGTCCATTGCTGGTGCCCGGTACGCTGATGCTGCCCGGCGCGGGTGGCGGCAATAGCACCGTCGTTGTTCCGGTACTGCTCCAGCCCCCACAGCCACCCACGTTGCACGCCTGCGCGCGATAGCCATAGCCGCCGTTGCCACGACCACTGGTCGCCCAGCTGGTGTTGCCGTTGGCCTGCACCGTGGTCCAGCCACCGCCGTTGATGCTTTCCTGCAGCGTGTAACTGGTGGCGGTGCTTACCGCCGTCCAGCTGATTGTGTAGCTGCCATTGGTGCTGTTGCCCGGTGCCGACACTGTCGGTACGCCGGTGGGCGGATGCGTCACCACTAAGGTGCCGCTGGTCGCCCATGCACTGCAGTTGTAGGCGTTGCAGGCTTCCACGCGATACACGTAGTTGCCGTTCGCCAGCCCGCTGACAGCGGTACTGAGCGCGGCGCCGTTGTAGATCTGCGTCCAGTTGGTGCCGCCATCACTGCTCTGCTGCGCGATGTAATGCGTCACCTGCGTCACTGCAGCCCAGCTCACCGTCGCGGTGCCGTCCGCGCTGCTGGCCGGCACGCTGACACTGGTCGGTGCCGGAGGCACCACGCCATAGGTGGTATCCACCGTCACCGCCGAGGAAGTGACCCAGCCACGCGTACCGTAGGCGTTCTTGGCTTGCACCTGATAGGTGTAGCTACCGCTGGTGGTGCCCGGGCGGCTGATCGAGGTGGCCGTGGTGCCGGAGGCGATGATGGTCCACGCGCCGTTGTTCACCGCTTCCTGCACGTCATAGCTCGTCGCCGACGCTGACGCACTCCAGCTCACCGAGTAATTGCCGTTGGTGATGCTAGTGGGCACCGTGATCGTAGGTTGCACCGGCGTCACGCCGAGCGCGGAAGATACGGTCCACGCGGTGCAGCCGGCCGAGGCGCAGGCCTGTACTTCATAGGTGTAGCTGCCGCCGCTCTTGTTGATCAGCGCCAGACTGTTGGTGGTGAGGGTGCCGCCACCCACTGCGGCCCAGGTCGCACCACCGTCGGTGCTCTCGTTGAGGTTATAGCCCGTCGCGCCCGGCACGGCGGTCCAGCTGACCGTGTAGTTGCCGTTGTTGGGATTGGCGCTGAAGCTGATGCTGGCCGGCGCGGACAACTGTAACGACTCGTTGCGCGCGATCAGCTTCTTGCCGAGGTAGATGTAGTTGGTGGCCTTGGACGCACTGGCATCGAAGGCATACACCAGCTGACCCGCCTGGGTATAGAAGTAGTAGCTCGCCCCTGCCCCGCTGGCCGGCGCCTTCATCACACGACGGCCCGCCGCGTCATAGGCGTAGCTGTCGTAGCCCTGCACGCTGGTGAGCTGGTTCTTCTGGTCGAAGTTCAGCGCGGCGCCATTGCGGTTGTTGACGTTGCCACGGTTGTCGTACTGCAGCGTCACCACCGAAGTGGCGCCCTGGGTGATGCTGCCCAGGCGATTGGTGGCGTCGTAGTTATAGGTAAAGGTCTGACCGCCGCTGACCCGGCTACGGATGTTGTTGAGCGGGTCGTAGCTGTAGGTTTCGGTACCCCACAGGCCGTTAGCCTGCGCTTGAGTCAAGCGATTCAAGGTGTCGTACCTAAGCACCTTGCTGCGCGGACCGCCGGCCAGATCGTTGATCGTGCCGATGTTGCCGTTGGCATCGTAGCTGTAATCCTCACTGAGCTTCAGGGTGCTGCCGTTGCCGTAGCTGAAGTTGCTGAGCAGTAGGCGTGCATTCTTTTGCACGGCATAACTGTCGCCATTGCCATACGTGAACTGCGCCAGGTCGCCGTCGGGGAAGTAACCCACACCGCTGGCGTAGCTACCCACTTGCGTGGCGCGGCCGAGCGCATCCGGTGCATAGCCCACCGCCTCGCCATTCGGATACTGGATGGTGCTGATGGAGCCATAGGCATCGTGGGCATAACCCATGCGCCATTGATCCTGGCCGCTGACCTGCAGCGATTCACCGGTCAGCTGGCCCAGCTTGTTGCGATAGCCGGTCCAGTACGTCAGACCAGAGTTGGTCGTGGCGACGTTACCGAGCGGATCGTAGGTATACGTCGTGCTCTGCGTCCCCGCCGGTGGGGCCAGGGTCAGCACGCGGTTCATCGCATCGTAGCCACGCGTGGTCTGCGCGGCCGCGGCCACCTGATCCTGACCGCAACCCGTTCCGGTGATGGACAGGCCCGAGGCGGTCCAGGCCACGTTGTTGGCCGCATCGTAGGCCGTCACTTCGCTACCGCTTTCCGGCTCGGTGGTGCGGCACAGGCGGTGGTAGCTGTCGTAGGTCAGTGTCTTGGTGACGCTATCGCTCTCGGTGCCGTAGAGGCCCGACTGGGTGATCGACAACGGGTTGCCGTAGAGATCACGACTGATCGCCTGGGCAATGCCTTCCGGTGCCTGCACCTGGATCACCGCGTCGTACGAGGGCTGATCGAAGACCTGGTAGCTGGTGGTGGTGACGTAACTCTTGGGATCGGTGACCTGCTTGCGCGCACCGGAGAGATACGCCGTTGTCGTGGTTAGCGTGCCCAACTCGGAGGTTTGCTGGGTCTGGGTCAAACGACCCAGCGCGTCATAGACGCTGGTGGTGCCGCTGCCGATGGAGCCCAGGTCCGGCGCACCGCTGACGGGATACGACACAAAGGTCTTCTGTCCCTTCCAGTCGTAATCGATGCGTGTGCTGATATCGGAAGTCGATACCCCATTGATGGAGGTGTCGCTCAACACCGGACGCAGCATCGCATCGAAGTACGTGGTGGTGACCGCATTACCCTTGGTGGTCGTGCGACGCCAATGCATGCCACTGATGCCGCGCTCGGCACTCGTTACGGGGGTGTAGCTGAAGCTCTTGGGATACCAGGCCACTTCGTCGCCGGCCGGATAGGTGATGCCGGTGATGCGGCCGATGCTGTCGTAGCTATAGCTGGTGGTGCTTCCTGCTTGATCGGTGAGGCTGCTGATCTGACCGAAGTCGTCGACCACCAGACTCTGCGACGTGTTATCCGGGTAGCCGATCGATTGCGGGATACCCCGCTTGTAGTTGCTCAACGTGGTGGTGTGATTGTTGGGGTCGGTGAAGCTGGCGAGCTGGCCTTGGCCGTCATAGCTGTAGTTCATCAGCGTCTGACCGAACTTGGAGCGCGACTGCAGCGTCACGTTGGACAGGTTGTAGGTGTAGACGCTCTCTTGCTCGCCGGTGGTGAGGTTATCGGTCTCCTGAGGCAGTCCGAGCACCCAGTGCGGCAGATCGTTGAGGTAGCTGGTCTGTTCCTCGATCGCGCTTTGTCCGGCGATGCTGTTGTAGCGCTTCACCTTGGTGGGATGCGCATAGGCATCGAAGGCTTCGACGAGCCAAACGTAGGTATCGCCATCCTGCTGCAGGGTGCGCTGATTGACCGGGATCAACTGACCCGCCTGGGCCTGGTTCACGACAATTTGCGGCGAAGTACCCTGCGTCGTCGGCCACGGGCCGCCGGTGGGATTGGCATAGCTATTGATCTCGGAGCGCACCACGGCGGTGCCGGAGGCGCCTGCGTAATAGTCCGTCTGCAACAGCATGCTTTCGCTGGCATCGAACTTGTTGCTGAAGGTGTATTTGACGTCATGGCCCGCCGGATCCACCACGTCGGTCACGACTGTGGATGCGCACCCCGAAGTGCAATCGGTCGTCCAGCTGTAGTTGAATCCGGAATAGCTGTAGGCCCACGTATAGGTGGGCAGACCGGCGCCCGTGAACTGTTTCTGGGTGATTGAGTTCTGCTTGTAGATATTGGGAAAGCGCAGGTCGTAGCCGTTGCCCAGGTTGGGGCAGTAATACGGCACATTGGAGCGGCCGCGAACGGTGCTTTGCACGGTGAATGTACCGGTCAAACCCGAAGGGTGCGTAATGCTTCCCGACGACGTAACGGCGTCCTGCGGCTTCGGAACCAAGGCGCATACGTTGCTATCGTCGATCAGATAGCCGTCGCTGGGCAGCGGCGCGAAGTTTCCAAGATTGAAGGACCACGCGCTGCCGTCCGGCTGCTGCACGCTTGTCAGTCGCGGCAGATAGGGATCACTGGTGTAGCTGTAGGTCCAGGTTCTTGGTGCGCCGCTTGCAGGCTGCAACGTGACCGAATGGACGCGATAAGAAACAGGATTGACGTAGTTTCCGAACGTGTCTTTCTGCTGGCTCTGCCAACTCTCCCACGTCAACGACACCTGCCGGCCATCGCTCGCCTGTATGCCCGTGAGGTTGCCATTGCCGTCGTAGCTGAAAGTCAGCGTGTTGCCGAAGCGATCCACTACTTTCGACGCGAGCATCATGGCCACGCGGCGATACAGCGCACCACCACCACCGAAGGCTACTTGATCAGCCTTCTTGTAGACCAACGCATCGAGCCAATAGCTGGTGCCATCCGGAGAAACGGCGAGGAAGCCCTCCCCCGCTGCGCCATTGGACGTCTGCGGCAAGCACCCGATCGACCAGTGCTGCTTGGTAACCAGAGGAAACGACTCGGACGTTCCATTAACCGTCATCTGCGGCGACAGCGTGTTCGACGCATCACGCATCAACACGTCCTGGCTGCCTGCTCCGGGAATGATCAGCTGATAGCCATGCCACCATTGCTGCGGCATGTAGTCGATCTGCGTTCCCTTGAAGGCGACAAACATATCGGGACCGCTGGCGAACGAACTGCAACGCTGCGCGCTGCTGGTGAAGAACCATTGCGCGGTATCCGCCGGCTCGAGATTTCCCGAGCCGTTCGCCGCCGACATCGTCTCCAGTCGCGGCACTTCCAGCGACCAGTCGACGAACGCGTTGTTGAGGAAGGTGTGATAGACGGTTACCGGACTGACATCCGGCAGATGAAACTCGCGCGTGAGCTGCAACAACGGGCCAATACCCGCCGCGCTTACATCAGTCTGCTCGAAAGACAGCGCGCCGTTGTACAGGCTGATCTGCTCGCCGAAGGGATTTTCTCCTAGCGGCTGGATGTCCTCGCTGACCTTGATGCGCTTCTGATACTCACTCTCCGGCGATACCGGCGCCGCCGACTGAGACCATGCCGCCGAGGTGGCGAACAAGTACATCGCAGCCAGCAGCCCAAGGCGCATCCCACGCCCATTTCCCAGCGTCATAAGCAACTTCCCCTGTGAGTTGCGCACGACGTGGAGCGGCCTTCCATAGGCCACGTGTCCGGGTATCGCCCAGACAAGACCGCCACTCCACGAACCAACGCGTGCGACCGATCATTTCCCCTGATTCCCCTAACCCACGCATTGCGCGTGAGTGCGCCGAAAAGCTAGCGGCTCGGAAACATGGCCGCAACGCGCAAGTTATTGCTGTACAAATAATTTCTTGCGAAATGCAGCAATCAGCCGTCTATTCCGCCTATCGGCGCGTATCTCAGCTGCTGGACAACCTCTTTTCGCTCCCCCAGCATCCCGCGCTGGACCCAGGGGAGCCACCTATCTCAATGAGCACCAACGCCTCACAACTCGAACGCCTCACCTTCTTCTCCGACGCCGTCTTCGCCATCGCCATCACCTTGCTGATCATCGAGGTGCATGTGCCGCATGTGGGTACGCGGGACGATGCGGCCTACTGGCAGGCGTTGCGTGAGCTGCAGCCGAACTTCATGGGTTTCATGCTGAGCTTTCTGGTGATCGGCGCGCTGTGGATGGCGCATCACCGGGTGTTCGGGATGCTGGCGGATTACAGCCAGAAGATCATGTGGCCGAACATGCTGCTGTTGATGGTGGTGGCGTTCATGCCGTTCGTTACGGCACTGATGAGTTCGAATCCGCTGGCGCGTGTGCCGCAGCTTTTCTACGCGGGCAGTCTGCTGCTGGCAGGGCTGTTGCAGCGCTGGCTGTTTTCGGTGGCGCTGCGTGCGCCTTACGTGCGCGGAGACGTGCCGCCGGAAGAAATCGCGGCTACGCGCTGTCGTGCCTGGGGCATGCCGACCACGGCGGCGCTCGCTCTGATTGCGGCGTGGTTCGCGCCGGGCTTCAGCGATTTCCTGTTTCTCGGTATTCCGGTGATGGTGCGGCTGTATGCTGCGGCGGGCCGGCGTCATGCGCTGCGTTTGCAGGTGGCGCGCGGCAACGCCGGAATGCCCCGGAGCTGATATGCCTACGCGTTATCGCTGGTTCGCCACCTGTACCGCCGCGCTAGGCTGGTTTGCGCTCGCACTGCAGTTGCTGTTGTCGATCCAGCTGACCCAATCCAATGGCCAAGGCGCGCTGGCCGGGGTGTGGACTTATTTCGGCTTCTATACGGTGCTCACCAACATCCTGGTCGCTCTGGCGCTCACGGCGGGCGCCATCGGGCCGCGCGGAACGATTACGCGCTTCTTTGGCCGGCCCGGCGTCAACACGGCCATTGCGATGAGCATCGCTGTAGTAGGCGTTATCTATAACGTGCTGCTGCGCAAGCTGTGGCATCCGGAAGGTTGGCAGCTGTTCGCCGACATGACGCTGCATGATGCGATGCCTCTGATCTTCTTGTTGTACTGGTGGCTGGCGGTGCCCAAGCAATCGCTGCGCTGGTCGCAGGTGCTGGTATGGCAGGCGTATCCGGCGGGCTATTTCGCTTATGTGCTGGTGCGCGGTGCGCTCAACGGCTGGTATCCCTACCCGTTTCTCGACGTGACCGCACTAGGCTATGTCAGCGTGGTGGGCGACGCCTTGATGGTGTTGCTGTTCTTTATCGCGGTGGCGCTGGTGCTGGTGGGCCTGGGTCGCTGGCAGGCGCGGCGGGTCGTCGCGCAGCCCGCCTGAATCGCCCGACTAGAAGCGCCTCGTCATGGGCTTGCGGCAAAATGCAGCGCGGCCATCGCCACTCACGGAAATCGCCATGCGTGTCCATTTGCTGCTGCCTGTTGTCGCTCTGCTCCTGGCGTCGGTCAACGCCGGGGCCCAGGACGCGGAAGCCTCCGCGTTTTTCATGAAGCTCTACACCACCACCTGCATGAAGCACTACGCCAAGCCGGAAGCGCTGAGCGCGGAATTCACGGCGGCGAAGACACCCACCTTGCCGGACGACACCGCGCGCGCTTTCCTCGGCGGCATGCCCGGCAAGGCCTGGCCGCAACGCGGGCCGGGTGAGGGCAAGTTCGTGGTGTCGCTGCGCGACGATGGCGTCTGCGCGGTGTTCGCGCAGTACGCCGACACCATCAATGTGGAGCAGCAATTCACTGCGCTTGTCGCTACCAGTCCTGCGCCACTCACATCATCACGCGAGCAGGATGATCACGGCATGGCGCCGACCGGCCCCATCCATACGCTGAGCTATGCGTGGGCGCGTCCGGGCGACAGCACCAAGCTGGTGTTTACGTTGACTACCGCCGTATCGCCGGATGCACCAGTGCAGGCGATGGCCACGCTGGCACGGGTGACCAAGTAGGAGCGCACCCTGTGCGCGAAACGGCCCGATAGGGCCGTGCTTTCGAGTGTGCGCCATGCGGCCCTATCGGGCCGTTTCGCGCACAGGGTGCGCTCCTACGATTTGCGCAGGTCTTCCAGCCATTCGCCGGCGAGATGGGCTTCGTCTTCGTGTGCGCAGTCGCGCCAGGTTTCGCGCAGGGCGTCGGCGTACCAGCGGCGCGCGGATGACAGATCACGCAAGTGTTGCGCGAACTCGGCGGCAAACGGCGATACCGGCAAGCCATAGGTCTGGATGCGGTACGCCACCGGCACGTAGAACGCATCGACGGCGGTGAACGCAGCACCGGCAAGATAAGGGCCGCCGAACCGCTGCAAGCCTTCACTCCATAGCTCACCGAGGCGCGCCAGTTCCGTGCGGAAGGCTTCGTCGAGGTGATGCAAACGCACGCGCACGCCGCAGTTCATCGACGCATGCTGGCGCAATGCACCGAAACCCGAATGCATTTCCGCTGCCGCGCAACGCGCCCAGGCGCGTGCGGCCGCATCGGCCGGCCAGACACCGGGATGACGCTCAGCGAGATACTCGGTGATGGCGAGGGAATCCCATACCACCGTGTCGCCGTCATGCAGGCACGGCACTTTGCCGTTGGGCGAGAACGCGCGAAAGCTTTCCCAGTTGCCGCCCTGCCCGAACGGCACCAGGCGTTCCTCGAACGGAATGCCCAATTCGCTCATCAGCACCCAGGGCCGCATGGACCACGACGAGTAGTTTTTGTTGGCGATGTAGAGCGTGTACATCGGCGGGCTCCGCCACGGTCAGGTGTCGAGGATCAACACCGTACCGTAGCTGCCCTCACCCACGCTGTGCGATACGCCAGCCGGTACCAGATAGATCTCGCCGGCACCGACACGCAGGGTGCGACCCTCGATCTCCAGCACCATCTCGCCGTCCAGCACCAGCAAGCCCTCGGCGTAGTCGTGGCACTCCTCCGGGTAGGCCTGCGCGTCCATGCGCAGCAGCTTGAGGCGCCCCTCGCCGAACTGCGCCAGCACGCTGGATGACCAGGCTTGCGGCAGCGCCGCCGCCGCTTCGCCCAAACGGATCAACGCCATGACTCAGCTTTGCTTGACGGGCGTAGCGACCACGGTTGCGGCCGGCGCCGAAGGACGACGGCGCGCATTGGCCAGCACCACGCCACCCACGGTGATCGCGCCACCGATCAGAGTCAACACGGTCGGCCGCTCGCCCAGCCACACCCAGCCGATCAGCACCGCGATCGGCGGCGAGAAGTAGATGAAGCTGCTCACCTGCGAGGCGGTAGCGCGCTGCAGCGCGGCGTTCCATGCGATGTAACCGATAAAGGTGGGCGCGATGCCCAGCCACAGCAACGCACCGATATGCGAGGCCGGCGCCGCCATCAGCGCATGCGGCAGGCCCAGCCCGAACGGCAGCGCACCCAGCGTGCCGGCAAGGAAGGTGAAGCCGGTAACACCCAGCATGCTGTTGCGCGCAAACAGCGGCTTCTGGCCGACAAAGAAGATCGCCGAGGCCATCACGCTCACCAGCACCAGCGCCGCCATCGGCTCGAACTTCACGTCCTTGCCGCTGGCCAGCACTACCATCACCACGCCCACCAGTGCCACGCCCAGGCCGGTGAGGGTGCGCGCAGAAAGACGCTCGCGCACCCAGATCGCCGACACCGCCGCGGTAGCCGCCGGCACCAGCGAAATCAGGATGGCCGCCGTGCCGCTGGCCACGCGGGTTTCGGCGATGTTGAGGCACAGGTGGTAGGTGGTCAGGCCAATCACACCGAGCACGATCAGCTGCGGCCAATCACGCCGGGCCGGCAGCGACACCCGCTTCACGGTCAGCAGGATGGCGAAGCACAGCGTGCCGATGGAAAGGCGCGCCAGCGCCACCTCGCCCGGGGTGAACGAGGCCAACGAGTAGGCGATCGCGGCATAGGCCGACGACCAGGTAAGCAGGGCGATGCCGATATAGGCAAGGGCACGCCCGTCGAGGCGTTCCGGGGTCTGCATGGGGACGGATTCCATAGGGAGGAAACGAGCGAAATCGTAGCCCTGGCCGGCGTACGCAGGAATATTGAATCAGCGTAGGATGGGCATGTTTCGCTAACGATCGAAGGATGAAATGAACGCCCTGACCTTTGAATCGAAACCCATCTGGGACAATAAGGACTGGCAGCTGCTGGAGGCCCTGCAGCAGGACGCCCGCCAGGGTTACGCCGAGCTGGGCCGCAAAGTGCGCCTCTCCGCGCCGGCCGTGGCCGAGCGGGTCAAGCGCCTGGAAGAAGCCGGCGTGATCACCGGCTACCGCGCCGCTATCGATCCGCGCCGGCTCGGCTACGAGATCGAGGCGATGATCCGCCTGCGCTGCGACGGCGGCACCTGCGCCCGCGTCGGCGCGCTGGTGGCGGACGTGCCCGAAGTGCTGGATTGCCGCCGCCTGGCTGGCGAGGACTCGGCCCTGCTGCGCGTGGTGGCGATGTCCATTCCGCATCTGGAAACGGTGCTCGACCGCCTGCTCAAGATCCACTCAAGCATCAGCACCACGACCCTGATCGTGTTGCAGACCTCGCACGAGAACCGGCCGCTGACACTGGCGATGCGGAATGCGGCGGTGGCGGGGCGATAGCCCTGCCCATCGCCCGCGCATGATGGCTTTTTGTCATCACTGATATTCGATCCGCGGCCTGTCGACGCGTGCTCAATCCTGGCTAGATGTTCCCGGTCCCCACGCCACCGAGGAACTCCCCCATGCGTCTGTCAGTCACCGCGTCCGCCCTGCTCTTGAGCTTTGTTACTGCACATCCCGCACTCGCGGCGGAAGCATCCCCACTGCAAGGCACCTGGACACTCACCGCCGCCGGGTCGATCACCAGTGACGGCAAGCAGGTGCCCGCCTTCGGCCCGAATGCTGAGGGACGGCTGATCGTGGACGCGCAGGGTCGCTACACCCTGCAGATCTATCGTGGTAGCGCCGAACCTGCCGACAAGGAACAGCCGGCGAAGGTGTTCAAGGCCGCGCAGCTGGTCAGCGCGCACTACGGCCGCATCTCGCTGGATACGCAAAAGCACCTGCTCACCTTCAGCATCGATGCGGCGTACTCGCCACACTGGAACGAGAGCGGCAACTACACACCGAACTGGAACGGCACGGTGCAGACGCGGCCTTACACCATCAACGGCGACGATCTCAGCTACCAGGTACCGCCGACACCGGGCAATCCCGACACGGCGATCTCGGTGTGGCATCGCGTGTCGCCCGGCGCCTGATCGCACCATGCGTTGCTATGCTCACGCATGCCCTATGGAGTTCGAGCATGCGCGAGCTATATCCCGAGATCGAGCCTTACCGCACTCAACGCATCGCCGTCGATGCATTGCATACCTTGCACGTGGAGGAATGCGGCAATCCGCACGGCCTCCCCGTGATCTTCCTGCATGGCGGCCCTGGTGCGGGCATCTCCACCTATCACCGCCGTTTCTTCGACCCGCAGCGCTATCGCATCGTGCTGTTCGATCAGCGCGGCGCGGGCCGCTCCACACCGTTCGCCGAACTGCGCGACAACACCACCTGGCACCTGGTGGCCGATATCGAAACCATCCGCGAAGCGCTGGGCATCGAGCGCTGGGTTGTGTTCGGCGGGTCGTGGGGATCCACGCTGGCGCTGGCTTACGCGCAGGCGCATCCGGAGCGCGTGCTGGGTCTGGTGTTGCGCGGCATCTATCTGGCGCGCCCGGAAGAAACCCTGTGGTTCAACGAGCTCGGGGCCGGCGCCGCGCAAATCCGGCCGGCCGAATGGCAGCGCTATGTAGCGCACATCCCCGAAGCAGAACGCGGCGACATGGTGGAGGCTTATTGGCGGCGCCTCGATAGCAAGGACGTGCAGGTACGCCTCGCCGCCGCCCTGGCCTGGGATGCGTGGGAGAGCAGTTGCATTGCGCTGGAAGACACGCCTTACGACACCGCAGAGCCCGATACGCAGGCATCAGCGATCAGCAAAGCGCGCGCCGAAGTGCACTACTTCCGCCATGGCGCTTTCCTCGAACCGGATCAGTTGCTGCGCGACGCGGCGAAGCTGCGCCACATCCCCGCCACCATCGTGCATGGGCGCTACGACCTGATCTGCCCGGTAAAAAATGCCTACGACCTTGCGGAAGTGTGGCCGGAGGCGGATTTCCATGTGGTGCTGGCCGGGCATGCGGCATCGGAGCCGGCTATCGTCGATGTGCTAGTGCAGGCAACCGACCGGCTGGCGGACCGCTATAGCTGAAGCAATGACGGTAGGAGCGCACCCTGTGCGCGAAAGCCCTGCGTAGCAGGGCTGCTTTTGCCATATGAGGAGAGAAAAGCGGCCCTGCTACGCAGGGCTTTCGCGCACAGGGTGCGCTCCTACAAGACGAGCTCAGCGCAACACGACGTAGCTGCGCTTGAAGTTCACCGGCTGCAGATCCGGCACGCGCCACTCGGCGGACACGGTGAGCTGCTTGCCGTCCGGCGACATGACCCAACGCTGGTTGAGTTGCGAGCCGTCCGCGAAACGGAACGAAATCTGCAACTGGCCGCCCTCGCGGCGGCCGCTGACCATGGCGTTGCCGTTCAAAGCCTGGCGCGCCTGGCCGTCCAGCTTCACATCCAGCATCTGGCCATCATTGAGGCGCAGCTGGATGGCTTTGGCGTCCTGCTGCACCAGTAGCACCGAATCGGTCTTCAGCAGCGGCGGCAGCGGATAGTCCTTGTGAAAGCTTTCACCGCTGCTGTCGTCCGTCGACGCGGATTTCCCACCCTTGCCGCCGCGCATGCCATGGCCACCGCCGCCCATCCCGCCATGGCCCATGCCGGCACCGCCGCCGCGGTGGCCGCCCTGCGGGTGATCGGCCGACGGCGTGTCCGTCGACGGCGGCGCCTCCTTGCGTGCTGCATCGCGCATCAGGCTGGTGACGGCATCGGCGCTATCGCTGTTGCGGTCATCCAGACGCCAGGCACCGCTGTAGTCGGCCGCCGGCGCCGTTTGCGCATGCGCGGTGGAAGCCAGCCACGCGCCGAGCAGCATCAGGAACACGGCCAGGCCGAGGCAGGATTTCAGAATAGCGACAGAGCGTGGCGGCATGGAGGTGTCGTGCAAACGGATGTCTAGAAGATGACGCGCCGCGCACGATCCGGTTGACACCAGGTCGCAAGAAACGGAGAGCGGAAGGCATGCGTCTTCGTCAAACTCGTCGCATTCCTTCAAGCGGAGCCCGCGATGCTGACCCTGTATGACTATCTGCCCTCACAGAACGGCTGGAAGGTGCGCCAGTTGCTGCAGCACCTCGGCACGCCCTACCACAGTGTGCAAATCAGCATCTTCGAGGGCGAGGGGCAGACCGCGGACTATCTGCGCATCAACCCCACCGGCACCGTGCCCGCAATCCGGCTGGAGGATGGCCGCGTGCTGGGCGAGTCCAACGCGATCCTTGCCTACCTGGCCGAAGGCACACCCTACCTGCCCGCCGATGCGTTCGGACGCGCCAAGGTCCTGCAGTGGTTATGTTTTGAGCAGGAACGGGTGGAGTCGGTGATTGGCTCGCTGCGCTTCTGGACCCTCACCGGCAAGCTACCGAACCGGCCGCAGGCGTTGATCGACCTGAAACGCCGGCAGGGGCAGCGTGCGCTGGGCATCCTGGAATCCGAGCTGGCGACACGGCCGTTCCTGGCCGGCGACAGCTACACCATCGCGGACATCGCCATGTTCGCCTATGCCAGTCGCGCGGAGGAAGCTGGCTTTGCGCTGGAGCCCTATCCGCAGTTTCGTGCGTGGATCGCGCGGGTGGAGGGGCAGCCGGGGTTTCTGGCAACCATGTATGCGTACTCGATCGATCCGTATGCGAGCAAGGAACTGCGCTGAAGCACCTCACACAAGTGCAGGCTTTCGCTACTGGATTCCGGCCTGCGCCGGAATGACGATAGGTAGGGGCAACTAGCGCTTTGGCCCGTCATTCCGGCGTAGGCCGGAATCCAGTAGCGCAGCCTCTCACGGAGGCAGCTCGCAGCAAGCGCCCCAGTGACCACCGCCACAAGCCTCCCCGGCAATGCCGATGGCATACTCGGCGTTCCCGTTTCTGGAGTCGCTTCCTCATGCGCCTGCTCTCCGCCCTTGCCCTCGGCGCGTTCACGCTGCCGCTGACCGCGTTCGCCGCCGACCCGCATTCCTACGCCCAGCCCGACCAGGTGCGCGTGACGCATCTTGATCTGGATCTGAAGGTCGATTTCCCGCACAAGCAGCTCGATGGCCAGGCCACGCTGAAGCTGGACTGGAAAAACCCCAAGGCGCAGTCGCTGGTGCTGGATACGCGCGACCTGAAAATCGCCAAGGTCGAAGCGCTCGACGCAAACGGCAAAGCGTCTGCACTGAAATACGCGCTGGCGCCGCGCGACAAGCAGCTCGGCAGCAAGCTCACCATCGCCACGCCGCAACACCCGGCGCAGGTGCGCATCGTCTACACCACCGCGCCGACCGCTTCCGGCCTGCAGTGGCTGACGCCGGAGCAGACGGCGGACAAGAAACTGCCCTTCATGTTCTCGCAGTCCGAATCCATCCACGCCCGCTCCTGGGTGCCACTGCAGGATTCGCCGGCGATCCGCTTCACCTACAACGCACACGTCACAGCGCCGAAGGATGTGCGCGTGACGATGAGCGCCATCAACGACGCCAAGCATCCGCTGGATGGCGACTTCAGCTTCAACCAGCCGCATCCGATTCCGTCGTATCTGCTCGCCATCGCCGCCGGCGATCTGGCGGTGAAGGAAACCGGCCCGCGTTCGGCCGTCTATGCCGAACCCAGCGTGGCCGGCAAAGCCGCGCATGAGTTTGAGGACACCGAGAAGCTGATCGAGGCGACCGAGAAGTTGTACGGCCCGTATGCATGGGATCGCTACGACCTGCTGGTACTGCCGCCGTCGTTCCCGTTCGGCGGCATGGAAAATCCCAACATGACCTTCGCCACGCCGACGGTGCTGGTGGGCGACAAGAGTCTCGTCTCGCTGGTGTCGCATGAGCTGGCGCATTCGTGGTCGGGCAACCTGGTGACCAGCGCGGCGTGGCGCGACATCTGGCTCAACGAAGGCTTCACCACCTACGTGCAGGGCCGCATCACTGAAGCTGTGTACGGCAAGGCGCTGGCTGACGAAGAAGCGCTGCTTTCCGCGCGTGCGCTGCAGAAAGAGATCGGCACCATGTCGCCCAACGCGCAGCGTCTCGCGCCGGAACCGCGCGGCATCGACGCCGACGATGCGCTGTCCAGCGTCGCCTACGACAAGGGCTCGTGGTTCCTGCGCACGCTGGAACAGCGCTTCGGCCGCGAAACCTTCGATGCGTATCTCAAAGGCTACTTTGCCCATTTCGCTTTCCAGAGCATCACCACCGAGCAGATGCTCGACTATCTGAAAGCCAATCTGTTCGACAAGAACCCCGGCAAGATGAACTGGGACGAAGTGAAAGCCTGGGTGTACCAGCCCGGCGTGCCGAAGGATGCCCCGCTGCCGGATTCTCCGCGCTTCGACGCCATCGACAAGGAGCGCACCGCGTTCCTCGGCGGCACACTGGCCGGCGACAAGCTCGATGCCAAGGGCTGGAACACGCAGGAATGGATGTACTTCCTGGACGGCATGCCGGACGTGGCGCCGCTCGACAAACTCAAGCAGCTCGATGCGGCCTGGCATCTCACCGGTACGCCGAACGCCGAAATTGGCATGCGCTGGTACAGCCACGCCATCGCCGCTGGCGATAAAGACGTGTGGAGCGCCGCCGCCGAGCACATGACGCGCATCGGCCGCCTCTACCTCACCACGCCACTGTACAAGGCCTTCGCCAAGACGCCGGAAGGCCTGGCCTACGCCGAGCAGGTCTATGCCAAGGCCAAATCGGGTTACCACCCGATGACCCAGGATGCCGTTGAGGGCATCTTTGCCAAGGCCAAGAAAGCTAAGAAGTAAGCGCGTACGGCCGCGGCTCCGACCTTGATCGGAGCCGCGGCCGACCCGACATGCTCAACTCATTTCAGAGCGAATCCTCCCGATGGCTACACCTACCGCCCCGAACGCCCGCCCGTTGTGGCAGCGCCTGCTGATCCGACGCCTCAAGTTCCTCGCCATCGTCGCGGCGGTCATCGGCGGAGCGCTGGGCGGCAGCTACTTGTTCGCGCCGCAATGGCTTCTGCATGCGGAAATCGCGCGGCAGGCGATGAGCGCGCACGTGGAAAAGCATTCGGTGACGGTTGGCGACACCACCTGGTCGTACTACGAAGGTGGCCAGGGCCCCACGCTGTTGCTGCTGCACGGCTTCGCCGCCGACAAGAACGTGTGGCTGGAGCAGGCCAAGCTGCTGACGCCGCAGTTCCACGTGATCGCGCCCGATCTGCCGGGCTGGGGCGACTCCACCCGCGTGGAAGGCGCCAGCTACAACATTGATGCCCAAGTGGCTCGCCTGCAGGGTTTCATCGCCGCGCTGCGCCTGCAGCGCGTGGTGCTGATCGGTCACTCCATGGGCGGTGCCATCGCCGGCGTCTACGCCGCGGAGCATCCGGAGCACGTAGCCGAGCTGGTGCTGATCGACTCCTTCGGCCTCAAGGCCAACGAAAACGACTTTGCGCGTAGCGCACTGGCTGGCAAGAATCCCTTCACCTTCGACGATCGCGCCGGTTTCGCCCGCGCCACCGCACTGGCTTTCGAAAAGGTTCCGCCGATTCCGGGGCGTTTTATCGACGTGCTGGTGAAGAAGAATCAGAAGGACCGCGCCTTCATCAACGGCACCTTCAACGAGCTGCGCGATCCCTCGCAGTATCTCTCGCTGCAGAATCGCCTCGACAAGCTCGACATGCCGGTGATGGGCATGTGGTGCCACGACGACAAGATCATCGACGTCTCTGCACTCGATAGCCTGCGCAATGGCCTGGCTCACGCCAGCGCGATCAGCTCCACCGTCCTCAACGGCTGCAATCACATGCCGATCGTGGAGAAGCCGGAAGAAACCGCGCGCATCCTGATGAGTTTCGCGCTGTCGCATTGATTATCGGGGAAGGCATCACTTCCCCTTGCGCGCAAGAACTTGCCGGCATCGCACATCGGCGGCGTTCTACGCCGATGTGTTGGCGCCTTGATCCAGTACTACTTGCACTTCGCCGGAACGCTATACCCTCTCCATGATCCGCGCATCCGAATGCGCGACATCACCTACCGATCGGGAGAGCTCCGTATGAAGCCACTGCTTTGCGCCTGGCTGGCTATCAGCACGCTGTGTTTCATGTTGCCGGCCCGCGCTCAGCTTGCGCCAGGCTCGATGGACGTCCAATGGAGCACGGCCAACGCGCATTGCGAAGCCAAGGCGCCGCCACCGATCCAGGTGCACCGATACAACGCCACAACCTTCGTACTGCGCGAAAGCCTGTGCGAAACCGTCGAAGCGCCCTTCATGTATCTGCTGGTCGGCACGGACAAGGCCTTGCTGATCGACACCGGTGATGTGGCCGAACCGAACCGGGTGCCATTGGGTAGCACCGTGATGTCGCTGTTGCCGCAGACAAACGGTTCAACGCTGCCCCTGATCGTGGTGCACACCCATGGGCATCTGGATCATCGCACCGGCGACAGCCAGTTCGCGCAGCGGCCCAACACTCAAGTCGTGGGCACCGATCTCGATCACGTCAAGTCATTCTTCGGCTTTACTGACTGGCCCAACGGCGTCGCTCAGCTGGACCTCGGCGGCCGCGTGATCGATGTGCTGCCCACACCGGGCCACTACGCGTCGCACGTTCTCTACTACGACCGCATGACCGGGCTGGTTTTCTCCGGCGACTTTCTATTGCCAGGTCGTCTGCTGATCGAAGATCGCACAGCGGACCTCGCCAGCGCCCGTCGCGTCGCGGACTTCTTCAAGGATCGCCCGGTGAGTTATGTGCTGGGTGGCCATATCGAACTCGACAAGAACGGTGCGCTGAGCGGCCTGGGCACGTCCTACCATCCCGATGAACGCGCCTTGCCCATGAGCAAGCAGGATCTGCTCGACCTGCCCGACACCGTCGCGGACTTCAACGGCTTCTACAGCACGCATGGCATGTTCGTGATGATGAACCAGAACCGCGTACTGCTTACCTTGCTGGCGGCTGCGGTCGCGATCGTTGGTGGCGTGATCTATGGCCTGCGCCGTTTCCTGCGCCGCCGCAAGGCCAGGCGCATGGCCGCCATGGCCTGATATCGAACGGCTTGTTGTTCGGTCAGGCTGGCAGCGCTGCGCAACGTTGCAACAAGAATTGACGGACGGCGGGATCGCGCTCGAGTCCCACTGCCATTTCATAGGCATGGCGCGCCTCGCTGTAGGCGCCGTTCCTCGCCATGAGTTCCGCGCGTGTCGCCCAATAAGGCTGGTACTCGGCGAGACGCGCGTCCGCCGCGATGGCGTCAAGCGCATCGAGCCCGGCTTTCACGCCGTGCAGTTCCGCGATGGCCAATGCGCGATTGACGGCGACGACGGGCGACGGCGCAAGGGTCAGCAGGGCATCGTATAGCCGCACCACGTCTTCCCAATTGCCGTGACCCGTGCGGCGGCGGTGGACGTGCGCCGACTGCAAGGCGGCTTCCAGTTGATAACGACCGATGGCACGCAACGTACTCGCGCGCCGGAGCAGCGATTCGGCTTCTTCAATCATCGCCGCATCCCATAGCGCCAGATCCTGCACGGCGAACGATATGTAGGCGCCCGATGCCGAGCGCCTGGCGCGACGGCGTGCTTCGGCGTGCAGCATGAGTGCGAGCAGGCCCAGGGCTTCCGCTTCCTCGGGCAAGAGCTCGGCGACGAGCCTGGCAAGAAACAGCACTTCTTCGCTGAGATCCCTGCGTGTCGCATCCATGCCTCCGGGATCGCTCCAGCCTTCGGCGAACGCGGCGTAGATGGCGTCGAGCACGCTGGCGAGACGCGCGGGCAGCTCTTCGCGCTCCGGGATGGCGAAAGGTATGCCGGCCTGGCGGATCTTGTCCTTGGCCCGGACCAGGCGCTTGCTCATCGCGGCCGGAGAGGTGAGGAAAGCCGAGGCAATGGCCTTGGCATCGAGCCCGAGTACCGCCTGCAAAATCAGCGGCGCGTGGATGCCTTCCTCGATCGCCGGATGCGCGCAGGCAAACATCAAGGCCAGGCGCATGTCGGGGATCGCCGTATCGACCGGCCCCTCCGGCGCTTCGACCAGAATCCGCAGCTGCGTGGCCACCGCTTCGCCGCTGCGCTGATGCCGGGCGACATCGATCAGCTTCCGGCGCGCCACCGTCATCAGCCACGCTTCCGGATTCGCCGGACATCCACTCCGTGGCCACACGGCAAGCGCCGAGGCAAACGCTTCCGAGAGCGCGTCCTCGGCAGCGGTGACGTCGCGGGTGCGCGCGGCGAGGTAGGCGACGAGCTTGCCATAGCTGCGCCGCGCTACCGCGTCCGCTGTCCGCTGCGCGTCGTTTTCGCGCGGACTCCTCATGGTCTTACGCCGTCACGTCCTGGACGGGTCACAGTTTTCCCAGATGGGGCGCACTTCGACAACGCCATGGTGTGTGGCCGGGCAGCGCGCCGCCCACGAGATCGCCGCATCGAGGTCGGGCACATCGATCAGAAAGTAGCCGCCCAGCTGTTCCTTGGAATCCGCATACGGGCCATCCAGCACCTGCGCCTTGCCGTTCGCCGCGCGGACCGTCGTCGCCGAAGAGGTGCGTTGCAGACGATTGGCGCCGACCAGCACTTTTGCCTCGACCAGCGCATCGGAATACGCCCGGTAAGACGCGACACCCTGCTCCTGCTCGGCGGGTGTGAGCTTGGCCCAACCGCCCTCATTCACGTAGGTCATCAATAGGTATTGCATGTGCCTTCTCCTCCATAGAGTTTCGGCGGGCATGATGCGCCGCCAATCCAATGACGCGCGAGCGCCCGGGATTTGGACAACATGGATTTGCTTGATCCTACGCCTGCGCAGATACCCGTAGGAGCGCATCCTGTGCCCGACGATCGGGCAAGGATGGCGGGCGTCCGTAGGCTCGCGCTGAGGCGGCTCTTGCGGGCCGTTTCATTCGGACCATCCGCGGCCTTCGCCGTGGAGCAGCTTCGCTGTGCAAAAACGGCGGTTCTGATGTTTGGTCGCCCACAGGGTGGGCTCCTACAAAAAAGCATCGCGCGGCCTTGGGGATGCGCGATGCCGATGGTCTACGGGAGCACGGTCAGGCTGCTGGCTTGCGGAAGCGATAGATGAACTGGTCGGTCTGGCCGCGGATGGATTTGTCGAAGACCGTCTTCGTGCGGGTATCGGCAGGATGGCGCAGCACGTTGGACTCGCCGTCGAACACGAACCCGGCCGCTTCAACCTGCTTTTTGACGATGGCCGGATCGATGCGATGCAGCGTGTCGGTATCGCGCATGCCCGAACCTGCCTCGGCAGCGTGATCGATGATCACGAACAGGCCGCCCGGACGCAACGCATCGAACACCTGCTTGTTGAGCACGGCCGGATCCACGTTGCCCATGAACTTGTCCGGGTAGTCGTGGTAGTTCTGCGAGGTGAAGACCATGTCGACCGGTGCGGGCACCGAGAGTCGGTTGGCGGGCTGCAGCAGGACTTCGATGTTTGCGTAGTGCGGCTGCTTGGCGACTTCGCGCAGTTTGTCGGCAAAGCCCGGTTCCGCTTTCTCGTAGGCCTCGGGGAAGACCGCATAGACGTGACCTTGCGGACCCACCACCGCACTGAAGGCGCGACTGAAGTAGCCGCCGCCGGGAATCAGATCCAGCACGCGGCTTCCCGCCTTGATCTCGGTGAAGGCGATGATGTCGGCTGCCTTGCGTCGCTCGTCGTTGGCGGCATCGGCTTTGCGGGCCGGATCGTTCAAGGCGGTGGCGATCGCACTGGATGCCGTGGGCTTTGAAGTCTGGGCATTCGCAACGACGGGCAGCGCGAGGGCGATCAAGACGGCGAGCAGAACAGGACGCATCGAATTCTCCTTGGATGAAGTCGGGCGAGTATGCGTGTCGCGCCGACTTCGTCAAAGGGAGAAAAGATACAGACGATGCCTGGGTGCGGTTGCCCGCTATGTTCTTTTGAGAGCCGGCGCGGGGCGGTCGAACCATTGCTCGCGCTCGTGCCGGCAACCGGGGCTGCCCATGGTGAACTTGCGGCAGATGGCGGGACGCTGATCGTAGATGGTGCAGCGGAAGGTGTTGCGGTCGACGGCGACACACCAGCCATCGTCACCTTTGGCGAGCGTTTCCATGCCGTGGGTGTGGCGGTCGATCAACCAGTCGGGGACGTTGTCGTCGGGCATCAGCACGACAGTGAGACGACAGCAAACTGCCTCGCAACGATCGCAATGGACGGAAGGGTCTACGCGCTCGGCGTAGGGATCGGGGAGGCTATTCACAGGGCAGTATGACTGCTTTTGGCCCTGCCACCCTGAACCAGCTGTCTCAATCGCCGAAAGAACGACGCGCGATGATCAATCCGCGACGTCAGCCACCAGCCGATCGAGCTCCGCTTTCAAGATCGCGCCGTTCTGTCGCAACCAGTCGCGCTGCTCGCGCCAATCGGGAAATAGCATTTCGACTTGCGCCCAGAAACGCGGCGCATGACTGCGCACGCGCAGATGACACAGCTCGTGCGCCAGTACGTAACGCAGCGCAGCGGGTGGTGCGAGGGCAAGGGCGAGATCGAGATTGATACGGTCACGCGTATCGAGACTGCCCCACAGACTTTTCATGGGACGGATCTTGAGCGCGGTGGGCGCAAGACCGAGTTGCGGCACGTAGGTCGCCATCCAGCGCGAGACATCGCGACGCATCAGCGATTCGAAATGCGATGCGAGCAAACCACGCGCTACCGGCAAGGCGCGCGTGTGCGGACGCGGGATCACCAGAGTGATACCGCCGTCGTAGTGCTCGACTTTGGGATACGGACCTTCGGCCCAGTCGAGCAAAGTGATTTCGCCGCGCAAGGGAAACTCGGTGGCGAAGCCCACGCGCAACGGCGGCAGCGGTTTGCTGATGAGGTTGAGTTCGTCGAGCTTCTTCTCTAGCCAATCCACATGACTGCGCAGGAATGCACTGACTTGCGCGGGATGCGTGCCATGCGGATACGACACGCGCGCACCTTTCGGCGTCACGGTGAGTCGCAAGCGGCGCGCACGCGGATGCGCGGACTTCAGCACACGAATAGTGCTACCGCTCGCTGTCGCCAATTCCAGCCAATCGCCTTCGAGGTGCTGCGCCATGATTCCGCCCTACTGCTACTGCTTGTCTGCCTGCCTGCTCTTATCCGTGTGCTTCCGTGTGCTTCCGTGTGCTGTCCGCCGGTTCTGCCCGTGCTTCCTGCAGCCATTCTCCCCCTGCCAATGTGGGGAGAGCATGCAGGCTTAGCAAGACTTTCCGGTGACGCGGCGATCGCCAAAGGCCTTAAAAATAGGGATTTCCGCGGCAGGCCGCCTGCGGACTGGCTTTGGCGCGGCCGGATCAGGCGCGGCGCGGGCTGCGGGACGGCACACCAGCAGCGACGGGGGCTGGCGGGCGACACCTCGACGTTTTCGAGGTGTCGTTCAGGCGGCTCAAGGGTAATTACACCCGGGTACCGGTAGGAGCGCACCCTGTGCGCGAGCCCGGGGACAAAGCCCGGCACTATCTCGAGCCGGGTCGCCCACAGAGCCTGCCCCGGACTTGATCCGGGGGTGGGCTCCTACAGGGTGCGGATCAGGCGTCGGCGGGGCGCGGCAGACCGAACCACTCTTCCAGCTTGCCCAGCAGGCGCTCCAGTTCCAGCGTCAGCAGGGCGAAGCGGGCGTCCATTTCGGCGGCGGCGTCCTGGTGGCTGTCGCCCATTTCGTCCAGCACCACGTCGAGGAACTTGAGCTTGCGCACCACCAGATCCTCGCCCAGCACGAAGCTCATGCGGTCGTCGAAGGTGAGGCCCAACTGGAACACCTGCTTGCCATTGCGCAAGTGTTCCTTGACCTCCTCGCTATCCAGCTCCTGCCGGCGGCAACGGGCGATGGCGCCGGTGGCCGTAGCGGGATCGCGCAGTTCGCACTCGTCGCCCAGGGCCAGGCCGGCCGGCAGGTTGCCGGTGGCGAGCCAGTCGGTCATCAGCACGCGCGGACCTTCCTCCGGCGCCAGCGGCACGGCGGGGAAGCTGCCCAGGGCTTCGCGCATCTGGGTCAGGGCGTTTTCGGCCGACTTGCGGCTGGAGCTGTCCAGCACCAGCCAGCCGTGGCGCTTGTCCACGTAGCCTGACAGGCGCGAGCTGCGCACAAAGGCGCGTGGCAGCAGTTCGGTGAGCAGGTCTTCCTTGATGCGCTTGCGCTCACGACCGCCGACCTTGCGGCCTTCTTCCTCGGCGATCTTCTGCACCTTGCGCTGCAGCTCGTCGTTGACCACGGCGGCGGGCAGCAGCTTGTCCTCGCTGCCCACGGTGACCAGGGTGCATGCCTTGACGGCGTGCGTCAGCGCGGCCTCTTCGCCGCGACCCACCGGGGGCACGAAACCCTTGGTGCCCATCTCCAACGGGCCGCACGGCCGCAGGCGGTGTTCGCCCAGGGCTTCATCGAGACGGTTCAGATCTTCGGCAACGGCAGGGGAAAAGCGGAACAGCGTCAAATTGCGAAAAAACATAGATGGTTTTTATCCGGGTCCACGTCGATCCATGTCCGCAGGGCGGGCACGGCGGAACGACCATCATACCGGATGCCCCGCCCCTCCCCGGACCGCGAGTGGCGATGCCCTGGGCGCGCTATTGCCGCCCCGTCCGCCCGGCATGGAGGCGTGCCGGGCGATCCAAGCGTTTCGCAAGAAACTGTTTTGGACATCTATACATCCAAAAAAGATTTCGCTATAACGGACTTGCATGCCGCATTGCAGCATCGCAGGGAGCGAGTTGCGGTGACATGCTCCTGCGAGCGCACCGTGCCATTAAAGGCCCTACGGTAGCGCTCCGACGACTCCACGAAGCATCTGACGACTCTTATAGGCACTTGCGCAAACCGCAGGATATGCCGCGGTGCGTCACTGTCCGCGTCAGCCCCTTCGGCGAGCCATCACGGGGAGAACAAGATCACATGAAGAACCGCAGCACATGGGTCAGGCATAGCCTGGCATTCGCTGTCGCGCTGAGCCTGGGGAGTACGGCGCTGGCACAGTCCACTACCGGCAGCATCTTCGGCCAGGTCGCTTCCGGCCAGGGCGACAGCGTGTTGATCAAGAGCAGCACCGGCCTCAGCCGCGAAGTGCCGCTCGACGACAAAGGCCGCTACAGCATCGCGCAATTGCCGCTAGGCACTTACACCGTCAGCCTGCAACGCGGCGGCCAGCCGGTGGAAACGCGCGACAACATCAGCATCAAGCTGGGCGCGGGCACCGAGGTGTCCTTCCTGAGTGCGGAGGCGGCAAAGAACCTCACCGGTGTCAGTGTCACCGCCAATGCGTTGCCGGCGATCGACGTGTCCAGCGTGGATTCGCGCACCGTGATTACCGCCGACCAGCTGGCTAAGGTGCCGCTGGGCCGCAGCTCAGAAGCCATCGCGCTGCTCGCACCCGGCGTGGTCAACAACGGCGGCAGCTTCACCGGCCCCACCGGCAATTCGCTGGTGAGTTTCGGCGGCTCGTCGGCGAGCGAGAACGCGTATTACGTCAACGGCTTCAACACGACCGATCCGTTGCGCGGTTTCGGCGGCCTCAGCCTGCCCTACGGTGCGATCGATCAGCAGGAGGTCTACACCGGCGGCTATAGCGCTATGTATGGCCGCTCCGATGGCGGCGTGATCAACGTCGTTGGCAAGCGCGGTACCAATGAATGGCACTTCGGCACGCAGGTGTTGTGGGAGCCAGCCTTCGCCCGCGCGCGCCAACGCGACCGCATCTATGCCAACGGCCTGCCCGCCACGCCCACCGCGGGCAACCTGTATGCGCCGGACAGCGCGGATCGCCAATGGACCACGACAGTCAGCGCTTATGCGGGCGGCCCGCTGATCAAGGACAAGTTGTTCTTCTTCGTCGCCGGCGAGTACGAGCGCCAGGAAGGCAACACCGTCAATCCGGTGAGCGGCTTCCTCTCCGGCAAGCCTTACGTGCAGTATCGCCAGAACGATCCGCGCTGGTACAGCAAGCTGGATTGGAACATCACGGACAATCACATCCTCGAACTGACCGGGCTTTCCGACAAAGCCAAGACGTCGGGTTCGATCTATCGCTACAACTACGCACATCGCACGCAAGGCGCATTCATCGGAGCCGATGACAACGTCAAGAACGGTGGCGACGCCTACTCCGCGAAGTACACCGGCTATCTCACCGACGCGCTGACCCTGACCGCGCAGTACGGCAAGATGAAGACCTCCGCTTACGACGTACCTGGTGGCTACGACCCCAGCCTCACCTACGTGGACGGGCTGACCAACCAGAACCCCGCGCTCAACGGCGGCGTGGGTCGCGGCAACAGCCAGACCATCGTGTCGCTGTTCGATCCGGGGCGCAGTAACCGCACCAACAGCACCCGCATCGATCTGACCTACAAGCTGGGCAACCACACGCTCAGCGCGGGTATCGACAACCAGATGACGAAGGCGATCAACCAGGGTTCGGCTACGTCGGGTCCGGGTTATTCCTGGAGCTACGGCCAGGGTGATCCGAACACGCCGATCTCCACGGGCCTGGGCGTGCCGGCGACCATCGGCTTCCCGAACGGCGCGCAGGGCTACTACGTGGTGAAGAACGTCGCCACCAGTCTGGCCACCGTGCGCTCCAGCCAGCGCGCGCAGTACATCGAGGACAAGTGGCAGGTGAGCGATCGCTGGCTGGTCTCGATCGGTCTGCGCAACGACCAGTTCAAGAATTTCAACAGCGATGGCAAGGCTTACATCACCCAGCACAAGCCGCAGTGGGCGCCGCGCCTGGGCTTTGCGTGGGACGTGAACGGCGACTCCAGCTTCAAGGTGTATGGCAATGCTGGCCGCTACTACCTGGGCCTGCCGCTGAACCCGTCGCTCAACGCCGCGGGCGCCTATGTCAGCACCTCGCAGTACTACACCTATAGCGGCATCGCGGCAGACGGCACGCCGACCGGACTCAGCCAGATGTCCGGGCCGGTCTCGGCCAACAATGCCTTCGGTGTCCTGCCTGATCCGAAAACCGTGTCGGCGCAGAATCTCAAATCCGAGTACCAGGACGAGTTCATCCTCGGCTTTACCAAGACCGCTGGTCCGAACTGGGTCTACGGCGCCAAGCTGACCCAGCGCATCCTGCGCAATGCGATCGACGATTACTGCGACATCGATCTGGTGCTGGCGAAGTCAAAAGCGCTTGGCTACAACGTCACCACCGACAGCAATCCAGTGAGTTGCTGGCTGTTCAACCCCGGCAAGGCCAACACCTTCACGCTGGTGGATACCTCGGGGCACTACGTCAACGTGCCGCTCAACAACAAGGAATTCGGCTTCGAGCAGCTGAAGCGCCGTTACTACAGCCTGGAGAGCTTCATCGAGCACCCGTTCGATGGCCGCTGGTACGGCAAGCTCACCTACGTGTTCTCGCGCAGTTACGGCAACACCGAAGGCCAGCTGCGTTCGGACCTGTATCGCGAGTCGCGCGGCACCGGCCAGACCGCGGTGTCGACCACGCAGGACTGGGACAACTCGTACATCATGGAATACACCAATGGTGTGCAGAACAACGACCACAAACATCAGATTAAGTTGTTCGGTTACTACCAGATCACACCCGAGTGGCTGGCCTCGGCCAACCTCAGCCTGATCTCCGGCGCCCCCAAACCCTGCCTGGGCTACTACGGTCCCACTCACGCCGACCCAGCCGGCTACGGCAACAGCTATCACTACTGCCTTGGCGAACCGTCGCCGCCCGGCAGCCACGGCCGCCTGCCGTGGGTCCGGCAGGTCGACCTGGGTGTGAGCTATCGCCCGGCATTCGCCGCGAGCCGATTGGCTATCAACGCGAACGTGTTCAACGTGCTCAACGAGCAGCGCGTGATCGGGATTTTCCCGAACGCGGAGTCGTCGCCGAACAAGGCTAATCCGCTGTATGGAACGCCGACGTCGCGGCAGCTGCCGCGGTATGTGCGCTTGAGTGTGAGTTACGACTACTGAGATCTACGATTGGGAGAGCGTGTCTCAAGGGCTCACCCCCTCCCAACCTCCCCCTGCAAGCAGGGGGAGGAGCTAAGAGCTTGCTATACCGTGCCCCCTCCCCTGCTTGCAGGGGAGGGTTGGGGAGGGGTAAGCCCTTGTGGCTACCTGTCAAAATAAAAAAGGGCGGCCCATGGCCGCCCTTTTTCTTGACGCTTATCGCAACCGATCAGGCTTTGCTGACCGCCGCTACGGCAGAGACCACCGTATCGAGGTTGGCGTGATTCAGCGCGGCTACGCAGATGCGGCCGGTGCCGATGGCGTAGATCGCATAGTCCTCGCGCAGCTTGTCCACCTGCGCCTTGCTCAGACCCGAATACGAGAACATGCCCGCCTGCTGCTGGATAAAACCGAACTGCGGCGATCCGCTCGCGGCCAGCTTCTGCACCATGCCGGCGCGCATCGCATGGATGCGTTCGCGCATCTCGGTGAGCTCCTGCTCCCACATGGCGCGCAGCTCGACACTGTTGAGCACACCGGCCACCAGCGCACCGCCGTGCGTGGAAGGGCTGGAGTAGTTGGAGCGGATGGTGCGCTTGACCAGCGACTGCACGCGCAGCGCTTCCTCACGGCTGGCACCCACTACGGACAGTGCGCCCACGCGCTCGCCATACAGCGAGAACGACTTGGAGTAGGAGTTGGCCACCACGAACGACTCGATGCCCGATTCGGCGAACAGGCGCACCGCCGTCGCGTCCGTGTCGATGCCCTTGTCAAAGCCCTGATAGGCCATGTCGACGAAGGGCAGCAGGTTGTGGTCCTTCACCAGTGCGACCACCTGCTTCCACTGCTCAGCGGTGAGATCCACGCCGGTCGGGTTATGGCAGCAGGCATGCAGCAGCACCACGGTGCCCGGCTCCAGCTTGCCAAGGTCGGCGAGCATGCCGGCGAAATCCAGACCGTGCGTGGCGGCGTCGTAGTAGGCGTAATCGACCACGTCGAAACCGGCCGCACTGAACACCACGCGATGGTTTTCCCAGCTCGGGTTGCTGATGGCGATCTTGGCCTTGGGCAGCACTTTCTTCAGCAGGTCGGCGCCGATGCGCAGCGCACCGCTGC
Organism: Dyella koreensis; assembly: GCF_044904565.1. Lineage (NCBI taxonomy): Bacteria > Pseudomonadati > Pseudomonadota > Gammaproteobacteria > Lysobacterales > Rhodanobacteraceae > Dyella > Dyella koreensis. The sequence continues at coordinate 289,594 of NZ_JADIKD010000006.1, read as the reverse complement.
CGCCGATGGTCTGCGAGGTGGCGACGCGGCCGGCCGCGAGCAGCGGCGAGTCGGCGCCGAACACCAGCTTCTGGGTGGCCTGGGTGTAAGCCGGCAGGCCGTCGATCGGCAGATAGCCGCGCGGTTTGGCTTCCAGTGCCAGCGCCTGCTCCACTTCGCGCACAGCGCGCAACAGCGGGATGCGGCCCTGTTCGTCGTAGTAGATGCCCACGCCCAGGTTGACCTTGCCCGGACGCGTATCGGCCAGATAGGCCTCGGTGAGTCCCAGGATCGGATCGCCCGGGGTCATTTCAACGGATGCAAAGTGAGACACGGCGTTACTCGTTGGGGTTAGTGGAAGGTGGAGTAGCAAGTGAGTGGTTACGATTCGTCCGGCGCGCCAGCGAGCCAGTCGTGTGCGTCGGCGCGAGTGGCGCCTTCGCGCGCGCCGAGCGAAACGAAGTCGAACAGTTTGCGATCGGCGAGCTGTGAGGGTGCCACAGATCCGAGCGCGCGGAAGATATTTTCACTGCGGCCCGGCTGCTGTTTCTCCCAATCCTCCAGCATGCGCTTGACCGCCTTGCGCTGCAGGTTTTCCTGCGAGCCGCACAGGTTGCAGGGAATGATGGGAAATTGGCGCTGCTCGGCATAGACGGCTATATCGCTTTCCTTGCAATACGCCAACGGACGAATCACTACATGGCGGCCATCGTCCGAACGCAGCTTGGGCGGCATCGCCTTGAGTTGCGCCTGATAGAACAGGTTGAGAAAAAAGGTGCCGAGGATGTCCTCGCGGTGATGCCCCAGCGCGATCTTGATGACGCCGTTTTCCGCCGCCCACTGATACAGCGCACCGCGCCGCAGGCGCGAGCACAGGCTGCACATGGTCTTGCCCTCGGGGATGACCCGGGTGACGGTGCTGTACGTATCCTGCTCGATGATGTGGAACGGCACGCCGCGCGCGGTCAGGTATTCGGGCAGCACATGCTCGGGAAAGCCCGGCTGCTTCTGGTCCAGATTCACCGCGATCAGCTCGAAGCGCACCGGCGCCTTGGCCTGCAGCGAGAGCAGCATGTCCAGCAAGGTGTAGGAATCCTTGCCGCCGGACAGGCACACCATCACCTTGTCGCCGTCCTCGATCATGTTGAAGTCGGCGATGGCCTGGCCCACCTGGTGACGCAGGCGTTTGGCCAGCTTGCCGGCTTCGTACTGCTGCTTGCGGGCGGGGTCGGGCTGGGCGGACATGGGGGCATGAATCGTGCTGAAAGGCCATCCATTGTAACGGGCCGGCCGTTCAGAGCATCCCCGGGGCCGGCGGAGTTACACTCATGGCCTGTCCCCCTCAGTCGCCGTCGCCCATGCAGGTCCAGGATCCCGCCGAGATTGCCCATCTGCTGTCCGAACTGCGCGTCGAGCACCGCGACCTGGACGTGGCCATCGAACATCTGGCCCATGCCATGGGCCGCGATGAGCTGCAGCTCACCCGCATGAAGAAACGCAAATTGCTGCTTAAGGACGCCATCGCGCGCCTCGAAAGCAGGTTGATCCCCGATCTGGACGCCTGACGCGTCCCCGCCCCGGACTCCCCATGCCCGCTCTTGCTCCGACCCGCCTGGAAGACGGCTACGTCTCCCTGGAACCCCTGCGCCCCGAGCACGCTCTCGCCCTGGAAGCGGCGGCCGCCGACGGCGAGCTATGGAACCTGTGGTTCACCAGCGCCCCGGCGCCCGGCAAGGCCGCCGCCTATATCGAGGCGGCGCTGGAGGGCCAGGCCAAAGGCGCGATGCTGCCATTCGCGGTGCGCGAGAAATCCAGTGGCGAGATCGTCGGCACTACGCGCTATTACGACTTCGCGCCGGAGCTGCCGCGCATCGCCATCGGCTACACCTGGTACGCCAGGCGTTGGCAGAAGAGCCATCTCAATACCGCCTGCAAGCGCCTGCTGCTCGGGCACGCCTTCGAGGCACTGGATTGCGTGGCGGTGGAGTTCCACACCGACGGCCGCAATCAGGATTCGCAGCGCGCCATCGAGCGCCTCGGCGCGATCAAGGACGGCGTATTGCGCGCCCACAAGCGCCGCCCCGATGGCACGCTGCGTGACACGGTGTGCTACAGCATCCTTGCCGGGGAGTGGCCGGATGTATCGCGCTGGCTGGGGATGCGCCTGGAGCGCCTCGGCGCGTTGCGACAGTCGGACTGATCGCGCGCTGTAGCACAAACCTGTAGGAGCGCACCCTGTGCGCGAAAGCCCTGCGTTAGCAGGGCCGCCATTGGAGAACCGCGACCCTGACGGGTCGCTTCGCGCACAGGGTGCGCTCCTACCAGTGCATCAATTCACTTGTTTGCGGCCGTCGTCGCGCGGCTGCACTTCGATCGACGCCGTCATGCCGGCCGCCAGCACGACGTCGGCCGGCAGATCGGACGTATCGATGGCTATACGCACCGGTACGCGCTGCGCCAAACGCACCCAATTGAAGGTGGGATTGACGTCGGCGAGCAGGTCGCTGCCGGTGGGGTTGTCGCGGTCGGTAATGCCGCGTGCGACGCCGGTGATCTGGCCTTTGAGGTGTACGCCACCCGCCATCAGGCGGATCGTTACCGGATCGCCCACGCGCAGGTGCGGCAGCTTGGTCTCTTCGAAGTAGCCGTAGATGTAGTAGCTGTGGCTGTCGATCAGCGCGAGACGCGGGCTGCCGGTGGCGGCGTAGTCGCCCACGCGCACATCGAGATTGGTGACGTAGCCGTCGACCGGCGCACGCACTTCCGTGCGTTGCAGATCAAGCTTGGCGCGATCGAGCGCAACCTGCGCCTGTTCCACTGCGGCTTCGGCCTGCTGCTTCGAGGCACTGGCCTGATTGCCGCCGGCCTGGGCCTGCTGCCAGGTGGCGCGAGCGGCATTGGCCGAGGACATCGCATCGGTGCGCACTTCCATCGACACCACGTCGCCGAGTTTCTGGCGGCGCTGTGCCTGCTGGGCGAGCATGTCGTAGTCGGCCTTGCGCGCTGCGGCGCTGGCCAGCGCGGCATTGATGTTGGCGCCGGCGGCACGCGCACTCGCCTCGGAGGCAGAGAGATTGGCCTCCGCCTGGGCGACGGCGTTCTGGAAACGTTCCTGGTCGATGGCGAACAGCAGATCGCCCTTCTTGACCAGCTGGTTATCGACCACCGCGACGCGGGTAACCAGGCCGGATACATCCGGCGCAATGCGCACGACTTCGGCGCGCACGCGGCCGTCGCGGGTCCACGGCGAGTACATGTAGTGACGCCATAGCGCGTGGCCGAGCAACAGCGCAGCTACGACGACAACGGCGGTGACGATAAAACGGAGCAGTGATTGGATCTTCATGATCGTGACTCAGTGAGCGCGGCTCAGTGGGGCGTAATTCAATGGAACAGCCATAGTCCGGCGGCGCCGAACATGCAGACAAACAAGGCAAGCCGGAACAGCGGCGGATGCCATACGAAGCGATAGAGGCCGAAGCGGCCGACAACGGTATCCACCACCCACAGCAGCAGCAGACAGGCCGCGAACACCAGCAGCAGGCCAGGCACCAGGGCGTCAGCAAGGGCGATTTCACGAGGCATGGATGGGCTCCGCAATGGGCTGGATGTAAGGCGCCATGGCCGATTCGTCATCGCGCAGCGCGCTGCGCAGCAGGTGCAGATGCGCCAGCGTCGACTGGCAACTGCCGCGCGCCTGTTCGAGGTGTTGTGTCGTGCTGGCGATGGCGCGATCAACCGCGGCATCGGCGCGCTGCCAGGCTTCCGCACCGGGCTGCTGATACAGCCGCGCAATGGCCTGTACGGCGTCGCCCACCGCCAGGCCAACGGCCGCTGGCAGATTCGTGTGGGCCATATCCTGGCGCAGCTCGATGACCGCGCGACCGCATTCGTGCACCGAGAGAGCCCATGCCAGCAGACTGCGCGACTCGTCGCTGTCCGGGCGGGTATAGGCGACCACCTGCTGGAAGATGTCACGATTGACGCTCTCGAAGCGATAGAGCAAACCTTCCAGCGGCGCGGTGGCGGCCTGCACCACCTGCCGGCGCAATTGCACCAGCTGACGGCGGCGCTGCCAGCCGGAGCCAGTCACCGCCGGCACGAACACAAACGCCACGGCGGTCAGGCCGAGACCCACGACCTGCGCAATCGCGTCATTGAGGAAATGGGTGGGGTCGTACACCATCGGGTTCTTCAAGGCGAGGATGTACACGTAACCCAGCGTGTAACCCGCCCCCACGCCCGGCAGCGTGTTGCGCGTGGTGAGATAAGGGCCGATCAGCAAGAACGGCAGCGTGGCGATGATCAGCATGACGAAGCCGTCGCCGCCGGGCAGCAGCCAGAAGGTGACGACGTAACCCGCGAGCATGCCGGAGGCATAGCCGATCAAGGTGTTGACGATGCCTGTCATCGGATGCGCCGACGCGCCGAACAGGCCGCTGAAGATGGTCGCCAGCAGCATCGCGCTGGAGCCGAATGGCCAGCCGCTCATCAGCCAGAACACGCTTAGCGCGGCCATGGTGAGGAAGGTGCGCAGGACGCTGACGCCGGCGCCCAGATAGTCGTTGCCGCGACGGAAATGCACCGTCTCCACGCTGCCACTCAGATTGCCAGCGCGCAGCGAGCCTTCGAGCGAGGTGAAATCACGCATTTCGCTGGCAAAGCGGCGCAACAGGTTGGCGCCAGTGTCGAATTCCAGCCAAGTGTTTTGCGGCAGATTCGCACGCAGATTCGCCGCCAGTGAGGGCAGCACTTCTTCGCAAGCTTGCAAGCGCGGCGCAAGCGCGGCGGGGTCCTGTTGCAGCGCCGGTTCCGGCGAGAGCGCTTCGCCGATGGGCGCGTAGAGCGCGATCAACGCGGCGGCTACGTTGTCGTGCCCCCCGCGCTGCAGGCGGTTGATCAGGTGATGCACGGACTGGAAGCTGGTCGACGCCGCCATATAGCGCTGGTTGAGCAGGCGCATGCGACTGCTGCGGGCGCGCGCTTCCGGATCTTCGAAGATCACCGATGCACGCAGGTCTTCCAGCTGTACGGCGGCGCGCACGAAGCGCATGTGCGCCTGCTCCATCTCGCGACGGGGAATGCTGCCGCCGGTGCTGCCGCGGGCGAAGTCGATGAAATGCGCGAAATGTTCGCGCGCGCTCCGCCGCAGTAACAGGCGCAGCCGTTCGGGCAGCACGACGTCACTGATCACACCGGAGACGATGATGCCGAGCAGCACTTCGCTCACGCGCATCACGGCCGAGTCGAACACCGCCAGCGGATTGCTCACCGCCGGCAGCGTGACGATGGCGGCCGTATAGCCTGCGAGAACGAAGCCATACGCGGCAAAGTTGCGATACAGCGTGGCGCCGCCGGCGCACAGCGCCACCCACAGCGACAGGCTGAGCAGGAACAGTTCGCGCTGTTGCGGAAATAGGCTCATCAGCGTCAGCCCGAACAGGCTGCCGGCCAGCGTGCCCAGGGCGCGATAGAAGCTCTTCGCCAGCACCATGCCGCTCTGCGGATGCATGACGATGGAGACGGTAATCATGGCTGTGGCCGGCTGCTCGAGCTGGAACAGCATCGCCAGCCAGCACGTGACGTACATCGCCAGCACGGTCTTGGCGACGAAGATCCACGCGACACGCTCTTCCGCTACGAACGGCGCCAGCCATGGCCAGCGCGGTGCGGATGCCGGAGATGCTTGCGTCACGGCGGACATGCGACTCAGGCCTGGTCGAGGTGATCGAGGAATTTCTTGAGCAGTTTTTCGAGCTGCGCCGATTCGCGCGGCTGCAGGCCGCCGGCCTGTCGCTCCAGCAGGGCGCAGACATCGGGCAGGAAGCCTTCGATCATCGCCAACCCCTCCGCCGTCAGCGTGAGCGTGACCTTGCGGCGATCTTCGTCGCTGGCCGTGCGCTCGATCAGGCGCTTATCGCATAGCTCATTAGTAAGCCGCGTGATGTTGGCCGACTTCTCGCCGGCCGCGTCGGCCAGCTGCGACGGGTTGAGGGTGTAGCCCTCGGTGCCGTACAGCATCATCAGAATGTTGTACTCGGGGTGGTTGATGCCCCAGGGCTTGAGCATGGCGTTGGCGTCGTCGTGCACGCGCTTGTAGATGTGCTTGACCAGGCGCACCAGCACCGCCGGATCGCGCGGAAAGGCCGGGTATTGCCGGCAGGTGATCGCCAGTCGCTGTTCGGTCGGGAGGAAGCTGTTCATGGGAATGGGCCCGGGTGGTGACCGCACATTTAGTACATAAATGTACAATCAATTTGTGAATATTATGCCGATCGAAGCATGTTCGCAAGCGCGCAAAAAGAAAGCGCCCCTCGCGGGGCGCTTTGCCTGGATGCGTGAATGGCCTGCCGACGCGGGCATCAGCCCTTTACGGGAAAGGTCTCCGCATTCCCCGGCGTGGCCGACTGCCCTGCCGGCGGCGGTGGCTGGTGGCTCGGCGCCGGCCGGTTGGCGCCGCACTGGTAGGCGCCCCACGGCTGCGAGCCTTCTGAGGGCTCGGCCAGTGGCTTGATGGTGTCGGCGTGCATCTTGGCCGCTTCGTTGCGGGCCATCACTTCCAGCTCGTCGCGCACCTTGATGTCATTGCGGTTGACCGGGCCTACGCGGTTCATCACCGAGACGGTGACCTTGCCCAGATCCTTGCAGGAGGACACGTCGCCGCTCCAGGCGGTGCGTACGTTCTTGGCCGCATCGTCGAGGGTGATGCCCCAGGTGCAGGCGCCGAGCAGCGCGATGGGAACGAGCAGCAGCAGGGTCTTGCGCATGAGTCACTCCGGAATATCAGCCATAAAGAAAAGCCGGGCAGTTCCCTGCCCGGCCCACATCCTAGCGTGAGGATGCATCGACAACCCAAGCACAGCTGAACAGGCGCGATGCCGCGCCTGCCGCCCTGCTATTTGCCGGACTTCGCCTTCGCCTTGACCGGCTTGCCGTCGGCGTCGATCACTTGCACCTCGCCAAGCTTCAACGCGCGCACGGGCTGCTCGATCTTCTTCAGATCACCCACGATCACCCAGGTCAGCGCCTGCGGATGGACGATCTCCTTGATCGCCGCTTCCGCCGACGGCTGCCCGACGGCTTCGGTGCGCTGCTTGAGTGTCTGCACGTAATCGTCGGGACGTCCGTACTGCACGATCTCGCTGACCGCGCTGAGCACCGCCGAGGTGGTCTCGAAACTGCCAGGCAGGCCGCGGATGTTGGCGGCCTTGATCTTGTCCACCTCTTGCTGGGTCAGCGGCTTGTCGCCGACCACGGCCACCGACTCCTTATGCACTTCATTGGCGGATTCGGCCGTCTTGTCGGTCTGCACTGGCGCGAACATCAGGAACGGGCGCTGGCCGAGGGCATCACGCAGGAAGCTGCCTGCGCCGTAGGCCCAGCGTTTGTCCTCGCGCAGATTCATGTTGAGGCGCGAGGTGAAGCTGCCGCCGAAGGCGCCGTTGGCGACGTCGATGTCGAGGTCGTTGGGCGCCTTGCTCGACGGTGCCAGCAAGCCGGCCAGGATCAGCGACTGCGGTGCATCCGGGCGGTCGATCAGGAACACGCGCGGCTTGGGCTGCGCCGCCACCGTGGCGATGTTCTTCTTCGGCAGCGGGGCGGCCGGCGCCTTCCAGTCATCGAACACCGCCTCGAGCTGCGGAATGATCTGCGACAACGTAGTGTCGCCGGCGACCAGTATCTTCACGTTGTCCGGGCGCAGCCAGGCCTGCTGGAACGCGGCGAGATCCGCCGCGGTGAGCGACTTGATCGCGGCTTCCGTGCCGCTGCCGGTGAACGGAATGCCATAGGCGTGGTTCGCGCCATACAGCAGTGGCGGCAAGGTACGCAGAGCCAGGCCGGTGGGCTGGGTTTTTTCCTGCGCGATGTTGGCCAGCCACTGGCCACGGACACGCTCGATGTCATCTGCCTTGAATGCCGGGTTGCGCACGATATCGGCGAACAGCTCCAGCGACGGTTTCAACTGATCGTTGAGCGCGTTGAGCGACGCCGTGCAGGTATCCAGGCCACAGCCGATGCTGGTGATGGCGCCAAGACGCTGCTTGCGCTTGGACACCTCCACCGAATCGAGGCTCTTGGTGCTCTCGTTCATCAGCGTGCTGGTGAAGCTGGCGGTGCCGAGCTTATGGCCTTGGTCGGCGGCGTAGCCGGCGTCGAACTGCAGCTGCACATGCGTGACCGGAATGGTGTGGCGCTGCGCCAGCACCACTTCGATGCCGTTCTTCAGCTTGCCGCGCTCCAGCTTGGGGAAGCTCAGGTCGGGGAACTGATTGACCTCGGGCACGCCCTTGGCGCGATCGACTTCGTTCTTGCCGACGCTGTAGTTCTGCGCGGCCGGCAGCTTGGCCTGCGGACGGCCAGTGGTTTCGCTGAGTGCCACCACCTTGGCGTCTTCCGACTCGGGATTGAAGTCCTTGCCTGCGGGCAGCACGGTGAGCAGGTAGTCGCCCTTGCTCAGCCATTTGTCGGCAGCGGCTTTGACGCTGGTGACGGTCGCGGTGTCGATGCGTTCCAGGTCTTTCTTGTACGCACCCGGATCGCCGCGATAAACCTGACCTTCGGCCAGGATCACCGCCTTGCCACCGAAGCCGCCGACTTTCTCCAGACCACGTACGAAGGAGGCACGGTTGCCCACCTTGGCGCGATCGAGCTCGTCCTGGGTCGGGCCTTCGGCGAGGAACTTCTTCAGCTCGTCGGCGATGGCGGCCTCGACCTTGGCCGGGTCCACGCCCTCCTTCACGTCCGCCTGGATCTGGAACTGGCTGGCCAGCGCAAAGGGCGCCACGCTGGCGGAGACGTCATCAACCAGTTTGTCCTGATAGACCAGACGCTGATACAGACGCGAGGTCTTGCCGCCGCCGAGCGCGGTGGAGGCGAGGTCAAGCGAGATCATGTCGTCGGTGCCGAGCTGCGGCACAACCCAGGTGCGGTAGATGCGCGGTTGCGAGACGTGGTCGTGCTGGATGCCGCGCGAGGATTTCTCCAGCGGCGTGATCCACGCCTGTTGGCGCGGCACCGGCGGACCGGCCGGGATGTCGCCGAAATATTTGGCGACCTTTTCCTTGGCCTGGGCCACGGTGATGTCGCCGGCCAGCACGATGGTGGTGTTGGCGGCGCCGTAGTAGTCGTGGAACCACTGCTTCACGTCGCCCAGCGAGGCCGCATCCAGGTCGGCCATCGAGCCGATGGTGTCGTGCTGGTACGGATGGTTGCCCGGATAGGTGTTGGAGAGGATGTTCTGGTCCACGCGGCCATACGGGCGGTTCTCGCCCTGGCGCTTTTCGTTCTGCACTACACCGCGCTGGGTATCCAGTTCCTTCTGGCCGATGGCGCCGAGCAGGTGGCCCATGCGGTCGGACTCCATCCACAGCGCCATGTCCAGCGCGGTGGTCGGCACCGTCTCAAAGTAATTGGTGCGGTCGAACCAGGTGGTGCCGTTCATGTCGGTGGCACCGGCCAGTTCGAACGGCGCGAAGTAGGTGCCCTTGTGGTTCTCCGAACCGGAGAACATCAGGTGCTCGAACAGATGCGCGAAACCGGTCTTGCCCTTGGGTTCGTCGCCGGAACCGACGTGGTACCAGATGCTGACCGCCACCACCGGCGCCTTGTGGTCTTCGTGCACCACCACGGTCAGGCCGTTGGGCAAGGTGAAGCGGGTGAAAGCGATCTCGGGAATGGTCTGGGTGGCGGATGCGGGCACGGCGATAGCCGGCACCACGGCCACACCACCGAACGTCAGCAGCCCGGCAATAAGCATGGCAAGGGGTTTGCGCATGGGAACCTCCTGTTTCACGGAACCCCCGAGGCTAGTGGCCGGGATAGGGAACCGCAAATGACCATCGACAGGGATGACGGCGGCGTCCGGACACTGTCCGCTCGGCGCCGGCCGCTGTCCGCGGACAGCGAAGTGCGACGAAGCCTCCGCATCAATTTCCGCTAAATCAATACCTTGTGATCACCAGATGGGTTGGCACGGCGCTTGCCATAGAGGGGATGTAGGACCCACTCATTCATCGGAGACATGATCATGAAATTCGAAGCCTTGATGTTGCGCGGCCTGTTCGTTGCCTGCCTGCTGGTATGCGGACTGATCCTGGGCGCAATGGTCACCGCCTCGCCCGACGCGATTCGCCTGGCCGCCAGTGGCAGCGCCGGCCAAGTGGTGATGGCGGCACATGCGCAGTGCATGCTGCCGCCGGACGGAGTGGTTTGCCCGCGTATCGGTGGTTGATCGCCGATACGCCATCTCCGCATCGGCCCGCGATGCCCTGATAATGGCCCGATGCTGCATGTCATTCTTTTCCGCCCCGAGATACCACCGAACACCGGCAACGTGATCCGCCTGTGCGCCAATACCGGCGCCACGCTGCACCTGATCCGGCCGCTGGGCTTCGAGCTCGACGATGCGCGCCTGCGACGCGCCGGCCTGGACTATCACGAATACGCGCAGCTGGCGGTACATGACGACCTGGCTAGCTGCCTGGAACGCATCGGCAACCCGCGAGTGTTCGCGTTCTCCACGCGGGGGCGGGTAGCGCACGTCGATGCGCGTTTCGCCGAAGGCGATGCCTTGCTGTTCGGCTGCGAGACTGCCGGCCTGCCGGGCGACGTGCTCGATGCCATTCCCGAAGCGCAGCGCTTGCGCCTGCCGATGCGGCCGGACAGCCGCAGCCTCAATCTCTCCAATACCGTCGCCGTGGCCGTCTATGAGGCGTGGCGCCAGCTGGGCTTCACCGGCGCAGCCTGAAATTCGGCCGGCCTTTGAGATTCTTCTCATAGCCCTCCGAGCTCTTTCCGGCTCAAATACTTAGCGCGCCGGGATGATCTTTGGCCGGCACTGGCCTCCGGGAACCGGAGCGCCGCCCAGCTCATTCATCGAGAACCGTCACCTGTCCGGCCATGCCGGGCACCGGCCGCGTGCGCGCGGAGAACGCCATGTCTTTGATCGAACGCCTGCTTCACTTCGCTACCCCTGTGCAATCCAGCCTCTTCCGCATCGGCATGCTGCTGATTCCGCTGGCAATCGCAAATGCCTCGACTCAGCCGGCAATGGCCGTAGTGAGTGACGGCGAGCCGACCACCATGAGCGAACAGGCCAGCATCGACATCCTGGCTGTCCGCCCGGCCGCGCTCAGCTCGAAAGGACCGATCGAAGAAGAGCACGAGGATGCAAGTGAGCCGCTGGAGATCGAAGGCCTGGGCGGACTCGATCCCATCGTGACGTTGATGCCGGTGGACCTCGCGCATATCACCTCGCAGTTCGGCCATCGCACCGACCCTTTCAAGCGCAAGCGCGCGTTCCACGCGGGTATCGATTTCGGCGCGCCGAAGGGGACGCCGGTGCGTGCTGTCGCCGATGGCGTGGTGGTCACTTCAACCACCCAGCGCAGCTACGGCAAGGTGGTGGTGATCAAGCACGAACACGGCTACCGGACGCTCTATGCGCACAACTCGCAGTTGCTGGTGAAGGCAGGCCAGGTCATCCATGCCGGCGACACGATCGCCAGGGTCGGCTCGACCGGACGCTCCACCGGCTCGCACCTGCATTTCGAAGTGCACCGCAGCGGCGAGCGGGTCGACCCCAGCCCCTATCTTGCAGGCCTGTAAGCCACGCTGCCTCGTATCGGCGAGTGAGCCGCAGCGCCTGCCGCTACAATGCGGGGCATGACTGATCTCGCTTCCCGCCCTTTCCTGCCGCGTCCCCTGCGGGTTATCGCAGGCCGTGCGCTGGAGACCGCGCTGAACCACATTCTTTCGCTCGATCCCGACACCGTGCAGCGCCTGTCCGCGCTGAATGGGCGCAGTGTGCAGCTGCACTTACAGGGGCCGAACCTGGCGCTCGCGATCAGCGTGGAAGACAACCGGCTGAAAGTCGGCCCCGCGCAGGACGACAGCCATCTGCGCGTCAGCGCCACGCCGGGCAGCCTGCTGGCGATGCTGCTGAAACGCGATGATGACGGTGTCGCGCCCGGCAAGGTCGACATCGCCGGCGACGCCGAGCTCGCCCGCCGCCTGGAGAAACTCGCCAGCAAGTTCGCGCCGGATTTCGAGGAAGCGTTCGCTCGCAGCTTCGGCGACGTGCTGGGCGTGCCGCTGGCCAAAGCGGTACGCAAGGGATTGGCTCATGCACGCGAAAGCGCCAGCCACCTGACAGAAGACGCCGCCGACTGGCTGCGCGAGGAAGCGCGCGTAGCCATGGCGCCGGGTGAAGTGGAAGGTTTCCTCGACGGCGTCGACACTCTGCGCGAACGCAGCGAGCGCCTGGAATCCCGCCTGGCACGGCTCGAGCAGAAGCTGAAAGGAAACGCCGCGTGACGCCACTGAAAGTTGTGCCGCGCGTACTGCGCGTCGCCTCGGTGCTGCTGGCCTATCGGCTCGACGAGCTGGTGGACGCCGCGCATCTGTTCCGCCCGCTAAAACTGCTGCGCCCGTTCCTGGCGCGTCCGCGCGAGGACGTTAGCCAACTATCGCGCGGTGCGCGACTGCGGCTGGCGCTGACTGAGCTGGGTCCCATCTTCGTCAAGGCCGGGCAAGTGCTGTCGACCCGCCGCGACCTGGTGCCGGCTGATATCGCCGACGAACTCGCGCTGCTGCAGGATCAGGTGCCACCCTTCCCTGGCAGCGAAGCACGCGCCATCGTCGAGCGTGAACTGAAGGAGCCCGTCACCCAACTGTTCGCCCGCTTTGACGAAACGCCGCTGGCGTCCGCCTCCATTGCACAGGTGCACGCCGCGGTGTTGCACGATGGCCGCGAGATGGTGGTGAAGGTGCTTCGCCCTGGTATCGATGCGCGCATCGCGCGCGATATCCGCCTGCTGCATTCGCTGGGCGAGCTGGCCCAGCGCTGGCATCCCAATGCCGACAAGATCCGGCCGCTCGACGTGGTAGCCGAAGTCGAAAAGATGCTGGAAAACGAGCTGGATCTGCAGCGCGAAGGCGCCAGCGCCAGCCTGCTCCGGCGCAACTTCGAAAGCGGCGTCGATCTGTATGTGCCCGAAGTGCATTGGGAACTGACCAATGCGCGCGTGCTGACACTGGAGCGTGTGAGCGGGGTGAGCTGCGACGACATTGCTGCGATCGACGCCGCGGGCATCGATCGCAAGGCGCTCGCGGTGAAGGGCGTGCGCGTGTTCTACGAGCAGGTATTCCGCGACAATTTCTTCCACGCGGATGCGCATCCCGGCAACATCTGGGTGGACGTGACCCGGCCGAGCGACCCACGCTTCATCGCGCTGGATTTCGGCATCATGGGCTCGCTGCCGGAGGCCGACCAGTACTGGCTGGCGCAGAATTTCATTGCGCTGTTCGAGCGCGACTATGCGCGTATCGCTCAACTGCACATTGATGCCGGCTGGATGCCGGGCACGGTGCGGGTGGATGAACTGGAAGCGGCCGTGCGCACGGTGTGCGAGCCGTACTTCACCCGCCCGCTGTCGCAGATTTCGCTGGCCGAGCTGGTGGTCAAGCTGTTCCAGACCGCGCGCCGCTTCGAGCTGGTGCTACAGCCGCAGTTGATCCTGCTGCAAAAGACGCTGCTCAACATCGAGGGCGTGGGCCGCATGCTCGATCCGCAGATCGACATCTGGGCGGTGGCGCATCCTGTGCTCAAGCGCATCCTGCGCGAACGCTACAGCCCGCGCCGCACGCTGCGCGAGGTGCGCAAGCGCTTGCCGGAATGGTTCCATGCCGCGCCGCAGTTCCCGGAGCTGATTCGCGATGCCTTGCGTCAGGTGGCGCGCGGCGAGCAACGGCAGCTGGGTGATCCACTGGCGCTGGCGCAGGTGCGCGAGGAATCTCGCCGGCAACAGCGCGTGATCGCTGCCGGCCTGCTTGGCGGTGCACTGGTCGTTAGCGCGGCGCTGCTGTGGTCGATGGCGCCGCAACACGGCGTGTGGCCGCCGCTGTGCCTGGGCGTGGCCGGCGTGTTGGCCTTCGTTGTCGGCTGGCCTCGACGACGTGACTGAGCTTGCAGGAGCGCACGCCGTGCGCGATCACGACGACACCCACTCCGGTCACGCACAGGGCACGCCCCTACAGATCCTGTACCAGGACGACGCACTGATCGCGGTGAACAAGCCCGCGGGTCTCGCGGTGCATCGCTCCAAGATGGTCGGCAATGCAGAAGCATTCCTTATCGACATGCTGCGCGAGCAGGTTGGCGGCACGACCTATCTGGCGCACCGGCTCGACCGCGCGACCAGCGGCGTGCTGCTGATAGCGCGCTCCAGCGAAATCGCTGCCGCGCTGGGCGAGCAGTTCATGGGCCGCGACGTGCACAAGCAATACCTCGCGGTTGTGCGCGGCTGGCCGGAGCCGGAGGAGGCGTTGATCGACTACGCCCTGCCCGGCTCCCGTGAAACCGGCCCGCGCCGCGACGCCCGCACGAGCTACCGGCGGCTGGCCACGGTGGAAGTCCCCATCTCACTGGGCCGTTATCCGCAGCAACGCTATGCGCTGGTGCTGGCCGAGCCGGAAACGGGGCGGTTCCGCCAGATCCGCAAACATATGGCGCACGTCCATCATCCGATCATCGGCGACTGCCAGCATGGACGCGGGGATCACAATCGGCTGTACAAGCAATATTTCAGCTGCCATCGCATGCTGCTGCATGCCTGGCGTCTGCGTTTCCGCCATCCGTTGAGCGGTGCCCCGATGCTGCTCGAAGCGCCTTTGGACCCAGCGTTCACCGGGTTGCTGGAGCGCTTCGGCTGGTCCCTGCCGACTACTGAGTGATCCAGGGCAAGCGCGGTAGGCCGCGCCCCCGCTAAACTGCGCGCCATGCTCACCGTCAGCCGATCCATTGTCCTGCCCGAAACCGAGCTGACCGAGCGCTTTCTGCGCGCTGACGGTCCAGGCGGGCAGCACGTCAATCGCACCGAGAGCGCGGTAGAGCTGCGCTTCGATGTAGCGCATTCCCCATCGCTGCCGGATGCGGTACGTGAGCGCCTGCTGGCAAGGCGCGATCGCCGTCTGACCGACGATGGGGTATTGGTCATCCAGGCTCGCCGCTTCCGCGACCAGAGCCGCAATCGTGAGGATGCACGCGACCGCCTAGTCGAGATCATCCGCGCCGCGCTGGTGGTGCCCAAGGCACGCGTCGCTACCAAACCCTCGCGCGCCTCGAAGGAACGCCGCCTCGCAGGCAAGCAGCAACGCGGCAAGATCAAGCAGTCGCGTTCGCGTTCATGGAGCTCCGAATGAGCCAAGCCATCCTGCCGCCTGCACCGCCGTCGGCCCCCCGGCTCAACAGCCGTTTCTGGCCATGGCTGGCGCGCAGCCTGCTGCGCCTGTCCGGCTGGCGCCTGGTCGGCGAGCTGCCGGACGTACCCAAGCTGATCCTGATTGGCGCGCCGCACTCCTCATACTGGGATGGCGTGTGGGGCCTGCTGATGAAGATCGGCCTGGGCGTGGACATCAACATCATGATCAAGCGCGAAGTGCTCGACGGGCCACTGGGCATCATCCTGCGCCCGATCGGCATGATCCCGATCAACCGCAAGGCCGCGCTCAACGTGGTCGACCAGATGGTGGCGCGTTTCGCCGAGCGTGAGCGGATGTGGCTGGGCATTACGCCGGAAGGTACACGCAAGAAGGTGACGCATTGGAAGTCCGGTTTTCTGCGCATCGCGCACGATGCGAACGTGCCGATCCAGACGCTGTTTCTCGATTACCCGACCAAGACCTTCACGCTTGGCCCTGTGGTGCGCGTCACTGATGATCATGAAGCGGACATGGTGCAGATCCGCGCGATGTTCGCACCCTACCGCGGCAAGCACCGCAATGCGTAATGGATGAAATGACCACGCTCGGCATCCAGCATTTCGACGCTTTCCTGCTCGCCTGCATCGCACTCAACATGACGCCGGGGCTGGATACGTTCTACATCCTTACCCGTAGCGGACGCGAAGGTCGCGCCGTAGGCATGGCGGCGGCGCTGGGTATCAATGCCGGGTGCATCGTGCATACGCTGGCGGCTGTGCTGGGCATCTCGGCGATCCTGATGACGTCGGCCATCGCCTTCAGCGTGTTGAAGTATCTCGGTGCGGCCTACCTGGTGTGGATCGGTCTGCGCATGTTGTTCTCGCGCGCCACGACACGGAAGCCGACCGTAACGCGCGGACAAGGTCTCGCCGCCGCTTTCCGCCAGGGCATGCTGACGAATGTGCTCAATCCCAAGGTGGCGCTGTTCTTTCTCGCCTTTCTGCCGCAGTTCGTGTCGATGCAGGCACCACACCCACAGCTTGGCCTGCTGGTGCTTGGCCTGAGCTTCATCGGTACCGGCACCACCTGGTCGATGATGCTGGCCTTGCTGGGCGGGCATATCCATCGTTTGCTGACAACGCGCCCGCGTTTCGGGCAGTGGATGGATCGTGTGTGCGGCACGGTGTTGCTCGGCTTTGGCGTCAAGCTCGCACTTCAGCGTCAGCCCTAGTTCGCGGCTCAGCGTTCGGAGTGACCTGATTCGTCGTAATCGCGATGGGTGAGCAGGCCGGGCCGGATCAGATCCACGAAGGCGCGTGCCTCGGCGCTGAGGAATTTGCCTTTGCGCATCACCACGCCATAGCTGCGCTGCGGGAAATACTGCCGCAGATTCCGAACGGCCAGACGGCTACGATCGGCTTCGGTGATGCAGATGCCGGTGACGATGGAAATACCCAGGCCCATCGCGACGTATTCCTTGATCACATCCCAGCCACCGACTTCGATGGCGACGTGATACGGCACTTGGCGCTGCTGGAATACCAGGTCGACCAGTCGATATGTCGACAGACGCTGGGGCGGAAGAATCAAGCCATAAGGTGAGAGATCTTCCAAGGTGATGCTCGTTTTGGCCGCCAGCGGATGATCCAGCGGCGTAATCAGCATCGGGTCGTAGTGGTAGACCGGTGCCCAGGCGATATCGTTGGGCACGTCCAGCATGGAGCCCACGGCGAAATCAGCCTGATCGGCGCGTAGCAGAGCCAGGCCATCCTTGCCGGTGACATTGGCGAGCTGCAGTTGCACCGAGGGAAAACGTTCGCGATAGCGGCGCACCAGCTCCGGCAACAGGTACTGGATGGTGGAGCTGCCTGCCGCGATGGTCAGGCGGCCGGCCTGCATGCCTTTGACCTTCGCCTGGAAGTCGCGGTCCAGGGTTTCCCAACCCTCCACCAATGGGCGCGCCAGCTCGTAAAGCGCCTCGCCGGCGTCGGTGAGGTTGATGCGGCGCCGGCTGCGCTCCAGCAGTTGCACGCCAAGCTCCCGCTCCAGCGCCTGTAGTTGCAAGCTCACACTCGGCTGAGACAGATAGAGCGCTTCCGCCGCACGGGTCAGCGTGCCCAGCTTTACGGTGTAGACAAACGCGCGCAGCTGCTTCTGGCGGTTGCCCTTGTAGTAGAAGCGACCAGTTTCAGCAGTGGACTTTTCTTCGCCGACGCGTCGCTTCAAAGTCGTTTTTCGCGGCCTCTTCGGCTTATTCAGCTTGTCAGACGCGCTTTTCATCTTTTTATACTCAATGAGTTACGAATTACATTGACATAGACAATATCAAAAATTGAAACATTTGCTTTGTCAAAGCATATCTCCGCGACCTAGTGTCATCCCATCGTCATCACGGAGATCGCCATGGCTGTTCCCAAGGAACGCGTCGTCACCCAACCGGCCCGCATCGAGGGCCAGACCGGCCCCGGGCACGACCGTATCCTCACCCCCGAGGCCCTTGTTTTCCTGGCCGGGCTGCACCGCCGCTTTGACACCCGCCGGCTGGCCTTGCTGGCGGCCCGTCGCGAGCGGCAGGCCCGCTATGACGCCGGCGCGCTACCCGACTTCCGCGCCGATACGGCCGAAATCCGCTCAGGCAAGTGGACCGTGGCCAGAATCCCAGCCGCTTTGCAGGACCGCCGCGTGGAGATCACCGGCCCGGTCGAGCGCAAGATGATCATCAACGCGCTCAACTCTGGCGCGAAGGTGTTCATGGCCGACTTCGAGGATTCGAGCGCGCCGACCTTCGCCAATCAGCTGGACGGCCAGATCAACCTGCGCGATGCCGTGAACGGCAACATCGAGTTCACTTCGCCGGAGGGCAAGCAATACCGCATCAGCGGCAATCCCGCCGTGCTGGTGGTGCGCCCGCGCGGCTGGCATCTGCCGGAGCGACATATCACTGTCGACGGTGAGCCGATGGCCGGTGCGCTGGTCGATTTCGGCCTGTACGCCTTCCACAACGCGCGCACGCTGCAGGCACGCGATCGCGGCCCTTACTTCTACCTGCCCAAGATGGAGGCGATGGAAGAAGCCGCGCTGTGGGATGACGTGATGTCCGCCGCGGAAGATGAGCTCGGCCTGCCGTCCGGCTGCATGAAAGCCACGGTGCTGATCGAAACGCTGCCGGCAGTGTTCCAGATGCACGAGATACTGCACGCGCTGCGCAACCGCGCTGTCGGCCTCAACTGTGGCCGCTGGGACTACATCTTTTCGTACCTGAAAACCCTGCGCGGCCACCGCGATCGCCTGCTGCCGGAGCGCGGCCAGGTATTGATGACGGTGCCCTTCCTCAAGGCCTATTCGGAACTGCTGATCCAGACCTGTCATCGCCGCGGCGCGTTTGCCATGGGTGGCATGGCCGCGCAGATTCCGATCAAAGGTGACGAGGTCGCCAACGAAGCCGCCATGGCCAAGGTGCGCGCAGACAAGCTGCGCGAAGTACAGGCCGGTCATGACGGCACCTGGGTGGCGCACCCCGCCCTGGTGCCTGTGGCACAGGAGATTTTCGACAAGTACATGCCGTCGCCGAACCAGCTCAACGTTGAGCGGGCCGACGTGAAGGTGACGCGCGATCAGTTGATCGCACCGTGTTCGGGTTCGATCAGCCGCGCGGGTTTCGACAACAACGTTGAAGTAGCACTGCGCTACACCGCCTCGTGGCTCGATGGCCAGGGCTGCGTGCCGATCCATCACCTGATGGAAGACGCCGCCACTGCCGAGATCGCGCGCGCGCAACTGTGGCAATGGCTGCATCACGGCAGTGTCGAATTCACTGATCACGCGCCCATCAATTTTGCGCTGTTCGATCACGCGCTGGTTACACACACGCACCGTTTGCGCGAGAGCGGTCTGCCCGGCGCCGCGCGTGCCGATGAAGCGGCCGCACTGCTCGCCAGCCTGACTCACGCCGACCAGCTCGGCGACTTCCTCACCCTGCCCGCCTATGACCGTCTGGCCTGACCGCACACGTCAGTCGCCACCGACCTACGAATGTCACGGAGTCACGTCATGAAGAACCAGCTACCCACCGCCGAACAACTCACGCTCGACTGGAAAAACAATCCCCGCTGGACTGGGATCCAGCGCAATTACAGCGCCGAGGATGTGGTGCGCTTGCGCGGCACGGTGGCGGTGGAACACACGCTTGCCCGCCGCGGCGCGGAGCGTTTGTGGAAATCACTGCACAAGGAAGATTTCGTCAACGCGCTGGGCGCGCTCACCGGCAATCAAGCCATGCAGCAGGTAAAGGCGGGGCTGCAGGCCATCTATCTCTCGGGTTGGCAGGTAGCGGCCGATGCCAATCTCGCCGGCGAGATGTATCCCGACCAGTCGCTGTACCCAGCCAATTCGGTGCCGCAGGTGGTCAAGCGAATCAACAATACGCTGCTGCGTGCCGATCAGCTGCATCATGCCGAGGGCAACGACGATACCGACTGGATGGTGCCGATCGTGGCTGACGCGGAAGCTGGCTTCGGTGGCGTTTTGAACGCATTCGAACTAATGAAGGCGATGATCGAAGCGGGCGCCGCCGGCGTGCATTTCGAAGATCAGCTCGCCTCCGTGAAGAAGTGCGGCCACATGGGCGGCAAGGTATTGGTGCCGACGCGCGAGGCCGTCGACAAGTTGAATGCCGCGCGCCTTGCCGCCGACGTGCTGGGTGTGCCGACGCTTCTGGTCGCACGCACTGATGCCGATGCCGCCGACCTTCTCACCTCGGATGTCGACGACAACGACAAGCCATTCATCACTGGCGAGCGCACAGTGGAAGGCTTCTTCCGCGTGCGTCCGGGCCTGGATCAGGCGATCAGCCGCGGCCTGGCGTACGCGCCATATGCCGACCTGATCTGGTGCGAGACCAGCAAGCCGAATCTGGAAGAAGCGCGCAAGTTTGCGGAAGCGATCCACGCGAAATTCCCAGGCAAGCTGCTGGCCTACAACTGCTCGCCCAGTTTCAACTGGAAGAAGAATCTGGACGACGCAACGATTGCGAAATTCCAGAAGGAACTTGGCGCGATGGGCTACAAGTTCCAGTTCATCACCCTGGCCGGCTTCCACAGCCTCAATTACGGCATGTTCGATCTCGCCTATGGCTATGCCCGCCGCCAGATGAGCGCCTTCGTCGAACTGCAGGAGCGCGAGTTCGCTGCGGCTGAGCGCGGGTTTACGGCAGTGAAGCATCAGCGTGAAGTGGGCACCGGCTATTTCGACCAGGTGACGCAGGCGATTCAGCAGGGCTTGTCATCCACCACTGCGCTGAAAGGCTCCACCGAAGAAGCTCAATTCCACAAGCACGCCACTGCAGCCTGAGTGTTGCCGCCGGGGCCAGCATGGAACGCTGGCGCGAGCGCCGATGGGGAGCACCCTGTCGGCGCTCGCTGCGTAGGGAGTGATGCCTGTTCAGTCTATTCCGCGCGCACCGGTGCCTTTGTCGTTTCCGGCGGCACCAGTGCGATCACCAGCCAGCCAGGCCGCGGCTCCAATGTGCGCTTGGCGGATGCCACTCGCAAAGCACCCTTCTCTTCCACGCCGAATAGCAGCACCGTGTCCGAACCGTACTGCTCGATGAAGTGCGGCCAATCGAAGGTGGTGGTGAGTCGAGTGGATTTGATGCGCCAGCCTTGCTCAAGCAACTCGGCGAAGCGCGCATGCGTCATGTCCTCGGCGAACAGCGGCGGTGCCAGCAGTGTGCCGGCCAGCATGGTGCGATCGTTGTTGCCTTCCTGCGGCGGCAGGTTGCGCAGGCGATAGACCTTTTCGCGGCCGAATTCCTGGCGGTAATGCACGCACACCAGCGAGTTTCGTTCGCGATGCATCGACATCGCCAGCAAACGGCCGATACCAGTCAGATCGAGATTGCGCTCGGCGTAACTGGATGCGGGATTGCCGTAGAACGTGGTCAGCCCATCCATGCGTGCCCGGCGCACGCCATCCCATTCATCATCGGCCAGCACAACGTGGAAGCCGGCATCCTTGAGCACTTTGGCGATCGCTCGCGCCACGCTGTCGGAACCGAAGACCAACACACCATGGGGTTCGGGTTCGGCTACCTTCAACCATAGCGCCAGGGGCCTGGAAGTAGCGCTTTGCAGCACCACCGTGCCGATGATCAGGATGAATACCAATGGGACCAGAGCGGCGCCGTCGTGCATGCCCAGCGCTTCCAGCTTGAGCGCAAACAGAGCCGATACCGAGGCCGCCACAATGCCGCGCGGTGCGACCCAGGCAATCAAGGCGCGCTCACGGCAACTCAAGGCACTGCCGATGCTGGAGACCACCACCGTTATTGGACGCACAATGATCTGCGCCGCAATGAATACCGCGATGCCAGCCCACAGCATGCCATCCGGTAATGGCCACTCCAGTCGCGCAGCCAGCAGGATGAATAAGGTGGAGACCAACAGTGTGGTCAGGCTTTCCTTGAAATCCAGAATGTCATCGATATGCACGCCGCGCATGTTGCCCAGCGCAATGCCCATCACGGTTACGGTAAGCAGACCCGATTCGTGCGTGATGGTGTTCGATACGGTGAAAGCCAAAAGCACCGTCGCGAGCGTGCCGTAGTTCTGCAGGTAGTCCGGAATCAGCTGGCGACGCAACAGGAAGCCGAGCACCCAGGCAGCCAGCGTGCCGATCAAACAACCACACAGAATGGTCGCCAGGAACACGCCGATGGTGTGACCTTGATGCCGCGACACAATGGCTTCGTAGATAAGCACGGCGAATAGCGCGCCAAGCGGATCGATCACGATGCCTTCCCAACGCAGCGTATTGGCGATACGGGCATTGGGGCGCACGGTGCGCAACATGGGTGCGATCACCGTCGGACCGGTGACACAGGTAAGCGCGCCAAACAACCAGGCGATTTCCCAGCGCAGTCCCGCCAGGTAATGTCCAGCAATGGCAAGCAGCACCACCGCCACCACGGCACCGTAGGACACCAGTCCGCGCACCGCACGGCCAATCCCCGGCAACTCGTGGAAACGCAAGGTCAGGCTGCCTTCGAACAGGATCAGCGCTACCGAGAGCGAAACCATCGGAAATAACAGATCGCCGAGTAGGTGGTCAGGCTTCAGCACACCGCTGACCGGTCCGAGCAAAATGCCGGCCAGCAGCAAAAACAGAATCGCCGGCAGGCGAACCCGCCAAGCCAGCCATTGCGCAAGAAAACCGATGCCGAGCATGCCCGTGAGCATCAGGCCGATTTGAAGCGTCATTCACGATCCCCTGGCGACATCATGTCGTTTGCGGTGTTTGGGCGAACTGGCCTTGGGGAAGCCAACAGCAGCGCAGTATCCCGAGTGTCGCGCAAACCCATCTATCGGACACATCCGAAAGCAAAATCGAGCGAAGGGATTGGGGGGAGATGCCAAACCCCGGTATCGGACGGGGGGAGGGAGGGGGGCCGATACCGGGGTGGCGGGACTGAGTCCATAAGAGAACTAGTCGGTGCAGATATTAATCCCATCCCCCATCAAGTCAATACCTATCGGTACAGAAATTACCCATCCGAAGATTAAATTTTGTTTATCAAAGCCCTAGAAGCGTCGGTACTGCAATGCCTCTGCCAGATGCACCCGATCCAACGCAGCCGCCCCGCCGTCCAGATCGGCAATGGTGCGCGCCACCCGCAGCGTGCGGTGATAGGCCCGTGCCGATAATCCCAGGCGCTCAAGTGCTCCTTCAAACCAGGCACGCTCCGCCGGGCCCAGCGCGCAATCGCGTTCGAGTTCGCGCGTACTGATCTCAGCATTGGAACGGCCCGCCCGTACCAATGCCTGGTGGCGTGCTTTCACTACGCGGGCGCGCACCGTTGCGGAATCCTCGTCATGGGCGCCACGTTTGGCGCTCAGTTCGGTCAGTGGCTGGCGCGGTACGTCCACGCACATGTCGATGCGATCCAGTAGCGGACCGGAAATACGTCCGCGGTAACGCTGGATCTGATCGGGCGTGCACTGACAACGCTGGCGCGGATCCCCGGCGTAACCGCAAGGACAAGGATTCATCGCCGCCACCAGCTGAAATTGCGCGGGGAACGTTGATTGACGCGAAGCCCGCGAAATCACGATCGAGCCGGATTCCAACGGTTCGCGCAACACATCCAGCACGTGGCGACTGAATTCCGGCAGCTCGTCCAGAAAGAGCACGCCGTTGTGCGCCAGCGAAATCTCGCCCGGCCGGGGCTGCGATCCACCACCGACCAATGCCACCGCCGAAGCCGTGTGGTGCGGCGCGCGGAACGCGCGCCGACGCCACTTTGAGGGATCCACTACCTGCCCCGCCACCGAAAGGATCGCGCAGCTCTCCAAGGCCTCCGATTCCGTCAGCGGCGGGAGGATGCCCGGAAGGCGTTCGGCCAGCATGGTCTTGCCGGTTCCCGGCGGCCCCACCAGCAACAAATGGTGCCCACCGGTTGCGGCAATCTCCAGAGCCCGACGCGCCTGCCGTTGGCCGCGCACATCAATCAGGTCCGGTCCGTAAGTGGCATCTGCTGCGATCTCTGCACCTATCGGCAACGCGAGGTCCTGCCCACCACGCAGCCAACCGCAGACTTCCGCAAGCGTGTCGGCGACACGCACGTCGGCATCGGGAATCAGCGCCGCCTCGGCGGCGTTCGCCCGTGGCACCACTACTTTGCGGCCACGGGCGCGGGCGCGCAGCAAAGCGGGCAGCACACCGGAAACCCCACGCAAGGCGCCCGATAGCGCCAATTCGCCTAGGAATTCGCAGTCATCCAGCTTTTCTCGCGGCACCTGGTTGCCGGCAGCCAGGATGCCCAAGGCAATCGCCAGATCGAAGCGCCCACCGTCCTTGGGCAACTCGGCCGGGGCCAGATTCACGGTGACTCTGCGATTGGGGTATTCGAACGCTGTGTTCTGGATGGCTACGCGAACACGATCCCGCGCCTCACGCACCGCCGCTTCGGGCAAACCCACGATATTGGTCCCCGGCAGCCCGCCGGAAAGATGCACTTCCACCATTACCTGCGGCGCGGCCACGCCTTCCTGTGCCCGGCTGAGGGTAACGGCGAGACTCATGCGAGTAGTGGGCCCGCAGACAGGAAGAGGTCGCGTCCAGACGACAAGATGGGCGACTCCCTTCGGCAGGCGGTGAAAAATGACCGCCCCCGATCGTTCTCGGGGTGAGGGTGACGGATCGGGGACGGCTCCCGGGAGGGAGACTGGCTAGTTCCCGCGGGCCGCGGCGCTCGCCTCAAGATCAGCGACACGCCTTTCAAGTTCATCTACCTTGGCGCGTGTACGCGCCAGAAGAAGACTCTGAACCTCAAATTCCTCGCGGGTGACTAGGTCAAGGCGGCGCAATCCTTGCGCCAGGACATCGGAAAAGTTGGCGCGGAGATCCTGATGCGCCTGAGCCAATCCTGGCGGAACCAACGAGGCAAGTCGTAAGGCAAGCTGATCGATATCCTGTCTATCCATCATGGATAGCACCTCGAACTCGTCGGCGATAAGTTTAGATAAATGTGAAATTCAGGCGCCATCGGCTTGCTCCACTGTGATGTGTAGGCATTCTCCTACACAGGGTTGGCCCAGGCGACAAATGGCATCCATGGCAGGCAAAATGCCTGTCTGTATCGGGACGGGAAACACCCGGCACTCTTTAACTGAGGAATACCCATGAAGCTGGTGGTCGCGGTCATCAAACCCTTCAAGCTGGACGATGTGCGCGAAGCACTGGCCGAAGTTGGCGTGCAAGGCATCACGGTGACCGAGGTAAAGGGCTTCGGCCGCCAGAAGGGACACACCGAACTCTATCGGGGCGCCGAGTACGTGGTCGACTTCCTGCCTAAAATCAAGGTGGAAGTGGCGGTCGCCGATGACCAGCTCGAGCGGGTGGTGGAAGCCATCACGCAGTCGGCCCGTACCGGCAAGATTGGCGACGGCAAAATCTTCGTCAGTACGCTGGAGCAGGTCATCCGCATCCGTACCGGCGAACTCGACAACGACGCGCTCTGATCAGTCCGCCGCAGCCGGCGCGTGCTCGCGCTGAAAACGCCGGTGATGCACCAGCAGGCCCGCGTAGTAGGTGATGTAGTAGCCAATCATCAGGCCGAACACCAAGAGCGTCAGCGGGCTATTGCCTAGCGGAGGGCCCGCATAAGCGGCGGCGGGATCCTGCATCTGCGGCATCACCACCAGGAAGCGCCAGGCCACGCGACCGACCAGCAGCGCGGTGAGTGCCACTCCAAGCCAGGGGTTCGGGATGTAAACATCCGCCCCTTTCTGGTCCCGGCCAAAACGGGTCAGGCGCAGACCCAGCAGGCCCAGCGCAGCGCCGCCAACCAAGCCGCCCAATAACCCCTCCAGCAGCTTCACGTTGTACAACCCAACCAACGCAATCAGACCGGCCACTAGGCTGAAGATCACGATGCGCGCCACCATGCGCTTGCGCCGGATCGGCTGCGGCCCGAAGTTGCCGCGCACACGCCGCCACACGCCATAAGCCATCAACGGAAGCATGATCAGGGGAAACACGGTAGGCGCCATGACCGGACACTCTGCGGGAATGTGGGATCAGACTAGCGGACGAACCGACGCGCAACGATTGACGCCGCACAACCATCGCGGGTGACGCCTGTCACCCGCGCGTCGAAACGCTTACTTCGCCTTACCCTGGTTGGCCACGGCGGCCATCTTGGCGGCAATCGCGTCGGCGTCGCCGAGGTAATAGCTGCGCAGCGGCTTCAGCTCGCTATCAAACTCGTATACCAGTGGTACACCGTTGGGAATATTGAGTTCGACAATGGCTTCGTCGGAAATATTGTCCAGATACTTCACCAGCGCGCGCAGCGAGTTGCCATGCGCGGCAACCACGACGCGCTGGCCGGCACGAATCGCCGGGGCCAGCACTTCATGCCAATACGGCAGCACACGAGCCACGGTGTCTTTGAGGCATTCGGTATCGGGAATGTCCTTGGGGTCCAGCGAGGCATAGCGCGGATCATGCACCGACTCGTTCTTCGCACGATCGAGCGGCGGCGGCGGAATGTCGTAGCTGCGGCGCCAGATCTTGACCTGATCGTCGCCGTACTTGGCGGCGGTTTCCGCCTTGTTGAGGCCCGTAAGCGCACCGTAGTGGCGCTCATTGAGGCGCCAGTCGGTAAGCACCGGAATCCACATCAGATCCATCGCATCCTGCACACCCCACAGGGTGCGCACGGCGCGCTTGAGCAGCGAGGTATGCGCCACATCGAAGCTATAGCCGGCTTCCTTGAGCAGGCGGCCCGCTTCCTGCGCCTCGGCCATGCCTTGCTCGGTAAGGTCGACGTCGGCCCAGCCGCTGAAGCGGTTGTCGAGGTTCCACTGGGATTGGCCGTGACGGATCAGTACAAGTTTGTGCATGGCGGCGAAAGGCAGGCGGGAAACCTGAAATGGTGAGGCCCGGCCCGGCAGCCGTCAAATGCGCCCCTGTCGAAGGTCATGCTAAACCCGGCGGGGCGCAGGAGCATCCTATGGGCTGATACACCCACCTTTTGGAGTCCACCATGCGCCGTACCCTGCTCGCCCTTGCCCTCGTCCTACCACTGGCTGTGCTGGCCCGGGACAACGATATCGACAAGATCAACGGCACCGTACGCGTCGAGAACGGCCAGCAGGCCGGCGACGTCAGCACCGTAAACGGCTCGGTGCGCATCGGCGACAACGCCACGGTGCACAAGGCAAGTACGGTCAACGGCTCGGTGGAGCTTGGCGAGAAATCCCAGGCCAGCGAGATCTCGACGGTCAACGGCTCGGCCACGCTGGGTGCGGGCAGTCGCATCACCGGCGAGGTGGGCACCACCAACGGCACTATTAGGCTCGGCAAGGGCGCGGAGGTGGCCGGCAAGGTCGCCAACGTCAACGGCACCATTAACCTCGATGCAGCGCATGTAGCCAAGGGCATCGAGACGGTCAGCGGCAGCATCTATGTCGGCGCCAACTCACGGGTCGAGGGCGGCATCCTGGTCGATAAGCCCGGCGGCTGGTTCAACAACAACAGTCGTCCGCCGCATGTCGTAATCGGGCCGCATGCCGTTGTACAGGGCACGCTGGAATTCCGTCGCGAAGTGGTGCTGCAGGTCAGCGACAGCGCGCAGATCGGCCCCGTGAAGGGCGCCACGCCGGTGAAGTTCAGGGGCGACGCGCCGTCGTTGGACTGACGACGCGCTGGCGGGCGGCGCACTTGTTGCCGCCGCCCGTGCTCCGTTTCAGACCCAGTCGCGCGGCTTCAGGTACTCACCGAGCCGCGCTTCCGCTGAGCCTTCCTCCGGCACATACGCGTATTCAAAACGCACGCGCGGAGGCAGGCTCATCAGAATCGACTCAGTGCGCCCGCCAGACTGCAGGCCGAACAAGGTGCCGCGGTCATAGACCAAGTTGAATTCCACGTAGCGGCCACGCCGGTACAACTGGAACTCGCGTTCGCGCTCACCATAAGGCGTGTCCTTGCGGCGCTCTGCGATCGGCAGGTACGCATCGAGAAAGCCCTGTCCCACGTCGCGAGTGAAAGCAAAACAGCGCTCGAACCCGCCTTCGTTGAGGTCGTCGTAGAACAGGCCGCCGACGCCACGCGTCTCGTTGCGGTGCTTGAGATAGAAATACTCATCGCACCACTGCTTGTAGCGCGTATAGACGTCCGCTCCATACGGCGCGCAGGCATCGCGCGCAACGGTGTGCCAGTGCGCCACATCCTCGTCGAACGGATAGAACGGCGTGAGATCAAAGCCGCCGCCGAACCACCACACCGGTTCCACGCCCTCTTTGCTCGCCTCGAAGTAACGCACATTGGCGTGCGTGGTTGGGATATACGGGTTGCGCGGATGCAGCACCAGGGAAACCCCGGTGGCGACGAAACTCCCGCCGGCCAGCTCCGGCCGATGCGCCGTGGCGCTAGGCGGAAGCTTGTTGCCATAGACGCGCGAGAAGTTCACTCCCGCCTGCTCGAACACAGCGCCTTCGCGCAACACGCGCGTGCGCCCGCCACCGCCGGCCGCACGTGTCCACGCGTCCTCCTCGAATCGCGCGTTGCCATCCAGCTTTTCCACGGCGGCGCAGATGCGATCCTGCAACTCGCGCAGAAACAGTTCGACTTGATCGGCTTGCTGACTCATCGCCATGCTCTTGGTCTATTCACTGACGCGAGCTTAGCAAGCCCGCCGTCGCGCGCCGATGCGGCGGGGCGTCGCGCGATACTGATACCCGTCAGCTCAATCTGGCGGCGATCCGCCGATGGCCGATAAGACGCGCCCAGCGCAGCGCCAGATCGATCCACATCACATACCCCGATTCCAGCAGCAGGCGCAGCACATAGCGTTGGTCCAGACGCAGCTCAGGTTCGGCCGCCACCAGCACACAATCGGCGAAGCCCAGACGCCGCGCGAGCCACTGGCAGCGCGCTAGATGGTAGCGATTGGTGATCAAGGCCACCGGCGGCAGGCCGCCCGACAGCGGCCCGCTCTCTTGCAGCAGGCTGCGTGCATGGCGCAGGTTTTCCAGCGAGTCGACCGAGGCCTGCTCCAGTTGCAGATCGGTTCCCGCCGGGAGCCCCCGCTGCCGCAACCAGGCCGCTCCGGCGGCAGCTTCACTGATCCGTCCACCGCTGCACCCACCCAACAGCAACACCTGCTCGGCCAACTCCTGGCGGATCAGCGCAAGGGCGCGCGCCAAGCGTTGCTGGTAATCGTGCTCGGGCCAGTCCTGCACCAGCCGGCGACCAAATACCAGCAAGGTCATGCGTCCTGGCGGCACCACCGGACTGCGCCTGGCAATCCGCCACACATGGGCGGCGTAAGCCACCCACACCAAACCGCCCGTCAACACCACGGCCAACACCGCCACAACCGCCGCATGCAATACATCGCGATCGCTCAAGTAGCGCCAGGGACCGCGTTTCAAAGGGACGATAAGACGGGACACGATGATGAACAGCAACGAAGGTGCCGCAGTGTGGGCAAGCTCCAAGAAAGCTGCAATCGGCAGCCTTTCATCGACCAAAATGAACGCAAGCCGCCGCAAAACCTCGCCGGACTAGGCAGGCCCATGATCGCTCGCTAGGCTCCCGCGATGTCCGTACCCATCCACCCGCTTGGCGTCAGCGCATACACGGTTACGTCCGCGCTAGGCCACGGTCTCCAAGACCATTTGCACGCCCTCGATACCGGCCGCAGCGGCCTGCACGCCAATGATTTCAGCAGCGCGCCACTCGCGTGCTGGATCGGCCGCGTCGCCGGCGTAGAGGGCAGCAAGCTGCCCAATGCGCTGTCCGCATGGGAATGCCGCAATAACCGCCTGGCCTGGCTGGGTCTGACCCAGGACGGCTTCGCCGATCGCGTCCGTATGGCACGCGAACGCTATGGCGCAGGGCGCATCGCACTGATCCTGGGCACATCCACCGCCAGCATCGGCGCGACGGAAGAAGCCTACCGCCGCCTCGACGCCGACGGACACATGCCCCCGGACCTGCGCCGCCCGGCCATCCATATGCCGCATTCGCTGGTCGCCTTTGTCGCCGAAGCGCTCGGGCTGGAGGGGCCGGCGCTGACCGTATCCACCGCCTGCTCATCCAGCGCGAAGGTATTCGCCAGCGCGGAGCGGATGATCCGCCTGGGGCTGGTCGATGCGGCCGTCGTTGGTGGCGTCGACACCTTGTGCGACAGCGTGTTGTTTGGCTTCAACGCACTGGAACTGGTTTCGCCCGAACCGTGCCAGCCATTTGATCGCGCACGCCGCGGTATATCCATCGGCGAAGCGGCTGGCTTCGCGCTACTTGAGCGCACCGATGCCCAACCCGATGCAGCACGTCTGCTGGGCTACGGCGAATCCAGCGACGCCCACCACATGTCTACGCCACACCCGGAAGGCCTCGGTGCCGAGCTCGCGCTGCGCGCTGCGCTGGCGCGTGCTGGCCTGGAAGCGGCACAGGTCGATTACATCAACCTGCATGGCACCGCGAGTCTGAAGAATGACGAAGTGGAAGCCGCGCTGGTCGCCCGCGCGTTCCCCGCCACCACGCGCGCCAGCTCCACCAAGGCGTTTACCGGACATACGCTGGGCGCGGCCGGCATTCTGGAAGCGGCGTTCACCCTGCTCGCCATTGAGCACGGATTGGTACCGGGCAACCTCGGCTGCAACGATCCCGATCCGGCCTGCGGCCCGCAGTTCGCATGGCGGAACGAGCAGAAGCGCGTCCATATCGCCCTCAGCAACTCATTTGGCTTCGGCGGCAACAACGCCTGCCTCGCGTTCGGCAAGGTCGTGGCATGAGCAGCTGGCCGGTCTATGTGGAAGGTGTCGGCCTTTGGTCGCCACAACTGAGGGATTTCGCCGCCCTGCGCGCCTGGCTGGCCGGCACCCCTGTGCCGCCGCCGGCAGCACGGCCGGCCGCCAGCGTGCTGCCGGCCAACGAACGTCGTCGTGCACCGGAAAGCGTATTGCTCGCCACCGAAGTCGCCGGCCAGGCAGTCGCCATGAGCGGACGCCAGGCCAACGAATTGGCCTGCGTGTTCACCTCCGCCTTTGGCGACCAGACCATCACCGACTACATGTGCGACACCCTGGCGCGCGAACCCTCCGCGCTCTCGCCTACGCGTTTTCACAATTCGGTGCACAACGCGCCAGCCGGCTACTGGACCATCGCCACCGACTGCCACGCGCCATCGGCCGCCGTCTGCGGCTATCGCGCCAGCCTGGGCGCCGGCTTGCTGGAAGCCGCGATGCAAGTCATCGCCGACCAAAGGCCGGTGCTATTGGTATGCAGCGATATCGCAGGCACCGGCCCGCTGGGCACCATGACCGAAAGCACCCAGGCCTTTGGCTGTGCCCTGGTGCTGGCTCCGCAAGCGGGGCCGCACAGCATCGCCCGCCTCAGCCTGACGCCCACCCGACCGGTAGAGGCCGCCCCCTTTTCGCCTTTGCCCCCCGCCTGGCATGAAGCCAACGTTACCGCCGCCGCCGCGTTGCCCTTGCTGCTGCTGTTGGCCGGCCATGGAGCTCATTACACTTTGGATACAGCCGGGTCGATCGGCCTGGACATCCAATTGGAAGAGGCTGCTTGAGCTCCCCAACCGTCCGATGGTGCGTATTGATTCCCTGCCTCAATGAAGAGGCAGCCATCCAGGGTGTGGTCAACTCCGCCCTCGCGCTCGGCGTACCGGTAATCGTGGTGGATGATGGCTCGGACGACCGCACGCCCGATATCGTCGGCGCGATGCCCGTCACCTTGCTGCGCCATCCGCAACGCAGCGGCAAGGGCGGTGCACTGCGCACCGGTTTCCACGAAGCGTTGCGCCAGGGCTTTGATGCCGTGGTGACGATGGACGGCGACGGTCAGCATCTGGCCAGCGACGTACCGCACATCGTGGCGGCCGCGCAGCGTTATCCCAATCACATCGTCATCGGCGCACGGCTGATCGATCGCGAACAGCAACCCAAGGCCCGTCGCCGCGCCAATGCTGTGGCCGACTGGGGTATCTCCTGGGCCTGCGCACAACCGGTAGCCGACACCCAAAGCGGCCAGCGCTGGTATCCGCGCGCGGCACTGGATTTGGTGGATCTGCCAGCGGAGAACTTCGTATTCGAAGCTGCGATCCTCATCGCCGCCTCGCGCGAGAAAGGACTGGGTATCGCCTCGGTTCCGATCGCGTCCCGTTACTACGGCGAGTTCCGCATCAGTCACTTCAGCCCGGTGCGCGATGTGGCACGCATCACTTTCTATACGGTCGGTCGCATCATGCACTACGGCGATGTGTGGGCGAGCTACCGGCGCTCACGTGCCAGCCGACCCGTGGTATTCGACGCAGCAAGAGTGACCTGAGTCCTGCTTCACGACGCCGCGTAGATCACCGCGGCTCGCCCATTGATCAGCGTGCGCCCTGCCTGTTCCACACGAAAGGCATACTGCGCACCGCCGTTGTCGGCATAGAGACGCTCGGCGTAGATATCCAGCCTGCCTTGCGCGGCATCGACATACTCCACTTCGAGCTGCACGTCGCGAAGGCTTACCAGCCGCCCCGGCCGCGCCACTTCGACACCACGCTCGCGCTCACCAAGCGCACCATGCACCGCCATGGCCTGAGCGCCGTATTCCGCCAGATGCACTGCATGCAGGCCCTCAGCGGTGCCCAGCGGGTGCAAAGCATCGGCATGACTGTCGCTGACGGCGTGAATGGATGCTTCGCTCCAGTCCACCACCGCATCCAACAGACACATCGTGCCCGCGTGTGGAATCAGATGCGCCCAGTCAGTCTTGTCGAGCATGGCCATGTCCTGCATGTGGCGCCATCAGAATGGAAAGACAGAAATGAAACGCCACGCCCAGGCTTACAGTGAGACCGATCGCGCGCAATATCGGAATGCTGCTCCACGCCAGCATGCCGAACACCAGCAAGGCGGACAGCACGCAGACCAGGGTGGCATGCAGCGTGCGACGCTGCTCCGCAGGGTCGCCGGTGTCACGCTCGAAAAACAA
This sequence comes from Dyella koreensis, assembly GCF_044904565.1. Classification (NCBI taxonomy): domain Bacteria; kingdom Pseudomonadati; phylum Pseudomonadota; class Gammaproteobacteria; order Lysobacterales; family Rhodanobacteraceae; genus Dyella; species Dyella koreensis. Next base: position 256,909 of record NZ_JADIKD010000006.1, on the reverse strand, counting down.
CGCATAGTGCAAACCAAGCCCCGCGGCAAGAATCAGCGCGACAAGATGGAACAGCGATATCTCGATACCTATCGCCCGCTCCACCGCCAGCACCAGGAAGGTTGCCAATGTCATTGGCGCCAGCACATGCCAAGCGCGGCGCGCGCTGCGCAGAGCGAAGGTAATGGTCAGAATCATCAATAGGGTGGCACCCAGCAACGCATGCAGGATGCGCGTGCGGTAGTCGACCACCAGCGATTCGGATGCCTGCTTCAGATCGAGCAGGCGTACGGCACCGCCACTCTCGTTCGCCAGGCTCTGCAGTGCCGCGACGTCATGCACACCGCTGAGTGTGCCCAAGCCCAGCCAATGACCCTCTCGTGCCACCAGCATGGCGGACAGACGCTGTCCCAGCGTGCTTTGCGCGAATATTTCCGGCGTTAGCAGCGGCAGACTGCGCGCCGTTTCCACATCGGCGAGGAAAGGCGCAAACAGATCCTTGCGGAACGGCAACCCCTGCGTAGACTCCGTCAGCGTCCGCTGCAGAGCGGTGCGATCCGGCAGCTTTTGCTGACGCGCGCGCTGCGTGTCTTCGCTGGGCAAATAGAGCGAGGGCAGCTCGACCGCATCCACCGCATGTCGGGCCACTAAGGCCGCGACTTTGGGCTCTATCTGCTCGGAGAGCTTGAGCACACCCTGCGCATCAGCCGCTTGCAGGATCAACAAGTAGCGGACATCCGGCGCACCTAGCGCTTCGCGCAAACGGGCATCACGCTGCAGCAGATCCTGCGGCAGCGGCGTCAATGCAGCGAGGTTGTTCTGCCAGAACGAGCCAGGAGCCATCGCCAGCATCAGCACCGTCGCCACGACCACCAGCAACGGCACCCATCGCGGTCGTGGCAGGCGATCAACGAAACGGCGCGCATGCAACAGCCATGGCATATCTGCCACATCACGTACTTTGCTCGGCAACAAACGCGGGAGCAGATAGCGAGTGCTGAATCCCGCCACCAATAATCCGGTGATGGTAAACACAGCCAGCTGCTTCAAACCATTCACCCCGGACGCATAGAACGCGAGATAGGCGATGCAGGCCGAAGCGATGGCGGTAAGCAGCAATGGCCATAGTCCGCGCACGCTGGCTACTGCATCCTCTCCTGCGCGCCGATGACTCAACACGCGGATGGGATATTCCTGCGCCACACCAAGTAGGGTGAAACCGAAGGCGAGCGTTATGCCGTGCACCTGCGGAAACAGCAGCACCAGCGCGGCAATGCCTGTCAGCGCTGCGCTGGCGATCGGCAGGGCCGACAGCAACAGCGAACCCACGCTGCGATAAGCCAGCAACAACAGCAGGATGAAGCCGACGGTGGAAACGTTGCCGATCAACTCAGCTTGCCCGCGCGTCTGCTGGCTCACTACCACACTGAAATACCCAGGGCCGCTGGTCGTCAGCGTAGCCCCGGTGCTGCCTGACAAAGCGTGGAATGCATGGTCGATACCGGTCACCGCATCCACCTGCGCATCCGGATCAAAACCCGCCGCATGTGTCTGCACCAGCAACAGTGCCTCGTGCTGCGCCGAGAACCAGACGCCCTCGCGCAACTCGGGTGACTTCGGAGGCGTCCAGCGTTCCGCCAGCTTCAACACTTCCAGCGTGGGGTCGCGCGGCAATAGACCTTTCAACAGGCTGGCAGCCGGTGACGAAAGATCGTCCAGCCGCTGCTGCAATTGATCCGCCAGGAAAGCTTCGTCCATTGATTCGCTATCCAGCGTCGGTGACAGCAGATAGCGATACGGCAGCAAACGCTCGTCCAACGTCGCGAGGTCGAAGCTACCGTTGAGTACCTGGCTGTAACGCGAATCCTTGCGCAACGCGGCTGCAAGGCCCTGGCTGAGCGCCGCCAGCTCCGCATCAGACTTACCGCTCACCGCCAGCAGCAGCAGGCGCGAACCCGGTCCCTCTCCCACCTGCTCCATCAGCAGACGCTGGTCGGGCGTGGTCGGCGCCGGCATGAAATCGCGCAGATCGGTGCTGACCTTCAGCCGCTGCGCGACCAGCGCGCCAAGTCCCGCCAGCGCCAGCAACCACAGCGCCAACAAGATGGCCTGCCCCCGACGCGACATGATCAATCGCCCTGACACAGGGCTGCCAGCGCTTCACGCGTCGGCACCGCCGGCATGCGCGCGGCAAGATCACCCAGCAGATCGATGGCCAGATCGCCATCCGCTTCCTGCATGCGCATGCAACGCGGTTCGTTGCCGCGACCATCGATCTGGATACTGGCGATCGCCTTGGCGACGCGCGGATCGCGCGGTGTCAGCATCAATGTCCAGCGCTGCGCACTACCATCATGACGAATGGCGAATGCTTGATCCAGCCGCGAGGCATCGCCGCCAAGCAAGGCAACGAAACTATCCAGCAACACCTGAAGTTGCGGCGCACGATTCAACGTGAAACTGCGTGGCTTGCGTCCTTCGCGCTGTTGCGTGACTTCGCCGTCAGCGATGGTGGCCACTTCTTTGGCCGGGCGTTCCACGCGGCGCTCCAGCCGGTCGCCGCCCAGCCAGCTCAACTCGCCAGAGGAGACGCGCGGCTGCTCCAGTATCTTCATGAAACGCGCTTCCGCGAAGACCGTGCGCGCCGGCGCCGGACGGCCCAGCGAAGCGATCAGCGACTGCGCCGCGGCATCGTTTTCAGTTGCCGATGCGCTCGCCAGCCACGGCAGGCTCAGGCCGAACAGGAGCGTGAAGATCTTGCTGCCAGAAGTCATAGAAGTTGAACCAGTTGTAGGGGGCGACGTGGATGTAATGCTCCACGCGCTGGGCATAACGGCCAATGACCGCGTCCAGCGCTGGCGCGCGATCATGGCGCGGGATATCCACACGCTCGGCAAACGGCTCGAAGATCAGACGATAGCGGTTACCGCCGAGGTACAAGCCAAAACACAGCACCACCGGCACCTGCAGCGTATGCGCGAGCAACCAGGGACCTACCGGAAACGGCGCCGGCTGACCAAGCAGCTCGGCACGGCGCAGCACTTCGTGCTCGCGGCCGCGATCGGCGAGCAGGGCCACCATCGCGCCCTGCGCACAGGCTTCGGCCATCTGCAGCACCATGGTGGCGCCATCTTTCGAAGCGTCGATCACCTTGTCGCCAATGCCGGGGGCCAGCGCCTCCAGCAACTCCGTGAGTGCCGGTGTTTTCTGTTTGTCGAGCAGTACACGCAGCGATACATCCGGCTGACGCGATGCGAGTGCGCGCAGCGCTTCGAAACTGCCCTGATGCGAGCCAAACAGCAACACACCCCGGCCTTGTTCGATGCGCTCGACCAGCAGCTCCAGCCCTTCGGTTTCGATCTGGAAATCCCGCTCGCCGTGCGCCAGCAGAAACACGCGATCCAGCATCGTCGCCGCAAAGCAGTGAATGTGCTTCATCACTTGCCAGGTGGTGACCGGGCGCGGCAGCACTTTTTCCAGATATTGCCGCGATGCTTCTCGCTCCGGTTTGCGGCGCAAAAAAAAGTACAGCGTGATCGGATACAGGAACAACCGACCGAAACGCCGACCGCCGTACAACCCGATACTGCGGATCAGCCACAGCGCAAAACGTCCGCCGCCTTCCGGCCGGCTTTGCCAGTGCGCGCTCATGGATCGCTACCTTCCACGATGCCGCGCGCGAGCAAGATCTCACCACGACGGATTTCAAAGCGAACGCGCGTACCGTTGTCGGTCAGGCTCAACTCAGCCTGTTCGGCCGGTAGCAAGGGCGCGACGAACTTGGCCTCCACCACCCGCGCCAGACGCTGGTTACGCCAGGCACGCAACGCCAGCGCGACCTGTTCCAGCAACATAACGCCAGGTACCAGCGGATACCCGGGGAAATGCCCGGGCAGGCTTGGGTGATCGGGGGCGACGCGGAATACGGTGCGGTAGGCCGACGCGCTCATGGCGCGGCTACCCGCGCAAGACGGCGAAACAACCGGACGATGCCAACGATACAGGGCATCGTGTCAGGGCTCAGGCCGAGGTTCGGTACTGTTCGACGTGGTCGGATAGCGCGCGCAGGCTGGCAAAGATGCGGCCGTTATCCGGATTGTCGGAACGCAGTTGGAAACCGTAGCGCTTGGACACGGCCAATGCGATCTCCAGGGCGTCGATCGAATCCAGGCCCAGATCGCCACCAAACAGGGGAGCTTCCGGATCGATCTGCTCGGGCGTGACCGCTTCCAGGTTGAGGCTCTCCACGATCAGGGTCGCCAGTTCATGTTGTGCCGCGGTCTGCTCTGCCATGCTCGTTCCGTACTGCCAAAACATGCCTCCCCCCGGTCGGCACAGGGCGTGGAGTGTAACATAGCGACCCACTTTCCCTGGGCTACGGTGCATGACTCACGGTTCAGAAAGTGCGCTATCCGTCTCGCCACGGCGACGCGCACCGCAAGTGTCTTATCGCAACGCGGCGTCCCCCGACGTCCTGAACGAACCCGGCACGCTTGCCGTGTTCGGCTTTGGTGCCGGCGTGCCGGCACACGACGATCCGCGCTGGATGGCCATCGCGCTTGAATGCCTCGACGCCCCGGCGCCGCTGGAGGTCTGGCAAGTCGAAGGCCAGGTCACACACGGGAGCGAAGGCGACCTGCGCTGGTCAGCCGGCGACGGCTGGCTGTTCGCCGCCATTGAACTCGACGAACGCGCCCACGGCGGGCCACGCGATACCGCCGAACTGGCCTACCGCCAATTGCGCGAGTTCGTCGACCGGCGTCCGGAACGGCATGTACAGCGCATCTGGAATTACCTGGGCGCCATCAACCAGGGCGAGGGCGACGGCGAGCGCTACAAGCTGTTCTGCGATGGTCGCGCGGCTGGCATGGGCCACTTCTTCAACGAAGGTTTCCCTGCCGCCACCGCCATCGGCCACCATACCGACGCACACACCTTGCAGATCTATCTGCTGGCCTGCGACCGGCCGGGCGTGCGCGTGGAAAATCCGCGACAGGTCAGCGCCTGGCGCTACCCGCGCCAATACGGCCGTACGCCACCGAGCTTCGCCCGCGCGATGTCTTTGCCATCGCAAGATGTATTGGCCATCTCCGGTACGGCTGCCGTCGTCGGCCACAGCTCGGCGCACGAAGACGATCTGGATGCGCAGCTGGATGAAACCCTGGCCAACCTCGAAGCACTGCTGGCGAGCGCCGGCATGCCCGCCGGTTTCGACACGCGCTCACCACTGAAGGCCTATGTAAGGCACGCCATCGACGCGCCACGCGTGCTCGATTTCCTGCAGACCCATCTGCCCGGCGTGCCCGTGCTGATGCTGCATGGCGATGTATGCCGTAGCGAATTGCTGGTCGAGATCGACGGCTGGCGTTACGCGTAAGACAGAAACGAGGGCGGCGATCTACCCGTGCTGCCGCGCTCGTTTCTCACGCGCGACCTTCGTTACTTCTTCTCAGGCCGGTGCCAGCCATGCAAGGTCGCCTGGCGACCGCGCGCGATGGTCAGCTCACCGGGAGGCGCATCCTTGGTGATTACCGAGCCCGCACCAATGGTGGCCTGCGCGCCGATGCGCACCGGCGCCACCAGCGCGCTGTTGGAGCCGATAAAGGCGCCATCGTCGATCAGCGTGACACTCTTGTTCACACCATCGTAGTTGCAGGTAATCGTGCCGGCACCGATGTTGACCTTGCTGCCAACCACGGTATCGCCGAGATAGCTGAGATGGTTGGCCTTGCTGCCTTCGCCCAGCCGCGCTTTCTTGGTCTCGACGAAGTTGCCGATGTGCACACCAGCCGCCAATTCGGTGCCGGGACGCAGACGCGCGAACGGGCCGATGATGCAGGGACCGTGGGTGACCACGCCCTCCAGATCGCAGTGCGACTGCACGACGGTGCCAGCAGCGAGCTTCACATTCTTCAGGCGCGTGAAAGCGCCAATGCGTACGTCTTCACCTAGTTCCACGTCGCCTTCGAGAATGACATTCACGTCAATCTCCACATCGCGCGCCGCAGTCACCATGCCGCGCACATCGATGCGCGCCGGATCGGCGATGCGCACACCTTCCAGCGCCAGTGCCTGCGCCGCACGCTGACGGAATACCGCCTCGAGCTCGGCAAGCTGCCAGGGGTTGTTCGCGCCGGCAGCTTCCATCGCATCATCGGATTCGACGTTTCGCGCGGCGCGGCTTTCCTCCGCCGCCATCGCGAAGATATCGGTGAGGTAGTACTCGCCCTGCGCATTGTTACGGTCGAGCTTGCTGGTCCACCGCTTCAGCGCATCGGCCTCGGCAGCGACGATGCCGGTGTTGATCAGGTTGATCGCGCGCTGGCTATCGTCAGCGTCCTTCTCCTCAACCACGGCGCGCACCAGGCCGTTGCCATCGCGCAGCACACGGCCGTAACCCTTGGGATCGGGCACGCGGGTCGTGAGCAGGGCCAGCGACCCTTCCGTGCTCACCAGACGCTTCAAGGTCTCCGCGCGAGTCAGCGGCACATCACCGTAAAGCACCAGTACGGCGACACCGTCGGGCACGTTGCTCAGCGCCTGCGCCACGGCATGCCCGGTGCCGAGGCGTTCCATCTGCAAGACCCAGCGCAAATCCGCCTGCCCGTCGAACGCCGCCAGTACCTGGTCACCGCAATGGCCGTAAACCACGTGGATCGCCTCGGGCTGCAGCGCCCTCGCAGCGGTCAGCACATGCTCCAGCAGCGGGCGCCCGGCCAAAGGCATCAACACCTTGGCCTTCTTGGACTTCATGCGTTTACCCTCGCCGGCGGCAAGGACAATGACGTGCAGGGGCTTATTCTTCATGGCGATATCGGCGGCTTACGTCAGCGGCGGAGCATAGCAGTCCAGCGGCTGGCTCAATGAACACCAGCCGGCGGGGTATCACTGGTTGATACCTCAGCCCGGCCCGCATGGCATTCGAAACGGAATGCGTAGGTGAGGCTGAAAGGGCGGCTTTTGCTGTCGACCACGTGGCTTTCGCCGTTGGCGTCAGCTGCCCAGTGAGTGATCTGGAGCGGACTGAAGTCCCACTGCCGTGCAGCGACGCGAACAGCATCGATATACAAGTGACGCTCGGCATCGGCGGTGACTTCGTCGACCACGCGAACATCGTCGACCTTGCCTTCCTGATTGACGACCAGCAGGGCTTGAACCTCTACCGGACTTGGGCAGCTCGCCAGCAGCGACGGTGGATAGACCGGCGCAACGCGATGAAAGGGCACGGCGCCGCTGGAGACGTCGCCCATGGCCAGCTCATAGCGCCGAGTGCTTTCCGGCTGCACCATGTGCCACGTCGCGTCTCCGGCTGCGGGAGGTGGCCGGGTCTCTTGCTTGGTCGTAGCACAGGCGACCAGCAACAGGCCGCATAGGCCCGGACACACCACGGTACACATCCTTGCCATACGCCCTGCTCTTCTGAGGAACGATGGACGCAAAGATGCCCAAGCAAAAACGCCGGCACAAGGCCGGCGTTTCTGGATCCTGCAGTCCGCCGAGGCGGAAAGGAATCAGTGCTTGAGGTTCTTGCGCAGACGCTCAAGCGCCTGCAGCTGGGTCAGCGCTTCAGCCAGCTTGGCCTGTGCCTCGGCGATTTCCATCGCGTCGGTGCGGTTGGCCAGAGCGTCCTCGGCTTCCTGCTTGGCGCGCTGGGCGGCAGCCTCATCCAGATCGGAGGCGCGCGCAGCGGTATCAGCCAGCACAGTCACGACCTGCGGCTGCACTTCCAGAATGCCGCCGGACACCCAGAACTGCTGGCGCTCGCCGTTCGGCAGCACCACGTCGACATGGCCCGGCTTCAGGCGGGTGATCAGCGGAGCGTGGCGGGGCGCAATGCCCAGCTCGCCCATTTCGCCGGTGGCGACGACCATGGCTGCCTCGCCGTGGAAAATCTCGGCTTCAGCACTGACGATGTCGACACGTAGGGTATGGCTCATGCGCTTTTACTCTTTAAAGCAAGTGAGGGAGTGAGGAGGTGATCAATAAACGGCTCTCGCCGGCCTGTTCACCTCCCTACCGCTCTTAGGCTGCCTTCTTGGCCGCCATGTCCTCGGCCTTCTTGATGGCCTCATCGATGCCACCGACCATGTAGAACGCCTGCTCCGGCAGATGGTCCACGTCGCCGTCCACGATCATCTTGAAGCCGCGGATGGTTTCCTTCAACGACACGTACTTGCCCGGCGAACCAGTGAACACTTCCGCCACGTGGAACGGCTGCGAGAAGAAGCGCTCGCACTTACGCGCGCGGGCCACAGCCTGCTTGTCTTCTTCGCTCAGCTCGTCCATGCCGAGAATGGCGATGATGTCCTTCAGCTCCTTGTAGCGCTGCAGCGTGCCCTGCACCTTGCGCGCCACTTCGTAGTGCTCCACGCCGATCACGTTCGGATCGAGCTGGCGGCTGGTGGAATCCAGCGGATCCACGGCCGGGTAGATACCCAGCGAAGCGATGTTACGGCTCAGCACCACGGTCGCGTCCAAGTGGGCGAAGGTGGTGGCCGGCGACGGGTCGGTCAGGTCGTCCGCGGGCACGTAAACGGCCTGGATCGAGGTGATCGAACCGGTCTTGGTCGAGGTGATGCGCTCCTGCAGCACGCCCATTTCCTCGGCCAGCGTAGGCTGGTAACCCACGGCCGACGGCATACGGCCGAGCAGCGCCGACACTTCGGTACCGGCCAGCGTGTAGCGGTAGATGTTGTCGACGAACAGCAGCACGTCCTTGCCCTTGCCGCTGGCGTCCTTCTCGTCGCGGAAGTACTCGGCCATGGTCAGGCCGGTCAGCGCCACGCGCAGACGGTTGCCCGGCGGCTCGTTCATCTGGCCGTACACCATCGCGACCTTGTCGAGAACGTTGGAGTCCTTCATCTCGTGATAGAAGTCGTTACCTTCACGAGTACGCTCACCCACGCCGGCGAACACGGACAGACCCGAGTGCGCCTTCGCGATGTTGTTGATGAGCTCCATCATGTTCACGGTCTTGCCCACGCCGGCGCCGCCGAACAGGCCGACCTTGCCGCCCTTGGCGAACGGGCAGACCAGGTCGATCACCTTGATGCCGGTTTCCAGCAGGTCATTCGCAGCAGCCTGGTCGTCATAGCTCGGCGCTTCGCGGTGGATGACCCAATGGTCCTTGGTGTCGATCGGACCGGCTTCGTCGATCGGGTTGCCGAGCACGTCCATGATGCGGCCGAGGGTGGCCTTGCCGACCGGCACCTTGATGCCTTCGCCGGTGTTGCGGGCCACGAGGCCACGCTTCAGGCCGTCGGTGGAGCCGAGCGCGATCGTACGCACGATGCCGTCACCCAGGACCTGCTGGACTTCCAGCGTGATCTCGGTGCCGTCGATCTTCAGCGCGTCGTAAACCTGCGGCACCTGATCGCGTGCGAACTCAACGTCGATAACCGCGCCGATGATCTGTACAACTTTGCCCTGGCTCATGGATGTGCTCCGGATGGATCTTTAAGTGTTTGTTTTACTCGCGCCCAATCACGGTCGCGTGCTTTTAGTGAACAGTGCAGCCATGGATGGCTGCTTTTTGATCTTCGCGATCAGGGACGATCGCACTTACACTGCCGCCGCGCCGCCGACGATTTCCGAGATTTCCTGGGTAATCGCAGCCTGGCGCGCCTTGTTGTAGACCAGCGTCAGTTCGCCGATCACCTTGTTGGCGTTGTCGGACGCGCTCTTCATCGCCACCATGCGCGCGGCATGTTCGCTGGCGAGGTTTTCCAGCACGCCCTGGTACACCACGGACTCGATATAGCGACCAAGCACGTGCTCCAGCACCGTCGCTGCGTCCGGCTCGTAGATGTAGTCCCAGTCGTGGGTCTGTTCCAGCTTCAAGCCAGCCACTGGCCAACTCGGTGTCGCGGAGTCCTTGCCGCCTTCGGCAGCTTCCAGCTCGGCAGCCACCAGCGGCAACGGCAACAGCGCCTCGATCGACGGCTTCTGCGTCATGGTGTTGACGAAGTCGTTGTAGGCAAGGAACACGCGATCCAGCTTGCCGGCCGTATAGGCATCCAGCGCAACCTTGATCACGCCGATCAGCTGCTCGACCTTCGGCTTCTCACCGAGATGGGTGATGCTGCCGATCAGGTTGACGCCCTTGATGCGGCGGAAGAACTGCACGGCCTTCTGGCCGATCGCCACCACGTCGACTTCAACGCCCTTGTCCTGCCATTCGCGAATGGCGGGAAGCAGGCGACGGAACATATTCGAGTTCAGACCACCGCACAGGCCACGGTCAGTGGAAACCACCAGGTAACCGACGCGCGCGACGGGTTCGCGCTGCACCAGGAACGGATGGCTGAAGTCGGTGCTGGCCTGGGCGACGTGCGCGATCACCTTGCGCATCTGGCGTGCGTACGGACGCGACGCCTTCATCAGATCCTGCGCCTTGCGGATCTTCGAGGCCGAGACCATTTCGAGCGCGCGCGTCACCTTGCGCATGTTCTGCGTGCTCTTGATCTTGGTTTTGATTTCGCGTCCGCTTGCCACGTTTGCCTCAACCTGTTGGGTTTGTGCGATCCCGGCTCAACGGCCGGAGTGCTGTGCGGCCATTCAAAGCGAACGGCCGCACACCCTGTACTTGCTTACCAGCTGCCGGTCTTCTTGTACTCGTCCAGGGACGACTTGAAGACGGCTTCGATATCGTTGTTCCAGTCACCGGTGGCGACGATCTTCTTCATCAGGTCGCCGTGGTTCTGGTGCATGAAGGCGTGCAGACCCTTCTCGAATGGCAGTACCTTGTTGACCGGCAGGTCGTCCAGGTAGCCCTTCTCGGCGGCGTACACCGACAGCGCGAGCTCGGCGATGGACAGCGGCGCGTACTGCTTCTGCTTCATCAGCTCAGTCACGCGCTGGCCGCGATCCAGCTGGGCGCGGGTGGCCGGGTCGAGGTCCGAGGCGAACTGTGCGAACGCAGCCAGCTCACGGAACTGGGCCAGGGCCAGCTTCACGCCGCCGGACAGCTTCTTGACGATCTTGGTCTGGGCGGCACCGCCCACGCGCGACACCGAGATACCGGCGTTCACGGCCGGACGGATACCAGCGTTGAACAGGTCGGTCTCGAGGAAGATCTGGCCGTCGGTGATCGAAATCACGTTGGTCGGCACGAACGCGGACACGTCGCCGGCCTGGGTCTCGATGATCGGCAGCGCGGTCAGCGAACCGGTCTTGCCCTTCACTTCGCCGTTGGTGAACTTCTCGACGTACTCCTCGGACACGCGGGAAGCGCGCTCGAGCAGACGGGAGTGGAGATAGAACACGTCGCCCGGGTAAGCCTCACGGCCCGGCGGGCGCTTCAGCAGCAGCGAGATCTGGCGGTAGGCCACAGCCTGTTTAGACAGATCGTCATAGATGATCAGCGCGTCCTGACCACGGTCGCGGAAGTACTCGCCCATGGCGCAGCCGGAGTACGGCGCGATGTACTGCAGCGCAGCCGACTCGGAAGCCGAAGCCACCACGATGATGGTGTTGGCGAGCGCGCCGTGCTCTTCGAGCTTGCGCACCACGTTGGCGATCGACGAGCGCTTCTGGCCGATGGCGACGTAGATGCACTTAATGCCGGAATCTTTCTGGTTGATGATCGCGTCGATGGCCAGTGCGGTCTTGCCGGTCTGGCGGTCACCGATGATCAGCTCGCGCTGACCACGGCCGATCGGGATCATCGAGTCGACGGACTTGTAACCGGTCTGCACCGGCTCATCGACCGACTTACGCCAGATCACGCCCGGCGCGACCTTTTCGATCGGCGAGCTGAGCTTGGCGCCGAGCGGACCCTTGCCATCGATCGGGTTGCCGAGCGCGTCGACGACGCGACCGAGCAGCTCCGGACCCACCGGCACTTCGAGGATGCGGCCGGTGGTCTTGGCCGTGTCGCCTTCGCGCAGATGCTGGTATTCGCCCAGCACCACGGCGCCGACCGAATCGCGCTCGAGGTTCAGCGCCAACGCGTAGGCGTTGCCCGGCAGCTCGATCATTTCGCCCTGCATCACGTCGGCCAGACCGTGGATGCGCACGATGCCGTCGGAAACGCTGATGATCGTGCCTTCGTTACGAGCCTCCGCGCCGAGCTTGAACTGCTCGATGCGGCTCTTGATCAGTTCGCTGATCTCAGACGGATTAAGAGTGATGCTGGACATGGTCGTTATCCTGAGATTTTGAATTTATGCCGTCAGCGCGCTGGACAAGCGCGCCAGGCGGCCACGGACGGAGCCGTCGATCACTTCGCTGCCGGTGTCGATCACCACGCCGCCGAGCAGCGAGGCATCGACCTGGGTTTCCAGTTCGATCTCGCGCTTGAAGCGACGCTTCAGCGAGGTCTTCAGCTGCTCGGCCTGCGCGGCGTCCAGAGCCATCGCACTGGTCACCTTGACCAGCAGCTGCGACTCGGACTCACGCTTGTAGGTTTCGAACAGGTCGGCCACTTCCGGCAGCAGCGCCATACGGCGGTGCTCGGCCAGCTCGCCCAGGAACTTCGCGAATGGCGTGTCGCTGCCCATGCCCTGCGGCAAGTGCAGCGCAACCAGCTGCGAAGCCAGCACGCGCGGATCGTTGCCGAGGCCGGCGACGCGGGGATCCTTCGCCACCGTGGCGGCAAAGGCCAGCGCCTGCGACCACGCAGCCAGCGCACCGGACGCATGCGCCAGCTCGAAAGCGGCGCGTGCATACGGACGGGCGAGAGTGATTGCCTGGGCCATGGCTTAGATCTCGGCGGCGAGCTGGTCGAGCATGGCCTTGTGGGCCGAAGCGTCGACTTCGCGCTGCACGATCTTCTCGGCGCCCTGCACCGCAAGACGACCGACCCAGCCGCGCAGTTCTTCACGCGCGCGCTGCTGCATGCTGACGATCTCGTCGGCAGCGCCAGCCTTCAGGCGGGCGGCTTCGGCCAACGCATCCTCGCGGGCCTTGTCCACGATCTGATTGGCCTGCTGCTGAGCACGCTCGATGATCTCGGCGGCCTGCTGACGAGCCTGCTTGATCTCGACGGCCACCTTGGCGTCGGCATCCTTCAGTTCGGCGCGCGCCTTCTCGGCGGCGGCCAGACCATCGGCAACCTTCTTCTGACGCTCTTCGATCGCGGCATTGAGCTGCGGCCAGATGAACTTGGTGGTGAACCAGACCAGGATGGCGAACGACACCATTTGGCCCAGGAAAGTCAGATTGATATCCATGAGCTTTCCAATTAACTCCGGTAACGCGTTAAACCGCCGATCGCCGCAGCAACTTCTGATTGCTGCGGCGACTCACTTCGCGTCGATCAGCCGCCAGCGGCGGTCTTGAGCGCCGCGATCAGCGGGTTCGAGAACGCGAACAGCAGTGCAACGGCCAGACCGATAATGAACGCAGCGTCGATCAGACCGGCGAGCAGGAACATACGGCCCTGCAGCAGCGGAACCAGTTCCGGCTGACGAGCGGCGGACTCGAGGAACTTGGAACCCATGATGGCGATACCCAAGCAAGCGCCCAGAGCGCCGAGGCCGATGATGATGCCGATGGCAATGGCGGTCAGGCCCTGCACGTGTGCGATGAGTTCCATGGTGTTCTCCTGTAAATCGGTAACGGGTTAGTTAGTACAAAAGAAGATGAAGCAAAAACAGAACGAAACGAAAAAGCTTTAGTGGTGTTCACGCGCGGTGGCGATGTAGACGATCGTCAACATCATGAAAATGAACGCCTGCAGCAGGATGATCAGGATGTGGAAGATCGCCCATGCGGTGTTGAACAGCACACCCGGCAGGAAGCTCAACCAGCTCGCGAACAGACCCGCGATCAGCATGAACACCAACTCGCCGCCGTACATGTTGCCGAACAGTCGCATCGCGAGCGACACCGGCTTAGACAGGTATTCGACGACATTGAGCAGGAAATTGAACGGCACCAGGATCGCAACCACGATCGGGTTGTGCGCATGGAACGGCGCGGTCATCAGCTCTTTGCCGAAACCCAGGCCGCCCTTGGCCTTGATGCCATGGCCGATCACGATGAAGAACACAGCCAGCGCCAGACCCACCGTCGTGTTGATATCGGCGGTCGGCACCCAGCGGAAGAAGGTGTGGTGCGCGGTTTCCGCACCAGCGACGGTCTTCACGCCCCAGCCCGGCGCATCGAGCGGCAGCAGATCCATCGCGTTGAGGAACACCACCCACATGAAGATCGACAGCGCCAGCGGCGTCACCGTGCGGCGGTCACCGTGGAACGTGTCCTTCACCTGGGTATCGACGAACTCGACGATCAGCTCGACCAGGGCCTGCCCCTTGGACGGTACGCCCGAGGTCGCCTTGCGCGACTTGAGCCAGAACCACAGGCAGAACAATGCACCCAGCGCAAACGCCACCACGACCGAATCGAGGTTCAGTTTCATGAAGTTGCTGTCACCAAAACTCACCACATTGTGGTGAAGGTGATGCTGGATATATTCGGTTAGACCGCCCTGCGGCTCACTTGCCATGTCTCAACCCTTGAATCTGAACGCCAGCAGATTTATTGCGTACGCAGCCACCAGCCCCGTAATAGCGGCCAGTGGCGGCAGTTTGTATTGACCCAGGATCATGATCAGCCCCCCGCCGATTACGATCCATTTCAAGACCATGCCCGACAACATGTGCCCCACGGTCATGCCGCCACCACCCAGGCCCGAGAACGTACGCGCCGCAAGCAGCGCAGTACCCAGCGCCACGATGGTGGCACCCGCAGAGGCCGCGATTGCGTCGCGAACCCCCTGCGTCAGGAAGGCGAGGCCAACGAGCGCCGCCATCAGCAGCTGCAGCAAGACAATGCGCAGCGCAAGACGACGTCCGGAGGCAAGACTGTTGAGCACGTGAGGTCCCCGCGCGGCTTCGCACTAGGCGGCACCGATCCAGCTGCGGGCCACGGTCCAATCCCAAAAAGTATATCAGCGAGGCATTTAGAGCGACAAGCCGCGCGTCCTGCGACAACTTGTCCTGCCCAGCTCACAGACAAGAAAAAGGCCGGACTGGGAACCAGTCCGGCCTTGGGCGTCGCTGAGGGAGAGCGACGTTGAAGCGCTTACTTGGCGGCAGCAGCCTTCTTGACCGCGGCAACCGGGGCGGCAACGGCGTCGTTGGCGGCCTGCTGCTGCTCCTGCGCGAGCGCATTGAGCGACTCGGCGGTCTTCTGCGTCACGGCAATGATTTCCTGGGTCACGGCCACGGCGCGCTCGGCGTTCTCACGGCTCAGCGCGGTGCCCTTTTCCCACAGGCTGCGCAGACCGTCGACGTCACGGGCCTCGAACGCTTCGGTGATGAAATCGGCAGTGACTTGCGAGTGCTTCTCGAGCGCCTTGATCTGCAGCTCGGCGACCTTCTCCAGACCCTTGAGGGCCACCGACTGTGCCTTGAAGGCGCTGTCGGTCAGTTGCTTGGCGTAGGCAAAAACCTGGGCATTAAATTGCTGAGTCATAGCTGGCTCCCTCGGCGGGAATTGGGGTAGTGGAGCAAGCCTAGCAAGACTTTTTGTGCGGTGCAATATATTTTTTGTGAAGAAGTCGCCGAGAAGGAAAAAATTCACGTAACACGGCTATTTATGACAAAGCCATGAAATGTGGCGACGCGTCAAAAACTGCTCCGGCTGCAGCTCGCCCCCGAGGTGCAGGTCTCATGCACCACCACCTTGTCCAGCCCCGGCAGACGTGGCTCCAGACGCTGGAAGATCCACCGCGCCAGCATCTCGCTGGTCGGGTTTTCCAGCCCCTCGATGTCGTTGAGGTAGTGATGGTCGAGCTGGTCGTACAGCGGGGCGAACGCTGACTTCACATCGGCGAAATCCATGACCCAGCCCAGGGTCGGGTCGGGCTCGCCGCTCACATGGATCTCGATGCGGAAAGAGTGGCCGTGCAGCCGCGCACACTTATGGCCCGGCGGCACGTTGGGCAGACGGTGGGCGGCTTCGATCTGGAAAATTTTGAAGATATGCATACGCGCATTCTAGCGCCCCGCCCGTTACTGCCTGCGCCACTGGGGAAAACCCCAGGTCCGGCACCAGAGGGCCAGCGGCATACTCACGCCATGTCCGCACGTCTTTCCGCCCTTCTCGCCACCCTGCTGATGAGCGTGACCGCCATGAACGTCACCCACGCGCAAAGCGCCGTGCAGTCGCCCGCCGCCGGCAGTGCCGAGCGCAAAGCTCTACTGGATGCGGCTCGCGCGCCACTGGAACAGCGCCTGCACCAGCCCGTGCTGTTCGTGGTCGACCAGTTGAACACCTCCGGCGACTGGGCTTTCCTGCAGGCGCATATGCAGGGCGCAGGCGGCAAGCCGCTGGACTACTCCGGCACCGAGTACGCCGAGGCGGCCCAGGCGGGAATGAAATCGCGCATCTACGCCGCGCTGCTGCAACGCTCCGGCCAGCAGTGGACCGTGAAGGCCGAAGCCATCGGCCCGACCGACGTCGCCTGGGCAAGCTGGGCCCAGCAATACGGCGCACCCGCCGCCATCATCGGCCACTGATTTTCGCCTTCCAGAAAAACCAGGGGCGGCACATGGCCGCCCCTGGTCAGTCCGTTGCCCGAAGGCTCACGGAGGCGTGAGGTACCACGCGCCACCGTAGGGATGTCCGTAACCCACTTTCTGCGTGCCATCGGCATTGCTGTTGTTGGAGCCGATCAGCTGCACATTGCCACCGTTGTTGCTGGCCACCAGTTCAACGTGATCGCCGTTGTTGAGGATGCACACATCGCCTGGCTTGGCGTGCGCCGCATCCACCTTGTGCCACCCCTGCGCCTGCAGCTTGGAAGCCGTCTCGGACACGTTGTCGCTATGGAAGTTGATCGCTCCCGCCTTCTGCAGCACCGCCGTCACGAAGTTGGCGCAGCACAAGTCGGAAGACACCCAGCTATCCATCGGCAACTGGCCACTGTGCTTGAGATCGGAAGCATTACGGCCAAGGAACTGCTTCGCCAGATCCACCACCTTGCTGCCGCTGGCGCCGCTTGATCCCTGCACCGGGCCCGGACCAGTAGTGCCGCCCGTGCTACCCACGCCGGGAATGTGGATGACCTGACCCACACTGATGCGGTTCGGATTGCTGATCTGCGGATTGGCCCGCTCGAGCGCCGCCAGCGACACACCATTGCGTGACGCAATGCCAGACAGCGTGTCGCCCGAACGCACCGTGTAGTCATGGCTCGCCGGCTTCGGCGCCGGCGCCGCGCTGCCACCCGAACCGCCAGGAATATGGATCACCTGCCCTGGATAGATGCGATTGGGATTACTGATCTGCGGATTCGCCGCCTCCAGCGCAGACAGCGACACGCCATGACTCGCCGCAATGCCCGACAACGAATCACCCGAACGCACGGTGTAGCTCCCACCGGACGGTGCCGGTGCACTACCGCCACCAGGCAAATGAATCACCTGGCCCGGATAGATGTGATTGAAATTCCCGATCTGCGGATTGGCAGCTTCCAGCGCCTGCAACGACACGCCCTGACGCTGCGCAATGCCTGACAAGGTATCGCCCGGCTGCACGGTGTAATTGCCGCCATGCGCACCACCGCCAGGAGCCGGCGAAGGAGCGGGTGCTGGCGCCGGTGCTGGTGCGCCAGCCGGTGCCGAACTACCGAACAAGGCCGCTTCCTGGGCACGCCGATTCACCAGCCCCGGCAAGACATGACCACCACCATGCACGTACTGCCCGAACATCTGCTGCGCGCCGGCGTAGTCGCCGCTGTTGAGCTTGGAGAGCAGTCCCGGATAACCGTTCGCGCCAAGGTTGTAGGTCAGACTGACCAATGCGTCGAACTGATTCTGGTTGATCGGCACATGGACGTTCTTGCGCACGGCATCCTGCGCCCAGCCGAGATCCTGCTTGAGGTATGCCTCGGCCTGCGCACGGGTAATCGTCTGGCCCGGCTGCACACCACCGGTGTGGCCATAGCCGATGGTCCATGGTGCGCCGCCAGTGCCGGGATCGGGATAGGCCTTCTCGCTGTAGCCCTCGAATCCCTCGATCATCTTCACGCCATTCTGGCTAATGCTGAAACCCGAGGCTGGACCCGCATTACCCGTCGGTGGCGTGGTGCCGCCGACCGGAGTCGGTGTACCACCACCGTGACCACCTGGAACCGTGATGCGATCGCCCGGATAGATCCGGTTCGGATTGCTGATCTGCGGATTGGCCGCTTCCAGCGCCGCCAGCGATACACCGAAGCGCTGCGCGATACCCGACAGCGAATCGCCATGCTGCACGGTGTAGGTAGTCGAGTTGTCGCCGCTTGCGGCGAGAGTCTGGGTGGAGCGGACAGCGCTGACAGCAGTCATGGAATGCCTCGCAGACGGTAAAGAAAGTGAAATGCAGTGACTGGATTGGAACACCGCATTTCGCGCGTCTCCCATTGGGACTTTCCCGAGCTGGGACTTTCCCGAGCTAGGTAGAACCCTAGGATCGGCATCTGCGCTCAAAACCTCGGGAAAACCCCAGGCTAGGGAGCGACCTAGCTGTCGGCCATCGCGTGCGTGCCGCATCGTCGCGGCTATCGCCATGGGAGGTGGACGCGATGTATCTGGAACTTCAGTCCAATCGCAGCAGCGCCGCGTTGCCGGTAAATCACTCGACCACGCAATCGCAGCCCGCGGCTTCAACAGTCGCCAGCGCCGACGCGCACGTATCGCTGCCACAGTTCGCGTTCAATCCGCAATTGGCCGGACTGACCCGCGCGATGTTCGGCAACTCCGCCACCACCGCCGCGCCGAACTTCGACGCGCAAGTGCGCGGCACGGACGCCAAGGCCATCGACCTGCAACTGGCCAAGATCAGCCAGGATGTGTACGACCCCAACAGCAAGGGCATCGAAGGTTGGACCCGGCTCAGCAACGATCAGCTGATGCAGGCCGGCATCGATCCCGCATCGCTGGAAGATCCCAGCACCGGCTTCCGCGCGGCGATCTATCAGGACAAGAACGGCGACCACGTGCTGGCCTTCGCCGGCTCCAATGATGCCAAGGACTGGTTGAATAACGCGGAACAGGGTCTCGGCATTTCCGCCGCGCAATACAACCAGGCCGTCTCGCTCGCCACCGAAGCTAAAGCCGCGTTCGGCAGCAGCCTGGCGATCACTGGCCACTCCCTTGGCGGCGGTCTCGCCTCCATCGCATCGTTGGCGACGGATTCGGCGGGTGTCACCTTCAATGCCGCCGGCCTCAATGACGCCACCATCCAGCGGCTCATTCCCGAAGGCGATCCCGCGGCGTTGAAACAACAGGCGGAGAACGGCCTGATCCGCCGCTATGCCGTGAATGGCGAAATCCTCACCACCACGCAGGAGCACACGCCGCTGCCGGATGCCGTGGGCCACAAGATCACGCTCAACGATCCCGCGCCAGTCGCCAAGCCCGACCTGCACTGGTACGACTGGGCCACCGGCAAGGCCGAAGTGCTGGAAGCGAAATACGCCATCGACGTCGCCAAGCACTCGGTCGATCTGCACATGGACGATGCAGTGATCTCCGCCATGGAGAAGGATCACCCCTGGGCTCCGTGAAATCTGGGCTTCGTGAACAGAGCACGCGAGTTTGCGTGCTTCGCCATGAAACCGTGACGCAAACCCTGCTTTACTGGTGTTCGCCCACGCCGCCTTGTGCGGCGTTTGGCACTGGGCCGACACCGGAGAACCCGGCATGATGCGCATGCAAAAACGCACCAGGCGCTATGCCTGGTACTTGCTTACCAGCCTGGCGCTTGGCGGCGCCGCTGCGGGAAGAGATGCCATGAGCGACACGGACGCAAGCAAGGTTTTCAGCGACAGCCGCGTGGTCGCGCTGCTCGATGCCGCCGCGACAGGTGATGCCGCGCGCGTGCGCTCGCTGGCGGCATCGGGTGCCGACCTCAACGCGCAAGGTGACCGCGGCGTCACGCCACTGGAGTGGACCCTGCTGCACCAGGACCTGCGCGGCATGAACGCACTGTTGCAAGCCGGCGCCGATCCCACCCGCCCCGGTGTCGGCGGCGCCACCGTGCTGCACCTTGCCGCGATGGCCAACGATCCCGCCTATCTGAAATCCCTGCTCGACCACGGTGCCGATCCCAACGCACCGCACGGCGTTACCCAGGCACCGCCGCTCGCTGCCGCGCTGATGAACCCGAAGGACGACGCCTTCGATCTATTGCTCACTCACCACGCCGATCCCAATCGCGCCGACCGCCTCGGCAACACGCCGCTGCACGTCGCCGCCAAGGTACACAAAACCCATTGCATACTGCGCTTGTTGCAAGCGGGGGCCGATGCCACGCGGCGCAACCAGCAGGGCGCCACCTTCCAGACCTATTTCAACATCCTGCCCGCCGGCGGCCTCAATCCCGCCGCACGCGCCGAGCATGAACAGGTCGATCAGTGGCTGCGCCAGCATGGCGTGAGTGTGGAACGCGGCGTGCAGTGAGGGGCTAGTAGAGAGACGAGAAGAGTAAGAAATGAGTGACGCGGCATACCGCCGCCCTTAGCTCCTTCATTCCTCACTTCCCTCTCACCCTAGGGCTTTCCCCAGTCAAGGGTTTTCCCAAGTATCGCGCGGCATCGGTCGTGCCCATCATCCCTGATACCGCAACACATCACGCGCGAAGGGGAAGGACATGACGACCGTTTTCGATGCATTGGACAATGCGCTTTTCCGCAACAACTTCAACGCCACCATCGACCGCGCCGGCGCAAGCCTGGGCGCGCAGCGCGTGCATGCCGCGCTGGATTCGGTGGATCTGAACCAGGTTTCCTCCAGCGAAAAACGCGTACTGCAAAGCCTGACCGGCTCGCTCTCATCCGACGGCTACATCAGCGGCAGCGACGCCGATGCACTGGTCAGCCTGATCCACGGCTACGCCACACCCAGCAGCCCATTCGGCATGCCTGCGCCGACACCGGCGCACACACCGATCAACGCACCGATCCGCATGCCGGTCGCCTATCCAGGCAGTGCGCTGTTCGCCGACATCTTCACGCAACTGGTGAATCAGGCCGTACAAAGCTTCCGCAACGCCGCCTTCCTCGGCAGCGCCGCCAACATGCTGGCGGAAACCGATCAGAGCGCCGGCGCGCAGCGCGTGGCGGATGCCCTCGACAACGCCGATCTCTCGCGCTTCAGCGCCGACGACCGCCACTTCATACTCAGCCTGATCGGCTATGCCTCCGCCGACGGCCACATCAGTCGCGCCGAAGCCAACATCATCATCGACTACATTCAATTCGCCAGCGGCAACCCCGGCAACGTCACCACGCAACCGTGGAACGTGGAAGCCAACGATGGCCAGCACGCACGCATCGACCTCGGCAACTACGCGCTCGACATCGACCAGAGCAGCTCGCAATTCGTGCTCACCAACAAGACCACCGGCGAAGTCACACGCATCTGGGGGGATCCACACTTCGACAACAACGGCCAGGCCATCGGCACCTTCAAAGGCACACTCACACTCAGCCTGGACGACGGCACCAAACTGACCATCAACACCACCCCCGCCGGCAACGGCGAGTTCTACTCCAGCAAACTCACCATCACCCAAGGCGACCAGGCCATCGTGGTCGACCACCTCAACCAAAACAGCAACCAGCCCCTGAGCATCGTCGACACCCCCATCCTCGGCCGCCTCCTCGACTGGGCCACCGACGACGGCACTCGCGTCTACGAAGACACGAATGCCCGCCAATGGGTACAACTCGACGCAGGCGGCTGGACCCACGCCATCGATGGAAATTTTCTGGCGCACGCTTAGCAACAGCGATGCGTAGCGAGCCGTCTTTAGCTCGTGGGTCTCCTGTGGAGCGGTGAGGGTTGGACGATCAGGCCCCGAAGGGGGCGCAGGCAGGACGCCTGCGCCTTTTCGACACGACAGGGACGTTGTGTCGAAAAGCCCGGCCAACCCTCACGGACCCGCCCCACGGGACTAGCTTCGCGTCGCAGGCGAAGCCGGAGGGCGCGTAAGAGGGGTGCCTTTTCTTTTGGTGCCTTTTCTTTTGGTGCCTTTTCTTTTGGTGCCTTTTCTTTTGGTGCCTTTTCTTTTGGTGCCTTTTCTTTTGGTGCCTTTTCTTTGGGCAAGCAAAGAAAAGTAACTCGGACCGCGGCAGCGGTTCGAAACCCCGCCGCAGGCGAACCCGGTCGAGTCAGCGCGACAACCGAGCGACAACGCCACTGGATCCCTGCCTACGCAGGGATGACGGAGTAGGAGGGCGCGTCGCAGGGCCGAACCCTCTCCCCCGGAGGAGAGGGAGAAAAAGAACCTCAAGCCTCCGACGACGAATCCCCCCACAAATACCGCGGCGGCAACCGCCCCCGAAACTCCGCCCAATCCACCGCCCCCGGATAACGCCCATTACCTGGCTCGCGCAACGGCCTGCGCGCCCCCTTCCGCGGCCGGCATCGCACACTGAGCTTGCGCCGCCGACGACGCATCGCCGCCACCGCCGCACGCCGACGCCGCCCCTCATCGCTATCCTGCCCCCGCTGCGCTTCCTCTTCCGCCTCGGCACGCTTGCCGCGCGCCGAATTCACCTCCGACTTGCCGGCACGACGGCCACCCAAGGTGCGCTCTTCATCGCCGATGGCGCCCACACGCCGCATGCGATCGTTGACCAGGGTGAACTCCAGGCTGCGCCCCGCACCCAGATTGATGCTGCGTCCTGCACGCATACTCGCCGCATGTGCTGCCACAGCCTGCGGGTCGATAAATCCCGGTGCCTGCACATTCGCCGCAGTGGCTGTACCGGACGAAGCCTGCCCCAGCTGCGCCGCCAAAAACGCCATGATTTGCAGCTTCGCTTCATTGCCATCGACCACCGGCGCGGCGGCGACACTCCAGTTCACCGATGGCGCCACCTGCGCGAATGCCACGGGCGAAGCCATTGGCGTGGCCAGCAGGTTCGGGCGCGTACCGTCCAGCCATGGCATGGGCGGCGGTGGCGGTACCGATTGGGAGTTGTGCTGCCGATCCATTGCAGCCTGCGCCATCGCGCCGGCCACCTGGGCGAAGCTGAGCATCACGCCATCGGCCCGCGCCGTCGCCAGCGAGGATGAAGGCAGGCCAGTGGCCACCACGCTGCCGCGATCCGCGCTTGGCACATAACTCACCGGCGCGGTGCCGGGGCCTGCCGTGGCGCCCGGCCAGACGCTGCCGGCAAGCGGCTGCTCGCGCCCGGCCATCAGCGCGGTATCGGTGGTATTGAGCAGGCCGGCCGCCATCAGCGGTACCGATTGCGCATTCGCACCCAGCGACAAAGACAAACCGAGACGCAGCCCGTCAACCCGGTCGTTGCCGCGGATGGCATCGGCAAGGTCGGGCGGCAACGGCAGTTCGCGCTGGCTCGACGTGCCATTGGCACCGTTGTTGTTGTCGCGACCGTAGGCGTGGCCGTTGTCGCCGCCCAGCGCGCTGCGGATATCCCCGAGGTTCGACATCGGCAACTGCACGGTCAGGCCGGCGGTCAGCGGCGTGTCGGCGCGAAGCCCGGGATTGGACTGCAACAGGCCATCGATAGGCAGCCCCAGTTTTTCCGCGATGGTGTTGATGGTGTCGCCGGGCGACATAGCGAAGTTGAGCAGCACATGGCCGTTGCCTTGCACGCCGTGGCTTCCGCCGCCACCGAGCAACTGGATCACCGGGTCGTTCTTGAGGATGCTTTCGATACCCATGACAGCACCTCAGCTCAACAGCACCGGATCGATCTCCAGCTCACCAAGCTGCCTGCTGGCGAAGCGTTCGATCAACTGCGGCGCACCGTCGAGCAATTGCCGGTAGGCCTCGGTGTTGCGCATATCGGCGCGCAGCTTCCAGCCTTTGTCCGTACGGCTCAGCCACAGCTCGGCTCCAGGCAGCACCCCGTTCTTGAGAGTGATCATGATCTCGCGCGATTGAGCGGAGCTGCGGGAGTTCGCATCCGGCACCAGCAATTGCTTGACGTGCCGCTCGATCAATTCCGCGAGCGCAGGTGCGAGGGCCGCCTGCATCGCCGGCGCGGGTTGCTCGGCGCTTTGCTGCAGCACCTGTTGCGCCTGCTGCAGGGCCTGCGGGCCGGCGGCCGCAAAACCCTGGTCGCTCTGGCCGCTATCGCCGTCCGCGTCCTGGCGGTCATCGCCGTCACCGCGCGGCGGCAGCGCCAGCGCCTCGTCGCCCGCCGCGTTCAGCTGACGCTGCAGCAGATCGCGCAGCGCCTGTTCCTGCTCTTGCAGCGACTTATGCCCGGTCACCACAACACTGGACATCGCCTCTTCGTCATCCGCACCCTGCTTGGGCGTGGTGCCGTCCATCAACTTGCGGAAGCGCTGCACCTCTTCGCGCCCGCGCAGCGGATCCTGTTTGTCCTTCGCGCCGCGCGAAGCACGCGCATGCTGCACAGGATGGACATCGCGCGTTGTCGGCGTGCTGGATTCATTGCGCATGGCTACCTCAACGTAGGGGGATCTGGCGCAGGGACAGCTCTTCCAGGCTGTGCTCCTCGCGCAACTCCACACGGCTGCGCATCTCGCGCAGCCAGCCCTGTTTCATTTCATCCACCGCATTGAGCTTGTTGCGCGCCTGGCGCCATGCCGTGGCCGCCAGATCGAGCGCGGTCTGCGCTTCCGCGCAATCGCGTTCGCGCGTCTCCAGCTCAATGCGACGCTGGCTGATGTGCTGGTCAAGCAACGCCAGATGACGCTCGTAGCGCTCCACCGCCAGCGCGGTGGGCTGGCCAGTGGCGAACATGCCGGTCCATGCGCGGTCGGCGAAATCCTGCCGCGTGAACTGGGCCTGCTGCAGCCGCTCGTCGGCCGCAGCGCGCTCCTGTTCGGTCTGCTGCCAGTGCTCACGGCATTGCTTGAGCTCGCTCTCCAGCGCACGCAGACGAATACCGCGCACAGCGCACAAGGGCTCCAGCGGAAAGGCGGTACTCATGTACACACTCCAGCCAGACGCGAACGGGTGGCGGCGAAATCGGCCGCCTCGTGCGTACCCTGGCGCAACAATTGATTGATGGCATCGATGCGCGCGATGGCGGTATCCGCGTCGGCATCGCCGCCGGGTTTGTATTCGCCCAGCTGCAACAGCATTTCGATCTCGCGGTACTTGGCCACATAGCGCCGCAGCAGACCGGCGGCGCGCTGATGGGTGGTCTGGGTGACGCGCGGCATGAGACGGCTCGCGCTGGCCAGCACGTCGATGGCCGGGTAATGGTTGGCCTGCGCCAACCGGCGCGAGAGATAGATGTGACCGTCGAGGATCGAGCGCACTTCCTCCGCGATCGGATCGTTGCCGTCCTCGTCTTCCATCAGCACGGTGTAGAACGCGGTGATCGCGCCCTTGTCGTTGGTGCCGGCGCGCTCGAACAAGCGCGGCAGCGCGGAGAACACCGAGGGTGTGAAACCGCGCCGCGACGGCGGTTCGCCCATGGCCAGGCCCACATCGCGCAAAGCGCGCGCGAAGCGCGTCACGGAATCCATCATCAGCAACACATTCATGCCGCGGTCGCGGAAATACTCCGCGATGGCCGTACCCAGCCACGCGACACGACTGCGTTCCAGCGCAGGACGATCGGAAGTCGCCACGACCACCACGCTGCGCCGGAGACCCTCCTCGCCCAGACTGTCGTGCAGGAACTCGCCCACCTCGCGCCCGCGCTCGCCAACCAGCACGATCACATTCACGTCGGCCTGCGCGTTGCGCGCCAGCATGCCCAGCAACGTGCTCTTGCCGCCGCCGGCCACCGCGAAGATGCCGGTGCGCTGACCGCGACCGATGGTGAGCGTGGCATCGATCGCACGCACGCCGGTCGGCATGGCTTCGTCGATCACCTGCCGGCTGAGCGGATTGGGCGATGCCGCGTAGAGCGGCACGCGCTCCACCTGTTCCAGCGGCCCCAGACCATCGAGCGGATCGCCGTGGGCGTCAATCACGCGACCGAGCAGGCTCATGCCGGCCGGCGCAGTGGCCTGTTTGCCGGTTGCCGTCACCGTCGTTGCGGTGGAGATGCCTTCCAGCGGACCCAGCGGCGTGAGCAGGGTCTGCTGCTGCGACACGCCGACGACTTCAGCTGGCAAACAGAAACCACTGTCCGCCTGTTCGAGCAGGCATAACTCGCCGATGGCCGCACGCACACCGGTCGCGCGCACCAGCGTGCCGTAGGCCTCCGCCACACGCCCCACGCGCTGCAGGGTGTCGCGCTTGCTCAGGGCCAACAGCAGCGGATCGTCGCCGGGCACAACGATGCTTTCAGGCGTCGGGACGTTCACGGCGTCCTCCCGTCTGCTCGGCGGCGGCGAGAATCACTCGCGCCTGCTCGAGCTGTTCGTTGAACCCGGCGCGCACCATGCCGCCCGCGGATTCGATGATGCAGTCGAAGCGATCCAGCTCTGGATCGCCGATGATTTCGGTATCCGGTGCGGCTGCCGCACCGAGCGCTGCCACTTCGGCGCGCGCCTGCTCCGCCACATCGGGATGCACGCGCACCAGCAGGTGCGGCTCGAACACCAGCTTCTGCATCGCCTCTGCCACCAGCGAAGCGACCAACCGCTCCGCGCCAATGACCGGCGCGATGTGCTTGACCACCGCGATGGCGATCTCGCTGGCGCGGCGGCGCAGCTCGACGGTGGCGGCGGCGCGCGCCACCACCAGCGCTTCCAGCGCCTGCGCGCAATCGCGCAACCCGCGTTCGCGGCCTTCCACCAGCCCTTCAAACTTGGCTTGCGCACGGATCTTTTCCACTTCCGACTGCGCTTGCCGCAGTACGGCATTCGCCTCGTCCAGGATGCGCTGCGCTTCCTGCAGCGGTGTCCAAGACTCAGCGGGAATCACCCCGGTATCGAGGTACAGATGAAAGCGATTGCTGTCGGCGAACAAGGCATTCATTCCGGCTGGGCCTCCGCCACGTCGGTCTCGTCGCTCGCGCGCGACGAAACCAGCAAACCGGCCACGGTGCCCGCCGGCAGCCAGCACTCCTTGATGCAGGGCAGGGCCGGCGCGCTCGCATAAGCCAGCGCCAATCGTTCGGCAAGCCTGGCGTCGTTGCGACCAGCGTGACCGAGAAATTCAATCTTGCCGCGCTCGAACACGGCGTCGCGCAAGGCCTGCGCATCACGCTCGCAGCGCTGCATCACCGCGCGGCCCATATGGCGTACGGCTTCCGGCGCGGCACCGCGCCAGGGGTCGGCAGCCTGCGCGCGGCGCCACGCGTCCAGCCCGAAGGCCTCGCGCAGGAACAATACTTCGCTGCGCTCGACCGCGACGCGCAAGGCAGGCCCAAAGGCGATGGCGCCCAGCTCGCGCGTGAATGTTTCCAGCGTCGCGTGCGGCCAGTGCAACCAGTCTTCCGCCTCGGACCAAGCCTGCCAACGCTCATGATCGGGGGCGAATACCGCAGGCGCCGCCCTCAATGCCGCGCGCGCAAGATGCCTGCGGCCGAGCGCGGAGCAGCGCGCGTGCTCAAGCAAGTCAGCGGGCACCCCGACACAACGCTCGGAGTGCAGGCCATCGAGCAGCGCCTGCGCGTGCTGCCGGCGCATGGCGCGCTCAGCGTTCACCGGATACCTCGCGACGCACCACCGCGCGCGATGGATGGCCCATCAGC
Organism: Dyella koreensis; assembly: GCF_044904565.1. Taxonomy (NCBI): domain Bacteria; kingdom Pseudomonadati; phylum Pseudomonadota; class Gammaproteobacteria; order Lysobacterales; family Rhodanobacteraceae; genus Dyella; species Dyella koreensis. Next base: position 229,392 of record NZ_JADIKD010000006.1, on the reverse strand, counting down.
GCGTTGCGGTTGCGCCACAGCAGCAGGCCGGCAAGCAGCACAGCCAACGCCGCGAAACCGATCAGCAACAGCGAGGCCACATCGCCGCGCATGCCACCGGCAATCACGCCGACGTGTGCTGGCGCCGGCGTCACTTCGGTCGGCGCGCGCTGGAAGAACTGCACTGTGACGCGGCTGGGATCGCTCAGACCTTCCGTGCCGGTCATCACCGCCGCCTTGATATCCGGCGCGCGGCTTTCGATGCCCGCGTTCGGCCGGGCGATGATCACCACGGACGCCGAACCACTCGCGGGCTTGTCGTCGAGCGGACTCTTGTCCGGCAGCGACAGGTACACATACGCGTCGATCACGCCATCCAGTTTGCGCAGCGTATTGCCCAGCAATTGCTCGCGGGCGTAGATGAAGCGCTGTTTGTCTTCCATCGGCGACGACACAAAGCCGTCCTTCTTGAACATCAGGCCGATGTTGTCGACACCCTGATGCGGCAGGCCGGCGTCGCGCAGCACGGCTACCGCTGCCGGCATGTCGCGGCGATCCAGCAGCACTTGCCAGCCTTCGCCGCGCTCGGCCGGGCGTTTCTCGGCGTCGATGCCGCCGTTGATCAGCGCGGCCACCACGTCGTTGGCCTGCTGCTCGTCCAACCTGGCGTACAACACGTCCCGGCTGCATCCGGCCAGCAGCCCCAGCAGCAGCGCCAGGGCCGCAAGCCGCCACACTCGGCCGATGTTCCACGGCTTGGTCATTGCATGCGCCCTCGAGCCTGTTTATGGTCTCCCCGTGGCCCGCGCCGGGATCTGTTTGCGCGCAGGCCAAGGAAGAACGAAGGAGTGCACGTCCGTGCACGACTGAGTGATGACGCCGGCATGCGGGCAAACAGACCCGGCCCGGAGGGTTGCTGTTGAATGGCCGCCATGCGGCAGCGCGCGGCTTGACCTGGCAGCCAGCCAGGCGCAGCGCCACGCGCTACCACCTGACAGCCATTCAACAGCAACGCGGGCCACGGGGAGACCATAAACAGGCTCTAGGACTGCTGCCGGAACAATTGCTGCACGCCTTCCGAGCTGCGATTGGCCACATTGCTCGTCAGCTCGGCCTGGAACACCAGCTCGTGGCATTTCAGCGTCATGTCGATCACCTGGCTGGGCGACAGGTCGCGACCGTTCGCCTTCATCGCCTCGGACAGACGGCCAAGCTGGTTGGCGCGGCCATTGAGCGAGTCGAACTGGCTGAGCACAGCTTTGAAGCCCGCCGACATTTCGTGCGACACCGGCGTCACCTGCTCGCCCTGCACCGCGTTGGCGGGCGCGGCATCCGCAAAGGTCTGACGGAACTTGGCCACGTCGTCGACGTGCGCAGGCGTGACCGTCTTGGGTTCGGTCGCCGCGAAATGGGCGACGTTCACCATCTGGGTCGGAAGCACATTCATGGTCATCCCTCCTGGCTTCTCGCCGGGTTACTGCTTGCGACCCAGAGTTTCCAGCGCCTGGCCCACGGCGTTGTTCGAGGTGGCGGCATTGGTGGAAAGGAACTGCATCTTCAGGCTCTCGGCGGTGAGCTGGGTCATCACCGACGGCTGATCCGCGCCGCCGTCGCTCACCTTGGAAGAGAGATCGGTGACTTTCGACGCCTGCTGATCGAGTGCATTGCCCCAGGCCTTGGCCATGGCTTCAAACCAGCTCTTCGACTGATCGACGCTGGCCGACTGGCCCGCTGCGGCACTGCCTGCGCCGATGGTTGTGTTGATGCTCGGAAACTGACTGACGCTACCGTTGCCATTGATGGTGTTGTTGCTGCTCATGCTCGTCTCCCTAAGTAGTGACGGGGCCGCGCCGAACGGTGGGCTCCGGGTGGTGCGGCGGCCGGAGCCACCGTGTCCGGCGTCGGACGGCGATGCCGTCCAGCGCCAACGGGCCGCGAAGCCCGCTTGCTGCTCGTTTCAACGACTGCCATTGCCACGATGTTTTGCGGCAACCATGGGTTCCGCCGCATCAACAGGCGCAGCCGCCGATGCCACCGCGGCCGGATTGGCCGGCGGCAGCAGTACCGATGCGGCCGCGTCGTCCAGCGGCTGCGGCACCTGGTAGTCGTCCTGCTTGTTCAACTGCATGTAGCGGTTGTCGGGCATGCGCATGAGGATGCTTCCCTCCGCGCTGACATTCAGGAACACACCGCCCTGCGGCAGCAGGTTCCCCGGGTAGTAGCGCGACTCGTCGCGGGTGATCAGGTACGGCTCGCGGCCGCTGACCACGTGGCGGATGCGCTTGCCAGGATCGGGCTTGACCGGCTCCGGCGTACGCTCGTCGTAATTCTTCAACGCCAGGGTGAGACCCAACGCATCGGTATTGAGGTTCTGCATATCGCTGGAGCCGAGCACGTCTTTCTGCACGCGCTCGGCCTTGGCGATGTCGCCGAAATGGCCGCCGACTTCCACGCCACCCTGGTCGAGCAACTTGGTTTCCACCGTGTAGCCGTGCATGGCGAAGATGTCGTTGACCTGCTTCTCCACGCTGGGCCAGTCACGCACGGTCAGCTCGGTGACCAGGCCGGCGTCCGACAATCTGCGCTTGAGCTCGGGCAGTTGCGCCGCGTTACCCACCACGCCACGCACGATCAAGCGTCCGCCTTCGCCGCTGTTGGCGCTGACGTGCATCAGCGACATGCCACGCAGCACGCCGCGCACCTTGTCGAGCTGATCGGCGACGCTCGCACTGCGCACCTGCACCGTGGGATGCGTGACTTTCCAGCTGCCGATCAGCACCAACCCCGCCACCGCCAGCAGCAAGCCAGCCATGACCAGTACGCCACGGCGGCGGCCGGCGAGCTGACGCTCGGTCAGCGCCGACACCTTTGCGTCGGCGGCGTCGGCCAGCGTTTGCCAGCGCTCGCTCCAGTGCGGGCCAACGGCGAATTGCACGTCGCCCAGGCGCACCATGGCGAAGTGTTCCAGGCTCACGTTTTCGCCCACGGCCACGTGGCCGTCGTGGGTTTCCACCTCGCCATCCATGGCGCGCAGCAACACCTGATCGCCCATCACCGTGAGTACGCAGTGATGGTTGGCGATGTTGGCATCGCCAAGAATCAGATCGCAGTCGTCGGCCTGGCCGATCATCAGGATGCCGCGCTGGGGCAGACGCAACTCGGCGCCCGCGTGCAGACCACTGAACACGCGCAAGGCCAGTTGCACCTTGGGCGGTGAACTGGGCGGGCGGTGTCTGGTGGTTGGCAGGGCGCTCATGGCGATATCACTCGGGCAAACGTTTCTTGGCGGCGGGAGCGGGTGCGGTCGCCGTGGGTATCGGCTGCACGATCACCGGTACGGGCGTGGGCTGTTGCACCTCGCTCTTCTTGTGGTTCCACCAGGCCTCGTCGCTGGCCTGTTTCTTGTCGAGCTGTTCCTGGCTCTCCATGCTCACCTGCGGTGAGCTGGGCGTCTGCTGGCCAGTGATGTGGTTGAGCATCACCAGCCTCGGCGTGATCAGGAACAGACGCTCGGTATGCGCACGCTGTTTCTCCACGGTCTTGAACAGATAGCCCAGCAACGGCAGATCGCCGAGCACCGGAATCTTGTGCTCATTGTTCTTCGACTGATCCTGGATCAGGCCACCGAGCAGCAGACCCTGACCATCCTGGATAAAGGCCTGCGTGTTCACCGCGTTCTGGCTGACGATGGGGTACTGAATGTCCTGCGCATCCTTCGGCGAATAGGTGATGTTGCCGTCCTCGATCTGCACCATCATGCGGATGTGCGGCGCACCGTTCTCCTGCACCACGTGCGGCGTCACGCGCAGCGTGGTGCCGGCCATCACGTTGTAGAGATCGGAGTTGTACGCGCCCGCGACCGGCACATAGACGGTCTGGTTGCTCTGGATGACCGCCTCGGCATCGTTCATGGTGATCACCTGCGGACGAGTGACCACATGCGCGATGCCATCGTCTTCCAGCGCATTGATGTTGGCCACGAACTTGGCCGGATTGCCCAGGATCGTGCCGATCTGCAGACCATTGTTGAACAGGCTGGGCAGGCCACTGGTGTCGCCCAGACCCAGCGCGGCCAGTAGCAGCGCCTTGTTGGCGATGGAGTCGGCCTGGGTCTGGTTCCCGCTGGTGAAACCGACTGTGGTGCGGTGGTTGCGGTAGAACCAGTTGATGCCGAGCTGACGCGCCTTGGACTTGTCCACGTCGATGATGGTGGCTTCGATCTCCACCATCTGCGGCGCCACATCGAGCTGACGGATCAGCTCGTCGTACATCGGCAGGCGATCAGGTGTATCGCGCACGATGATGGCATTGCGGAAACTGTCGGCGACGATGCGCGTATCGCCGCCTCCGGATACCGCCTCGAGGCTGCCGCGCTGACTGGATGGCCCCAGCGGCGCGCTCGGCGGCGTCAGGCCGTCGTCGCTGTTGTCCTGCGCCGGCACGGTGTAGTTACCCAGCGGCGGCGGCGGTTGCTGGCCCATGCCGGCCAGACCCTGGCCGCGCAGGCCGCGCATGCGCGGCGAGGACAGGCGCTCGCTGGCGCCGCTGAATTGACCATTGCCCTGCTCGCTCACCAGCGCGCGCAGCACACTCGCCACGCCAGGAATGGTGACCTGGCGGTTGCCCAGCGTCATGGTGGTGTCCGAGGCCCAGGCGTACTTCAGCGGATAGAACTTGAAGCGCGTGCTGACGTTCTGGCCGAGACCGGCCACCGTCTGCGACATCTGCTTCACCTGTTCGCCAAAGCGCTTGGTGCCGGTGATGGTGACCAGCCCAGTGCTGGGTTCCAGCTTCCACACGTTGCCGCTGCTGGAGTCGGCCCAGTTGACGCTGGCCATGGCTGACATGAACTGCTGCTCCAGCGGCAGCGGCACGCTGGTGTAGTCGGTGATGCGCTCGGAATCCAGATAGACATAGACGGCCGAACCGTCCCAATAGGCAAGCAGGCCGTTGGTGTCGGCGATCTTGCGCCACACCTGCGCATAGGTGCCCTTGAAGCTGCCGTTGACCGTGCCGCTGCGCGCCGCCACCTGCGGACTGAGTACGACCTCCAGCCCTTGGTCGTGGAAGAAATCCGGAAGGATCTCGCGCAAGGATTTATCGGTCTGGATCTCCGTCGTGCTCTTCTTGAACGGTATGGCTGCCGCCTGCGCCATCGCGGCGAACAGCATCAGGCCGAGCGCGACCATGCAGACCATTGCCCGCCGGGTGTCCACGCCGACCATCCTTCCCCTGATGTAGCCCATCTGCCTGGATTCCTTGCCTGTCATCGATTGAGGGCCGCCTCAGGCAGCCAGTTGCCCCACCGGCACCAGACGCAAGTCCGGCACCAGCTCCTGATAAGAAAGCACCGGGATATCGGCGTATTCCGCCTCGGTGAGCTTGCGCAGATGGCGCCGCACATCCATCGAACTGAGCAGCACCATGGAGTTGCCGTGTTCGCCGCGCGCGACTTCGCCGATCTGCGCCAGCAGGCGCGCAGCGAGATCCGGCTCCACCGCCAGTTGGGTGCCAGCCGGGCCGGTGTGCACGGAACGGCGCAGGCGCTCTTCCAGCTCCGGGCGCGCCACCAGCACACGCAACACCTGGCCGTCGTCGGAGTAGCGATAACTGAGATGACGGCGCAGCGCCATGCGCACGTATTCGGCGACCAGCACGATGTCCTTCTCGCGGCTTGCCGCATCGGTGATCGCTTCGAACACATCACGCAGCTGGCGGATGGGCACGCGCTCTTCCACCAGACGCTTGAGCACTTCGGCCACACGCTGCGGCGAGACCACGCGCAGCATTTCGCGCACCAGGTCCGGATAGTCGCGGCTGAGGCCGTTGGAAAGGTTGGAGGTTTCCTGGATACCGACGAACAATGCCAGATGGCGCTCCAGCGCCATGCGGATGTGTTCGTGCAGCATCTGCGGCGCTTCCAGCGCCTGCGCATGGCGCGCGCCATCGCGTGCGACCCAGCGCCCTGGAAAACCGTGTGTACCTTCGGCCGTCAGCGCGCCGCTTTCGCCCGCCGAGGCGGCGGGCAAGGCGGCCCGGCCCGGCAGGAACAACTGGCCGGGCCTCAGTACGCCGTGGGCGATGCGCACACCGTAGGCGTACAGCGCATAGCCGTGCTCGGGCAGGTTCAATCCGGCGCGCAGAGCCGGCTTGGGCAGCGGCACGCCGTATTCCTCGCGCAGGCTGCCGACCACCTGGCGGAACAGGTTGCGCACCTGCGTGCTGCCCAGCGACTGCAACGCGGACATATGCACTTCGAGCATCAAGGGAGCGGAAGGCAGCAGCGCGTCGCTATCGGCCACATCGGGCGGCAGCAGCTCCGCCTGACTCTCCGGCACCTTGAACAGCCGGCGCAGAAAGCCCACGCGTTCGCGCATGCGCCACGCCGCGATACCCACCAGCACCATGCCGAGCGGCAGGAACACGATGATCGGGAAGCCCGGCACCAGCATCATGCCCAGCGCGATGCAGCCGACGATCATGGTCACGCGCGGCTCGCTGGAAATCTGCTTGGCGATGATCGCGCCGAGGTTGCGTTCCTCTTCGTCGCCAGCCGTGCGCGTCACGATCAGACCCGCCGAGATCGACGCCAGCAGCGCCGGGATCTGCGCCACCAGGCCATCGCCGATGGTCAGCACGCTGTACGTATGTACCGCGTCGCCCAGGCTCATGCCGTGCATCATCACACCCACGCCCAGGCCGCCCAGCAGGTTGATCACGATGATCACGATGCCGGCGATGGCGTCACCCTTGACGAACTTCATGGCGCCGTCGAGCGAGCCGTGCAGCTGGCTTTCGATCTCCAGCAGGCGCCGGCGGCGGCGGGCCTCATCCTTTTCCAGCAGGCCAGAGCGCAAGTCAGAGTCGATCGACAGTTGCTTGCCGGGCATCGCATCCAGCGAGAAACGCGCGGCGACTTCGGCGACACGCTCGGCGCCCTTCGCAACCACGATGAACTGCACCACGGTGATGATCAGGAACACCACCAGGCCCACGATCAGGTTGCCGCCCACCACCATGTTGCCGAAGGTATCGATGATGTGGCCGCCGTCGGCGTTGAGCAGGATCGAGCGCGTGATGGCGATCGACAGCGCGAGGCGGAACAGCGTGGTCAGCAGCAGCACGCTGGGGAAACTGGAGAACGCGACGGGCGCGGGAATGTAGATGGCGATCAGCAGCAGGCCGACGCCGATCAGCATATTGAGGGCCACCAGTGCATCGATCGCCACCATCGGCAGCGGCAGGATCATCAGGCCGATGATCGCCACCACGCCGGCGACGAGTACGAGGTCGCTGTAGCTGCGCGAGCCGCCCGGGCCGGGCGCCAGGCGCGCAAGGATCGCCTCAAGCGCCATGGCTTGATGCTCCATAGGCAACGCCGCCTATGCGACGGCGACGACCCGTGACGCGACACGATGCTGGTGCGACAACGCTACGCAAAACACACCACTCCGGCAGCCGGACACACTCATCCCTAGAGCATGCGAACACGCTCGTTCCACTGCCGTTGCCGATGCCGCCGCGCACAGAACGCACGCGATCCACTTCAGCCGTCGCCCCCTGTCGGCGCTCGGTGAAGTGGGAACGTACACAGCGCCTCAGAAAATCGATACCTAGGGAAAACCCTAGGTTTTCATGTTCAGTGTTGTGAATATGAAGATCATTTGACAGACATATTCAAAACGTTTGCTTGAATAACGTTTACTTCGTGATTTTCATCACATTATTTAGCGATGTCATCATTGCGCAATTCAGCGATCAGTTCGACCCGGCTCGGAGTGACCCCCAGCACCAGCCTTCTTCCTTGTGCGTCAAGCACTACCACGCGTTCCCGGGCACCGACGGCTACCGCCTGCACCACCTTCAGAGGCCCTGCTGGGCCCCGCAGGGACTGTCCTTTGCGCAGCCACCATAACCACGCCAGGAGGGCCGCCGATACTGCAATGAGCGGTAACAAAAGGCCTAACCAAAGACTGCCGCCATCGGGAGTCTCGGCGGCCAATGCGGAGGCCGGCACAGATAATCCGGCCATGACGTTGCACAGTAATCTCTTCATGGCATTATTCCTTACGAACAATCCGTAGTTGGCCACTGTGTCATTCGTTGGGGGACGAATCGCGACACCTGCCTGATAGAGGGACCGTCACGATGCCTGTGACTCGGATTCACCGCAAGCCGACGCATGCAGGGATTGCCTCCGCCGAGGTTACGCAGGGATATGCGTGGATCGATGCATTGCCCTGGCCCTGCATCGTGTTTGCACAGGAAGACGGACTCGCGCTCGCTGACAACGCCGCCTTCCGCAGCGAGTTTCCTCAGTTCGACGACATGCCTTCGCGCGACAGCTTCGACGCCTCGTTCGAACGCGTGGGCGAGCAAGGCCGCTGCTCGATCTATTACGCGAACGACACGCGCCGCTGGTATCGGCTGGAACGCAGCGAACTGTCGCTGGGCGATGCAGCCGAAGCGGTATTCCTCATCAATATGAGCGAGGGCATCGACGCTTTGCGCCGCCATCAGGAGCAGCACGAACAGCTGCTGTCGACCTCGCGCATGATGAGCGTCGGCGAGATGGCCACCACGCTCGCGCATGAACTCAATCAACCGCTCGCGGCGGCGATCAACTATCTCGGCGGCTGCGAGCAGCTCGCCAATCGCGATCCGCACGGCGAAGATCTGTTGCGCGGCATTCGCCTGGCGCGCCGGCAGACTGAGCGCGCGGCGCAGATCATCGGCAGCATCCGCGAGTTCGTGCGCAGCCGCGAGCCGCATCGGCAGAACCTGGATGCGCGCGCACTGGTTCACGGCGTGATCGAGTTGCTGCGGCTGGAGGCCGAACAGCACCAGGTCAGCATCACCAATGCACTGCCCGAAGCACTGCCGACGATCTTCGCCGACCGCGTGATGATCGAGCAGGTGCTGCTCAACCTGATCAAGAACGCGATCGAAGCCATGCGCGAGACGCCGCCGTCGAACCGGCGCATCCGCGTCACGGCGCGTATCGACTATGACGACATGGTCGAGATCCGCGTGATCGACCAGGGTTGCGGCATCGGCGCCGACGACATGTGCCGCTTGTTCACGCCGCTATACACCACCAAACCGGACGGACTGGGCATCGGCCTGGCGATCTGCCGTTCGATTATCGAATACCACGAGGGACGCCTGTTCGCCGAGCCCAACCCGGAAGGGCGGTGCGGCTGCGCGATGGTGTTCACCGTGCCACGAGGGAACGCCTGATGACCCCAGCCAACGGAACGCACATTTATCTGGTCGACGACCATCAGGAGTTTCGCGACTCCTGTGTCTGGATTCTCGAACAGACCGGCTTTGAGGTGCAGGCGTTTTCGAGCGCGGAGTCGTTGCTCAAGGAGTTGTTGCGGCATGCGCCGCCTGCACGCAGCTGCATCGTGAGCGATATCCGCATGCCCGGCATGAGCGGGCTCGAACTGCAGAGCGAGCTGGCGCACCGTGGGCTCGCGCTGCCGCTGATCTTTGTCACTGGCCATGGCGATGTGCCGCTTGCGGTGGATGCCATGCGTCATGGCGCGGCCAACTTTATCGAGAAACCGTTCGACGCACCGCTGCTGATCGAGGCGATCCAGACCGCGCTGTCGTCGCACGCGCCGCAGGCCGCATCCAGCGCACTGGGCCATTTGACGCGCCGCGAACGGCAAGTACTGGACGGGATCATGAGCGGCAAGCTCAACAAGGTGATCGCCGACGACCTGAAGATCAGCCCCAAGACGGTTGAACTGCACCGCGCCAACCTGATGGCGAAACTGGGTGCGCATAACGTGGTCGAGCTGACACGCGCCGTGCTGGGCCAGGGCTAAGCCATGGCCGCCCTCGAGGCCGTGGTGGCCGCTTCTGTACCTGGCGATGGATTGCTGTCCGCGGCGCGTGCGCTGCTGGCGCGCGGCAATGCCCTTCAACTTTCCTCCGGGCAGGGCGTGTTGATCCTGCATGCCGGACGCGGGCAACACCATGCCGCCAGCCTGCCTTGCGTGCGGCTCGATCATCCTTACGGGTCCGTATTGGTCGCGCTGGAACAGGAAAGCGGCGAAAGCAGCCTGGGCGATGCGCGCTGGCAGGACTATGAAGGCGAGGCGCGCCTGCTCGCGTGGACGCTGGCGCACGAGCCCCTGGTGAGCGCACTGACACAGCTGACCGGCCATGAACTGCTGCCGGCGGCGTTCCTAGCGGCCGGCAATGACGTTGAGCGATTGTGGCTGGCGCTGGCTTTCCGCGATCACCAGGGCGCATCGCTGCAAGGCTGGCTGGCATTCGGTGTCGCCGAGCTGCGCACGCTGGCGGCGCGCCAGGAATGGACACGCGATGCCACTTATCCAGCGCTGGTAAGTGATGCGACATCGCTGTCGTTACGGCTGATCGTGGCTGGACGCACGCTCGACGCCGCGAGCGTAGCCGCGCTGAAGCCCGGCGATGTGCTGTTGATGGGCCACGAAGCCGATTGCGAAGGCCGGCTGCAACCCGACGAAGATACCGCGCGCAACATCTACGGCCTGCCCGAAGGTTGGGCGGTACAGCGCCGCCAGGGCGAATGGACGATCTCGAATCGCCCGCTCGTCGCGGTCGGCAGCGACACGGCGCGTCCGCTATTTCTGCTGACTCGGCTCACATTGAATCTGGATGACGTAGGCGCCTTGCGCCCGGGCAGCACGCTGCACCACGACGCGCCGCTGGTCGGCAGTGCGGTGGGCATCATGCTCGGCGGGCGACGCTTTGGCGAAGGCGAACTGGTGGCGCTGGGCGACTGGCTCGGCGTGCGCATCGCACAAAGGGAAGGTGAGCATGGACTTCAGTAGCTTCTCGCCCGCGCTCGTCATCACCATGGTGGTGGCGCTGGCGATGGCGCCGTTCGTGGCGGTGATGGTCACGTCGTTCACCAAGATCGTGGTGGTACTCAGCCTGCTGCGCAACGCGCTGGGCCTGCAGCAGGTGCCGCCGAACGTGGTGATCAACGGGCTGGCAATCATCCTGTCCGTGTACGTGATGAACCCGGTGATCATGGACAGCTACAAGGACGTGCAGACGCAGATGAGCACACAGGCGCCCGGGCCGATGAGCATGGAGAAGCTCGGCCAGATCGTGCAATCCGGCAAGGAACCCTTGCGCCAGTTCCTGATCAAGCACAGCAATGAAGGTGAGCGCGGTTTCTTTCTGCAGAGCGCCAAGCGCCTGCTGCCGGCCGACCGCCAGGCAGACCTCACCGCCGAGGACTACATGGTGATCGTGCCGGCCTTCACGGTGAGCGAGCTGACCCAGGCGTTCCAGATTGGTTTTCTGTTGTTCCTCCCGTTTCTGGTGATCGACTTGGTGGTGTCCAACATCCTGCTGGCGATGGGCATGATGATGCTGTCGCCCACCATGGTGTCGCTGCCGTTCAAGCTGCTGTTGTTTGTGCTGCTCAGCGGCTGGGCCAAGCTGATCCACGGCCTCGTGCTGACCTACCAGTAAGGAGGGCGGGATATGTATGACCAGGAGATACAACTCGCCCGCGAAGCCCTATGGCTGGTACTGGTGCTCTCGGCGCCGCCGATTATCGCGGCGGCCATTGCGGGCCTGCTGGTGGCGTTTCTGCAGGCGGCCACCCAGATTCAGGAGCAGACCTTTCCTTACGCGGTGAAATTCATCGTGGTGGTGATCGCGCTGCTGGGCACGGCGGCCATGCTCGGCGGCACGCTATACAAGTTTGCCGACCGCTTGTTCAGCGGGTTCCCCGGCATGCTGCACTGAGCGCGGCGCCCCGATGATGGTTTTTTCGGTCGAGGAACTCGGCAACCAGTTGACGGGTGTCGCGCTGACGCTGCCGCGCATCGTGGCGGCGTTCCTGGTGCTGCCGTTGATGACGTCGGACACGGTGCCTTCGCTGGTGCGCAACAGCTTTTACGTAAGCCTGGCGATCCTGGTCTATCCGCTGGCCGCCGCGGCCAGCCCCAGCCTGACCGTGATGACCGGCAGCACCTGGATCATGGTGCTGGGTAAGGAGTTTTTCCTGGGCCTGCTGATCGGCTTCTGCTTTGGCATGGTGTTCTGGGCGCTGGGCGCCGCCGGCAGCGTGATCGACACCAAGGCCGGCGCTTCCATGGCGATGGACATGGATCCGATCGCGGGTCAGCAGAGCACGCTGACCAGCGTGTTCCTGATGCAGCTGGCGACCTGGCTGTTCATGGTGAGCGGCGCCTTCACCGTGTTTCTGGATCTGCTGATGTCGAGCTATGCGATCTGGCCGGTGGCGAGCATGCTGCCGCCGCTCAAGGCCGGCGGCATGAACTTCTTCGTCGGCCAGTTCAGCTATTTGATGACAGCGGTGCTGGTGCTGTCGGCGCCGGCTCTGGTGGTGATGTCGTTGGTGGACATCGCACTGGGCCTGGTCAACCGCTACGCGCAGCAGCTCAACGTGTTCGCGCTGGCCATGCCTATCAAGGCGTGGCTGTCGAGCTGGGTCTTGCTGCTGGCGCTCGGCGCGATGGTGGAAGTGGTGATGCGCAAGCTGTTCGAGAATCGCGGCTTGTTGCGGGCCCTGCAGCACATTCTTTGAATCAGCGACCGTCGCGCGATTCGCGGATCGATTCGGCCCAGCGCAGCAGTTCGGCCACGGCCTCGAAGAAATCGGACGGCAGGTAGTCGTCCACCTCCACTTTTTCGTATAGCCCGCGCGCCAGCGTGACGTTGCGCATGATCGGCACGCCGGCTTCCTCGGCGGCCTGGCGGATCAGGGCGGCTTCGTGATCCTCGCCCTTGGCGACGATCACCGGCAGATCGTCCTCACCCTGCTGATAGCGGATGGCGATCGCCAGATGAGTGGGATTGGTCACCACGACGCTGGCGCTGCGTACACCAGCCAGGGTGTTTTGCTGCGACCACTCTTGATGCAACTGGCGGCGACGGCCCTTGATCATCGGATCGCCTTCGTTGTCCTTCAGCTCTTGCTTGATGTCGCGGCGGCTCATCTTCATCTTCTTGTTGAAGGCGAAGCGCTGATAGAACGCGTCGAGCACCGAGACAAAAAAGAACACGAAGATCACGCCCGCCGCCAGGCGCTTCACCGCGACCCAGTGCGCCTCGCCCAGCGCTTCGGGCGCGGCATACGGCAGCTGGGTGAACTGGCCGATCAGCGCGAACAGCACCCAGATGAACAGGCCGATCAACAGACCGCTCTTGGCGATCGCCTTGATCACCTCCACCAGGTTCTCTTGCGAGAACAGCCGCTTGATGCCTTCGGCCGGATTCATGCGGTTGGCGTCGGGCTTGAGCTTCTTGGGCGCGAACACCGGCCCCACCTGCAGGAACTCCACCACCACGCCAATGGCGACGGCGCCGAGCAGGAAGGGCAGGGTGAGCCACAGAAAGCCTTCCAGCGTGGCCAGGCCCACCGTATGCAGCGCCTGGCCAAATGGCTGATTGAGACCGAGCAGGGCAGTGTCGAACAATCCGTTCAATCGAGCGCGGACCAGCGGCATGCCCATCATCAGCATCAGCAGCCAAGCCAGCACGAGTACCGTGCTGGTCAGCTCGCGGCTCTTGGGAACGTCACCTTCCTTGCGGGCGTCACGCAGGCGCTTGGGGGTGGGTTTTTCGGTGCGGTCCCCGCTGTCCTTGTTCTGTCCGGCCATGACTCGTTCGCCCGTGCACGCGGTCAACTCATGCTACGGCCAAGCGTTCGCCGTTCACCGTGACCCGCGTGCCAGTGTGATCAAGCGCCGGGCATGCCACCACCTAGGGAATTCCCCAGCTGCTCCGATGCTTACGCGAGACCTAGACTGATGCCACGCATCGATCCCCCGCCAGGTGCCATGAACCTTTCCGAGCTGCCATCGACACCGCTGACACCCTCCCTTGCAGGGATCGGTGCGGCGCATGCGCTCGCTGGCCAGGGCGGTTCGGCGCGGCTGCAGGCGGCGCACGGCAATCAGTTGCTGGGGTTGGACGTATGGGCCGGCACCAGCGCGGCCGAACGCCTGCTCAGCCGCCCCGGTGCGGCGACCGGCCCGGCCGGCGCGCAACTCGAGCAGGTGATCAGCCATATCCTGGCGCCGCTCGGCTGACCCGGCGCACTGCCGCTAAGCTCATGTCATGAGCGCCCAACTGCAGCCGCTGGCCGAACCCCTGCTGGAAGCCACCCGGCGGTTGATCGGTGCGTTGCAGCAGGAGCCTTCCACCGAATTGCGCCTGGTGCTGGCGAAGCGATTGGTGCGCCAACTGGGTGACGATGCGTATCCGGTATTCCTGAAGATCCTGCTGATCGTCGCCGAGAGCGAGGATCTTCCGGCCAAGCAATTGGTTGCCGATCTGCTTGCGGCCGCCGCACAACGCATGGATCTGCCAAGCGGGCAGCTGAGCGCGTGGGGCAGCTCCGCGCGCACTGAGAGCGATGACATGCCAGCGTTTAGCCCGATGAATCGCCGGCGCCTGCTCGGCCCGCTCGAATACCTCACCGTGTGGCATTGCCAGCAGACGCAGCGCCCGATGCTGGAAGAAGCGCTCTACGCCGATGCCATGCGCAAGCTGCTCGCCCTGTTCGACCTCAATCCGCAGTTGCGCGCGCTGTACGCCAGCAAACTCGGCTCCGATGCCGGGAGCGAACTGGAAGGCACGTATACGCGCGATACCCGCGACATCCTGAGCCGGCTGGCGCAGCGCTGGCAGCGCGAAGGCAGTACGCCAGACGACGTGGTGCGTGCCGCGTTGCGTGGCGACCCGTCCGGTGGCCCGGTGCCGCCTGGCTGGATCGTGCACCGGCTCTAAGCGTGCTCGGCGCTCGCCTCGGCAGCGCCCCAGTTCGATGCCTCCAGCTCGAAACGACGCGCCTGCTTGCCACCGTAGTCGCGCAGACCGGTTTCGCGAAAACCGATGCGCGCCAGGATGCGTGCCACCACTTCGTTGTCCGGATGGAAATAGCCCACCAGCCGCGGCAGGCCCAACACGGCGAAAGCATGCCGGCACAGCAGGCGCCCGCCTTCGATGGCATACCAGCGCCCCCAGGCCTCGGGCGTGAGGCGCACCCCGATTTCCACTTCACCGTTGTCTTCTATCGGCATCAGCGAGAACGTGCCGAGGAATTCGCCATCGATCGAGTCGGCGCGCCAGATGCCCAGCCCGCGATGCTTTTCGTAGATCTGATTAACCCACGCCACCAGCGCCGCCACCTCGATAAAGCGAGTGGGGCTGTCATCCAGCAGCAGTTGCTGTACTTCCGCGTGAGCGTATAGACGGCTAAGCCAGGGAATGTCGGCGTAAGACAGCTGGCGCAGGCGGATGCGCCGGCTGCGCGCGACTTCTTCGCCTGCGGCATGCGTGCCGACCGCGGCCCCGGGCCGCACTGCCGTGTGTTGACGTTGCGCGGTTTCGCCCATGGCCGCAGTCCCGTGTCGCTTGCGACACTCTGGCCCGGTGCTTGCGCGATTGGCTAGCTGGGGATTTCCCTAGCTTTGTGCTTATTGCAGTGACACGAAGCCCTGTTCGGTCATCTTCACCGTGCGCAGATCAATGCCCAATTTGCGCGTGGTGCTGTTGACGCCATCCTGCAACTTGGCCAGCGCCATTTGATCTCCCTTGCGCTCCAGCTCGTTGCGCGTAGCCGCGGCGATCATCGCCAGATAGCCGAAGGTTTCGGACATCGATTGCTTCTGCGCGTCCGACATCGCGAGCAAACGCGGGTTGCCGGCCAGGCCGGCCTGGATGCGCCGATGCAGCGCTTCCACACCGGAGGGATAGCGCATGGCATCGCCGTTGTTCACCACTTCCCACGAGAGCACGAGATAAGCGGTCAACACATCGGCCACGTTGTCGCTGGAATAGCCGTATTTACCGAGCAGGCTGCGGAACTTGCCGATCACGTTGTCGCCCGCGAGCGAGCGCTGGAAGTTCTGGGCTTTCGCCGCGTCACCGCCGGAAAACGAGCGCGACACATCCTGCAGCACTTTCTCGCTCACCGCCTGGTTCGACTGGAAGCGCAATTTGGCGACTGCACCCGGCGTAGGTGCCGGAATATCCGCTGCTTGTGCCTGCATCGATGCATGGCTGGAGAAGCCCGGCAGTCCACTCGATACGCGCCCGCGCGAGCGATTTTCCGCCGCCTTGAGCACGGAAATGGTACCGATATTGGTGAGGCCGACGTTCTGCACCGGCGAGATCGGCATGTCCATGCCTGAAAAATCCTGAGCGGCCAGCGGAGCGCTGAGCGCGAGCGAAAGCAGCAGGGTTCTCTTGAGCCAGATCATTGCCTTTCTCCGGAAACGACTTTGGGCGGGCCGCAGTGCGGCCCGCCCATCGTGCATATCCATGCCTAGCGCAGCGTGAAGGCTGCACCGTTCCTGCACTACGATCACTGCTTGCGCGCGACCGTCGACAGGCCATCGCCGATGCTCTTGATGGCAGTGGAGATGGTATTCATCATCATGCCGAACTGCTGCGACAGGGTCTGGAATTCGGCCGAGGCCTTCGGATCCTTGCCGTCCAGATGGTTGGCGGCATTGGTCATCTGGTTGGCCAGCGAGTTGGCCTGCTTGCCCAGCGCAATGGCCATCGCCATCAGCCAGCTGTTCTTGCCGCCCTTGGCCTGCACCGGACCGTCCAGATCCACGGCGTTGTCCTTGGCGCTGTTGACGATCAGGTTGGCGAAGGTGTCCTGCAGATCGGCCTTGGCGCGATCGAGATCGCCGGTATAGGCGCCGTTCTGGCCCTGATGGTTGGCAATGTTCAGCACCTGGCTGGTGGCCTGGCCGAGTTCATTGCTGCCCCAACCTTCCAGCTGCGAAAAACCCTCGTTCATGGCGCCGTTGAAAGCACTCGAAGCGAGGCTGCCAGCGGAATCGCCGAGCACGGAGGTGGCGGCCGAAGAGAAAGCGTCGCCGACGACCTGCGAGAACGCGGACGAAGCGAGCAACGACGCGCCGCCGGTGAAATAGGTGGAGACCGCACTGACGGCCAGGCTCATGATCGAGTCGAAGTTGATTCCGTGCGACATGGCGATACCTCTGCAATCGATGGGATGAGTGGTGGATGGCCCAACCGCCGCATCCCGGGATGCATTGGTGGCCTCGCCCCGTGCAGTGGGAAATCCGTCTCCACGCGCTGCCGTAGCTTTCGGGCCGTGGCGTGGAGTATCCGCAGCCGGCCGCGGCCGGCCAGCTAGGTCGATCCCTAGGCTAGGGTTATCCCGACATGCCAGATGGCACCTTTTGACCGGACGCGGGGCTATTGACTGACTGAAATGCCTGTCAACCACGGCTGACACTGTGGCAGTCAGAGTTCATAGGTGAGTTGCAGTAGTGCTTGAGCTGGTCAAAAGCGAAACGTTCGGCACATGGATGCGCAACCTCAGGGATCGCCGCGCCAAGGCACGTATCCAGATGCGGATCGACTGCCTGAGCCTCGGCAACCCCGGCCAGCATCGCTACCTGGCCTGCGGCATCAACGAGATGCAGATCGACCATGCCCCCGGCTATCGGATGTACTACACGATGCGTGGCAAATGGCTGGCGATCCTGCTGTGCAGCAGTGGCCAACGTTCCCAGCAAGCGGATATCGCCAACGCTGCGCACATCGCCGAGGCTTTGGAGCGTTGAAATGGCCACGAAGAAAGAGACATTCAGCCACTACGACACCGCCGGCTACCTCAATACCGAGGACGATATCGAGGCTTATCTCGAGGCGTGTTCCGAAGAAAATGATCCGATCCTGATGGCGGCCGCACTTGGCGCCGTCGCACGCGCACGAAATATGAGTCAGCTGGCCCGCGACACCGGCCTTACGCGCGAAGAGCTCTATAAGGCATTGTCAGCCGACGGAAATCCCAGCCTGGCCACTGTGATGACGATTGCCAATGCACTCGGCTACCAGCTGCGGCTGGTGCCGATCGGTCACTGAGTCGCGCGGCCCACCGTCCGACATCACCATGCGCTGCGCGGATTCCGCGGGATGGCGTGAGACGAGATGGTAAAGAGAGTGGTGGCTAGAGGCGGGATCGAACCGCCGACCTCAGCATTATGAGTGCCGCGCTCTAACCATCTGAGCTACCTAGCCACGGTGAGGTCGTCGCACTCAGGCATGATGTGCCTGGGCGAGGGCCGGGCAGTTTAGTTGCGTCTCACCTTCGGTTCAAGTCTTGGCTTGCCGCCTGTTCGCGCGCTGTGGTTGAATCGTTCGCGGGAACAAGGTGTTGCTGGCTTCAGGCACGCACCGGCAGGCCCGAGGAGAAGACATGATCGACGTCGATGGCTACCGTCCGAATGTGGGCATCGTGCTGCTTAACGCAGACGGCCGCCTGTTCTGGGCGCGCCGCGTCAATCGCGATGGCTGGCAATTTCCCCAGGGCGGCATGCGTAGCGACGAGACGCCGCTGGAAGCCATGTACCGCGAACTGGAGGAGGAAACCGGCCTCTCTCCATGCGACGTCGAGGTGATCGGCGCCACCCGCGGCTGGCTGCGCTACAAGCTGCCCAACCGCTATATCCGTCACCATCAGCGCCCGACCTGCATCGGCCAGAAACAGGTGTGGTTTCTGCTCAAGCTGGTCGGCGGGGAGGACGCGCTGCGTCTCGATGCCAGTGAGAAGCCCGAGTTCGATATCTGGCGCTGGGTGGATTTCTGGTACCCGGCCAATCACGTGGTCAACTTCAAGCGCCAGGTCTACGAACGGGCGCTGCGCCAGTTCGCCCCGCTGGTGGAAACCCTGCTGAGCGTGCAGCTCGGCAACCTGCCGCAGCCCGACGAGGCCGGCCCTGGACCGGGACGGCGCGGGGGCCGCGAAGCTGCCTGAACGCCTTTTGTGGTGCCTGAGGCTGATTGTTGACAATCATTCGCATTTGCGTTCCCATATGCCGCATGTATATCTGCATGTGCAACGCCGTCACTGATCACGACATCCGCCGCGCCGCGGCCGATGGTGTGCATAGCTTTGCCGAGCTGCAGGCACGCACCGGCTGTTCCGACTGCTGTGGTTGCTGCGAGCAGGAAGCCCGCGCCACGCTCGACAAAGCGGTAGAGCAGGTGTTGTTGCAGCTCCCCGTCGTCACGGCCTGAGCGCACTTCTTCCGTTATCGTTCTTGATTGCGCCCACCGATAGGGCGCCTGTTCGCATGAGCGAACCATTTCCATTTGCGTTCCGTCATCCCTGTGTTTCAGCCCTTATAGTCACCGGCTGTTAGCTGTCAGGAGAAAAGACCATGAAGGGCGACGCCAAGGTCATCGAGTACCTTAATAAGGTGCTCTACAACGAGCTCACCGCGATCAACCAGTATTTCCTGCATTACCGCATGTTCAAGGACTGGGGTTACGGCGAACTCGCCGAGCACGAGTACAAGGAATCGATCGAGGAAATGAAGCATGCCGATCACCTGATCGAGCGCATCCTGTTCCTCGAAGGCCTGCCTAACCTGCAGCACCTGGGCAAGCTGCGCATCGGCGAGAACGTGCTGGAATGCCTGCAGGGCGACCTGGATCTGGAAATGGCTGCGGTGAAAGACCTGCGCGAAGGCATCGCCTATAGCGAAGGCATTGCCGACTACGTCAGCCGCGATATGTTCAAGACCATCCTGCATGACGAGGAAGAACACATCGATTGGCTGGAAACCCAGCTCAGCCTGGTCAAGGACATCGGCGCCGAGCGTTACCTGCAAAGCAAGATGTCGAGCTGAGCGGTAACCGCTTCGCAATAATCCAGGTAATCCTCCGAAACTGCCGCACGCCCTGCCGAAGCGTGCGGCGGTTCCTTGACGGTCTTGACGCGGCACGGCTATACCGTGAGTTTTCCCGGGAGGCCTTGCATGGCTTCACGCCCACCACCGCGCTTTGTCGTGCGCTCACACGACGCAACCGGCCAGCGCCGCCTGTGGCTCTGGCTCGGACTGGCGTGGCTGGGCAGCCTGCTGCTCACGGGGTTGATCACCGGACTGCTGGTGCGGCGCGCCACACCTGCCGCCTCGGAACATCGCCAGCTCGTAGCGCTGTCCGAGCAGAACGACGATCTCAAGCAGCAAGTCTCCAATCTTCAGCGCTCCGCCCAGGTCACCGAGATCGCCACCAAGGCTCTGCGCGGCACGTTGGCCGAACGCGAGGAAGAGATCAGCGGCCTGCGCGCGGATCTGGGCTTCTATGCGCGCCTGGTCGGCGGCGACGCCCAGCGCGAAGGGCTCAAGGTGCAGGAAGTCAAAGTGCAGCCGGTAGCCGGCACGCACGGCTGGAACCTCACCCTCAGCATCACCCAGAACGCCAAGCGCGGCGAAGAGATCACCGGCAAGGTCCTGGTCAGCGTGGAAGGCTTGCGCGCCGACAAGGTCGTACAGCTCGACTGGCCGGCGCTCGGCGCCACCGTACAGAAGGATGGCCTGCCGTTCCGCTTCAAGTATTTCGAACAACTCAATGCCACCATCGTGCTGCCCGCCGATGTGCGACCGACCCGCATGCATATCACTGTGCAACCCGTGGGCGACGAGGCCGTGAGCCGCACGGTGGCCTGGAACGATGCCCTCACCGGCAATATCACGACGACGCAAGGGGACCACGATGCTCAGCCGTAAGCGCAACGAACGCGCCAGCACCAGCCACGACACCAGCCTGATCGCCCGCGGCACGGTGATCCAGGGCGACCTGCGCTTCAGCGGCGCGCTGCATCTCGACGGCCGCATCGAAGGCGCCGTGCTGGGCGAAGGCCCGGATGCGGTGTTCACCCTGAGCGAGCATGGTCACGTGCAAGGTGAGATCCGTGTACCGCACGCCATCATCAATGGCCCGGTACAGGGCAATGTGCAGGTCAGCGAGCGCCTGGAACTGGCGCCACAGGCACGCATCGTCGGCGATGTCAGCTACAGCACGCTGGAAATGTCGGCCGGAGCCCAGGTCAACGGCCGCATGACGCACCAGACCAACGAACCGATGGTCCGCGGCGAACTGCCGGCCCCATCGCTGAACGAGGCGGAGGCCGTGCCGGCCTGAACGCGGTATCCTTGTCGGCGCGCCTCAACGGCCCCATCTGAACACCCATGGATACCGTCGTCCCCTTTCCTACCGTTCCCGATTACCGCAGCGCCGGTGCACCACTGGTGTTCACCGACGCTGCCGCGCGCAAGGTGCACGAGCTGATCCTGGAAGAGGGCAATCCCTCGCTGAAGCTGCGGGTGTACATCACAGGCGGTGGCTGCTCCGGCTTCCAGTACGGCTTCACCTTTGACGAAGCCCAGGCCGAGGACGATTTCGCGCTGGAGCGCGAAGGCGTCACCCTGCTGGTCGATCCGCTCTCGCTGCAATACCTGACGGGCGCGGAGATCGATTACGCGGAAAGCCTCAGCGGTTCGCAATTCGTCATCCGCAACCCGAACGCCAAGACCACCTGCGGCTGCGGCTCCTCCTTCTCGACCTGAGTACGCCATGGGCATGGACAGCACCCTTCTGCCGCGCCCCAACACCTTCGCCGGCCTGAGCCTGATCCTTGATCGCGTGGCCGAGCGCCGCGACGAGACCGTCTGGGTCAATGCGCAGTCCGCTTCGGCGGATGCGCGCTACATCCTGCTGGACGGACTGGGCGAAACCTACCTGCAGCATGGGCGCGAAGCACTGCGCTGGCTCGATGCCCGCGAGCGCGAAGATCTGCTCGGCGATCTCAAGGCCAGCCTGCTCGGCTTCGCCGATGAGCGCCCGCATTTCATGTTGTCCGTGGATGATGGCGACCGCGCCGCTGCGCTGGAGACCCAGCTCGGAGCCCGCCGTGTCGGGCTCCGCGAAGCCGGCCTGAGCCTGCCCGCCGACGAAGCTGGCCTGTTCGCTTACGCGAAGGGTCTGGCACATTGGCAGCGCGAAACGCAGTTTTGCGCCCGCTGCGGGGCACCACTGGTGCTGGTCGCTGCCGGCCATCGCGCCCAATGCACCAACACTGGATGCGGACGCCTGCATTTCCCGCGCACCGACGCCGCCATCATCGTGCTGGTGGAACACGAAGGCGCCTGCCTGCTTGGCCGTCAGGCGGGGTGGCCGGAAGGCCGCTATTCCACCCTGGCGGGCTTCGTTGAACCTGGCGAGGCACTGGAAGATGCCGTGCGGCGCGAAGTCGCCGAAGAGTCCGGTGTCGTGGTCGGCGATGTGCATTACCACTCCTCGCAACCCTGGCCATTGCCCGCCTCGCTGATGGTCGGCTTCTTCGCCAAGGCCATATCGCCGACGATCCGCCTGCGCGACGACGAGCTGGAAGACGCACGCTGGTTTACGCCGCAGCAGATCGTCGACGGGCTTGCCGATGGCAGCTTCCTGCCTTCGCCGCCGCTATCGGTGTCCTACCGGCTGCTATCGCATTGGCTGCATCTGCGTGCTGGCCTGGATCTGGACACGTTGAGCGAAGAAGCGCGGCGAGCCCGCAAAACCACAGCGCAGCACTAGACCTTAAATCATTCGTCCAACAGCACTGGCCGCTGTTCGTGCACAAGGTGCGCTCCTACAATGCGTTCATCGCTAGGGAGTCTGCATACATGGCCGTCAGCTTGCTCACCGCCCTCATTGCCCTTGGTCTGCTGCATCTGCAGCCTCAGCTTGCGCATTGGCGCGGCGATGGCGGCTTCCGGCGCTGGGTTGCGCAGCTCGCCGACACCAGTGGTCCGGGTCGCGTGCTGGTCGCCTGGCTGGTACCCGTGGTGCTGTGCCTGCTGGTGATCTGGTTGATCAGTCTGCTGCCGATGACCGATCTGTTGCGGCTGATTTTCTCGCTGGTAGTCCTGCTCTACTGCTTCGGTCCGCATGCCTATGAAGCTGATCTCGAAGCCATCCTGAAAGCACCTGATGGCTCCAGCCGCGAAGCGGCCGCGCAAGCCCTTTCGGACGATGGCGAACCGGTCGCCTGGAATGCCATCGCCGTCGGTGAAGCCACGGCCTACGCCGCGCTGCATCGCCGCTTCGGCGTGCTGCTGTGGTTCTTCATTCTTGGTCCGGCCGGTGCGCTGATGTATCGCCTGGCGCAAACCCTGAACCACGACGCGTCGCTGGGCCTGGATACCAACGCGCGCTCGTTCGCACGCTCGCTGGCCCATGGCCTGGATTGGCTGCCAGCTCAACTGATGGTGTTTACCTTGGCCCTGGTCGGCCATTGGGACGCCGTGATCGGCGCGTGGCGCCAATGGCATCAACAGGCCGTGCCTGGCAGCTGGCTCCGCGAAGGCCCGGGTTTCCTGGGTGCCGCCGCGCGCGCGGATATCCAGGTCGACATCGAAGCCGGCGACGGCTACGTCGAAGAACGCAGCGACGTCCTGGCCGAATTGCACCGTCTGCGCAGCGCACTGGTACGCGCCTTGCTGGCTTGGCTCAGCGTGGTCGCGGTGATCGTGCTGGCCGGCTGGATGGGCTGAGCCGGCCCGCCGTACTACGCAAAATCGCCGCGCAGTTCACGCACACGCGACTCCAGCGTCTCCACCCGCGCATCGGTCGCCGCGATCGGATCATCCACAACCAGCTCCACCCGCGCTCTGAAACGGCGTGGCAGTCGCGCACGGCGCAGCATAGTGTCGCGCCGACTCCATACACTGCCCCACAGGCCGCGCAAGGCCATCGGCACGACCGGCACCGGGCGGCGTTGGAGAATGCGCGCCACGCCCGGACGGAAGGGAGCGATTTCGCCGTCCTTCGTCAGCCCGCCCTCGGGGAAAATGCAGACCACTTCGCCATCGGCCAGCGCGGCGTCCACCGCGTCATAGGCGCGCTGCAACACGTCGGGATCTTCCTTCTGCCCCGCGATTGGAATCGCCTTGGCCGTGCGGAACACGAAGTTGAGCAGCGGAATATTGAAGATCTTGTAGTACATGACGAACCGCGCCGGCCGGCGCAAATTCGCCATCAGCAACAGCGGGTCCATGAAACTCACGTGGTTGCACACCAGCAGCGCTGGCCCTTCTTCCGGGATGTTCTGCGTGCCATCCACGCGCACCCGGTACAACGTATTCACCAGCACCCAAGTGATGAAACGCATCAGGAACTCGGGCACCAGCGTGAAGATGTAGACCGCCACGGCCACGTTGAGCAGCGCCGTGATCAGGAAAATTTGCGAGGGATGCAGGCCCAGCATGCTCAGCCCCAGGCCAAAGCCCGAAGCCAGACAGATCAACAGCGCGTTGAGAATATTGTTGCCCGCGATCACACGCGACAACTGTTCGCGCGGCGTGCGGCTCTGCACGAAGGCGAACAACGGCACCACATAGAAGCCTGCAAACACGCCAATCAACGTGAGGTCGAGCGAAATGCGCCAACTGCCGACGCCATGCAGAAAGGCCAACCAATCCATGCCATGCATGGCCGCCAGACCCGAGCGCGCCAAATACAAGTCGATACCAAAGATCGTCAGACCGAACGCGCCCAGCGGCACCAGACCCACCTCGACGCGGCGCCCTGACATCCGCTCGCACAAGAGCGATCCAATGCCAGTCCCCAGTGAGAACAGGGTCAGTACCCATGTGTTCACTGAGCCATCACCGCCCAGGTTCAGGCGCGTGTAGTTCGGCAACTGCGAGATCAGCACCGTACCGAAGAACCAGAACCAGGAGATGCCCAGAATCGCGTTGAATACCGCCTTGTCGCTGCGGGTGAGCTTCAGCACCTTGGCGGTTTCGGTGTACGGGTTCCAACTGAAACGCAGATCCGGCGCGGTCGCAGGTGCCGGTGGAATCTGGCGGCTGACCAGATACCCCAGGACAGCCACCAGGATGGTTACTGCCGAGGCCGCGATCGGCCCGAAGCCGACGATTAGCATCAGCGCATTGCCGGCAATCATGCCGATCAGCATCGCCAGCTGCGTGCCCATCTCCACCAGGCCATTGCCGCCCACCAGCTCCTGCGGCTTCAACGCCTGCGGCAAAATCGCGTACTTGATCGGCCCGAACGTGGTCGAGTGCAGCCCCATCAGAAACAACACCACCAGCAGCAACGTTGTGTGATGCGTGTAGAAACCCACCGCCGCCAGCACCATCGCACCGATCTCGAACAACTTCACGTAACGGATGATCCGGGTCTTTTCATACTTCTCCGCCAGCTGCCCGGCAGTGGCCGAGAACAGGAAGAACGGCAGGATGAACAGTGCAGGTGCCAGGCTGGTGTAGAGCGATACCGTCTTGTCGTCCAATCCCATCTGGAACGCCACCAGCATCACCATCGCATTGCGGAATGCGTTGTCATTGAACGCACCCAGCGCCTGAGTCCAGAAGAACGGCGCGAAACGGCGGCTGCCTAGCAAAGCGAACTGGCTCATGCATGTCCTTGGCGAAAAGCGTGGCGGCTAGCGTAGCGTGAACGCTTCCCGGCCGTCCCCTGCTTCGCCATTGCCACTTCGCGTAGCGGATCAAATGTGGCACAACGAAGACCGGGTTCCTGCCACTGGAGCAGATCATGGGCCATCCCATCGAAGGCGGCTGCCTGTGCGGCGCCGTCCGCTATCGCGCCAGCGGCAAGCCGCTCGCGCAGACCCTCTGTCATTGCCGAAGTTGCCGGCTCGCCAGCGGCGCGCCCGCGCTCGCCTGGGTGGTTTTCCGCGCTGACGACTTCGTCTTTGTGCAGGGAGAGCCCGCCGAGTTTTCGTCATCTCCCGGTGTAGTCCGCGGTTTCTGTCCCCAATGCGGTACGCCGCTGACCTATCGGCGTGCGACCAAAGGGGACACCATCGATGTCACTACCGCGACACTGGATAGCGCGGACGATTTCGCGCCGACCAAGGAAATCTGGGTCGACCACAAACTGACATGGGCATGCCTCAATGACGCCCTTCCTCATTACGCGAAAAGCAGTGTGGGAGCTTTGCCTCTGACTAAGGGAGATACGCCGTGAAAGTCATCGGCCTGATCGGCGGCATGAGTTGGGAATCCACCGTGCCGTACTACCGGCAGATCAACGAAACGATTCGTGAGCATCTGGGCGGACTGCACTCGGCAAAGATCGTGCTCTACAGCGTCGATTTCCACGAAGTGGAACGGTTGCAGCACAGCGGCGACTGGGAGGCGGCGGGAAGCATGCTCGCCCAGGCTGCCCGGTCACTCGAATCCGCCGGCGCGGACTTCCTGGTCTTGTGCACCAACACCATGCACAAAGTCGCCGCCGCCATCGAGTCCGCAGTGCGCATTCCGTTGTTCCACATTGCCGATCCCACCGCCGAAGTCATCAAGCAGGCCGGCCTGACCATGATCGGCCTGCTGGGTACTCGCTTCACCATGGAGCAGGGGTTCTACAAGGACCGTTTGCGCGAGCAACATGAGCTTCAAGTCCTGGTACCCGAAGCTCAGGATCGCGACATCATCCATCGCGTGATTTACGAAGAGCTTTGCCTGGGCAAAGTGCTCAATACGTCCCGCGGCGAGTTCCGCCGCATCATCGCGCAGCTGGCCGACCGAGGCGCGGAGGGCATCATTCTCGGCTGCACCGAAATCTCGCTGTTGATCGGGCCGCAGGATGCGGCGCTGCCCCTGTTCGACACCACCGGCATCCATGCCCGCAAGGCAGCCGAGCTGGCCCTGTCTTCCCGGGAGTCGGCATAACCACTTCACAAGATATCGAAGCAGAACCTGACGAAAGCGGCAGCAAGAAAGCCATCCGTCCGATAGGCGCGCCGCGTTATGTCCGGTGCAATGCCCGGTGCGCGATGTCGCGGCGGCAGAAAGCACCGTCGAAGCGGATCTTCGACACTGCGCCGTAGGCATGCTCGCGGGCAGCCGCAATGTCCTTGCCCAACGCACAGACGGTAAGCACACGCCCGCCCGCCGTGACCGCGTGCCCCTGCGCGTCCAGCTTTGTGCCAGCGTGGAATACCTTCACGTCGTCGCCGAAAGCGGCATCGAGACCGCCGATAACGTCGCCGCTCTTCACCTTGCCCGGATAGCCACCGGCCGCCACCACCACGCCGATGGATGGACGCGAGTCCCAATGAATCGACGTGTGGTGCAACTCACCGTCGAGCGCAGCCTCGATCAGTTCGACCAGGTCGGATTTCAGGCGCAACATGATCGGCTGCGTTTCGGGATCACCAAAGCGCACGTTGAACTCGATGACCTTCGGCGCACCGCTCTTGTCGATCATCAGGCCGGCATAGAGGAACCCGATAAAGGGCGCCCCCTCGGCGGCCATGCCGTGCAACGTTGGCTCGATCACTTCTTTGAGGATGCGCTTTTCCACTTCCGGCGTAACCACGGGCGCTGGCGAATACGCCCCCATGCCACCAGTGTTGGGGCCGAGGTCACCCTCGTCGCGGCGCTTGTGGTCCTGGCTGCTGGCCATGGGCAGGGCATGACTGCCATCGCTCATGACGATATAGCTCGCTTCCTCGCCATCGAGGAATTCCTCGATCACCACGCGGGCGGAGGCTTCACCAAAGCTGTGCGCGCCGAGCATGTCGTGCAGTGCCTGCTCGGCATCGGCCAGGGTCAGCGCCACCACCACGCCCTTGCCGGCAGCGAGGCCGTCGGCCTTGATCACGATGGGCGCACCATGCTTCTGCACGTAGGCCAATGCAGGATTGAGTTGGGTGAACACCGCGTAGCGCGCGGTGGGAATGTTGTGGCGGAGCAGGAAATCCTTGGCGAAGGCCTTGGAGCCTTCCAGCTGCGCAGCGATGGCGCGGGGCCCGAAGATGCGCAGGCCGGCGGCGCGGAACTTGTCGACCACACCGGCCACCAGCGGCACTTCCGGACCGACCACGGTGAGCGTGACCTTTTCGTCGCGGGCAAGCTTGAGCAGACCCTCCAGGTCGGTCACGGCCACGTCGGCGTTGCGTACACCGCGCTCGAGCGCGGTGCCGGCATTGCCCGGCGCCACGATCACTTCGCTGACCCGCGGCGACTGCTTGAGCTTCCACGCCAGTGCGTGCTCGCGCCCGCCGTTGCCGATGACCAGAACCTTCATGCCTTGCTCCGCTGCTGAGGGACGCCCCGCCGGGCGTAGCGCGCCATTGTACCGGCTGCTTGCCCGCTCACGGCCAGATTTGCGCCCGCCCGTGGCGCGAATGGCCGCCTATGCTCCCGGCTCCGGAACCCGGGCATACCCAAGGAGAGACCCATGAAACACTTTGTCTGGCTGTACTTGCTGTCGTTCGCGCTGATCGGACTCGGCCGACCGGTGCAGGCGGCGCCGTGGCAGGAGCACCCGGAGTGGCGCGCCACGTTCACCAAGGTCGGCGTGCCGCCGGGCACCATGCTGGTGTACGACGAGAAGGCCGACGCCTGGCATGTGCTGGATGCGCAGCGCGCCCGCCACGGCTACCTGCCGGCCTCCACTTTCAAGCTGTTCAACGCGCTGGTGGCGCTGGAAACAGGCGCGGTGAAGGACGAGTACGAGGTGATCCGCTGGGACGGCAAGACGCGCGGTCCCGCGGACTCGCCCATCACGGAATGGAATCGTGACAACAGCCTTGCTAGCGGTATGCGCTATTCGACGCTGTGGTTCTATCAGGAAGTGGCGCGCCGGGCCGGCGAGCAACACATGCAAGCGTGGATCGACAAAGTCGGTTACGGCAATCGCGACATCAGCGGCGGCATCGATCAGTTCTGGCTGAACGGCAAGCTGCGCATCTCGGCGGAGCAGCAGGTGGATTTTCTTCGCAGGCTCGCCGACAACAAGCTGCCGTTCTCTGCACGCGCGCAGGAAACGGTACGCCGCATCAGCATCACCGAATCACAACCCGGCTACGAGCTGCATGCCAAGACCGGCTTCGGCAGTGATGCTGCTCAAAATGCCGCGCATGACGGGCTCGGCTGGTATGTGGGTTGGGTCGAGCACGATGGGCGCCGCTGGTTCTTCGCCTTGAACGTCGACCTGCCCAAGTTCAGCGATGCGCCCAAGCGGGTGGCGCTGGCGAAGCAATTGCTGACGCAGCTCGGAGCGTTGCCGCCTGCCAGCTGACGATCACTGTAGGAGCCCACCCTGTGGGCGAAAGCCAGCAGGGCCTGGAGAGCAGCGCGCGGCCCTATCGGGCCGTTTCGCCCACAGGGTGGGCTCCTACAGCAGCTCCAGCAAGGCGGCGCGCGGGAGCTTGCCCGTTTCATTGCGGGGCAATGCATCGACCAGGCGCAGCGGGCGCGGCAGGAAAACGGGCTCGATGGAGTGGCGCAGGGCTTCAAGAATGGTGTGCTCATCCAGCCCTGGCGCCACGACCAGGGCAGCGATGCGCTTCACGCCGATCATGTCGCCGTCGAGCTGGAACACCACGCCATCCTGCACACCCGGGATGGCCAGCAGGCGACGAGTGAGGTCGCCGACCGACGCACGCTTGCCGGCAATTTCCAGCAGGTCCGCGTGGCGGCCACACAGACGGAAGCGACGGCCTTCATCCTGCAAGCTGACAATGTCGGCCAGGGTGATCGGTGTCTCCAACTGCGGCGCCTCGACGGCGGTGCCGTCCGGCTGCGGATGCAGGTGCACGCCTTCGTAGAGTGCCCACGGCTCGTCATCCGCCGCACGGCGTGAGGCGATGACGCAGGTTTCGGTAGAGCCAAACACTTCCAGCATCGGTGCGCCGAAGCGCTCTTCGGCGGTGCGCGCCAGCTCGGGTGGCATCGGCGCGGTGGCCGACATCATCGCGGCGATCGGCGGCAACATGACACCGGATTCAACCAGAGCACGCAGGTGGATCGGCGTGGTCACCAGGACACGCGGACCAGGCATCTGCGCGAGGGCGGCCGCGATATCGGCGGGGAAGAACGGACGCCCTGCATGCACACCCACGTCGCTCAGCAAGGGCAGCAGCACCGAGGTTTCCATGCCGTACATATGCTGCGGTGGCACCGTGGCCACGACATCGAAATGACCGCCGACCACGGCACGCAAGGCGCGCAGATTGCCGGCATTGCTGGCGTGGAAACTGCGCCAGGTCTTCGGATACGACTTGGGCACGCCCGTGGAGCCGGAGGTATAGCCGATCGCCACGACATGATCCGCGGGAATCAGCGGCACTACGAACAAGTCACCTTGCGCCGGCGTGGCATCCAGCACAGGCATGCGGTGATAACCGGGCGGCGCCGGATCCAGCGCCTGCTCGCCTACGGCGTAGCTGCCGGGATAGCCGGCCATCACGTCGACCACCGCCTGCGGCGCGCGCGACGACGGCAACAGATTGGCCTGGCCACGCAGCACGATGGCGCAGAACGCAACCAGAAAGGCATAGCGGTCTTCGCACAGGTTCACCGCCGCCGAGCCACTGGGCAATACCGCCGCCACTTGCTGCACGTGCGCCAGGAACTGCGCCGCACTGACCGACTTGCCGTCGTGCCAGGCCACGGTGCGCGCAGGATTGCCGGCGGCAAGCAGCGGCAGGCCGGTGGCGGCAAGATCGTGGCGGTAGCTGTCGTAGACGATGGCCAAGCAGTGTCTCCCTATAGTCCGAAGCGGCAGCAATGCCTCGTCGAACCGGCCCCTACGGACCGGCAACGCTGGGTACGGAACAACCCAGGCGAGGATTCCCCCATCCTCGCGATGACCGCTGAATCACTCCCCACCGGCGCCAGGGGCATGCAGAGCGTGTTCATGGTGGCCGACGAATCGGCACGGGTCAGGAGCGGATGATAGCGC
This sequence comes from Dyella koreensis, assembly GCF_044904565.1. Taxonomy (NCBI): domain Bacteria; kingdom Pseudomonadati; phylum Pseudomonadota; class Gammaproteobacteria; order Lysobacterales; family Rhodanobacteraceae; genus Dyella; species Dyella koreensis. Next base: position 198,873 of record NZ_JADIKD010000006.1, on the reverse strand, counting down.
CGGTCAGGGCGTCGCGTATCGCCGTGGGGCGCTCCAAGCCCCCCAGCGGGGCGTCCAGCAAGCCGTCCAAGGCTTCGCCGAAGTAGGTCGCCACGGTGGCGGCGGAACGCGCCGGCGGCGACCCGTGCGGGTTGGCGCTGGTGGATACCAGGGCGCCGCCAAACGCTTTGCATAGCGCTGCGGCCGGCGGATGCGCCGTCACGCGCAGCGCGATGCCGGCGTGCGTGCCAGCCACCCATGCCGGCACGGCGGCCGAGCGGGGGAAGATCCAGGTATTCGGGCCGGGCCAGCTGGCATGGACTTGCGCCAGCACGTCCGGCGACACCGCGTCGAGATCGATGTAGCGCTCGACCTGCGCGAAATCGGCGGCGATCAGCAGCACGCCCTGGGTCGATGGCCGCTGCTTCAGCGCAAACAGCCGCTCGAGGGCCTGCCGGTCATGCGGGTCGCAACCCAGGCCATAGACCGCCTCGGTGGGGTAAGCCAATACACCACCGCCGCGCAGGAGCGCGGCGGCGTCATCGAGCTGGCTGAGGGTGAACGACCGGGCCACCTCAGGCGTCGGCTTTCTTGGCCGTGGTTTTCTTGGCGGGGGCCTTCTTCGCAGCGGCTTTCTTGGTGGCCGTTTTCTTCGTTGCCGTCTTCTTGGTGGCAGCCTTCTTTGCTGCGGCCTTCTTCGCCGGTGCCTTCTTGGCCGCTGCTTTCTTGGCTGCGGGAGCCGCCTTCTTCGCAGCATTCTTCTTGAACGCGCCGCGTCCCTTCTTGACCGGTGCCGCCGCGAGCAGCTCAAGGCATTGCGCCTCGGTCAGCTCCTTCGGCTCCTGGTCCTTCGGGATGCGCGCGTTCTTCTCGCCATCGGTGATGTACGGGCCAAAGCGGCCATTGAGTACCTGCACGCCGTTGCCGAAGTCCTTGATCACCCGGTTGGCGAGCATCTCCAGCTTTTCCTGCACGATCTGCAGGGCGCGCGGCAACTCGATGGTGTACGGATCGTCCTCGGCCTTGAGCGAGGCGTAAGTACTGCCCTGCTTCACGAACGGACCGAAGCGGCCCACGCCCACACTCACCTCGTCGCCGTTCTCGGCCTGGCCGAGTTTGCGCGGCAGCTTGAACAGCTCCAGCGCATCTTCCAGCGCAATGGTGTGCATGCTCTGGCCGGTACGGAGGCTCGCGAACTGGAGCTTCTCGTCCTGGTCCTTGTCGCCGATCTGCGCATACGGCCCGTAGCGGCCCAGACGCACCGACACCGGCTTGCCGGTCTTGGGATCCGTGCCCAGCTCGCGCGCACCGGTGGCTTCGCTGCGGTCGACCGTCTCGGTCTTCTCGTCCACCTGCTGCTTGAACGGCACCCAGAAGCGTTCCATCAGCGGCACCCAGGCCTCTTCGCCGCGGCTTACCGCGTCCAGCTCGTCCTCGAGCTTGGCGGTGAAGTCGTAATCCACGTAGCGGGTGAAATGCTGGGTGAGGAACTTGCTGACCGCGCGGCCGACATCGGTCGGCTTGAAGCGGCGACTGTCGAGGAACACGTACTCACGGTTGAGCAGCACTTGGATGATGCTGGCGTAGGTCGACGGGCGGCCGATGCCATGCTCTTCCAGCGTCTTCACCAGGCTGGCTTCGGAGTAACGCGGCGGCGGCTCGGTGAAGTGCTGGTCGGCGACGATGTCATGCAGCGCGATCTGCTCGCCCACGGTCAGGCGCGGCAGGCGGCGACCTTCGTCTTCGTCTTCCGCGCTCTTCTGGTCGCGGCCTTCCTCGTACACGGCCAGGAAGCCGGGGTCGACCACGGTGGTACCCGTGGCACGAAACGCGGCGTCGCCGCCGGCCACGTGCTTGAGATCGAAGTCCACCGACACCGTGTTGAGCGTGGCGTGGATCATCTGGCAGGCCACCGTGCGCTTCCAGATCAGCTCGTACAGCTTGCGCTGCTCTTCGTTGAGGAAGCCCGCGACTTCGCGCGGTGTGCGCATGGCCGAGGTCGGACGTACCGCCTCATGCGCTTCCTGCGCGTTCTTGGACTTGGACTTGTAAACCTGCGGATGATCCGGCAGCGCCTTGTTGCCGTAGTCGCGGGCGATCAGCTCGCGCAGCTCGCCCAAGGCGTCTTCGGACAGCGCGACCGAGTCGGTACGCATGTAGGTGATCAGACCGACATTGCCCTCGCTGCCGAGCGAAACGCCTTCGTACAGACCCTGGGCGATCTTCATTGTGCGGCTGGTGGAGAAGCCGAGCTTGCGCGCGGCCTCCTGCTGCAGGGTCGAGGTGGTGAATGGCGGTGCCGGGCGGCGCTTGCGCTCCTTGCTGCCCACTTCGCTGACCGTGAGGCGGCCATGCGCGGCTTCCTTCAGCGCGGCACGGGCGGCCATGGCGTCGGCCTCGTTGGTGAGGTCGAACTGCTCGAACTTCTTGCCGTGCAGCTTGGTCAGGCGGGCGGTGAAATCACCCTCCGGATGACGCAGGGCGGCCTCGACCGTCCAGTACTCGCGCGACACGAAGGCTTCGATCTCTTCCTCGCGCTCCACGATCATGCGCAGCGCCGGGCTCTGCACGCGGCCGGCGGACAGACCGCGCTGCACCTTGCGCCACAGCACCGGCGACAGGTTGAAGCCCACCAGGTAATCCAGGGCGCGGCGCGCCTGCTGGGCATCGACCAGATCGTGCGACAGCTGGCGCGGCTGGGCTACGGCGGCCTTGATCGCTTTCGGGGTGATCTCGGAGAACACCACGCGATGCAGCTGCTTGCCGGCGGTCAGCCCGCGCTCCTTGAGGATCTCGCTGATATGCCAGCTGATCGCCTCACCTTCGCGATCCAAGTCGGTCGCGAGATAGATGTCATCGGCCAGTTTGGCCGCCTTGGCAATGGCGTCGACGTGTTTCTCGTTGCGGTCGATCACCTCGTAGGCCATGGCGAAACCATGCTCGGGGTCGACGGCGCCCTCCTTCGGCTTGAGGTCGCGCACATGACCGTAGGAGGCCAGGACCTGAAAGTCCTTGCCGAGGTATTTGTTGATCGTCTTGGCCTTGGCCGGCGATTCAACGATGAGCAGGTTTTTTGCCATGAAACAGGGTTTCCAGAAGCCAATGGCCCGCCACGTGGGACGGGCCTTCCTATATCTAGTTAAAGGCATGCCCCGCTGGCGCCGTCAAGCTGGATCTCGTGAAAACGAGGTGCAGAGCGACTTTGCCGGGGTCAGCCCGCGGGTCAGGGAGGATCGGGCAGCCGTTGATAACGGCCTCCGGGAAGGCCTTCGACCACGCCTTCCAGTTCAAGCATGAGCAACATCGATGACAAAGCTGGGGCTGGCAGGCCGGTGCGTTCAGCCAACTCGTCCAGCGAAGCCGGATCGTGACCCAGCGCCGCCAGCAGTTGCCGATACTCCGGATCACCGCTCCACCCGGGAGCCTGACCCGGTGACCGGCCCGATGGCGTCTCCTCGCTCAGGCGGCTGGCCAACTCCGCACCCAGCGCCTGCGCTTGCGGCGCCAGCAGTGCGATCATCTCGCTCGCGCTCTCCACCAGTCGCGCGCCATCGCGGATCAGCCGATGGCAGCCACGGGCGAGCGGATTATGAATGGAGCCGGGCAGGGCGAAAACCTCTCGTCCTTGTTCCCCAGCCAATCGGGCGGTAATTAGGGAGCCGGATTGCAGACCCGCCTCTACCACCAGGGTGCCCAGTGCTAGGCCTGCCAGGATGCGATTGCGGCGGGGAAAGTGGTCGGCACACGCCGGCGTGCCAAGCGGAAATTCGCTGACCAGGGCGCCATGTTCGGCGATACGCCGCGCCAGCACATGGTGCTTGCGCGGATAGACGCGATCGGCACCGGTGCCGATTACCGCGACCGTCGGCCGCCCAAGATCCAGCGCTGCCTCATGCGCGGCTCCATCAACCCCGTCCGCCATGCCGCTGGTGATGGTGAAGCCGGCAAGCGCCAGCTCGCGCGCGAAGGCCCGGGCATGGGCCAACCCGACGGCGGTGGCGTTGCGCGCACCGACGATCGCCACCTGAGGATGCAGCAGCAGACTCGCGTCACCGGCGACAAACAGAGCGGCCGGTGGCTGCGGAATGGCTTCCAGCAGCGGCGGAAAATCCAGTTCGTTACAGCGCAACAGACGATGGCCCGGCTCGTTCAACCAGGCCAGATCGGATTGCAGCAATGTCTCGTCCGGCTGTTCCAGCCAGGCACGGGCCTCGTCATCCATGGCGGTGTGGTGGCGCTGCAGATGGTTCAGCACCGCCTCAATCCGTCCGCCGTGGGCGACCAGCCCTTCGCGCAGGCGGCCGGGGCCTAGTCCTGGCACACGCAGCAGGATCAGCCAGGCGCGCAGTTCGTCCTGTTCACTCATCCGGGCAGTCTAAGCGGAGCCCACAAACAAGAACGGCGCGGATGATCCGCGCCGTTCTGTCAGGCGATGCCGATAACTTATTCAGGCAAAGCCAGGCGGTCGCCCTTGTGCACCGGACGCAGGCCATCCATCACCAAGCCATAGCTGACGCGATCGAAGGTGCGGAACACCATCACGTGTCCGATGAACTCATCCGGCAACGTCACCCGCTTGCCGACACCGCGGTCCCAACTGTTGCTGGCGACGTCATCATGGATGTTTTCGCCCGGCTGGAAGATCGAGTAGGTCTGACCGTTCTCCGCGCCGTCCTTCGCACCGATGGAGAGCGCGACGACCTGACGCGGACCGACCGCATCCATGGCGTCAGCGAAGGCGATCACGCGGGCGTTATCCGTCACCGTCTTCGGCGCATGGGGGTAGTAGTAAGCGTCGTACGGCTTGTCGTCGATCGGCATGACGCGATCGCCCTTGCGGATCTCCTGCGTGGAGTCGAGCAGCAGCAGGGTCGAGGGATCGCCGGTGCGCAGGGTCTCGGCCGTGCCGATCACCGCCACTTCCACACCCAGGTCGTTGCCGCGGCCGTAATGGCCGTCGTTGCGGAAGTCTTCCTTCCACGGGCCCCTGACCATCGACACATCGCTGTCGAGATCATGACCGACGATCCCATTACCAGGATCGCTGCGGTCGTCTTCCTTGAAGCCGCGGAACACGTGGCTGGGACGCACGATGGCCCAACGCTGCCCCGGCTCGCCCTTGAGGTTGCGCACGTAGATGTTCTGGCCGACCGCTCCGCGCAGGCGCGCCTCTTCGAAGCCCACGACATACGGCGAGTCGTTGACCTCGTTGGAGTTCATCACGCGCATATCCTTGAGGAACATGCGCAGCTCGGACAGCGGAATGGCGGGAATCGCCTCGCCCTCGGCACGCACCCGCGGCTGCAAGCCGAGGCGCGGACCGTTGATAAAGGAAAGGTTGAGCACGTCACCCGGATAAATCAGATGCGGGTTCTGCACCTGCGGGTTGGCCTGCCAGATCTCAGGCCACAGCCAGGGCTTGGACAGGAAACGCGCGGAAATTCCCCACAAGGTATCGCCCTTGCGCACGGTATACGTGTCGGGATGATCCGCACGCAATTGAGCGCCAGCAGCGTACACGGCCACGGTGACCAGCATGCCGGCCAGCAGCCCGATGGACTTTCTGATCATAAACGGGATTCCCCCATCCCCCGATGCTCGGGCGAGTGTAACCGAAGGTTTCACGCCTGCAACCAGAGCCAGTTGGCAAATTCGCCTGCCAGACACGGGCTTGCCGACGTACAATAAGGCTCATTCTAGATCGCGCCCGGGCCTGGTTTTCACCGATTCGCCCGCAATTTCGGCGCCAAGGTAAAAGCAGATGTCCATCCTGACCATTCTTGAATTTCCCGACCCCCGCCTGCGCACCAAGGCCGAGCCCGTGCGCGTGTTCGATGCCGAGCTGAAGCAGTTCGTGGCCGACATGTTCGAGACCATGTACGCCGCCAACGGCGTCGGCCTCGCCGCCACGCAGGTCAACGTGCATCAGCGCGTGCTGGTGGCGGACATGAGCGATGAGCGCAATCAGCCCCTTGCGCTGATCAACGCCGAGATTATCGAGAAGGACGGCGCCCAGGTGTACCAGGAGGGCTGCCTGTCCTTCCCCGGCATCTATGCCGATGTCACCCGCGCGCTGAAGGTGAAGGTCAAGGCGAACGATGTCGACGGCAACGAGATCGTCGTCGAAGCCGAAGGCCCGCTGGCCGTGTGCATCCAGCATGAGATGGATCATCTCGCCGGCAAGGTGTTCGTCGATCACCTGTCGCCCCTCAAGCGCTCCCTGCTGCTCAAGCGCATGGAGAAGCAGCGCAAGCAGGCGGCGAGCGCTTGAGCGCCGCCCCGCTGCGGGTGGTCTTCGCCGGCACGCCTGAATTCTCCGTCCCCTGCCTTGAAGCCTGCCGCGCCAGCGGCGCCGAGGTGGTGGCCGTCTACACCCAGCCCGATCGTCCGGCCGGCCGCGGCCGCAAGCTCACGCCCAGCCCGGTGAAGCAAGCCGCGGTGGCGGCAGGTATTCCGGTCGAACAACCCGAATCGCTGAAGAGCCAGGAAGCACGCGACGCGCTCGCCGCGTATCGCGCTGACCTGATGGTCGTGGTGGCCTACGGCCTGATCCTGCCGCGCAAGGTGCTGGCGCTGCCACGCCTGGGCTGCTGGAACGTGCACGCCAGTCTGCTGCCGCGCTGGCGTGGCGCGGCCCCGATCCAGCGCGCCATTCTCGCCGGCGATGCCGAAAGCGGCGTCGATCTGATGCAGATGGAGGCAGGCCTCGATACCGGCCCGGTACTGCTCGAGCGGCGCACGCTTATTAACCGCGACGACACCGGCGGCTCACTGCACGACCGTCTGTCCGCGCTCGGTGCCGATGCGCTCGCGGAAGGCTTGCGCCGCGTCATCGCCGGCGAAACCCTCATCGCTACGCCGCAGCCCGAAGCCGGCGTCGTCTATGCGCACAAGCTGGACAAGGCCGAGGCGAAGCTCGACTTCCATCGCCCCGCGATCGAGCTGGAACGCCAGGTGCGCGCCTTCGATCCCTGGCCGGTCGCCGAAGGCGACATCGCCGGTGAGTCGCTGCGCATCTGGGCCGCGCAGGCAGTAGAGCGCGAGCATCACGCAACTCCTGGCAGCGTGCTTTCGACGGGACGGGACGGCATCGAGATCGCCTGTGGCGAAGGCAGCCTGCGCGTGACCTCGCTGCAACGCGCCGGCGGCAAGCGTATCGGTGCCGCCGACTATCTCAACGCGCGGCCCGACCTGCGCGCCGCCCGATGACCGACACCCGCGCACTCGCCGCGCAGGCGCTGGCCGAGGTGGCCTTGCGCGGCACCTCGCTGCGCGACGCGATGGAGCGCTACGCGCCCAAACTGCAGGACTCCCGCGACCGCGCTCTGCTGATGGCTCTGCTCAGCGACGGCGCCCGCTGGTGGCTGCGCTTCGACGCCGCCCTCGACCGCCTGCTCGAGAAGCCGCTGCGCCAGAAGGAACCGGCGATCCACGCCCTGCTAGTGCTGGGCCTGGTGCAGCTGGAAATCCTCCAATTACCCGATTACGCCGCGGTTGCCGCCACCGTGCAGGCCGCACGGGCCCTACAGCGACCGCGCATGGCCGGACTGGTCAATGCGATCCTGCGTCGCTGGCAGCGCGAGCGTGGCGAACTGCTCGCAGCGCTCGACAGCAAGCCGCAGACACACCACGCACACCCCGCCTGGCTGGCCAAGACGATCGCCCGCGACTGGCCGGAACAGGCCGACGCCATCATGGCCGCCGACAATCGCGAACCGCCCCTGATGCTGCGCGCCAACGCCCGCCGCACGCCACGCGATGCGCTGATCGAGCGCCTGCGATCGGATGGCTATACCGCCGAGGCGCATCCCTGGCTCGCCGACGGCATCGTGCTGCCGCACAGTGCCGACGTCACCCGCATGCCGGGTTTCGCCGAAGGTCTCTTCGCTGTGCAGGACGGAGCCGCGCAGGTTGCCGCCGATCTGGCCGATGTACGTGATGGTCAGCGCGTGCTGGATGCCTGCGCCGCACCTGGCGGCAAGGCCTGCCACTTGCTGGAGCGCGCCGATATCGCGCTCACCGCGCTGGAGTTCGACGCCGGCCGCGCCAAACGCATCCGGCAAAACCTGGAGCGTCTGGGCCACCAGGCGAGTGTGGTGATCGGTGATGCTGGCGAACCCGCGCCCTGGTGGGACGGCCACGTCTTCGACCGCATCCTGATCGATGCGCCGTGCTCGGCCACTGGCGTATTGCGCCGCCGCCCGGACGTGCGCCTGCACCGCCGCGACAGCGACATCCCGGCGATGGCCGCACAGCAACGGCGCATTCTCGATGCGCTGTGGTCCCTGCTCGCACCGGGCGGCAAGCTGGTTTACATCACGTGCTCGTTGCTCAGGGCGGAAAACGAGGCCGTCGTCGAGGCTTTCCTGGCCGGGCACGCGGATGCCGAAACCACCGCCTTCACCTTGCCAGCGGGCCAGCCCGCCAAGCTCGGCTGGCAGATCCTGCCCGGCGATGGCGATCTCGACGGCATGTACTATGCCGTGCTCGGCAAGCGCTGATCGCGCTGCTCAGCACCGGGTAAGCCCACCGGTTTAGAACATCGCCATTTAGAGCATCGACCCGCCTGCCACGCGGCACCGCCGCCGGAAAATACGCATGTCCGTCGCCACCCCAGCCACCTCCCAGGAACGCCGTTATTTCTGGCTGCTGCTGATCTTCGCCATCGTGGTGATCGGCGCCGGCATCGGCCTGCGCGACCCATGGCCCTCGGATGAGCCCCGCTTCACCCTGGCTGCCAAGCAGATGGTGGAAAGCGGCGACTGGCTGTTCCCGCACCGTGGTAGCGAGCTGTATTCGGACAAGCCGCCGATGCTGATGTGGACGGAAGCGGCCAGTTACGTCATCACCGGCAGCTGGCGCGTGGCCTTTCTACTGCCGTCGCTGCTTGCCGCACTGGGCACCTTGCTGCTGGTGTACGACCTCGGCCGGCGTATGTGGAGTCGGCAAGCTGGCCTTTATGCCAGCACCGCACTGCTGCTGAGTTTCCAGTTCGTCTATCAGGTGAAGCGGGCGCAGATCGATCCCCTGGTGCTGTTCTATATCACCGCGGCCAACTGGGGCCTGCTGGTGCATTTGCTGAAAGGGCCGAACTGGCGCGCGTACTGGTTTGGCTGTTTCTGCGCCGGCCTGGGCGTGATCACCAAAGGTGTCGGCATCATCAGCCTGTTGATGCTGCTGCCTTATCTGGTGGCGTGGCGCTGGCAATGGGAAGGCATCTCACGCATGGGTGCAGGCGCATGGTGGCGGTGGCTGCTCGGACTGGTGGCGCTACTCGCCGCCATCGCGCTGTGGCTGCTGCCGATGCTGCTTGGCGTCAAGGCGCATGGCGGCGATCCGGCTTACATCGCCTATCTCAACGACATCCTGTTCCGCCAGACCGCGCAGCGTTACAGCAATGCCTGGCACCACATTCATTCTCCGCTGTACTACATCCCGATCATGATGTTCAGCTGGCTTCCGCTTTCGCTGATCTACCCAGGCGCGATACCGCGCTGGTGGCAGCACCTGAAAGCGAAAGACGCGCGGCAGCTCCTGCTGCTGGGCTGGTTGTTGCTGGTGCTGCTGTTCTTCAGCGCATCGCCTGGCAAGCGCGACGTGTACATCCTGCCCATGCTGCCGATGATGGCACTGGCTGCCGCCCCGTTCCTCGGCGAGCTGCTGCAAACCCGCTGGCTGCGCAGCCTGGGCCTGCTGTTTATCGGAGTGATGGGCGTCGCGCTGCTGTCACTGGGCGCATATGCATTGATCGCCCATCCGGCCTTCGTCGCGAATCTCGCGACCACTCGCGGCTTCGATAAAGGCGACGAACATTCGCTATGGTGGATGTGCATCGCCATGGGCGGCACTCAACTCGTCCTGGTCGCCGTCCTGCGCTTGCGCCATGCCGCGTGGGCCGTGGCAGGTGGCATGGCGGCCATCTGGCTCGCATGGAGCCTATGGGCCTATCCCTTGCTCAACGACTCCAGTTCGTCCGCAGGACTGATGCGCGAAGTGCGCGAACACGTCCCCGCCCATGACGAGCTGGGCATGATTGCCTGGAAAGAACAAAACCTGTTGATGCTGGAGCGCCCCGCCATCGACTTCGGCTTCAGCGTGCCCTCGCACGAGCAATACGCAGCAGCGATAAAGTGGCAGGCGCAACTGCCCGCTACGCGCTGGCTGTTCGCTGTGGATACGGCCATCGGCGACTGCGTGGATCGTGCCAAGGCGGTCAGCCTCGGCAGCGCCAATCGTCGCGAATGGTGGCTGTTCAAGGCGGATGCCGTGGTGCCGGGCTGCGTGCCAAGCGAGGATGTGGAACCCGCCACTCCCGGCACGACCGACTGAGCAGACCAACCAGCGGGCCAACCCTACGGATACTTTTCTCATCCACGCGTAACGACATGCATACACGTAGCGTCAATCTGATCGTGCGCAGCAATGGCGCCGGCCTCACCCGCGACATGGAACTGCTGGCCGGTATCCTGCGCGGCGCCGGCTACGACATCACCCTGACCCAGCTCGGTCATCGCGCCAGGCTCAGCAATCGCATGCGGCGATTGCATGCACGCGTGCGGCGCCTGTGGCGCGGATGGATGCGCGGCGTACTCAATGCGCGCTATGACATCAACATCATGATCGAGCACGTGCGGCCGGAACTGTTTCGGCATGCCCACCACAACGTGCTTATTCCCAACCCCGAATGGTTTCATGCGGAGTGGTTGCCGGAGTTGCCGCATTTCGATCGCGTACTGGTCAAAACCCGGCACGCCGAACGGATCTTCGGCGAGCTCCAGTGCAAGACCACCTACATCGGCTTTACCAGCGAGGACTGTCGCGTCGCCGGCGTAACGCGCCAGCCAGGCTTCTTTCATGGCCCGGGACGCAGCGGAAACAAGGGTACGCTGCCACTGATCGAGCTTTGGTCCAAACATCCGGAATGGCCCATGCTTACCGTGGTATGGCGCCGCAAACGTGTGCAGATTCCAGAGCTGCCACCCAATGTGCGATTGATCCGCCACTACATGGAAGAACAGGAACTGCGCCGCCTGCAGAACGCGCACGCATTCCATCTCTGCCCATCGCAAACAGAAGGCTATGGCCACTCGCTCGTGGAGAGCCTGAGCGTCGGCGCAGTCACGGTCACGGTGGACGGTGAACCCATGAACGAGCTGATTACCGCTGAGCGCGGCGTACTGGTTGCCGCACATGCTTCGGGAAAGCAGGAATTGGCTACGCTGTATGACTTCGACACCGACGCCATGCGAGCCGCCGTAGAGCGCTGCCTGGCCATGCCCGCCAGCGAACAAGCCCGGCTCGGGGAGGCGGCGCGCGCCTGGTACGAGGACAACCAGCAGGCTTTCCCAAATAGATTGATGGATGCGATCAACCGTCTCAGCGGCATAGAAAATCATGGCAACCCCTGATCGCCGCAAGAGACGCAAGGTCAATCTGGTCGCGCGCGACAACGGCTTCGGCTTGTCGCGCGACATCACTTTGTTGCGAAACGCACTCGAAGCGAACAATTGCGAGGTGCATGTCACCGCGCTCGGCGAGCAGGATGAGCGGCGGCGCTGGAAGCTCGGCAAGACCTGGCCCGCCTTGCGCAACCGGCTCGCACTGGCGGTGTCGCGGCCTTTTCGGCAGCCGGCTTTCGATATCAGCATCATGTTCGAGCACCTCTGGCCCGAACACTTCCATCTTGCCCGCACCAATGTCGCCTTACCCAACCCCGAGTGGTTCGATAAGCGCGATCTTCGCCACCTCGACCGCATCGACCACGTGTGGGTCAAGACCCGTCATGCGAAGCAGATCTATGACGGCCTGGGCTGCACCACATCACTGGTGGGCTTCGACAGCGATGACGCGTGGCAAGACGGCTTGCCCAAGCAGCGAACTTTCTTTCATCTTGCTGGTGGCAGCCAGATCAAAGGCACGGATCGCCTGATCGCTCTATGGGGTCGTCACCCCGAGTGGCCATTGCTTGTCGTACTACAGCACCCGTCGCGCGCGAAATCCGCACCATCGGCGGCGAACATTCAACTTCGCGCGGAGCATCTGTCCCAATCCCGCGACGCCGACGCACTGGAATTGCGTCGCCTGCAGAATACGCATCGATTCCATATCTGCACCTCGGAAATCGATGCATGGGGCCATTACGCTATTGAAGCCCTCAGTACCGGCGCGGTGGTGTTTGCCACAAATGCGCCACCCATGAATGAACTGATCGATGCGTCGCGCGGGTTGCTGGTGGACGCTCATGTGGCGGGCGATATGGGCCTGACCAAGACCTGGCACTTCGACGAAGAAGCCATGGAGCGGGCAGTCGCCAGTGCATTGAGCATGGACGATGCCGCATGCGCCGATCTGGGTCGCCGCGCACGTGACTGGTTCCTCCAGAACAAGGCCGGCTTCGCCGGCCGCATTGGCAAAGCGCTGAGCGAAATCGGACACTGAATCTCACGGGCGGCCGCACCGTGGCACCCATAACTTGCATGCACCTAGGTTGATCCATGTCCCATCCGCCGCGCCGTTCTTTCGACATTCACAGCCTGCGCCGCCGCGTCGCGCGTCGCCTGATGCGCCTGCTTTTCGGAAAGCCCGCGCAACTGAGCAGCGAGCCATTGCCACTCACCGGCATTCACCGGATCCTGATCTGCCATGTCAGCCACACGCTAGGCAACGCCTTGCTGCTGACACCACTGATCCAGGAGCTGGAAGCCACTTATCCCGGCGCGGAGATCGATATCGCCACACGCAGCGGCGTCGCGCAGGCTATCTATGCCAGCTATTTTGGCGTCAGTCGCATCTTTCGGTTGCCCGCTCACGGCGTCGGCCATCCGCTGCAGCTCTTGCGTGAGCTGCGCGGCCTGCGCAAAGCCCATTACGATCTGGTCATTGATCCCGATCCGCAGTCACAAACCGGCCGCCTGTATCTGCTGATGGCCAGGGGCCGATGGAAACTCGGCTTCGACAGTCCGAAGAAAAGTGGCAATGTGACCCATGCCGTCCCGATCGGTCTCGCGCCGGAAAGCAAGGGCAAGCGCCCGGTATTCCTGCTGCGCAGTGCGATAGGCAAGGCCAGCGACAACGCCTGGCCGGTCCCCGATATTCGCTTGAGTCACAGCGAACGGGTGCAAGGACGCGAAGCGCTGGAACGCCTGTTGGCGCCCCACCAAACCAAGCACCAGAAGAAAGGCGTCATAGGTGTCTTTGCCAACGCTACCGGCGACAAACTGCTCGGTACCGACTGGTGGTCTCCGTTCCTTGAAACATTGGAGACCGCGAGCAACGACTATCACATCGTGGAAATCGTACCGATGTTCGGCCGATCCATGCTCGGCTCGCGCTACCCGACCTACTTCTCGACCGATCTGCGCAAGCTCGCCAGCGTACTTTCCGCTCTCACCGCCTATACCAGTGCTGACTGCGGCATCATGCATCTGGCCTGCGCTTCGAACGTGCCCACCATGGGCATCTTTACCAGAACGAGTGCCAACGAATGGGGCCCCTATGGCGCGCGCAATCGCACCATTCACGCCTATGAGCGGGCTCCGTCGGACGTAGCCCGCGACATCCTGAGCATCCTGGCCGAGACGGAGTCTTCGCGCCCGGCGTGAACTGGCGTAGGCGGATCCTGGTTACGGCTTGAGCAGGGACAGTTCCGCCAGATGGCTGTCGATACCCTGTTCGCATCGCGTAATGCGTTCCACTACCGTGGCCCGGAACAAGCGATTGTTCGGCAGGCTCATATCGTCGACATCGGGCTGGGCACGCGAAGGATGGTCGAGGTGCGCCGCCAGCGCCGCCCATTTGAGCTGGCGGCGACGCACGCCGGCGTTGCCGAGTCGGGCGGCCAGCTCGCGGTCTTCCGCGCCGTAGCCCTCCATCCGCTCGTCAAAGCCGTTGACGCGCAACAAGTCGTCACGCCAGAAACTCATATTGCAGCTCATCACGCGGCCACCGTTGCGCGCACGTGATTTCCAGCGCGCCAGCATCAGCGAGTGGAACGCATACAGGCGCTTGATACCGTCGAACACATGGAAGTCGACATCGGCCCAAGGCGCAAACACCGGTTTGCCCCCGGCCAGCAAGCGCTCAGTTTCTCGCGGATGCGTCTTGAAACGCCCACCCTGCAGGAAATAACCACGCTCGGCCAACGCCAAATGATCGGCCACAAACTCCGGGTGCAACACCATGTCGCCATCGATCAGGATGATGTAATCGCCGCGGCTGGCCGCCATGCCGCGGTTGCGGCAGCGCGCGGCGCGAAAGCCGAGATCTTCCTGCCAGACATGGCGCAGCGGCACAGGGAGGTCTTTTGCCATGCGCTCAATCAGCGCGCGCGTATCTTCTTTGGAGCCATCATCGGCCACGATGATTTCGTCCGGCAGGCGGCGTTGCGCGGCAATGCTCGCCAGCACCTTGGCCAGCGCTTCGGGCCAGTTGAAGGTAAGCACCACCAGCGACACCATCCGGGGCGAGCCCGCGCCGGGCGCTGCCGAACCAGGGCGATCACGGATGCGCCACGCCAAGCCCATGCTCATCGCCAGCGGAAACCAGCCGAGCAGCCATTCCACGTCCGGGCGTCGCAGCAACTGCGGCGCATCGAACTGCCAGGCGACGCTGGCATAAACCCACAACGCTAGCAGCGCGCGACCGATCGCCACATGGCGATAACGCCAGGCGCGCCAACCCACCGCCAGCCATAGCGCCACCCACAACAACAGGCCGGGCAGGCCCAGCAGGATCGCCAGATGGCTGAAGATGTTGTGGCTGTGGTCCCAGACCTGATCGCCTACCTGGATGGTGTAGTGGCTGCCCATCCCAAGGCCGATCCAGGGATGTTGGCGGAACAGAGCAAACGCCTGCTCGAGAATCTGCGGCCGGTACGAAAGCCCGCGCTCCTCCATGTACTGCCAGCCGCCAAGGACGATGATCACTACGGCGAACGCCAGGATGACTCCAGCTCGCCGGCGAATATGCCGGTGAGTCGCCGCGAGCAGCATGAAGGCTTGAGTCACGATCAGCGCCAGCCAGGTGGCGCGGCTGAAGGTAAGCACCACGAACAGCAACAGCACGGCGACAGCCAGCGTCTGCAGGATGCGCTGCCAGCGGATGCTCACGGTGAGCTGGGTCATCCACACGACGGCTGCGCCGAAAGCGAAAGCGGCCAGGTTCGGGTTGTTCAAGGTACCGAAGGCCATCAGGCGATCCTGTGCCTGCCAGACCCCCGAGCGCAGCGGGAATACCGCCATGCTTACCAGGGCAGCGGCGCCCAATCCGAGCCCCGCCCAGAACAGCAAGCGCCGGAATCGCCGCGGCTCAGCAACCAGCAGGCTGGCCCACACCCCGACGAACACCAGTACATAGACCACGACGACGGCCGCATCGCCAAGCTTGCCGTTGGTTGCCCATGCCACCGACAGTATCGACCAGGCCATGAAAGCTAGCAGCAGCACACCTTCCCAGGTATGCAGAAACCCGCGCACCAGCGCGCGCCGACACTTCCACACCAAGTAGAGCGACGGCAGGGCAAACAGGATCAACAGACTGTCGTGATACGGCTTGCCAGGATTCCAGACCTTGTGCCCGGTGGGGCTGGCGGCCAAGCCCACCAGCAGCCACCACATGCCCAGCAGCAGCCAGTTACGCAGCCACGATGGCAGCGTCGCCCAAGCCTGGCGGAAGTTCGCCACTCGTCCAGGTGCCGGCTCGCCCCGGCCCGCTGCCTCATTCAAACTTTCGATCCGCATAGATGGTCGGGAACGTTCCAATACCGCCAAAGTGATACAACCCTGACCGCCTCGCCTTTGGGGATCGGTACAGCTGGCGCGGCAGAATACCTTTTACCCGTAGGTCCGTGCGCGAAACGGACCGTGGTTTGTGCGGATGATTTCGCCACCGCTCAAACCAGCCTGTCCAGCGCGGCTCCGGATCATGCCGCGGCCCGGGTGAATCCAGCGCTACGGGCGGGCAAGCCAATGGCCATCGGCTAGAATCCCGCCATGCAAACCTTACCGATCACCCTCGTCGTGATGACCTACAACGAGGCGAAAAGCATTGCGCGCTGCCTCGACAGCGTGCCGTTCGCTGCCGAGAAGCTGGTGATCGACAGCGGCAGTACCGACGACACGGTGGCGATCGCACAGGCCCATGGCGCGCGGGTGGTACACCAGGATTGGCTCGGCTTCGGACCACAGCGAAACTTCGCCACCACCCAGGCCAGCCATCCATGGCTTCTTGCCCTGGATGCTGACGAATACCTGACGCCCGCGCTCGCCACCGAGCTGCAGCAAAAGCTTCCCGCCCTGATGGCCGGCGACGTCTGCGCCGCCTATCTGCGCCGGGCCACCATTTATATGGGTGCGCCCATGCGCTGGTACCTGCCCTCCATGGGCGAGAAGATGGCCCGGCTGTACCACCGCGACCGTGCGCGCTGGACCGATGCGCGAGTGCACGAATCACTGCGTTTCGACGGACCGTCGGTCACGCTGGACGCCCGCTTCAACCACGAAAACAACCCCAGCCTGCCGGAGAAGCAGCTGAAGGTGCTGCGCTACGCCGAGCTGAAATGCCGCGACTGGCTGGAAAAGGACAAACCGGTGCGCATGTGGCAGACGCCATTCGTATTCCCGCTGGCCTTTATCAAGGACTACGTGTTCCGGCTCGGCTTCCTTGACGGCTGGCGCGGCTACGCGATAGCGCAGACCGCCGCCTCATACGCCGTCTACAAGCGCATGCGCTACTACGAGATGCGCCGCAATCCCGCCTCGCGCGAGAGCGCGGCCAACGCCCTGCACCGTCACGGACTCGATCGCTGACTCATGAGCAAAAAGCATTATCTCCTCTACGGCTCCGAGCGCTATGCGCTGGCCATCCTGCGCCCATTACAGGAAGCGATTCGCGCACGCGGCGACGAAGCCGCCTGGTTCTTCGACGGCCCAGGCGCCGAAGATCTGGTGGAGGGCGAGCGCCTGCTTACGGTCGACCAAGTGCGCAAATGGAAGCCGCGCGCGGTGATCACCTCGAGCAACGCGGTGCCGCACTTTTTCCCCGGCGTGAAGGTGGAAACCTTCCACGGTTTCGATGCCGGCAAACCACGGCACATCTACATCCGCGGCTTCTTCGACCTGTACTGCACCACGGGGCCGCGCGACACCGCCAAGTTCCAGGCCATCTCCGACAAGCTCGGTCACTTCGCGGTGGCCGAGACCGGCTGGCCCAAGCTCGACCCCTTCATGAAAGAGATCGCCGGCCCGCTGCCGCCTGTGCGCGAAACGCCGGTGATCCTCTACCACTCCACCTTTTCGCCCTCGTGGAGTGCGGCCGAAACGCTGTATGAGGAAGTGAAGCGTCTGTCGCGCGATGGCCGATGGCGCTGGATCCTCACCTTCCATCCCAAGATGAGCCCGGAGACGACGGCCAAGTTCAAGGCGCTGCAGAACGAACACCTGTGCTTCGCCGAGAACGACAACATCCTGGAGCTGTTCCCGCAGGTAGACATGATGTGCTCGGATACCTCGTCCGCGCTCAACGAGTTCCTGCTCACCGGCAAACCGGTGGTGACCTTCAAGAACCGCCGCCCCGGACCGCAGCTGATCGATATCGACGACGCTGCGCAGTTCGAACCGGCGATCCATCGCGCCTTGTCGCGCCCCCCGGAACTGATGCAGGCCATCCGCGAATACGCCGATGCGATCCACCCGTATCGCGACGGCCATTCCAGCGAGCGCGTGCTGGACGCGGTAGAAGCCTTTATCGCCACTGGCGGCCGCAACCGTCGCCGCAAGCCGCTCAACCTGTGGCGCAAGCTCAAGTTGCGCCGCCGCATCGGCTATTGGGGTCCGGCCTGAACGTATCGGGCACCGGCAGCCGTCCACGGCGCCAAGCCAGTAAGCGTTGAGCAAGGTCCTCCCGGATTAGAATCTCCCCCATCTTTGAGAAAGAAACCCGCCAGTGCCCTCCAGCGCCTACAGTCGTTCCGAACATCTGCGATCCCTATGGCCATGGCTCCCGCTTTGGACCGTGGTCGCTCTGCTGGCGATCTTTTCGCACGGCCCAATGCCGCTGTATTCCACCCGCACCCTCGCTGTGGCCTGGGAGATGTGGAACCACGGGCACTGGCTGGTACCACACATCAACGGGCAGCCCTATAGCGAGAAGGTGCCGCTGCTGTTCTGGCTGATCCATGCCGGCTGGTTCGTGTTCGGCGTCAACGACATCTGGCCGCGCGTGCTCGAAGTGATCTTCGGCGGCACCCAGCTGGTGCTGCTTTCCACGCTGGCGCACCGGCTGTTCCCAAACCGTCCGTGGGTAGCCAAGGGCGCACCGTGGATGCTGCTGGCGCTGGGCTACGCCTTCCTGTTCGGCACCCAGATCATGTACGAGGTGCTGCTGGCTGTCTGGGTGCTGGCGGCACTGCTGTGCCTGACGCCGAAAGCCGGGCGCGACGAGCCGCGCTGGCTGCTGTTCGGCCTTTGCATCGGTGCCGGCCTGATGACCAAGGGTCCGGTGATGTTCCTGCACATCGCCTTCCCCTGGCTGCTCGGTCCGCTGTGGAGCGACTGGGCGAACAGCAACCGCGCCCGCTGGTACGGCCGTGGTGTGCTGGCCATGCTGCTTGGCGGCGCCATGTTGCTGGCTTGGGCGCTGCCGGCCGGCTTCAGCGGCGGCGAGGCTTACCGCCAGCGGCTGTTCTTCACTCAAACGGCTGGACGCGTGGTGGACGCGTTCGACCATGCCCGTCCGTTCTGGTGGTACCTGCCGATGATCCCGGCACTGCTGTTTCCGTTCAGCGGCTGGCCGCGCGCGTGGGCCGCACTCATCACTCTGCGCCGCCCGCTCGAACCGGGCCTGCGTTTCTGCCTGTGCTGGCTGTTGCCGATCCTGGTGGCGTTCTCACTGATCAGTGGCAAGCAGCTCTACTACCCGCTGCCGGAGTTTGCTGGCGCCACGTTGCTGCTGGCCGGCGCCATCGCCGTGCTGCGCGAAAAGCGCCCAGCGCTGGCCGACAACCCGTGGCTGGGCACTTGGCCACTGGGCGTAGGCGGCATTTTGTTCGGCGTGCTGCTCTTCCTGCTACCCGTGCTGGTCAGCCACGACATGATGCATGGCGAGTATGTGGACAACAGCTCGCATTACAGCCGTTTCTTCAGTGTGGTGTTCATCCTGCTCGGCGCCTTCCTGCTGCTGCGCGGCCGCGGCGAAATGCGCCGGCTGGCGATCGCCGGCCTGATCGGCACGCTTACCCTCAATACGCTGTTTACCCTGACCATGTGGCAGAACTTCGACCTGCGTCCGTCCGCGCACCTGCTGGGCGCCGCGGATACGGAGGGCAGGGCGATCGGCTATCTGGGCAACTACGAAGGCCAGTTCCATTTCGAAGGCCGCCTGACTCGTCCAATTGAACGCCTCTCCGAGGGCGACGCACTGCAGGCCTTCGCCCGCATACATCCCGATGGCCTGATCGTCGCCCGCCCCGAGAAGCTCGAGGCTACCGATCTGCGTTATGCGCTGCTGGTGCAGCCGTTCCGCTCAAGCTGGGTGGTGATCTGGCCGGCCGCTTCCCTGGCCGAGCTGCGTGCCGGCCATATCCCACCGGAACCGCCACACCCGACCCGCGTGTACCAGGTCGATAACTGGCGTTTCCGCTCGCTGCAATGAACACGGCTTTGATCGCCAATCTGCGCGCCCAATGCGGCGGGCCGCGTGATGGCGCTCTGCTGCGCTTCTCCCTGGGCAACGCCCTGCTGGGCACGGGCGAAGCCGCCGCAGCCGCCGAAGAACTGCGGCGCGCGGTAGCTTTCGATCCTGGTTATTCCGCCGCGTGGAAGCTGCTGGGCAAGGCCTGCCTGGCGATGGATGACCGCGACAACGCCGCCGAAGCGTGGCGCCAGGGCATCGAGGCCGCGCGCCAGCGCGGCGACAAGCAGGCGGAGAAGGAAATGACTGTCTTCCTGCGGCGGCTGGAGAAACCGTAGGAGCGCACCCTGTGCGCGAAACGGCCCGGCAGGGCCGTCGATTTTCCATGGCACGAGCCGCCTGAAGGGGTTCAAACAAAATCTCTGGTACAGCTGCCCGGAGCACGGCCCTGATGGGCCGTTTCGCGCACAGGGTGCGCTCCTACATCATCAGTCGTACGGACTCGGCCGATCGCCCGCCGTATACCGCTTGTAGTGCCACTGATACTGCGCAAGCGCCTGCTCCACGCAGGCCTCCACGCCCTGATTCAACGCCGTGCAAGCCACGCGCTGATCGGCATCGGCCAGACCTTCAGGCGCCGGCAGCAAATGGATGCGATAGCCCTCGCCATGCGGCAGCCGCTCGGCGAAAGCGAACAACACCGTCGCCCCGGTTCGCGCCGCCAGTCGCGGCAGCAGCACCATCGTCATCGCATCGCGGCCGAAGAACGGCGCGAACTGCCCCTCGCCCTCGCGCGGTTTCTGGTCCGGCAGAATGCCCACCGTGCCGCCCGCGCCCAGCCGCTTGAACAGCGTGCGCACGCCCGCACCCTCGGCGCGCACCTGCTCAGGCGCCAGCGCGCCGCGCGCCTTGCGCAGCAAGCCTTCTACCGCGGCAATGCGCGGGGGCCGATACAGGATCGCCATCGGCGTCTTACGGCATAGCCAGTAGTTGAGCAACTCCCAGCAGCCCAGGTGCGGTGCGGCGATGATCACACCCTTGCCGGCCGCCAGCGCCGCGTCAAACAACGCCTCGCCGCGCACTTCGCGCACCAGGCCAAGCGCCCGCTCGGCATCATTGCCCCAGATCTTGGCGATCTCGGTAATCGACTTGCCGCTTTCGATCATCACCTCGCGCAGCAGCGCAGCGCGCGCGGCCTCGTCCAGTCCGGGCCGGACAATGCCGAGGTTGGTGTCGGTATGGCGCACCATCTTGCCGCCGCGCCACAACGAGAAACGCCCGATCGCCGCGCCGACGCCATGCAACACGCGGAGGGGCAAGCGGCCAAGCAGGCGCAGCAGAAGGTAAAGAAGGTAGATATCAAATCGCATGAGCAGGGCAGTGTAACTGCCACAAGCCGCGCCACCCACCGGATCACGACACGTAGGAGCGCACCCTGTGCGCGAAACGACCCGATAGGGCCGCGCTTTCCCAGAAGATGCCCTGCTACGCGGGGCTTTCGCGCACAGGGTGCGCTCCTACGCGCCCTCGCTTTAAGCTAAGCCGCCGTCGCGAACCCTTCTTTCATGATCGCCCTGATCCAGCGCGTCCAGTCCGCCCGCGTCGATGTCGACAACGAAACCGTCGGAGCCATCGGCCCTGGCTTGCTTGCCCTGGTGGCCGTACAACCGGAAGACGACGAACCGCGCACCCGCCGCATGCTGGAACGCCTGCTCGGCTACCGCGTATTCAGCGACGAGCAGGGGCGCATGAACCGCTCCCTGGCCGACACCAGTGGCGAGCTGCTGCTGGTCAGTCAGTTCACCCTGGCCGCCGACACGCGTTCCGGCATGCGCCCCAGCTTTACCAGCGCCGCTTCGCCCGAACACGGCCGTCGCTGGTTCGAGCGGCTGGTGGAACTGGCCCGCGCCGCGCATCCAAGGGTGGAAATCGGGCGCTTCGGTGCCCATATGCAGGTACATCTGGTCAATGAAGGGCCGGTCACCTTCTGGCTCGAAGTGCCATGACCGCGCCGCCACGCAACGCACCTGCAAAACCCTCGAAATATCACGGATAGGTGCCTGTTTGGCGCGCTTTTTGCGTGTCCCCGTTCCTCAGTTTTTTCACTTGAAAACTGGTCAAAAAAGCATCACATCGCTATACTGATCGGTTCCTGCATATGCGGCGGTAGGTATGAATAGCAAAGCTCCTGAGCAACAGTCTGAAATCAAGGCGCTCATCTCCAAAGGTCTGGAGCAGGGCTACCTGACCTACGCCGAGATCAACGACCACCTGCCCGACGACATCGTCGATCCGGAGCAGATCGAAGACATCATGGCCGTGCTGAAGGGCGTGGGCATCGAAGTACACGATGCCGCCCCGGATTCCGACCCGCTTTCCGACACCGCCTCCAGCGGCAGCACCGACGACGAGGCCGCGGCCGAAGAAGCCGTCGCCCTGCTCTCGGCCGTGGACGCCGAAGTCGGCCGCACCACCGACCCGGTGCGCATGTACATGCGCGAGATGGGTACCGTCGAGCTGCTGACCCGTGAGGGCGAAATCGCCATCGCCAAGCGCATCGAAGAAGGCTTGGGCCAGGTGCAGACCGCCCTCGCCAGCTTCCCGCTCACCATCGAGCTGCTGCTCGAAGAGTACGACCAGCATCTGGACGGCAAGCGCCGCCTGAGCGAAATCCTGGCCGGCTTCGCCGACCTTGAGGAGGCCGCCGACGCCGCTTTGGCCGCCGCGGAAGAGAACGCCAGCGACAGCGACGCCGAGGCCGAAGAGGAAGACGACGACACCGCCGCCGAGGACGAGGAGGCCGGCCCGACCGGTCCCGACCCGGAAGAGGTCAAGCGCCGCATGGAACTGCTGCGCGACTACTACGGCAAGTTCCAGAAGGCCGCCCCCAAGGCCGCCGGCATCACCGACAAGAAGGTGACCAAGCTGCGCGACCAGATGGCCGAGGAATTCCTCAAGCTCAAGCTGCCGTCCGCGCTGATCGACAGCTTCGTGCGCAAGCTGCGCGAAGTGGTGAACGACATCCGTCACCACGAGCGCCTGCTGATGGACATCTTCGTCAAGCAGGTGAAGATGCCCAAGGCCGAATTCCTCAAGGCGTTCCCCAGCAACGAGGGCAACCTCGAATGGGCCGCCGAGCTCGGTCGCAAGCGCCAAAAGTGGTCGCCGAACATCAAGAACTACAAGGAAGTGATCGATGCCGAGCAGGAAAAGCTCGCCAGCATCGAGCGCCAGCTGTTCCTGCCGCTGACCGACATCAAGGAAATCAACCGCACCATGTCGGTCGGTGAGGCCAAGGCCCGCCGCGCCAAGAAGGAAATGGTCGAGGCCAACCTGCGTCTCGTCATCTCCATCGCCAAGAAGTACACCAACCGCGGCCTGCAGTTCCTCGACCTCATCCAGGAAGGCAACATCGGCCTGATGAAGGCCGTGGACAAGTTCGAATACCGCCGCGGCTACAAGTTCTCCACGTACGCCACGTGGTGGATCCGCCAGGCCATCACCCGCTCGATCGCCGACCAGGCGCGCACCATCCGTATCCCGGTGCACATGATCGAAACGATCAACAAGCTCAACCGCATCTCCCGCCAGATGCTCCAGCAGTTCGGCCGCGAGCCGACGCCGGAAGAACTGGCCAAGGAAATGGAGATGCCGGAAGACAAGATCCGCAAGGTGCTGAAGATCGCGAAAGAGCCGATCTCGATGGAAACCCCCATCGGCGACGACGAAGATTCGCACTTGGGCGATTTCATCGAGGACACCAACGCCAGCTCGCCGATCGAATCGGCGACGGAAACGGGCCTGATGGAAACCGTGCGCGACGTGCTCGCCGGCCTCACCCCGCGGGAAGCCAAGGTGCTGCGCATGCGCTTCGGCATCGACATGAACACCGATCACACGCTGGAAGAAGTCGGCAAGCAGTTCGACGTCACCCGCGAGCGCATCCGCCAGATCGAAGCCAAGGCCCTGCGCAAACTGCGTCACCCGAGCCGTTCGGAGCAGCTGCGTTCGTTCCTCGACATCGACTGATCGCATCGTCAAACGCTTCAACAAAAAGCCCCGCATTGCGGGGCTTTTTGTTGGCGTCGACAGCGAGGGCGATCAACCCACGTCGTAGAAGAACTGCTCCTTGTCGACCTTGCCGTCCTTATTGACGTGATATACGCAGATCTCGGTCATATTCACCCGACCATACTGCTTCATCGTCACGTCCAGCGTCATCGAGCAACTGAACCAGTTGCCCGCCACGATCGGATCGCTGATCGAGCCGCCATGCACCTGCTCGATCGACGCCTGAAACTGCTTGCCCTTCTCGAAGATCGCATCCAGCCCTTTCACGTTACCCATCGAACCCGGAGGCGCGCCCTCCGGTTCGATGCTCTCCGCATTCTTGGCATACAGCTCCTTCTGCGCCTCTTCGTACTTGCCTTCGCGACACAGCGCCACCAACCGCTTCGCCACCGTTTCCACGCTCATGACTTTGCTCCGCACGCCGAAAGGAACAATCAGCCTACGCCTAGCCATGTGACGAAAAAATGTGCCATCCCCACCAACCCACGCCCCTCGACGCTCCCACCCAGCGCCGCTACCATGACAGGCTTCGCCTCGTCCGGGCGTGCAACACGCCCGGCGCCAGCAAGGGCCTATAGCTCAACGGTTAGAGCAGAGGACTCATAATCCTTTGGTTCCAGGTTCGAATCCTGGTGGGCCCACCATCTCTCCAGGCTTTAGTTAGAACCACACCCCAAGCTGCACTCCGAATGTGCGCGGCGCCAGGTACTGAGACACGTACTGGAAGCTGCCGTCAGGCATCGCAAAACGGCCCGCGCTGGTGCGCACGCGGCCATCGGTGACGTTCTGCACGTATGCACTTGCCCACCAGCGATCCTGCGGCTCGGTGTACCGCAACGCGAGGTCGCCGCGGAAGTACGCCTTCTGCTTGTCGCCGTCGCCCAGGTTGAAGGTGCTCAGCCACTGGTCGCTTTGATATTGGCCGCTGAATCGCGGCGTCAGGCGGCCACCGTTGCCCAGATGGAAATCGTGCTCGTAGATCGCCGTGAGCGAGAACGTCGGCGCATGCGGCAGGTCATTGCCGGAGATGTCCATACATGCGGAGATGCCCGATTGCGGCGCACATCGCGGCAGGCCCTGGTAATCATTGCTGCCGGCGTAGAGCAGTGTGCCGAGTTCTTTTTTGGGAATGACCGAAAGGATCAGGTTGGCGCGATCGTCTTTCTGCTGGAAAGCCAGCTCCGACTCGACGCCCGCCACCTTGGTGCTGCCTTTCACATTATTGAAGCCCAGGCCACGGTTGCCGTCCGGATAGGTGATCGGCGCGGACAACTGGAAGTTCTTGAAGTCCTCGTAATACGCCGCCGTATTCCAGGTCAGGCGGCCGTCGAGGAAGACGAACTTGGTGCCGATCTCGTAGTTGGTCAACGTCTCGGGCTTATACAGCGTGCCCGCATCCTGCGTACCGCCGGACTTGTACCCCGTGGAGACGCTGCCATACAGCAAACCGTGCTCGCCGATGTCGGTATCGACGCGCGCCAGCCAGGTCAGCCGGCTGTCGCTGTACCTCGCGTCGTTGCGCGTTGAGATGTTGAAGCCAGTGGCCGGACTCGGATACGTGCTCGGCGCGATCGGCACCTGCGGCACGGTGGGATCGTAAGCCCAGCCCCAGCCACGGCCGTCGATGTTCTTCTTCACATCGTCCGACCAGCGCAGGCCGCCGGTGAATCGCCAATGGTCAGACATGTGCCAGGTCGCCTGGCCGAACACCGCCGTCGACTTCACCGTTTCCTTGGGCTGGATAAACGAGCCCTGCCACGCCACCGACTCCGACACCATCGTGCCATTCATGATCGGGATGTCGAAGCGGATGTTGTTGTCTTCGTAGCCGTAGTACGCGCCGACGATCCAGTCCACCGTCTGCTGGCCGACCGACTTCAGGTCGAACTCGTGGCTATAGCTCTTGTAGTTGGAAGAGTTGGTGCGATCATTCTGCGACGAAGCGCCAGTGGCAAAGCTCGTAGGCACCTGCACGCCAGAATCCTGGTCGAACTGGCTCTTGCCGGAGAAGCGGTTGTAGCCCGCGATGTAACTGAGCTGCATGCCATCGCTGATGTTCCAGTCCATGCGGCTTCGCACCGTGCCGGAGTTGCGGTGCAGATACGGCGACGTGTCGATCAGCGCCGACCAGAACTTCTGCCCCTGACGAGGCGTCTGCATCAAGCTCATGTTGAGCGTGCCACGATCGATGAAGTACTCGTACGAGAGATTCCACTTGAACGCATCGTTGGGCTGCCACAAGGCACTGACACGGGCAGCCGACTGATCCTGCGCGCCGTATTTGTCGCCACCCTGCACGAACAGGCTCGGGTCGATCGGCCGGAACTTCGCCGGATTGAGCCCCGCGGCGAGATATGTCGCCTGTTGCTGAGCCACACTGGGCAACTGGCTGGCGGGATTCTGGTAGTCAACGTAACCATCGTGCTGCGTATGCACCACTGCCACGCGCATCGCGAACGTGCTGCTGATCGGCAGATTCACCGCCGCCCGCGCGCCCATCAGATTGTAGTTGCCGGCCTCGATCTGTGCGTTGCCATAGAAGCCGGCATTGATATCGGGTTTAGCCGTCTGAAAGCTGATCGCGCCCGCGGTGGAATTGCGGCCCCACAGCGTGCCCTGCGGACCGCGCAGTACTTCCACGCCATCCATATCCAGCAACAGACCGGCTGCCGCCTCAGCGCGCGGCGAGTAGACGCCGTCGACGAAGGTGGCCACTTCAGGGTCGGCATACTCGGTCTTCGCGCTGTCGTTGCCGATGCCGCGCATGGTCAGCGTGACCACGCCATGGTCACCCTGCGCCGTCGCCTGCAAACCTGGCACCAGCTTGGTCAGATCCTGCACCGTCATCACACGCTCCTTGTCGAGCGTGTCTGGTGTGATGGCGCTGACCGCAACGGGCGTTTTCTGCAGCGGCGTTTCGCGCTTGGTCGCGCTCACTTCAATCGCGTCCAGCTGTTTGACTTTCTTTTCCGCCGGAACCGGGTTCTGCGACGACGGGTTCTGCGGTGACGCATCCTGCTGATCGGCCGCGAGCAAGGCGCCCGGAGCGAATACCAGTGCCATGGCGACATACAACGCCGAGTAGCGCAGCTTCATGTAAACCTCCCCTCCAGATAGTTCGGTAGTTCGTTCGCCACCGCCCCCTCGACAGCAGCGCGATGGCCTGATCCCAAAATGACAGCGCTGTCATTTGTGATCATAGACTCCGCGCCTCGCAGAAGCTTGACGCGGGGCAGCACATCTGACGGAAAATTCAACATATTGATAGAAGGGGCTTTTCTTACAGAATTCGCCCTTCTTGGCGGTGTTCGTGCTGCAAGGCAGTCATCCGATTCATCCGCAACGTCCCCGATGCCGATGGCTACTTCGCAAACCCGCCGGCATTGTCAGCGAGGTCTCAGCACCTCACTTAGCGCAATCGATGACCACGTCCACATCCGTACCTAGCACCACGCGCGAGATCGTCAGCGCCGCCCCCTGGCCCGCACTCCACACCAAGGGCTTGTCGATGTGATGCATGTCCGCGCCGGCAGCGCGAATGCATTTCAGCGGCACGCCCATGCGCGTCCATTGACCCGGCGGCAGCGCAGCCAGTTGCGCACCCAGCGCCACGCGTCCCTGGCACGCCTTCCCGCAGCCCATGCCGATCCAGGCGTCGCGGCCCGGTAGCGCATCAACGCGTAGAGTCGTTACCAACAGCACGTCACCGTTGGTCTGGCGATCGAGATCGACCGGTGTCTGCGCTCGAATCGCCACCTCGGCGCCGCCCTTGTTCCAGCTGAAGCGTCGCGAATCTTCCTGTGCCTTGTAGTCGAGCGCCGTCATGCGCAGGCTGCCGTCAGCAGTCGTCGCTGGCGAAACATCGCCCGCCGTCACACCACCGTCCGCGCCCGTCAGGCTGAAGGCATAACCGCGCGCAGCCTTACCGCGGTCGAAGTAATTGCTCACTGAAAGCTGCTCGCCGCTGATGCCAGACACTTCAGGCAGGGTAGGCAAGGCAGCGCGATTGGTGGCGTAGCTCAGGCCATAGCCCAGCGGGAACTGCGGCGCGCCCTGCCCAGGCACGGCGGTGCGCGGCCAGGTGTAAGCGAGCCTGCCGCGAAAATCATGGGCAATATGGCCATCGCGCGTGCGCAGCAACACGTCCGCCACACCGCCACCTTCGCTGCCGGGAAGCCATGCGGCGACGAAAGCATCGGCTGCATTGATCTCGCGATTGACCCACAGCGGACGGCCGGTAAGAAACACCGCGACCACCGGAATGCCATCGCCATGCAGGCGCTGGATCAGCTCGAGATCGTGGTTGTCGCCCGGCCGGTAGAGCAGGTTGGGCAGGTCGCCCTGGAATTCGGCGTAGGGATCTTCGCCAAACACCACCACCGCTGCGTCGGGCTTGTGCGCATAGCGGCCATCGGCGGCTATTTCGGCCTGGCCTCCGGCCGCGCTCACCTGCTCCACGATGCCGGCGCCGATCGACTGCGCGCCGGGAAAATCCTCGTTCTTCAGGCCCGTGCCCTGCCAGGTGAGTGTCCAGCCACCGCTCTGGCGCGAAATGCTGTCCGCGCCGTCGCCCGCCACCAGAATGCGTTTGCGCGGATCGAGCGGCAGCAATCCGCCGTTGTTCTTCAGCAGCACCATCGACTCGCGCACTGCTCGCCGCGCAACAGCACGATGTGCTGCGCTGCCGACCACTTCCGCCGACTTGACCGCAAGCGGCTGGGCCGACGGCATGCCCGCCTCAAACAGTCCTGCGCGGAACTTCACGCGCAGAATGCGCGCCACCGCATCGTCCACGCGCGCCATCGGGATCGCGCCCGACTTCACCTCGGCCAGCGTGTGCTCGTACAGGCCACGCCAGCTGTCTGGCGCCATCAACATATCCACGCCGGCATTGATCGAAATCGGGCAATCGTCGTTGCTGCAGCCAGGCACCTGCCCGTGCCCATTCCAGTCGCCGATCACGAAGCCCTGGAAATCCATGCGCTGCTTGAGTACATCGGTCAGCAAGGCCTTGTAGCCGTGCATCTTCTGGCCGTTCCAGCTCGAGTACGAAGCCATCACGGTCTGCACGCCGGCATCGATCGCCGGCACATAGCCCGCGGCGTGCAGTTTGCTCAGCACGGTCTCGCTGAC
Organism: Dyella koreensis; assembly: GCF_044904565.1. NCBI lineage: Bacteria > Pseudomonadati > Pseudomonadota > Gammaproteobacteria > Lysobacterales > Rhodanobacteraceae > Dyella > Dyella koreensis. Next base: position 170,064 of record NZ_JADIKD010000006.1, on the reverse strand, counting down.
TTCGGTGTCGCCTTGATCCTTGCCATCCTTGGTGCCACCGTCGCCGAGAAAATGCTTGGCCGATGCGATCACGTGCGAGCTATCGAGAAACTGCGGCGTGCCCACCTTGCCCTGCAATCCTTCGATCATCGCTGTGGCGTATGACGCAACGATTTTCGGATCCTGCGAATAGCCCTCATAGGCACGTCCCCAGCGTTCGTTCTGTGGCACCGCCAGCGTGGGTGCGAAGGTCCAGTTGATGCCGGTGGCACGCACTTCAGCGGCCGTGGCGGCACCGATCTCCCGGATCAGCTCAGGATCATGCGCATTGCCCAGCGCCGAGTTCTGCGGGAACAAGGTGGCGCCAACGGTGTTGTTGTGGCCATGTACCGCATCGATGCCGAACAGCAACGGGATAGCGAAGTGGCCGTCACTGGTATCCATCGCGGCGCGATAGAACGCATCGGCTGTTGCTTTCCATTGCTCCGCATTGACGATCCGCAGGCCGGCCGGCTTGGAGTTGCCACCGGCGAGAATCGAGCCAAGCCGATACTTGCGCACGTCCTCTGGCGTCACACTGAGAATGTCGCCCTGGATCAGCTGGCCGACTTTTTCTTCCACACTCATCTTCGCCATCAGCGACGCGACACGTTTTTCCAGCACGCTATCCGGCGGCAATGGCCAATGTGCACTGGGCCATTGCCCGGGATGCACGGCCGAGTTCTCGGCAGCCAACACCGACCCAGCCCCAAACGAACAGACCAGTGCCGCAGCCAGCACGGCCGGGCAAAAACGCATACGACGAATAGATGCCAGCACGCTGCTCTCCCAGCACGATGAAAACAAAAGGGCTCTCCCGGAACCGCTCAGGCGGGCAGCCTGACAGAAATGACAGCGCTGTCAATTGGCAATGCAACACACCGCCGTTTAGACAACTCACTGATAAATAAGAAAATAGTAACGTGTTGCTCCGGCATCTCCCGGGCACCGACAGCCCAAAGGCTGCTCAACAAAGACAAATCAGCCTAGCTCTTTTGCGGCGGCGTCGACGTCGATTCGCGCCACTGCAGCGAATACGGAACCTGCACCAGCAGTCCCGTGCCACGTCCACGCAGCACTTCCATGAGCTGAAGCGTGGCGAGCTTGCCCATATCACGGCTCGGTTGCCGCACCGTGCTCAACGGTGGCCACAACTGGGTTGCCAACGGCGTATCGTCGAACCCGCAAACGGACAGATCGCGCGGCACCTTCAAGCCGCGCTCGTTGGCCGCCCACATCACACCGGCCGCCATGTCATCGTTGGCGGCAAAGATGGCGGTCGGCTCTTGCGGCAATGCAAACAACTGGCGCGCCGCCATCACTCCCGAGCCGAAGGTGAATTCACCTTGCACCACATAGTGGGGATCGAATGGCAGACCAGCCGCTGCCAACGCATCCTTATATCCTTGCAGGCGCCAACGGCTGGCACCGTGGCTGGCGATGCCCACGATATGCGCGATGCAGCGATGTCCCAGCTCGATCAGATGCTCCACCAACACCTTAGCGGCGTGTTGCTCATCCATGCATACACCAATCGATCCCTCGCGATGCTGCGGCGAGATGCTGGCGTACGGCACGCCGAGTTCCTTGAGCCGACGCAATAGCGCGGCGTTGTCGGTAAGCGGCGGCGTCATGATGACGCCATCGATATGGTGCTCGGCCACCAGCGCGTCGACGCGGCGGATGAAATCCTGCCCACGCAACCGCAGCGGACACACCATCATGCTGTAGCGGTGCGCATCGCAGGCATCGAGTACGCCGTCCTGGATCTCAGCGAGGTAGGTCGATGCGGGGTTGTCGTTGTTGTCGTACAGCATCGCGATCAGGAACGAACGGCTACCGGCCAGGCCGCGTGCAGCGGGGCTGGGGCGATAGTTCATCGATTCCATCGCGGCAAGCACGCGCTGGCGCGTGGATTCCTTGACCGACGGCTCCTCGTTCAAGACGCGGGAAACCGTCTTGGGCGACACGCCCGTTGCGCGCGCTACATCTTCCAGGCGGACCCGCATGCATACTCCCGACACTCTCGTGCTACCGGACGACTATGCCTGCCGTACCGAGCGCTTTACAAGAACTCGGTCCGGTCGCGCAGCAAAGCTACCGCAAGCGATCTGCCGGACTCAGCCTGCGCCAGCGCCCGGGATGGAGGAGGGCGGATCAAGCCAGGACTAGACCGACCACAGGCATACGCCACCCCGCTTTGCCGCCGGCGATGCTTCGCCCTTCGCCCTTAGCCTGAGCTTGCAGGTCGGGCAGACCAAGTGAGTGCCGTTCGGCTGCAACACGGATTTGGTGCCCAGGTCATAGCAATGTACACATAGGTCGTGCGCAACATCGGCACGGCCATTCGTGGCCTTGAAGCGATAGACGAGTCCGCCCAGCGGCAGGGCATGCAACGAATAGCGCTGGCGATCGAGCGTAGCCAGCTTCATCGCGGCCACTTCCCTGTCGAGTGCATCGCGTTCTCCGAGCAGGCTGGTGTAGGCGATCTGCATCGCTGCCAATTGCTGCTGAATCTCCGCGATGGCGCCGAACAGATCGGCTGCCTTGCCTTGCACCTCATCGAGCGAATCCGCCGAAGCCATATCCCTGGCAATGTCCGAGCCGGTTCTGATGGCGCCGAGCGCCGAAGCGATTTCCGCAAGCATGGTCGTTATCCAAGAACGTCTGCCCCATGCTGTCCCTGCGAATGCCTCGGGGTCGGCATCCGCAGGGACAGCCCGCCAACGCTAGGCTGCCTTGGCCTGGCCTTCCACCCGGCGCTCCAGCTCAATCCAGTCGACCACCAGTTCGCAGCCGCGCGAGCCGGCGTTGCGGCTCCAGTCGCGCAGCAGTTCGAAGCTGGCCTGATCCACGTGGTGCAGTTCATCCATCACCAGATGCAGCCGCGTATTGGGCGGCACCTGCTCCAGCGTGCGCGCCATGGACGGCACCTTGAGGAAGGTGGCGATACCGGTCAGGTGCAATTTGGCCGCACCCGGTTCTTCGTGCTCGGCCAGATCGACCTTGAGACGCGAAGACAGCAATGCGAGCCGGAACAGCGACAACGCAAAACCCACCAGCACACCGGCCAGCAGATCGGTGGCGACGATCGCTACGGTGGTCGCGACATAGATAAATGCCGTGCCCTTGCCGTACGCCGCGAAGTGCTTCACCTGCTGGAAATTGATCATCTTCACGCCGGTGTACACGAGAATGCCGGCCAGACAGGACACCGGCGTCATGCGCATCAGCCACGGCAGCAGCATGGCGAACACCAGGATCCAGCCACCATGCATCACCGCCGCCATGCGCGTAGCGGAACCGGCCTGCACATTCGCCGCGCTGCGCACAATCACACCCGTCATCGGCAAGGCACCGAGGAAACCGCACAACAGATTGCCCACGCCTTGTGCGGTCAGCTCGCGGTCGTAGTTGGTGCGCGCCCCGTCATGCATGCGATCGACAGCCGCCGCCGAAAGCAAGGTCTCTGCGCTCGCGATAAAAGCGAAGGTCAGCGCCGCCACGACCAACGAGGGCTCGAGCAACTTGCCCAGACCATCGAAGCCGGGCAGCGAAATGGCCGACAACAGATTGCTCGGCACATCAACCTTGCTCACACCGATGCCCTGGACCTGCACGAACGCCGTCACTGCGATCACTGCCAGCAGTGCTCCCGGCACGAAACGCAACGCCTTGGGACGGAGTTTCTCCCACGCCAGCATGATGGCGATGGTCGCCAGGCCGACACCCAACGCGGCCTTGCCGGTGCCTTCACCCGTGAACACCTCAGTAAGCGCGCCCGGCAATGCGGCGAAGTTCTCCAGGCCGCGCGCCAACGGCGTCGCATCCAGCATCACATGCGCCTGCGAGGCGACGATCAGAATGCCGATGCCCGACAACATGCCGGCCACGACGGCCGGTGATGTCATACGGAACCAGATGCCCATGCGGCACAGGCCCGCGGCAATCTGGATCAGACCCGCCAGCAACACCACCGGGCCCAGCGCAGCCACGCCATGCTCACGCACCAGCTCGAATACCAGCACGGCCAAGCCCGCTGCGGGACCACTCACCTGCAGTGGCGAACCCGCAATGGCACCCACCACGATGCCGCCGATGATGCCGGTGATCAGGCCAGCGGCCGGCGGCATGCCGGAAGCAATGGCGATGCCCATGCACAGCGGCAGCGCTACCAGGAACACCACGATGGAGCCGAGCAGATCGCGCCCGAAGAAATTTCCAGAAAAATATGCACGCACGTTGATCTCCTCAGGCCGCAGGGGTCATGGCCATGGCAAACCGCGCATGCGGTGTCGCCTCGGGCACTTTGCGGCTGGCCGGATCGAACGGCACGAACTGTCCTGTCACCGCATCGAACATACGCAGCTCGGCATGTTCGATGTCGTAGACCCAGCCGTGAATGCTGACGCTGCCGTTGGCCATCGCCGCCGCCACCGCCGGAAGCGTGCGCAGATGCTCCAGCTGGCCCACCACGTTTTCTTCAATCAGGCGCTTCAAGGCATCGTCGCCCTGCAGGCCCGGGCAGTTCTCGGCCACCACGTATCTGGCCACGTCGGCATGCTTCAGCCATGCCGCGACGGACGGCATATGCGAGATCTTCGCCGGTGCCTGCAGGGCTTTCATCGCGCCGCAGTCGGAGTGGCCGCAGATAACGACATGGCGTACCTGCAGCACTTTCACGGCGTACTCGATGGCGGCGACCACGCCACTTACGTGCTGTGCGTAGGGCGGCACGATATTGCCGATGTTGCGATAGACAAAGATCTCACCCGGCAGCGCCGAGAAGATCATTTCCGGCATGACGCGCGAATCCGCGCAAGTAATGAACAGGGTATGGGGACTTTGTCCGGTCGCCAGTTTCTTGAACAGCTCGCGCTGTTCCGGAAAGACATGGCGGCGGAAATGATCGAAACCTTCAAGTAAACGTTCCATGACGAGATCTCCCGATCCAGTAAGGGGGAATCGCAGCACGGCGGCTGCGCAATGAGACAGAGAGGAAAGGGCGCGCGCAGGCGCCTGCGCCCAGGCAATCGACGCTGCCCGTGATGCGTGCAGGGCAACCCGCTGCCGGCAGCCGAAGCGGCGCGGCACCGAGGTACGCGAAAGATCAGGCGTTAGGAGGGGGAGAAATCAGCCCGAACGGGCCGTCATCGACCACGGGGTCCATCGCAGGAGCGACAGACGGCGCGCGTACATGCCAATTGAGCAAGGCCGAAGACTCGACCAGGATGTCATCGAGACATTGGTCGTCGACCGTGCAAGAACCGTCCTGGTCGGAGGGAGCATCCTGATCCGCTTGCTCCAGCGACACGCTGATCGCGGACGCCGCACTGAGCTGATTCAGTTTGCCGATGCTCTGCGCGGTCGCGGCCAGCGTCACCAGCACGCCGAAGAGGCATGCAAGCAGCAGGACGAACCCTCGTGGAAAGCGGCGCAGAAGCATCGTAAGAAGATACGCATTTCATATGCTGCAGCGCAACCCATGTCTGTTGCATTTTTTCTCCGAAATGAACATTTCGGTCAGGATTCACGGCATCGCGGTGACGTAACGTCACAAAACTGACATCGGCAATACCTAGGCTCGCCCGGCCATGCATTCGTAATTATTTGCGACTTGCATCACTCCGACCCACCACCGGATTGAGCCATGAAGAAAAAAACCCTTGCCTCCATGCTCTGGACCATGGGCGCCGCAGCGTTCTCCGAAACCTCACCCGCCGCCGCGCTCGATCTCTATGTCGACCGCAAGACGCAGCAGATCTTCGCCGAGCCAGGACCGGGCCGCGTCAAACTCGGTACCTTCGTCCAGGTCGATGAGCAGAGCGGCGAACCGCAAACGGCAAAGCTGTCCCCCATCCCGCAGGCGCCGGTTGCCGCAACGGCGACGGCCGCATTGAGCACACCCACTCAGGCCAAGCCCGCCGCAAAAAAATGGTATGAGCGCATCAACGTGCGCGGCTACACGCAACTGCGCTACAACCAGGGCGTGGGCGGCGATGCCGATATGCTGCGTTCGCCCGGCGACCGCTTTATCGGCGACAACCAGGGCTTTGGCATCCGCCGCGCCCGCGTTGTGCTCAGTGGCGATATCAGCGATAGCGTGTCCTTCTACCTGCAGCCGGACTTCGCCAGCACGCCGTCGGGTTCGAGCACATCCAACTTCGCCCAGCTGCGCGATGCCTATGCGGACATCTACTTCGACAAGGATCGGGAGTACCGCGTGCGCGCCGGCCAATCCAAGGTGCCTTATGGCTGGGAGAACCTGCAGTCCAGCCAGAACCGTCTCGCACCGGACCGCGCCGATGCGCTCAATTCCGGCGTGCGCGACGAGCGCGATCTTGGCCTGTTCTTCTACTACACGCCTACCGCGGTGCAGGAGCGCTTCCAGTATCTGGTCAAGTCGGGATTGAAAGGCTCGGGCGATTACGGCGTGCTCGGCCTGGGCTTCTACAACGGCCAGGGCGCCAACCGCGCCGAGCGCAACAACAGTCTGCACACCGTGCTGCACCTCACTTATCCGTTCAAATTCGCCAACGGCCAATATCTCGAAGTGGGCGCCGATGCTTACAGCGGCCGCTTCAAGATCGCCGCGCCCAGCGCCATCACGTTCAACGGCAAGAGCTTCACGCCGGTCGATAGCTCATCGAAAGAAGGCACGCTGGATCAGCGCATGGCCGTGCACGCCATCTACTACCCGCAACCATTCGGTCTGCAGGCGGAGTGGACCGTGGGCCGTGGGCCGCAACTGGATCTGTCCCAGCGCCGCATCCGTACACGCTCGCTGCGCGGCGGCTACGTGCAGGCCATGTACAAGTTCGACAGCGGCACCACCGGCACCTGGATGCCTTACATCAAGTGGCAGAGCTACCGCGGCGCCTCCAAGTTCGACACCAACGCGCCACAGATGCTGGTCAATGAAACCGAGCTTGGCGTGGAATGGCAGCCCAGCACCGCGGTGGAAATCGCCGTGGCCTACGCCAACATGCGCCGCACCAATGTGGTTGATGCACCGTATCGCCGAGTGCAGGGCGACCTGCTGCGCGTGCAGTTGCAGGTCAACTACTAAGGCCGCTTCGGCAAGACTGGGCAACGATAACGGCGGGTTTGCAGCCCGCCGTTATCGTTGGTGGAACAGCCGGTTCGCATCAGCTCATCGTGAGCGTCTGCTCCCGCGCGTGCTCAGCGCAGCGCATGCTTGTGATCGCCGGCAGGGCCGATCCACACCCAGCGCACACGCGCGTCGTCAAACGGATCACCAGTGTTCAAGTGCGGCAGCGACGCGCCCGATTGGCAAGTCACCACCACGTCCTGATAGTGCTTGAAGTTAGGCACATCCACCGGCACGTCGGCAAACCACTGGCCGCTCTTGGGGCACGTCGAACCCATGTGCGCACGCGTCACGCTCTGCGTATCGGCCACCCACTGCCAATGTTTGGGCGCGAAGTATCTGCCTCGCTCGCCAAGCTGCTTCTGCGTGGGTGCCTTCGCACCGGCAGATAGCAGCGTCACCGAGCGTCCGGTCTTGCCATCGTCGCCGATAGCCCGGTAGTAGCCAGGCTCGACCACGGTCGCGCCCGCCGTCAGCGGCTGATGCATCAGCGCCGCGCGCTTGTTCGCCTCGGCCGTCGTCGCATCAGTGCCATCGTGAGGCGCAACGCCCGAAGGTCCGATCTGCGAGGGGTAATCCACCGCTCGGTGCGGGGTGTCCGTCGCCGCATAAGCCATTGCCAGGGGAGCCAACAGCGCGAGCGTCATGGCGGTCATCCGCAGGGAGAAGTTTTCTTTCATAGTGATTCCTTGATGCTGGATCAGGCAGAGCCTGGCGTTCATCTAAGGCGCCAGCTCTGCATAGGGTGCAGCCGGGCTCACGGCGCGATCATCTGTCGCGTCGGTTCGTCGGCAAGGGGAGCGATGCATAGCCATGCACGGCGCACGCAGTGCGCAATGACAGGCAAAAAGGGAGCGCGGTGGCTACAACAGCAGCCAGTCGCCGAGATCAGACGTCAGGCGGTGGTGATAGCTGTGCGATCGTGGCATTGCGCCACTGCGCTACAAAAGGCGTGCGCGCTACGTCAGTGCCCGCATGCGCAGGCACAATCAGCGACAAGCCTTCGAGTACGTCATCGACGCCGGGCGCATTGTCTTCAGCCTGGCAATCCGTGGACGACGCATCCGCGCCATGCGGCACATCGTCCGCACAGGACAGCGTCAACGCCGCATCCGCCGAAATGCGCACGCCGTTCCACGCATACACCGTCGTCAGCAACATGCTGAAGCAGGCGATAAGCGCGAGAAGCGTGAACTGGAAGCGGCGGCGTAAGAACATACGCTGCGAGAATGTCATAAGCGACCAAGCCAGACAAGTTGGTGGCTGACCCGGTTGTTCATCCCAATGATGTTGCGAGACACCTGCTGTCCGACCAACGCCAACCATCAACGAGACATGACATGCCACCCATCGCGATGGCCTAATTCACATCGCGCACCGCGGCGATGTGACCGGCGCCAACATCCACACTCTCTGGCAACGAGAACCGACATGGCACGCGACAAAGGTCTCGAAGCACTACTGCAAGACGAATTGAGCGCCATCCCCGGCCTCACCGAGAAAGCCATGTTCGGCGGCTGGGCCTGGCTGCTCCACGGCAACCTGCTCTGCGGCGCCCGCGACGACGGCCTGCTCGTGCGGTTGGGCAAAGGCAATGATGCATGGGCCCTGCAGATCCCCGGCATCGCGCCGATGATCTCGCGCGACCGGCCCATGCAAGGCTGGATACGAGCCGCACCGGAGGCCTACGGCGACGACTCGCTGCGCCACAAGCTCGTGACATCCGCACTCGAGTTCGTCAGATCATTGCCAGCGAAGTAAGCGCCTGCACAGCAACTCATTTCATCACCAAGACCTGATCCGCATGCCACGGACGCCGACTAGCGGCGATGCCATGCCCCACAGCGGTCAGGTCGTACCCGATTGGCAATAGACGATCGGCAAGCCACCAGCGCCGAACAACGTCCCGGCGTTTTTGTCCTCCCGAGACAACGATGGACAGCTCAAGGCCGCGCGGGCTTTAAGAACCAGTCACATGTGCAGCGCAACAAGCCCACTTTGGCGTCCCGCTTGGATCGATTCAAAGCTCAATCTGAAAAATATTGCGACGCGACATTAAACAAAGGTCACTCAATGGCTTAGAAGGTCACCCGGGCAATTTGGATCGAGACAAAATCTCGTTGACAACGTTATCCCCCTGTCCTAAGACTTGCGCCCACTCTGAGCGGACGGGACGGGCTCTTTCCATGCGTCACCGGGTTGGCGAGGCCGGCGAAAGCGCCGCCATCGCAGACCCGTAGCGTTGCCATCGGCAACAGCAACGCCTCGAGCAAGCACAGCGGCCCCGGGGATCAGGGGCGCGACCAAGAACAACGATTCACAACAAACCGGAACGACCAACACACGGGCATTAGCCCGTGCGGTGTCGCTCATTCTCAAAAAAACAGCGGCGCATCGGGTGGGAGCCCGGCCGCGCACGCGACGAACCACGGTGGGAGGAAAGCCAACATGGATTACCGCAAAAGCACGCTCTCCATAAGCATTGTTGCCGCGCTGTTCTGCGCCGGTGCCGCCATGGCGCAAGACGCCGGCACCAGCGCCACGCCAACCGACGCCACACAAACCTCAACCACCAAACCGAAGCCGACAGAACCGGCACAGGCCAAGCAGCTCGAAGCCGTCACCGTCAGCGGCATCCGCGCCAGCCTGCAGAAATCGCTCGACCTCAAGCGCAACGCCGACTCCATCGTGGATGCGATCTCCGCCGAAGACGTGGGCAAGTTCCCCGACACCAACGTCGCCGAATCGCTCTCGCATCTGCCCGGCATCAGCGTGGACCGCAATTTCGGCGAGGGCGACAAGGTCAGCATCCTCGGCACCGATCCCGCGTTGAACCGCTTGCTGCTCAACGGCCAGACCGTCGCTTCCACCAACTGGACCAGCGACCCGAATCACCCCGACGGTCGCTCCTTCAACTACAGCCTGCTCACCTCGGAAATCATCGGCACCGCCGAGGTCTATAAGACACCGCAGGCGCGCATCGACGAAGGCAGCATCGGCGGCACCGTTATCGTCAATACGCGCCGCCCGCTGGATCTGAAAGCCAACACGCTTACTGGCACCGTCAGCTACAGCTACAACGACCGCGCCGACAAAGCCAAGCCTAACGCTTCGCTGCTCTACAGCTGGAAGAACGACGCCGGCACCTTCGGTGTGCTCGGCTCGCTGATGCACTCCGATCGCGTGATCTACCGCGAAGGCACGGAGATCTTCGGCTACCAGCGTGCCAACGACCCGAGTGATACCGACCCCAACCACCAGTTCCCGCCGAACGTGGTGCCACCGGGCACCACCTTCACCTATCCCACGGCGATCAACACCGCGCTGTTCCAGCAGCACCGCAAGCGCGACGGCGTCGCCACCGGCATCCAGTGGAAACCGAACCAGGCATTCGAGCTCAACTTCACTGGCCTGTACGTCACCGAGAAATTCGACAATTACAACCAGAGCCGCTACGGCGACTGGTCCGGCAGCGCGCCCGCGGCCACTTCGGTCAACGTCAACAACGGCGTCGCGACTAGCGGCTCATACGGCGCCACCGCGCCCACGTACCTGGATGGCTACGAGCGCTTCTCCAAGGTCAACACTGGCGCGCTGCAACTGCGCGCCGACTGGCACGGCGAAGGTTGGAACGCATCCAGCCAGATCGGCTACACCAATTCCTCCGGCGGCTCGCAAGGCATCTACAGCCTGCAGTTCCGCGGCTACGGCGGCTACAACTGGAACCTGGCCAACCAACACCCGCAGATCAACTTCAACACCGATCCGAACGACCCCACCCAGATGTTCGCGCACGGCGCCGGCTACAGCCGCGCACCCAGCTATGATCGCGAGCGCTACTTCCAGGCCGACTTCAGCCACGACCTGACATTGGGGCCGCTCAATACAGTGGAAGTGGGCATCAAGAGCAGCAACCACTTCAACGGCCAGACCAATTACGCCGCCAGCATTCCCACGCTCGACGGCAGTGGCGTGACGCTGGCCAACCTGCAGGGCGGCATGACGCCCAGCGGCTATCTCGATGGTCTCGATCCGGCCGGCAACATGTCGCGCTGGGTGCAGATCACCAAGGGCGGCCTGAAGCAGTACGTCAGCACCTTGTTCACCGATGCGCCGATGGACCCCAAGGCCACCTACGCGATCTCCGAGCAGAACCGCGCCTTCTACATCCAGGGCGATTTCGGCGGCGACAACTACCGAGGCAACCTGGGCGCGCGCTACGTGCATACGCGCAACGGCATTACCGGCTACAACACCATCGCCAACAATCAGTACGAGCCGGTCGACCAGAAGAACCGCTATAGCAAATGGCTGCCGTCGTTCAACATCGCCTACGACGTGCGCGACGACCTCACCCTGCGTTTCGCCGCCGCCAAAACGCTGGCCCGCCCGCGCTACCAGGACATGACGCCCTATGTCGCGCTGGACGACCGCACGCAGACCGGCTCCTCCGGCAACGTCAACCTCAAGCCGTACAAGGCCACCAACTTCGACGCGTCCGCCGAGTGGTACTTCGCCGAGAACAGCCTGCTCTCCGCCGAAGTGTTCTTCCGCCGCATCAGCGACTACGTGCTGTACACCACCGTCAGCCACACCTACTACAACCTTACCCAGCAGCAGAACACCGTGTACCAGATGGTGACGCCCACCAACGCGGGCGTGGCCAAGGTCAAGGGCGTATCGCTGACCTACCAGACCAGCTTCGGCCACGGCTTTGGCCTGGCTGCCAACTACACCTACTCCGACGACAGCACCAGCAACAACTTCCCGCTGCCGTACAACTCCAAGAACGCCTTCACCCTTACGCCGTACTACGAGCAGGGCCCGTGGAGCGCACGCGTCACTTTCAGTCGCCGCTCGCCGTACTTCACCCAGATCGGCACGCTGGAGTCTCAGCAGATCACTGGCCGCTTCCGTCAGCTAGACGCCTCCATCGGCTACCAGATCAACGACCACATGCGCGTGCAGCTCGACGGCAACAACCTGCTGGACGAAACCTACTTCGTCTACAACGGCTCGCCGAACCAGCCGTATAACGCGTACAAGAACGGGCGAACGTATACCTTGAGCATGAACTTCAAGCTTTAAGCATCGAGGGGCGGAGGTAAGCAGGCGTGGGCTACTGCTCTTCATTGCAGAGCGAGCGACCTGGTTAACACCCCACCACCCCAACTCACGGTCCTGGGCAGAGCCAGGACCGTGACTTCATTTCAAATCTCAAACACGGCCGGAACGCCTCGCTCAAGACTCGTCAGCCGACTGGCAAGACCCACCGTGGTGAACGACCGCGCGAGTTCGCTCTGACTCTCCACAAAGTGTTGCCAGCCTTCGTTGTGGATAGCCACGATGCTGGCTTGCGGAAACGCATGCGCAAACTCGATGGCGTCGTTGCTGCCCATGGTCATGTGGAACGTACCGCGCGGTTGCGCCGCACCGGTAAAGAGAATCGCCAGCCGGATATCGAACTTGTCCTTGATCGCCGCGACACCTTCGTACCAAACGGTATCGCCCGATACATAGATGCTTCCGCTGGAACCCTCGGGCGTCACCACAAATCCCACCACATCGCCGCTGATGGGTTCGATACCTACCGGGCCGTGCCGCGCCGGCGTCGCCGTCACGCGCACACCGCTTTGATCAGGCTCACCAATCACCACGCTCTCCCAGGTCTTCATTCCCTCGACGCTGCCGCCGAGCCGCGATGCACCCGCCGGCGTGGTCAGCACACGCGGCGCTTGCGCGAGAAAGGCTCGCCCCGAATGGTCGAGATTGTCCCAGTGATGGTCATGACTGAGCAGCACGGCATCAATCGGCAATAGCGACGCCGGATCCGTTGCCGGCCCCGTCTTTTTGACCAGCGTGATCGTGCCCGCATCGTAGGCCTGCGGATCGTCGAAGGTCGGATCGGTGAGAAGTCTCGTGCCCGCGACTTCGATCAACGCGGTCGGGCCGCCAATGAGGGTAAGAACGACTTTCATGGAGCGTGAGGTCCTTGATGGGGAATGGTGCAAGCTACAAAAGTTGATAAGAACGGACGGTGCCCTGCGCCGGATACCCGATCAGCGCCGATTGCCGAGGCGCTCGACAAACGCCGCCATCAGCGGCGCGACGGTCGGCAGACATTCCTCCAGCGCGAAATGCCCGGTGTCCAGCACATGCAGTTCGGCATCCGGCAGGTCAGCCAGGAACGCATGCGCACCCGCTTCCACAAAGAACGGATCGTTGCGCCCCCAGAAGATCAGCGTCGGCGGCCGATGCTCGCGCAGCCATGCCTGCCATTGCGGGTACAACACAAGGTTGGAGTGGTAGTTCAAGGCGAGATCGATCTGGATCTGCGCTCGGCCCGGCAAATCGAGAAAATGCTGATCCATGGTCCAGCCATCGGGTGCGATCGACTCCGGATGCGCCGCACCGGTGAGGTACTGGCTCCGCGTCATCTCCAGCGTCAGCAGCCCAAGCACACCTTCTTCGGCCCCTTTCACACCCGGCTTCATCGCCGTGAATTCTTGCGCCAGCGGACTGAGACCCGCCGTGTACGCGTTGCCGTTCTGGATCACCAAACCCTCGATCCACTCCGGATGCCGCGCAGCCAGGCGAAACCCCACCGGCGCGCCGAAATCGAACATGTACGCCACAAAGCGATCCAGCCCCAGCGCGTGACAGAAACCCTCCATCACATCCGCCAGGCTGTCGAAGCTGTAATCGAACGGCCCGCCCAGCGTGGCCGGCACCGGCGCATCGCTATGGCCGAAACCGGGGTAGTCCGGCGCAATCAGGTGATAGCGGTCACCCAGCGCATCCATCAAACGGCGGTATTGATGCGATGAGGACGGAAAGCCATGCAGCAGCAACAACGTCGGCGCGTCCTTGGGGCCGGCTTCCCGGTAGAAAATCCTGATGCCGTCAACGTCGACATGGTGATGGGTGATCTGCGGGATATTCATCATCGTGGGCTCATTCGCATCGGGGTGTGCGCATGATGGAGAGAACGCACGGCCCCCATAACCACCCGCCGATGAATACATAGTTCATCGCGAGCGAACGATGACCCATGACTAGTGGACACCTCGACGGACGCCGCGCATTTCATCGGCGCTCGTCACACATGGTGCGATCGATGTCGCGTACGTTCGCTCCGCCATCGCGCCTACGTTCCATCCCCAACGATGCGATGCGAATCACGCTCACCTTTGCCGGGCGCACCCACCCATGCACGCATGGCGCGATAGGTACGCACTCATTCACTCAACCGAACACACGAGTACAAGGAGCCGTAGTGTGAAAAAAAACCCTGTCGCAAGAAGCCTGTCGACGCTGCGCAGCGTCGTACCTTTCGTGATGCTGACGATGGCCGCCGTCACGCACGCCCAACATCGCGTCGACCCACAGCACGCCCTGCGCCCGCTCAACGGCGTAGCGTGGCCCAACGCCAGCAATACCGGTGTGCCCGCGGGCACGCCGCTCATCAACCAATCCGCACCCGCAGACACCGGTCTCGTCATCACCGCCGACAACACGGTGATCGACGGCATCAACCTCAGCGGCTGGATCAACGTGCAAGCCAATAACGTCACCATCCAGAACAGCGTCATCACCTCCAACAACTGGTGGGGCATCCAGTACGGCGATGGTTTCACTGGCCTGAAGGTGCTGCACAGCGTGATCAAGAGCGTGCCTGGCCAAGGGCCGGATAACGGCGGCTATGACTACGGCATCGCCCAGCTCGGCATCGGCAGCATGGAAGTGGCCTACAACAATATTTCGGGTTTCAAGGACGGCGTCGACGTTGCCACCGGCTACGTGCATGACAACTACATTCACGACCTGTCGCAATTCGACGGCGCCCACACACAAAACGTGTACGTCTGGTGCGACGGCAACGGCGTCATCCTGCAACACAACACCCTGATCAACCAGACTGGGCAGGACTACGCGACGGCGGCTTTGTATATCGCGCCCGACTGCGGCGTGCAGAACAACGTCACGGTGGATACCAACTGGCTGGCCGGCGGCTCACTGGTGTTCTACGGCGGCGGCGACACGGCTACCAACATCCGCGTGCGGAACAACACGTTCTCCACGGCCATCTGGTCGCCTGATGGCGGTTTCAACGGTACCGTGGGTTACTGGTCGGACAACACCGGCAATGTGTGGAGCGGTAACACCTGGGCCGACGGGCCGTATGTCGGCACCGCCGTCAGTCCTTACTAAGTTCGCGGCACACCGCTGCCCCATGGTCAGCGCGCACAGCGTGCGCTGACCATGCCGATCACCATCCAGCAACGACCCAAGCGACTTTCTGACGCGCAATCCTGCATCGCCCAAAGTGGGTAGCGGGAAAGCATCCCCTTTCCCCGTAAGATGCGCCGCCACTCCATTCCCCGAGCAAACGATCCCATGAGCGAAGTCAGCGGTATCAACCTCAACCGGCTGGCCGTGTTTGTCGCCGTGGTTGAAGCAGGCACCCTGACGGGTGCCGCGCGACGGCTCGGCGTCGCCAAAGCGCTCGTCACCACCCATATCCAGAAACTGGAAACCGAACTTCGCGCCACCTTGCTGGTACGCACCACCCGCAGCCTGAGCCTGACCGAAGCAGGCAGAGCCTTCTACGAAGCGAGCCGCGCCATTGTCGAGCAGGCTGAAGCGGCGATTGAATCCGCCCGCTGCCATAGCGGCGAAGTCACCGGCACCCTGCGCGTCACCGCGCCCATGGACTATGCGGCCACGGTCGTCGCACCGGTCGCCGCCGCACTGACCCAAGTGCACCCCTCACTACGCATCGAACTCATCACCGCCGACCGTGTGCTCGATCTGGTCGCCGAACGCGTCGACGTCGGCATCCGTCTCGGCTGGCTGGCCGACTCCAGCCACCAAGCGGTGAAACTTGGCAGCTTTGCTTTACAGCTCGTCGCCAGCCCTCACTTGTTGCGCACCGGCGGCCTGCCCAAGTCGCCGCACGACCTGTGCGGGCGACCCATGGCGGCATTCTCCGTGCTCAACAAACCCGTCCAGTGGACCTTCATCGGCCCCAAGGGTGAAACCGAAGACGTCGTCTTCGACCCGATATTCACCGCCGACTCCGTCGTCGCGCTGAAGCAAGTGGTGCTGGGCGGCGCCGGCTTTGGAGTGATGACCGACTTCACCATCAACCAGGACATCGAAGCCGGCCGCCTGATCCGCGTGCTACCGCACTGGAAGCTCCCCGAAGGCGGCATCTATGCCGTCTTCCCCGCTTCGACGCAGCGGGCACTCAAGGTCAAGGTGTTTATCGATGCACTGCGGGCGCACGTGGAAGGGGCGAAGCGCTGAACATCGGCGTCAGTTTCTCCCGGCCCCAGGCAACGCCACACCCCACGCCGCCGTTACGTCACCCCCAAGCCGCCACTCACTAAACGGCCGCCGCGGCGCCATCAGCGCCGGTAACCGCGAATCCTTGGTGTGCGCGTAGTACGGCTCCATCCATGAAAGCTCATCCTGGAACGTCCACGGGAACAGCTGCTGCTTGATCGGTGTGATCTTCGCGAAGCTTGCAGGGTCGATGACGGCATCGGTCACCAGGTTGGCCAGCCGCGCAATGGCGTGGTTGTTTTCCTGATAGAGATCGATGTGTTGGCGCCGTGCGAGTTCGGCGGTGAATACGAGAGGGATCAGCGCGAACGTGTGGTAGTGAAGTGCGCGGTCGCCGCGTTTGACCTCCCGCTCCAGCGCACCATCCGGACCGATGTCATGAATGCCCTCACGCGCACGGGCAAGGCCGGCATCGATCAGCTCGGGTTGATGGGCAACGGTACCGATGGCGACCAGATTCAGGCCCGCCCAATAAACAAGATTGTTGTGCAGGTGATTGATGGCATCCGCGTCGCGCGTGGCTACGGCCATGTGTGTCAGCCATGTGTTGATGTCCGCCAGCCGGTTCGCATTGGCGTCCCTCACATCCGCGGGCAGGCGCAGCAGCACCAGGGCAAAGTCCGTCCCCGCCCATGACCGCTCGTAGTAGCCCTGGTAGCCGGCAATGGGCCCCATCAAGGCGTCGGCCTTGGCCCAGCTATCCAACAGGTCGAGTGTGCAGGACCACTGCCCCGTATCCGCGGCCTTGTTGAGCTTGGCGATGAAGCCGCGCATCGGCTTGACGGCCTCCGCATAACCGGCCGCGTCGTCATAGAAACCCGGTGGGTCTATGGTTTTCTGCGGCGCCGGCACATCACAGGCCTGGGCGGCTCGGCTGCCACCCAAACCCATACTCAGGACCAGCAGGACAACGCCGGCCTTCCCTACGATTCGACTGCTCATGCCCGCTCCTTGATGGGATCGTTACATCTCAGACTTCGCCTAGTTCGGCAGAAACGCATCAGTGACCCCATCCGTTGTCCCTGTTTTCTGTAAAAGAAAGATGACGGCCCCGTTCCATCGTGGCGGCCAGGCGCTGTCGATCCGCCCCCGCCTCATTCGTCGCCCTCACGAAAGCCCGCTTTCAGCTCTCGCCCCCAACTACCCGAGGAGACCCCATGCGCTACCTAGTCCTAATCAAAGTCGACGAAAACTCCGGCCAGCAGCCGGACGAGCGGCTCATGAATGAGATGGGCAAGTTGATGAAAGAGATGCACGCCGCCGGCGTGTTGGTGGAGACAGATGGCTTGCTGCCCACGTCAGAGGCGGTGCGCATCCGCACCACCAAAGGCAAGCTCAAAGTGACGGACGGGCCGTTTACCGAGACCAAGGAAGTGATAGGCGGCTACTTCATGCTGGAGGCGCCGTCGCAAGACGAAGCCGCGGCGTGGATGAAGCGTTTCCTGGCCGCGCACGGCGACGAGTGGACGGTGGAATGCGAGATCCGCCAGCTCGGTGGCTACACGAAGGACATGCTGGGGTAGTGGCGACGACGCGTGCGCCCACAGGTTGGCGCATTGCGCGGACAGCGAAACCTGACAGACATCCGTGCGCGTATTTGCTACGTTCGGCCAGTCACCGACGCTGTCTTTAACCGGGCCGCGTCGGTGACCATGGCAGCAATGCTGTGAAGAAGCGCGGATCGTGGGAGTAGCAGCTCACACGACCCGCTAACCAAACCAACTGAAGAGGAGTTGATTGTGGCTAAGCCCGATCATACGGCACCCGCTCGCCTGTCGGATCCCCCCGGCGACCCACCCAGCCCTTCATCGCGCCGTGCGCGCACGCGTTCAAGCACGAGTCGAGAGGCGCGACAACGTCGATCCATCAAGCTCACCGGTATCGCCATCGCGGTGGACGCGGTGGCGTGCGTACTCGCGCGCGACGATGCATTCCCTGCCACGCAGGCTGACCCCGCGGCGGCGGCAGCCACGCACGATCCGCTGACGCTGGAGTGCAGAGGCGGCTTACTCGTCGCGGTTCACTTTCTGAAGCAGTACGCGAAGCTAGTGAAGCAAGGAAAACCGGCTGACGAATAGGGGCCTGTGATCACCCGCGGCGCACCGCGTTATGAGCACGGTGTGCCGCACCTGGTGAATCAACCTGACACTTCGCCCTATTGGACGATGTATGCGCCCACCGTGATTGGAAAAATTCGTGGTGCCGCAGGAAAGAGCTGGAACCTCACGTCCCAAGATTCTCCTGGAGGAACATCCGCCTCCAGCACATCGACATAGCTTCCCGCGCTCGATGTACCGACGAGATTATCAACGGATACAACACGTCCACTGGAATAGCGAACCGTAACGCCCACAGCTCCATCGGTCGGAGAACAAGCGTTTCCAATGGCCACCCTCATGCGCACCGGAACCGTGCCACGATTCACTAAGGGCCACTGAACAGTTGTCGCTCTACCGTACATCGCAGCCACATACGTCCCGCTGTCCGGGGAACGCATTGCTATACCCGTTCCATCATCCTCCAGGTATCCACCCTTATTGCAGTGCTTGGACCCGAGTTGGTAGACCTGAGGACTTTGTGAAATGGGGTCGATCTTCGAATTCAAGGTCAGATAGGTTTCGTAACGATTGCCGACACCTCTTTCCCAGCCGCCACCATCAGCCATGCTGACGGCGGAATAATCCCTTATGTCCGGAAGACCGGCCGCAGAATCATTCTGCCAGGCTAGATCGACCATCCAGGCCGTTGCGGGAGTCACCAGATCACTCTGCTTAGTGATCTCGATTTCAGCAACGATTCCAAACGCACCGCCATTTGCCGGCGCGCTGTGCCTAAAGAGCAAAACTTGCTGGTCGGGCTGAAGAGTTTCATCGAACGCTGGCGCATGGAGATATCGCTGCCAAGCGGCATTATTGTCATCAGCATTGTCACCAACAGACCGGTCCATCGTAGCCCAGGCGTTCGATGCGACGTGAATGGCGTAGCTATTGGGATTCCTGAGAACAATGCCGTGATACAAGTTGCTCGTCGAACTATTGGCATGCCAAGAAAAAACCTGCCCCAACCCTGTAACTTGATCTCGAAGAAATACTTTGGGAACAAGACTGTCCGCAAGACACGTGCTCTTGTTGCATAAGGCGCTATCCGCCGGCGGATCCGTATCGACAACCTCTTCCGGCCGATTGGAATAGAACATGTACCGGCGACCTGCCGGCGGATCCTGGGCCACCGAACCGGGCTCAATAAGGATGGGCGCCCATTGGTGCTGAGCAACCACATAGTTCAAACCATCCGCACCAACGGTCTTTCCGTTTATCGTTTGAAGCAGCTCCCTCCCCTTGATGGGGACAAAAACATTCACCTCCCTAGCCATGTGAATGGGGGCGAGCTGGGCGAGCGCCACTGTTGATGTACCCAGCCACGCGATGGCCAAGATGCTACGGGGAAGCATGTGCATCCAATGGCCTCAAGTCGCGATCATCTGAAACTGACACGCCGCGGTGCCATCGGGATTCCCTGCCGAGCCGATCGGATTGCTAATTGTGAACCAGATCAAACGACCTGTAGCCTGCGCCGATAGCAACATGGCGTACTTGCTTTCGAACGCCGGATCAGTCGATAGCAGTTTCACCTCATTGTAATTTGATCCAAACGTATTGCAGGTCAAACCAGCCAGAAAATCGAACCTCACTTTCACGGAGTAAGGACCACTACCGTCATTCCAGTTCACAAGAATGTTGTTGATGTGCGCGCCGCTGCACTGTGTGCCGTCAGGGCAAGTCGCTGCGCCAGCAGCCGCACTCATCGCTAAAGATGACGCGAGGACAAGTGCTTTATGACGAAAACTCATTCCGCCTCCCTTTCTAATGAGCTTAGGTTGGTTTCTTTGTTGCAAGCGGACAATAGATTCGAATTGCCCTGAGAGCAATCATTCCCCGGATATCAAACAATGCCCCAGAGATTGCGCAGAATTTACGCAAAACCGCCATCCATGCGTAGCGCCTTTACTCCTGCCGGCCACACCATGCCGCATCCGCTTCCTAGCGCCATGGCCGCACCGTCTTGAGCATCATGATTATCCAGGGGCCCCACGCCACCACACGTTCCATCAGCGGTGAACTGCTCAACCATCTGCAGCAACTGGCGCACGCGGCGGGCCGCACCCTGGAACTGTGCCCCTGCGGCGGGCTGCGGGATTTCGTTGCCCGCGTGCGCGCGGTGAAGCCGCAGAGTACGGAGTTCATGCTGCTCGATCCCGGTGAACTCACGCAGGAAGTACAAGGACATCCGGAAGCCGGCCTCGGCGATGCACTCGATGAACTCGACACGCCCTATATCGAAGTACACGACGACACCGTCGCCACACTGGAAACCCGCGATGGCTCACACAGCGCGCCGCTAGCCACCATCATCATCAACGGCGACCTTGGCACCAGCTACCAGATCGCGCTGGGTATCGCCCTGCGGCAGCTGAGCGAGGATGGCGTAGCCGCAGCCGCCTGACGATCGGCGCGCGGTCTGTGATCAGCAGCTAGGCCGCTCTCGATGCAAGTGCCGCGCCGGAATACTGCGCATGATTGGTAACTTCGTCGCCCTCGAAGTCAGGCGGCACATGTCTACAGCTTCGCTATTGAATCAACGCGCCCCCAAGGGTGCCGTTGCATCCTGCGCACGGATATCCGGATCGCCCAAGTGCTCACCTTTCCAGACCATGGCGCGATGGATTCGATTCCAGCCACTGGGGTGATCAAAGAAGATGAACTCCTCGGCCGGACTCGGGCACATTTTTCGGGATTTGGATAGCGCTACGTACACTTGCGCGACACCATCGGGTTCACGCGCTGCGTTCAGGCCAAAGATATCGGCCTCTGTTTCGATGGTGCGCGTCACCGTGTTTCTCGCCGGCGTGGAAATAAAAAAGAACAACGTGAGCAATGCGACAAGTAACGGCATACCAGCGACATCCCCGGCATCACGAATGCCCCATCGTGCTCCCCACGACCGCAGCATCCAGCCAAGACTCCAGTTCACCAGGGCAAAGACGATCACGATGATCACGCCAAGCGCCAGGATGAACTTGTAGTAGTGATTGAGAACGTAGTGGCCCATCTCGTGGCCAAGTACGCCCTCTATCTGAGCGATCGTACTGCGATTGATGAGGTTGTCATTGAGATTGATGCGAGTGGTACCAAACAGCCCACTGACGTTGGCGCTAACGACGCTGCTTCGCCGAGATGCGTCGTACTCATAGACATTCGCGGCAGGAATGCCATTAGCGCGGGCCATGGAAAGAATCTCCGCCTTAAGTGGCGTGTCGGGCAACGATTTGTAGGTATTGAAAAGGGGGTCGATATATACCGGCTGGATGGTGGTGGAAAAAATGACGAACGCCACACCTATGCCCGCAGCCCATATCCACCACGTACGCCCGGCCTTTCGAATGACCGCGTAGATCATCGCCAGCAACACCGTGCCGAAGATCAGCGTGACCATCAATGACTTGGCCTGATCGCCGAGCCATTGGCCGACATCCTGGTTGGAAAGACCGTACTGATGTTCGCGCACATAGCCTTCATAGAAGGTCAGCGGCAACGTAAGCACCGTCGTCAGCACAAGATATGGCACCGCGTAGATCATGGTTTGCAGCCAGCGAAAACGCGTCAGGCGCTCAACGCGGTCACGCACGCGCACCGACAACCGCGTGCCAAGCAATAGCCACGCGACACCTAACGCCCACAACAAGTCCCATAGCATCAACCAGTAGCCGCCTTCGAAGTACGCATCAGACTTGGCTTTTGCTTCGGGCGACAGCTGCGCAAGATAGGCATTAGTTGCCACGTCGGCATCAAAGTGCGCAACCGAGGGCGGCAAAGTGTTCGACGCGGCCACAGGTATGGCACCCGCAACTTGATGCGCGGTGGCGGCGATGCTTACCAGCATCAAAACAACCACCAACATGAATGCCAAGACCTGTTTCATTGACGCCCCCTCTCATCTGAAGTGGACCCAAGATTTCGTGCCGCAGCCGTCAGCTAGCATCGTCTAACGTCGGCTCGGATACGTTGTAGTAACCGAACTTCTCGTCATGCGTGATTGAATGGTGGTAGCTAAGGTCCGCTTCGGGTCGAAAGCGGACATTACCGTTCAGCGCTTGCAGACATCACGCCTTGTATCCATGGGATGTAGCTTGAGACGCGAACGGCGTACACCACTTCGCCGTACAGGCCCTCCACGAACGGGCGATCCGGCGCCCATGTTTTCCAAAAGGGATGGTCCGGTGGATATTTGCTCCAAGAGGCCAGCCCGACGAGTTGCCTTGAACTCCCGTCCCCGACGAGCAAGGGGCCGCCGCTGTCACCGCTCCCCGTGATGCCTTCGAGCGGCAGGGCGGACGGCGGCGGGTCAAATCGATACCAAACATAGCGTGCGTCGTCTCCCACGATCACATTGAAAGCGCGGCGCAGAACGGTGCGATGCGCGCTGTGGGCATCCTGGCCTTTGGTGCCATTCCCTGTGGCGCCCTTGCCCACAAGCTCTACCGCCATCCCCAGTTCTTTGTTCCCGCGATAGAGAGAAATAGGAGTTACATCCGTCACTGGCGACGCAAGTTCGATCAGCGCGATATCGTTAGACGATGCGAGAAATGCAGATATCTTCGATAGGTCGCCGGACGCCAATGCCTCCGTGACTAGCTGGTTGGGCAGTTTCTTGTAGCCGGGATACGTGATGACACGTTTGATCTTGCGCGCCACACCGCCGATCGCTACTTCGTCTTCCATGCCTTGCATTGGCGCTGCGTGTGCTGCGGTTACGACCCACTGAGGCGCAATTAAGACGCCATGCCCCTCTCCAGGCATGTCTACCAGCGCAGGGAATGCCGAAGCCGAGGCTCGATACTTGGCATCATCAACATCTGCCCTGGTGATAACGGCGCCGGCAGCGGTCGATACAGCCAACAGGCAAAAGGCGAGACTCCATTTCATTTATTCATCCTCATCGTTCTCCAGAATCATAGACATGACTCCCGGGTGACCGGGCAAACAATGTGCTATCTCTTGATCGAGACCAGTGACCATCGAAATCATAGAGTTACGCGACACACCGCCGCATGTTGCAACGTCCGCTTTGGGTTGCGGCTTCCGCCGAAGTCGAAAGCGGACACCCCAAAATTATCCGACCTATCAAGCCGAGTACTCACCGTCGCTGCGCGGTATCCCCTGATAGAAATCCATGCGGCTGCGCGATGCAGATCCCCTGCGCAGCGCGACTTTAGTGGTGAGCCGGCATCGACCTCAATGTCCGTCGATGCCCAACCCGCTTCATGGGCGTGGATCACATTCGCGGCCACATCTTCGCCCACCTGTATTGGGTTTGCCGCGCTCGCCCCCACAAGCTGTCGCATCCCGCTCGTTGGGAATTCGCAAGATCGTATTGGCTGTCCCTTATCGCGGCGACCGTGGCCGGCTTTGCAAATCGCGCAAACCATGGATCGTCCGTTGAACCCCGCACTCCAAGGAACAAAACGATGAGCACGAGAATGACTTTTGCGCGCGCGGCGTTGGCCATGGCCATAGCGCTCGGTATCACGGCGGGCGCTGCCCCCTTCGATACCGCCCACGCGTCGGCACCCATGGCAAAGACGAACGCGCCGGGTTACTACCGCATGATGCTGGGCGATTTCGAGGTGACGGCGCTGTCCGACGGCACTACGCCACTACCCTTCGAAAAACTGCTGACCAACACGACGCCCGAGAAAACACGCCAGACGTTGGCCGCGGCTTTCCAGCTGCCGCCTTACGAACTGAGCTTCAACGCCTTCCTCGTCAACACCGGTGACAAGCTGGTGCTGATCGATACCGGCGCGGGCCATCTCTTTGGCGCCAACCTCGGCAAGCTGGTCGAGCGCCTGGAGGCTAGTGGCTACCGGCCGGAGCAGGTGGACGAGATCTACATCACTCACATGCACCCGGACCACGTCGGCGGCCTGTCGGACAACGGCAAGCGAGTGTTTCCCAACGCCGTGGTGCGCGCCGACAAGCGCGACGCCGATTTCTGGCTGAGCAAGGCCAACCTCGACAAGGCTGCGGCGGATGAGAAGGAGCATTTCGAGGCCGCGGTGGCGTCGCTCACGCCGTATATCCAGGCCGATCACTTCAAGCCGTTCAACGGCGACACCGACCTGATTCCGGGCGTGCGTGCGATGGCGTTAAACGGTCATACGCCGGGCCACACCGGCTACGTGGTGGAGAGCAAAGGCCAGAAGATGGTGGTGTGGGGCGATGTGATGCACGTGCAGGCGGTGCAGCTCGCTCAGCCGTCCGTCACCATCCACTTCGACGTCGATAGCCATACGGCGGAAGGCGTGCGCGAGAAGTTGCTGGCGGATGCGGCCAAGAACGGCTACCTCATCGCGGGCGAGCATATGTCCTTCCCTGGCCTGGGCCATATCCAGAAGAACGGCACCGGCTATCGCTGGCTGCCGGTGAGCTACACCGAGCTGCACTGACGGCGCACCCGTTGCCGATGCGCGTTGCGTGCCCCATGCGCGCAACGCGCATCACCCGTCTCAGTCGTAATTCAACCGCGGATACCAATTCGTTCCACGCCCTTCGGGCGTCATGTCCAGAATGCCCCATAGCGGCATCGGATCGGGCGCACCGCGCGGATCCTGGCCAGGATCGGCGGTCTCCTCGCCCATCTCACCGCTCCAGAAGTGGCGGATGGTTCCATCGCGACGCGTAAAGACATGCAGCTGCGGAATCTCGCTACCGTCGTCGGCGATGGCCTGATAGTCGCGGCTGTAGCTGCCGTCGACATCGGAATAGAGCTTGATGTCGCGCCAGCCGCGCTCGTTCTTGAACGCCACAAGTTTTTCGAGAGGCGAGCGCGCGACGATAGCGAGCGCCACGCGTTGCTCGACATCCTGCGCCTCGCCATTCCACGCGGCGATCATGGAGCTGCACATGGGGCAGGGCCGTTCGCGCTGCGGACCGAACATATAGCTGTAAACCACCAGTGTCTGTTTGTCGCCGAACAGGCCGGCGAGGTCGAACGTGCCGTTCTCGCCGTGGAAACGGTAGGTGTTGGCGACTTCGGCGCCGGGCGGCAGGGCGCGGCGCAGTTCGGCGACGCGTTCGATATGGCGCCGCAGTTCGATCTCTTCGGCGAGCAGCGCGGTGCGCGCGCGGCGGTATTCGGCGCTTTCGTTGGGGATGCGCATGCGGTTGCGCTGGGCCAGTTCGGTGGCTGGCACGAGGGATGGGGCTTTAGTCATCGTCGGTCTCCCTTGGTTGAAAGGAACAAACGTGGAAGGGTCAATCGCGATCGGGCGCGCCCAATGGGAAAAATGACCGGTACGGCCGCGCTTCGTCTACGGCGCGGGCGACGGAGGGGCGCGCCAGCAAGCGTTTCCGGTAGGCCACGACATGCGGGAACGATGCCGCATCGATGCGATGCGTCCAGTCCGCATAGAACAGGAACGGCGCCGCACCACAGTCGGCCAGGGTAAAGCGGTCGCCGGTCGCCCATTCGCGGTTGGCCATCACCTTGTTCAGCCAGCCATAAGCAGTTTCCAGCATGCGTCGCGCTTCGCTGACGCCGTAGTCGTCGCTCGTACCTTCCGGGCGAATACGGTCGTGTACGACCTTCTGCTGCGGCGTGGCGATGTAGTTGTCGAAGAAGCGGTCCATGTTGCGCACTTCGAGCGCGGCGCTCGCCTTCGCGGGCATCAACGCGACGGAGCCGGGGTAATACAGGCTGAGGTATTCGATGATGGTGGTGGCTTCGGTTACGGTGCGGTCGCCATCCACCAGCACGGGGAAGCGCTGGATCGGCCACATCGCCGCAAACTCCTGCAGTACGTCAGGGTGTTCGCCCGACAGCAGGCGCCATTCGAAGGGAGTGCCGTTCTCGTACAGCGCGATCAATGCTTTCTGGCTGTAGGAGGAGAAGGGGTGGGCGTAGAGCTTGAGGGTCATGGTGGGTCGCTTTGGCTGGAATAGGTTGTCTCCCTTAGGTGACGAACGGGGTCCGGGCAAATCGACATCCACTCTTTGCTACCTCCCCTACTTGCGACGCGAAGCTAGTCCCTGTGGGACAGGGGAGGGCTGGGGAGGGGTGAGTACTTGAGAAAGCGCATCGGGAGAGGTTGTCGCAAGGGTTCACCCCCTCCCAACCTCCCCCTGCAGGCAGGGGGAGGAGCCAAGCCGACTGCTCAGGTCGCCCACGCCCGCTTGGCTGGCACAGCCACCAACAAACCCGCCACCAGCAGGGCCACGGCAGCCCATGGCAAGGCGATCTCACCCGAGGTTTTCAACATCCACCCGCCAAAGAACCCGCCCGCCGCAATGGAAAGGTTCCAGCCCGTCACCACCAGCGATTGCGCCAGATCCGCCTGCGGTCCGGAGCGGCGTGCCACGGCGGTCTGGAACAAGGTCGGCGAACCGCCGAAAGCCAGGCCCCAGATGCCGGCAGCGACGCACAGCGCCGTGATCGAACCCGGCCACGCCACCAGCACCAGCGCGGCTACGCCGAACAACACCACCGTGAGCCATGCCAGCGGACGCATCCAGCGGTCGATCAGGCTACCCACCAATGAGATGCCTGCCAGCGATGCCACGCCAAACACCAGCAGCACGCGATCCAACACATCCGCCGCACCCGCGCGGGAGGCGAGCGGTGCGATGTAGGTGTAGAGCAGGTTATGCGCCAGTACGAACAACACCATCACCAGCAGCACCGACGACAAACCCGGCAAGGCGAACACATCGCGCAACCGCGCATGCGCCTGTTCCGTCCGCGCCGGCAAGGGCGGCAACGCCGCACGCGCCCAGGCCACCACGCCAAGACTCAGCAGCGACATCGAACCGAACACCCAGCGCCAGCCCAGCAACTGTCCCAGCCATGTGCCGGCCGGAATACCCAGCGACAACGCCACCGGTATACCCACCATCGCCACCGCCATTGCGCGGCCTTGCTGATGCGGCGCCACGATACGGCCCGCGTAACCCGCCAGCAGCGCCCACAACAGACCCGCGCTGATGCCCGCCAGCGCGCGGGTCAGCAACATCAGCGGGTACGAATGCGTCCACGCAGTGAGTCCGTTGACCAGCGCAAAACCGGCGATCGCCACAAGCAGCAAGGGACGCCGCGCCCACGTGCGCGTGAGCTTCACCAGTGGTATCGCCGCACCGATGGAGCCGAGCGCATACACCGTCACCAATTGACCGGCGAGCGACTGACTGATGCCGAGATCCGCGCTGATCGCAGGCAACAGACCCGCAGGCACCGCCTCGGTAAGCACGGTGATGAAACCGGCGCAGGCCAGCGCCAGCAGACCCCACAACGGCAGCGGCGCGGATGTTTCGGCATAGCGGGTGTCCGCCAGCACGCATTCGTTCGCGCTCATGCCGCGATCTCCTTGGCAAGGCCGGCGTACACCGCGTCGCGCAGCTCCCCCACGAAGTTGCCCGACATGCCTTCGTACAAGGTGTTGGTGAAAGCCACCACGCTCAACTCGCGCGCACCATCCACAAACCAGCTATGGCCATACGCGCCGCCCCAGCGCCAGGTGCCTGGCGCTTCGGGCGTGGCCGTCAACGCGGGATCGTGCAGCACCGAAAAACCAAGGCCGAAGCCCCAGCCCGGCGCATCGGGCGGGCCGTAGTCGCCGGTCTGGATGCGGCCCATCTCGCTCACCCACGTCGCGTCAAACAACGGCTCGCCGCCGCGGCGCAGCGTTTCCAGCAGCGTCATGACATCGTCGGCCACACCGACCATGCCGGCGCCGCCCGACGGAAACGCGCTCCGATCCAGCGCACGCGCAGGGCTGTAGATAATGCCCGCCGTGTCGGGAAATGGCGCGACCACTTCGCCTTCGCGCAACACATGCGGCGCTGGCGTGTCGGAAACATACGGCACGGCGAGGCGCGCGGGATCGACCGCATGGAACGCAGTGTCGCTCATGCCTAGCGGCGCGCACACCAGATCGCGCACGATCGCATCGAGCGGTTGTCCGCATGCCGCTTCCAGCACCGCGCCCACCACATCGATGCCGATCGAATAAGCCCAGCCTTCGCCCGGCGGAAATTGCAGCGGCACCGTGGCAATGCGGCGCACGTTATCGGCAAGCGTTATGCCGCTGGCATCCATGCCATCCGATACACCCGCGCGCGCATGCGGACCATCGATCTCGGTGTCGAGAAAGCGATAACCCAGACCCGCGCTATGACTCAGCAGATGGCGCAGCGTGATGGTCGGTACCGAGCCATCGGGCAGCGCCGGCCGGAATGCGGGCAGCCAGCGCGTCACCGGCTCATCCAGATCCAGCCGGCCCTGACTGACCAGCGCCATGGCTGCCGCGGTCACGATGGGCTTGGTGACAGAGGCCAGCCGGAACAATGTATCCGTGCGCATCGGGCGCTGCGCCTCGCGATCGGCCCAGCCGGCCGCGTGGCGATAGACAGAGCGGCCACGGTGCTGGACAAGCACCACGGCCCCCACCAGACGCTGCTCGCGCAGAGCCTGGTCCAGCGCCGCATCCACGGCGGTTTGCAGCGGGGATTCAACAGGTTGCGGCAGGGCAACGGCGGCTTCGAGGCTAGTCATCGGCGTTCCTCAGGAGGGGATACGCCACCTTAGGCAGTCGCGGAAAGAGGAAAAAGATGGGTAGAGTTCGTTACTTTACGGACTTTGATGTCCGCAATATGAGAACTCCCTCCCCTGCTCGCAGGGGAGGGTTGGGGAGGGGTGAGTACTTGAGAAAGCGCCCGGGCGAGGTTTTCTCAAGAGTCCCCCCCTCCCAACCTCCCCCTGTAAACAGGGGGAGGGGAAAGACGCGCGCACCTGAAACTTCGACACCGGCCAGATCCCCATGGACAACCTCAGCAGCCTCCAGACCTTTGTGCAGGTAGTCGAAACCCGCAGCTTCGTGGACGCGGGCCGGTTGCTCGGCATCTCGGCCTCGGCGGTGGGCAAGAGCATCGCGCGGCTGGAGCAAACGCTCGGTGTGCGGCTGTTTCATCGCAGCACGCGCAGCGTCACGCTGACAGCAGAAGGCCAACTATTCCTGCTGCGCGCCCGGCGCATCCTCACGGAAGTGGAGCTGGCGCAAACCGAGCTTTCGCAGCAGGCCGGCGAAGCGCGCGGCACACTGCGCGTGAGCCTGCCGCTGGTGAGCAGCCTGGTGCTGCCGGTGCTGTCGGATTTCATGCGGACCTATCCGGGCGTGCAGCTCGACCTGGATTTCGACGACCGCATGGTGGACGTGATCGCCGAAGGCTTCGACGCCGTGCTGCGCGTGGCCGAGCCCACGGACTCGCGACTCAGCGCGCGCCGCGTCGGCACCTTCCGCCGCTGCATCGTCGCCTCACCGGATTACCTCGCACGCGCCGGCACGCCGCGCACGCCCGCCGATCTCGCCACGCATCAATGCATGCACTACCGCTACCCCAGCAGCGGCCGGCTGGAACTATGGCCGCTGCCCAGCGACGGCGCGGAAGGCATCGCCAACCTGCCGGTGTCGATGGTGTGCAACGACGTCGCGACACGCGTGTGTTTCGCCATGCGCGGACGCGGCATCGCCTACGTGCCCGAGCACGCCGTGCGCGACGCGCTCGCCAGCGGCGCGCTGCAAACCGTGCTCGACGACTACGTGAATGCCTGCGGCACCTTCTACCTGCTGTGGCCCTCCGGCCGGCATATGCTGCCAAAACTGCGCGCCTTTATCGATTTCATGAGCGAGCGATTGCTGACCAGCGAGCCCTGCGATCAGTCCGTCTGATGCCAACGCGTCACCCACATCACCCACGTTTCCGGGAGCCGTATGCACATCACAGGAAGCTGCCACTGCCGCAACATCACCTTCGCGCTCGACTGGAACCCGGAGCCCACCGAGATTCCCGCGCGCGCCTGCACCTGCTCCTTCTGCACACGCCACGGCAACGTGTGGACTGCCAATCCCGCAGGCTCCCTGCGCATCGCCATCAAGGATCCCGCACGCGTATCGATGTACGCCTTCGGCACCCAGGTGGCGCGCTTTCATGTCTGCGCTACCTGTGGCGTGGTGCCCGTCGTCACCAGCGAGATCGACGGCAAGCGCTACGCCGTCGTCAACGTGAATACGTTCGAGAATGTCGATCCAGCACTTCTGCGCCACACCTCCGCGACCTTCGACGGCGAAACCGAGCAGGAACGCCTGGCGCGGCAAAAGCGCAACTGGATCGGGAATGTGTCGTACGAGGGAACGACGCCGTAGCGGCTCAAACCTTGGGTAAACCCCTACAGACGATGCCGGTTGCGCTTGTTACGGTCGAACGGACATGTACCTGCGGCGGGTTACCAAGGAGAAACGCGATGCACCCGGAGGCCCTGGCCCCATTGATCAGCAAGACCACCACACTGGTGGAGCAGTTCGAAGAACGCTGCGGCGCCATCGAGCAGGAACTTCATTCGCTGACCCAATCGCTGCACACGCTTGCCCAGCAACTACCCGCGGTGATCAAGCAATCCGCCGATGGCTCGCTGCAAACCTTGCCGTTGCAGGTGCTGGACCGGGTGAGAGAAGGCTTGCAGCATCCCGTCGACGATTATCAGCAGCGTCTGCGCACCGCCAGCGTCGAGATCAAGCAGGGCACGCACGCGCTGACGCAACAGCTGCAGGACTTGCAACGCACGCACCAACTGTTGATCTGGAAGGTGCTGGGCGTCACGGCGGGTTGTCTTGCGCTGCTGCTTGCCGGCGCCATCTGGCTGTCGGCGCATTACGCCAGCGTGATCCGCGACAACCGGCTGTCGGCCGACATGATGCGTGCCTATAACGGCGCCGACGTAATGCTTTGCGACGGCCGGTTATGCGCCAGCGTCGATGCCAAGGGCAAGCATTACGGCAACATGGGCGAGTATCTGCCGATCAAAGAGCGCTGATGCGCGGCGGGAGCGATGCACGCCCCCGCCGCGCATTCACTACTCAGGCGATCGAGTAGCCACCATCGGCAAGCAAGCCGTGGCCGGAGACGAACGACGCGTCATCGGAGGCAAGAAACGCCACAACTTTTGCCATTTCTTCCGGTGTGCCGGAGCGGCCGGGCACCGTGGTGCTGGCGAAGGCCTGCTTGGCTTCGGCGCTGGGCCATACGCGATCCTGGAACGGGGTATCGATGATGCCGGGGCAGATCGCGTTGACACGCACGCCTTGCTTGAACCACTCGATCGATGCGGTCTTGGTGAGTCCGAGCACGGCATGTTTGCTGGCGATATACAGCGCTGCGTTGCCGAACCCAATCACGCCGCCCATCGAGGCGTTGTTGATGATCACGCCGCCGCCCTGCGCCAGCATCTGCTGCGCCTGATGCTTCATCGACCAGAACACGCCGCGCACATTGGCGTTGAAGATCGCGTCGTACACCTCGTTGCTCTGTTCCACGAACGGGGTGAAGCCGCCCTCCGTGCCGGCATTGTTGAAGGCGATGTCGAGACGGCCATAGGTCGCCACCGCGCGGGCCACCAGATCGACCACGCTGGATTCGTCATTGACATCGGCCACCACCGCGGTGGCTTCGAAACCTTCCTGGCGGATCTCGGCGACCAGCGCCTCGATCTCGGCCTGCCGGCGCGCGCTGGCGACCACTTTGGCGCCGCGACGCGCCAGTTCCAGGGCGGCGGCGCGGCCGATGCCAGAACTGGCACCGGTGACCAGGGCGACCTTGCCCGTCAGGGTGGCGGGGTGATTGGTAGAAGTAGACGTAGTCATGCTTGAGAGCTCCGAAAGTGGGTTGGGAGAAGGGCCAGCGCCCTGCTTGCCACCCAATCTGGGGCTCCACCACTGCGGTGATAAGATCAGTAATCGACAACACTCTGCTGAGTCATATTCAGTAATGGATGCCACCGAACTCGCCGAACTGGCGGCCTTCGCCGCCGTCGCCAGGCACCTCAGTTTTCGCCAGGCCGCGGCGGAGCGGGGCACGACCGCCTCGGCGGTGAGCCATGCCATCCGTCATCTGGAAGCCCGTGTCGGTGTGCGGTTGTTCCATCGCACCACGCGCAGTGTCTCGCTGACCGAAGCCGGCGCGATGCTGGCGGAGCGCATGGCGCCTGCGCTCGCCAACATGCGCTCCGCCATGGATGCGCTCAATGCTTATCGCGACACGCCGTTCGGCACGGTGCGCCTCAACGTACCGAACTCGATCGCGCCCTTCGTGCTGGACGATGTGCTTGCGCCGCTACTGCAGCGCAATCCCGGCCTGCGCCTCGATGTGGTCGCCACCGACCGGCTGGTGGATATCGTCGCCGAAGGCTTCGACGCCGGCATCCGCTTCGGTGAGCGTCTGGCGCAGGACATGGTGGCGGTGCGCATCCGCGCGACATTCCGTTTCACGGTCGTCGGTTCGCCCGATTATTTTCGCGGGCACCCCATGCCGCGCACACCGCACGAACTGCATCAGCACACCTGCATCCGTTACGCGTTTCCCAGCGGCGCCTTGCTGCCGTGGGAGTTCGCCCGCGATGGCGAGTCATTGCAGGTGGATGTCGATGGCCCGCTCACCGTCGACAGTCAGGAGCTGATGGCCAGCACCGCGGCGCGCGGTCTCGGCCTCGCCTATGTATGGGAAGAACGTGCCGCGCCTTATCTGCGCGACGGCCGCCTGCAACGCTGCCTGGAAGACTGGTGCGAGGCCGACGACAACCTGTTCCTCTACTTTCCCAATCGCCGCCATGTATCGGCCGGATTGCGCGCGCTGATCGATGCGATGAAGGCCTAATAGCTGGGCGCGATGCACATCGCTGCATCCCGAAGCGCCATGCGTAGACGCGCTGCTTCATTCGATCCTTTGCACTCTCACAAATGTGCTTGATCTGAGCGCTTCAGACGCGACGATGTAAGCGCGAGAAATTCGAAACGTGCGCGATCCGCGACTACCAGTGATCCAGCGTGATTGCGCCACACGCCAGCCATCAAGCGTCTCGAACGAAGCGATGAAAAACCATCGCACGAGCGCTCAGCCATCTGCGCGGTGACGAGCAAAGCTGCCGTCACACCCCCACGCACGCGTTACGCCGATGTTGCGGCGCAGCTTGATCTATCGATCCGGACAATCCAATCATTCGTCCGTACATCATATTTGTATGATTAACTGACTGTTGAGGGGAACAGTCGGCCGCTTCCAGTCTGGAGCCGGCTAGCAGGGCAATCGATGAACCGATGGCGCCTCCGGCGCTGCTTCAACTCGCCGCACCCGAACGGTACCGCGTGCCGTTTGGCCGTGCCGCGATGCAAGTGATCGTTCAAACGACTTATTCGTGCAGCCGACAAATCTAAAGAGGCTTGGAATGCAACGACATATTCTGGCGGGTTCGATCCATCAGGCGCTGTTTGTGGCTACGGTCATCGCCTGCGTAGCGACGGGCAACAACGCATACGCCCAAGATGCAAACGCATCGGCCACCGCACCGGCGGCCAGCCAAGGGACGGCCGCCGACCCGGCCAAGGAAAAGAAAGACGGCAAGGAAGTGGTGCAGTTGAACGGCGTCAGCGTCACCGGCCAGCTCGCCTCCATTCGTCGCGCGCAAGCGATCAAGCAGGACGCGACCGGTGTGGTGGATGCGGTCTCGGCGGAAGAGGCCGGCAAGTTTCCCGATCCCAACGTGGCCGACGCCTTGCAGCGCGTGCCGGGTGTCGCCGTGGATCGCGGCGGTGGCGAATCCAGCCGCATCACCGTGCGCGGCTTCGGCCCCGATTTCGTCAACGTGCTGCTCAACGGCCGCACCATGGCCACGGACGCGACGGACCGCGCGTTCAACTTCGACATCCTGCCTTCGCAGCTGATCAGCACCGCCGAGGTGCGGAAAACCGCATCGGCGGACGTGGCTGAAGGCGGCATCGGCGGCACCGTCAACATCATCACCGCGCGTCCGCTGGACCTGAAAGGCTTCCATGTCTCGGCCAGCGTGGCCGGCGTCAACGATAGCCTGAAAGCATCGCCCACCGGCGGCATCACGCCGCGTGCCTCGGTGCTGTTGAGCAATACCAACGCGGACGGCACCTTCGGCTGGCTGATCGCGGGCATGTATGACCGGCGTGATCACCGCGAGCAGTCCATGAACACCTCGGGCTGGATCACGGGCCTCAACTACAGCCAGATCAATCCCGCCTATACGAACATCGCCTTGCCGCAAACGCTGTCCGGCTCGGATTACATGCAGACCCGCACCCGGCGCGGCATCAGCGGCGCTATCGACTGGAAGCCGATCGAGAATCTGACGGTCAAGCTCGACACGATGATCTCGAACTACAAGATCGACTCGAAGTACCACGCGTTCGGTTCGTACATGAACACCAGCGACGTGCAGGCGCTCACCGCCGACGGCAATGGCACCGCGCTGAGCTACACGCGCGGCAACACTGGCGTGCTGGCGAACGACTACATCGAGGAAAGCAACCCGCGCAACGCCTACAACGAGCAGACCGGCCTCAACATTGCCTACCAGATCAACAACTCCACCGTGATCGATTGGGATACGGCGGTGTCGCGGGCCTGGAACAAAGAATCGGCCAATGGCTATTTCTTCGTGGTCGGTACCCGCAACGTCGGCGTCAATCCGGTGTGGACCAACAACGGCTCGTCGCAGTTGCCGAGCTACAGCAACCTCATCTCGACCACCGATACGTCGAACCTGCGCGCGCATTGCTGCTCGCTCGGCGGTGAGTCGCCGAATGTCAGCGACCGCATCCTGCAGAGCAAGCTGCATCTCGGCAAAAGCTTCACCGATGGCGTGCTGGCCCAGCTCGATTTCGGCGTGGAAGGCCTGAAGCGCACCAAGACCGAGGTGACCTGGCGTTCGCCGAACAGCCTGCTGTGCGGTGAGTACTGCGGTTACGTCGCTGCGATTCCCGGCAGCGCCATCAACGCGCGCATCTATAACGCGGGCACGATGGTCGATGGCATCTCCCCTGGCTACCCCACCCAATGGCTCACCTACGACGTCCCCAAACTGCTGGCTTATCTGGCGAGCCCCGCCGCCTATAACCAGCTACCCAACGCCGCCGCCTTCGCTGCCAAGCTGGCCGCGAACGGCGGCGGCTTCACGGCCCGGCCGGATGCGAGCAGCTACAGCCAGGTCGAGGAACGCACCAAGTCCGCGTACGGCAAGGCCAACTTCCAGGGCAACCTGATGGCCAAGCCGTGGACACTGGAAGTCGGCCTGCGCTACAGCAAGACCGATACCACCTCGCGTGCCTACTCGGTGCCGCTGGAAGCCATCACGATCAACCCGAACGACACCAGCAATGCCATTCCGACCTATGGCTCGCTGGCACCCGTATCGGCGACCGGCAGTTATTCCAACTGGCTGCCTTCGGCCAACTTCAAGTGGAGCCTGCGCGACGACATCATCTTCCGCGCCGCGGTGTCGAAGACCGTCACGCGCCCGGATCTCAGCAATCTCTCCGCCGCCACCAGCTACAACTTCCGTCCGGCGACGCAGGGCGTGACCGAGGGCAATACGGAGCTGAAGCCGTATACGTCGAAGAACTACGACCTCGGGCTGGAGTGGTATCTGTCGGACACCAGCTATCTCGCGATCGGCGGTTTCGAGAAGAAGGTGAGCAATTTCACCACCCTGGTCACCACCAAGACCACGATTCTCGGCTTTCCCTTCGACCTGACCCGGCCGATCAATTTGAACTCGGCGACCATCAAGGGTGTGGAAGCCGCCGCCACCTATCAGTTCACTTGGTTGCCTGCGCCGTTTGACGGCCTGGGTGCTTCCGCCAACTACACCCACGTCACCAGCAGCGCCTCCGCCAAGTCGAACGACGTCGGTGTCGGCGGCAAGTTCGCAGTACCTGGCATTGGCGACTCCGCCAACGTCAGCGGCTACTACGAGAAGGGTCCGTTCCAGGTGCGCCTCGCCTACAACTGGCGCGACGCTTATCTGGAAACCATCTCCGGCGACGAAAGCCAGCCCACCACGGTCAAGGCCTACGGCCAGTTGGACATGAGCGCCAGCTACAAGCTGATGGACAACGTGTCGCTGTTCTTCGATGCCACCAACCTGACGCGCGAGAAAGTCTCCAAGTACCAGGTCTATCTGAACCGGCCGTCGTATGCGGAAATCAACGGCAGGACGCTGTCCGCCGGCATCCGGGCTTCCTGGTAATCCCTTCATGAGTGTTGCCATCTCCGTGATATCCCTCCCCCTGAAGCGACGGCTGCTGCATGCAGCAGCCAGCCTTTCCCTCGCATTCGCGTGCACCGCCGGCTTTGCCGAAACGCCCCCCATCGGCACCGGCGGGCACGCCATGCGCATAGACCACGGCAGCTTCATGCTTGACGGCAAACCGTTCCGGATCATTTCCGGAGAAATGCATTACCCGCGCATCCCCCGCGAGTACTGGCCGGCGCGCCTTAAGATGGCGAAGGCGATGGGGCTCAACACCATCACCACGTATGTGTTCTGGAACGCGCACGAAACCACGCCGGGCACGTATGACTTTTCAGGCCAGAACGACGTTGCCGAGTTCATCCGCGAGGCACAGAAGGAGGGCTTGTACGTCATCCTCCGCCCGGGTCCCTACGTGTGCTCGGAATGGGAGCTCGGTGGTTTGCCCGCCTGGTTGCTGAAGGACAAACCCGCCAAGCTCCGTTCGCTCGATCCGGCGTTCATGCAGCCAGCGGAGCGCTGGCTGCATCGCCTCGGGCAGGAACTCGCGCCGCTGCAGCTTGCCAACGGCGGCAACATCATCGCGGTGCAGGTAGAGAACGAGTACGCGAGCTTCGGCGATGATCACGCCTATCTCGACGGGATTCGGCAGCTACTCGTGCGGAGCGGCTTCGACAAGTCGCTGCTGTTTACCTCGGACAATACCGATCCCGGCAAGAACGGACTGACTGATCAGCTCCAGGTGATCAACTTCGGCACGGGCAACGCCGAGAAGAAATTCGCCGAGTTTGTGAAGCGCCGGCCGGAAGGGCCGTACATGGCGGGCGAGTATTGGGCCGGCTGGTTCGATCACTGGGGCGCGCCCCACCAAGCCCTCGATGCAAAACGCGAGGCCGACGAGCTGTCGTGGATGCTCAAGCAGGGCTACTCCGTCAATCTGTACATGTTCCATGGCGGCACTTCGTTCGGCTGGATGAACGGCGCCAACTGGGACAAGGAGAGCTATCAGCCCGACGTCACCAGCTACGACTACGACGCGCCGTTGAATGAAAGCGGCCGGCCGACGCCGAAATATTTGGCCATGCGCAAAGCCATCGCCGACGCCACCGGGGTCAAGCCACCGGCCATGCCGGCGACGCCCGCGACGCAGGCGATCGATGGCATCAAGCTCGGCGAATCGGCCTCGCTCTGGGACAACCTGCCTGCGCCGGTCAACGCGCCCGAGCCACGCGCCATGGAAGATCTCGATCAAGCCTACGGCTACATCCTGTATCGGAAAGTCATCCCCGCCGATCGGCCCGGCGACCTGGTGATTCATGGGCTGCACGACTACGCCGCGGTGTACGTGAACCAGGTGCTGGCCGGCACGTTGGATCGCCGCCTGAAGCAGGACACGCTGGCGATAAAGGTCGCCAAGGGCGACACCCTGGACATCCTGGTCGAGAACACCGGCCGTATCAATTTCAGTACGGAAATGCTTAACGAGCGCAAAGGCATCCTGGGCGAGGTCGCGCTGCGCGGCGAAACCCTGCGCGACTGGAAGATCTACTCACTGCCGCTCACCCACGTCGATGGCTTCGCTTACAGCAACAAGCCGTGCCTGCATGGTCCATGCTTTTACCGGGGTAGCTTCAACGCGCCGGCGGCAGGTCATGCATCGGCGGATACGTTCCTCGACACCGCCGGGCTCAACAAGGGTTTTGTCTGGTTGAACAAACGGCCACTGGGGCGCAACTGGAAGATCGGCCCACAGCGCACCTTGTACGTGCCCGGTGCCTGGCTCAAGAACCAGGGCAATCAGCTCGTCGTGTTCGACATGTTCGGCACGGACCACACCACCCTGCGTACCCTGAAGCAGCCCGTGCTTGATGCCCCGGTGACCGAAACGGCACATTGAAGCGACGTTCGCCGACCACCCGCCATGCCGTGCGCCGACCCACACGCATACCTCCCCTTTGAACTGCAGCCGCTTGGAGAGACTCGATGAAAGCCACCCTGTCAACGATGGTCCGTATGGCTTTGCTGTCCGCCTGTGTATTCGCCACCGCCGCAGGCGCGGAAGAAGCCAAGAAAGTGGAGTTCAACGCGGACACGCCGCAGATGGGCTTCAACAACTGGAACTCCACGCACTGCCGCGATGAATTCAACGAAGACATGATCCGCGGGGTGGCCGACAAGCTCATCAGCTCTGGCCTGCGCGACGCGGGCTATCGCCACATCAATCTCGACGACTGCTGGGCGGACTGGAAGCGCGACAAGAACGGCAACCTGCAACCCAACCTCAAGCGTTTTCCGCACGGCATCAAGGCGCTGGCCGACTATGTCCACGAGCGCGGCTTCGCCTTTGGCCTCTATTCCAGCGCGGGTACCAACACCTGCGAACCGCATCAGGCCAACCGCGGCTTTCCCGGCGGGCTCGGTCACGAGAAACAGGACGCGGCGTACTTCGCTTCCGTAGGCGCGGACTATCTGAAGTACGACAACTGCAATAACCAAAAAGTACCCGCCAAGGAACGCTACAAGGCCATGGGCGAAGCCCTGCGCGCTACCGGCAAGCCGATCTTCTACAGCCTGTGCGAATGGGGTGAGAACAAAGCGTGGCTGTGGGCCACCGACCCCGCCGTCGGCGCATCGTCATGGCGCACCACCGGCGACATCAGCGACAACTACGCCTCGATGCTGAAGATCTTCAAGGAGAACGTGGTTCTGGATGCGTACGCCGGTCCCGGCCACTGGAACGATCCGGACATGCTCGAAGTCGGCAATGGCGGCATGACGGATGTGGAATACCGCTCGCATTTCAGCCTGTGGTCGATCATGGCCGCGCCGCTGCTGATCGGCACCGATCTGCGCAAGATCAAGCCTGATGCGCTGGAGATCCTGCTCAACAAGGAAGTGATCGCGGTGGACCAGGATCCGCTGGGCGTGCAGGGCAAGCGCGTACGCGACACGAACGGCGTCCATGTGATCGTCAAACCACTCAAGGATGGCAGCCGCGCCGTTGCGGTGTTCAACGAAGCCGATGCTGCGCAGGACGTTGCGGTGAGCGCCAAGGAACTTGGCCTGCAGGCGTCGGCCAAGTACCGCATGCGCGATCTGTGGAAGCACAGCGATGCGCAAGGCGATGGCTCGATCAAGCTGCGCCTGGAGCCGCATGCGACCGTCATGTACCGCATCTCGGCGCAGTAACTCCGTACACAGGCTGCGATGCGAGGGGCATGGACGCCCCTCGCGCGATAGAGCTCAACGGTCAGGCTGAGTGGTGAACTCGTAAACCATCACATGACGATAGGTCTGCCCAGGTGCAAGTCGCGCCGAACCGAACGCCGGCTGGTTCGGCGTATCGGGATGGAACTGCGGCTCCAGCGCGAACGCATCGCCCTGGCGATAGGCATATCCACCGGTGCCGACACTGGTTCCATCCAGAAAATTGCCCGAATAAAACTGCAGGCCCGGCTTGGTCGACAGGAGCGTCATCACGCGGCCGGACAGGGGATCCTCAACTTTTGCGACCATGCGCGGCTCATGCGTCGCCGCCCGACCGATCACCCAGCTATGGTCATAGCCTCGACCGTATCGCAGTTGCAGGTCATCGCCGCGCCGGATGTCACGGCCGATCGGCTTGCCCTGCCGGAAATCGAAGGCGGTGCCGGTCACGTCGCGAATCTCGCCCGTCGGAATCTGCGTGTCGTTCACCGGCAAGTAGGCATCGGCGGGAATCGTGAGGAGCTGACGCATCGCGCTACCCGAACCTTCGCCAGCGAGATTCCAGTAAGCATGGTGGGTCAGGTTGACCACAGTCGACTTGTCGGTAGTTGCGCCGTACTCGATGCTGAGGCGGTTGCTATCGTCGAGGGTATAGGTCGCCGTCACCCTCAGTGTGCCGGGGTAACCCATATCGCCATCGGGACTCACGAGACTCAGGCCGACGCTGGACTTGCCGCTCTCCTGCCTCACTTCATCGATGATCCACACCACTTTGTCGAAACCGTGCGTACCGCCGTGCAGCGAGTTCGGCGGGTTGTTGATCGGCAACTGCCAGGCTTCACCGTCCAGGACAAAACGCCCCCGGGCGATACGGTTGGCGTAGCGGCCCACCGTGGCGCCGAAGTAGTGCAGGTTGCGCACATAGCCATCGAGCGAGGCATAGCCGAGCGTGATGTTTGCCAACGTGCCATCGCGGTCCGGCGCGGTCAGCGACTGCAAGGTGGCGCCGAGCGCAATGATCCGCGCGCACAGGCCATGACGGTTGCTCAGCGTCACCGCCTCGACGGGGGTGCCATCGGCAAGGGTGCCGAAGATCTCACGCCCGATGGCAGCGGCATCTGCCGTGACGCATCGCGTCATGGCGCATCGCCTTTCTTACCGCGGGAAGATCCAACATTTCTGGGCATTTTCATAAAGGACATTGCTAAAAAGAAACATGATGGGATGCCTGATCATGAGATCGGAAATTCTTGCTTTCGATATCCACCAAACGAAAGCGGCGCGAGCCATCGAAACGCGGTCCGCAGGATCTGGCAAGTTCCCAGTAAAGTACTTATAGTCCTTTTGTATGACAAATGCCCGGTTTGGCGAAGACGCACGCCGGGCGTGTCGCTCTCAGCATGCAGCATCACAAGGAAGCTCATTCCATGAGGAAGCCGACTACCGTTCGCAATCTGTACGGACACGTGATGCAAGAGATCGGTCAACGCATCGTGAGCGGCAAGGTGCGCCCAGGCGAGATCCTGCCACGTGAAGAAACGCTTGCCGAAAATCTGCAAGTCAGCCGCACTGCTTTGCGCGAAGCCATGAAGGTGCTTTCCGCCAAAGGACTGATCGAATCGCGCGCCGGCGTAGGCGCGCGCGTACTTGAAGAGCGCTTCTGGAATCAGCTCGACTCCGATGTATTGACCTGGCGCTGCGCGTCGATGCCCACCGACGATTTCGTCGACAAACTGGTGGAGATGCGCGAGATCATCGAACCCGCTGCAGCGGCTTCCGCCGCGCGCCGTCGCACGGCGGAACAGCTGGCCGATATCGAAACGGCCTATAAGGCGATGGATGCGGCGCAGACGCTCGATGCGTGGGCGGAAGCGGATCTGCAGTTCCACGATGCCGTGCTTCAAGCTACCGGCAACGAACTGATGTCGTCACTGTTCTCAGTGGTCGAGAGCGCCCTTGGTACGTTCTTCGTGCTATCCGCACGCACTGCGAGCAACTTCAAGTATTCGCTGCCGCATCACCAGAAGGTACTGGAGGCCATTCGCCGCAAGCAGCCGGAAGTCGCGCGCAAGGCCATGCTGGCCATGATCGCGGACTCCCAGTCGAACCTGCAGAACAATCGCAGCCGCGTGCGAAAGAAGGCGCACGCGTGACGACTCGCTTGATCGGCCTGGACTGGGGCACGACGCATCTGCGCGCTTATCGCTACGGCGAAGCGGGTGCCGTGCTTGAGCATCGGGCCTTGTCGTACGGCATCCGCCAGCTGCCTTCCGGTGGTTTCGCCCAGGCGTTCGATGAAGCCACCGCTGGCTGGCCCAACGCGCCAGTCATCACCTGTGGCATGGTCGGCAGCCGCAACGGCTGGCGCGAGACACCTTATCTGGATACGCCCGCCGATGTGTCCCGGCTCGCGCACGCGCTGACGCCGCTGTCGTTACCCGATGGACGCACGCTGCATCTGATCTCCGGCCTGCGCGATCCGGAGCGGCCGGATGTGATGCGCGGCGAGGAAACCCAGATCGTCGGCGTGCTGGCTCAGCATGCTGATATGCCGTGGAGCGGCACGCTGCTGCTGCCCGGCACGCATAGCAAGTGGGTGCGCATTACGGAAGGCGTGGTCACCGGCTTCGCCACCATGATGACCGGCGAGCTGTATAGCCTGCTGAGTCGCCACTCCATTCTAGGTGGCGCATCGGCGGAAGCCGCGCATGACGACACCGCTTTCCAGCAAGGCGTCCATGCCGCGCGTGACAGCGGCGCCGCGGGCGGGCTCTCCAATCTGTTTTCCGCGCGCGCACTGATGCTTGATGGCGCACTGACATCCGACGCTGTGCCTTCCTATCTCTCCGGCCTGTTGATTGGCGACGAGTTGCGCGCCGCCATCGCCGCCGGCTGGGCCGACGCGGCTTTGCCGGTGCAGATGGTGGGCTCGGCGGCACTGTGCCAGCGCTATGCCGATGCCGCTGGCGTGTTCGGCCTGCGTCTGCGCCCGGCACCGGAGAACACTACCGCGCAGGGCTTGTGGCAGGTCGCCACGGCGGCCGGCCTGATCGATCACGCATCCGCAAGAGTTCCTACGCCATGAACCAATGGCTGCAACCCCTTCCTCTCGTCGCCATCCTGCGCGGCCTGCATCCCGATCAGGCCGTGGAGATCGGCGGGGCGATTGTCGACGCCGGTTTTCGCATACTCGAAGTGCCGTTGAATTCGCCACGGCCGCTGGAAAGTATTCGCTTGCTTGCCGACGCCTTTGGCGATCGCTGCCTGGTTGGCGCCGGCACTGTGTTGTCGACGGCGAAGGTGCATGAAGTCGCCGAGGCCGGTGGCCGCCTGATCGTCATGCCGCATGCGGATACCGCGGTGATCGCCGAAGCCAAGCGCGCCGGCCTGTATTGCGTACCGGGTGTGTCGACGCCGACCGAAGCGTTCGCCGCGCTGCACGCCGGTGCGGATGCGTTGAAGATTTTCCCCGCCGAGGCGATTCCGCCGGCGGTCGTCAAAGCCTGGCGCGCCGTGCTGCCACCGGAGCTCGCCTTGCTCCCGGTCGGCGGTATCACGCCGGACAACATGGGCCCTTATGTCGCCGCCGGTGCGCGCGGTTTCGGCATCGGCTCTGCACTTTTCGCACCGGGCCGTAGCGTCGCCGATACAGCGGAACGCGCACGTGCTTTCGCTACCAGCTGGCAAGAACTCGCACATCCAGGAACGAGTGCATGAAGATCACGAGCATCAAAACCTTTCTGGTACCGCCGCGCTGGTGTTTTGTGCGCATCGAGACCGACAGCGGCATCGTCGGCTGGGGCGAACCCGTCGTGGAGGGCCGCGCGCAAACGGTAGCGGCGGCGGTCGATGAACTCTCCGACTACCTGATCGGCAAGGACCCGAGTCCGATCGAGGATCTGTGGAGCGTGATGTACCGCGGCGGTTTCTATCGCGGCGGCCCGATCCTGATGAGTGCCATCGCCGGCATCGACCAGGCGCTATGGGACATCAAGGGCAAACACCTCGGCGTGCCGACGCATGTGTTGCTCGGCGGCCCGGTGCGCGATCGCATCCGCGTGTACTCGTGGATCGGCGGCGACCGACCGGCGGACACCGCGAAGGCCGCACGCGAGGCGGTGGCGCGCGGCTTCACCGCGGTCAAGATGAATGGCACGGAGGAGATGCACTTCGTCGACTCCTACGACAAGGTCGAGC
Organism: Dyella koreensis; assembly: GCF_044904565.1. NCBI lineage: Bacteria > Pseudomonadati > Pseudomonadota > Gammaproteobacteria > Lysobacterales > Rhodanobacteraceae > Dyella > Dyella koreensis. The sequence goes on along the minus strand of NZ_JADIKD010000006.1, from coordinate 126,026 downwards.
GCGTACTCGAAAACGTGCAGGCCGTGCGCGATGCGGTCGGCCCGCATATCGGCCTTGGCGTGGATTTCCACGGCCGCGTGCACAAGCCGATGGCCAAGGTGCTGATGCGCGAGCTGGCGCCGTACAAGCTGATGTTTATCGAGGAGCCGGTGCTGTCCGAACACCTCGAGGCGATTCCCGAGCTGGCGGCGATCTCGCCCGCGCCCATCGCGCTCGGCGAACGCATGTATTCGCGCTACGACTTCAAGCGCCTGTTGCAGACCGGCGGTGTCGACATCATCCAGCCCGACCCTTCGCACTCCGGCGGCATTACCGAGACGCGCAAGATCGCGGCGATGGCCGAAGCCTACGATGTGGCGCTGGCGCTGCACTGTCCGCTGGGCCCCATCGCGCTGGCCGCCAACCTGCAGATCGATGCGGTCTGCCACAACGCCTTCATCCAGGAACAGAGCCTGGGCATTCACTACAACGCTGCCAACGACCTGCTCGATTACGTCACCGACCGCAGCGTGTTCGCTTACCAGGATGGCTACGTGACCATTCCTGGTGGCCCGGGTCTTGGCGTCGAAGTCAACGAGGCGTATGTCGCCGAACGCGCCGCCGTCGGCCATCGCTGGCGCAACCCGCTGTGGCGCCACGCCGACGGCAGCGTGGCGGAGTGGTGAGGCGATGACCGTCTTTGCCAGCTATCCGAGCCTTGCCGACCGCAACGTGCTGATCACCGGCGGCGCCAGCGGCATCGGCGCGTCGCTTGTTGAGCACTTTGCGAAGCAGGGTGCGAGGGTTGGCTTTCTGGATCGCGACGATGCTTCCGCGCATGCCTTGATGGCGCAGCTTGGCGGCGTGGCGCATGCACCGGTGTACGAACACTGCGATATCACGGACCTCGATGCCTTGCAGGCTGCGATCAATACGCTGCGCGAGGCGACCGGACCGTTCTCGGTGCTGGTCAACAACGCGGCCAACGATGTGCGCCACTCGCTTGCCGATGCGGATGAGGCGCTGTTCGAGCGCAACATCGCGGTGAACTTGCGTCATCAGGTTTTCGCCACCCAGGCGGTGATCCCTGACATGCGCTCATTGGGCGGCGGCTCGATCATCTGCATGGGTTCCACCGGCTGGATGCAGAAGAACGCCGGCTATCCGCTTTACGCGATGGCCAAGGCGGGCATCCATGGTTTCGTCAACGGCATGGCGCGCGAGCTTGGTGCGCATCGCATCCGCATCAACTGTCTGGTGCCGGGCTGGGTGATTACCGAGAAACAGCGCCAGCTATGGCTGGATGCCGAAGGCGAAGCCTCGATCAAGCGCATGCAGTGCCTGCCGGGCTATCTCGACGCTTCGGATCTGGCGCGCGCCGCGCTGTTCCTTGCCGCCGACGACAGCCGCATGTGCACCGGGCAGGACTTCATCGTCGATGGTGGCTGGGTATGAGTCTGGCGGTTCGCGTTGCCCATGCGCATCCGCACCTCCTCGGCGAGGGTGTGCTGTGGGACGAGCGCGAACAGGCGGTGTACTGGACCGATATCGCCGGCAGCACGCTGTGGCGGCTGCACCCGGCGGATGGAAGCGTCACGCACTGGCGCATGCCCGAACGGCTGGCCTCGTTCGCGTTGTGCAAAGCCGAGGGATGGCTGCTGCTGGCACTCGCGTCGCAACTGGCGTTCTTCCAGCTTGATCAACAACGGCTGATACCGCTGCACGCGATCGAGCCCGGCCTATCCACGCGCGCCAACGATGGCGCCTGCGATCGCCAGGGCCGCTTCGTGTTCGGCACGTTGCACGAACCCGCGGTGGGCGCGAAACAGCCCGTTGGCGGCTTCTACCGACTGCATGCCGACCTGCGGCTGGAGAAGCTGCCGCTGCCCGGCGTGGCCATCAGCAACAGCATCGCTTTCAGTCCGGCCAGCGATCGCATGTATTTCTGCGATTCGCTGGCCCGCAAGATTCTCTGCTGCGACTACGGCGACCGGCTCGGTGAGCCGCGCGTGTTCGTCGATCTCGATGGGATCGCCGGTGAGCCCGATGGCTCGGCGGTCGACGCGGAGGGTGCGCTATGGAATGCGCAATGGGGCATGCACCGCGTGGTGCGCTACCTGCCCGACGGTACGGAAGATCTGGTGCTCGACCTGCCGGCCCGCCAGCCGACGCGTCCGGCCTTTGGTGGCCCCGACTTGAAAACGCTTTACGTCACCAGCGCGCGTGACGGCCTTACCGCGACCCAACTTGCCGACGACCCTCATGCCGGTGCGCTGTTCGCCCTGGCCGCCCCTGTGGCGGGCCTGCGCGAACCACGCTTTGCCGGTTCACCGCCTCACCACGGATAGCCGGACACGGGAGGCCACGCGGCCGATCCGTCCTCAGCGAACGCAGGAATCCATCCATGAATACTGTTACTCCGACGACCGCCGCCCCATCCTCCGCCGTGCCGATACCGGCGGCGGCCTCGCGCGCCACCGCCGTATTCACCTGCATCCTCGCCGCGCTCGCCGGCCTGATGTTTGGCCTGGATATCGGCGTGATCTCCGGCGCCAGCCAGTTCATCCAGAAGGAATTCCAGATCACCGATCACATGATCGAGTGGATCGTGAGCAGCATGATGCTCGGCGCGGCAATCGGCGCGCTCGGTGCCAGTTGGATGTCCGCCGCGCTGGGCCGTAAGCGCTCGCTGATTCTCGGCGCAGTACTGTTCGTGCTCGGCTCGCTGCTGTGCGGCTGGGCCTGGTCGCCGGAAGCCCTGATCGCCGCACGCCTGATCCTGGGCCTGGCCATCGGCATCGCCACCTTCACCGCGCCGCTGTATCTGGCCGAAGTAGCGCCGGAACATATCCGCGGCGCGATGATCTCGCTGTACCAGCTGATGATCACCATCGGCATCCTGGTCGCGTTCCTCTCCGACACTGCCTTCAGCTACACCGGTAGCTGGCGCTGGATGCTCGGCGTCATCGCGATTCCCGGCGCGCTGTTCCTGCTCGGTGTGTTCTTCCTGCCCGACAGCCCGCGCTGGCTGATGATGCGCGGCCGCGAACGTGACGCGCATGACGTGCTGATCCGCCTGCGCGGCGATGAGAGCGTGGCGCATCGCGAAATGACCGACATCGCTGAGCAACTGAAGACGCCCCAGCGCGGCTGGCACCTGTTTCTCGAGAATTCCAACTTCCGCCGTTCGGTAGGCCTGGGCGTACTGCTGCAACTCATGCAGCAGTTCACCGGCATGAACGTAGTGATGTACTACGCGCCGCGCATCTTCGAGAACATGGGTTACGACACCCACGCGCAGCTGTGGTTTACCGCCATCGTGGGTCTCACCAATGTGCTCGCCACCTTCATCGCCATCGGCCTGGTCGACCGCCTGGGCCGCAAGCCGATTCTGTACATCGGCTTCGTAGTGATGGCGCTGGGCCTGGGCGTCGTCGGCGCGATGATGCACCTGGGCATCACCTCGCACGTCGAGCAGTTGTTCACCGTCGCCATGCTTCTGGTCTTCATTGTCGGCTTCGCCATGTCCGCCGGTCCGCTGGTGTGGACCCTGTGCTCGGAAGTGCAGCCGCTGAAAGGCCGCGACTTCGGCATCGGCTGCTCCACCTTCACCAACTGGATCGCCAACATGATCGTCGGCGCCACCTTCCTCAGCCTGCTGCACGGCATCGGCAACGCCGCCACCTTCTGGCTCTACGCCGGCCTCAACCTGGTGTTCATTGTGCTGACGTACTGGCTGGTGCCGGAGACCAAGGGTGTGACGCTGGAGCAGATCGAGAGCAAGCTGATGGCGGGCAAGCGGTTGCGCGAAATCGGTCGCTGAGCGAACAGGAAACGGTTCCAGGAGCCTGTTCACAGGCTTCTGGGATTCGTAAGACGGTTCTTTTAAGAGCCTCCCGCGGCACACAAACCCGTTGCTGGACTGAATGGCGCTTGCTTGTTGGGGGCTCGAGGCATGGGCTACACTTTACTTGTACTTAAACATGTACAAGTAGGAAAGCTGGCCATGCGCACCATCAATTTCAGCGATGCCCGGAGCAACCTCAAAGAGGTGCTCGACAACGTGGCATCGGATCATGCCATCACCCTCATCAAGCGTCGTGACGCCGAAGATGCCGTGGTGATGTCGGTGAGCGACTACAACTCCATCCAGGAAACCCTGTATCTGTTTGGTAACCCGGCCAACGCAGAGCGCCTGCACACCGCGATGGCTGAGGCCGAGGCGTCACTGCCGACCGGTGCGCGAATCCTGGGGCCAGCGGGCAACGCAAGCATGCCCACCGTAAAGATCGCCAAGAAAAGCGGCCCGCGGAAAGCGATGATGGTGCAGGAGAGCAAGAGTCGCGCGGATAGCTACAAAGTCCCTCGCCCACCCAAGACGGCAACAACCAAGCCGCGCGGGAGGAAAGGCGCGTAAATGGCGATTCAAAAGGAAAGGGATGACCTTTGGTGGATGGGCCAAAGCTGGGAGGACTACCTCTACTGGCAAGCCAACGACCCCAAGAAAATCGAAACCATCAATCACCTGATTGCAGACATACGACGAAATCCTTGGGCAGGCCTGGGCAAACCCGAACCGCTCAAGGCCAATTGGGCAGGATGGTGGTCACGCCGCATCACCATCGAACATCGCCTGGTCTACCGGCTGTTCGACATGGATAAGCCAAGCAAGGGACAGGCGAAGCCAGGGAAGATCACCGTGATCCAGATCGCTCAGGCTCGCTTTCACTACGAGAAGAAATAAGCCGACGAAGTATCGAGGCACTATGGCGGCAAGAGCGAATACCAGCCCGTGAAGAACGACTAACGTTCCCGACGAACGGGATACGCCACTTAGCTGCGCTTCTTGTTGTGCTCTTCTCCAGCCCCAGCCACTTCAGCCTTCACCGCATCCGTATGCTGCCCCAGCATCGGCGCTGCAAACGGCTTCGGCCCTGGCGTCCGTCCGAACTTGATCGACTGCGCGACGCCGTGATACTGGCCCACGGTGGGGTGTTCCAGGGTGTCGACGATGCCTTCGGCCAGCACCTGCGGATGCTCGAACATGTCCTCGATACGGCGGGCGGCGGCGCAGGGCACTTCGTCGCCGAACAGGCTTTCCCAATCCATCGCGCTGCGCGCAGCGAGTGCATCATGCAGCTTCGGCAGGATCTCTGCCGCGTGTTCTGCGCGCTTGCGCACGCTGTCGTAGCGCTCATCGGCGGCCAACGCCTGCAAGCCGGTCTTCTCGCACAACGCGCGCCAAAAATGGGGCGTGTTGGCGGAGATATAGATATAGCCGTCCAGGGTGGGATGGATGCCGGTGACGCCGCCTGAGCGCATATCGCGCCCGATATCCAGCGACTCGCCATCGGCCCAGATCAACCGCGCCGACTGCATGGTCAACGCACTGCGCAGCAGCGACACGCCTACGAACTGCCCCAGCCCGCTGCGCTCGCGCTCGAACAGCGCGGACGACACGCCGGCCGCGAGCAAAGCCGCGGTGTAGTAATCCACGACCGAGCCATAGATGATTTCCGGCGGACCACCGCGCTTGCCTTGCAGCGCGCACATGCCGGTCATGGTCTGCAGCACCTGGTCATAGCCGGCCTTGTCCTTCATCGGTCCGGTCTCGCCATAACCCGTCACCGCGCAATAGATCAGACGCGGATTGATCACACTCAGCGAATCGAAATCGATTCCCAGCCGCTTGGGCACGCTTGGCCGGAAGTTATGCACCAGCACATCCGCCTCACGTACCAGCCTGAGCAGCGTCGCGTGATCGCTGGCGTTCTTCAGATCCAGCACCATCCCGCGCTTGCTGCGATTCACCCCGAGAAACGCACGACTCTCGCTAGGCAGCGTCGACGGATACTGCCGCAGATTATCCCCGCCCGGCGGCTCGATCTTGACCACATCCGCGCCCTGATCCGCCAGCAACGTGCACCCATAAGGCCCTGCGATATAGGCACTCAGATCAAGCACGCGGATGCCATCCAGCGGCCCCCGCGAAACCGGCGTCACCGCCGCATCAGGTGGAATGCTTTCCATACGCCGTGCTTCCGCAGAACTCCAAAACCCAAAGCCTGCACAACTTTGCGCCGAGGCCCCGTAAAGAAACAGCCGGACTTCATATATTCACCCGACACAAACCCTTGCGTCATCGAAGCACCCGGGCCCTTACCCCAGCCCTCCATCCCACAGGGACTACCTAGGGGTCGCCAAAGGGAGAGGAAGCAACGGCGTCATCAGGCGCCAACGACATCCACGTCAACCGCCAAACCCCATCCTTTCGCCCACCAGCACAGTAGTAAGGCTCAAACACCAACGGCTGCCGATACCCCAGCTTCAACACAATCCGAGGCACATCCCCCGACAGAACCTCCAGCCATCCCGACTCCGGCCCATCCGGTACCAACAAGGTCTCCTCCACCTTGAACCCATCGATCAACCCGGTGGCATACACCAACGGCCCCCGCGTCACCGCCAGATAGTCAAAGCGCAACACTTGCTGCCGTACCGGCTCGCCATCGGGCGCCCGCGACTCCTGCACATTGCGATTCATCGCGCGATGCGTGCGGGCTACCATCGGAAAGCGCAGCACGATCTCGTCGCCATCGCGCCATACCCGCTCGATTACCGCGTAAGCCCCGGGCGTCGCCTCGACACCTTCGCCATCCACCTCGATGGAAGCATCGACGGCCCATGAGGGCACGCGCAATCGCAAAGCAAAGCGTGCCTCGTGTTCGACGGTGAGCTTCAGGCGCACCTCACCCTCGAACGGATACGCCGTGCGCTGCTCAAGCACCACCTTGCCCGCCACCGGCAACACGAACTCCGCCGCGCCCGCGCCGTACAGATGCACCGCAATGCCGTCCTCGGTGCGTGAGTAGGCGACGCCGGGCAACTCCTCAAGCGCCATCGCGCCACTCGACTTGCAGCAACGCCAGTACGTCGTGTACACACGGCGCCCGTTGGGAAACACGTAGTAGCACCAGTCCTCGCCGTTCGGCGCCTGCGCGCCGAGCAGATCGTTGTAGGCGGTGCGTTCGATTTCTTCGGCGTACTTTGCTTCGCCACTGATCGCCAGCAATTCGCGGTTGAGCTGTATCCATGCAAGGCTGGAGCAGGTTTCCACATAACCGTGGGGACTGAACACGCCGGCCGGGTTGAATACTTCGCGTGAGCGATGCGCCACGCCGCCCCACGGGCCACCACCCAGCGTCAGATGATGATCGCGGATGCTGTGCCACATCCGGTCCAGCACGCGCCGGTAGGTGGCGTCGCCGGTTACGCGATACAGCTTGGCGAGGCCGACCAGATTCCAGGCGAGCTGATACGCCTTGCCAGTCGCGATCTCCGATGCGTCGGCACCGGCTTCCGCACGTTGCAGCAGCGCAAGCGCTGGATTGCGATCAGCCTGTCCGAGCACATGCAGGGCGAGATCCAGATAGCGCTGCTCGCCGGTGGCGAGATACAGCTCCGTCATCGGGTCCATCAACACCGTGGCGGACATGCCGTGATGATTGCCGAGTTCGGTGATGTCGATGCCGTCATCGATCAACGTGTGCCAGCACAGATCGCCGATGCGACGAGCCGTGTCGAGATAGCGCGGCTCGGGAAAGTGTCGATGCACCTCGAGCAAGCCGAGCACCAGATAGGCATGCGTCCAGATATCCCAGGTGCGCACGCTTGGCTCGCCATTCCAGCTCAACGGCTTCGGCGGCTGCCTGCGCATGAAGCGGCGCTCGGGCGCATAAGTGCCGAGATAGCCGTCGGCCTCCTGCACGCCGACCAGGAAATCGGCAACACGACGCAAGCACCCAAGCAGATCGGCATCTCCCGTGCGCGCGGTGGCCTTGGCGGCGGCGTACAGCCATTTGCCCCCGTGCTCGCCGTACCAGTCGCCTTCCACATTTTTGGCGCGGCGTTCCGGAGCGAAGATCTCAATGGCAGGGCTGTGCTCATCAACGATGAAGTGCGAGAGACGGCCGCGCGCGTTCGCGTCCAGCGCTTCGCCCAGCAGGCCGCCGAGTCGCACCTTGAGCGAGGTCCATGTGTCGTTTGCGATGCTCATGCAATCAACCCGCATCGACCACGCAACGGAAGCCGACGCTGCCGGAGCGGTCCTTGCACGGCGCCATCAGCAACAGCTTGCCGTGCTGATCCAGGCGATAGGCCTGCGGGAAATACCAGTGCGATGTCTGCGGCTGATACGCGCTGCCGCCACGAAGAATGGCTGCGCGCGTGTGTTCGTCGAGATACTCATCGGTCCATTGCCACACATTGCCGACCAGATCGAGCACACCGAACGGGCTGGCGCCTGCAGGATGCGCATCCACATCGTCCGGCGCGCGCAGACGGCGGCCACGGTTTGGCACAGGCACCGCGTCATCGCGCCACGCATTGCCCCAGGGATAGCGCCGGCCATCGGCGCCCTGCGCGACGTACTGCCATTCCCACTCGCGCGGCAGGCGCTTGCCGGCCCATTGCGCGTAGGCACGTGCGTCCTCCAGCGAGACCCAGGTCACCGGCTTGTTGTCCCATCCCTGTGGTGGCGCGCCGTTCTGCCAGTGGCGCAGATAGTTGTGCGTATCGTGCGGGCGATAACCGCTGGCCTCGACGAATTGCCGATACTGCGCGTTGGTCACCGGCGTGCGGTCGATATGGAAGGCTGCCATGTGCATGCGATGGCGATGGTTGCGCCGCGCGCTGTTCTCCCATGGATACTGCACGTCCACGCCTTCCCAGGTCTGGCCCTCGATCGCGACACCGCCGACCACGAAATCGAAATCGCCGGCGGGGATCGTCACCATGCCTTCCGGCGCCGCAACGGCTGGCTTGGTTGCTTCAATCTCCACCAGTTGCTGTGGAATCGCCTTCCACTGCCGCGACAGGCTGTGCAGCGGCGTGGCCGCCAGAGCGCGCATGCGGGTGAGAAACGCGTCCAGCCCGTCGCACGAAGCGCCGGAGTCCAGCGCGAGCAAGGCGCCGAAGCCGCTGCCTTCCAGTGTCAACTCAAAGCACGCCTTCCCCTGCGCCAGACGCGGCTCGATCACCGTGCCGTTCCACACATCGAAATAGCGCGCGCCCTCAACATGCGGCAAGGCGATCTGCTCACCGCTCACCTCGTGCTCGTTGCGGTTCACCATCGTCACCAGGGCGATACCCTCGTGCGGGAAATGGCTGGCGAACACGCCGGCCTGCAAGGTGTGCAGGTAGGGGCGCCAATCGCGACTGACCATGCACGGTGCAAACATGCGCTCGATCGCCGCGATGCGGCGCAGGCTTTCGGCATCGCGCGGGGTGAGCTGGTTCCAGATGCCCCACACGTTTTCCCAGGCGTTGTAACCGATGCCGTTGAAGAAGATGTATTGCAGGTCGTGGTTGCGGTCGCGGCCCCAGCGGTTCTCGTAGTTGATCATGTGGCGCGGTTCCAGCCACTTGAACTTCGCCACCGGCGGCACCGGCTCGTTCGGTGCCTTCTTGCCCCAGCTCTGCACGTTCCAGATCAGCGCTTCCTCCGCGCTGATGGTGGATTCGGGTTGCAGCACCACGGGGTGCCCCAGCGCGTCGCAGGCATCGAAGAAGGCACGCGGCACGCCGTTGTAGGTATCGCCATTGATACCGTCCGCACCCACCGCCTTGACCAGCTCGGCGATGGCCTGCCAATCGCTCTGGCCCTGCTCGCGCGTGCCGTTGTCCCACGGCATGGTGGGCAGGAATACACGCACGCCGCGGCGATGAAAATCTGCCACTGCGCCGCGCAGGCCCTCAATGCCGCCGGGCAGGTCGCGGGCGAGATCGAATTGATTGCGGTCATCGATGCCGATGTTCGGGTACACGTACCACAGAAGCACGCTGTCGATACCGCCAAAGCGCTGTTCCAGATCGTCCAGATAGCGGTCCACCGTGTAGCGGCCCGCCTGCGGATCGTAGAAGTAGCGGTCCTCCACCATCATCTGTGCATGCACGAAGTTGCGCTGCGCCCATTGCAGCTCGGGCCGCCGATAGTTGGCGTCGTTGTAGCCGATGCGGGTGAGGTGTTCGCGACGCCAGTCGGTCAGCTCGGCGATCCAGTCGTCGAGAGTGCCGTCGACGTCCATCTTCCAGTGACCGATCTCGGCGAACGGCCAGCCTGGCGCCTTGCCCGGCGTGGGCAGGTAGCGGCCGGTGGTGACGTGGGAGAACTTGTATTCGGTCTTCACCGGCGGCCGGAGGTCGCTGGCCTGCTCGTCATCGGGCGGATCGTTGCGCTGGGTCATGCGTTGGACTCTTGGAACATCGAAATCAGGCGAAGCCGCTATATGCGGCGAGCTCAAAGATGGAAGCGTCCGCCTGCTCGGCGAGCAAACGCTCCACCTCGTCATACGTGGGCACGCCGGTCTGCGCACCCAGCTGGGTGCAGGCTAGCGCAGATGCGGCGCTGGCGCGGCGCAAGGCTGCGGCGAACGGCAGGCCGCGACTCAGCGCAGCCACCAGGGTGCCGCAGAAGGTATCGCCGGCACCGGTGGTATCCAGCGCCGCGATAGTGAAGGCGGGTTGCAACAGCTGCTGGCCATCCATACGGGCGCAACAGCCGCGCGCGCCAAGCGTCACCACCACACGGGGGACATCGAGCGCATCGAGCGCGGCGGCGATATCGCCCTCGATACCAGTAAGCGCAGTGAGTTCGCCTTCGTTGACGATCAGCAGATCGCAATGCGCCAGCAAACTTTTTGGGAGCGTTTGCGCAGGCGCCGCATTGAGCACCACGGCGACATCAGCCGCGCGTGCAGCGCGGGCCCAGGCTTCCACACTAGGCAACGGCGTTTCCAGTTGCAGCAGCAGATGTGTCACGCCGGTGAGCGAAGGCAGATGCTCCGGCCGCAGCGCGCCATTGGCGCCCGGGGCGACGGTGATGGCGTTCTCCGCACTATCGGAGAGACAGACGAAAGCCACTCCGGTGGGCTGCCCCGCGCGCACGATATCGAGCGTTACGCCCGCATCGCGCAATGAGGCTTCAAGTGGCGCAGCGAAAGCGTCGTCGCCCAGCGCCACCAGCATGCTCGTCGCCGCGCCGCCGGCACGCGCACAGGCCACGGCCTGATTCGCGCCTTTGCCGCCAGGGAATGTATCGAAATCGCGCCCCAGCACGGTTTCACCGGGCTCAGGCACATGCGCTGCGCGCACCACGAAATCGAGATTGGCCGAGCCGGCCACCAGCACGCTGCCTTGGGATGCCGTCATCACGGTTGCAAAGCCTGATACACGAGGTTGTAGAAGGGCCGACTGATGCGCGGCAGATCCTTGCCACCATCTTCGCGCGGCACATGCTGCAGCAACAGGATGGCCACCAGATGCTCCTTCGGATCGATGGTGTAGGTCGTCGACGCCGCACCGCTCCAGCCGTACTGCCCCACCGAACCCAGCTGACCGCGCCGGACCGGATCCAGCACCACATAGCCGCCTATGCCGAAACCTTCCGCATCGCTGAACTGAGTGACAGGCGGATGCAGCATGGTGAGCTGGTTGCGCATCATCAGCGCCACCGTCTCGCGCTTGAGCAGGCTCTGGCCGTCCAGCGAGCCGCCATTGAGCAGCATCTGCGCGAAGCGCGCGTAGTCAGCTGCGGTGGAATACAAGCCGCCGGCGCCACTGGTGTACGCGTTGAGCGGTACGCCGGGATGGCGTGCGCTTTCCGTGGACGCGAGCGCCAGCTTGCCGTCCTTGCCCATGATGGTGAGATCCACCACGCGCCCGCGCTCCGCCGTCGGCACACTGAAACCCGTGTCGCGCATATGCAGGGGCGTGAAGATGCGCTGCTGCAGGAAGCTCTCGAAGGATTGCCCGGAAGCGACCTCCACCACGCGCGCCAGCAGTTCCAGCGAGGCACCGTCGTAGCCGAAGCGCGTATCCGGATCCGCGGCCAGCGGCACACGGCTCATGCGCGCGGCGAAGTCGCGCAGATCGGAGGCGCCATGTGGATCAACACGCTCCATCAGCTTCACCGCCTGCTCGTCGCCCTTCAGGCCAGCGGGATAACCCGCGGTATGAGTCAGCAACGCATGCAGGGTCGGCACTTTGGTGGCTGCACGAAGCTGAGGCGCCTCGGCAGTGCCGCCGGCCAGCACCTGCGGAGCCGCAAAGCCAGGCAGGTAACGCGACAGCGGGTCATCCAATGAGAGCTTGCCTTCCTCCACCAGCATCATCACCGCGACGGACGTGATGGTCTTGGTCATCGAATAGATGCGGAAGATCGCGTCCTTGTGCATCGGCACGCGACGCGCGAGATCGCTATAGCCATAGGCCTGCCAGTCGACGACGTTGCCGTTGCGCATCAGCAGGGTGACGCCACCGAGATAACTGTTGGCGTCCGTAGCCTTCCGCATGTACTCGTGCAATCGCTGCAAGCGTTCCGACGGAATGCCCTGCGAAGCTTTCGGTGACGACGCCGAGGCGGTGTGCGGCAGGGCAGCGCACAGCAGCAAGGCCACCAAAATCATGGACCCATGCAGCTTTTTGCGGACTTCGCTCATCAAAGTTTCCCTGCGATGGCCGCGACGCCTGTGTCGCGGCCATCGGTACAGCGCGCCAGTTCAAAAGAGCGTGGTCAGAAAGTGATGGTGTAGGTCAGCGAGGTCACGCGGCCGCGGCCAGCCCAATAGTTCTGATAGCCCGCTAGCTGCGACCAGCTGAGGATGTACTGCTTGTCGGTCAGGTTCTCCACGCCGAGCGAGAGCTTGCCGTAGCGCTGCAGGTCGTAGTTCACACCCAGGTCCCACAAGGTGTAGCCATGAGTCTGCTCGCTGTAGCTGAACTTGGCGCCGTCGTAGGCACGCGTGTCGCTGCCGGACACATGGCGGCCGAACAGCGAGGTGAAGCCCAGCGTGGCATCCGCCTGCGGCAGGAATTTCCAGGTCAGCGCGCCAGCCAGCTTGTCCGGGTTGATGTCGAGCACGCCCAGCGGCTTGTTCATACCGCCCGAGCCGTAGCGGCCAGCCGGATCGGCCGACCAGAACGAGGTCTTGCCGGCGATGTGCGAGTATAGGCCGGTGACCTTCCACTCTGGATTGAAGCGCCACTCACCGGTCAGCTCGGTGCCTTCGATGCGTACCGGTGCACGCGATAGGATGAAGTCGCTGGTGTGCGGGTCGATCGCCAGCGACGCGCCAAACGGCGACTTCGAGACATAATGCGTCGCACCGAACGCGCCCTGCTCCCCACGCCAGTTAAAGCCCGCCTCGTAGTTCTTGAAGATGATCGCGTTGAGGTCGCGGATCCGCGACACCGACTGCCCCGGCACGTTGATATTGCGCAGCGGGATGCCGATGTTGGGCAGGGTGAAGCCCTCGCTGTACGAGGTGAATACCGACCACTCGTCGTTGACGCGCCAGATCGCGCCGAGGTTCTTCAGCCCTTCCTTGTACTTCAAGCCGCCGCCCTGCACGAACACGCGGTTCCGGTAGTAGGTGGTGGTGTAGCTGTTGACGTCGAGCTTGTCGTCCTCACGGCGATAGCCACCGCTCAGCGTGACCGGGCCGATATCCCATGAGAGCTGCGCATACGGCGCCACGCTCTTGTAGTTCATCGGCGGCACCCACAGACGGTTGGTCAGCGCCAGCCGCTGTTGCGCCTGATCCTTCACGAAGTCGATACCGGTATGCAGTTCCAGCCCGGTGATGTTGAAGATATCCGGGCGCGTCCACGAGGTACGGATACCCTTCTTGTGCGCCACGATTTCCGACTGGTCGTACAAAGTATTGAGCGGCGCGATCAGCGGATCCTGCTTGTCCTCGGTGTTCTCCGGCAGGTAGCGCATGGACTGGTCGGCCTTGTAGATGTTGATGTCCAGGAAGCCACCGAAGAACTTTTCGTTGGTGTATTGCAGGTTGTATTGCTTGAAGTCGTTGAAGGCGTCCTTCGAACCGAAGATATGTCCCTTCTCCGAGGTATTGGTGCGCGGCACCGCGCACGGCGGCGTATCGGTGGGGCCGCGGCAGCCGAGCACCTGGATGTATTCGCCCTTGCCGGCGATGCGGAACTTGCTGAAGGAGAACTGCAGGCGCTGCTCGTTGTTCTCGCCGAAGTTGACGCCGGCCTTGATGAACACGTTCTTTGAGGTGGAATCAGACAGCGAGCCGCTGGTGTTCAAGCCGATGCGGCGACCGTTGCCGTCGTAGGTGATGCCGCGGTCGATATACGAACCGGCCAAGAGCACATCGTAGTTGTCCTGCTTGCGCGCGAACGTGGCGCCGACTTTCCAGCTGCCGCTGTCACTGTAGCCCTGGGTCTGGTAGCGCGTGGTGAGGGTGGTTTCGTTACCCTCCTTGGTCGGTACCTTGGAGATGTAGTTGATGATGCCACCTGCCGCGCCGATGCCTTCCGACGCGGAAGGACCGTTGATCACCTCCACGCGGCCGACGATGCCCATGTCGGTGAAGGTGCCATTGCGCGTACCTTCGCGCAGCGGCGAACCCTGCGGCACACCGTCGAACAGGCGCAGCGGAATGCGGCCGCGCAGCGTCTCGCCGGTATTGCTCATCGCCTGCGAGGATTCGGCATAGCCCGGCACTGAACGCGCCAGCACCGCTGTTGCATCCTCGGTCACCAGCAGCGTGTGCTGGATTTCTTCTTTCGACACCACCGTGATCGCACCGGGAATCTCGTCCACCGCCTTCGGGCTGCGCGTACCGGTAACGATCACCTGCTGCAGATTGACGGCGCTCTTATCCTTGTCCGTCTTCTTCGCATCCTTGCTGGTGTCATTGCTGTTGGCGGGCGTGGCGTCCTGCGCCTGCGCGTGGCTGCCGATCACGGAGAGCAGCAGGATGCTGCTGATCGCTGCGGTGAGTGGTTTGATCATGTCGCTTCTCATTGTTCTGCTGATCGCTTCGGTCCAACGCGTAGCTGGACCATGCATCGCATGCGATGCACCAGGGACGGTATGCGGCGTCTTGGACTGGCGACGCCTCCCCCAGCGTCCCGACGGCCCTAATGTGCGAGCGAGCCTATGCGCTTCGCTCTCGGCATAGAACCGATGCGGACTATGTTCAGAGGCTAGTTTTTGTTGCTTACGAAGGAAGCAAAAGTATGCGGCGTTGCAGCATCATCTACACACCACTGCTTTTGTAGGAGCGCACCCTGTGCGCGAGAGGGACGCGTTAGCGGCCCTGCCTTGCAGGGCTTTCATTCGGGGCATCCATGCCCCTCACCCTACGGGCGACTGACGTCGTGCAAACCGGCTTCATGCCGGTTTGTCGCGCACAGGGTGCGCTCCTACATGCACGGCTTTCTTGCTCTCCTGCAGCAACACCGTCACCAGGCGTACGCGCACGCTTGAACGCGACCACACGATGCCGATGCGGCGCGGCACGGCGGGGTTCGGCAGCGGAATGCGCGTGAGTTGCAAACCCTCCGGCCACGGTTGCGCCCAATCCGGCACCAGCGATACACCGAGCCCGCGATCCACCATCACTGCAATTGCGTTGAGCGCATTGAGTTCGAAACGCTCGCGCGGAACGATGTCGTTCGCACGCAGATAATCATCCGCCTGCCGCCCACCCCACTGATTGCGGTCGTAGCGGATCAGCGGCTGCGTCGCCAGCAACTCATGTGGATCGCGCCCCGCCATGCTCTTCGGCGCCAGCACAATCAGCGGCTCTTCGCGCAGCAACAGCCATTCGCAGGTCTTGGGCAACGGAAACGGCGCCTGCAACACCACCGCCGCGTCCAGATCTCCCGCCTCCACCGCGCGATACAGATCCACCGAGTATCCCGGCTTGATAAACACGTTGATCTGCGGAAACGCATCCACCATCCGTGCCAGCACATCCGGCAACATCCCCGCCAGCGCCGTCGGACACGCTCCCAACCGCAACTCCCCCGACACCGCGCTATCGTTGGCGACACTGCGCAAATCCGCCACCGCGCGCAGCATCTCCCGCGCCCGCTCCAGAATCCGCGACCCCTGCTCCGTCACGCTGACTGTGCGCCCGACCCGGGCGATCAACGTCGCCCCCAACTCACGCTCCAGCGTCCGCAGCTGCTGCGCCACCGCCGCCGGCGTCACATTCAACACCCGCGCCGCCGCCGCCATCGACCCCTGATCCACCACAGTCACAAACGTATTCAGAAATTGCGTTTCCACGGCAGCTCACTCGCGCTAAAAGATAACTACCAAACAGGTAGACCGGTGCTCGAACCATGGAAGAGTGGTATCGGGGCGTCAAGGGCCGAAAAATGGAAGACCACTACTACGCGCATATGAGTTGCCCCCCCGTAATCAACCCCGATTTTTTCTTGGAGTCGGGTTCGTTAACAGGCAATAGCAGATGTGTTCATTTGTATATGTTTGTAACGAGCGTTGCTATTTCTGTCGTATTTGTATGTTTTACAGCCTCCCCACGGTTTTCATCTCCACACATACGGCGCAATGTTCGCCTACGTTCTTCAGTGCTGCCGCACCGTTGAACTCCGATGATGCCTCTCCTGACTATAGAGGCTGACCATTGCTGTAGGAGATTTTAAATGAAAAGAGTCACATCATTCCGTGCTTCCCTGATTGGAGTGCTTGGCATTTTCTTGATGTCCGTGGATGCTGCGCAAGCGGCGGAACAGAAGCAAGAAGTCTCGAATATCTCGCCCTATATCGTTGGCGGCCATGACGTGCGCGACGATGCCTATCCATTCATGGTGACATTGCAGGGATCGGCTGATAGTGCCCTGCACGGCCATAGATGCGGTGGCTCACTGATAGATCAGCAAACCATACTCACGGCAGCTCACTGTGTGGTGCATTTGGGGAGTATTTTGCCCCCTGAGCGGCTTTCAGTGATTGTTGGAAGGACGGTATTGACCAATGAAAATCAAGGGATGCGGATGGGCATATCGAAGATATTCGTGCACCCACGCTATCTGGACGATCAGGGTTACGATGTCGCTGTGCTGCGTCTGAAAAACAAAATCCTAGGTTATGGAGCTATTGCCCTGGCGGTGCCAGGCAGCGATGTGCTGGAAGTGCCCGGGACGCCACTCACGGTTATCGGATGGGGTCATACCCGACATGCTTCTCCGCGGGGTACTGACCGACTGCAGGAAGTGGAGGTACCCGCCGTGGCCTATGACGAATGTCTTGCCGCCTATTCGGACACCGAGCTGATGTCTGGCAATAGAGAGGTGGATCTATGTGCCGGCTCCGAGGGATTCGATAGCTGTCAAAAGGATTCGGGAGGCCCCCTGTTCAAAGCTGTCGGGGATAAACGGCAATTGGTACAGGTAGGCGTGGTCAGCCGTGGCAGAGGGTGCGCGGCCAAGGGGCGGCCGGGTATTTATGTAAGGTTGCGCAGCATTGAAGTTCACGACTTCATTAGAGACCCCGAGCGCTTTCAGTCGTCGCTACTGAACTGAAAGTTGCCAAAAAATTCTGCCCATCATCCTTCTTATCCTCGATCTGATGCCCATGATGGTCACATTTGGCATCAGATCGGCGATGACCACATTTGATTGGCTTCTGCAAAAGCGCACTACTTCGACGGTGCTCTCGAATAAATAGTGAGCCCCTCCAGCGACCGCTTAGGCGCCGGAAACAAAAGACTCGCCAAGTACCCAATAACAATGCAAAGCAAAATCGAAATCGCCAGATAGAAGTACGGATGCACCAGATGGAACGACCAGGCAATCAACGTCAACACAATGCTCGACCCGATCCCGATCGCCACCCCCGGCGAATTCGCCCGCCGCGTAAACATCCCCAACGTATACGCCCCGGCAAAACCGCCACCCAGCAAGCCAGCCAGCTCAATCGACACATCAAACAGCGAATGGATATCAAAGCGTGACAGCAATAGCGCCGTGGCGATACCCACCAAGCCCACCACCACCGTCATGATCTCCGCCATCAATACACTCTTCTTGGGCGACGAGTGCTTCGCCAGCTTCTCGTAGAAGTCCACCGAGATCAGCGTGGCCACGCTGTTCATGATGCCGGATAACGTCGCCATCGCCGCCGCGAAGATGCCGGCGATGATCAAACCGGTGACTCCCATCGGCAACTCCGCCGCAATGAACAGCGGGAACGTCGCGTCGATCGGCAACAGTGGATTCATACGCTCCGGGTTCGCCTTGTAGAACACGAACAACGCGGTGCCGATCAGGTAGAACACGAAGCCGCCGGGAATCATGATCGCCGCGAACATCCAGATCGAACGGCCGGCCTCCCTGTCGGATTCGGTGGACAGCGTGCGCTGCATCAGCACCTGGTCCTTCGGAAACGTCAGCACCACGTCAAACAGCACCAGGAACACAAAGCCCCACACCGTGGCCTTGGTCAGGTCGAAGCTGAAGTCGAGCAGGTGCATCTTGTGGTCGGCCGTGGCGGTATGCATGAACTCGCCGAGGCCGCCATGCAGGTGCCAGACGATGAATCCGATCACGAACAGCGCGCCGCCCATCTTCACGATCACCTGCACGAAATCGGTCCAGATCACCGCTTTCATACCGCCCATGGCGGTGTAGATGATGGTGAACACGCCCATCAGCACCACGCTCAAGGTCACGCTGATGCCGGTGATGGTGGCGATGGCGAGCGCAGGCAGGAACAGGATCACGCTCATGCGGCTGCCGATCTGGGTGACGATGCACAGCGCGCTCGCCAGCATGCGGATCGCCGGATGAAAGCGTGTTTCCAGATACGAGAACACCGACATCAGATCCAGCCGGCGCAGCAACGGCACGATCCACACCGCGACGAAAGCCAATCCCAGCACCGCGATCAGGTTATTGGTGAGGTACTGCCAGTTGCTTTCGAACGCCTTGGCTGGAATCGCGATGAAGCTGATCGAGCTGGTATTGGCCGCATACAGGCTGACACCCGCGGCCCAGAACGGAATGCTGCGGCCGCCGACGAAGAAGTTCGCGGTGGAGTTGCGCTTCTCGCGGATATAGAAATACAGGCCAATGCCGAACATGCTCGCCAGGTAGACCAGGATCACGATCCAGTCCAGCCACCTCAGCAACAGCTTGCCGGATTGCAGCTGCGCCGTGCTCACCGCGTAGTGCGCACCATCCGGTTGTGCCCATAGCAGGCCGTCCGGCCATGCGGCGACCAGCGCGTTGCCGGCGATGGTGGCGCCGGGCAGGACCGCCCAGGAACCGGTGATGCCGTGATACGTCATCGGCCGCACGCCCTCGGCGCCGCGCACCAGATAGAGCAGATGCGCCTGCCCCAACGCGCGGCCGCTGCCTGGCACGATCTCGCCGGGCACGGCACCCGCATCGGCCCAGCCCTTGAGTGCAGACCAACGCAGCAAACGTTCAGCGCCACTCGCTTCGACGGTGACGAATAGATTCTGATTTCGCACCACCAGCGTCCGCGCGGGCGCTCCGCCCGGCCAGGCCGGCACGGCCTGCCAGCCCGCGCGCAGGTCGACGGGATTCGCCTGCCAGACACGCGGCTTGCCATCGGCAGCCATGCCGGCAACGAACAGCGCATCAGTGGAGATGGCGCCGCGTGCATCCGTGATGGGTTCGGGTAGCGGCGGCAGCGTGTTCGCGTCGAGGCGGTCGTCGCGCAGGTGTAGCTCCGCGAATGCGCTGCGTCCTTCGGCGGACCACAGCAGATAGGCGCGCGCGCCATCCTGGATCACGCTGATGTTTCCGGCTGGCACAGCCGCCGGCCAGGCCAGCGCAATCCACGCCTTGCCCGCATTATCGAGCCGCCACGCGTGACCCGCCGCGACCGCCACGGTCAGCCCGTCGATCACCGCCAGACCGGCGAGCGGTTGCGCGCTTTCCAGCGGCGGCAGGCTTACGCTGCGCAGCGGCGTGAGGCTTTCGGCGTGCAGCGGAAGCGCCAGCACAAGCCAGGCAAGGCAGAACAGATACAGGCGGAACACGCGCGGCCAAACCTCTCGATGCTGATGCGGAACTCGCTTCCGCACGGAATCCCTCGGCGGCGTCACGACTTGTGCGCTGCCGCAAGCAACGCCTGCGCGCGTTTCAGGAACGGCAGGTCGATCATCTTGCCATCGACCATGAAGGCACCGCGACCCTGATTGGCTGGCGCCTGGGCGGCTTCGACGATACGCCGCGCGGTATCGAGCTCGTGCTCCGACACCGCAAAGGCCGCATTCGCCAGCGCCACCTGTCTGGGATGCACGCAACTCTTGCCGAGATAACCCAGCCGGCGCGCCATCGCTGCCTCCTCGCGGAAACCCTCCTCGTCAGCGATATCCGCGTATGCGCCGTCGAGCACGAACACATCAGCCTGCGCCGCCGCCATGCGTACGGCGAACAGAATGGCGTGCAGATTGGCGCGATCGTGCCGATCGATGCCGTGCGGCTCGAACATATCCGCCAAGCCCAGCTGCAGACCCGCCACGCGCGGATGCGCGCCGGCAATCGCCGCGGCATGCGCCAGCGCGCGCGGGGTTTCGATATTCACCAGCAGGCGCGTGCGCCGCTGCAGACCATGCGTCGCTTCAGCAAGCGCGATGACATCCACCGCGGCACGCACTTCCGCCGCGGACTCCACCTTGGGCAGATTGAGCAGGGCCACACCTTCGCCCATCACCTCGTTCACGTCGTCGGCAAAGTACGGCGTGGACGGCGCATTGGTGCGCACGATCATCACCTTGGGCGACTGCAGTGCGGCATCCGTGGCGAGAAAGCTCGCTATCGCCGTGCGCGCGGCGCCTTTCAGGTGCAGGGGTACGGCGTCTTCGAGGTCGAACGACAAGGCATCGGCATCGCCCGCCAAGGCCTTCGCGAACAACTCCGGCCGCGCGCCTGGCACGAACAGTTTGCTACGCATGGGCTACGGGCAGCTGGATGGTCATGCACCGTAGTGTGCTTCAGCGCAACAGCACGAATCGCACAGCACACGCATGTTCAAACGATAGCAAAGCTATCGATAGGCCGCGCCGCAGCATGTGCCTTTAGAAGCCGCGGGGCACCTGAAACGCCCCGCGGCAGCACCCGATTACGGATCGAACTTCTTCTCCACGCCCAGCTGGATCGACTGGTTGTCCTTGGTGCCGTTGTCCAGCAGGTTCTGATACTCCACACGCAGCGACAACCCATGCAGCGTCTGCAGCATCACCCCCGCGCCGACCAGCGTGTGGTTGCGGTTCTGGCTCGGCAGTATCGCCTCGTACAGCGGCCCGCCCAGCAGATCGGCATAGCGCATCGCCGCCACACTCGCGCCCTGGAAGTCATGGCGGAATTCCACCCGGAGCTGCGGCATCCACACACCGTAGTCGCGCTTGGCCGTCCATTGCGCGCGCACGCCAAGCACGCCGGTGCTGGTTTTTACCGTCTGCCGTTCGTAGCGCAACGCGTAGACGTCATCGCCATGCTCGGTATAGGCATCCAGACTGGCGCGGGCGAAATCGAAGCGGCCGTAGGGCGACATCAGCATGCCGTCTTCCGTGCGATGTTCGTAACCCACCGACAGTGAGGCGAACAGCTGCTTGCCATCGCGGCTGCCATTCACCGTATTGCCATTGTCGGTGACGTAGCGGCGCGCATCGAACGACAGCTTCTGGTAGCCAACCAGCGCATCGACATACACCAGCGGTACCGGACGGTAGCTGCCGTATACGGCCGCACTGTAGCTATCGACGGTGCTGCGGCTGTTGTGGCGTCCGATGTCCGAAGTGTCGTGGCCATAACCCACACCTGCACCGAGCGCGAACTTGTCACCGAAGGCGCGATCCGCACCCATGCTGATGCCCGAGGTGGTGAAGTCGATGCCGTTATCGCTGGCCCCCGGCTGCGTCTTGCCGAAGTTCACTGCGCCGCCAGTCCACACCGACCACTCGCCCGGCTGTCCTGTCGACTGAGCACGCTGGCCCTGGCCCGGTGACGGCTCATCCGGCTGGACCAGGAAACGCTTGCTCCAGTCGTCGTCGCGTCCATGCAAGCCTGCCAGTGGATCGCGGTTCTGTCGCGCGCTGGCCGAATTGAAGCTGATGCCATTGCTGAAACCGCCACCGCCCGCACCCGTGTGCAGCATCTCCAGGCGACGCTGGAAGTTGTTGATCTGGCCTATCGCCAGGCGTCGCGCCGAATCGGCCTGCGCCTGCAGGATGCCCAGCACCTCAGCATCCTTCGACGGATCACTGCGGCCGGTCACGGTGATCGTCACCGTCGCCGTGGCCGAGGTGGCGTAGGCGTTGCTCAGCGTGTAGCTGACCTGCGCTTGGCCGTTGTACGTAGTGCTCGCGGTGAAGTTGAGCGAGTAGCCCGATCCCAAGCTGTGGATGACGGCGTTGCCCGCAGTGGACGGCGAGACCGCGACCAGCGTGGCGGCAGTGAATGGACCGCCACGTGCCGCGCTGGTGAGGTCCACCTGCACCGTGCGCCCGGCCACCACGTTGGCGCTCAATACCGCTGGCAAGGGCACCGGGTTCACCGTGATGGTGACGTGCGCCGGCTGTGAACTGCCGAACGGATTGGACAGGGTGTAGTCGAGGCCCATCGTGCCAGAGGCATCGAGCGGTGCGGTGTAGACGATGTCTGTGCCGCTCACTGTTGCCGTACCCGAGGCAGGCGCTGTAGTGATCGCTACTGCGGTGAACGGTGCGCCGGTGGCACCCGCCGTCGCGTGGACCGTTACCGACTTGCCCGCCAACACCGTGACGGCCTGTGCGGCCGCCACCGGCACCGCCAGCGGCGTCACCGTCACGCTCACTGTCGCCGGCGCTGAAGTGCCGCCCGGACCAGTGGCCGTATAGGTGAAGCTGTCGCTGCCGAAGAAGTTCGTCGTCGGCGTGTACACCACGTTGAGGCCGTTGACCGTCGCACCGCCATGCGCAGGCGCTTGCGCTACCGCGATGGTGGTAATCGGACCAGTGTCGTTGGTGGTCACCGCAATGGTGACGGGTGCATTGGCCGGAGTCGTGGCAGTGTCGTTCACCACGATCGGCGCGGGTTGGTTGATGCCAAGCGTGTACGCCTGGGTGCCGCTAAAGCTCAGGCCGTCCGTCGCCTTGACGGTGAAACTGTAGTTGCCCGCCGCGCTCGGTGTGCCGGACAGGCCGCCTGCGCTGCTCAACGCAACGCCCGGCGGCAGTGCGCCGGATACCAGACTGTAGGTGTAGCCGCCGCTGCCACCACTCGCGCTCAGCGCCTGGCTGTAGGCGACAGCGACCTGGCCGCCCGGTAGCGCGGCCGGCGAGATGGTGATAGTCGGCGCATTCACGGCGAAGGTGTAGGCCTGGCTGCCAGTGAAGCCGAAGCCGTCGGTCACCGTGACGGTGAAGTTGAACGTGCCGGCCGTCGTCGGCGTACCGCCGACATGACCCGCGCTGCTGAGCGCGATGCCTGGCGGCAATGCACCCGCCGAGAGGCTATAGGTGTAACCGCCATTGCCGCCGGTCGCACTGAGCGTCTGGCTGTAGGCAACGCCACCGACTCCCGCTGGCAGCGCGGCCGGCGTGATAGCGATCGACGGCGCCTGCACCGTATACGTGTAGGCCTGGCTGCCGTTAAAACCGAAACCATCGGTCGCGGTCACGGTGAAGTTGTAAGTGCCAGCCGTCGTCGGAGTGCCACTGAAACTGCCCGCGCTGCTCAACGACATGCCCGGCGGCAACGCGCCGGCCGCGAGGCTATAGGTGTAGCCACCGCTACCGCCACTCGCGCTGAGCACCTGGCTATAGGCGACGCCACCCGTACCCGCCGGCAGCGTGGCCGGTGTGACCGTGATGGTCGGCGCGGCCACGGTGAGCGTGTAGGCCTGGCTGGCCGAGAACGGCGCGCCGATGCCGGTGCTGCTGTCGGTGGCCTTCAGCGTGAAGTTGAAGGTCCCCGCCGCCGTCGGCGTACCGGACAGCACGCCCGCGGACGACAGCGACAGGCCCGGAGGCAACGCACCAGCGGTCAGCGAGTAGCTATAGGGCGACGTGCCGCCGCTCGCAGTGAAGGTATGGGTATAGGCCGCCTCCGCCGTCGCGTTGCTCAAGGTGCCAGGGCTGAGCACCACCGTGCCGGCGCCCACCGTGACGCTGTACGCGCGGCTACCGGTGAAGCTTCCGCTATCGGTCGCCGTGACGGTGAAGTTGAAGGCTCCCGCCGCCGTAGGCGTGCCACTAAGGACGCCGGAAGATCCGCTCAGCGACAGGCCCGCCGGCAGCGCGCCGGCGGTTACCGCATAGGTGAACGTGGTCGGCATGCCTTCGGATGCGGTGATGGTCTGGCTATAGGCGGTGCCGATGGTGGGTGCCGGCAGCGTGGCGGGCGCCACCGTAATGGTGGGCGCGGCCACAGTCAGTGTGTAGCTGCCCATGACGGAGAATGGCGCGCCTGTACCGGTCGTGCTATCCGTCGCAGTGACACTGAAGTTGACCGTGCCAGCCGTCGTCGGCGTGCCGCTAAGCGTGCCATTGCTATTGAAACTCACGCCTGTGGGCAGCGTGCCGGTGTTGACCGTCAGTGAGTAACTGTACGGCGCTGTGCCGTTGCCGGCCGCGAACGTGAGGTTCACCGCGTTGCCTACGGAGCCGTTGAAGGTCGTACCCGACGAAGGCGTGATGGTCAACGTCGGCGCGCCCACCGTGATGGCGTAGGCGCGGCTACCCGTATAGGGACCGGTACCGCCGCTACTATCGATCGCGGTGACGGTGAAGTTGTATGTACCGGCACTGGTGGGCGTGCCAGAAAACACACCGGCGCCGCTCATGCTCAAACCGGCCGGCAGCGCGCCAGCAGTGATGGCGTAGGTGTAGGGGCCGGTACCGCCGGAGGCGGCCACGCTCTGTGAGTACGACACCCCCACGCTCGGGTTCGTCAACGAAGCCGGCGCAAGCGAGATGGTCGGCGCGTTGACCGTCAGCGTCAGCGTGCCGCTGGTAGCGTTGAACGGTCCGGTGCCGGTGCTGCTATCGGTTGCCTTCACCGTGAAATTGAAAGTGCCACCCGCGGTCGGCGTGCCCGACAACGTGCCATTGCTCGCCAGCGTGATGCCCGCGGGCAGGCTGCCGGATGCGATGGCGTAGGTATAGGGTGCCGTGCCGCCACTGGCACTCCCCACGGACTGGCTGTAGGCGATGCCCACCGCGGCCGCCGATGGATTGGCCGGTGCGTAAGCGATGGTCGGCGCGTTGATGGTCAACGTCAGCGTGCCGCTGGTCGCGCTGAACGGCCCGGTGCCGGTGCTGCTGTCGGTGGCCCGCACCGTGAAGTTGAATGTGCCATTCGCCGTAGGCGTGCCGGACAGCGTGCCGTTGCTCGCCAGCGTGATGCCTGCGGGCAGGCTGCCGGAAGCGACAGCGTAGGTGTACGGCGTCGCGCCGCCACTGGCACCGGCGACCGACTGGCTATAGGCCACGCCGACAGTGCCCGCAGCTGGGCCGGCTGGCGTGTAGGTGATAGTTGGCGACGAGACGGTGATGGTCGCCGTCGCAGGAGTCGACGTGCCGCCGCTGTTGGTGGCCGTATACGTGAAGCTGTCCGGACCGGCATAGCCCGCTGTGGGCGTGTACGTGATCGAGGTACCGCTGGCGGTGGCCGTGCCGTGCGCGGCCTGGGTGCCGACGGCAACGGAGGCCGGTGCGCCACCCGTGATGTTGAGAGTGATCGGGTTGTTGGTGCTGTCGTAGGCGACCGTGGCGCTTACCGGGTTGGCGACCGGAGGTGGCAGGTTCACCACGGTGATGGACAAGTTGTTGGCCGAGAAGAAATGGCTTGGCAGGCTGCTGTCCGTGGCGCGTACGGTGAAGTTCGTTGTGCCCGTCGCGGTGGCCGTGCCGCTGATCGTTCCGTTGCTCGCCAACACCAGACCGTTCGGAAGTGTGGTGCCGCCGTCCAGCGTATAGGTGTATGGCGCGTTGCCGCCGGATGCGGTCAGCGTGAAGCTGTAGGGCGAGCCGATGACCGCGTTCGTGGGCGTGTTGGTGATGTTGATGTTCGGCGCCCCGATCGTGATCGAGTAGCTCGCCGTACCGGTGACGGGAGTGCTGGCGCTGTCGGTCGCCGTAATCGAGAACGGGAACGTGCCCTGCGTAGTAGGCGTGCCGGAGATGGTGCTGCCCGTGAGCGTCAGGCCGGGAGGCAAGGAGCCGCTGCTGACGGCATAGCTGTAGCCCCCGGTGCCACCGGATGCGCTCAGGGTGACTCCAGGGTAGGCGATAGCCACAGTGCCCGAAGGCATGGTCGACGGCGAAATGGTGATCGGCGAGGTCGCCGGGGCGATGTACACCGTCACGGTGACGAAATTGGTGCCCGAGCCATCGTCGTACTTGAACGTATCTGTCGTAGCGCCGTCACCGCTGTTGCTGTAACTGATATCCGCGCTCGCGTGGTTAGTCACGGTCGCCGTGCCATGCTGGGCCGTCGTCGTGATATTGCCGATGCCGAAACCGGAACTGCACGCCGTGACATTCATGCTGATCGTGCCGCCGGCAGTCATGGGCGATCCGGCAGAGGCATTGGGTGGCGTATAGGCCGTACAGACTGCGCGCGACAGGCCTGGCATCGCCAGCATGCTGCACAGCAACAGGAACGCTATCCAACGGCCGAATACGCTACGGCCGAGCCCATGGCGCATCGCGTCGCGATGCTTCGACTCCGTGTGCCACATGATTGTCCCCTGTGTCCGCTTCCAACGGACGGCGCCTGGCGGCGCATGTGTGTGAAAGCTGCCGTAACTCGTAACAAGCAGTCGCGGTGCCGGCCCCCTCCGCCAGCGCGCAACTTTTTGCGCCAGCAGTCCTCCACCTTTCCTTCACGCGATCGCTTTCCGCGAAGCGACCAACGCGACATTGATCCGCCGTATGGATAGCTTGTCAAGATGCCGGAAGGTGAGCCAGAGTTAGGCGATCCGGCAAGGGGCTCTTTTCGCCGGCACAACCAGGGGGAAAACTTATGTCGCAACCCTTTCTCGGGCAGGTGATGCCCGTGGCGTTCAATTTCGCGCCAAAAGGCTTCGCTTTCTGCAACGGCCAGTTGCTGCCCATCAGTCAGAATCAGGCGCTGTTCGCGCTGCTGGGCACGTATTACGGCGGCAACGGCACGACGAATTTCCAGTTGCCCAACCTGCAGAGTCGTACGCCGGTGGGCTCCACCAACGGCGCGGACATCGGCCAGATCGGTGGTGTCGAGAATGTCACGTTGCAGACCTCGCAGATTCCCGGGCATAACCACACTTTCAGCGCGACCACGGATGCGGGCACCACGCGTATTCCTGCTGGCAACGTCCTGCTGGGCACGGCCGGCGCACAGAAGGTTTACGGCAGCTCAGGCGGCGCACAGATTCCGCTCAACGTGCTCGACAACGCGGGCCAGACTCTGCCGCACCCGAACCTGCAGCCATACACGGTGCTGAATTTCTGCATCGCGCTCAATGGCGTCTTTCCCTCGCGCGGCTGACCGGAGCTCCTGCCATGACGCAACCTTATGTTGGCGAAATCCGTCTGTTTCCCTACAGCTTCGCGCCTAACGGCTGGTTCGACTGCGACGGTCGCCTGCTTTCCATCGCCGATTACCAGGTGCTGTACACCCTGCTCGGCACTACCTACGGCGGCGACGGAGTGAACACGTTTGGCCTGCCCAATCTGTGCGGCCGCGTGCCGATCCATCAGGGCACGGGCCTGGGTCTGGGCACCTACGTGCTGGGGCAGATGTCCGGTACAGAGCAGGTCACGCTCATCAGCAACCAGTTACCGGCCCACACCCATACCTTCTACGCCGCGGATTCGGCAGCAAGCTCGCCCAGTCCGGCCGCCAATCTCCAGCTGGGTTCGGTCAGCGGGGACACGCTGTACACGAACAGCACCACCGGGATCGCCAGCGGCAACCTGGCACCGTCGGCCGTCAGTTCCACGGGAGGCAACCAGCCTCACGACAACACCATGCCCTCGCTGGTCGCACGCTTCTGCATCGCGTGGGCCGGCGTCTTCCCCTCTCAGGGTTGACGGTCATCGACCGATTACAAGGACTAACATCATGAGCGATCCCTTCATCGGCGAGATCCAGATCTACGGCTTCAACTTCGCGCCCTACAACTGGGCCATGTGCCAGGGACAGTTGATGCCGATCCAGCAGAACACCGCGCTGTTTTCTCTCCTGGGCACCACGTTTGGCGGCAACGGCACATCCAATTATCAACTGCCGAACTACATCGGCAATGCAGCCTGCGGCCAGGGCGCGGGGCCTGGACTGACGCCACGCGTGATGGGCGAAACCTTCGGCTCCGACAGCGTCACCCTGCTGCTCAACCAGATGCCGGCGCATACCCACGGCGCCCGTATCTACAACCAGCCGACCTCGGCTAATCGCAGCGGCATCCCGGCTAGCGGCGACGCCGTCATTACACCGGAGTCGGTGACGATACTTGCCGTCACTACCACGACCAACACGACCTTTCCGGTCCAGACCATCGGCATCACAGGCAACTCCCAGCCGCACGAGAACCAGCAGCCGTATCTCACGCTGAACTTCTGCATTTCGTTGGCGGGTACCTTCCCCCAGCGTCCGTGAGCACCGTTGAAGCATTGACCTTTCCCCTTCTGCGGGCAGCGTGGCTGCCCGCAGAAGGGAAAGACCTTCCGCCAGGCTTGAGCTGGCGCGATGCGCGAAACGAAGACCTGCCGTTCTTCCGCCGGCTCTACGCCGACGTCCGCGCCACCGAACTCGCCGCGATACCTTGGCCAGACGCCGTGCGCGAGACCTTCCTGGACAGCCAGTTCACACTGCAGCACAGGCACTACACCACGCACTACCAGCCGGCGGACTATCTGGTGATCGAGGATGCAGGAAGGCCCATCGGCCGCCTTTACCTGTATCGAGACGAGCACGAAGCCAACGTCATCGACATCGCGCTGCTCGGCGCGGCACGTGGGCGCGGTATGGGTTCGGCGCTGCTGCGGCTGGTGCAGCGGACCGCGCTACGCGACGGTCTGCAAAGCGTCATGCTGCACGTCGAACAGCGCAATGCCGGCGCGCGCAAGCTCTATGAGCGCATGGGATTCGCCGTCGAGGAAGACATCGGCAGCCATCTGCGCATGCGCTGGCTCATCACCGCGGCCGAACTCAGTTGAACAGCGCCTGGTAGATGAACCCGCTGCTGTCCCGTGCGATCGGAACCAGAAAAATGCCGAATTCGCCCATCGACGCGTGCTTCATCTGATAGATCTTCTGCGGGAATACGATGGCCGCCTCGTGGCGGAACAGTAGTGAGAACGGCGCGCGCACCATGCCCTGGAACTCGCGTACCGGCAGCGGCCGCGCCTCCACCAGCGCGAACGGCGCATTGCCATCGTGATCCAGCGCTACGGTGAACGTCTCGCCGACGTGACCCGCAAAATGTTCGAGTGCCAAAAATTGCATCGCGTCGCCCCCACGGCATCGATGTTGAGGCGGCGAGTGTCGCATAGATGAAGCGCCGGATCGCATGCCGTCGAGACGCTACTGCATATGCACCAGCCCGCTGCCGATGCCCTGGCACAACCGCAGCGATAGCGCTCGGCCACGCGCGACAAGCTGGTCCATGGCAGTGCCATAGGTGACAGGCTCGGCATCCGAAGAAGCGGGCTCCTCGACCCGCTCGACAAGCTGCCGGGCGAGTTGAGGGTCGGCCACGTAACCATGCAGGAACAGCAACGATGTCCAGAGCGAGGGCATGAGAGTCTCCGAAGGGGTTTCGTCAGTCGTGGGTCGCGCCGCTCAACGCGGTGGCGCGCATCGATGGCCGTTCCGCGAAACGGTCGTACCAGGCGGCAAGGCGCGGGCGGCCAGCGCGAAAATCATGTACATCGCGAAAAGCGATCCAGCTCAATGCCGTCGCCAGCGCGATTGCGCCCAGATCGATCGGTGCCTCCGCATCGATCTCCCGCTCGGCGAAATCGCAAGCAGCGATCACCTTCTGTAGATGCCCATCGCACAGTGCTGGCCAGCGCAAGGATTCGGGGCGGCGTTCGGCCTCCCAGCGGACGTCGATGCCCGCATCCGCGACGCCTTGCGCCAACGCTTGCATGCGCAAGATGCGATAGCGCGCATCGCCTTCGGCGGGAATCAGCTTGCGACCGTGATGCAGGCCGTCCAGGTACTCGCAGATCACATTCGAATCGAACAGCGTGAATCCGTCGTCGCGGATCAGCACCGGCACCTTGCCGAGCGGATTGCGCGCGAAGACTTCCTCGTTACGGCGCGTGGGGCTGGTTTCGTGGTGGATCACTTCCAGCTTGTCCTGCAGGCCCATTTCATGGGCGGCGACGAGCACCTTGCGGGCGTAAGGGGAGTGGGTCTGGTAAAGGAGTTTCATGGGCAGTGTTTGGCGGAGAGAAGAGAGAGATCAGGCGAGCGCCAGCAGGCGTCGGCGCACCTGGTCGGAGAGGTTGCCGCCGCATAACACGGTGGCGATGCGGCGGCCGGCGAAGCGCCACGGATCGGCGAGTACGGCGGCGATGCCCACCGCACCGGCGGGTTCTACCGTCAGATGCAGGTGCTGGTGGATCAACCGCATGGCTTCGAAGATCTGCGCCTCCGACACCGCCGCTACGCTGTCGCAACAGCGGCGCAGGTAATCCAGGCGCGAAGCGATGGGCACGCGCACGGCGATGCCGTCGGCGATGGTGTCGGCACGGGTGGTTTCGATGGGGGTGCCGGCTTCCAGGGAGCGTTTCATCGCCGGCGCGTTCTGCGCGACGACGGCGATGATTTCGGTGGCGGGCGCGAGCTGGCGCAGGGCGGCGCCAATGCCTTCCAACAGTGCGCCGTTGCCCAGCGGCACCAGCACCGCATCGAACGCCGCCACGCGGTGCAGTTCCAGCGCGATGGTTCCCGCGCCTTCGGCAATCGCCGGCTCGGCACCATCCTCGACAAAACGCAGTCCACTGGCGTCGGCGTAGGTGCGCGCAGCCTGTTTGGCGGCATCGAAGTCCGCGCCTTCCAGATGCACCTCCGCGCCCAGCCGGCGCATCGCTGTGATCTTCACCGGGTTCGCCGTCTTAGCGGCGAACACGATGCACGCATGCCCACGGCGCGTCGCCGCGTAGGCGAGTCCCTGGCCGAAGTTGCCGGCGGATGCGCAGACCACTGCCTCACCGGGTCGTAGTGCTGTCGCCGCAAACAGTTCCGCCCCGCGTCCCTTGAATGAGCCAATCGGATTGGCGGTTTCGTTCTTCGCCAGCAACTGGCAACCCAACGCCGCATCCAGCCCGATGTCGCTGACCAGCGGCGAGTCGAGGAACACTGGATCGATATGCGAAGCGGCTGCCAGCATGCTGGCGGTATCGGCGATAGGAGACATGCGAGGCACCGTTGCGGAAGCGATGGTCAACCATGCTAGGGTTCCGCCGCGCGGCGCAGCCGCGTATCACCCCCGCGATGCGGGTTCTTTCCCCGCTTCTTGGAAGCAGCACGCGGCCATGCCCAGCGAACTCGACAAATTCGACCGCCGCATCCTCGCCATTCTGCAGACCGATGCGCGCCGTTCCGCCGAACTGATCGGCACCGACATCGGCCTCTCCGCCTCCGCCGTCCAGCGCCGCATCGCCCGCCTGCGCGACGAAGCCGTCATCACTGCCGAAGTCGCCATCGTCGACCCCAAACGCACCGGCCGTCCGCTCACCCTTATCGTCGACATCGAAGTCGAACGCGAACGCCCCGAACTCCTGGCGAGCCTCAAGCAATGGATCGCCACCGAACCCGCCATCCAGGAAGCCTGGTACGTCACCGGCGAAGGCGACTACGTACTCATCGTCACCGCCAAAGACGTCGAAGACTACGACACGCTGATGCAACGACTGGTGGCGGAAAACGCCAACGTCAGACGGTTTCAGACGCGAGTGGCGCTGGGGACGTTGAAGCGGGGGTTGTTGGTGCCGATGGATTTGCAAGAGTGAAGAGCTAGCGCGATGAGCGCTCCGTAGTCACGCCATCTCGAGTACCCACTCATCATCCCTCACATTCCCCGATCGCCCAGCGCGCGGGGATCGCGCACAGGGTGCGCTCCTACAGGCGATGCGAAGCGAGCCCGTAACGGGCCCCCTGTGGAGCGGTGAGGGTTGGACGATCAGGCCCCGAAGGGGGCGCAGGCAGGACGCCTGCGCCTTTTCGACACGACAGGGACGTCGTGTCGAAAAGCCCGGCCAACCCTCGCGGACCCGCCCCACGGGACTAGCTTCGCGTCGCAGGCGAAGCCGGAGGGCGCGCAAGAGGGGTGCCCTCTCTTTTGGTTACTTTTCTCTGGGCAAGCAGAGAAAAGTAACTCGGCCTCCGGCAGGAGGACGAAACCCCGCCGCAGGCGGACCAGTGCGAGACATCGCGACAACCGAGCGACAACACTCTGGATGACCAGCTTCGCTGTTGTGAAGCGCTTCCGGCCTACGCCGGAATGACGAGTAGGAGGGGATATCGCAAGGCTCGAACCCTCGCTCCCCCTCTAGCGGGAGAAAGGCGCTATCAGCCGCCGACGCTCACACCACGCGCCGCCCGCGCCGCCAACGCACTAGGCACCCCCACCACCAACACATGCACCACCACACTACAAACCACCCAAGCCACCGCATGCGGCTGCTTCCCCGCCGCCGACAACGGCAACACCACTCCATTCATCACCGCATAAACCACCAACCCATACAGCGGCCCATACACCCACGGCCGGCGCGCCAACACCGGCATCCAGCGACTGGCAAGGTAATAGACCAGCACCATCACCATCGCCATCCCGTAATGCAGCGCCGCGCCAAGCCATGCCGTCGCCTCACCGCCCTGGAACGCCGCCTTGCCCAGCAGGCCAGCGGCAATGCCCTGAAGGATGCGTGTGGCCGGCACACCCGCCGCCACATGCCAATACGTACTCGCAAAGATCGCGTCCACCGTCGCCACCAATAAACCCGTGCCAACCAGAATCGCGACCGGCCGTGGTGTGGGGCCGGCTTTCATCGACAACGCAGTGCTCATCAAATCGTCTCCGATCGAAAAAGAATTCCCCCGCGGACTTTCTAGTGGGGGATGAGGGCCGGGGGAGAGGGCCCGTCCGCGGGGGATAAGCGGCTTACGGCGACGGGGTCCGCATACACCCGGATGTATGCGGTGCCGCTTGTGCGTCCCGGTCGTCGAGTGCAGGCTAGGCACCCGAATGGCTTTCATCCATATCCAATTTTCCGGCTTCCGATAGAGCCAATGCCGGGGGAGGGCGTAACGGTGTTTCTGGAACTCGATGGCCAAGGTCCCCGCTATGCCCAACTTACGCGGGCACTCAAGGCCGCCATCCTCGACGGACGCCTCGGCGCCGGCACGCGCCTTCCGCCCACGCGCGCCCTGGCGCGCGATCTGGAGATGTCGCGCATTACCACGCTGGCGGCTTACGAACAGTTGCGTGCGGAAGGTTTTATCGAGGGACACGTAGGCTCGGGCAGCTATGTGGCGGCGATCGAGACCAAGCCCGCGCCACCGCCTTCCGCGCGGACCATCGCCGCGCCTTCGCGCTACATGCGGCGCGCCCGCATCGTGCAGGACCGCACCATCGGTCTGCGACACCACGGCCTGCGCTACAACCTGCAATACGGCAATCCGCAGACCCATCCCGCATTGAGTGATCTGTGGGCGCGAGAGCTCGCCCGCGCGGCGACCTATCCACAACCGGGCGGCTCACGGGCGCAGGGCCTGCTGTCCTTGCGCGAGCAGATTTGCGATTACCTGGCGCGCCGTCGCGGCGTGCAGGCGCGGCCGGAGGATGTACTGATCATCAGCGGCACGCAGCAGGCGTTTACGCTGACCGCGCGCGTACTGCTCGATGAAGGCGACGCCGTGGTGATGGAGGAGCCGACCTACTTCGGCGCGCGCCAGGCCTTTGCCGCGCACGGCGCCAAACTGGTGCCGATACGCACCGATGCGGAAGGCCTGGTGTGCTCCGCGTTGCCGCGCAAGGCGCCACGCCTGATCTATGTGACACCCTCGCACCAGTTCCCCAGCGGTTCGGTGCTGTCATTGCAGCGCCGCCTGGATTTGCTGCGCTATGCCTCCGACCATCGCTGCTGGGTGATGGAGGACGACTACGACAGCGAATTCCGCTACGACTCGCGCCCGCTTGCCGCGATGCGCTCGCTCGACCACAGCGACCGCGTGATCTACGTCGGCACGTTTTCCAAGGTGATGTTCGGCTCGCTGCGGCTGGCCTACATGGTGGTGCCCTCGGCGCTGCGCGACGACTTTGTCACCGCCAAGTACCTCAGTGATTTCTTCTGCCCGACGATCGAGCAGGCCGCGCTGGCGCACTTCATGGAGACCGGCGGCTTTGAGCGGCATCTGCGTCACGCCACCAAGGAGCTGAAGGCGCGACGCGATGCGTTGATCGAAGGGTTGCATCGCCATGCCGGTGATCGCGTGGAGATCGCAAATTCGCAGGCGGGCATGCATATGGTGGCGTGGCTACGTGGCTACGATCACGCACGTGCGGAGGCATTGATCGATTATGCGCATGAGCGTGGGCTTGGCCTGCATCCGATGTGGCCGCACTACTTCAAGCGGCCTGCGCGGCCGGGGTTGATTCTGGGGTATTGCGCGCTTTCTACCGTGGAGTTGGGGGAGGCGATGCAGGTGTTTGGGCGTTGCCTGGATGCGTTTGATTAGTTCCTCTCCCCTGGGAGAGGGCTAGGTGTGAGGCTTCAACAATTGCGACGCCGTTTCTACCTCGTCATTCCGGCGTAGGCCGGAGGCGCTTCACAACAGCGAAGCTGGTCATCCAGTAGTGAAGCGCTTCGATTGTCGCGTCTGCGTGCTTTGGCTCGCCTGCCGCGGGCTTCCGAACCGCTGCCGCGGTCCGGGTCACTTTCTCTTTGCTGGCCCAACCCCCCGAGGGGGCCTAGAGAGAAAGTAACCAAAGAGAAATGGCCTGAGAGCAGGCGGCGTGCTTCGTAGCTGCGCATCTTCCAGTGCCAGACGTCCGGATGGTTTTCTTTGGACATCGCGGAAGCGATGGATGTTATGCGCGCAGCTTGTAGCCCGTACGAAAAATCCACCCGACAACAAACGCACATACCAATAGGAAGGCCATGGTCATGCCTGCGCTGACCATGACGTTGACGTCGGATTGGCCGTAGAAGCTCCAGCGGAAGCCGCTGATGAGGTAGACGACGGGGTTGAACAGGGCGACTTTTTGCCAGAACGGCGGAAGCATGCCGATGGAGTAGAAGGCGCCACCGAGGAAGGTGAGTGGGGTGACGACCATCAGCGGGATCACTTGCAGTTTCTGGAAGTCGTCGGCCCATAGACCAATGATGAAACCGAACAGGCTGAAGGTGACGGCGGTCAGTAGCAGGAAGGCGAGC
Organism: Dyella koreensis; assembly: GCF_044904565.1. Classification (NCBI taxonomy): domain Bacteria; kingdom Pseudomonadati; phylum Pseudomonadota; class Gammaproteobacteria; order Lysobacterales; family Rhodanobacteraceae; genus Dyella; species Dyella koreensis. The sequence goes on along the minus strand of NZ_JADIKD010000006.1, from coordinate 90,816 downwards.
ATCCAGCCGGGGTGCATGACGCTGTAGGGCACAAAGAAGCGGGCGGTGATCAGGATCAGCAGACCGAGCATCACGGATTTGGTGGCGGCGGCGCCGACGTAGCCGAGCACGGCTTCGAACGGGGAGACGGGTGCGGAGAGCAGTTCGTAGATGGTGCCGGACCATTTGGGCAGGTAGATGCCGAACGATGCATTGGAAATGCTTTCGTTGAGCAGCGACAGCATGATCAGGCCGGGAATGATGAAGGCGCCGTAGCTGGTGCCGCCGATGTCGCCCATGCGCGAGCCGATGGCGGTGCCAAATACTATGAAGTAGAGCGAGGTCGACAACACCGGCGACACGATGCTTTGTGTCAGCGTGCGGAAGGTACGGGCCATTTCAAAGCGGTAGATGGCACGGACGGCAGGGATGTTCATGGCGTGCTCCGCATCAGGTTGACGAAAATGTCTTCGAGTGAACTTTCCAGTGTGTGCAGATCCTTGAAGTCCACACCGCGCTCGCCCAGCTTGCGCAGCAAGGCGGCGATGCCGGTGTCTTCGCTCTGCGCGTCGAAGGTGTAGGTCAGGGTGGCGCCGTTGTCGGCCAGCTCCAGCGCGTAGCCGTCGAGGCCTTCTGGCAGCGCCTGTAGCGGCGATTGCAGGCTGATGGAGAGTTGCTTCTTGCCGAGCTTGCGCATCAGCACGTCTTTCTCTTCGACCAGGATCAGTTCGCCGCGCGTGATCACGCCGACGCGGTCGGCCATTTCCTCGGCTTCGTCGATGTAGTGCGTGGTGAGGATCACGGTGACGCCGGTATCACGCAAGCCACGCACCATCTGCCACATGTCGTGGCGCAGCTCCACGTCCACGCCGGCGGTGGGCTCGTCGAGGAACAGGATGCTCGGCTCATGCGCCAGCGCCTTGGCGATCAGCACGCGGCGCTTCATGCCGCCGGACAGGGTCATGATCTTGGCGTCTTTCTTTTCCCACAGCGACAGGGCGCGCAACACTTTCTCGATGTGCTGGTCGTTGCGTGGCCGCCCGAACAGGCCGCGGCTGAAACGCACCGCGGCCCAGACTGTCTCGAACGCATCCGTCGACAGTTCCTGTGGCACCAGGCCGATGCGCGAGCGCGTGGCGCGGTAGTCGCGCAGCACGTCGTGGCCATCCGCCATCACCGTACCGCTGCTCGGCTGCACGATGCCGCAGATGATGCTGATCAGCGTGGTCTTGCCGGCGCCGTTCGGCCCGAGCAGAGCGAATATCTCGCCGCGCCGGATATCCAGGTCCACCGCCTTCAGTGCCTGAAAACCGTTCTTGTAGGTCTTGCTGATGCCGCGGATGGAAACGGCGTGCGTTGCCGTGGTGACTTGATCGTTCATGGGGTTCCTGGATGCCAGTGCGGTCATCGGTTGAAGCCGTTGGAATCGGGGTGCCGGAACACCGCCATTCGCCGCGTAAGGTTCGTCTGCCTCATCGCGCTTTCCGGGCCGGTTTCGTCCGGGCTATAAATTTCCAAACGGCCGAACAGCGATACATCGAACTGCATCGCCTGCTTGGCGACGCCCTCGTGCATCAGGAACGTAGTGATCGCCTGCGCCATGCGCGACTCCTCCGTTAAGCAGCGTAGGCGCGGAAGCATACTTCGATTTTTCCGCGCACCTCCGGCAGGTTGGGAAGCGCGCGGATGAATTCAAGCCTCAGTGGCTCAACCGTGCGGCGGGAACCACACATTCAGGATTTTGCCGTCGCGCACCTCGTACACGGCGAGCGCCTCGGGCTGGCCCTTCTCTGGCGGCAGACCGATCACGCGTTCGTAATCGGCCACGGTCGGGCCCGTGACGGCGCGCTGCACAATTTCGACGTGAAACGCCTTCGGCACTTTGGCCAGAAACGCGTAGGCCTTCTTCAGCGCGTCGATGCCCTTGATCTCCGGGCGCTTGCCGCTGAGGTCGCTTATCGTCACGTTGTCCGCGTAACAGGCCGCGAACGCGTCGATATCGTGGGCGTTGTAGGCATCCACCTGGGCCTGCACTACCGCGGCCGGGTCGGCCGACTTGCCGCATGCCGCGGCCGACAAGGGCCATAGCAAGGACACGATGCTTAGCGAAGCCACCTGCATGAGTCTGGACATGGACGCTCTCCGTGGGATCGAAGCCGATAGCGTGGCCGTCCCGCCAGCGTCCCATCACTGCATGAGAGACCAGGCCTCGACAGGCATCGCGCAAACAGGCGCGACGGTGGCACGCGGCTCGAAACCCGTCATGTGCCGGAGGATGTGGTCCTGGATTCGCTTGAATAGACCGCAGCGCTCAAGAGCGGCCATGCGCCTTGAGCTGGCGGGCCAGCGCGAGGTGGCGTGCGCGCTCCTCCGCCTTCTTTTTATCCTGCGCCATCGACAGCAGCTGCCTTCGCGTCAGCGGCGGCGGGATAGGGATGGGTTTCTGCAAGCCCATCCGCCGGATCGCCCCATGCACACGAGCAAGCAACGCCTGGGTGTAGATCTGCATACGTGACGTGGATACATCGTGCGCGTTCATGCTTGCCGCTCCTGTGAAGTAGACCTGCCAATCGCTCCATGAAGGGGCTGGTTGCTGTTACCACAGTGCACCCAGTGGCATTACCGCGCTGTTATGACAGGCAGTGGGGCTCGGGCGCCTCGTCGGCCAGCCGCGTTACATCCGCGTAACACCATTGCGCGCATATCTAATGGGCTTCGAGTCGTGCGCGGATGTCATACGAAATGAGCCAGTGCCGGACCGATCTATCTGGGTGGACCTGTCAACAATGCGGCGGGAGTTTTGCCGTGGCGTCGGCACCACCCGAGATCGATGCGCAGGGTATGTTTTTCGTCTGCCCGAAGTGCGACAAGCGGAACGGCCTGTGGAAGGTTGGCGGCCGGCGGGCTGAAGACCCGCTGGTATTGGTGCAATCCGATGCATGCAAGGCCTGACCATGTATGTTTTCAACCCAACCAACGCGCTGTACTTCTATCCGCACCGGGTTCGCTTTGAGCCTGTGAAGGAAACTGCTGAACGCAGGCACCATCATCGCTGGCCATCCACGGCCGCTACTTCATCCCGGCACCTGGATATCGATCCGCAGGGCGTGCGAGAGGATCACTGGGATGGAGAGAATGTCGTGGATGCCAGTACAGAGCCGGACGAGCATTAGCAGGATTCGCCATGGCTCTTCAATGGACAGGGTATCGATCATGACCAGTGTCACCGGCAAGACCAGCAATGGCTTTATGTACGAAGGGGATTACGAACATGCCAGCCATGGCCGTGTCACCTGGACGGCCACGTATCGACGCGATGGCATCTTTTTCGGCATGCGGCACGGACGTATCAACGAACTCACCGATATTCCCGTCACGGAAATCGACGCGGTGGTGAAGGACGAGATTGAATCGACCTGGGTGCAGTCGAGGTAGGGGTTGTTCCGCGGTGACTTGATTGGCGTTGAAGCTCAGCTATCCGCGTGATTAGCTCCCTCCCCTGCTTGCGACGCAAAGCTAGTCCCGTGGGACAGGGGAGGGCTGGGGAGGGGTGAGTACTTGAGAAAGCGTATCGGGAGAGGTTTTCTCAAGGGCTTACCCCCTCCCGGCCTCCCCCTGCTCGCAGGGGGAGGAGAAAAGCGTGTCGAGCCGAGATTCGACACCCATCAGACGCCACCAAAACTTACTGCCGCGCCTCAATCCTCAATCCATAAGGCGTCAACCAGCGCTCGACGCCCTCGAACACGCCCTGCACGATCAAGGCGAGCAGCGCTGCCGGCACCGCCCCCTCAAGAATCAGCCCGATGTTGTCCAGACGGATACCGGTGAGGATGGGTTGCCCGTAGCCGCCCGCACCAATCAGGGCGGCGAGCGTAGCGGTGCCGACGTTGATCACAGCGGCGGTCTTGATGCCGGCGAGGATCGAGCGCATCGCCATGGGCAGCTCCACGCGGCGCAAACGCACACTGCTCGGCAGCCCCAGTGCCGCGGCGGATTCGAGCAGGTCATGCGGAATGCCGACCAGCCCCGCATGGGTGTTACGCACGATGGGCAGCAGGCTGTAGAGAAACAGCGCCGCGATAGCCGGCCATGTGCCGATGCCGAACAGCGGAATCATGAAAACAAACATCGCCAGCGACGGCACCGTTTGCAGTACGCCGGTGAGGCCGATGACGATCTGCCCCAGCCGCTTGCGCCGCGCCGCCAGAATGCCCAACGGGATCGCCAGCACCACAGCCAGGCCGAGCGAAAGAATCACCAGCTTCACGTGCTCGATGGTGCGCTTGAGCAAGCGCGAGCCGAGGCTCGCATCGTCGCCATCCGCCTGCACACCCAGAAAACGCGCAGCGACTTCCGTCTCCTTGACGCCCTTGAGCTTCGCCTCGGCATTCATTTGCCGCATCGAGGCTTCATCGATGCGGCCGGTGAGTTTGCGCAACGCGGCGATAAAAGCCGGCTGGTTCTGCTCAAGCTCCAGGCGATAGAGAAACACCGCCTCATAGCGCGGAAAGTAGCGGCGGTCGTCGTCCAGCACGCGCAGGTGGTAATACGCGATCTCGGCATCAGTGCTGTACAGATCGATGGCGTCGACCGCGCGGCTCGCCACCGCGCGATACGACAAGCTGTGGTCCAGGCCGCGCACCTGCGTCTGCGGCAGGCCGTAGCGCTGGCGCACACCGGGCCAGCCGTCCTCGCGATCCATGAACTCGTTGGAGAACCCGAAGCGCAGTTCGGGATGCGCCGCCAGTTCGGAGATGCGCGTGATGCCCAGCTGCGTGGCGCGATCCTCGCGCATGCCGATGGCGTAGGTGTCGTTGAAACCGAGCGAGTCGGTGACGCCGATGCCGAGCGGCTTCAGCTTCGCGCGCAGTGCCGCGATATCGGCATCGGGCGCGATGTCTTTCAACAACTCGTGCGTCAGCGTGCCGGTGTATTCCGGGTAGGCATCGATATCGCCATGCTTCAGGGCGCTCCACAGAATGCTGGTACCGCCCAGCTCGCGCTGGTGCTGTACCGGCGCACCCGTGTCGCGCGCGTTGAGCCGGGCGATCTCGGCCAGGATCACCGACTCGGTAAATTGCTTGGAGCCGATGCGAACCGGCGCGGCGCCCAGCTGCATCGACGACAACAGCAGTAGCGTCAGCAGCAGAAGGCGCCTCATGCGGAAGGCTCCGGCAAGCGACGCTGTGCCGCCACGAAACGGCTGACAAAAGCATCCGCCGGCCGGTGACGCAGATCGTCGATGCGGCCGTCCTGCACGACCCGGCCTTCGCGCAGCAGGATCAAACGCTCCGCAAACCATGCCGCCTCGGCCAGATCGTGCGTCACCACAATCACGGTCTTGCCGAGCTGATCGAAGATCAACTTGAGCTCATCCTGTAGCTCGTGGCGCACGATGGGGTCCAGCGCACCCAGGGGCTCATCGAGCAGCAACGCGTCCGGGTTCAACATCAGGCCACGCATCAAGGCGACGCGCTGGCGCTGGCCGCCGGAGAGTTCAGCGGGATAGCGCTCCAGTACGTTGTGCGGGAGATGCGTCAGCTCGGCCAACTCTTCCGCACGCTGGCGAATGTGCGCCGCGCTCCACCCCAGGTGGCGAGGCAGCAGCGCCAGATTGCCGAGTACCGTGAGATGCGGAAACAGACCGCCCTCCTGAATCACGTAGCCCACGCGTTGCCGCAGGGCCAGCACCTGCGAACGCTCCAGCACGCGGCCTTCCGACTTGACCACGCCTTCATCGGGCCAGTCCAGACCCAGCAGCAAACGCAGCGCAGTCGACTTGCCGGAACCGCTGCTGCCGATCAGGGCCGTGGTGCTTCCGGGCGCTACCGCAAAGCTCACATCATGGAGCGCCCGCACCGCGCCGTAGCGCTTGCTGACGCGCTCCAGCGCAAAGGCTGCCGCTGGCGCCTCAACCGCGGACAAGGCCATGTCCATGGCACGGCGATGGTATGGCGCACGAAACGCTCCGGCGGGATACGCCGGATGTTCTCTGTGTGGAAGCCTGGTAGCAATGCGGCCGTGGCATGGGCCAAGACTCTACTGCAAGTCTCCCGCCACACGAATGCCGTCCACATCAAAAGGCATGTCACTCTATAGCGGCTATATGAAAGCCCGCGAGGCCAGCTAACGACGGTTCGCGCTTTCGCCTATCCATGCCAGCCGGAAAACACCGCTTGACCAGCATAGACATCGCCCACCCCTTGTTCGTCGAACCGGTTAGCCGACCATGATCGGCGGTGCCATCGATAGTTGGCTGACACACCTGTCGGCGCGCAAGCTCCAGCACAGCCACGGCAAGAGCCTGCCCACTCGCTTCATCGACACTCCGGTCGGCGCGGTGCGCACGTATGACTCGGGATCGGCAAAACCCTGTGTCGTGATGGTGCCCGATGGCCCCAACGTCATCGAGCACTACGCCGCATTGATCGACCGGCTTGCCCAGGAATGGCGCGTGGTGTGCTTCGACATGCCGGGTTTTGGTCATTCGCTTCCACAGCGCTCTTACACGCACTCGCTGGATCAAGGCGCGCAGGCCGTGCTCGGCGTGCTTGATAGCCTCGGCATCGAGCACACCACGCTGGCTTTCAGTTGTGCCAACGGCTTTTACGCATTGCGCGCCGCCAAGCTCGCGCCGGCGCGCGTGTCGCATCTGTTGCTTTCACAGACGCCGTCGCTCGCGGCGATGCACGCATGGACTGCTCGCGTCATACCGAAACCGCTGCGCATGCCTGTCGTCGGTCAGGTCGCTGCATGGATCTTCAGAAACAAAGCGGCTTCAAGCTGGTACGGCGCGGCGCTGCCCAGAACGACCGACCCACAACCTTTACGGATGAAAGCTCTCGACGCCCTGGAGAGCGGCGCCTGCTTTTGCCTGGCGGGTGTCGTGCAAGGCTTGGCAAAAGAACAGATGGCGTCGCTATGTGGCGTGACTACGCCATGCACCATGATCTGGGGCGAACAGGATCGCTCGCACCGGCAGACCGATCCGTGCTCTCTGCATGCATGCGTGCCTCACGCGGAGATCGTGCGCTTTGCGGATTGCGGGCACTTCCCGGATATAGAACAGCCGGAACGCTTTGCTGACGTCCTGATGAGTCGGATGACAAATGGGGCATAGCAGCCACCAAACGTGAAACCGGGGTCAGAGTCGGCTTCTTTAACTCCAATCTTGTAGTACCGGATGGCCCCAGACCCACATTCCGCGTCTCACAGGCACAACCGCTACTTCCTATCCGCCAATCGCGACGCATGGCTGGCCACCAGTACCCAGCCACCCGACTTACGCACGTACGTATCGGTGAACTGGAAATCCAATGCATAGGGCTTGCCTTCGTTCTTGCCCTCCACCCGCGTGATGCCGGTGACCACGGCGGCATCGCCATACAGACGCACTTTCGAATCGCGATTGCGGAACACCTCGTACTTCGTTCCGCTGCGCAAATCGGCGACTTCATCCGCTCGCGTGGTGACTTTGCCGGTGGAGCTCGTCAAGGTGAAGGTCGGATCCAGATGCTGCTCCAGCCAATCCGCGTCTTCATGCTCGAAAGCCGCGCAGATAGCGCGTTCGGCCTGCAGGACCTGTTGCACGTCCTCCTTCTCTGAGGACATGGCCGGCCCGCTTGCGAGCAGTAGCACCGGCAGGAGAAACACTAGTAGGGCATTGGCGCTGCGCATGGGCTGCTCCAGCTTGAGTTGTCCATTTATTACAGCATGCCCTGGGCTTTGGGGCTGACGTCATGAAAGGTCCGCTCGGACCCCAGTTTCGCTCCGGAAGCGGTCACCAGAATTCTCTGATGGCAAGTTGTCATCACCTGCTCCTTACTATCGCGCTGACCCACCTGAGGAGAGCGAAGTGAGCATTTTCGGCGACATCGTCAACAAGCTGTTTGGCAAGGCGAAACCCAGCGAACCGGCCCCGGCCGAACCCACGCCCGACCCGGTGGCCACGCAGGCCGCAACCCCTGCCGCCCCGCCCGCGCCCGCGCCGCTGGCCGATGTGGATATTGCCGCGATCATGGATCAGCTGGTTAGTGAGAGCGGCCAGACATTGAACTGGCGCACCTCGATCGTCGACACCATGAAGGCGCTGGGTATCGACAGCAGCCTGGCGCACCGCAAGGAGCTCGCCGGGGAACTCAAGTACACCGGCGATACCAACGACTCCGCCACTATGAACATCTGGTTGCACAGGCAGCTGATGCAGGCGCTGGCGGCGAACGGCGGCAAGCTGCCAGCCGATCTGACCCAGTAAGTCTCGGACCAGAAGTTTTACGTTGACAGAGCGAAGCGGATGGCAGGTGCCTCCACTTCGCTTCTTTATTCCAAAGATGTCTTGTAGCTGTATGTCCGCGAGCTTCCCGCATTCGCTAGGAATGTTCCGATTCAAGTGGCACCGACAGGTCGGCAACCTATCAAGGCAGAGAGGGCGGCTCGACGCGATACGCAGGGACTGTGGATCAACGGGCCGTCATTTCCCACTGGCAGTTGTCTGAACGTGGGGTTTTGGCAACACGGCTAAGTGCCCGCGGTGACGCGCGCGGCGGACAAGCCGGATCAGCTTGCAGCCCCCCCTGGGCTGATCCGTCCGCGGGGATCTCTGTTCAAAAACAAGAAGGGAGCGGATCAGCGATGATCCGCTCCCTTTCTTTTTGCCGTGATCGCCAACCTCGAAGCATTGGTATGGCCGATCACGTGGAAACGCCGCTTCACATCGATACCGTGGCTTGAGAACACAGTCATAGAACCGATTCACACAGACGCGCAGACTTCGGCGCCTGCGCAGTCGTCGTGTTCAAAGAGTCTTGCGCGATCCTTACGTTTGGCGCGCGCCTCTTCTTTCATGTCTGCTGCGCAGTTCCCCTGTTGCTACCGCAAGGGTGGCGACATCCCCTGAAGCAGAGATGGAGATCGGCATGAAGAGCAGCAAGGTTCGGATGCTTGCGCATGGTCTGTGCGCGACATTGGCTGTGTGGTCATTGGCCCCTTCGGCCTGGGCCGGTATGGGTCATACGTATTACGTTGCCACCACCGGTGACGACAATGCGGCCGGCACGCTGGATGCGCCGTGGCGCACGATCGGGCGCGCGGCGCGCAGTGTGTTGGCGGGCGATACGGTCTATGTGCGCGGCGGTATCTATAAGGAAACGGTCGATGTGCGGCAGTCGGGTTCGGCGGCAGCCGGGCCGATTGTTTTCGCCAGTTACCCGGGTGAAACGGCGGCATTGAATGGCAGCGGGCTGGTGGTGCCGGCCGGCGCCATGCGCGGGTTGTGGAATTTGAACAACGTCAGCTATGTGACGATCCAGGGCTTTGACGTGGGTTACTACAGCACCAACAGCAGTACGGCGACGCCGGTCGGCATTTATATCTCCGGCGGCGGCAGCCAGGTGCAGATTCTCGGCAATCGCATCCATGACATCGTCAATAAGCTGGAGCGCTGCCCGAATGGCAATGCCTTTGGCATCGAGGTGTATGCGAACGATCCGGCGACGTCGATCAGCGGCCTGACCATCGATGGCAATGAAGTTGATCATCTTCGCCTGGGCTGCAGTGAGTCGTTGTCGCTGACCGGTAATGTCGAGCAGTGGACGATCTCCAATAACAAAGTGCACGACAACGACAATATCGGCATTGCCGCACTCGGCTTCGAGAGCATGGTGACCAGCAGCGGCAGCACGTTCCGGAGCCAGGCGCGCGATGGCGTGATCAGCGGCAACACGGTTTACAACATCAGCTCGCAGGGCAATCCTGCGTATCCTGCCGGGGATTTCTCCAGCGACGGCATTTACGTGGAAGGCGGTACGCGCATTGTGATCGAGCGCAACCTGGTGCAGCAGGCCGATATCGGCATTGAGCTGGCCTGCGAGACGTCAGGACGCTTCACCAGCAACGTCACGGCGCGAAACAATCTGGTGCAGTTTTCCAACGTGACCGGCATTTCGATCGGTGGCGCCAGCAGCAGCAACGGCGGCACGCAGAACGCCACCATCGTCAACAACACGCTGTTCCGCAATGACACGCAGGCTACGGGCAGCGGCGAGTTCCAGATTCAGTACCACGCCAGCGGCACGGTGTTCGAGAACAACCTGCTTTATGCCAATAGCAACGGCTTGTTGGTCAACTTCTGGCCGGGTGCGTCAGGCAATGCGGGTTATGGCAACCCGGGCACCATCGATCACAACCTTTATTTCGCCGACGGCGGTGTCGATAACGCCAACTGGATTTGGCTGGGTAAGAGCTACACAGGTGTGAGCGCCTACCGGTCGGCCAGCCACAGTGATCAGGCGACGGTGCTGGCGGATCCGCAGTTCCAGAGCATCACGACGACGCCACCTGACCTGCATGTCAGCGCGACTTCGCCGGCGAAGGGAACAGGACTGCTACTGCCGTCGACCACGGTAGGCACGCTGGACTATGCGGGGCAGCCACGTCTGAGCAGCGCGGGCCTGATCGATATCGGTGCTTATCAGCAACCCTGAGCAGGTCGGTGCAGGTTGCGATGGGTCGGCGATGCCGGCCCATCGTTTTAGAGGTCTGCCAATCGGTGCGCATCAACATGCGGCATGTCAGTCAGAGTGCACGCAGACCCGGTCCGTTTCTGCATGGATCCAACCGCTCGTCGTATGGAGCGTCGGCGACGCGTCCATTGCCCTCGGGCGTCCGCGCGTTTGTCCGCGGACAGTGGATGGGTGCCCACAGCGCAACGAAAATGGCTTGATACAACGATCAGCGTAGGTCGGTACGCGTCTTGCTACACCGACCCGACAGCGCTTCTGCTGAGAGAGGGTGCCATGCGCATTGGATGTTTATCGTTCGTCGCTGTACTGGGTTTGTGCCTTGGCAGTTCATGCCTGCGCGCCGAAGAGCCGCCTTCGCCTGGCAACCGTGCCGAGGCGATCAAGATCATCGCCGACATGCGCCGCATCGTGACGCCTGATGGTGTGGAGCGGCACGAGAAGGTGCGTATCGGCGGTATCGATCAATGGGTCAGCATTCGCGGCAATGACAAGCGAAACCCCGTACTGCTCGTGCTGCACGGCGGACCCGGTTGGGTTTCGATGCCGATGAGCTGGTATTTCCAGCGTGGCTGGGAGGAATACTTCACCGTGGTGCAGTGGGATCAGCGCGGCGCCGGCAGCACTTATGCGGACAACGATCCTGCCGCAGTGGCTCCTACGATGACGCCGGAACGCATGGTCGCCGACTCCGAAGAAATGGTGGCGTGGCTGCGGAAGGAGTTCGGCCAGGAGAAGATTTTTGTGCTCGGCCATTCATGGGGTTCTTACCTCGGCCTTGAGGTTGCGCGACGGCATCCGGACTGGCTGTACGCCTATATCGGGATCGGCCAGATGACCAACATGCCGGAGAGCGAGCGCCTAGGGTGGCAGTTCGCGATGACGGAAGCGCGCAAGGCGGGCAATGCGGAAGCCATCAAGGAACTGGGGTCCATCGCTCCTTATGCCCAGGGAACAAAACCGGTGGCACTCAAGGATCTGATGATCCAGCGGAAGTGGCTCAACCAGTACGGCGGCATGGTGTACCGCAGAACGGGCGGCCAGGCGGAAAGCGCCGCCATGTCACTGTCGCCCGAATACACCGATCGTGATGTTGCCTTGATCGGCGAGGCCAGCGGGTACTCGGTCGACAAGTTGCTCAGCCATGCCGTGACGCTGGATCTGAGCAAGGTCGGGCAGCTCGATTGCCCGCTGATCCTGTTTCTGGGCAGGCACGACTACAACGTTTCGTCGAGCCTTGCCGCGGCGTGGTTTGAGAAGGTGCGGGCGCCGTCGAAGCGACTGGTGTGGTTTGAGGACTCCGCGCACGAGGTGATGAATGAGGAGCCGGGGAAAACGCTGATGTCGCTGGTGGAGTATGTGCGGCCGTTGGCGGGGGCGCGGGGTGCATCGAAAGCGGGCTCGCCCTGAGTCTCGATGAGTGGCGCATCTCAGCGGGCATTTCTCCCTACTCGCGACGCGAAGCTAGTCCTGTGGGGTAGGGAGAAACTGGGAAGGGATGAGCTCCTGGGAAAAGCTCACACGGAAAGGCCTTCTCAAGTACTCACCCCTCCCCAACCCTCCCCTGTCCCACGGGACTAGCTTTGCGTCGCAAGCAGGGGAGGGAGCTAGGGGCTGAGGTGGGGCGGCTCGACTGGCACCACGATCACACCCTCATTACCGCGGCAGATCAAACACCAGCACTTCCGCCGACTCCGCACCTTCCAGTGTGATGCCGCTTTCATTCTCGATCTTCAACGCATCGCCAGTCTTCAACGGGGTGCCGTTGACGATGAGGCTGCCGCGCGCCACATGCACATAGCCGAGACGGCCCGACGCCAGCGCATGGGTAAGCTTGTCGGCGCCGTCGAGGATCGACGCGTAGAGATACCCGTCCTGGTTCATGCGCAGCGAACCTTCGCGGCCATCCGGCGACACGATCAAACGCAACTGCCCGCGCTTTGACGCTTCGTCGAAGTGCTTCTCCTCGTAGCTCGGCTTCACGCCCTGCTGCTCCGGCATGATCCAGATCTGCAGGAAGTGCACGGTTTCTTTCGAATCGTGGTTGAACTCGCTGTGGCGCACACCGGTGCCGGCGCTCATGCGCTGCACGTCGCCATAGCGCAGGACCGAGCCGGTGCCCAGGCTGTCCTTATGTTCCAGCGCGCCGCCGAGCACATAGGAGATGATCTCCATGTTCTGGTGGCCATGGGTGCCGAAACCCTGGCCGCCCTGCACGCGGTCTTCGTTGATCACGCGCAGCGGGCCGAAACCCATGTGCTTGGGGTCGTAGTACTCGGCAAAGGAAAAGGTGTGGCGGGACGACAGCCAGCCGTGCTCGGCCAGACCGCGTTCTTCGCTTCTGCGTACGTGCAACATGGGAAACCTCCGGCTCTATATGCAATGGAATCGATGGCGGCTGTGGAGGCCGGCATTTCGGGCTATAAACCCCGAAAAACCTTGCCATCGATGGTTGATGGAGAGAGTATGAACCCCCATACCCCTGGCAAAAAGCGGAAAGATTTCCGCCCTATCATCGAATTTTTCGAATGCTCAGACTCAGCCTCGACGCCCTGCAGATCCTGGACGCTATCGACCGCCGCGGCTCGTTCGCGGCGGCGGGCAAAGAGCTGCACCGGGTGCCCTCCACCATCTCCTACACCGTGGCCAAGCTGGAGGAAGACCTTGGCGTGACGGTGTTCGAGCGCAGTGGCCCAAAGGTGGCACTGACCCGCGCCGGGCAGGAGCTGTTGAAGGAAGGCCGGCATCTGCTGCGCGCTGCGCAGGATCTGGAAGCGCGCGTACGTCGCGTCGCCTCCGGCTGGGAAACCGAGTTCGCCATCGGCATCGATTCACTGCTTGCACCGATCGCTTTGCAGGAAGACGTGCAGGCTTTTTATCAGGTAGCTGATCGCACCCGTCTGCGCATCGGACAGGAGGCGTTGTCTGGCACCTGGGAGGCGTTGCTTGAACGGCGCGCGGATCTGTTGATCGGCGCGGCCGGCGAAGGGCCATCCGGTGGTGGCTATATCGCCGAGCCGATGGGCGTGATGCCGTTTGTGTTTGTGGTGGCGCCGGGCCACCCGCTCGCCGCCGTGCCACATCCGCTGAGCAAGCTGGATCTGCAACAGCACCGCGCCATCGCGGTCGGCGATACGGCGCGCAAGCTGATATCGCGCACCGTGGGCCTGCTGTATGGCCAGGAGGCGCTGACCGTGCCCGACATCCGCAGCAAGTACGACTACCAGCGCGCCGGTCTCGGCTTCGGTTTTCTGCCGGAGCCCTATGTGCGCGCGGCGGTACGCAGCGGCGAGTTGATCGTGAAGGAAGTGGAAGAGCCGAAGCCGGCCGAGACCTTCTATCTCGCCTGGCGCACCGGCGAGGACGGAGCCGCGCTGCGCTGGTGGATCGAGCGGATGCGGCGCGCGGGCATGCTCGATCGATTGCTCGCACTGTCGTGCTGATCGCGGAGCCTGCCACCATTCCAGGAAGTGGAAGCCAAGCGGCATACTAAAGCGACCGGAAGCTGACACACCGAGAGAACAACCATGACCATTCTGGTGACGGGCAGCGCCGGCCATCTCGGCGAAGCGTTGATGCGTAGCTTGCATGCCGCCTCGCGCAGCGCCATCGGCATCGATCGCAAACCTTCGCCATTCACGCAGCGGGTTGGCGATATCGCGGATCGCGCTTTCGTGCGCAAGGCCATGCGCGGCGTGAGTGCAGTGATTCACACCGCCACGCTGCATAAACCGCACGTGGCCACGCACTCGGCGCAGGACTTTATCGACACCAATATCAGCGGCACCCTGGCGTTGCTGGAGGAAGCCGTTGCCGCCGGTGTGAACGCGTTCGTATTCACCAGTACCACCAGCACCTTCGGCGCCGCGCTGACACCCGGCACGGATCAGCCGGCAGCGTGGATCACCGAAAGCGTGGCGCCGATACCGAAGAACATCTACGGCACCACCAAGCTCGCCGCCGAGAACCTGTGTGAACTGTTTCACCGCAAACAGCGCCTACCGGTGCTGGTATTGCGCACCTCGCGCTTCTTTCCCGAGGCGGACGATCACGCCGAAACACGCGATGCCTACGACATCGCCAATGCGCAAGCGAACGAACTGCTCTACCGTCGCGCGGATATCGAGGATGTGGTGAGCGCGCATCTGCTCGCGATCGAGCGCGCGCCGGCCATTGGCTTTGGCCGCTACATCATCTCCGCCACCCCGCCGTTCGCAGCGGAAGACCTGGCGCTACTGCACCGCGATGCGCCCGCCGTGGTGCAGCGTTTGTTCCCTTCTTTCCAGGCGCTGTACAGCGCGCATGGATGGCGCATGTTTCCGCGCGTGGACCGTGTTTATGTCAACGACCTCGCACGGCAGGAGCTTGGCTGGCAGCCGAAGTATCACTTTGCGCATGTGCTGGATTGTCTTGCGGCAGGGCAGGATTTCCGCAGTCCACTCGCGTTGGCCGTGGGCGCGAAGGGCTATCACGACACGACGTTCGGCGATATGCCGTATCCGGTCACGCCATAGAAACGCATGACCGATGCCCCTCGCGTGACACGACAGCAGTATCACGGCGTGCAGCGGCTCGATGGCGTCGCCTGGATCAACTCGAAGTGGGTGCGGCTGCCGTTGCCTTCCACCAGGGTGAAGCGGGTGTCGCTTTCCGGAAACAGCGGATTGATGTCCGCGCCCAATTGGGGACGCGCCTTGTCCCGCCACACCATGTTGTCGCCCTGCACCATCCAGTAGCCGCGGTAACCGGTGGGATTACCGAAGCCCGCTTCGTTGGGCTCTTCGACGTAAGTGCCATCGTCCTTGAGCGTGAGGCGGAACATCAGGTTGCCGTTGCGCGATGACCACACGCCGACGTAACGGCAGGGAATCCTGGGCTTGGGGTGATCGGGCGCCGCTTCCAGCCGGGGCTCGCTTTGCAACAGACCTGTTTGTGCATCGACACAGGCGGACGCGCTCGCGTTGCATTCTTCTTCCACGCGCTGATGACGGAAATGCAGGAACGGCTTGACCGTCACCACACAAAACAGCGCGAGCAATCCGTAGATCACGATGCGCGTGCCCCACGCAAACGGACTGGGCAGATCGCGCGTCAACGTGTCCCTGGCCTTCTGCGGGATCGTGCGCCGCGAGACATACCGCACCAGCGGCAACACGGCATAGCGCAGCAGCAAGTACAGTAGCAGCGTGCCCAACAGCGCCAGCCAGGGCCACGGATTGTCCTTGACGCGTGCGACCAGCGCAGCGGTGCGCGACGGCGGCGGCGTGGGTTTTACAGGTGCGGCTGGTGTCTGTGCCGGTGTGGGCGGCAAACGGTCGCTGAAGATGCCGGGCATCTGCAACGCATCTTCCGGCGCCGTGGCGAAACCGGCACAGCTCGCCTTGCGATGAAAGAAACCACTGCCCACACCGCCATCCGGTGCACCTGCCACGGCCACCGTGCCATCGGCCAGCGCCACCATCGCACCTTCGGGCGAACTGACCCCGATACCGGGGTCGGGCAGCGTCGTGACTTTGGCGGTGCGCGCATCAAACAGTGTCAACAATGGCCACGACAGCGCACAACCATCCGGCAGCAGCTGCGCGTTGGCGCCCATCTTTTGGTACATCAACACGTAGGCCCACCGCTGCCTTACCGGGTCCCATAGCAGGCTGGGCGGATTGGGGCGGCTGCTTATCGCCTTTTGTTGCCCATTGGAAAACTGCAGCGTCATGTCCACGCGCGGACCAACGTTCTCCCAGTAGCTTGCAGCGGCAACGCTGATGTCGATCCAGTTGTTGCGTTCCGTATCGAGCAGCCGCGCCAGTGGGTGTTCGGTGCGAATCGGTGCGCCATAGGTCAGATCGTGGTCGTTCCATTGCATCGGCGCGGCCGTCCACTGCCGGGTTCGCTCGTCGAACACGAACGCCTCTTGCGCATTCGCCACCAGCACGACGCGGCCATCGGGCAGCAGACCAAGACCGATCGGCGAGTCGGAGACTTTCTCCAGTGGGATGTGCCCGCAGCTTTCCCACCGCTCGCTGTCTTCGCCGCCGATCTCGCACCACAGATCGTTCTGCCCGCCGAGGCCCAGATGCAGCACGCGGCCCGAGCGCAACTGGATCGCCTTGGTGTCGCGTCCATCGTGATAAGCCAGCTTGCCCGCGGACGCCCAGCTGTCGTTGCCAGGATTCCAGACTTGCGCGCTCCAGGTCTGGCCCTCTGTCCGCGCGATCGCCATCACTTTGCCGTTCGCCAGGGCAACCAGCGCAGGCTTGCTGTCCAGCGTTTCCATGGCCGTCGCTGCATCGGCTGTCGCCGGACGCCATTGCAGGATCTGGCGCTGGGTGAAGACCAGTGCGCTGCCGTCGGGCATGGCGATAAGGGTCGGTATGTAGCCCACGTCGAAAAACGAGTTGGGTTTGGTTCTGCCTGCCGGCCGCCACGTTTCCGTAGCCTTGTCCCAGAGCAAAGCCCAATCGATGGCGCCGGCCTCCATGGCGGAGAGACCACCCGTCACCAGCACATTGCCGTTCGCCAATCGCACCGCCGCCTGCCCCTGCAGCGGGCGCAGCAACGGCGTGCCGGCCGACCATTGCGCGTGCGGCGGGTCCCACAGTTCGACGGCATCCAGCGGATGGCCTGCCTCGTCATTGCCGCCGGCGATCATCACGCGGCCGTCGTCCAGCAACGTCGCCGTATGCGCATAGCGCGCATGCGCCAGTGGCGGCAGCTCCCGCCAGGCGCGCGTCGAGGCATCCCACAGTTCAACAGAGGCTATCGCGGCCCCGTGTTCGTCGATGCCGCCAGCCACCAGCACGGAGCCATCGCGCAGCGCGGTAGCGGTGTGTCGCGCGCGCGCCACATGCATCGCGGGAAACGATTCGATCTGGTCGTCGCGGTAACGCTCGACGCTGGCCAGAACGGGTTCGCGCTCAGGTGACAGCGCCGGATCAGATTCGCCACCGATCAACAGCACGCTGCCGTCGTCCAGCAAGGTGGCGGTGTGATAGATGCGTGGCTGCTCCAGCGAAGGGGCGTGCTCCCATTCGCCCGTCGTGCCGTTCCACAACGACAGCCTGGCATAGGGCGCCTGCGACGTGTCGTCCGCGCCGTCTTTCGACTGATCGCACAGACCGCCCGCGATCAGCAGCTTGTTGTCCGGCAGGGCCGTGAGGGTGTGCAGGTAGGCCGCGCCGTGGCATTCGGGCGGCAACGAGAGCTTCGACCAACCGTGCCGCTGCGGATTCCACAGCAACGGTTCGGGAGCGTAAGGAAAGCTGACGGTGCGAGAGCGACGGCGCAGCGACCACACAGGTTGCCCCTGCGCATCGCGCCAACCGGCATCCGGCGAAATGCCATAGACCAACACCTTGCCATCCGGCAGGCGCGCGATGGCGGCTTGCCGGAGCGTATCCACCGGATAGCGGCCGATGACGCGCAAGCTTCCCGCAGCAGGCACTGCCGCAAGATGCGCTGGCTCCGCCACCGGCAATGCGCTGCCCGAGATCTGCTGCGCATGTGCGGCGCCCGCCGCAGCGAGCAGCGCCACGCTGAAGATCCCGAACGCGTTTCCCCTGCATCTCCACGCGGACAGCCACCGCCGCCGCAAAACCTGCGCCATCCCCATACGTCCGTGGCCCCCTGTGGCCTCCTTCCGTGGCGTTGGAGCATAGCCGAGCCGGAAGGCGAATCGCCTCAGCGGTCGTGCCCAACCTCCACCCGTGCGTACTCCGCCGGGGTGCGCCCCACCAGCTTGCGGAAATCGCGGATGAAATGGGCCTGGTCGAAGTAGCCCAACTCCAGCGCCAACTCGGCCCAGGCGACGGCGCGGCCTTCCTGCAATTGCGCGATGGCTTCGTGCAGGCGATAGCGGTTGATTACCCACTTGGGGCCGATACCAACGTACTGCTGGAACAGCCGCTGCAACGCGCGCGTACCCAATCCGCTGTATTCGCTTATCTGCTCGACCGACGTGATGCCACGGTCGTCGGCAATGCGGGCGACGATGGCGCTAACGCGTTCCACCATCGCGTCGTGCGGCGGCAGGCGATCCAGCAGGAAGCGCTCGGCGAGGACGATCATGGCCTCGACATCCGGCGCGGCCAGCACGCCTGCCTCAAGCGACTCGGAGCCGGCGCCGAACACGTCGGGCACGGCCATCGATGTGTCCATCAAGGTGGAGACCGAGGTTTTCAGGAACGGATAGAAACCACCGGCCTTGAACTTGATACCGAACGTGCGGCCCTGTTCTTTCAGCTCGCAAGTAAAGCGGCCACTATGCACGCCATAGATGCGTGCCTGAGGCGGCTCGATCACCAGATGCACGTTGGGATGCGGCAAAGTCTCCTGCGTTTGTGGCGGCAAGCCGCGCAGATCCCAGCCGACAAACCAGAAATGCTCCACCAGCCAGGCCAAGGGCTGGCATGGCAGCCGACGCTCATGCTGAAAGCTGCCTTGCTCCAGCTTGGTGCGCAACACCCCACGCGCCTTGCCCGCCTGGGCATTCATGGCTGCGGCTCCGCGTGATGCTGTCGCGTTTTTCCAATCATTGGCGCACCGATGCTGTTGTCATATCCAAAAGCGGCGAGGCACGCCGCGCCATAGGGTAGGGCGACAGCCATGCACGTACGATTCCCCCGAACCGCTGCCATCATTCTGACCCTGGCGCTGACCACCGCCGCACAAGCCAATTCCAAGGAGACCACGATCATGCACGCCAGCGGCGATTTTGACGTCAAGATGACCCCGCAACCCGCCACCCCTGGTCTCGAGGCCACAAGCATTGGCCGGCAGACCATCGACAAGCACTTCCACGGCGACCTCGACGGCAGCAGCCAGGGCGAGATGGTGGCCACCATGACAGAGACCCAGGGCTCGGGTGCTTATGTGGCGCTCGAGCGCGTCACCGGCACCCTGCACGGCAAACGCGGCAGCTTCACCTTTGTGCACAGCGCCACCATGCATCGCGGCGTGCCGGATTGGTCGGTGCAGGTGGTGCCGGATTCCGGCACGGGTGAACTGGTGGGCTTGAGCGGTGCGATGGTGATTCATATCGACGACAAGGGAAAGCACACCTATACGTTCGACTATGCACTGTAGGAGCGCACCCTGTGCGCGATGAGCGCGCGAAAGGCGTCGCGCACAGGGTGCGCTCCTACAAACGGCGCCAACCTTCAAGGGCGGTCACCACGGCGATGGCGATCAACAACGCGCCCACTATCCGCCCCACGGCTTTGCTGTAAGTCGGCCGGGCCGCCAGCCATCCCTGCGCACCGCCCGCCGCGCAGGCGAGCAAGCCATACACGGCAAGCTGGGTGAGGGCGATCACGACACCCAGCACGATCGCTTGCGACCAAAGCGGTCCGTTCTCCCGTCGCATGAACTGCGGGAACACCGCCAGCATGAACAAATAGGCCTTGGGATTGAGCAGGCAGGTCAGCGCGCCGCGGCGAAACGTGACCCACCGCGAATGGCGTTCCGCGGCGGCCGTCGGCAGGAAGGCGCCATCGCTGCGCCAGATCGCATAACCGATCCAGGCGACATAGGCGGCACCGATCCACAACACCGCATTGAACGCGCCCGGCCATAGTTGCAGCACCACGCTGATCCCCAGCGTCGCCATCACCACGTGGCAGACCCCGCCCGCCATGATGCCACCTACCGCGGCTAGCCCGCTGCGTCGCCCGCCCATCAGCGAACTGCCCAACACATACGCCATATCCAGCCCGGGCAACACGATGATGCCGAGCACCAGGAGGAAGAACATGCCCAGTTGCAGGGAGGGAATCATGGCGTAGCGCCTCAGAGGGAATGGGCGCAGCCTACGAATCAAACAGGGCGCTATCCGCCCTGTTTGTTGGCTATGCTCCGCGCCATGTACCACCCCACTACTCGCGCCCTGGCCGTACTCGAACTGCTGCAGACACACCGTCGCATCAGCGGTGCGGAGATCGCGCGCCGGCTGGGGGTGGATACGCGCACGGTGCGCCGCTACATCGCCACGCTGGAAGAAATCGGCATTCCGATCACCGCCGAGCGCGGCCGCCACGGCGCTTATCTGTTGGTGGCCGGCTTCAAGCTGCCGCCGATGATGTTCACCGACGACGAAGCGTTGGCGCTGTCGGTGGGACTACTCGCGGCGCGCAGCATGGGGCTCACTGAAGCGTCCGCCGCCGTCGCCAGCGCACAAGCGAAGCTGGAACGCGTGATGCCCGAGCGGCTCAAGGGGCGCACACGTGCCGTGGCGGAGACGGTGATGCTGGATGTCTCACGCTCTTCCGCCGCAGGCGCCAGCGATATCTTGTTCACCCTCAGCACGGCGGCGCAGCAATATCGCCGCGTGCATCTGCGTTACTGCTCCGCCGAGGGTGAGGAGTCCGAGCGTGAGTTCGATCCCTATGGCCTCGCCCATCGCGGCGGTCAGTGGTACGTGGTGGGCATGTGCCATCTGCGCAAAGGGCTGCGTTCGTTCCGTCTCGACCGCGTCACGGAGGTGGATATGCTCGACGCCGGCTTCGTGCGCCCGTCCAATTTCGACGCGGTGGCGCATCTCACTTTCAGTATCGCTACGCTGCCACGCTCGATCACCGCCGAGGTTGTCTTGCACACCACGCTACAAGATGCCCTTGAACGGCTCGGCGGCAGCATGGGTTTGTTCGAGCCCGTAGAAGACGGCGTGCTATTGCGCGCACAGGTGGACGAGCTCGATTGGCTGGCGCGCCAATTGGCGAGACTGCCGTTTGATTTCTGCGTGCGGCAGCCACCGGCGCTGCGGGATGCGTTGAACGTGTTATCCCAGCGGTTGAGCAAGTTGGCGGACACCAACACACCACCCCTCCCATCGCCACAGTGATCGGAGGAACCGCGGCGGGACGAGCAAGGGATGAGCAGACCACACGCTCCCTCCCCTGCGTGTCCCACAGGGACTACTACGGCCGCAGCAGGGAAGGGCCGGGGTGGGGTCAAGCCCCACACGAATGCATGAAGCTCAACTCGCCATACCCACTCAGCGGAGCTATCAGCTGCTGTGATCCAGAATCACCTTCCACCCATCCCTGGTCTTTTCCCACACCAGCGAAAACACACCGTCATCTTTGGCGGCTGCGCCATGCGCCGTGCGATCAAGATGAAAGCGCCCCGTCGCGGCAGCGTATTGGGCATGACCATCCGCGCAAGGCAACATCCGGACCTCGATGTCGGAGTAGGTCAGCTTGCCCATCTGCTCCTTGGTGGCGTAGTTCTTCCTGTAGCTCTCCAGGATGGGCTGAAAACCCTTGCGCACCTTGGCGCCGATGAAAGTGGTATCCGGCGCATCTTTGTACGTACTCATGAATCCAGCGATATCGCCGCGGTTCCACGCTGCTTCAGTGGTCGTCAGCACTTGCCTTATCGCTGCCTCATCGCTCGCAGCGGATGGAGGCGAAGCAGCGAAAACCGCGGTACTCGTCACCAGCCATAGAACGCTGGTCCACAAGGAAAATTTTTCAGCCTTCATCGGTCACCCCTACGTATCTCTTGGTTAGCGCCAAGTCTCAGCTACGCTCCCCTCTCGTCATTCCGGCGAAGGCCGGAATCCAGTGAAGGATACGTGCGAAGCACACAAAATCCATATTGGGTGCTGCACGAAGCTTATCGGACTGAATTCCGGCCTTCGCTGGAATGACAACATGTGACGCTTCATACATCGGCCGAGACTCGATGCTAATCAGGTCGTGCCAGTTGCCATATTGCGGGATCGCCGTACAGATCTTGCATCCGCGGCCTGGCGCACGCGGGTAACTGCAACCAGCGGTTGTAGTGCAACCGTCAGTTGTAACTCATGGCAACCGTTATCCTGCTGCTCACTTGTCCTGCGCCCACCGACGCGCCGGTCTTGTAGTACTGCGCCGTCAACCCGAGCACTGCCTGGCCACCCGCCACCGGAACGCTGCGCACGTTGGTGGTGCCGTTGGCGCCAATGGTCTGGTTGTCGCTGGTGGTGAAGAGCCGCACGCCCACGCCCGGGGCATCCGCCGAGTTCTTGAAGATCACCCCATTGCTTCCATCCGCCGTTCCCGTAAAGGTGAAATTAGCGAAGGACGGGTTGTATTGGCAGTTATTGACGGTGAGGGCGAATGGCGTATCGCCAATGCTTGGGCTGTTGTTGAATCGCTGACTTTGACCGGGGCCATGGTCACTATCTTGTTGACGTCACCGGCACTAATGTCACAAGTGGGATTTTCAACAATGATCTGCCCAGAGCCATTATTGAAAGTCACAAACACCGGATTAGCAGGGAAAGCAGACCCACCACCGGTGGTCGCTCCCTGGGGTACGGCAATGCTCCCGCCCCGGGTGATGGGGCCGGTTTTGTAATAGGTCAATCGGATCGCTCTCGATGCAGGGGCCTGAGGGCGCCCTGACAAACCGATGGTGTATTGAAAAACTGCGGACAGGTCACCAAACGTGCCTGGATAAGCGCGCCGTGGATTTCCCGCACCATCGTCAATAATGAATCACACGCCGGGAATATTGGTGTTAGCTATCTGAGTTGATCCAACAAAATAGTTTGCATAAGTTACCGCCGGAGCGGCGATCAACCCCATGCTTATCGGACCTGCCGATGGGCAGTTAAAGTTGCTGCCGGAGTAATATCTGGTGGCTTGATAAAGGATCGACCCATTCGGCAGGCCGTTGTCCACCCTAATGGCAGGAACAGAGAAACTCACCAACTCCGGAGCGGAAGCACTGCAGAAGCTCTGGGCGAACCTATGATTCGACCATCCGAAAAGGACAAATAGCATGGCCACTCTTCTCAATAAATACATGGCTTTTGCTTTCCTTCCGGACATAAGAGCCTTATCGTCTTTACATATAGTTGTCTTGTAACTCTCAGTTGTAGCTCATGGTGACGGTTGCCCTGGTCGTGACCTGACCCGCGCCAACCGTAGCTCCTGTCTTGTAGTACTGCGCCCCCAACGACAGCACCGCCTGGCCACCACTGACCGTGACCGTTTGCGCATTGTTGGTGCCGTTGGCGCCGATGGTCTGGCTGCTGTCGCTGGCCGGATAAATGCGGACGCCTACGCCCGCCGCGTCACCGGTGCTCTTGAACAACACTGGGTTGGTGCTATCGGGCGTACCGGAAAACGTAAAGGTGGCCGACGTCGCGTTCTGGCAGTTGGCCGCCGTGAGGGTAAAGGGCACATCACCCGTACCCGGGCTGTTATTGAAGTCGCTGCTCTTTACCCTTTGCAAGGTCACCGACTTATTGACGTCGCCAGCGATGATCGTGCAGGTCGGTATGTCCGGCTGGATGATGATAGGACTATTGGCATTCCATAGAATCAAATCTCCAAAATCTGCCTGCGCTACTTTGGCTATTGTTCCAGAAATATTGCCGCCCTCGACAACTGGTCCAATCTTTATCACCTTTATGTAGAGCGCACGAGAGCCGGCACCGAAGGCTAAATTCTGATTTATCCAAGAATTATTGTCGTACTTAAATGGAAACACACCACCACAAGCACTACAACTCAAGACAAACTTCAAGCCAACTCCTTGGACGCTTGTTGTATAAACATTCGCATAAGAAGACATCGCCGTCACCCCGGTAGTCCAGGTGAAATTCTGCGTGCTTCCAATGCCCCCACACTGTAGATACCAAGGGGAATACGGCCCTATAAAGGGCACAGCAGGCAGTTCTGCAATAACGGACCCATTTGGTGTATTCGCGCCAACTACAATAGGAGGAATGGGAGGCACGTTAATAACCCATGGCGCCGGACGACTGTGATCCGCAGGAAACGAGATGCCATTGACCACATAACACCACGGCGCCGCGTGCGAAAAAACCGGCATGAGCAACCATATCGATATTAATAAATAACAGAATTTTTTCATGCCACCACTCTAGATTACTTGCAAGAATTAACGGTCTATGTGCGAAACCAGCAGCTGCAATTTTCTCATAGATGGCATCTATGATTTATCCGAAAAATCATCGTTTTGACGCTCATATATTTTTGAGCCATCCATAGGTTTCGCCCACCCATGTTTTGACACCTTGCGCTTCTCAACAGCCTGTTAGAAACCCGAATAGTCCGTCTTTATTCGTCAACAAAAGGCCCGTGCGCATATGACGCCGCGCCGATATTGGATCGGTATGACGCGGCATTGAAGCCAGGTCCGCGCGAAATCTATATGTCAGTTGTAGCTCATGGTGACGGTCGCCCTGGTCGTGACCTGACCCGCGCCAACCGTGGCTCCTGTCTTGTAGTACTGCGCCCCCAACGACAGCACCGCCTGGCCACCACTGACCGTGACCGTTTGCGCATTGTTGGTGCCGTTGGCGCCGATGGTCTGGCTGCTGTCGCTGGCCGGATAAATGCGGACGCCTACGCCCGCCGCGTCACCGGTGCTCTTGAACAACACTGGGTTGGTGCTATCGGGCGTACCGGAAAACGTAAAGGTGGCCGACGTCGCGTTCTGGCAGTTGGCCGCCGTGAGGGTAAAGGGCACATCACCCGTACCCGGGCTGCTGTTGAAGTCGCTGCTCTTAACCGTTTGCAAGGTCACCGACTTATTGACGTCGCCGGCGATGATCGTGCAAGTGGGCATAGCTGGCTTGATCGGAACGGGATTGTTAAATCTAATGGATACAAATTGTCCATTGTGACTGTTGAAATAGCCGGCAACCTCCCCTGAAAGCTGCCCCTCCCCTCCCATGACAGGGCCAGTTTTGACAAGCTCAACCATTATTAATCCGCTGGCACCAACAAGGGAGGTACCACCACTCGAAACAAATTGAGTTTGCGGCCAATATCCAAGAATCGCGTCTGTCCAGAATCTAAATCTAATACCGATGCCACCAATACCCGTTGGATATGTCGAATAACGCCCTTGCGCCCCGGTTGTCCCCCTATATGTGATGACCCGAGACGAGTCGCAGTATAACTTTCCTCCAACACCGTTGTTATCCGATGCATGTGCAGCGTAAATAACCGCTCCGTCAGGAATATCGGGGTCGAAGGGTGGTGGTGCATAATTGTCTATCGTATATATAATCATGTCACCAGCATTACCGCCTGTCGGCGTGGGGACACAAGTCGCTGGTGAATCGATGGGTATAAGCAATATCGTTAACAGCAGGAATATATGAAGCCCGTTTTTCATAATGAGTTTCGAAATAGGGTAACTGGCAAAAATTCCATTTGCTTCACTGGATTTCGAAGCGAGTGGCGGCGTGCAAAAAAAGCTGAGCACACATGAAGCAGCGCGGACTTTGGATGGTGCTGGACACAGTCAGTTGTAGCTCATGGTGACAGTGGCCCTGGTAGTGACCTGTCCCGCGCCAACCGTGGTTCCCGTCTTGTAGTACTGCGCCCCCAACGACAGCACCGCCTGGCCACCGCTGACCGCGACTGTTTGTACATTGTTGGTGCCGTTGGCGCCGATGGTCTGGCCGCTGTCGCTGGCCGGATAAATGCGGACGCCTACGCCCGCCGCGTCACCGGTGCTCTTGAACAACACTGGGTTGGTGCTATCGGGCGTACCGGAAAACGTAAAGGTGGCCGACGTCGCGTTCTGGCAGTTGGCCGCCGTGAGGGTAAAGGGCACATCACCCGTACCCGGGCTGTTATTGAAGTCGCTGCTCTTTACCCTTTGCAAGGTCACCGACTTATTGACATCGCCAGCGATGATCGTGCAAGTCGATGTCTGCCACACAACATTAATGGGGCGCAAATTGTAAGCGGCAAAACCCACTTCACCAAGGAACCCTCCCGTATTTACCGATACATAGGCGTTCCCGCCAATCGACTGAGTCGGAATGACCGTAAGAGGGTTCACCGGGCTGACGGCGGTCCTCACCAGTTCGAAGTGGTAGGTAGTCTTGGGCACCGTGACATAACCAGGACCGTAAAATACAGATGAGCCACCAAAGAGGGACGCTACCGATCCTGCTAGACCGCTTTGATAATCTGTGAGTTGTCGACCGTTGAGATAGATACGGACACCGATTCCACTGCCGGCATGATCCAGCTCCAAGGTATAAGGAGACATGCCGGAAACAGCGGTTAGAGATCTCCCATAGGCCGGAATACCCCAATAGCTAGTCAGGGCCGCGGACTGTGCGTTATCGCAATACACATACCCTGTGTGACCATTGAAGGTCCAATCAGCTGTAGCGAGCACATCACCCACCGCGCCATTGCTAGGCACCGTAATCGTATTCACCCAATTCACAGGTTGTACGGTAGGCAGTGACTCTGCCGGATGACAGTTGGCCGCGAGCGCACTTTCGCCAGTCAACGTACCCAGCAAAACAAAAAAGCCCGAGATCATACGGACGGCGTTGCGAAACGATTTACGGTGCGCTCTTAACACTGGATTCAACCTCAGAAATTTGCGGCATCGCTCGATGCATGCCGCGCCCATAAAGACCAAAGACGCCCCAATTTAGCTGCAAAAAGTCGCTGGCAAAGCGTTGCGAGCAGTCATGAAATGACTCTACCGGCCTGCATAGAAAACTCATCGCATCGCTAAGGGCGCATCCTCCGTGACTGCGCTTTGCCTATTGAACTTGGCCTGCCGCTGCAGTAGCGAAACAGCAGCGGCGGGACTCATCAGATTGATGCAATAGACTTCGTATCAGTTGTAGCTTGTATTGACCGTTGCCACGGCAGACACCGAACCGGACGTTGCGGTGACGCCCGGAAGGTGCCAATACCCTGCCTGGAAAGTGAGTACGGCCTGGCCACCCGTAATCTGCGCCATCAACTGGTTATTCGTGCCATCGGCGCCAATAGGCACGCCGGCGCTCGACTCCAATTCCACCGCCACGCCCTGCGCCGACCCTGTGTTCTTCCAACGCACCTTATCGGTGTCATCAGGCGTGCCCGTGAATGTGAAGCTCGCGGTGGTCAGGCCCACATCACAGTTGTTGACGGTAAGCGTGACATTCTGAAGAGCCGCCACGCCACCGGCAGCCGGCAGATCGGACGTCTTGATGGTCGCCAGGGTGACGTTCTTGTTGACATCGCCTGCTGAAATTGTGCAGGTACCGGCGTCGATGGTGCCGTTGATGGTGACGTTAGCCACATCCGCGCCGGCGGTTCCGGCCACCGTGGCCAACCCCATGGCTAGCAATAGCCCAGCTAAGGTGCGATGCGACGCAGGCTTGCGCGAATGATTCAATCGACGTTCCATGGATATTCTCCTGTTAAAGCTGATTTGCCGGACCGGAAAGACCCAGACCTGAAGCAATGACTGCGCTGACGATGGCGCGACCCTTGCGTGCGGTTTCCGCCGCATCCGCTTGCGCATCGGACGATGGGTGTGTGGTGCCGGATACGGCCTGTCCCGCGCCCTGGGCGCACGGCAGTTGGAATTTTTCGTAATCCATGTGCTTGCCCTTGGCCAGCGGCGGCAGCGCCACCTGGATACGGCAACTGTCATTGGCCCCGTCGCCCCAACGCACGGTCAAAGTGCCGGACTTCTCGATACCGCGAACAAACACGCGGCTGGCCTGGCCGGCGACACCCACGCTGTTGCCGTTCTCGTCAAAGACGTCAGCACCGAACGGAATCGGCGTGCCGTCTTCCAGCGCGCTGTCGATCAGCAGGGCACGACCGGCCTTGGTCTTGTATTTCAGAAGGACGACCGAGCCGGCGCGTGGCGCCACGTTCTGGGTGGTGCCTTCCAGCTCTACCTCGGCGGACGTGCCTTTCGGATCGAGCGACACGGTATTGAGCTGATACGGCGACAGGTAAGGCACCACGGCATAGCCGCGCGAGTCCACCCTGGATCCCCGATTGCTGTCCACACCCGCACCGGCGGCGTCCGGCGCGTAAACTAGACCGATGGTGTCGCCTGTGGGCGGCGACAGGGTCATGCCACCGCTATGAACCACCACAGCACCGGAGGCGCTACCGCTGAACTGGCGGTAGCCACTGCCCTGACTGTAGCCGGCGGACAAATTAGCCCTACTGCCGCTGTACTGACCCGAAAGGCTGCCACTGCTCCGCCCCCCTGAGTGCGACAGCGAAGCGTTGTAATTGTAACGATGGTCTCTATCCAGCGATCCGCTGATACCCGCCTGGCTGCTGGAGCCGGTGATATCCGAGTGGCTTGCCATTGCATTGAACATCGGCGCGCGGTCACCGGCACCGAAAGGCACACTCACCGTGAACCACAAGGTGGTATCGCGGCGCGTGTTGACGATCGGATTCGTCGGTGTTGATACGCCGGGGATGCTGTCGATGGGGCCGATCGTGGAGAACGGCGAGACATACGACGACGTATCGCGCGTACGCTGCGCGGAGAAGCTGTAGCTCAGCGACTTCCACTGGTTGCTATAACCCGCCGAAAAGCTGACCTGGCGTCCGCTCTGGTTCCAGTAGTTACTGGCCGAGCCGGAGAAGAACACCTGGCCTCCACTACTGCCCAGCGCCTGATAAATACTGGCGTCGACACGGCTGCGCGGTCGCGCCACGATATTGCTGCCCTGCCCGCGGGCCACGGCGGTGCGCATGGCCACCGAGTCATTGAGGCCGACGAAACCGCTGGTGGAATAACGGTAGGCGGCCATCGCGAAGTTGGTGCCGGTTTCGACAATGTTCTTGTTGTAGGCGACGCGCAGACTGAGGCCGGTCGTACCCTTTTGGCCAGGGACCTTGTTACGCCCCTGGGTCAGGTCGGCCGAGAATGCACCGATAGAAGTATTGAGCGCGGCACCGCCCAGGATGGCGTGATACGCCGTGGCGAAATTGGCGCCACCATAGGCGGTGACATTGTTAGTCAAGCCGCGTCGATAGGTGGCCTGCGCCATGAAAGGCGTATTAAGCGCATTCGATTCGGCAATCTTGCCGATGTCCACTTCCCAGGTGCTTTGGCCCGGGCGCAGCAGCTGCGGTACCGCGGAATACGGCACGCTAAAGCGCTCAATGCGGCCGTCGGCCTCCTGAACCTCCACGTCCAGATCGCCGCCGTAACCGGTGGGGAACAAATCATCAATAACGAACGGACCCCGCGCGACCGTGGTCTCGTAGATTACGAAGCCGCGCTGTTTAACCTGCACCTTGGCATTGCTGCTCGCCACACCACGGACGATCGGCGCAAAACCCTGCTCTGACGAGGGCAGCATGCGCGGATCGGCGTAAAGGCGCGCACCGCGCAAACGCACACTGTCGAAGATGTCGCCGGCCGTATAGATTTCGCCGGCCGCGGCCTGCGCCTTCCACGCGGGGATATCGTGCTGCGCATAGGTAGCACTGTTCTGGTAGCTGGCTCCGTCGCGCTCGGTCCACGAGCCCGCGCCCTGATGCACGAGATGCCAGGAGCCGAGGTCCAACGAGGCATTGACCCCGACATAGGCGCTGGTCTCCGCGCGGCCATTCCGGCTACTGCGGTAGAGGTTGGTGTTGTAGTTGAGTACGCCTGCATTGACGCCGGCATCCCATTGCGACGGATCGACATAGCCGCGCGCGTTGCGCAGCGTGTAGATCTGCGGTACGGAAAGCGTGAGCGACTGCTCGTTGCTATCAAACTCGGTCGAGGCACCCGGGATGTAGTCGCCGATGACTCCGCAAAACTCTCCCGTAGCCGGAACAGAACGGCTGGGCACCTGGTCCGGCTGGACGTACGTGGCAACCTTGTGCAGATCCACGCCCCAGTTGGTGAGCATGGCCGCATCGAAACACGGCTGTGCCGACTCCATGCTCGCCACGTTGCGCATCACAATGTCGGTACGCGCCCGCCAGGCTTTGTTGACATAGACGTCGCCGTGATACGTGCCGGGCGCCGTAATGCCATCTTTCTCGAAGCGTGATAGGTCGACCTTCTGTCCGGACGATGCGGGGAAGAACTCTTGGTCGAAGCTGAGTACCGGCGATGGCGCTGCCGGATCGATGAGGGCCGCCGGATCGATGGGAGCTGCCGGATCGGCAGACGCTGCTGGATCGATCGGATCCACGACCGCCGCATAAGCCGGCTGCACCAACGCACCCAGGATCAAGGTCGGCAATAGTGCGAGCCGCAAGCCATCCCTTGCTACCGAGGATGTCGCACGATTGCTGGAATCCACTCGTGACACAAACTTCTCCTACGCTGCCATGCGGCGGCAACTAACCCTGCCGTCGCCCTAAGGGCACGGCATACCTTTTCTGGATAAATCGACTTGACGTAATTGCAGGACGTGGGAAGAGCCGCGCTCAAGGCGGGAGCGGTGCTTCCTTTTCGCCCAGGGCGCCGTAGTCGTTGATCACCGTAAATTGCGCGCGCGCGTTGCCACCAGGGAGCGCTGTCAACTCCTTGATCGGGAACGTAGCGTTTTCATTTGGCGCCACCATGCCACCGCCTTGTTCCTTGATGCTGCGGTCGCCGACCTTGATGCCGACACTGGCAAAGTTGACGTAGTAGGGCGTGGGGTTACTCACTTCCAACGCATAGCTCTTGCCATCCTTACCGCTGACAAGCTTCCACACCAGCTTGTCGGATGTTTCAGACGCGTTCCCCGGCAACCCACCCGGGCGAAAGAACACCTTGATACGCGTGCGGAATGCGAACTGCAGCAAATTTTTTTCGCCGGTCGACTGCGCCTTCGGCGGCACTTCGAGTATGTTGAGCCAGAACAGCGACTCCTTGTCGGTCGGCAACGGCTCTTTGGTATAAACCATACGCAACGCCTGACCCTTGCCCGCATCGAGCCGATGGATAGGCGGCGTGAGCGTAAACGGTACTTTGGCGGTATCCGGCGTCGATTTATCGTCACCGCTATCCATCCAGGCCTGCACCAGTACTGGCGTTTTACCCTGGTTGGTCAGACGCACGGTCACTTCTCTTTCCTGAGCCGGGTACACCACGCGCGTGCCGCCGATCACCACGCTTGCCTGGCTGCTTCCGACGAACATGGCGGTTGCGAGCAACAGGCCCGACATGGCATAGCGCAATACGTTAGACATACATCACCTCAAGAGAATTCGTGAAATTGGCAGCCGTTTACACGGCCGCCAACGCTTTCATACGAACAACTACGGATTAGTTGTACGTCACCTTGTAGACCACGGCCGAGCTGATAAGGCCGGCGGTCGGAGCAGCATTCACAGCCAGGTACCGCGCACCCATGCGGAGGCTCGCCTGGTTGTTGTCGATCGCCGGCACCACCACCGCAGCGGCCGAGTCGGTCAGGTTAAGGGCCGTCGTCGGGTTCGCCATCACCTGAATTTCGGCGTTGGTTGCTTCGTTGATCAGCACGTTCTTCAGCGCACCGGTGGAGGCATCGATATGCGTGTCCAGGCTGTCGAACATCAGGGTGGCGATCTTGCCGTTCTGACAGGTGGTTTCGCCCGCCTTACCGAACTTGATTCCGAACGGGGTGTAGCCGGCCGTGTCACCAGCAGCCTGCATGTCGGAAGCCGGGGTCGGGTCGAGCTCCACGGTGAAGTTACCGGTACCCTCGTCGGTGTTTTCGCCACCCTGGATGGTGCAGGTGGTGTCGGTCAGCGCACCCTTGAAGTTAATGGTGCCGCCGGCGCTCGAAGCCGCGCTGGCCGAACCGGCAACAGCAATACCCATGGCCAGCGCGATGGCGGAAGCAATCTTGAAGTTCT
Organism: Dyella koreensis; assembly: GCF_044904565.1. Classification (NCBI taxonomy): domain Bacteria; kingdom Pseudomonadati; phylum Pseudomonadota; class Gammaproteobacteria; order Lysobacterales; family Rhodanobacteraceae; genus Dyella; species Dyella koreensis. The sequence continues at coordinate 58,751 of NZ_JADIKD010000006.1, read as the reverse complement.
TCATTTGTACATTCCTTTAAGTTGAATACCCGCCATCTAGGCAGGAAATTACGGCAGGTCGATCGACCTATGGATTTAGGGTTGAAACATGAACTTTGACGACATGCATCAGGAAGTCCTGCAGGCGCTCCATCCCATGGGTACACCTGAAAGTCTTTTGCCGCTCCGTGGCCCAGCACTTCATGTCATTCAACAACCGCACCCCTTTCCTCGAGTGCGGCGCCAGTCTAGGCGGCGCGATTTCGCGCTCCTATAGAAGAAATTCTAAAGTGCGTGTAGAGACGACACGCTCTCTAAATTGATGAGCACAAAGCGTTACAGTCCGCTCCCACTTCCATGGAATGAAGGAGATAGGACGTGAGGAAACGTTTCTCGGAAGCGCAGATTCTTGGCTTTCTTCGTGAGGCCCAAACAGGCTTGTCAGTAAAGGAACTGTGTCGGCGCCATGGCTTCTCTGAGGCCAGCTACTATCTATGGCGCAACAAGTTCGGTGGCAATCAGGCCTCCGATAACAAGCGTCTCCGCGAGCTCGAAGCCGAGAATGCTCGCCTCAAACGGCTACTAGCGGAATCGATGCTTGACAACGAAGTGGCTCGCGAAGCACTTGGCAAGAAGCGCTGAGCAACGCATCGACACCACTGCTCCACTACAAGCATATGCGGGCACCATCGCTTAAAGATCTAGCGAGGCAAGGCGCCGCCACCCATGTCAGAAGGACCTGAAAGCTACTGCCAAGAGGTGACTCTCTTATGGCATAGACGACCAGACATCTGGCGAAATTAATACGATCGACTCTCTAAGAGAGTGTGCCGCGTTATTGCATTCCCCTCTTTAGGAGCTCGCCCCATATGCGAGCCGACGTGACGGTGCGTCGCCGTTATACGCGACCGCACGCAGGGCGTTCTCCTATAAAGCTCGGACGCTCTGAAATCGGAGCGCGCCTCATCTGGATTTAATCGACGCTAAAGGCGCGCGCCGCACACCAGGGCCTTTGTGCGCGCTTTCGTACTTCTTCTATGTCCGATGAATGGCTCTGTTGTCAGGCTTTGACACGACCATCGATCCGTACCGCACACGCGGCACGCATGCCCTTGTAGTGCCATTCCATTCTATTTAGAGAGTCTAAGAGTGAATTCCAATAACGCCGATGCCGTGGCTGCAACGCGCCTGGATATACGCGCGCGCGCCGCGGTGGTGGACACCTTGCTTGGCAGCCTTATGTGGCTGTGCAAGCACCACCATATGGATAAGAGTGTGCAGGCATTGAAAGCCGGCCTGCCGGTTGGGGGCATGCTGGAGCCCTCATTGGCGCTGACAGCCCTTGAGCAGGCGGGCATGACCGCTGCTGTCGCGGAACGCAAGGTTGCGCAAATCTCGCCGCATTTGTGGCCGGTGGTGCTGCTGAGGAAAGACTACGGTGGTTGCATATTGCTTAGTCATCAAAAGACCGATGGCGGCATGCGCTATCGCGTGATCTTGCCGGAGCTCGGCGACGATGCGGTGGAGATCGACGCCGAAGAAATGGATGCGATGTATGTCGGCTTCGCGATTCTTGCCAAGCCCAAAGCCAAGGTGGATCACCGTGCCGGCACACCGGAGCCGGAACGCAGCGGCCATTGGCTGATCAGCACGCTGTGGCGCTACCGCCGCTATTACGGCAACGCGGCGCTGGCGACGGTACTGGTCAATGCGCTTTCACTCGCCAGCATTTTCTTCACCATGAATGTGTACGACCGCGTGGTGCCTAACTTCGCCGTGGTAACGATGTGGTCGCTGGCCATCGGCGTGGCGATCGCCATGATATTCGAAGGTCTGTCGCGTTTCATTCGCAGCTATATTTTGGATATCGCCGGCAAGAAAGCGGATCTGGTGATGGGAAGCATGCTGTTCCGTCAGGCGCTGGCGGTGCGCATGGAGTACAAGCCGAGCTCGCCAGGTACCTTCGCCAATCAATTGCGCGAGTTCGATTCGGTACGCGATTTCGTCACCTCGGCAACGTTGTCAGCTATTGCCGACCTGCCGTTCGTGCTGCTGTTCGTTGGCGTGATCTTCGCGGTCGGCGGGCCGCTGGGCTGGGTTCCGCTGCTGCTGATTCCGATCGTGATCATTGTCAGCGTGCTGGTGCAATGGCCGCTGGCACGCATCATGAACGAGAACCTTCGCGAGTCATCACTCAAGCAAGGTGTGCTGATCGAATCGATCGAAGGCCTGGAGACCTTGAAGGCCGTCGGCGGCGAGAGTTTCATGCAGCGCCGCTGGGATCGGTTCAGCGGACTGGCGGCGGCGACCTCGATGAAGTCGCGGCATCTGTCCGGCCTGGCGACGGGCCTCATCACTTTTTTCCAGCAGATTCAGACCGTCGTGATCATTGTGATCGGCGTGTATTTGATCGAGGCCAAGGAGCTGACGCAGGGTTCGCTGATCGCCACAGTGATGCTGGCCAGCCGCGCCATCGCGCCGCTGAATCAGGTGATCGGTCTGGCCGTGCGCTATCAGCAGGCCAAGGTGGCGCTGAAGTCGATGAACCAGCTGATGGCGATGCCGACCGAGCGCAACGCCGGGCAGGATTACCTCGCCGACCATCAACTCACCGGCCAGCTTCAATTGCAGGGCATCGGCTTTTCCTATCCGGTACCGATGGGACAGCCGGCGCCGCCGCCAATGCTCAGTAACATCAGTTTCACGGTGCAACCGGGCGAGCGCGTCGGCATTGTGGGCAAGGTCGGTAGCGGCAAATCGACGCTACTCCGCCTCATTGCACGTTTGTACGAGCCCACCAACGGGCAACTGCTGGCCGACGGCTTGAACACCTCGCAGATCGATCCGGCGGATTGGCGTCATGCGGTCGGCTATGTGGGCCAGCACTCGCGGCTTTTCTACGGCACCTTGCGCCAGAATATTTTGATTGGCCGGCCAAACGCCACGGCGCAGGAGTTTCTCGACGTGCTGCGCCTGACTGGCCTTGAAAGCATTGCTGCGCGCCATCCGCTTGGCGTGAACCTGCCGATCGGCGAGACCGGTGAAGGCCTATCCGGTGGCCAGCGACAGCTGGTGGCGCTAGCGCGCGCGCTGATCGCGCGTCCGAAAGTGCTGCTGCTCGATGAGCCAGCCAGCGGCATGGATGCTCAGACCGAAGTGCGCTTCGTCGAACAACTCAAACAGGTCATGCATGGGCAGACCTTGCTGCTGGTCACGCATCGTCCCTCGTTGCTGACGCTGGTCGACCGCGTGGTGGTGATGGACGACGGCAAGGTAGCACTGGATGGCGAGAAGGCCGCCGTACTGGCGCAACTCTCCGCCGCACCGAAAGCTCAGACAACGCGAACCCCGGCGCAGGAGAGCGCGACATGAAAATGCTTGAAAGACTGCGCGGCGCCAAGTCGATCATGCATCCGGGCGATGCCGCCTATGTCGGCGACATCAAAGAGGCGATGCTCGCTCAATCCACGCCAGGCGCGAAGGCCGTGTTGTATCTGATTGCCATCGTGATGATGATTGGCATGACGTGGGCGCATTTTGCGCGAGTCGAGGAAGTCACGCGCGCAGAAGGCAAAGTAATTTCCGCCGGTGGTGAGCAGCAGATACAGAGCCTGGATGGCGGCATTATCGAAGAGATGCCGGTGCACGAAGGTGAAACGGTGGCGAAGGGGCAACTACTGCTCAAGATCGACCCCACGCGCGCCAATGCCGGCTATCGCGAGGTGCAATCGAAGGTAACCGGGCTCAAGGCCACGGTTGCGCGCCTGAAGGCCGAAGCCTATGGGCAGGTGCTGAGCTTTCCCGACGATGTGTTGAAGGATCCCCGGGTCGTCAAGGAAGAAACGCAAACGTTCGAGGCACGCCGCCGCGCACTCGACGAGAGCGTGGTCTCTTTGCAGAAAAGCTACGACCTGACCATGAAGGAACTCGCCCTGTCCGAGCCGCTGATGCGCAAGGGCCTGATGTCGGAAGTCGAAATCCTGCGCATGCGCCGCGATGCCAACAGTTTCAAGATGCAGATCGTGGAGCAGCGCAATCGCTTCAAGGCCACCGCCAATTCGGAGTTGTCACAGGCGCAGCTGGAGCTGGGGCAAACCACCGAAAAACTGGCCGGCAATGCCGATGTAGTCGACCGCACAGCGATTCTTGCGCCGGTGCGCGGCATCATCAAGAACATCCGCATCAAGACCGTCGACGGCGTGGTGCGCCCCGGCGAGACCATTATGGAAATCTCGCCGATCGACGAACAGTTGTTGGTGGAAGGCAAGATCAAGCCTTCCGATGTGGGCTTTGTCCATCCGGGCCAACCGGCCACGGTGAAAATCTCGGCCTACGACTACGGCATCTACGGTTCGCTGAAGGGCAAGGTCGAACGGGTCAGCCCCGACACGCTCGAAAACGAGAAAAAGCCGGGTGACGAAACCACCTATTACCGCGTGGTAGTGCGCACCAACGCCAATGCGCTGACCGCAGGTGGCAAACAGCTGCCGATCATCCCCGGCATGGTGTCGACCATCGACATTCGCACCAGCGAGAAAACGATTCAGGACTACATCCTGAAGCCGCTGTTCAAGGCGCGTGAAGCATTTCGCGAGCGATAACACCGCGCTGCATTGGATATCTACGAAAACCGGCCATTCGGGAGGGGATGGGCGTAACCGCTGAAAACAAGCAACGAAGAAGACCCGAAAGACGGACGAATGCGTACTCGACCAACGCTTCGGGTTTCAGGAGCAACAGAGACGTGAACGTGTGCGACACAACAAGTGCAAACCGCAACGTGGTCATCAGAAGACGACCGCTGGCCGTGGCCATTGCGTTTCTTGGCCTCGCACTGCCTGCGATCAGCGACGCCACACCCGCGGCGGATGCTGCCCCGAAGAAGTACGCTTCCTGGCGCGACGAGTTTGACGTCATCCATTTCGGCTCGTCGCGAGCAACCAAGGCGTCGTCGCCTGCGCAACCGGCGGCAACACTAGCCAAAGCTGTTGCGACTCCGGACGATGACACGCCTTCGCCTGTCGCCACTGTCGAACGCGTGGCTGCGGCGAGCACGGTAACGGCAGCGCCAAAAGCGGGCACTCCCACCACCGGGATCATCCCCTCACGCCCTGTAGCGAGCTGGGCGACGTCAGCATCACCCACGCCAGGCAAGCCGGCGGCTCCCGTGACGGCGCTGCCCGAACCGTTGCCGGTGACATTGCGTGAGACGAATATCGCCAGGATCGCACCGGTCCATACGTCGAATCTGGCGAGTGCGCCGTCCACGACCACGCCACAGACGGTGTCAGCAGCGGTGTTCTCGCAATGGCTCGACGACCAGCCGGTCGATGAGGCGGCACGCCGCAATGCGTCCGGCATCACCGATGCCCAACTGCGGCAGCGTTTTCATGATGCGATCCGCATCGCCGCCGAGCGCAGCCCCAATGTGACGCAGGCGTTGGCGCAATGGGAGGCCACCCGTTACGACGTGGATAATGCGCGCGGGCAACGTCTGCCGCAGGTAAAGCTCAGCGGCCAATCGCCCACCCGCACCTTCGGCGGTCCGATGCCAGCGAGCAGCCCGAGTCTCGGTGCGTCGGTATCGGTGAATGTCACCACACCGGTCTTTGATTGGGGCACTGGACGCAAAGCAGTGCAGAGCACCCGGCACCTCGCGGACGCGGCGGAACAGGGCTATCAAGCCACGCTGGGAGCGACCGCGCTGGATGTATCCCAGACTCTGCTGGAGCTGGGCCGGTACCGCAGCATGACGACCATTGGCGACGCCTATGTGAAACGCATGCGCTCCCTGGTCGACATGCTGGCGCAGATTTCGGCAGCGGATCAGGGGCGACGCAGCGAGTGGGTGCAGGCCAAGGCGCAGTTATTGCAGGCCATGGCTAATCGCGATGCTAGCGCAGCGCAGGTGCGTCAGCTAGAAATCAAGATGAGCATTCTGCTCGGCGACCATCCGGTTGAGTTGCCGGGCGACGGCATCTGGCCGATCCAGCTGGCCGATGCGAACCGCCTGCTTGCCGATTTTCAGGACCACCCCGCCATCCGGCAGGCCAAAGCCACCGCGGAGGCCGCGGATACAAGCGCCGATGCGCAACGCGCATCCAAGCGGCCTCGCCTGGACTGGGTGGTGAGCAAAACCGCGTTCCGCGATGCGCAGGGGCCGCAGCAACCCTGGGCCACCTCATTGCAACTGAGCTGGCCGTTGTTTAGCGGCGGTTCGGACCGCGCCGCCTATCGCGCGGCGCTAGCGCGTGTGGATGCGAACCGCCAACAGGTGGATGTACTCAAGCGCAACTACGAATACCAGGTGCGCGACGCCGCGCAGACCGCGGTGGACGCGTTCGCGCGCGCTGAAGCGTATGCCGATCTCTCCAACGAAACCCTGCTGGTGCGCAAGGCGATGTTCGAACAGTGGTACCAGTTGGGCAAACGCAGCCTGCTCGACGTGCTCACGTCGGAGACCGATCACTACAACGACATGATCGGCGAAGTCAGCAATCGGTTCGATGCGTACGAGGCGGTGTTCAGCGCCTACGACGGAGCGGGAAAGCTGGTGGATTGGCTGGGGATAGCGCGCTGATTCAAGGAAGCTCACGTCACCAGATTTCCTGTTTGCCGTGATTCCGTGTTCGTCATGAACGAGGAGCGATCGACTAGGAATACATCTGACTCACCTAAACGGCTTCCGTACTTCATTACCCAAGGAATATCCAACCATGAGCATGGACTCCATGTTTCCAGACAACACCTCGTCGCTTTCCCCTGCCATTGCTTATGCGTCAGACGACGCAGGCAACGAGCTTCACAACGGTGATGCAACCAACGACGTACGCCCCACCCTGCATGGCACTGCTGCACCCAATAGCATCGTGTTGATTCGCGACAACCTCACCAACAAGGTGATTGGCGCGGTCACGGCGGATGCAGACGGCCATTGGTCGTATTCGTTTTCAGGTGCATTGAGCAACATCGTGCATAGCTATTCCGTGAGCGCACTGGGCGGCTCGCAAGGCGAACCATTCAAGCTCGATATAAGCGGTGGTACTGGCAAAGTGGCACTGACCATCGCCTCGGCGGAGGATCACTCCGGCCATGACGTGCCGACCTACGGTCGCACTTCCGATCCGCAGCCGACGCTGCACGGTACGGCACCGCCCGGAAATCTGGTGGTTATCTTTGAATACAACACGATTGTGGGCAGGGTCGTTGCCGGCGTTGATGGCACCTGGTCGTTTACGCCTGAGCCGTTAAGCGTGGGCCCTCACTCGTATCAAGTGCGATCAGGTGGCCAAACCAGTAATACGTTCGGCGTTTTGGTCGAAAGCCCAATCACACAGACACCAGAAAACGTCCATGCGCACGACAGTGCCGATAACTCACACGAGCTGGTGGCATCGGGCACGACCGCCGATGTGCACCTGAAGCAGCTCAACGTTCAATCGCCAGAGGTCTCAGCACCGGCGATCAGCTCCGTACTGGACCATAGCGGTACGGTGCAGGGATATCTGTCCAGCGGTGAAACCACCGACGAAACGCGCCCCCACATCGTGGGTACGGCAGCGCCGGGCAGCGTGGTCACCATCATGGATGGTGACCAGGTTCTGGGCACGGCGCGCACGAATGACCAGGGTTTCTGGGAATGGCAAAGCGAGCTGGGCGAAGGCAGGCACCACTTGTCCGTTATTTCGGAAAGCGGCAGCGCCAGCGCACCGTTCGACCTGAATGTGGTCCATGGCGATTACATCCACCCCGAGCCGATCATCAATGGCGCGCTTGTCAGTAACGACGGTCCGTATGAGCTCAACCAGTTGCTTACGGGCGGAACCACCCATGACGACCGCCCGACCTTCACGGGTACGGGTGCTCCCAACAGTTTCGTGACCATCTATGAAGGGAATGAAGCGGTGGGAACGGCTTTTGTCGATAGCCGTGGTGTGTGGACGTGGACGCCAGGTGCAACCTTGTCGGAAGGCACGCATAGCTTTGTCGCCGTGACAAACGATGGTGCGCTTACCAGTGCACCCTTCGAAATCACCGTTGAAGGGTTGTCGCTTAACGCCGTGCCCGGTGCAAACGGGACCGCGAGCTTTGAGCACCCGCTCACGTTGTCGGCGTTTGATCACGCCTCGCAAAGCGACATGGCCTATGGTGGTCACACCAACGATGCTCAGCCGACCTTCCATGGCATGGCCGAGCCTAACGACTCGGTCGCGATCTTCGAGAATGGCCAATTTCTCGGCACGGTACCGGTCGATGCCAACGGCTACTGGTCATACACGCCCGACGCATTGACATCCGGCTTTCACACGCTTGAGGTGCGATCGGGTGGTGAAGTCGAGTCGATCTTCTTCATCGTGGACGGTCAGGCATCGGTAGCACCCCATATTGATTCGATGACGTTTGTCGATGTTTACGGGCATGAAGGAACCGCCACCGCGGGTGGCGGCGCCATCTACGACCACCATCCGCGCCTGAATGGCACGGCGATGGCCGGCAGTGTGGTAACCATCTACGACAACGGCCAGGCGATTGGTACGGCGACGGTCGATGGCACGGGGCGCTGGTCGTTCCCGATGGATCTGGACCCGGGTGCGCATCACTTCACCGTGAGCAACTCCAACGGTATCGACAGCAATACGTTCGGTATGGACATCCGCGACGTTCCGGCTCCCGTCACGCCGCCCGAGCCGCCGATGATCGGCCACGTGTTCGACGGTGCCGACGGCTCGCACGACATGAAGGCCTTTGGCACGACGCACGACTCGCAGGTGAAGCTGGAAGGCACGGCAAAGGCCGGCAGCCTCGTGACGATCTATGACGGCAGAACGCCGATCGGCACGACGCAAACGGACAGACAGGGCCATTGGACATTCGACACGCCGGTGCTGGGTACGGGCGGGCATGCGCTGACAGCCGCGGTGGATGGTCAGACCAGCGGTCAGTTCCTCATCATCACCCAGCCACCCTACGTCTCACCGGCGCCGGTGATCAGCCACGTGCAAGAGCATCTTGGTACGCCGAACTACCACGGCGAGTTGGCCAATGGCGCCACCACGGCCGATGGCCATCCGCAGATGCAGGGTACGGCGGCCGGCAATAGCCTCGTAACGATCTACGACGGCGATACGCCCATTGGCACCGCGCGGGCGAACAACGCCGGCAACTGGTGGTTTACGCCGCCCGACCTGGGTGATGGTGTGCACCACCTCAGCGCGGTCTCACCCGACGGAAAGGCCAGTGCGCCGTTTGCGCTTGTCGTCGACCATTCCGTACCGCAGCCGACGATTTCGTATGCGCATGACGCTGTCGGCGATTCGCAAGGCGATCTGGCCAGTGGCTCCACCACAGACGATGCCCATGCCACGCTGCATGGCACGGGTGCGCCCAACAGCGTCGTGACGATCTATGACCTGTTCATTGATGCCGTCGGCGGCTCTCATACGTCCGCCATTGGCACCGCTATGGTCGGTGCCGATGGTCGCTGGTCGTTTACGCCGGATACCACTCTGGAAAACGGATCGCACTATCTCAGTGCGGCATCGAGCAATGACAACTACAGCCTGATCTTCAAGCTCGAGGTCGACGCGGTTCCTTCGTCCCAGGGCCATGCCGGCGCGCTATCGCTGAATGACGTGCTTGGTTCCGGCGAAGGCGAGCTGTTCGCGGCAGATCACAGCCACGACAACGCACAGCTGAGCGTGCATGACATAGATGCAGCGGCGGTGGACAGCGAAGCGTTGCATGGCGTGGGTGTCGCGACGCATGACTCTGGCTCGCTCAGCGCCAACCTGGTGTTGCCGCATGAGCAGACGCATGCGCATGCCGTGATGTGAGGTAAGTGCAGGTGCCGGGCGCTTCGATGTTCTGTCGACGCGCCCGGGTATCCGCTGCTTCCTCCTGACGTACCGCAAGGAGGGGGCAAGCAGTCCGATGGCCATCGGACTGCTTCGAAACAAATCGCGGGCAGACATTTCACCTTAAATTGAAAGAGGTCTTCACAACATGACTGATCAAGTCAACCCACAGTTCACCGAACTTCTCTCGACGCCACTCTTCAACGACACCCAAGAGTCGTCTCCGAAGATCGGTTTTTATTTGTACGACAACGTTGGTAACGAGCAGGGCACCCTTTACCCGGGTGACACTACTGATGACAACCGTCCGGCGCTAAGCGGTTCGGCAGCACCAGGAAGCACGGTAACGATCTACGACAACGGCCAGATCGTTGGCACGGCCCAGGCCGATGCGAACGGCGCATGGAACTACTTCTTCACACCGTATAACGCGCTGAGCGACGGCCAGCACAGTCTCGTCGCCGAAGTAAATGGCCAGCCCGGCGCACCTTTCGTGTTTACCGTCGATACCCATGTGCCACCGGTCATTGTCGATGTGTACGACAACGCGGGCAGTACGCAAGGTGACGTGCAACCGGGCGGGACTACGGATGACAACACTCCGCAGCTGTGGGGTTCGGCGCTCCCGGGAAGCAAAGTCATGATTTACGACAATGGCCACTTCTTGGGCTACGCTGAATTTTACGACGACCGCGGCAACTGGGTCTTCACGCCGGATACGCCGCTAGGCGACGGCCAGCACAAGCTCACTGCCGTGGTGGATGGCCAATCCAGCGAATCGTACGTGATCAATATCGACACTGCCCAGGTACCCGCGCCCGCGCCGGTCATCGGCAACGTGTACGACGACGCTGGTAACCATCAAGGTGGTGTGCAGTCGGGCGGATTCACCGACGACAACCGTCCTCAGTTGCAGGGTACGGCCGCTGCCGACAGCCTGGTGACGATCTATGACAATGGCAATCCGGTGGGCACGACCCATGCCAATGAACAGGGCGTCTGGACGTTTACGCCGGATGCGGCGTTGAGCGATGGTACGCACAGCCTGGTTGCCGTGACGGATGGTCAAGCCAGCGCACCGTTCGTGGTCAACATCGACACCCATGTGCCGGCTCCGGTGATCGACTATGGGTTTGACGCCGTGGGCGCAACTGGCTCCGTGTCCAGTGGCGGTACCACCGACGATGCACATCTGACATTGAGCGGCAAGGGAACGCCGGGGAGCGTGGTAACCATCTATGACGGCGACCACGAAGTAGGTGCCGTCAAGGTCAGCAAGGACGGCTCGTGGTGGTTCAAACCGTCGGAAGCTCTGCAGGATGGTACGCACAGCCTGGTTGCCGTGACGGATGGCCAGGCCAGCGCACCGTTCGTGGTCAACATCGACACCCATGTGCCGGCCCCGGTGATCGACTATGGGTTTGACGCCGTGGGCGCAACTGGCTCCGTGTCCAGTGGCGGTACCACCGACGATGCACATCTGACATTGAGCGGCAAGGGAACGCCGGGGAGCGTGGTAACCATCTATGNGTGGGCGCAACTGGCTCCGTGTCCAGTGGCGGTACCACCGACGATGCACATCTGACATTGAGCGGCAAGGGAACGCCGGGGAGCGTGGTAACCATCTATGACGGCGACCACGAAGTAGGTGCCGTCAAGGTCAGCAAGGACGGCTCGTAGTGGTTCAAACCGTCGGAAGCTCTGCAGGATGGTACGCACAGCCTGGTTGCCGTGACGGATGGCCAGACCAGCGCACCGTTCGTGGTCAACATCGACACCCATGTGTCGCCGCCCCCAACAACGCTGAGCATTAACGGTGCAGATACTCCGAACGGCATTGTGTCGGACAACGGGCATGTCGACTATCAAGGCGAACTCTATCTGTTTGGCGACGCACCGCCCAACACTGGCGTATCCATATGGGATGGCGATACCTGGCTGGGTGGTTTCATCGTGAATTCGATGGGTCACTGGGATTTCCACATTCCCCGGGGCATAGGCACGAACGATGGCGAGCACCACTATACGGCGCGCAATAACGCCACTGGCGAATCGACCGAGCCATTTGATCTCTCGATCAGCCATACCTCCACCGGGCATGATCAGCCCAACAGCCTATCGCTGAATGACGTGCTTGGTTCCGGCGAAGGCGAACTGTTCGCGGTGGATCACAGCCACGACAACACTCAGCTGAGCGTGCATGACGTGGAAGCGGTGGCGGTGGACGGTCACGTCGCGAATGGCGTGAATGTGGCCGCGCACGATGGCGTTTCGCTCAACGCCAACCTGGTGTTGCCGCATGAGCAGATGCATGCGCACGCCGTAATGTGATGTAGGTGCGAGTGCCGAACGTGCGGATTCCCGTGATCCGCACGTTCGGGCTTCATCGCGGCCACCCCGGCCGGCCATGCCGGCCGGGGTGGCTTCTTCCCGCAGTAAAGAAAAACGCCATGACATGGCGGCAAAACATAACTAAAGGGATGCGAGAATGATGAACGACGCCAATGCACTCTACGCAGAAATAACCGGGATTCACGACAAGGTTGGCGATCATCAAGGATTCGTTCATGGCGAAACAGACGATGCACGCCCCCGATTCGACGGCGAAGCCACACCGGACAGCCTGGTCACCCTTTACGACGATCAAGGCAAGGTAATCGGTACGACACGTGCCGACAGCGCAGGCCAATGGACCTTTGTGCTACCGAAACCTCTGGGCGATGGCCCGCATTCCATCCATGTGACGGCCACCACCGACGAAGGGACAAGTAACCCTTCGGACAACGTGGCGATCACCATCGACACGTCCCACGTCGTGCCAGGGCAGCTGGTGATCAACGCCATCTACGATGACATCTATCGTGAGTATGTGGAGAAGAACGCATCCACTGGCGATGCCCGCCCGACGTTGGAAGGCATGGCGGAAGCCAACAGTCACGTGACGATCATGGATGGCGATACCGTGCTTGGCGTAGCGCAGGCCGACCCATGGGGCTATTGGACCTTCATGCCCGAGAACGGACTCGTGGCGTACATAGCCTGATCGCATCGGTGGATGGCAAGGACAGTGAACCTTTCGATATCTTTGTCGATGTACTTGCGCCACCGTCGGCCTTGACGATCGATGCTGCCTACGACAACGTAGGTAGCCCACAAGGCGAGCTTTCCTCTGGCGCGACGACCGATGATGCGTCTCCGATGTTGCGCGGCACAGCCGAGCCGTTCACCCTGGTGACGATCGTGGATGATCACGGAACGGTATTGGGTTCTGTAAGCACCGAGCCCTATGGCAACTGGACATTTCAGGTCAACGGTCACCTTGACGCAGGGGTGCATTACCTCAAGGCGATCGCCCAGTACGGCCAGGCCAGTGAGCCCTTTGAGATCACCATCGCGGATGTGCCAGCACCGCCGGTGGCGGCACCGGTCATCATCTATGGACTTGATGCGTTTGGCCCGATCCACGGCTATGTGCGCAATGGCGAATCCACAGACGGCACGCATGTGAGGTTGCGCGGGAGAGGGGCCGCCAACACCTTGTTGTCGATCGAGATGGATGGACATGTCGTGGGCGAGGTGCGTACCGACGATCTTGGCAACTGGAGTTTCAAGCCCGAGTCGCCATTGCAGGATGGAAAGCACGTCTTCACGGCTTCAGTGAGCGACGGCAGCCCAGCAGCGACGAGTTCGTCATCAACGTCGAGAGTGCACCGACGCCGAGCGGCCAGGATGGGCTGCCGTCTTTGAATGATGTATTTAGTACGGCAGATAGCGATTTTCTCATGACGAATCACAGCCATGACAACGCACAGCTTGGCGTGCATGACGTGGAAACGGCGATGACTGATATCGCCGTCGTGAATGGCGCGAGTGTTGCCACGTACGACGTTGCATCGCTCAACGCCAACCTGGTGTTGCCGCATGAGAAGATGCATGCGCATGCCGTGATCTAAGTGTCTTGCGATGCGCGCCGTCTCATAGTTGGCGTGCATCGCATGCGTTATGCATATGAGCGAACAAAGGGCTACCTGGTTGGCGCGGAATCTCAGGTGTTCGCACCTTTCTCCTCCCCCTGCTTGCCCCACGGGGAGGGTGCTAACCGCGTTCGTAGGTGAGATTCGACAATTAATCAGAAACGTTTATGGCCGACACGCTCAACGAAATCACGCCATCCGCTTTCGCCGACACCAACGGCATGCTGCATTTACACCACGCGAATCGGAGTCAGCTGGAGAAGCCTTGCCTTCTCAGGTAGTCAAATAATTCCGCATCGTTGCGGATGCCGATCTTTCGCATAGCATCGCTTTTCTGTTTGCTGATCGTGGTGACGCCGCGGTTAAGCTGATCGGCGATTTGCTTGACCTTCAGACCCGAAGCGATCAGTCGGAGCACTTCTATTTCACGGGGCGAAAGCGGTTTTTTTCCATCGCCAGACATGCCTGACACGTCCATCTCGGAGGCGAGCCTCTTTAGCGTTCCGCTGATGTAGGAGCTGCCTTTGTGCACCGTCTGAATAGCGACAGGCAATTCGTTCATCGAAGAGCCTTTGTCAATCAGCCCCAGCACGCCGAGTGACGACACCATTCGGAGAATTCCGACGTTGCTGGAGACGCTGAGCATCAAAATAGGAAGAGTCGGATAGCTCCGTCGGATTCGCTCCATCATCGTATAGCCATCGGAATGTTTGCTCCCTGGCATCGATAGGTCCGTCACCAGGACGTCGCATGGATGCTTGCCCAGATGGCTCAGCAGCTCATCCACATTGCTGGCTTCGGCCACGATGTCACCAACTCCACTAGCTTCGATGACAGCCCGCGTACCGATGCGGACTACGGGATGATCATCGGCAAGAATGATGCGAATAGACATGAATAGTGACTCAAGGCGTAGGGGAATAAAGTGCGATGACTGGAGGGCGTTAGGATATTTCAGGTATCCGCGTCGGATGTTCCATCGCCTTGCTTTTCGTCATTTTCTGACCGTCTTTTTATGGCTCACCGGCACGACCGTCGCATCTGCCCTAGAGGTCTCGCTTAACCCGAAGCAAGCACAATGGGTGAAGGATCACCCCGTCATAAGAGTGGGCTTGTACAGCGACGATACGCCGCCCTTTGAAGTGTTTCGCGACGGACGGCCCGAAGGTTTCAGCTACGACTACCTGGTAGCTATTGCAGCGAATCTTGGCTTGCGTGTGGAGCCACATAAGTACAACAGCCTTGCCGAAGAACTGGACGCGGCCTGTCGGGGCGAGATCGATGTGATCATGAATCTGATGATCACGGCAGAGCGCACGAAGTGCCTGGCCTTCACGCAGTCTTACATCCAGACGCCCGCGGCTTTGGCCGCCCGTATCGACGATGAGCGGCCGACCGTCAACACCAATCTGGCCGGTCTGCGTATCGCCGTAGAGCGTGGCTTCTATACCAACGAAGGCGTGCGCGAACGCTATCCGAATGCGATTCCGCTGGAGGCGGACAACACCGCCGATGCCCTGCACATGGTTTCCCATGGACACGCGGACGTCTATCTAGGCAACCCGTATCTCATTAATGCGCTGGTTCACAAGTACAACATCCAGGGGCTCGGCCTGATTCAGCAGAACGAGATACCGCTGTCCAAGCTTCACTTTGGCGTGCCTCACTCCAAGGAGCCGCTGGCAGGAGCTATAGATGCAGCGCTGTCCGCCATGCCACAGGCGCAGGTGCTGGCCATCAGGCAGCGCTGGCTGCCGGCGCTGCCATGGACAGCGGGCGAGCAGCCCTCGCTAACGCCTTCCGAATCGGCGGAGCTTGCCAAGCCCCTCAGAATCGGCTTTCTGGCGAACTTTCCGCCCTTGTCGTTTCTGGATGCAAAGGGTGAGCCCACCGGACTCGCCGGGGAATATCTGCACCGTTTTCGCGATGCCGGTGTCAAGTTTGAAGTGATCGTGGCGAAAGACCTGGCGGAAATGAAGGACAAGATCCACAGGGGCAGCGTCGATGCCGTCATGGGCATGCCCATCGGCACACCCACACTCAACAACGTATGGGTCTTCAGCAAGTCTTTCGCGACGGTGGCCGACGTTATCGTCACGCGCGAAGGCAGCTATCCCGTGCGCGACATCCACGATCTTGGTCAAGGGCGCATCGCGCTATCCGACCCCGATCGCATGGCTCCGGCGGTATTGGCGCAGGCACCCAATGCGCGGATCGTCCCCGCACACAACGTCTATGAAGGCTTGTCGCTGGTCAACAGTGGCGACGCGGACGCCTTCATCGGCAATCTCGCGGTGGTGGACCGGCTGGTGCAGGAGCACTACTCCGGCAGCTTGCATATCGCCGCTCCCGCCAGCATCAATGACGAGCTTGCTTTTGCAGTGCGCCCCGAATATGCGGCGGCGACCCAGGTATTCGATCGCATGCACGGCATGATGTCCCAGCGCGAGCGCGCATCACTGCGCGGCGCATGGATGGGCGTGGAGTACCGAAGCGGAATCGACTGGCACGCCACGCTGAAGTGGTTGCTGCCCCTGGTGCTGGTGCTGTTGACCGCGGCATTGGTCGCCGCCATCGGCTATTGGCGCTTGCGGCGCGAGGTAGAGGAGCGGCGACGCGTCGAGAAGCTGCTTGCGAAGGTAACGGACAACTTGCCAGCGGTGGTCTATCAGTTGCGCCGCACGCCCGATGGACATTTCTCCTTCCCCTTCATCGCGGGTGACATGCCGTCGATGTTTGGGACGACCGCCGATGAAGCGATACGCGACGAACGCTACCTGCTTTCGCTGGTTCATCCGGACGACCAGCCCGTGCTGCAGCAGGCGCTGGAGCGCGCATCGGCAACGCTTGACAACGTCGCCATCGATTTTCGCGCGAAATCCAGCGAGGGCTGGCGCTGGATCCGTTCTCGCGGGCGGCTGCATGAATCCGATCACGGCATGCAGTTGTGGAGCGGTTTCTGGATCGACGTGACCGAAGCACGAGCTCAGTCGGAAGCCCTCGTCGCCGCCAAAGCCGAGGCCGAACGTGCCGCGGCCGCCAAAGCCGAATTCCTTGCCACCATGAGCCACGAGATCCGCACGCCGATGAGCGGCGTGCTCGGCATGCTTGAAGTGCTGGCGCATACCGGTCTCGACGGCGAGCAGAAGCGCGTATTGGAGACCATCGAAGACTCCGCGCAGATGCTGCGTCAGATCATCGACGACATCCTGGACTTCTCCAAGATCGAGGCGGGCGCCCTGACGCTGGACGCCACACCCATTCACCTACGCGATGTGATCGACAACGTGCAGCAGATGCTTTCGGCGCAGGCGGCGGACAAGCAGTTGCGCATTACCAACAGTATCGACGCGCGGGTAGCCACCGCCCATCTGGCCGACGGCGTCCGCCTGCGGCAGATCCTGTTCAACCTGCTCAGTAACGCGATCAAGTTCACCCCCCAAGGCGGCGTGACAATCCTGCTGACCGTGCTGCAGGAGGAATCGCAGCAACAGCATTTGCACCTGTCGGTGATCGACACGGGTATAGGCGTTTCGGACGAGCAGAAGGAGCGCCTGTTCCGGCCGTTTACCCAGGCCGAGATCTCCACGCAGCGGCATTACGGCGGTACCGGCCTCGGCCTGAGCATTTGCCAACGGCTGGCGCACCTGATGGGTGGCGAGATCACCCTGACCAGCGCGTTGCACCAGGGCACCCGCGTGGATGTCACCTTTACGCTACCGGCCTGCCAGGGCGACGCCAAAGCGGCTAGCATCCGCAAGCACTCCAGCGTACCGGCCGACACGTCGATCATGCAGGCCGATTGGGCTGGCGCCCACGTGCTGATTGCCGAGGATCACCCGACCAACCAGGCCCTGATGCGTTGGCGCATCGAGCAGCTTGGCGTGACCTGCGACGTGGTCGCAGATGGCGCCGCCGCACTGGCAGCTTTGCGCATGCGGCATTACGACCTGGTCATCACCGATTGCCACATGCCGGTGATGGATGGCTATACCTTTGCGCGTGAGCGTCGCCATGAGGAAGCAAGTAGTTCGTTGCCGCGCATCCCCATCATCGCCTTGACCGCAAGCGCGGTCAGTGGGGAGTCCGAGTTGTGCCGCGAATCGGGCATGGATGACTTCCTGGTGAAGCCGGTCAATCTGGTGGAGTTGCGGCAGGCCACGTCACCCTGGCTGTCTGCCGCGGCAAAGCGGCTCGTAGCCGATCTGGCTGGATCGTCCGTGGCGTCGGCGCCCCAGACCCCGCCAAGAGCATCGTTGTTGCAGCGTTTCGGCTCCGAGTCGCTGGTCACTCAGATTGTGGACAGCCTGATTCCCGCCATGCGTGAGGACCTTGCCGCCCTGGACACCGCCATCACCACGGGCGACGCACTCATCGTGCGCGAAAGGCTGCACCGCATCGCCGGTGCCGTCGACAACATCGGCGAGGCGGATCTGGCAGAGCACGCCAAGGACCTGATGAACGCCATAGAGAACGACGGCATCGCTGAGTATGGCGAAGCACTCACCACGTTCATTCGTGTGGCGAACACCTACGTGGTTCAACTGGAAGCGTAGACCGCCAAAGCGCAGTCTCAATGCACGTAGTTGATGGCCAGCGCCGGGGTGACGCTGCGCTCGGTGCGGCGATTGCCCAGGATCACGCGCGTGCCGAACAACACGCCGAGGTTGGCATTGATGTTGTATTCGATGGCCGGCGCGAAGGCGAAGGCGACACTGGGTCCGGAGTTCGCCCGGACCACTTGCTGCCCCGGCAGGCCGAGGGGATCGGAGGTATCCGTGCCGCTCACCCGCGTATTGCGGTTATGGCGATAGGTCAGATCGAGCGCCAGCACCCAGTTCTGCGTCAGGCTGTATTCCCATGCCGCGTTGGCATAGAACGAACTGCCCGGTTTGGCGTGCCCACGAAAACCCTGGCCGGTGCCGTAGACGCTGACGCCCGTGACGTCCACCCGTCGTGAGTACGCCTGCGATACGTTGAAGCGCATGCGCAGGATGCGTCCGGTGGGCATCCAGAAATACGTTTGCGTGTTGATCTGCAGAATCGTGGTGTAGGCGCCGCTGCCTTGCGCATCCGCGGGTCGGTTGCGCAGGCGGTCGTACTTGCCAGTAGGAAAGGTTTCTTCCAGTTGGATCGAGATGGTCGGCAGCCAGCTGCCTTCCTGAAACTGCGTGAGCCGGTACTGCGCCAGCAGGCTCAGGTCGCCCGCACCGATACCGGACGCGCTGGGGCCACCGTCGACGCGGTTGTAGCCGAACACCGGAATTGCGCCGATCGTCAGCCGGTCCATCAGGCCGTAGTTGATGTACGTGAGCGAGCCGAAACCGTCAGCGTGCTTCGAGTGCGCATCGAACAGATAAGGCTCGATCAGATAATGGCCTTGCGGCAAGGTCGCCGCCGAGTTCGCCAGCATTGGGCCGGTCCACCACGCGTTGTCGCGCGACTGCCGTTCAGGCGCGGACGGCGCAGAGTCCACCGGGGCACTCTGCGCCCACGCGGCAAAGGGAAGGGCCAGCAGGCCGAACACACACCAGCCAATCCATCGTCGATGACGGGACACGGTGGCGGTCCGCACAGGGAAATTCATGACATGCCTCGCAACGCATCGAAAGAAGCCAAGCCAAACACTCACCCACATCCCTGATGACGCTACTCCGACGCCACCCTTCGGATCGCGGAGTAGGCGACCTGCGGCGACCGCCGCGCATGTGCCAGAAGATGTGGCCGGGGGAAGGCCGCGCAAACACAAAGTGTGTCTACCGGAGTGAAGCACAACACTCTGTTTCTTGGCATGCCACTAGCGACACATTTTTCGCGTTAGTGGCTATTGCGGGCTTAATCAGGGCGACTGCAGCGCTCGCGCTTCGGCGAAGCTGACACGAGGCATTCGCGGGTCAGGCCATTTCTTCCCATCGGTAATATTTCCGATGCGCCAGCGCGAGCATCGCCATGTCCTCGTGCGTATCGCCGTACGCATAGAGCTGCCCGAAACCGCCCAGGTCGTAACGCTCGCGTATGCGCCGGGCTTTTTCCTCGCCGACACATTGCTCGCCGATATAGCGGCCAGTGAGATGCCCGTCCCTGGTTTCCAGTCGCGAGCAGATCAGATCGACGTTGTGCTGCCGGCACCAATGCGTCAGGTAGACATCGAGGCCGCCGGAAACGATGGCCACGGTATCGCCCTGCGCCTGATGCCAGCGCATGCGCTCGAGTGCGTGCGGGCGCACAACACCGTGCAGGATGTCGTCGGAAAAGCGCCTTCCCGCCTCATGCACCGTGTCCACAGCAACGCCGCTGAAACTGAAGCGCACGACGCTGGAACGGATCGCGTTGCCGGAAACCACGCCCAGCTTGTAGCCGGCGTATATCGGCGCGAACACCACACTGCCGAGCATGCGCCGACCCGATGGCACGGCAAAACGCACAAAGGGCGCGAACATTTCGCGCGTGGTGATGGTGCCGTCGAAATCGAAGAGCGCGAGATTCATAGGGCATCCTTGCCAGCCGATTACGGCAGCTTCTGCAACCAGTCGCCCAATTGCTTCAGCACCTGGCTGCGTCCTGGCTCGGCCTCGTTGAAGAGCTCGTGGTAGAGCGTGTCGAAGAAACGCGTGGTGAGATGGTTGCCGGCCCAGGCGGCGCTGGCGAAGTCGCGGCTACCGGAGGAATCGACCAGACCATCAGGCCCGGACACTAGCAAGAGCGTCGGCAAGTTGAGCCGACTGGCGTCGGCGATACAGGCCGCTCCGGCGCTGAAGATGAAATCAGCCATGCGCGGCGTGATGCGGCGGTGGCACGCCGTATCGACGCGATAGTCCGTCACTACCTGTGGATCATGGGACAACTTGTCGAGCTTGAGCCCGTTGTTCAACGGCAGGCGCGGCGCCACTTTGGCCAGCCAGCCGGCCAACTTCTGCAGCCACGCCGGCTCATGGCAGCGCAAGGCTGGCGAGGACAACATCAGCGCGGGCGGCGTGATGCGGCGGTCGAGCACGCAGCGCGCGGCGACCAGGCCGCCCATGCTGTGTCCGAGCAACAGCGGCGCCTGCGGCAACTGCGTGGCGTAGCTGTTGTAGACCACGGCGAGGTCTTCGAGCAGATCGCCAGGATGATCCAGCGCGCCGCGCTGGCCTTCGCTCTGGCCATGTCCGCGCTGGTCGTAGCTGCGCACCGCATAGCCGCGCGTATGAAACCACTGCGCCAATCGCTGGTAGCGGCCGCTGTGCTCGCCCAGGCCATGCACGATCAGCACGGCGCCGCGCATGCGCGCATGTGGCCAGTCGCGTACGGCCAGCTGGCAGCCGTCGGACATGGTGGCCCAGCTCATCGTGTTGGCGTTGTCCGTCGCTGCTTGCATGGTCTGTTCGTACTGTCTGTGGTTGCCCGCCGCGGCAAGGGCGAACGCTATCGAGCGTCGCCGATGCGCGAACCGCCGTTCAATGCTCTTTGATCTGAATGTCCTTGAGCAACAGATCGAGCTTGGGCTTCATGGTGTCCTGCGACTGCGTGCCGGCCATGACATAGAACACCGAGTACAGCACACCGGACGACGCGCTCTGACCATCACCGGCCGGCGCCGCGATATTGGTCTCACCGTCGGTGGTGTAGGCCACGCCCTCATAGGGATGGCGACGCTTCTGCAGCTTGTCCCAATAACTCTTGAAGCTGTCGTCCATGTCGGCCGGCGGAGCCACGTTGCGCTCGATATGCAGGCGGTCCGGGTCTTGCTGGTTGGCGCGCATCGACAGCGTGTTGACGTCCCACACCACTTTGCCGTGGTCGGGCAGGAAGCCCGCACCCAGGGTCAGCACGCTGTCCGGCTCGATCTTCTGCAGATCGGGCGCGAAGGCGAAGGCCAGCCGCTTCGAGGTGTAGCTGAAGCGGTGCTGGTAATCGATGTCGATATGGATGTCCTTGAACGCAGACGGCAGCAGCGAGGTGTTCTGCAGGTACTCCTTCCACTGCGCCAGAGTGCCGTCGTAACCGACCGAGACAAAGTCCGTCAGCACGCGCATGTCGGCCGTGGTGTCGTAGCTGTTGCCCGGCATGGCGAAACGCATGAGCATCGCGTAGCCATCCGGCACCGGCAGCGCGTAGGTCACCACCTTGGTATTGGCGAACGGCAGCGCCCACACGCGCAACTGCCAGCGGCGCTGCCACTGGTCGGTGTGCACGGTATCAGTCACCGGTTTGCCTAGCGAGGTGATGCGGATCTGCTCCGAACCCACCGGCCGCATGAAGATGCCGAGTTTGCACAGCTGTTCGGCGAGCGCCAGCGGATCGCTGTAGAGCTTGCTCGCCGGCAAGGTGTCCGGCCGCCGCAGATGGAAGAAGAAAGTGTGGTTCAACACGCCGGCCTGCACGTAGCCGTTCGCGGCCAGCGACATCCGGTTGCTTTCCTTGACGCTCAAGCCCCATTCGCCAGTGCTGCTACGTGCGATCAGGCCGGGCACGGTGTTCGTCCAGGATTGGCCGTACAGCAGCCGGTTGGAACTCTCGCCGTGCGGAAACATCTTGTCGGCATCCTTGGCCAGGATTTCCTTGAGCTGCGCATCGACATAACCATCAAACCGCTTCTGATACTCACTGAAGAAATCGGCAAGACTGAGCGGCAATGCGAACTGGCTCTTGAGCTGGTTGCTCAGCGTGGTGTTGAAAATGTCCAACTGATACGGCACACGCTGGTCGAGCACCGCCTGGCCGGACGGCGCATTCAGTACGTCGCCGATCTGTAGCGCGTAGTTGAGATTCTCGTTGGCCGATTTCATCAGCACCACGCCGATGACCTTGCCCTCTTTATTGAGCAACGGGCCACCACTATTGCCCGGCGAGGCCGCGGCGGAGAAGCGCATCCACTTCCACGCGCCATCCTGCTGCTCCGGGGTGTCGGAGGTGTACAGGCCATCGCGAATCACCACGCCGGTACCCAGCGCGTTGCCGACAGCGTAGACCTCCTGGTTGAGCACCGGCTTGGTGTCCACGTCCAGCGGAGAAGGTGCCGGATCGCCGGTCAGCGAGAACACCACGAAGTCGCGGCGCAGATCGAACTTCTCCACCTTGTCGATGGCATAGACGTGGCCGCCCGCGTCACGCAGCGACGGCGCGCCCCACAAACTGTCGACGCCGGCCAGCAACACATGGCCTGCGGTCACATAGCGGTTATGGCCGATCGCAAACGCGGTGCCGATGGAGTGGTACTTGTCGTTGCGCTCCTGATAGGGAAGCAGGTCCAGCGGCAGGGGCTTTTCGTAGGTCAGCGGATCGTTGACCGGCTTGGCGGCCACCACTTCGAAGGTGGCGCCCTGAATCCTGGGCAGCAGGCCGGCATCCAGACTGGCGGCATGGACGGCAGACACTGCCGTCAAACAGATGACCAACGCCGCCGCCCGACGCAGCACTGCCAAGGCCATTCCATCGGCCCGTCCAAACCACCCCATCACTTTGTGCATACGTATCCCGCGCATGAAGCCGCCGCCGGCACCCCCTCCGGGCATCCTGCTCGCGACGAACTGCGCGCATAGTGACATGGGCTTGTGTCGTCTGCATGCGCATTGGTGGCCGTCGCAGGACCCTGGAAGCGCTCCCCCCGTAGGAGCGCACCCTGTGCGCGAAACGGCCCGCAGGGCCGCTGCCTTACCCAACCAGAGTACGGCCCTGGCGGGCCGTTTCGCGCACAAGGTGCGCTCCTACCGATTCGGGGAGTGGCGCCATCGGGTGCGATGGCGCCACCTGTTTCCAGCCTTACAGGTCGGCGCGGAATTCCACGCCGATCACACGCGGATCATTCACGAACGCGGTGCGGTTGTTGAAGTCGATGGCGCCGGTGATCACGCGCTTGTTGGTGAGGTTGCGGCCGTACAGCGCCACCTCACGCTTGCCGAAGTCCCAGTTGTAGCCGACGCGCAGGCCGCCTTCGAGGAACGGCTTGCTCTGGAACTCCTTCGACTCGTAGAGGAAGAAGTTCACGTCGCTGCGGTAGTTCCAGTCGGTGTAGACGAAGAACTCGCCGCTCTCGCCATAGGGGATGCCGTAGCGCGCGGTGAGGGTACCGATCCACTTCGGTGCGTTGGGCAGCGGGTTGCCGTTGACCAGTGCATTGCCGTTCGCGTCCAACGGGTTGAGCACCGTGCACTGGGCACCGCACGGCGCAACTGCCAGGGTCGGATCCTTCAGCTTGGTGTGGTTGTAGCTGCCGCCGGCGGTGACGATGAAGTTCGGCGTGAGGTAGGCCTCCAGGTCGAACTCGCCGCCGTAGCCCTGGGTCTTGCGGGCGTTGAGCAGGCGGGTGACGTTGATGTCGCCGCCCACCGCGGTGAGCTGCTGGTTGTGCATGTTGTAGGCGTAGACGTCGGCGTTGAAGCGCACGCGGTTGTCCATGCCGGTGGTCTTGATGCCCAGCTCGTACGAGGTGATGGTTTCCGGCTTGGCCTGCGAGATGCTGTTGGCGAACAGCACGCGGCCCTGCACGCTCGGCGCGCGGAAACCATTGGCGATGCGGCCGTAGACGTTGACGTTCGGGTTGATCG
This sequence comes from Dyella koreensis, assembly GCF_044904565.1. Taxonomy (NCBI): domain Bacteria; kingdom Pseudomonadati; phylum Pseudomonadota; class Gammaproteobacteria; order Lysobacterales; family Rhodanobacteraceae; genus Dyella; species Dyella koreensis. The sequence goes on along the minus strand of NZ_JADIKD010000006.1, from coordinate 34,418 downwards.
TCCAGGTACCGGTGAGGTCGCCGCTCCAGCGCGAGTCATGCGGATCGGCGCCGAGCGTCAGCGGGCCGCCGCCGATCGGCGACAGCAGGCGATCCACGCGGAAGGTGCGCGAGTCGTGCGAGTAGCGCGCACCGGCGCGCACGTCGAAGTCGTCGGTGATCTTGTAGTCAGTGGAGGCAAACACTGCCCAGGCCTTGGTGCGCTGGGTCTGGTTGGCGTAGCCGTTGAGCGCGTGGTTGTTGAGCGTGTCGTACGAGAAGTTGCTGATCTGGATGTCTTCGTCGAAGTAGTAGGTACCGACCTGCCAGCTCAGGCGCTCCTTGGGATCGCTGGCCAGGCGGAATTCCTGGGTGATCTGGCGATCATGCGGCAGCGCGTCGGCGGTCTCGGACGGGAACGGCGTCACTGCGGACTGCTGGCTCGGGTTGTGCGGAATGGCGATGCCGCCGTCCACGTCGCCCAGGCTGTAGGTGGTGGCGCGCTCAAGGCCCGTGATCGAGGTGAGGGTGTAATCGCCGAGCTTCCAGTTGAGGTGCAGGTTGCTGCCCCAGCTGAAGAGATGCTGCTTGTTCTTGCCGTCCTGGATCACCTTGTAGCGGTCGAAGCCCGGCACGAAGCTGTTCTCGCCCAGCTCGATCGCATTGGCGCGGTTGACCATGGCGCTGCCGTCGAGCCAGCGCGCGTGGGCGTTGATCAGCGCATTGAAGTCGCCGTTCTCGTACAGCGCCTGCAGGCGCACGGCGCGGTCGTTGTAACCGCCCAACGCATCCTTCTTGCCGGTGTAGTCGTTGTCGATCCAGCCGTCGCGATGCTGCGCCAGCGCGGACACGCGGCCCGACCAATGCGAGCTGAGCGCGCCGCCCAGGGCGGCTTCGGCGTTGGCGGTACCCAGCGTGCCGTAGGAAACGCGGGCATAGCCGCTGGTTTCCTGGCTCGGCTTGCGCGATTCGAACTTGATCACGCCGGCCGGCGAGTTGCGGCCGAACAGCGTGCCCTGCGGGCCGCGCAGCACTTCCACCTGCTCCAGATCGAACAGCGGGAAGCCCTTGAGGATCGGGTTCTCCTGCACGATGTCGTCGTACACCATCGACACCGGCTGCGACGCGTTCAGATCGAAATCGCTGTTGCCGAGGCCGCGGATGTAAAAGCGCGGGAACTCACGGCCGTACGAGGTCTCGGCGTATACGCTCGGCGCGCGCGAAGCGAGCTGCAGCACGGTGTCGCCGGACTGGCCGAAGGATTCGAGTTTTTCCGTGGTCAGCACGGTCATGGAGATCGGCACTTTCTGCAGATTCTCTACGCGCTTTTCAGCGGTGACGTTCACCGCCTGCAGCTCCACCGGCTTCTTCTTGGCGGGAGCGGTGCCCTGCTGGGCGTTGGCATCCTGCGCCTGCGCGGCGGCGGCCGACAGGGCGAGGGCAATGGAAACGGCAAGCACGGCGAACCGCGACGGGTGGGCGACGGTCATGGGTTTTCCCTGGAAGTGAAGGCAACGGTGTAGCAACGGACGCAGTACGTGGGGATGCCCTGATCTATTCAGCGCGGGCGTCATGATGTCCAGAAGGCTCGCAGGCTGTGGTGCGTGGCGCAGCCAAGGCTGGCTGCCTTGGCAAGACGCGCGCCGCGGCCTGCGAGCCTTCTGGACATCACCCCATCTTTTGAATTCAGCAGTGGGGCCGGGTCTATCTGCCCGCATCTCCGCAGCGCGCCTCCTCTGCAGGCAGCCAGCCTGCCTTCGTCGGTGCGCTTTGAGCTGCGAGCAGATAGACCCGGTGACGCCCGCGCTGAATAGATCAGGGCATCCCTCAGCATTGCTGTGCCGCAATATTGTCATCCAAAGCTGCTAGAGACGAAAGCGCGGGTTTTTACGAACCCTTGCCGCCAGTTGAGACTGGCCCCATCTAGAATGGCCTTCCAGCCTTGCGCGATGCGGGTCCAAGTCCATGTCCCTGCACGAGTTTCACCCTGCTACCCGCCAGTGGTTCGAGCGCACCTTCCCTGCGCCCACCGCGGCGCAGCTGGCCGCCTGGCCGTCCATACGCGAAGGCCGCCATACGCTGGTGGCCGCGCCCACCGGCTCGGGTAAAACACTGACGGCTTTTCTCGCCGCCATCGATGGTCTCGTGCGCGAAGGTGTGGCTCGCGGCGGCGCGCTGCCGGATGCCACTACGGTGGTGTACGTGTCGCCGCTGAAGGCGCTGTCGAACGACATCCACATCAATCTCGAGGCGCCGCTGGAAGGCATCCGCGCCGAACTGGAAGCGCTGGGCCTGCCCGACGTGGCCATCCGCACGGCGGTGCGCACCGGGGATACGCCACAGGTCGAGCGCACGCTGATGCGCAAGGTGCCTCCGCATATTCTGGTGACCACGCCGGAGTCGCTGTACATCCTGCTCGGCTCCGAATCCGGCCGCACGATGCTGGCTGGTACACGCACGGTGATCGTGGATGAAATCCATGCCATCGCGGCAAGCAAACGCGGTTCGCATCTGGCGCTGTCGCTGGAGCGGCTGGAGGCGCTGTGCCAGCGGCCGTTGCTGCGCATTGGCTTGTCGGCGACGCAGAAGCCGATTGAGGAAGTGGCGCGGTTTTTGGTGGGTGAGGGTGAAGATGCGGCGCTAGCAGCTCTTGCCCCTCCCCCTGCAAGCAGGGGGAGGTTGGGAGGGGGTGAAGCTCTTGCGAAGACCTCTCCCGAAGCGCTTTCTCAAGTACTCACCCCTCCCCAACCCTCCCCTGCAAGCAGGGGAGGGAGTTCTCGTTGCAACATCATCGACGTTGGCCATACGCGCCACCGCGATCTCGCCATCGAAGTGCCACCGGTACCCCTCGAGGCTGTGATGTCCAACGACAGCTGGGAGCTGGTCTACAACCGGCTCGCGGCTCTGGTGCAGGGACATCGCACGACATTGGTCTTCGTCAACACCCGCCGCATGGCGGAGCGCGTGGCGCGTCATCTCTCCGAGCGCATGGGCAAGGAAGTGGTGGCCGCGCATCATGGCAGCCTGGCGCGCGAACAACGCCTGGATGCCGAGCAACGGCTCAAGCGCGGCGATCTGAAAGTATTGGTGGCTACCGCATCGCTTGAGCTGGGTATCGATATCGGTGATGTGGATCTGGTCTGTCAGCTTGGTTCGCCGCGTTCCATCGCCGCGTTCCTGCAGCGCGCCGGCCGTTCGGGTCACGCCGTGGATGGCACGCCCAAGGCACGGCTGTTCCCCACCACCCGCGACGATCTGATCGAATGCACGGCACTGCTTGATTGCGTGCGCCGTGGCGAACTGGATGCGCTGATCCTGCCGCCGCAGCCGCTGGATGTCCTGGCCCAGCAGATCGTTGCCGAAGTAGCCTGCCGTGAATGGGACGAGGATGCGCTGTACGCGATGGTGCGCCGCGCGCATCCCTACCGCGACCTGCCACGCGAACAGTTCGACGGCATCGTGCGCATGCTGGCCGATGGCTTCACGACACGGCGCGGCGCTCGCGCGGCGTATATCCATCGCGATGCCGTGCACAAGCAGTTGCGCGCACGGCGCGGCGCACGACTGACGGCCGTCACCTCTGGCGGCGCGATTCCCGATACCGCCGACTACCTGGTCGTGCTGGAACCGCAGGCCACGGTGATCGGCTCGGTGCATGAGGATTTCGCGGTGGAGAGCCTGGCCGGCGATATCTTCCAGCTTGGCAACACCAGCTATCGCATCCTGCGCGTCGAGCGCGATCGCCTGCGCGTGGAAGACGCGCATGGCGTGCCACCGAGCATTCCGTTCTGGCTCGGCGAGGCACCGGGGCGTACGGATGAATTGTCGTTCGGTGTGTCGCGCCTGCGCGAGGAAGTCTCCACGCAACTGGACGAAGGCGGCGCGGCGGCCGCGTTCGAATGGCTGAAGCATACGCTGGGCCTGAACGAATCCGCCGCGCAACAGCTCGCCGATTACCTGGCGAAAGCCAAGGCCGCGCTTGGCGTGCTGCCGACGCAGCACACGCTGGTGTTCGAGCGCTTCTTCGATGAATCCGGTGGCACCCAGCTGGTGATCCACACGCCCTGGGGCAGCCGCATCAATCGCGCGTGGGGACTGGCGCTGCGCAAGCGCTTCTGTCGCCAGTTCAATTTCGAGCTGCAGGCGGCGGCGACGGAAGATGCCATCGTGCTGTCGCTGTCGACCAGTCACAGCTTCCCGTTGGAAGAAGTCGCACGCTATCTGCACTCCAACACGGCTGAGCATGTGCTGGTGCAGGCGCTGCTCGACGCACCACTGTTTCCGGTGCGCTGGCGCTGGAATGCCACAACCGCGCTCGCGCTGCCGCGCTTCCAGGGTGGCCGCAAGGTGCCGCCGCAGTTGCAGCGCATGCGCAGCGAGGATCTGCTGGCTACGGTGTTCCCCGATCAGGTGGCCTGCCTGGAGAACATCGTCGGCGAGCGGCAGATCCCCGATCACCCGCTGGTCAACCAGACCTTGTACGACTGCCTGCGCGAAGCCATGGACGTGGACGGTCTGCTGCGTATCCTGCGTGGCCTGGAGGGCGGCGAGATCGAAGTGGTCGCACGCGACCTCACCGCGCCAAGCCCGCTGGCCAGCGAAGTGCTGAGCGCCGCGCCCTACGCCTTCCTCGACGACGCGCCGCTGGAAGAACGTCGCACCCAGGCGGTGCAGACGCGCCGCTGGAACGATGCGGAAAGCGCCGACGACCTCGGCCGGCTCGACCCCGATGCCATCGCGGCCGTGCGGGAAGAAGCGTGGCCGCAGGTGCGCAGCACTGACGAAATGCATGAGGCATTGAACGTACTCGGCTTCGTCACCGCGGCCGAGGCGTCGGACAACCAGGGTTGGGAGGGCTGGCTGCAGGCGCTGGCGAAAGTGCGGCGGGCGACCTTGCTGACCGCACAGCAACTCTGGGTCTGCGCCGAGAAGTTGCCGCTGCTGCAAGCGATCCACCCCGACGCCGCGATGCAACCACCGGTCGAAGCGCCAGCCGAGTTCACCGCGCAAGCGTGGAGTCGCGAGGACGCCTTGCTGGAACTGGTGCGTGGCCGGCTGGTCGGTCTCGGCCCGGTGACCGTGGCGCAGCTTGCCGCTTCGCTGGCCGTGGAGCCGTCGGATGTCGATCTCGCCTTGCTGAGCCTGCAATCCGAAGGCTATGTGATGCAGGGACGTTTCACGCTCGAGGCAGTGGACACCGAATGGTGCGAACGCCATCTGCTCGCGCGCATCCACCGCTACACCATCGGCCGGCTGCGCCGCGAGATCGAGCCGGTGAGCCGACGCGACCTGATGCGCTTCCTGTTCGAGTGGCAGCACGTAGTCCCCGGCACGCGCCTGAGCGGCCCCGATGCCTTGCCAGCCGCACTGACCCAGCTTGAAGGTTACGAAGCCGCCGCCGGTGCATGGGAGGCAGAGATCCTGCCCGCGCGCATCGATGACTACGCCATCAGCTGGCTGGACGATTTGTGCCGCGCCGGCCGTATCGGCTGGAACCGCCTGCGCGGCGGTACGGGCGGTGGCGGCGGCCCGGTGCGTGCCACGCCGATCGTGCTGCTGCCGCGCAAGAGCATGCCGCTATGGACCGCCATGGCGGGCACCAACAACCCGCAGGACGTGCTGCTTTCGTCGCGCGCGCAGGCAGTGGCGGATGCATTGCGCGAGCACGGCGCGCTGTTCTTCGATGAGTTGATGAGCGCGGCGCATCTGTTGCGCACCGAGTTGGAGGATGCGCTGGGCGAGCTGGTGGCCGCCGGCCGCGTTACGGCGGATAGCTTCGCGGGTTTGCGCGCCTTGCTGCTCCCCGCGGCGAAGCGCGATGCGCATCGGCACAAGCGTTTGCGCAGGCACATGCTGAGCGGGATCGAGGATGCAGGGCGGTGGTCGCTGGTAAAAACCCTTCTCCCCGCTGGGGAGCCCAAGCCTATTTCCCATCTCCCCAAGGGGGAGATGGCGCCCGGCAGGGCCGATGAGGGGCGGGTGCTCGAGAAGAATTCGCCTATTACGCATGCTTCACTAGAAACCTCGAACCAACGTGTCCCCTCACCCCAGCCCTCTCCCCAGAGGGGAGAGGGGGCAAAAGCGGAAGCGATCGAGCACATCGCACGCACCTTGCTGCGCCGCTACGGCGTGGTGTTCTGGAAACTGCTGGAGCGCGAAGCTTCCTGGCTCCCATCCTGGCGCGAACTGTTGCGCGTCTACCATCGGCTGGAAGCGCGCGGCGAAATCCGCGGCGGCCGTTTCGTGGAAGGTTTGGTCGGCGAGCAATTCGCGCTGCCCGAAGCCATCGGCAAGCTGCGCCAGGTGCGGCAGCAGCCGAATGATGGCCAACACATCTGCCTGAGCGGCTGCGATCCCCTGAATCTGGTCGGCACCGTGTTGAGCGGTAACCGCCTTCCTGCGCTGATCGGTACGCGTGTGCTGTATGAGGATGGCGTGCCCGTGGCGGCGCTGGTGGCCAACAAGCCGCAGTGGCTGATCGAAGCTACCAAGGAACAGCAACAGCGCTGGCATCATGCGCTGTTGCGGCGCCCGGAACCTGACGCCGCGTTATCGCGCGCGGGATAAGGCCCGTCCGCGCATCAGGCGATGGACCACTCCGCAAGCAGGGCGGGCAACTCGCGCATGTCCTGGAACACGTGAGCCACGCCGACTTGGCGCAGGGCTTCGGCGCTGCTGTGGCCGGGATGGTGCGGGCTGTAGCCGAACACCGTAGCGCCGGCAGCGAGGCCCGCCGTGGCCCCGGTTACCGTGTCTTCCACCACGGCACAGCGGCTGGGATCCACGCCCAGGACAGCGGCCGCGGCCAGATAGACATCCGGATGCGGCTTGCTGCGCGGCAGATCATGACCACTGAAAACGCGCCCCGCGAAGCAATCGAGAATACCGACCTTCGCCAGTTGCATTTCCACCTTGTGCAGATCGGCGCCTGAAGCAACGGCGATGCGGCCGTCCAGCGCCTGGTGCAAGGCCCGCACCGCGGCGGGCGCGCCGGGAATCTCCACCAGCTCGCGGTCCAGCGCCTCATTGCGCCGCACCCGGAACTGCGCCAGCCACTCAGCGGTGATCGCGAAACCGGTGCGCGCCTGGATCAGTGCCGCCTCGTCCTTCACGGTTTTGCCTAGAAAGATGCGCATGGTTTCCGCGGTACTGATCGACCAGCCCAGTTCGCCGAGCATGTCGGCAAGTACGCGATTGGTGATGGGTTCGGAATCGACCAGCACGCCGTCGCAATCGAAGATGACGGCATCGAAAGGAAACTCAGCCACGGTTTTGCGTCGTCGATGAAGGCGGCCCAGCATATCGCAAGCGGCTTGCCTGGGCCCGCTGTTGGTTACTCGCTGTAATCGGCGATATAGGCCAGCAGCCCATTCGTAACGCGATACTCGCTGCGTCCTGTCATGGAGATGGTCTGCCCCGCGCGAACGCCATTGGGCAGGTCGATGGCGAAGGTGCCGTCGAACAGGATGTCCGCCGTGGCGGCGGTATCGCCATGCTCGCGGAACGAGGTGATGATCTGCCGCCGCGACGCAAACAGGTGCAGCGAACTCAGCGCCAGATGGCTCAGTTCCTCGACACCCTGCGTACGCACGCTGAGCACGCCCTTGGTGTAGTTCTCGAACACTACTTCGCGATGCATGGTGGCCACCATGGCCGGCACGTCCATGCGGTTATAGGCGTCGATGTAGCGGTCGATGAGTTCGCGCATGCGTAGAACCTTGGGAACGGGGAACGGGGAACGGGGAACGGGGAAGAGCTTATCAGCCTGGCGCTTCTGTTCCCCGCTCCCTGTTCCCCGTTCCCCGTTCCCGCCTAGCGCTTCACGTTATCGGTCTCCCCGATGAATCGCGCCACGTTGTCGTGCAGCTTCTTCAGCGAGTCCTCGTGGGCATAGACCATGTGGCCCGAGGGGTACCAGTCGTAGGAGATGTTTTTCTGCAGGGCGGGCTGGATCGGCAGGTGGTGCATTTCGTAGTCGGCGGCGAAGTAGGGCGTGGCCAGGTCGTAGTAACCGCCGTGCAGCGACACCTTGAGGTTGGGGTTGGTTTTCATCGCCATGGCGAGATCGGGCATGACGTTGGTGGATTGCTGCAAGGCCTCGCCGCTGACGCCGGGCGCCTTGTGTGCAAAGTCCCAATGGTCGACCTCGGCGAACAGGCGGTACTGCTGGCCCTCGCCGAATTTCAGCTGGCGGCGCACGTAATCGTTGAAGGCGGCCACATAGGCGGAGCTGATGGCGGAAGACTGCGGGTCGTATTCGGAGTCCTTGCTCAACGGGTCGAGCGAGGGGCCGGAGAAGCGGCTGTCCAGGCGGCCGGTGGTGAGATCGCCGTCGCCCTGCAGTTCGTGCTCGAACATGCCGCCGGTGACGCGCAGGTCGGCTTTCATCAGATAGGCCACGGGCAGGCCGGTGTATTGATGCAGCTTCTCAGCCGCCGCCTGCTTGCGCGTGGCGTCCAGCCGCGAGCCCGCCATCAGTGCCTGCGCATAGTCGCCCAGCGCGTACTGCTCCACCTCGCGCAGGAACGGCTCCAGCGCGGCGGGCTGCTGCGGCAGCTTGTGGTGGTAGTAGGCAGCGGCGGCGAAGGTGGGCAAGGCGACCACATAAGGTAGATCGACACCGGGATTGAATTGCGGGCCATCGATGCTGGTATCGAAGTTGAGGATTTGCGACAGCAGGATCACGCCGTTGAGATCGACGCTGGATTCGTTTTCCAGAATATTGGCGAGCACGGCGGAGCGCGTAGTGCCGTAGCTTTCGCCGAACAGATACTTGGGCGAGTTCCAGCGGCCGTACTTGGAGAGGAACTGCGTGATGAACTGCGCGAAAGCGTGGCCGTCGCCGTCCACGCTGTAGATCGTCTTGCGACGATCCTTCATCTGCTCCTCGCGCTTGCCCCTGTCTTCCTCGGCGGCGATCAAACGGCTGAAGCCAGCGCCGGGGGCGTCGATGAACACCAGATCCGACGCGTCGAGCAGGCTGTAATCGTTGTTGACCAGGTTGTACGGCGCGGCGGGGGTGTGGCTGTCGTCGGAGGTCACTACGCGTTTCGGCCCGAACGCACCCATGTGCAACCACACCGTGGCCGAACCGGGGCCGCCGTTGTAGATGAAGGTGACCGGCCGCTTCGCCGCATCCGCGCCTTTCTTGAAGTAGGCGGTATAGAACATGCTGACTTGCGGCTCGTGTTCTTTGTCGCCACTGCCATGCAATACCAGCGTGCCGGCCACCGCCTTGTAGTCGATGCTCTTGCCCTCGACGCGCACGGAGCCCGTGGTTTCGGAAGACTGCGGCTGCAGTAGCGCGGCATCGGGCTTGGCTTCCGCCGGCTTGTCCTTGGCCTCCTGCTTGTCGGCGGCATACGTGGTGCTGACCAACAGCAAGGAAGCCAGGGCGGCGACCAGAGAGCGCTTGTGCATGAGTCATTCCTTCGCGGAAGAAGCAGCGAGCTTAGGTGTTGCGGCCGTCTGCTTTCACACGCCAGAAGTCACAGTCGCGGTCGTGCCGATGCCTAACTGCATGCGTTTCGCGACGTGCATCGCATGCGGCAATCAGGCGTTTTCCTAGTCTGCGCTTTGCGAAATCTTGACATTCGTCCGGTACCATCCCTTTACGCCGACGCATCAGCGTCGCCTTCGCAGGTCGTTTCACTGGCATGCCTTCCATGCCGCATCCGCCTGACCTGCTTCATCTGGATGTCGAGGTCGCCCTGGGCGGCCATGCCACCGCACGGCCCGAGCGCGGTGTGTTCATCCGCATGCCACAGGGAGTACTACATGGCGCCACATCACCCTTACCGTTCCCACTTTGGCTGGTTCAAGCGCGCGCGCCAGGTGCAGGTGGACGACATCACCATCGTCGACCAACCGATGGTGCGCCGTGCCGTGGGTGCGGCGGCGCTGGGCAATGCCATGGAATGGTTCGACTTTGGCGTGTACGGCTATATCGCGGTGACGCTGGGCAAGGTGTTCTTTCCCGCAGGCAACCCTGCCGCGCAGTTGCTGGCCACCTTCGCGACGTTTGCCGTGGCGTTTCTGGTGCGGCCGATCGGCGGTGCGGTGTTCGGACCGTTGGGTGACCGCTATGGGCGGCAGAAGGTGTTGGCCGCCACGATGATCATGATGGCGGCCGGCACGTTTTCGATCGGGCTGATTCCCAGCTATGAGCGCATCGGTATCTGGGCGCCGGTGTTGTTGCTGCTCGCGCGTCTGGTGCAGGGTTTTTCCACCGGCGGCGAATACGGCGGCGCGGCGACCTTCATCGCCGAGTACGCGCCCGACCGCAAGCGCGGCATGCTCGGCAGCTGGCTGGAGTTCGGCACGCTGGGCGGATATATCGCCGGCGCGGGCGTGGTCACCTTGCTCACCACCGTGCTGAGTCCGGCGGACATGCTGGCCTGGGGCTGGCGCGTGCCGTTCCTGGTCGCCGGTCCGCTCGGTTTGCTCGGCTTGTATATGCGGTTGAAGCTGGAAGAGACACCTGCGTTCCAGGCGTATGCGGAAGAGCTGGACAAGCGCGAGCGCGAGAAGCCCACTAACGGATTGCGCGATCTGGTCACCGTGCACTGGCGCCAGCTGCTCAAGTGTGTGGGCCTGGTGCTCGTGTTCAACGTCACCGACTACATGCTGCTCACGTATATGCCGAGCTATCTCTCGGTGACGCTGGGCTATCCGGAAGCCAAGGGGCTGCTGCTGATCCTGGTGGTGATGGCACTGATGATGCCGCTCAACATCATGGGCGGTTTCCTGAGCGACCGGCTCGGCCGCCGGCCGATGATCATCGGCGCCTGTACGGCGCTGCTCGTGCTATCGATTCCTTGCATGCTGCTGGTGAACAGTGGCAGCGAACTATGGGTGTTCGCGGGCCTGATGACCCTGGGCGCCGCGCTGGCCTGTTTCACCAGCTCGATGCCGTCGACCTTGCCGGCGCTGTTCTATACCCCGGTGCGCTACAGCGCGCTGTCGATCGCCTTCAATGTATCGGTGTCATTGTTCGGTGGCACGACGCCGCTGATCACCGCGTGGCTGGTGCAGACGACCGGCGATCACCTGGTGCCGGCGTACTATCTGATGGCCGCGGCGGGTGTCGGCCTGGTCACCATGTTGTTCGTGCGCGAGACCGCGGGCCGTCCGCTGCGCGGCTCGCCACCGGCGGTGACGTCGCGCAGCGAAGCACGTGCATTGCTCGCAGGCCATGCGTCGCTGACCGTTGATCCCGTACTGCCGGGCAGCGATTTGCCGATAGCGGCGACGCCGAAGCAGGAACCAGCCTGAGCGATCAGGCGCGCGTCGCCAGCGCGATCGCCGCAACGGCCAACGCCACACCGGCGAAATTCAGGCGGCTGAGTTTCTCGCGGAACACCAGGGTGCCGACCAGGGCACCCAACGCCACCACGCCAAGATTCATTGCGGAAAACACCAGCGCCGGCTGTTGCGGCAACGCCTGGTGTGCGCGCACGTAGAACACGATATTGCCGAAGTTGGCCAGACCCAGCAGCAGACCGCCCAGCGCGCTGCGCAGCGAGAATCGCATCTGCCCGCGCAGGCGCCGCCCTATTTGAATGGCGAAGGACACCACTAGCGCCAGCGCGAACATCGCCTGCAGCGACACCGCGAACGGCGTGCCCGCCTGCGCCACATGCTTGAACAGAATATCGATCGCGGCAAAACCGGCGAGCACTACGACGGGCCATAGCCAGGCCTCCTTGCCATTTCCGGTGTTGTCGCCGCCACTGCGCCACACCATGCAGAACAGCGCGACCAGGCCAAGCACGATGCCGGCAAGCTTGGTCGCATTGATCGCTTCGCCGAATAGCAGGAACGCCGCCAGCAGCGAGATCAGCAACGACAGTCGCTGCGCCGCATCGCTGCGCACAATGCCGGCATGCCGCACCGAGGTCGCCAGCGCAAGGAAGATCGCCGGCAGCAATACACCCAGGCCGATCAGGCCCACCCACGGCACACCGGGACCCTGCAGGATCGCCATAGAAGGATGAAAGATCCACGCCGTCAGCAGGCTGGTCGCCACATAGTTCCAGGCGATGGCCTGCCCCACATCCACCTGTTGCCGGCGCGCCAGCTTGAGCAGGACGGAAACCAGCACGCTGCAAAGGACCGCGAGGAAGATGTAGGTCATGGACGGGGAACGGGGAACGGGGAACGGGGAACGGGCAGAGCATAGCAAGCGCCCGCTCTCATTCCCCGTTCCCTATCCCCCGTTTCCCACTCTCCTCAATGCGCGAAGCGTTCGCGGTAGCGCGCCGGGCTCAACTTCAAGTTGCGCCGGAAATGATGGCGCAGGGTATCCGCACTGCCGAAGCCGCAGGCGTCGGCGATCTGCTCCACCGCGAGATCGCTGCCTTCGAGCAGTTCGCGCGCACGCGCCAGACGCTCATGGGTCAGCCATTGCTTGGGCGAACAGCCGGTGGCTTCCTCGAAACGACGCAACAAAGTGCGTTCGCTCATGCGCGCGCGCTCGGCCAGCAGGCTCAGCGGCAGCGGTTCATCGAGATGGCGGCGCATCCACTCCAGCAACTTGCCCAGTGCCGCGCCTTGTTCCGGCAACGGCGCCGGGATGAATTGCGCCTGGCCGCCATCGCGGTGCGTGGGCACCACGGCGCGGCGCGCTACCTGGTTGGCGATCTGCGGACCGAAATCGCGCCGGATCAGGTGCAAGGAGAGATCGATGGCTGCGGCGCTGCCGGCCGAGGTCAGCAGGTTGCCTTCATCCACGTACAACACATCCGGCTTGATGCGGATCCCGGGATAGCGTGCGGCCAGCGCCTCGGCATAGCGCCAATGCGTGGTGGCGGCATGGCCATCCAGCAGGCCCGCCGCGGCCAGCACGAATACGCCGGAACAGAACGACAGCAACCGCGCGCCACGCTGGTGCGCCGCGCGCAGCGCATCGAGCAAGGCCGGTGGCGGCTCCGCCTGCGCACCACGCCAGCCCGGCACGATGATGGTGCCCGCCTTCGCCAGCAGCGCCAGGCCACCATCCGCCTGTAAGAGAAGGCCTCCGGCGGCGCGCATTGGGCCGCGATCCACCGCGCAGGAGGCGAACTCGTACCAGTGACTGAACTCCGGCCGCGCCAGCCCGAACATCTCCACCGCGATGCCGTACTCGAAAGTACACAGGCCGTCGTAGACCAGGGCGACGACGGAACGATTGGCGGGGCCGGAACGCTTTGGCGGTTTTTTCATGGTGACTGGCATTCTTGCCAATGTCGGAAACAGATGCCAGTGCCCACACTGCACTCATCATCCAGCCACCCGGAGCCGCATCATGAGCAGTGTCGTCCAGCGCATTCCCGCCGCCGCCAGCAGCGAGGCCCTGGCTCATTTCCAAGCGCGCCTTGCCTACGAAACCGACTGCGCCGATGTCTTCTACGCCACCAACCACGAGAGCAAGGATTTCGTGCTGCTCGACGTGCGCACGCCCACCCTGTACGCCGCCGGCCATGTTCCCGGCGCGCTCAACCTGCCCACCCGCACCATCAGCGAACAGCGCCTCGCCGAGTACCCGGCCGACACCTTGTTCGTCGTCTACTGCGCCGGCCCGCACTGCAACGGCGCCAACAAGGCGGCGGTGAAGCTCGCGCAACTGGGACGGCCAGTGAAGGAAATGATCGGCGGCCTTACCGGCTGGATCGATGAAGGCTTCGGCCTGGAGCGGGGCGCCTGAGATATCGCCGACGCGGGCGCTGCACGATACTTGCTCAAGACACCCAGAGAGTCCGCCATGCTGGAACTTCGCCCCACCTGCGAGCAATGCAACAAGCTGCTGCCGCCCGCTTCCACCGAAGCGATGATCTGCTCGTTCGAGTGCACCTTCTGCCGCGATTGCGTCGAACAACTGCACAACGTCTGCCCGAACTGCGGTGGCGGGTTCAGTGCCCGCCCCGTGCGTCCCGCCCATGAGTGGCGCAGTGGCGTCTTTCTGGGCAAGTATCCAGCCACCGACAAGGTCACGCACAAGCCTGTCGACCTTGCCGCGCACGCGCTGTTCGCAAGCAGGTTGAAAGGCGTGGCGCCCGAAGATCGCTGACCCCAACGAGCTACATCCCTTATGCGCCCCACTCGCCGTGTTCGTTTCATGCAGGTCGATGTCTTCACCTCGTCGCCGTTCAAAGGTAATCCGCTCGCCGTGGTGTTCGACGCCGACGATCTCGATACGGAACAAATGCAGACCATCGCGCGCTGGACCAATCTGTCCGAGACCGCCTTTCTGCTGCGCCCGACCGATCCGGAAGCCGACTATCGCGTGCGCATCTTCACCACCACGTATGAGATGCCATTCGCCGGGCACCCCACCCTTGGCAGCGCGCATGCGCTACTGGCCAACGGTTATCGCCCCAAGCGCGCGGGACACCTGGTGCAACAGTGCAACATCGGTCTGGTGCAACTCGCCGAACAGGCGCCAGGCCACTGGGCCTTCGCCGCACCACCGGCAACCTTCACGCCGCTGGACGCCATACACCACGCCGCACTCGCGCAGGCCTGGCATACCGATGCACTCGACCTCGGCGCACCGCCATGTCTGGTCAACAACGGCCCCGCATGGCTAGTCACCCGCGTGCCATCCGCCGACGCCTGCCTCGCCCTGCACCCCGACCTCGCTCGGCTCGAACGCTTCGCCTACGACACCGGCATCCACAAATTTGCCTTCTACGGCCCCCATGCCAACGATGGCCCCACTACCTTCGAAGTCCGCTGCCTGATCACCGGTGGCGACATCGGCATCGAAGAAGACCCCGTCACCGGCAGCGCCAACGCCGGCATCGCCTGCCTGCTACGCCAACAGAACCTGCACCCCGGCGACAGCTACACCGTGCGCCAGGGCACCGCACTCAAGCGCGATGGACGGTTGAGTATTCGCTATGACGAAACGGGGACGCCGTGGATCGGTGGAACAACCGAAACCATGATCGAGGGAAGCATTCACTTGGCGTGATTACGCCGCTTGGCGATCTAGCGAGTTCCTGCGCCGCGATGTGGGCAAGACGACAAGGCCGAAGAAAACCATTCCGACGTCTGGCACTGGAGAAAGGCGGAGCTACAAAGCACACCGCCTGCTTTTCAGGCCATTTCTCTTTGGTTACTTTCTCTTTGGGCCAGCAAAGAGAAAGTGACCCGGCTCGCGGCAGCGAGTGGAAGCCCGCGGCAGGCGAGCCAGAGCACGCAGACGCGACAACCAAGCGCACCACTACTGGATGACCAGCTTCGCTGTTGTAAAGCGCCTCCTGCCTACGCAGGGATGACGAAGTAGAAACGGTGAGCCGAGCACCCGCCCCTCACCCCAACCCTCTCCCCTGCGGGGAGAGGGAGTCAATCTTTAGCGCAGCGCCTTAGCCTCGCGTGCCAACGCCTCAATCCCCGCCCAGTCTCCAGCCTTGAGCTTGTCCGCCGGCGTCAACCAAGACCCACCCACACACAACACATTCGGCAACGAGAGAAACTCCGGCGCCGAAGCAAGACTGATCCCACCCGTCGGACAAAACCGAATCTGCGGCAAGGGACTCGCCCACGCGCCAAGCAACTTGTACCCACCCGCCGGCACCGCCGGAAAGAACTTCAGATGGCGATAACCGCGCTCAAGCAAACTCATCGCCTCCGACGCCGTAGCAACACCAGGCAACAGCGGCAACGAACTATCGTCAGCCGCATCCAGCAAACGCGGCGACGTACCCGGCGACACCGCGAAACGCGCGCCGGCCTGTTGCGCGGCCTGCAGATCCTTGGCGGTGAGTACCGTGCCTACGCCCACGACAGCGCCTTCGACTTCAGCGGCAATCGCACGAATCGCCTCCAGCGCTGCCGGCGTGCGCAGCGTCACCTCAATCGCCGGAATGCCACCCGCCACCAGCGCGCGCGCCATCGGCACCGCGGCCCTGGCGTCGTCGATGATCACTACCGGCACCACCGGCGCCAGACGCAAAGTGGCTTCGACTTGCTGTTGCTTGGTTTCGATGGCGCTCATGGAGATTCCTGCAAAAGTTGTGTGATGTAGGAGCGCACCCTGTGCGCGAAAGCCTTGCGCCAGCAGGGCTATTAATCAAAAAGCCCGGTCCTTACGGACCGTTTCGCGCACAGGGTGCGCTCCTACACGAAATTAAAGAACACCAGCACCGAGATCGGCTTCGCTCGCCGCCTGCCGGAACAGGCCGAACAGCTCACGGCCCATGCCGCTGTGATGCGACGACAGATCGGCGGTAGCCGGCACGCGTGCCGCGAATTCGCCGGCTTCCACCAACACATCGACGGTACCGTTCACCGCATCCAGCCGAATCATGTCGCCGTCGCGGATCTTGGCGATGTTGCCGTGCGCGGCCGCTTCCGGCGTCACATGGATCGCCGCCGGCACACGGCCGGAGGCGCCAGACATGCGGCCGTCGGTAAGCAGTGCGATGCGATGGCCACGATCCTGCAGTACGCCGAGTGTCGGCGTCAGCTTATGCAGCTCCGGCATACCGATCGCCTGCGGCCCCTGGAAACGCACCACGGCGATGAAGTCGCGGTTGAGTTCGCCTTGCTCGAAGGCCTTGCGCACATCGTCCTGGTCGTGGAACACAATGGCCGGCGCCTCGATCACCAGACGGTCGTCCGGCACCGAAGACACCTTGATCACCGCGCGGCCGAGGTTGCCGGAGAGCATGCGCAAACCGCCATCGGCACGGAACGGTTCGCTCATGCCGCGCAACACACCGCGGTTGCCGCTTTCCTTTGCCACCGGATGCCACACAAGGTTGCCGTCCGCATCCAGCGACGGCACCTGTGCGTAGCCCTCCATGCCGGTGCCAAATACCGTCTTCACGTCACCGTGCAACAGACCCGCACTGAGCAGCTGATCGATCAGGAAACCCATGCCGCCCGCTTCGTGGAATTGATTCACGTCGGCATAGCCGTTGGGGTAAACGCGCGCCAGCAGCGGCACTACCGAGGACAGCGCGTCGAAATCGTCCCAGCGCAACTGAATGCCCGCAGCCTTTGCGATGGCCACCAGATGCAACAGGTGGTTGGTGGAACCGCCGGTGGCATGTAGACCGATCACGCCGTTGACGATGGCGCGCTCGTCGATGATGTGGCCCACCGGCACGTGTTGCGGCCCATGCTCGCTCAGCCTGGCGACGCGAAGGACGGCGTCGACGGTAAGTGCGTCGCGCAGCGGCGTATCCGGCGCGACGAAGCTGGCTCCCGGCAGGTGCAGGCCCATGATCTCCATCAGCATCTGATTGGAGTTGGCGGTGCCGTAGAAGGTGCAGGTGCCCGGTGCGTGATAGGCGGAGGCTTCCGCTTCCAGCAATTCGGTGCGGCCCACCTTGCCCTCGGCATAGGCTTGACGCACTTTGGATTTCTGTTCGTTGGTGATGCCGGTGGGCATCGGGCCGCTGGGCACGAAGACGCCGGGCAGATGGCCGAAGCTCAGCGCGCCGATCAACAGGCCGGGCACGATCTTGTCGCAGATACCCAGGTATAGCGCGCCGTCGAACATGTCGTGCGAGAGCGAGACCGCGGTGGCCATCGCGATCAAGTCGCGCGAGAACAGCGACAACTCCATGCCGGCGCGACCCTGCGTCACGCCATCGCACATCGCTGGCACGCCACCGGCCACCTGCGCGGTGATGCCTGCGTCGCGCGCGATCTGGCGAATCAGCTCGGGATAGCGCTCGTACGGTTGATGTGCGGAGAGCATGTCGTTGTACGCGGTGACGATGCCCAGGTTTGGCGCATGGCCTTCGCGCAGCGCGGCCTTGTCGTGCGGGCCGCAGGCGGCGAAGCCGTGGGCGAGGTTGCCGCAGGAAAGGCGTTCGCGATGCGTGCCCGCGCTGCCGGCCGCATCGATGCGCCGCAGGTAGGCAGCGCGCGTCTCGCGGCTGCGCTCGCGCAGGCGTTCGGTGACTTCGGCGATAACGGGATGCAAGGTGGTCATGGGTTCATTCCGGAAAGAGGACGGAAGTGGGAAACGAGCGTTGAGGGCCGCCCGCTTCCCACTCCCATGGCCTGATGCTCAGGGGCACCAGTACACGGCGACGGGCACACGCGTCTGAGTCAGTACGGTGCGCACCGGGTAATCCTTGGCGGCGCCCAGGCCAAGCCGGGCATCGGCCAGCAGCTGGCGCTTGGTTTCGCCTTCGATATGCAGATACAACGCCTGCGTGTCGAGCAGCGCGGGCAGGGTGAACGTGATGCGCGGTTCGCCGGCTCCAGCCGCACGCATCGGCAGTACACGCGTGGTGCCGGCCAGGTCCAGTGCTTCCGGAAGGCGGTCGCCACCGGGGAAGAAGGACGCGGTATGCCCATCGGTGCCCATGCCGAGCACCACCGCATCGAACGGATACGGCAGCGCCGCCATGCGGGCTCGCACCGCGACCATCCCGGCCTCCGGCGTCGGTGCGTCCGCATAGAGCGGCACGAAATGCGCCGCGCTCGCAGCGTGCTGCAGCAATTCGCTTTTCACGAGGCGCGCATTGGAGCGCTCGTGCGTCTCCGGCACCCAGCGCTCGTCCACCAGCACCACCTGCACCTTCGGCCAGTCCAGCTCGATGCGTGAAAGCTGCTGAAAAAAACGCACTGGTGTGCTGCCGCCCGACACCGCCAGCAAGGCTTTGCCGCGCTCGGCGATACCCTGGCGCAGGCGTTCGGCGATGCGTTCGGCGAGTGCGCGAGCCAGTGCGTCGCAATCGGTGAAGCTGTGGGTGGTGACGTTCAGCGAAGCGGGCATGACGGCAACATGGCTAGCGGTGGATGGGTAACTCGCGTGGCGGTGGAGTTCGAGTGTAGGCAGCGATCTGCAAGGTCGCGGTGAAGCATCTGTGACC
This sequence comes from Dyella koreensis, assembly GCF_044904565.1. Taxonomy (NCBI): domain Bacteria; kingdom Pseudomonadati; phylum Pseudomonadota; class Gammaproteobacteria; order Lysobacterales; family Rhodanobacteraceae; genus Dyella; species Dyella koreensis. The sequence continues at coordinate 15,622 of NZ_JADIKD010000006.1, read as the reverse complement.
ACACCTTGCAGGGCTGGTTGCGGCGACTTACTCGCTGTCCTCGTTCCAGGTGCGGCCATCGCGCTCGATCAGTGCTACGGCGGCGCTCGGACCCCAGGTGCCGGCGGTGTAGGGACGCGGTGCTTCGCCGCTGGCGGACCAGGCGGCCAGGATCGGATCGGCCCAGCGCCATGCCGCTTCCACTTCGTCGCGGCGCATGAACAACGTGGGGTTGCCGCGCACAACGTCAAGCAACAGCCGCTCGTAGGCATCCGGCTGCTGCACGCCGAAGGCTTCGGCGAAGCTCATGTCCAGCGGCACGTGGCGCAGGCGCAAACCGCCCGGGCCGGGATGCTTGATGGTGAGCCAAAGCTTCACGCCTTCATCCGGCTGCAAACGCAGCACCAGGCGATTTTGTGCCAGCGGGCCGGCGCTGGCGCCGAAGATGGAATGCGGGACCGCCTTGAACACCACGACGATCTCGGACACGCGCTCAGGCAAGCGCTTGCCAGTGCGCAGATAGAACGGCACGCCGGCCCAGCGCCAGTTTTCGATCTCCGCCTTGAGCGCCACGAAAGTTTCGGTATTGGACTTGCCGCCGTCGAGCTCTTCCAGATAGCCCGGCACGCTCTGCCCTTCGGCGGCGCCGGCGCGGTACTGGCCGCGCACAGTGAGCTGGGCGGCGTTGCTCTCGTCGATCGGCTTGAGCGAACGCAGCACCTTGAGCTTCTCGTCGCGCACCGCGTCGGGCGACAGCGAGGATGGCGGCTCCATCGCCACCATGCAGAGCAATTGCAGGATATGGTTCTGCACCATGTCGCGCAGCGCGCCTGCGCGGTCGTAGTACGCGCCGCGGCGGCCTACGCCAAGCGTTTCGGCGACGGTGATCTGCACATGATCGATGTGGCCCGAGTTCCACAGCGGTTCGAACAGCGCATTGCCGAAGCGGAGCGCCAGCAGGTTCTGTACCGTTTCCTTGCCGAGGTAGTGATCGATGCGGAAGGTCTGCGATTCGTCGAACACGCGACCGACCGCGTCGTTGATCTGGTTGGCGCTGGCCAGGTCGCGGCCGATCGGCTTCTCCAGCACCACGCGCGACTTGCCGCGGTTGAGGCCATAGCTGCCGAGGCGGTTGCAGATATCCACGAACAGTTCGGGCGACGTCGACAAATAGAACACGCGCACATGGTCCGGCTCTTCGCCGATCAGCGCGGCGAACGCATCCCAGCCCTCGTCCTTGCGTGCATCCAGCGGCCGGTAGCTGACGTGGCGCAGGAATTCCTCGACCTGGCCCTTGGCGCCGCCGGCTTCGATCAGCGCGGTGCGCAGGCTGGCGCGATAGCCGTCGTCATCCAGCGCTTCGCGGGCGATGCCGATGATGCGGCTGCCGGCCGGTATCTGGCCGTCGACAAAACGATGAAACAGGGCAGGCAGCAGCTTGCGCACGGCGAGGTCGCCGGTGCCGCCGAAAATCACCAGGTCGAACGCATCGACCGGCTGGGGAGAAGCCGTCACTTCAATCACCTCGACGTATTGCGTGGCCTATGGCCGGGGAACGCCTATCGGACTTGTCGCTGGATCGTACCGTACCACTGAAATACCAGACAACACCACTTCGACGAAAGTTTGGCGGTACCGCGCTTGGCGGCGGGTTTCCGGGCAACTGGTACCCCCCGCGCAGCCCCGTTTTTAGGCACGCTTGTGGAATTGGTATGCTCATTGGTATCGTGGCCGCCATGGAAACCGCCCTGGCCAACGAATACCTCCGCCTCAGCCGCGATGCGGCCACCCACCAGCCACTGGCCTACCTGCGCTTGCGCCGGGCCATCCGCAATGTGGTGGAGCACCGCGATATCGAACCCGGCCAGGCGCTGCCGAGCGAACGCGACCTGTCGCGCGCGCTCAGCCTGTCGCGCGTCACCGTGCGCAAGGCGATTGCCGGCTTGGTCGAGGAGGGCATCCTCACTCAGCGCCACGGTGCCGGCACGTTCGTGGCCGAGCGCATCATCAAGCCGATGTCGCGGCTCACCAGCTTTACCGAAGACTTACGCGCACGCGGCCTCAACCCGCGCTCTGAGTTCTTCGAGCGCGGCATTGGCGAAGTGACGCCGGAAGAATCGATGGCGATGAACCTGTCGCCCGGCGCGCTGGTGGCGCGCCTGCATCGTGTGCGCTACGCCAGGGACGAACCGCTGGCGATCGAGCGCACCGTGGTACCGGCGAGCGTGTTGCCCGACCCGCTGCTGGTGCACGACTCGCTGTACGAAGTGCTGGAAAGTCTCGGTTGCCGTCCGCGTCGTGCGCTGCAGCGGCTGCGCGCGGTATCGCTCGGCGCGCAACAGGCGCGCCTGCTGCATGTGCCCACCGGCAGTGCCGGACTCAATATCGAACGCCGCAGCTTCCTCGACGATGGCCGCGTGGTGGAGTTCACCACCTCCTGGTATCGCGGCGACATCTACGATTTCGTGGCCGAATTGCAGACGGACTGAAGCCTAGCCTGGCGTATCTGGCCCGCTTTCGTGGTCGCGTTGATTTTTTGTTGATTAATTTCGGGGCGTGCCATGCGTCACGCTTTGCCCGATCTCCGTCGCGCGAATCGAAAGAAATTGCAGCGACCATTCGATGACGCAAATTATTGAATTTTTGATCGCGATTTTCTGCCGCATTAGATCCATTTAAATCGCACTCGTCAGTCCCTCGAAAGCATGCATTTTCCTGCGGCGATTGCCCGATTCTCCGAAACTTACGTGTAACTGTCTGTTATAAATCAAGAAAATTTACACGCCGGGCACTAGGAAATTTTCGTAACCGGTGCTTACATCCCCGCCGCGGACCAGTTCTTCCGCCACTCCGCAACCCACTGCGGAGACCTTTGAAAGCCGTTGGCTTCTGATTATTTCTTCTGGGGAGGAAAGCATCATGCGTTTCAAGACAAAGTTATTGCGCGATTCGATTGTTTTCGCGCTTGTGGCAGGAAGCACGGTTTTCGCCAGCACGGCAGCGGCACAACAAACCACCAAGGACGAAGACACCAAGACGCTCGAGCGCATCGTGGTGACCGGCTCCAATATTCCGCGTATCGATACGGAAACCGCGTCGCCGGTACAGGTGATTTCGCGGCAGGAAATCGAACGCTCCGGCAAAGCGACGATCGCCGAGTATCTACAGACGCTGACTTCGGATGGCGCGGGTTCGATTCCCAAGACGTTCGGCAACGGCTTCGCCGGCGGTGGCGCGGGCATCTCGCTGCGCGGCCTCGGAGCAGGTTCCACGCTGGTGCTGTTGAATGGCCGCCGCATGGCGCCGTTCGGCCTCGCCGACGATGGCCAGAAAGTCTTCACCGATCTCAGCACGATTCCGATGGAAGCGGTGGAGCGTGTCGAAGTGCTGAAGGACGGCGCCTCGGCTATCTATGGTTCCGACGCCATCGCCGGCGTGGTGAACATCATCCTGCGCAAAGACTTCACCGGCGCCGTGGCGAAAGCCTCGTATGGTGTTTCCGACTACGGCGACGGCAACCAGTGGAAGGGCTCGCTCACCGCGGGTACCGGCACCCTGGCGAAGGACCGCTACAACGTGTTCTTCAACCTGGAAGCGTCCAAAACCGAAGAAGTCTTCGTCAACGATCGCCGCGATCGCGACTGGATCGGCAATGGCGACCTGCGCCACTGGGGTTACAGCCTGGCCGGCAGCCCGAATCTGGGCGGAGGCATTACCGGCGGTGGCACGGTCGGCGGCAACTCGCCCACGGGCAACGTGCGCAATCCGAAGACGGGCCTCTATCAATCACTGCCGGGCTGCTCGACCTTCAGCCCGGTTATCTCTCCAGCTGATCCGGGCGGTGGCTGCTTGTGGCAGGTCGGCCGGTTCCGCACGCTGACCCCGAACGACGCCACCATCAACTTCTTCGCGCGCGGCACGTATGCGCTGTCGGATCACGCCGAGCTGTATAGCGAGTTCGGCTATTCGAACAAGAAGACCAAGTTCCAGACCACGCCGTCGGGTGTGTCCGGCTCGTGGGGCTACCCCGGCGGCCCGGTGAATGCCAGCAGCGGCCCCGGCGCTGTGGTGCTTGGCGCCGGCCACCCGGATAACCCGTTTGGTGCGGCGGCCCGACTGCGCTATTCCGCCTGGGACGTGGGCCCGCGCAGGATCCTTACCGACAACGATTTCTATCGTTTCCTGGTCGGCGTGAAAGGCACCTTCGGCGACTGGGATTACGACGTCGGCTATCTGCACTCCGAAACCAGCATAACCAACAAGCGTCATGGTTTCCTGCGCTATAGCCACGTACGCACGGCGTTGAGCGATCCGAACAGCCCGGTCGGCTACTGGCGCATCGGGCAGAACGCCTACCTCAACAGCAGGGCGCTGTACGACTACATCTCGCCGGACATCCAGGCCGACGCCACCAGCAAGCTCGATTCGATCGACGCCAAGGTCTCGCGCTCGCTGATGGATCTGCCAGGCGGCCCGCTGGGCCTGTCGATCGGTGGCGAATATCGCCGTCAATCGATTGACCTGTCTCCGCAGACGTATACCGATATCGGCGACATCATCGGCCTCGGCTACTCCTCCTATAAGGGTGTGCAGCAGGTCGCGGCGGGTTATATCGAGCTGGTAGCGCCAGTGACGAAAACCATCGAGCTGTCCGCCGCGGCACGCGTCGACGCTTATCGCCACGGCGATACCTCGACCACGCCGAAGGTGGGCGTCAAGTGGACACCGGCACCATGGATCGCGCTGCGCGCCACCTACGCGGAAGGTTTCCGCGCACCGAACCCGGCCGAGTCCGGCAAGGGCGGCCTGGCGGCCTTCAGCACGGCACGCGATCCGGTGCGCTGCCCGGGCGGCACACCCGCGCCGGGTGCAACGCAGGGCGATTGCGCGGTGCCCATCGCCATCATCACTTCGCCGAACCCGAACCTGAAGCCGGAGGAATCCAAGAGCTACACCTTTGGCGTAGTGCTCGATCCGACCGACACCACATCGCTGACCATCGACGCCTGGCGCATCAAACGCACCAACGAGATCAACCAGGGTGACACGGCGGCCGCCATTGCCGCAGGCAACGTGATCCGCAGCGACAACAATCTGCCGGGCATTCCCAACAGCGGCAGCCTGCTGGCGACCCAGGTGGGCTACATCAACTCCGCCTCCACCACGGTGCGTGGCATCGACCTGGATGTGCGCCAGCGCTTCGAAATGGGCGATTACGGCAGGCTGCGGCTCGACCTGCAGTGGAGCCGCACCAACTCCTTCGAGCGCAAAGATGCCGGTGTGACCCGCCAGTACGCCGGCACCCACGGCAACTGCGATACCACCAACTGCATCGGCACGCCGAAGAACCGCATCAACTTCGGCGCCAGCTGGGACATCAAGTCGTTCAACTTCGGCGCGGTGGTCAACTACATCGGCAGCTTCAAGAACGTGGCGTTCGAAGGTGACGTCTGCGCCAACACCTTCGCCGATGGCACACCGGCACCGCGCGGTTGCAAGATCCCGTCGTTCTACACCATTGACCTCTCCGGTCGCTGGAAGCCGGCCGATAACTGGGAGATCTTCGGTTCGATCCAGAACGTGACCGACAAAGTCGCCCCGCTGGATCCGCTCACCTATGGCGCGATGAACTACAACCCGCTGCATTCGAGCGGTGCGATCGGTCGGTACTACACGATTGGTGCGAAGTACGCGTTCCAGTGAGTCTCACCCAAAAAAAGCCGCCGGATGAATGCCGGCGGCTCTGGGGAAACGGTGCCGGGGTAACCACCCGGCACCGGTATGACACTTACATCGAGAAGTCGTAGCGGACGCCGAACTGAAAGTAGCGGGGCGTCTGGTACGCCACGGCACGCCGATAATCGTCGCTCTTGATCGGCTGTCCGTTGGAACCGATAGAACCGGTTTCGGCAACCTCGATAATCGCCGTTTGCTTCTGGCTGCCGAACGCATTGAACACGTTCGCGGTGAACGCTAGATTATGCCCGGCCCATGCCGGACGGTATTCGGCATTCAGGTCCAGTCGCCACGTCCAGGGCAAACGCCCCTTCGAACCACGAGGACTGGCCTTCAGGTCGCACTCGAAGTACGAAGCTCCGTAGCCGATCGCGTCGACGGGATCGACACCGATGCAGTTCTTGGGACGACCCGAAGCCACCGCCAGATTGGCACCGAAGAGCCACTCTGGATTCATCTGGAAGTAACCATATGCCTTCAGCTGATGCGTGCGGTCATTCGGTAGCGGACCGTTGGTGTACTGCATGATTTCCGGCGCGTCCCAATCCTGCGTCACCGACGGATCGAGCTGACCGATGTCAGACTTCAGCTGGCCTTCCGAGTTGCCGTAGCTGCGCGAGAAGGTGTAATCGACGCGACCATACCAGCGCTGATTGAACTGATGCTCCAGGTACAGATCCAGCGAGTAGTACTTGCGCTTGAGGTCGGGGAAACTCACGCCTTCCGGCGTCGTGAAATCTTCCTTGGTCAACTTGAATGGAACGAAGTTGCCCTGACCGTTGACGTCGACCAGGAAGGTATTGCTCTGACCCGGATTGAACAGATAGCAACCCGCGATGCTCGCGTTGCTGATATCGATGTTGTTGCGGGCGGCGTACTTTTCGAACGGACGCGAATCACAGAAGTCGTCGATCGAACTCTTCAACTTTCGGTAGGTCAGCTTGGCGCCATATGACCAATCGCTGCCCAACGTCTTGTCGAAACCAAGAATGTATTCATCCTGGTAGTAGGCCTTGATGTTCTGTGCGGCCACCGAACGCGGATCCGGCGTAGTGCCGTCCTCGCCATTGAGGTAAAAGCGATTACCGAGCTGGGTAAGGCCAGTGGGCTCGCCGTTTGGCCCAACGCCGGTGTAGGCGTAATACTCGCTGTAGTAGGTGGAAGCCGAAGCGCCGCGAACAGCGACGTTGGACGGAATGGCGAGATGGTAGCGGCCAGCGTTCGCATACACCTTGAAGCTGGAATCGCCGAACACATCCCAGGTCAAGCCCAGGCGCGGAGCCAATTGGTGGCGCTGTTTGACGTAAACGTCGCCCGCACCATTGAGGTTCTTGAACTGCTCGTTGCGCAGGCCGAGATAAGCCAGCCAGCGATCGCTGACCTGCCAGCGATCTTCAATGAACTGCGCGTCCTGCACCACTTTGACCGAAGCACCGGTCTCAAATAGACGTTTTTCGGCGTAGTACTGCGTACCGGGAGGCGGAACGACATCTGGGCGACCGGGCACCGTTCCGGCATTCCGATAGACCCAGCGATAACCACCTTCGTAGACGTTGCCGGCGTAGGATTCCAGCGTCTGATTGTCCAGGCCCGCACGCAGATCGTGTGATCCCAGACGATACTCTAGATCGAGACGCCAGCCGTGCGTCTTATCCTTTGCTCCAGCATTGAGCACCGTACCGTTGACCAGACCACAACCAATGATCGGGTTGGTTACACCCCTGCGCAGATCAGTGATCCAGGGACAATTCGGATTGGCGGCGTAAGCGAGGTTACGCACATGGTCCGTTTTACTGGTGCCATACAGTGCGTTCACCGTGAAGTCGTCGGTGATATAGCCGGTGTACTTACCGATATAAACGTCGCCGCCAGGCTCCGAACCGGCCAAGGACGCGGCATTCTTGAGCTTGTCCGAACCCAGATAGTTGGTTGCCTGCAACGTCTTGTAGTCGTAGGCATAGATGCTTCGGTCAGTGTTGGTCTTGTCCGAAAGCGCGGTCAACTCGACGATGTGACTATCTGTGATGTTCCAGTCGATCTTGGCCAGATACTTGGTGGCCTTGGACGTTTCCCTATTTAGCTGGGGTGCCGTGAAGGGGCTGACGACCTTGCCGGTGCTGCGGGTGAAGTCCCCGGCGGCGTACAAGAACAATTTGTCCTTGATGAGCGGACCGCTTACGTAGCCGGTGTACTGCGTCGAGGAGCTCTTGTTGTCGCCGCGGTATTGGTAGAGAACACCGTTCTCGCGATAGATGCTGCGCGGCGAATCGCGGAAGTATTGCGGGATCACATACATGCCGACGCCACCCTTCCAGGTGTTGCCGCCGCGCTTGGATACAATGCTGATCACGCCGCCGGTGGAACGGCCGTATTCCGCGCCATAGCCGCCCGTATAGATCTGCTGCTGGTCGATCGCATCGTAGGGCAGGCTGACGAAGCCGAGGCCGGTCAGCGCATTCGCTACCGAGTAGCCATTGATGTAGTACTGGTTTTCGGAGGCGGAAGAGCCGCCAAACGAAGCCACGTTGCCATAGCGCGCGTCGCCTGCAATTACGCCCGGCGCCAGCAGCGCAGCGGCGGTGACATTCCGCGCCAGCGGCAGTTTCTGCAGCTGCTCGGAGGTAAGCACGGTGCGCGAGTCCACCGACGATACGTCGATGGCCGGCAGTGCATTGCCGACAACCTGGATACCTTCCAGAGTCTGAGCGCCGCTTGCGCTGGCAGCACCAGCAAACGACACATCGATACCACTACCCAGTGCGACCTGTACGTTGTCGCGCGTCTCCAGCGCCTTGCCATCCTTCTGCAGCGTGACCTTGTAGCGACCGACCGGCAGCGAGCCAGCGCGGTAGCGTCCCTCGGCATCGACTGCAATGTCGCGACTGAGGCCCGTATCGAGGTTCTGGATCTGGACCGTGCTACCGGGCTCGGCCGCACGACCGAAAATCACGCCGGAGGCGTTGGACTGCGCCATCACCGTACCGGCAAAACTCATACCGAGCGCGATGGCCAATGCGGTTCGGCGGCAGACGGCCGCGTAACCGGGTTGTCGAAACGTATGCATGTGCTATCTCCCCAAAGACGATCCAAGAAGGACGGGCGTCGTGCGCCCAAAGCGGCGCGGGGACTTGCGGCAACACTGCTTCGCGCAGGTGCTGCACAGACGGAGGGCAACCCCTTGCCCGTCCGTCATCGCAAATTCTCACGACTCGCTGGCCGACCTTAGGAGGGCTCTTGGAGAGGAGTCAACAAAAAATTAAGGTTCAAAGGGGCGACGCGCACGCCAATGCGTGCGATCTGTTACATCACAATCCATTGATATTCATTGGTTTCAGCGGGTAAAGCCGGGCGCCAAATTCATGAACCCAAGCTTAACGCAAGCTTGCGCTCAATCGCCGCCGCCGCGCAAAACAAGCGTGGGAACGTGCGGCCCACATGCGTGGCGCCACGTTTTTATGCGGTTGAGAGGCCCAAAAGTCAGCGAAGAGGACGACCCTCATAGCGATAACGATGGCACCAAGCAATGAGGGTCGTAGCGCTAGCTATAGGTCAAGAACGATGATCGAGCCAACTGGCTACCTGACTCGGGCTTTGCTTGAACTGTATGGCGTCTTCGTCCTTGAAAGGACTTTTAACTTGCGCGGCCTCCAGGCCATCGCACTGCGCCAGGCAGCCAGCATATTCATGGTCGCAAATGGCCTGCTGCGCCGGATTCCCAGGCCCCTGCTGCAGACAGTTCAAATAATTGCGCATGCACGCGGTGCAGTCGTACTGAGCCGATACCGATCCTGAAAACGCACCAGCAACCACTGCTAGCAAGATCGAAGCTGAAATAACCGAACGGTTCATAGCAATCACTCCTTGTGATTAAGCAACGTAGCGAACCTGCAGGTATCAACAACCGGGTCAAACATGATCACTCTGGTGATCAACATTCGCCCGGTCGCATTGATGGTAGATGCGTCGTAACCATGGCGCCACTGCAAATGAAATAAAAAAAGCCGCCGGGGGAACCGGCGGCTTCAAGGGGAGATCGCACCGGGTTGCCCCGACGCTTATGTTTTTATTTACAGCGAGAAGTCGTAGCGAGCGCCCAGGCGAACCGAACGCGGCGCCGAGTAGCTGATCACGCGGCCATAGGTACCGCTGCGAGCACCGCTTCCCAACTGATACGTCTCGATCTGGTTCTGTGCGCGCTGCTGGTTGAAAACGTTGAACACATCGAGGTTGAACGCCAGCTTGTGACCAGCCCAGGCGGGGCGATATTCCGTGCTCAGGTTGAGCGTGTAGTTCCAAGGCAGCGTGCCCTGGCTGCCACGCGGTGCGGTCTGACCATTGCAGTAGAAGTACGACGAACCGTACTGGTAGGGATCGGTCGGATAGATACCGAGGCAGTTCTTCGGTCGACCGGAAGACACCTGCACGATACCGCCAACCAGCCATTCCGGCGTGATCTGATAGTAGCCATAGGCCTTGACCTGATGCCTACGATCATTCGGCAAATTGCCGGTCGCGCCGTACATGATCTCCTTGAAGTCCCACGTTTGGGTCACTGAAGGATCGATCTGGCCGATGTCGGAGAGCAGCAGGCCTTCCGAATTACCGTAGTTGTGCGACCACACGTACTCGACCTTGCCGTACCACTTCTGGTCGAACTGATGTTCGAGGTACACGTTCAAGGCGTAGTACTTGCGCTTCATCTCCGGGAAGCCGAACTCCTTCGCCGACAATGTCACGTTCTTCAGCGTGCCCTTGCCATCGTGATCGATGGTGAAGGTGCCGCCCTTGCCGGGATTGAATAGCAGGCAGGGTGCGCCATCGGTCGCCCAATTGGTGAAGGCAGGGTTGGTGATCGGCGTACCGGCAGCGGCCTCATGGTTGAGGAACGGACGGGCGTCGCAGACGTCATCGATGATGCTCTTCAGATTGCGATAGATAGCTTTCGCACCGAAGGACCAGCTAGGCGCCAGCTGCTTGTCGAAGCCAAGGATGTACTCGTCCTGGTAGTAGGCGCTGATGCCCTTCTTGGCGAGCGTCACCGGATTCGGCGCCGTGCCGTTCGCACCGTTCGCGAAGAACACATTGCTGATCGGCGTCGGGTTGATCGGAGCGTTGGTGGCCGGATCCACACCGCTATAGGTGAAGTACTGGTTCTCGAAACGCTGCGGACCCGCACCGCGGATAGCCACGTTGGACGGAACAGCCAGATGGTAGCGGCCCGCATTGCCGTACAGTTTGAACGTGGAGTCGCCGAACACGTCCCAGGTCAGACCCAGGCGAGGGGCAAGCTGGTGACGCTGCTTGATGAACACGACACCGTCGGTGTTGTAGTTCTTGAACTGCTCGTTGCGCAGGCCGAGATAGGCCAGCCAGCGATCGCTGACCTGCCAATGGTCTTCAATGTACTGCGCCTGCTGCTCGACCTTCACCTTGCCCGCCGCACTAAAGATCGTGCGCTGCGCGACTTCGGTTGCGCCGGCTGGCACATGCATGCCCGGAACAGTGGAGAAGTTGTCCGTAGCGTCATAGTAGGTCCACAGCGCGCCGCCCTGGGTCGCTCGACCGGAGTACGACTCCAGCGTCTGATTATCGATACCGCCACGCAGCGTGTGCGAGCCGAGGTGGTATTCGACGTCGAAGCGGAATGCCTTCGTCTTATCGTTGGCGCCTGGCACGAGCAAATTGCCGCCGACCGGTGCGCAACTGATGCGACCGCCCGTCTTGCGGTTATCCGTGATGTTCGGGCAAACGCCGCCAGAGGAGCCGGCCACCGAGTCCACGTGATCTGCGCTGCTTTCGCCATACAAGGCGTTGATCGTCAGGCTGTCGGTGATGTAACCCGTGTACTTGCCCACATAAACCTTGCCGCCCGGTGCCGAATTGGCAATGCCGGTGTTCTTCTGGTGTTCCGTGCCCTTCAGCGTTCCGGTAACACCCGTGTTGTAGTTGTAGTTATAGATGTTGGTATCTTGGATCGAATCCTCGCCCAGCCCGGTGAACTCAAGGATGTGGCTGTCGGTGATATTCCAGTCGACCTTGGTCATCCAGCGGGTGACCTGACGCGTATCCGTCGTGGTCTTCGTGCTGTTGCCGGTGGTGCCATTGTTCTGGCCGAACTGTGTCAGGCCCGAAGTATCGTTCAGCTCGGCGGAGCCATAGAAGAACAGCTTGTCCTTGATCAGTGGGCCGCCGATATAGACGCCGTACTGCGTCAGGGTGCTCTTCTCATCCGGACGGAAGAAGACCTTGCCGTCGGTCGGACGGCCGCTGCCCACCGGGAAGTAGATAGCGCGCTGAGTAGAACGCAGTGCCGACGGCGTCCACATGACCTCGGCGCCCGCCTTCCACGTATTGGTGCCGCGCTTGGTGATGATGTTGACCACACCACCCGTGGAGCGACCATATTCAGCGCCGTAACCACCGGTGAACACCTGCGCCTGATCGATGGCATCGAACGGCAGGCTGGTAAAGCCAAGGCCCGTAAGCGGGTTGGTAACCGGGAAACCGTTGATGTAGTACTGGTTCTCGGCAGCCGACGCGCCGCCCATGGAGATCGCGTTGCCGTAACGGCTGTCGCCACCGGTGGTGCCCGGCGCCAGCAATGCCGCTGCGTTCACGTTATTGAGGATCGGCAGCTTTTGCAGCTGTTCGGAAGTCAACACCGTACGCGAGTCGACCGACGAGACGTCGATAGCGGGCAACGCGTTGGCTACGACCTGGATGCCTTCGAGGTTCTTCGCGCCCGTATTCGCGGCGGCCGCGGCAGCAAACGAAATCTCGGTACCCGTGCTCACGACCACTTGCACGTTGTCGCGCGAGTTGATGGTTTTGCCGTCCTTCTGGAGGCTCACGCGGTAGCGGCCCACCGGCAACGACGCTGCGCGATAGCGACCGGACGAATCAACCGTGATATCGCGGATCAGACCGTTGTCGAGGTTCTCGATATGAACGGTCGCACCCGTTTCGTCAGCACGGCCAAAGATCGTGCCCGACGCGTTCGACTGAGCGACGACAACACCGGCCAGACTCATGCTCAGGGCAGCTGCGAGCGCAGTCTGACGCCACAACGGCGCCCGACGGGCGTGTTGGTACTTAATCATTAGTTTTCTCCCCAAAATGGCCTTAAGGCCGATAGGCGCAAGCGCCGAACACGAATCGCAAGAACACGTCGAGACCGTCGTAAGTCACCGGCTTCTGGATAGAAGAGGCATCCCCATGCCCCATGAACCGGTACGTAATTTCTGGCGATTCCGCATCGAACATAAGCGGGAGAAGTGACGCACGTCAACAAAAATTTCACGCTTGCGCGGAGCTTACATTCACCGCTTAAACAAGTACTTATGAAGCTTTCTGTAAACTTGCTTGTGGCTTGCTTGAAACTTGCTATCCACTGGTTATTACTCGCATGCAGTGTTCGCAAATTCCTTCATCGAAGACGTATAGACGCCCAAACGAGGTCGCATGAAATAGCGCATCCGCAGGCTCGAGTGGCGCCACTTCAATTGCCAACACCTCACTCCAACCGTTAAAGTTGCGTTTGTTCGGGTGTCCCAACGACCGCATGTCCAAGGGATGAAACGGGAAGCCGGTGCGCCTTGCCTCTTGGCGGCAATGCCGGCGCTGCCCCCGCAACGGTAAGCGAGAGATTTTTTTCGCGGCGACACGCCACTGTGCCTTGGCATGGGAAGGCTGCCGCGGAAAGCGATGCGCGATGCATCGCACTCGTGAGCCCGGAGACCGGCCCGGATGCATACCTGGTGACTCGCGGCGGGCGATGTCGAACCACGTGTCGGCGCATGTCGCCTGCCGTCGTTCCGTTCTTCCCTCCTGCGTCGTCGCCAGCTCGTGAACTCATGAGCCGTGCGCGTGGCGCGGCGAGGAACGCAAGATGAAGAAGACCCTGTTGGCGACGGCGCTGCTGTCGTGCATCGCGATGGCACATGCCGCCGACCAGAACGGCACGCAGCAGCTTTCCCCCGTCGTGGTGACCGCCACGCGCTCGGCGATGCCGGTGGACGAAACGCTGGCGCCGGTGACGGTGATCACCCGCGCGGACATCGAGCGTCTGCAGCCGCAGTCAGTGCAGGATCTGCTGAGCGGCCTGCCGGGCGTGGCCTTCGGCAACGCGGGCGGCATCGGTCAGCAGACTTCGCTCTTCATGCGCGGCACTAATTCCTCGCACACGCTGGTGTTGGTGGACGGTGTGCGCATTGGCACCGTCGGCGCCGGCATTCCGGCCTTCGAGCAGCTGCCGGTGGAACAGATCGAGCGCATCGAAATCGTGCGCGGGCCGCGCTCCAGCCTGTATGGCTCGGATGCGATCGGTGGCGTGATCCAGATCTTTACGCGCCACGGCCAGGCCGGTGAGAACCCGACGCCGTCACTGAACGTGACGGCCGGCAGCCATCGTCTGGTCAATGGTCAGTTCGGTCTTTCCGGCGGCACCGAGCACGCCTGGTACAACGCCAGCATCGGTGGCCAGTACACCCGCGGCATCAACGCTTGCCGTGCCGCCGCGAAGAAAGTCGGCGGCTGCTTCACCGACGAGCCCGACCTCGATGGCTATCGCACCTACAACGGCGCCCTGAGCGGTGGCTATCGCTGGGACAACGGCACCGAACTGAGCGCCAGCCTGCTCAAGAGCAAGGGCGACATCGAGTACGACGGCGACTCCCAGAACTACACGCGCCGTTCGCAGCAGGTGGCCGGTACGAAGCTGAGCTTCGCCGTGCTCGACGCCTGGAAGATGAGCTTGAGCGCCGGCCAGAACCTGGACCGCGCCGACAACTATCTCAACCGTGCCGACCTCGGCGCGAACATGGTGCGCGAGGGTTATCTGTATTCCCGCCGCAACCAGGCCTCGTGGCAGAACGACGTCACGCTGGCGCCGGGCCAGTTGCTCAGCGCGGGCGTGGACTACCAGCAGGAACATCTGCGCAGCGACACCGACTATCTGCGCACCTCGCGCAATAACACCGGTGTGTTCGCCTTCTACCAGGGCCAGTTCGATGCGCACGAGCTGCAGTTGTCGGCACGCCACGACCACAACCAGCAGTTCGGCAACCACAACACGGGCGCCGCTGCCTACGGCTATAGCTTCACCAACGGGATGAAGCTCACCGCCTCCTACGGCACCGCCTTCCACGCACCGACCTTCAACGACCTGTACTTCCCGCCCTTCTTCGGCTTCCCCACCGCCAATCCGGATCTGAAGCCGGAGAAGTCGCGCACCGCCGAGATCGGCCTGTCCGGACGCCCCGGCGTGTGGAACTGGGCGGTCAACGCCTACCAGACTAAGATCACCGACCTCATCGGCTACGACGCCAACTTCGTACCCATCAATGTCAGCAAGGCACGCATCCGCGGCCTCGAAGGCCAACTCGGCGCCGACGTGGACGGCTGGCACGTACGCGGCTACCTCACCTTCCAGAAACCCGAAAACCGCAGCGCCGGTAGCCAGCAAGGCAACCTGCTCGCACGCCGCCCCGAACGCATCGCCCGCATCGACCTCGACCGCGACCTCGGCGCCTTCAGCATCGGCGGCACGGTAAACAGCGAAGGCTACCGCTACGACGATGCCGCCAACCTGCAACGCCTCGGCGGCTACGCCACCGTCGACCTCCGCGCCAGCTGGAACTTCCAGCCCGGCTGGAGTCTGCAGGCACGCGTGGCCAATGTCTTCGACCACCACTATGAAACGGTGCGCTTCTACAACCAGCTGGGGCGTACGGCGTATCTGACGTTGCGGTATAGCCCGTCGCGCTAATGATGTGAGGCTCGGGAGGCTACGTAGCCACGCGATCCCGAGCACCCACCCCTCACCCCAACCCTCTCCCCAGAGGGGAGAGGGAGCCGCTCTTTCTTTAATCTTTGCTGGGCGATGCGAAGCGAGCCCGTCACCGGGTCC
>NZ_JADIKD010000007.1:0-419256 GCF_044904565.1 Dyella koreensis | reverse complement strand
TGACCAAGACGGCATCTACGACCTCTTCTTCGCCCACCACTGCCTTGCCAGTATCGACCTGCGCGAGGCCGACTAAACTGTTACCTATGTCCTGGCACGTTTGTTACCCATGTGTCCGGTCCATACAGGCAAGCAAAGAAAAGTGACCCGGCTCGCGGCAGCGAGACGGAAGCCCGCCGCAGGCGGACCAGAACACGCAGACGCTAAAACCGAACGACAACGCCACTGGATTCCGGCCTGCGCCGGAATGACGAAATAGGCAGGGTCTCACGAGAACCCAACCCTCTCCCCAAAAGGGAGAGAGATAAATGCGCGCTCAGTGGCAAACCAACACCGGCACATCACAACTCAAAATCACCTTATGCGTCGTATTACTGAGCAGCAAGCGTTCCAAGTTGTTGCACTCATGCGCATCCATCACGATCAAATCACAACCATACTTAGTCGCCACACCAGCAATCACCGCATAAGGCCGGTTGTCGAACAAATACTCCACCTCGCAAGGCACGTTAGCCGCCCGCGCCATCTCGCTCACCTTGGCAAGGTTTGCCTCGGCGCGCTCGCGCGCATGCTTGCGATAGACATCGCCCTGCAGCACATCGGCAAAGAAGTTCACCGCCGGCAACGGTGTGAGTACGTGAAGCGCCCGGACACGTGAACCGAGTTGGGCGGCCAGCTGGATCCCGGTAGTGACAGCGCGCATGGCGGGATCGGAGCCGTCCGTGGGAATGAGAATGTGCTTGAACATGATGGACTCCTTGCAGCGCAAGGTCGCACGGCTTCCGTCTCCTCGCTGCGTAATCAGTGTCGCGCGGTCTCCGTGAAGAGTTTGCGTGTCTTTCGCCGGCACAAAAAGGGCCGCACTCCGAAGAGTGCGGCCCGGTTGAACCAGAGACCTTGGCTTACCAGATCTTCACGCGATCCTTCGGGGCCAGGTAAAGCTTTTCGCCGGTTACCGACTTGAACGCGCCGTACCAGGCGTCGATGTTGCGCACGGTCTGCGCGCGGAAGGTGCCCGGCGAATGACCGTCGGTCACGACCTGTTGCCGCAGCGCCTTCTCGCGGGTCTTTTCGCGCCACGATTGCGCAAAAGCGAGGAAGAAACGCTGGTCGCCGGTCAGGCCGTCGATGACCGGCGCCGGCTTGCCGCCGAGCGACTTCTGGTACGCCGCATAGGCAATCGCCAGGCCGGAGACATCGGCGATGTTTTCACCCAGGGTCTGCTGGCCGTTGATGTGCAGTCCAGGCAGTACCTCATAAGCGTTGTACTGCTCGACCAGCCGTTGGCCAGCGGCCTTGAAATGCGCCTGATCCTCGGGAGTCCACCAATTGGAGAGGCGGCCCTGTGCGTCGAATTCGGCGCCGGTGTTGTCGAAACTGTGGCTGATTTCGTGACCGATCACCGAGCCGATCGAACCGTAGTTGGCGGCGGCATCGGCCTTGGGGTCGAAGAAGGGCGCTTCCAGGATCGCCGCCGGAAAATTAAGGGCGTTCTGCAAGGGCAGGTTGACCGCGTTGACCGTTTGCGGGGTCATCCACCACTCGCCACGATCCACCGGCTGATCGAGTTTGGCCAGTTGATGCTGGTATTCAAAAGCGTCGGCACGCAGGCGGTTGCCCAGCGCATCGTCCGGCCGGATGTCCAGCGAGGCGTAGTTGCGCCAGGTCTCCGGGTAGCCCACGCCGACTTTCAACGTGGTGATCTTGGCTTTGGCCTTCTGCCGGGTGGCCGGTGTCATCCAGTCGATGGTGTCCACACGGTCGTTGAAGGCGGCCATGATGTTGCTGACCATCTGCTGCACTTGCTGCTTGGACGACGCCGGGAAATAGCGCTTCACGTAGATCTGGCCCACTGCATCGCCGAGGGCGCCGTTGGTGGCGCCGATCGCGCGCTTCCAGCGGTCGCGCTGTTTGGGCGTGCCGTTGAGCGTGCGGCCGTAGAAGTCGAACGCCATGTCGGCGTAGGCCTTGGGCAGCAGGTTGGCGCTGCGGTTGAGTTCATGGAAGCGCAGATAATCCTTCCATGCCGGCAGTGGCTCGCTGGCTACCAGGGCGGACAGCCCGCGGATGGCGTCTGGTTGCCACACGATGACCTGTTTCTGCTTGGCCAGTCCGGCAGCGCCGAAGTAGGCGTTCCAGTCGATACCCGGCGCCTTCTTACTGAAATCGGCAAGGTTCCAGGGGTTGTTCGCCTTGTGCACGTCTTCGCTGTCGACAATGCTCGACTGTGCCTTGGCGATCTTGGTTTCCAGCGCAAAGATGGCCTTGGCCTTGTTCTCCGCGTCCGGCGTGCCGGCCTGCTTGAGCAGCGCCGCAATGTAGGTCTGATACTTGTCGCGGACGGCAGCCATGCTCTTGTCGTCCGACAGGTAGTAGTCGCGGTTGGGCAGCCCCAGGCCACCCTGCAACAGGTACGGCACATTGTGGGACGGGTCCTCGAGGCCCTGCGCAACGAACAAGCCGAACAGGTTCTGGGTCCACCAGTTGGTGGCGTTGACCGGATCCACGTCAGCGCGCAGGCCATTGCCCAGCTCGGTGGACAGGTCGCCCGTGGTCTTGATGGCGTCGATTTTCGCCAGGGCGGGCTTGAGTGGATTCAAGCCTTGTTTTTCGATAGCGGCCTCATCCATGAAAGCGGCGTAGTAGTCGGCAATCTTGCGTGCATCGGTACCAGCGGCCGGGTTGCTCTTGCCGGCATCGCGGATGAGTTCGGCATTGCGCTTCTCGGCGAGTTCGAACACTTTGAGGAAGATGCCGGTGCTGGAACGGTCAGCTGGAATCTCGGCGGTCTTGGCCCAGGCGCCGTTGGCATAACCGTTGAAATCATCTCCGGGCTTGACCGCGTGATCGACGCCGGCAAGATCGATGCCCGATGCGCTGCGGGCTTCCGGCCCGGCATGGGCCGCAGCCGGCTTTTGTTGCGATGCGGCGGGCGCTGCGGCCAGGGTCGAGGCGCCGCCGAGAACAGCGGCAGTGAAGATCCAACGGATGTGCTGCATGGCGACGTTCCCAGTCATGAGTGAGGACGCCAACGATAGCCCCGGCCCTCACGGTTTGGGGGTATGACCAATGGGCTAGCATGCGCCTTCGTGAATTCATGCGACCTTGCAGGGGCATCCGATGGGCTTGGGCCGATACCTGATGTTTGTGCTGATGACGGCCTTGCCTGTATCAGCCGCGCAAGCAGCGCTCGATGCGAAGGGGCAACAGGAAGTGAGGGCGCTGCTCGCCTTCGTAGGCGCCAGCCACTGCACCTTCATCCGCAACGGCAGCAGCTACAGCGCCACCGAAGCACAGGCGCATATGCAGCAGAAGCTCGACTACCTGTTGCGCAAGGATCGGGTGAATTCCGCCGAGGAGTTCATCGAGCGCGCGGGTAGCGAGAGCAGCATGAGCGGGAAGCCGTACAAGGTCAGCTGCGATGGAAAAGAGCAGCTGTCGGGGGATTGGTTGCGGGAGGAGTTGGAGCGGTTGCGGGAGGTTGGTGGATGAGAGGCTATCTGGGAAGCATGCATTCGCCGAGGGCGTAGTCGCTGGTTCTTTGCGTTGCCGGCTTCACGCGGGATAAGTCATTTTTCAACCCTTGTCGATTTCCCCCATTTCCACTCGTCGGTAAGGTGCCGCGGTAATCCCTCCGCGGCTTATATCCAAAGGTAAAGGTGAAAACTAATGAGCAAGAAAATCTTCGTTAACCTGCCCGTGACAGACCTGAAGCGATCAAAGGCGTTCTACGAAGCCGTTGGCGCGGTCAACAATCCCGCATTCAGTGACGACACCGCGGCATGCATGGTGATCTCCGATGCGATCTACACGATGCTTCTCACGCACGACAAGTGGCGCCAGTTCACGAGCAAGCCGATCGTCGACGCACATGCGGACGCGCAGGTGCTGCTCTGTCTGTCAGCGGATAGCCGCGAAGAGGTGTCCGGTCTGGTGGATAAGGCGAGCGGTGCAGGCGGTAAGGCGGACCCTACGCCCGTGCAGGACTACGGCTTCATGTATGGCCGCAGCTTCGAGGACCCGGATGGTCATATCTGGGAAGTGATGTGGATGGACCTCAGCGCCATCCCGCCGCATGGCTGAGCATTTTTTCAACGAGAAAGCGTTTCGCGTCTAGTCGCGTCACATCGGGGATGTCCGCTTCCGACCCGAAGCGGATGTTCCGAAATAGGTCGCTTCAACTCGAATAGTCTGGGAGAAGACCGATGACACCTGTGGGCCAGCGTTTCCTGATGATCTATGCGGGTGTGTTGACCGCTGTCTTTGCCGTGACGGTGCTGAGCGGCTTTGTGCAGGCGCCTCGGACGATGACGCTCGAGCAATTGGACGTGCAGCGCATCAATGTGCGCGAGCCGGATGGCACGCTGCGGCTGGTGATTTCCAACGCCGACAAGACGGCGGGCATCATCATCAAGGGCAAGGAGTATCCGCACCCGGATCGTAAAGCCGCCGGCATGATCTTCTACAACGACGAAGGCACCGAGAACGGCGGCCTGATTTTCGGTGGCGAGAAAGACAAGGACGGAACGAAGCAATCCCACGGGCATCTTTCCTTCGATGCGTACGAGCAGGACCAGACAATGGCGCTGGACTCGCATCAGGAAGGTGGTACCCGCTACACCAAGCTGCAGTTCAATGATTATCCGGACTACTCGATCCTTGAGGAAATCCAGTTGATGACTGCGATCAAGGATCTTCCGAAGGATCAGCAGAAGGCGAGGATGAAGGCCTTCTTCGACCAGCACGGTGGCCCGACCACGCGTGTGGTGCTCGGGCGCGGTGCTGATAACGGTGTACTGCTTGCGCTCAATGACACGCAGGGTCATCAGCGCATCGTGATGAAGGTTGCTCCGGACGGCACGCCTTCGCTGCAGATGCTCGATAGCGCTGGCAAGGTGACAGGCGAGCTGGTGCCCAAGCACTGATCCATGGATGGTCCGGAAGCGCCGGGTGTGCGGCTTCTGAAGCGTCATGCCTGAGCGATCCGCCCGCTGCCGGATCGCTCAAGACATGTGGCGGTCAATGCCCGCCGATAAGTTCGATTTCCGCGAGCGCCATGCCCGGCTTCTCGCCCTTGCCGAAGCGCAGGCGGTAATAGTTGTAATCGCCCGGCTTTGCCACGCTGAATACGCGCGTCTGTCGCGGCCACGGGAAGCGCTCGCCATGGCGCGTATCGAGCGTTACCCAGCGCTTGCCGTCGCTTGAAGCTTCTAGCGTCCAGTTCTCGGGGGCGGGCTGGGTGGCGGCTGAGGTGAGGGTGTACATGGCGACGCGTTGTGCGCCCGAGGCACGCCAGATCACGGTCGCGCCGGTATCGGGGAGGTTTGCTTCGGTGCTTGCATCGTTGTCGAACAGCGCGGCCAGATGCGCGATGGCGGGCTCGCTGCGCAGCTCGCCTTGTCCGCCGTCAGTGAGGTCGCGCGGTGGCTGTGGGGTACCCTGCTTGGTCAGTGAGTCGGGCAGGGCGGCGGCATCGCTGGCCCAGGTGGATGGCTGCGGCCCCATGTCGAAGTCCAGCGTGGCGCCCTGTGCGAGCAACGCGTGCGGTAGGGTCAGCCGGTTCCACGGCTTGCCGTTGACGCGAAGGCTTTGCACGTAGCGGTTGCGGTCGCTGACGTTGGGCGCGTTGACCACGATGTGTTTGCCGTCGTCGAGACGGATATCCATGTGCGGGTAATAGGGTGCGCCGATGACGTACTCCGGCGTGCCCATGCGCAGCGGGTAGAAGCCGGCAGCGCTGAACAGGTACCAGGCGGACATCTCGCCATTGTCTTCGTCGCCGGGGTAGCCCTGGCCGATTTCGCTGCCGATATACAGGCGTGAGAGCACATCGCGCACTTTGTCCTGGGTTTTCCAGGGCTGGCCGGCGTAGGCGTACATGTACAGGATGTGGTGCGAGGGCTGGTTGCTGTGACCGTACTGGCCCATGCGCACATCGCGCGCTTCCAGCATTTCGTGGATGGGCTCGCCGTAGCTGCCGACGTGGAACTCGCCGGGCGTGGCGAAGAACTGGTCCAGCTTCGCGGCCAGTGCATCGCGACCGCCATACAGTGCAGCGAGGCCGGCGCCGTCGTGCGGTGCGTGGAAAGCCATGTTCCACGCATTGGTTTCGGTGTAGTCGTCGCCCCAGCGCAGCGGATCGAAGTTTTCCTTGGTATAGCGCCAGTGTCCTTGCGCATCGCGACCGACGAAGAACCCGACGTCGCGATCGAACAAGTTGGCGTAGCCCTGCGCACGGGCGTGGTAGTAGGCGGCATCGTCGATGTAATGCGTGCGATACGGATCGCTGGCGTCGTTCTGCCTGGCCAGAGCTGCTGCCAGATTGCCGATGGCGAAGTCATTGATATAGCCGTCCATCGACCAGGACAGGCCCTCGCTCACGGCAGTATCGACGTAGCCGTTGAACACGGAGCGCTGCAGGCCCTTGCGGCCGGCGCCGGCGATGGGGCTTGCCACCGAGGCGTCTTTGAGTGCTGCCTGATAGAAGCTCTTCACGTCGAAGTTGTGGACGCCTTTGAGCCAGGCATCGGCGAAGGCGACGTCGGCGCTGGTGCCGACCATCAGGTCCGCATAGCCCGGCGAGGACCAGCGTGCGATCCAGCCGCCGTCGCGGTATTCCTGCACGAAGCCATCGATCATCTCGCCGGCCTGCTTCGGCACCAGCAGGCTGTAGGCGGGCCAGGCGGTGCGGTAGGTATCCCAGAAGCCGTTGTTGACGTAGACCTTGCCGTCCACGATGCGCGCGCCGGTATGCGTGGGCGTGTCGGTGCCGGTCGGCGCGGAGAACGGGCTGGCGTAGCGGTAGGTGGGGCGCTCTTTGGTGCCCGTGTTCTCGTACGCCGAGTTCGGGTACAGGAACAGGCGATAGAGATTGGAGTACAGCGTGGTCAGCTTGCCGGGGTTGGCGCCTTGCACACTGACGATGCTCAGCTGCTCGTCCCAGCGCTTCTGCGCACGCTCGCGCACGTCGTCGAAGCTGTCGCCGGGTGCGATCTCCATCGCCAGGTTGCGCTGTGCCTGCTCGACGCTGATCAGCGAGGTGGCGATGCGCAGCGTGACGGTCTTGTTCTTCGACGTATCGAAACCGAGCCACGCGGCGACATGGTCGCGTCCTTCACCGCTCAGGCGGCCGCTCTCGCTGACGGGCTGATCCAGCGTGGCGTAGAAGAACAGGCGCGTGGCGCCCGTCGATAGGCGGCTTTTGACGTCGGAGTAACCGCTGAAGCTGCGCCCCGCCGGATCGAGCGTGATGCCGCCCTGATCGTTGCGGTTGTCGAACACCAGTTGCGAGCGCGCGTCGGGAAACGTGAAGCGGAGCATCGCGGCGTGATCGGTTGGCACCATCTCGCCGACGATGCCGTTGTCCAAACGCACTTTGTAGTAGTCCGCACGGGCGGTTTCGTTGGCGTGGCTGAAGCTCAGCGCGCGCTTTGCCCGGTTCGCGCTGGGTGCGCCGCTGGCGATGCTGGCCGGCATGAGCTGGAACGTCTGGCGGTCGCCCATCCACGGGCTGGGCTCGTGCGAGAGCGAGAACGCTTCGATGCGCGGCCGGTTATCGGCGCCGTTGCGCTGCTGGTACTGATACATCCAGTCGGAGCCGGCGTCCGTCACCGGCGTCCAGAAGTTGAAACCGTGAGGCAGCGCGACGGCAGGGAAGTTGTTGCCGCGCGAGAAATTGGCGTTGGAGTTGGTGCCGCGCCGGGTGTCGACATAGCCGCTGGGGCGCCCGTGTTCCGGCTCGGCCATGGCGTCGCCGATGCGCAGATCGTCCAGATAGCCTTCCACGGCGGCGGCTGGACCATCCTGCACGAGCAGCATGCGCTTGATGGTGCGGCCCGCCGCGACGTGTCCGAGATCGACGGAGAGGTAGTTCCATTGATCGGGATACAGCGTGCGGCTTTCGCCCAGCGCGCGTGCACTGGCGGCGACGTGATGTTGATCCGCCGCCTGCAGTGCGGACAACCGGCTGCCATCGTCGAAGACCAGATCGATGGCGGCATAGGTGGCTGGATTGCGCAGGTCGCCCGCGTTGGCGCAGGGGAACAGCACGTAGGAGAGCTGGGTGCGTTCGGTGACCGGAATGGATACGTCGAAGACCCCAGCTTCCTGCGGCTTGCCGGCGTTGCCGCGGTAGTGCAGCGCATGCAGGCCACTGAAGCCGACGCCGGGTTTGGCGGTGAGTGAGGCGGCTTCACTGGGGCCGCCGCCGACCTGCACGGTCAGCGAACCGCGGCTTGAGGCCAGCGGTGCGGGTTCCCCCGGTTCGAAGGAGCGGAAGAATGCGTTGTCCTGGGCGGCCAGTACGCCTGGCAGGATGAGCAGCAGGGTCCAGAGCGGATGGCGCTTGCTCTGCGCCGTGATGGATCGAAGCCGGTCATGCATTCGCCACTCCCCTTGATTGAGCGCGCCCGCCAGGAGGCGGCGGATGCGTAAGAGCCCGATTTAAATCGTTCTAAATTTGTGCTGTCAAACCGCAACGCAGCATGGCGGGCATGGCGAACAGGGCTATCTTCGCGTTGATGTCGATTCCGGACCGGGTGGTTCGACGCAGAGGTGTAGGAGCCCACCCTGTGGGCGAAAGCCCTGCGAAGCAGGGCCGATGTTTGCCCGAAGCGTTGTGGTGTACAGCCCTTACGGGCCGTTTCGCCCACAGGGTGGGCTCCTACAAAAATGGACTTACATCACTAGAGAGCGATCCATGACGAACGAATCCATCCAAGTTCCCACCACCGCCAGCGAACCCCATCGCGATCGCCGCTGGGTAGCGTTGCTGGTGTTATGCATGGGCGTGCTGATGATCGTGCTGGACACGACCATCGTGAACGTCGCGCTGCCTTCGATCAAAACCGATCTGAAGTTTTCCGACACGGCGCTGGCGTGGGTGGTGAATGCCTACATGCTGACCTACGGAGGCTTTCTGCTGCTGGGTGGACGGCTAGGTGATCTGTACGGGCACCGCCGTTTCTTTCTGCTCGGTATTGCGCTGTTTACGCTGGCGTCGCTGGCGTGCGGGTTGTCGCAGACGCAGGGATCTCTGATCGCCGCGCGCGCGGTGCAGGGGTTGGGCGGTGCGGTGACGACGGCGGTGGCGCTGTCGCTGATCATGGATCTGTTCACCGAGGCGGCGGACCGTGCCAAGGCGATGGGCATCTACGGTTTTGTCTGCGCGGGTGGCGGCAGTCTCGGTGCGATGTTGGGTGGCGTGCTTACCAGCAGCCTGACCTGGCATTGGGTGTTTCTGGTTAATCTCCCGATCGGCATCGCGGTGATCGTGTTTGCGCCGCGCCTGTTGCCGGCGTCGTCGGAGTCCGGAGCCACGAGGCATCTGGATGTGGCCGGAGCGATCACGGTGACGGCGGCGCTGATGCTGGCGGTGTATGCCATCGTCAACGGTAATGAATGGGGTTGGACCTCGGCGCGTACGCTCGGCGAACTCGCTGTGGCCGTCGCGTTGCTCGGCCTGTTCTTGCTGATCGAGTCGCGCGTGCGCAAACCGCTGATGCCGCTGCGCATGTTCCGGCTGCGCAATGTGGCGGTGTCCAACATGGTCGGTGTGTTGTGGGCGGCGGCGATGTTCGCGTGGTTCTTTCTTTCCGCGCTGTATATGCAGTTGGTGCTTGGCTATGGGCCGCTGGAAGTGGGGCTGGCGTTTCTTCCGGCCAACCTGATCATGGCGGTGTTCTCGCTGGGCATCTCGGCCAAGATGGTGATGCGTTTTGGCATCCGCCGTCCGATGGCGGTGGGTTTGCTGCTGGCGGCGCTGGGGCTGTTGTTGTTTGCGCGTGCGCCGCTGGATGGCCATTTCGTGGTCGACATCATGCCCGGCATGATCCTGCTTGGTCTTGGTGCGGGTGCGGCGTTGAATCCGGTGTTGCTGGCGGCGATGAGTGATGTCGGGCCGTCGGAATCGGGGCTGGCTTCGGGGCTGGTCAATACGGCTTTCATGATGGGTGGTGCGTTGGGGCTGGCGATTCTTGCGAGTCTGGCGGCGTCGCGGACTGAGGGGATGTTGTCTGCGGGCCATGAGTTGAATGTGGCGTTGCTTGCTGGTTATCGGGTGGCGTTTTTGGTGGGGGCGTGTTTTGCGGGGCTGGGTGCGGTGCTTGGGGCGGTGTTGTTGCGGACGCGTGGTTCGGAGGCGGAGGGTGAGGTTGCGGCGTCTGCTTCCTGATTGCGTGGAAGGCTGCGGGTGTGTGGTGCGTTGGTGAGGTGAGTGTTTTGCTCCCTCTTCCGCTGGGAGAGAGCTAGGGCGAGGGCACGGTCCTTGTGCCATTCCCACCTACTCGTCATCCCTGCGTAGGCAGGGATCCAGTGGTGAAGCGCTTCGATGTTCGAGTTGTCGCGACCGGGTTCGCCTGCGGCGGGCTTTCGAACCGCTGCCGCGGTCCGAGTTACTTTTCTTTGCTTGCCCACGCACCCGCAGGAGCGGGTGCGAACAGCGCAGCTGGCCCGAAGGGCGGAGGGCATGGATGCCCGGAGTAAAGAAAAGTAACCAAAAGAAAAGGCACCCCTCTTGCGCGCCCTCCGGCTACGCCTACGGGTTCGTGAGGGTTGGCCGGGCTTTTCGACAGGACATCCATGTCGTGTCGAAAAGGCGCAGGCGTCCTGCCTGCGCCCCCTTCGGGGCCTGATCGTCCAACCCTCACCGCTCCACAGGGGACCCGGTGACGGGCTCGCTTCGCATCGCCTTTCAGAGCATTTAGAACAACAGCTCCCTCTCCCCTCCGGGGAGAGGGTTGGGGTGAGGAGTGGGTGCTCGGGATCGCGTTGCTACGTCAGCATTTCGATTGTGCTTGGCGAGTGCGAAATATCCCGCTGTACGCCGCACCCAAAGCCACGCCGCTTATTTCTCGATGCGGTAGTTGAGGCTGGCGCGGCTGAAGTCGGTGGCGTTTTGGGCTTCGAAGTGCCAGCGGTTGCTGAGGCGGTAGCGCAGGGTGATGACTTGGCCTGGTTCGAACAGGCCGACGCCGTAGCTGAGGTAGAGGCGTGGCGAGAGGAATTTGCCGACGGTGAAGGCGGAGGTGCCGCCGAGGGCTTCGTTGCTGGATACGCCGACGTCGTCGAGGCCGATCTTGGAGCCGATGCTTTTGGCGAGGAAGTCGCCGGCGGCGGAACCCAGGGCCTGTGCGGCGGCGCCGACGGCGCTGCCTTCGCCGCCTTTTACCTGCGATAGCGGTTTGCCGGTGATCAGGTAGGAGAGTGCATCGGACTGTTCCATCACCGGGTTGGAGTACACGGTGAGTACGGGGCGCTGTGCGGTGCCGGAGACGTAGAGGCCGACTTTCTGGCCTTCATCGATGGTGGCGTTGGGGTTGAGTTTGCGCGCCGCGCGGATATCGAGGCCGGGGTTGTCGATGGGGGTGCTGGCGAACAGCAGGCGGCCTTGTTCGATCTGCAGGCTCTGGCCATAGGCCTTATAGATGCCGTCGACGGTGATCTGGCCCTGGCCGGTGGTGGTACGACCGGGGCGTTCGGTGACGGTGAGGGTGCCGCTCAGGCGGCCGTCCAGGCCAAGGCCGACCAAGTGGGTCTTACGGCCGAGGTCCACTTTCACTTGTGCGGTGATGGGCAGGCTCTTGGCCTGCTCCTGTGCCTGTTCCTGATCGACGATAACGACATCGGACGAGGCTTTGGTGGCACCGGCGCCGGGGAGTTTGGAGACATCTACATCGGCGCTGTCCAGCGTCACGCTGCCGCCGACGTTGAGGCCTTTGTCGTCCTGGGTGAGTTGCAGGTCGGGGGAGATGATGACCTTGGCGGCGGGAATATCCGCGGCGGTGAACTGGCTGCCCTTGAACGTCAGCTCGCTGCGCGCGTCCTGGCCGATGCCGGCGTAGCCGCCGATCTGCAGCGTACCCTTGCCGGATTGCACGCTGCCGCTGATCAGGAACTGTTGCGCATTGCTGGTGCTGACCACCAGCTTGCCCTGGGTCAGCTTGAGGCCGGCGACGGGCACTTCGGCCGCGAAGCCGTTGACGTTGGCCTGGCCGGCGACCGATGGCTGCTTGAGCGTGCTGCCGAAACGGAAATGGCCGTCGATGCCGCCTTTCACATTGGCGATTTCGTTGGTGAAAAGCTCGATGAAGGCGAGGTTGTTGAGGCGAAGCTCAAGCTGGCCATCCAGCGCCTGTTGCGCGCCGGTGATGCCGATCTGGCCGTCCAGACGGCCGTTGTCATTGAGGTTGGCGCGCAGTGTCGCGCGCTGGCTGCTGGGGCTCAGCTCGGCTTGCAGGGCGAGATCGTTGTAGGCCAGCAGCGGACGGTCGGGGTGTTCGACATAGGTCACCGTACCGCGCGGGGAAGTGATCGACGCGGTGCCGCTGAGCGCACCGGCAGCGTTGCGGCGGATCTGGCCGCTGCCGCCGAGCGTGCCTTCGGCGCGCATCGGCAGCCCGGAAGAACTGGCGAGCGTCATCAGCAGCGCCAGCGGCAGATCGCGCAGGCGATAGTTGGCATCGAGGTTGCCAGCCTTGTCCTGTTTGGCGGCAAGGCATAGCTGTGGCTCGCCAGCGGTCAGGCACAGCTCGGAGAGATTCATCGCGCCGTCGTTGTAGCCGAGCTGCGCCGGTTGCTGCAGCCGCCAGCGCGGCAGGCCTTGCGGCTCCAGGTCCAGTGTGGACAGCGTGCCGTTCCAGGCCGAACCCTTCAGTGCGCCGTTGAGTGCGAGTTGGGTGGACAGCTCGGTGCCCTTGGCTTGCAGGGTCAAGTTGTGGCGAGCTGCGGTGCCGTCGCCGCGCAGGTCGATGCGCTGGAAAGTGAGGCCGCCGAGATTGGCGTGGCCGGTTTCCAGATCGAGTTTGCCGCCGGGATTACTGAGGTCGGGCACGTCGGCGACGAGGCGCAGGCTGTCGATCTTCTGCCCGGCGTAGACGACGCCCTGGCCTTGCAGGTTGCCGGTGAGCGCGAGCTTGGGCTGCTTGCCGCGCAGGCGGAAATCGCCGTTGAGGCGGCCTTGCGCATCCGGTAGCCAATCGCCGAGCGAGGCCACGGCGAGCATGATGTCGATGTCGTTGGTGTTGCCGGGCTTCGCTGTGATCTGCACCGTGCTGCCGCCGGAGGCGAGATCGAGCCTGCCGTCGATCACTTGCTGCGGGGTGAGGTGCAATTTGCCTTCGCCACGCACCTGGCGATCGCGCAGACGGCCGGCGAGTTTGCGGATTTCGACGGTGGCGTCCGGTTGATCCTTGGGCAGGGTGCCGGCGGTGGTGATGTCGAAATCCAGCGCGCCATTCCAGCCAGCGAACAGCTGGCCGGGATCGAGCTTGTTGGCGGTGGCATCGAGTTGCCAGGCCAACGCGGGTTGCAGGGTCAGCGTGCCCTTGGCCTGCATGCCGCCCTGCGCCTGCTTGAGTTCCAGCGTGTGCAGGGTGATGAGCTGCTGTGTACCGTCGAGATTCAGCGCGAGCTTGGCGAGTTTGCCGGGCGGGCCGACATCGATGTCGCCTTCAGCGTGGAAGGCTTCGACACTGCCACGTGCTTTCAGGCTGCCGCGGCTGGCGAGGTCCTGGCCGACCAGCGAAGCGGGCAGGGCGAGATCCTTCCATTGGATCTGCAGATCGCCGCTGACCGGTTGCGCACCGAGCTGCACCACGCCGCTGGCTTCGACGGTGCCCTTGATCTGCGGCGAGCCCAGGCTGAGCTGTTCGAGGTTGAGGGTTTTGAAGTCGTCGCTGAAGTGCGCGCGCAGCGGCTTGAGCAGGAGCTGATAGTCGTTGAGATCGACCTGTCCGTTGAGTGTGCCGCCGTGGCGGTCACCGCTGCCTTGCAGATCGAGGCCGAGCGCATGCAGGGAACTGTCGCCCAGCAGGGGCTTCGGATCGAAGCGCGGCGCATCGAGTTTCGCGGTCCACGCGTAGTCGCCGCCTTGTGCCACGGTGAGCGTCAGCTGCGTGGCCATCGGCTGGGTGAGCTTGAGCTCGGTCTTTACGTGCTTGCCATCGCCATGCGCTTCGAGGCTGCCGGCGTATTCCACTCCGGCGACCTTCCAGCTGAAACCGGCGGCGCCGTCGCCTTGTTCGCCCGCCTCGACGGCGAGCGTGCCGGTGAGGTCGGCATGGCCGTCGGGCGCACGCAGCATCAACTTGCGCAACTCGATGCCCTTACTGGTCCACTGGCCGGCGAGATCGAGACTGTCCGAAGCGAATAAGGGCTGGCCCGCCTCGGCGATGCGCACGCTGCCGACGTGCGCCTGGTCGATCACGAAATCCAGCGGAGGCTTGAGCGAGAAGCCGCTTTGGCCGGCGGGTTCTTCTTTCGGCTTGGGCAGGGCGACGTCCACGCCATCCACCTGCAGGTCCAGCACGTGCACGCGCTTGCGCAGGAGCGGCCATACGCGGAAATCGAGCCGCGCGCTGGCGATCTTCGCATCGAGGCCCTCGCCATCGGCGTAACGCACGCCGGTGAGTTGCAGCGGGCCGATCAGACGCCCCTGAGCCTGTTGCACACTGAGCGCACCGTGCGTGGCCTGTTCGGCGCGGGCAAGCGCGAAGCGCAGGCCGCTGGCGCTGCCGAGCAGCCACCACAGCACGGCCACCACGAGCAGAAGCAAGGCGCAGAGAACGATGGCGATGCGCTTGAACCACTTCAACATGACGGTTCCCGATGCTCCCTGGGTCATAGATCCGGCCCGATCACCAGATGCAGTTCCACGCCGTGCTTGTCCTTGTCGTGGATCGGCGTGCCCACGTCCACACGGATCATGCCCACTGGCGACAGCCAGCGTAGGCCGAGGCCGGCGCCGACGCGCGGACGGTAATCCACGCCGCTGAAGGCATTGCCCGCGTCGACGAAGGCGGCCATGCCCCAGTTCTTGGTGAAGTAATGCTCCACTTCGGTGCTGGCGACCAGCAGACTCTTGCCGCCGATCACGCGGCCGAAACTGTTCTTCGGACCGATCGACTGAAAACCGTAGCCGCGCACCGAGCGATCGCCGCCGGCGAAGAAGCGCAGCTGCGGTGGCAGCGCATCGAAATTGTCGGTCCAGGTATAGCCGGCACTACCGCGCAGAATCAGGCGGTCGCGACGCGTGAAGGCGTGGATCCATTTCGCATCGGCCGCCACCTGGCTGAAGCTGGCGTCGGAAAGCAGTGTGCCTACCGTGCTGCGCGCATAGATGTCGATCGACCAGCCGTTGCGCACAAAGGTAGGGTTGTCGGCCTTCTTGCGCGACAGCGACGCCTCTGGATAAAGCAGAGTGCTGCGGCCATGCTCCAAGCCTTCGGCATTGTCTTTCTCGCCGCTCTGCTTGCCGACGGTGAACGTGCCGGACAGGGCGTGCAGACCGATGGTGCGGGTCCAGCCGTGCCACAGTCGCGTTTCATTGGCGACCAATTCCAGCGTGCGGGATTTCGACGTGGTGGTATCGGCGTCGCGGTAGTTGGCGCCGAAGTTGAAGCTGCGCTGGTTGTCGCCCGGCATCGGGATCGAATACAGCGTGGACAGCGTTTTCAGGCGCTGTGCCAGCACGATCTCATTCTTCCATTTGTGGCCGCGCCGGTTGATCCAGCGCCGTTCCATGCCGGCGCGCACGCCCACGCCGGTGTCGGTACCGATAAAGGGGCCGCCGGTGTAGATGGTGCGCTTGGCCGGCGCCAGCTGCACGGTCACGTCGACCACGCCGTCCTTCGCTTCGTCGACATCGGGCAGCACGTTGACCACCGAGAAATAGTCCGCGCCGTTCAGCGACTGCTGGAGCTGGAGCAACTGGTCCTGCGAAAAATAGTCGCCGGATTTGAAGGGCACGTAGCGATCGAGAAAGCCCTCGCGGAACTGCGAGCCCTCGAAATGGATCTGGCCATAGCGGTAGCGCTTGCCTGTTTCCCACGCGAGCTTGATCGCGGCGCTGTGCGCTCCACGGTTCACTTCCACGCGGCGGGTGACCAGGCGGGCGTTGAGAAAGCCGTTGGCGGTGAGCGCGGAGCTCAGCGCATCGCGCGCGGTGTCGTAGGTGCCATCGTTGAGCTGCTGGTCCTTTAGCCGTTCGATGGCGCGCTTGGCGCGACGGATGCCGGGAATGTCCGCGGCCTGCTTGTCCAGCGATATATCGACCGAGGTGATCACCACCGGTTCGCCGGGCGTGATGTGCAGCGTGACGCGCCAATCGGTGCCGACCTGTTCGATGCGTCCGGTCACACTCGCGTCGTAGAAGCCGTAGGGCGCCAGCACCGCCTTGACCTGATCCGGTGCGCGTTCATACAGACGCTGCACCTGTGCCTCGCTGGCTTCGCGCGTGGCGTATTGGGATAGCTCGACGCCCGCGATCACCGGCCCCTTGAGCGTGTCGTCCACGCCATCCACCACCAGCTGCACACCGGCATGCGCGAGTGTGTTGAGCAGCAGCAAGGGCAGGGCGATCAGGCCCAGGCGTCGACGAAGGCAACGCTGACTACGTATCGCCATCGTCACCAGCCCTGTCGGTTCGCAGGCCGCAGGACCGTCGGCGAAGGCAGACGGGTGGTCTGTCGAGACGGCTGGCCGAAGGCATGCGAACCGACAGGGCTGGCCCCACGTATAAAATTTAAGGATGGAGTGATGCCTGGAAGGCTCGCAGGCGTTGCCGCGCGGCTTGCCAAGACAGCCAGTCTTCCCTGCGCCACGCGGCAACGCCTGCGAGCCTTCCAGGCATCATGACGATGGCGATACGTAGTCAGCGTTGCCTTAGGGCGCATGCACAGGTTCCATCCAATGAGGCGGCGGGCGAACGCATCACCCAGGACCGAGCTTAACGGGTGAAAGCTGGACCGCAAATGGACAGAGGTGGTTCTCGGACTGTGCCTAAAAGGCGTGCGGACTGAAGCGGAAGCTCCACTAGCTCGTCAT
Organism: Dyella koreensis; assembly: GCF_044904565.1. Taxonomy (NCBI): domain Bacteria; kingdom Pseudomonadati; phylum Pseudomonadota; class Gammaproteobacteria; order Lysobacterales; family Rhodanobacteraceae; genus Dyella; species Dyella koreensis. Next base: position 402,435 of record NZ_JADIKD010000007.1, on the reverse strand, counting down.
TCCGGCGCAGGCCGAAATCCAGAGTCATGGATTCCGGTTGTCGAGTAGCCACTGTAGTACTTGCTTGTGGGAGGCCGCACGACAATCGTGCGGCAACACTCTGGATTCCCGCCTGCGCCGGAATGACGCGTGCTTAGCCCGCCTTGTCGCCGGCCTTGTGCGCAATCCACGCGCCCACCACCGCCGACATATAGGGAATCGCCTGTGCCGACAAGATGAACATCCACAACTTACCTTCGATGTACTGCGTGCCGAAGCTCATCGCCATGCCGATCACGCACAGCGTCAACGCGCAAGCCATCAGCAACTCCTCGCGAACCGGTGCGAACGCGGCGAAGTTGCTGCCACCGAGGCGCCGGCTCTTGGCGGTGACCACGAACGAAGTCTTCTCGCGCGTGAGGCCGTGCAGGATGCCGCGCGCGATGGCGTGCGACAGGCCCATGCTGGCCAGCGACGCCATCAGCGTGTCGTACCAGCTGCAGGGAACGCGGGCGCGATAGAGCACGATGCCGAAGATCGCCTTGGCGAAGAAGAAGCCGATCACCGGAATCAGGAACAGCTGCATCGGCAGGTTGAACAGGTTCGGCGCTGCGACCATGCCGGCGGTCCAGAAGATCGCCATCAGGGTGAAGATCAAATGCAGCGCATCGGCGAACCAGCTGAACCAGCCGGTGAGGAAGTGGAAGCGCTGGCCGGCCGTGAGCGGACCCTTCTTGGTCATCCAGTCCCAGCGGCCCTTGAGGATCTGCATGGCGCCGAAGGCCCAGCGGTAACGCTGGCTCTTGTACGCCTTGAAGTCGGCCGGGGTGAGACCCTTGCCCATCAGTTCGTCGACGTAGACCAGTTCGTAGCCGGCGTGCATCAGGCGCAGGCCGAGCTCGGCGTCTTCGCAGATGGTCCATTCCGACCAGCCGCCGGTGCCTTCCAGCGCCGAGCGTCGCACCATGGTCATGGTGCCGTGCTGGATGATGGCGTTGCGCTCGTTGCGATGGTGCATGCCGATGCGGAAGAAGCCGTCGTATTCCCACGCGGTCATGCGGCGGAAGCGGTTGTGCTCGAACTCGCGGTGCGCCTGCGGGCACTGCACCACGGCCACCTTCGGATCGTGGAAGTGGCCGGTCAGCGTGGACAGCCAGTCGGCGCGCACTTCGTAGTCGGCGTCGATTACCGCCACCACGTCCGCGCTCGGGTCGGTTTCCTTCAAGCCGAAGTTCAGCGCGCCAGCCTTGAAACCGGGCCACGGCTCCAGATGGAAGAAGCGGAAGCGGCTGCCCAGCTTCTCGCAGTACTCCTGTACCGGCTTCCACACCGCCGGGTCCTTGGTGTTGTTGTCGATCACCAGGATTTCGTAGTTTTCATAGTCGAGCGCGGCGAGCGAGTCGAGTGTGACGATGACCATTTCCGGCGGCTCGTTGTAGCAAGCCAGATGGATCGACACGAACGGCTGCTTGGCCGGCGGGTCGGGACGCAGCATGCCGGCATGGCGTACCCAGCCGCGGCGCCACAGCACCTCGGTGAACTCGAAGCCGTTGATCAGCAGGATGGCGAGGATCGCGATCTGGGCCGGGAACAGCAGCACCAGCATGGTCCAGTCGATCCAGCTCAGATAGAAATTGAAGGGTAGGGTGGCCGACCACACGATCAGGCCGCAAGCCAGCTGGATCAGCGCGGCGAAGAAGAACCGGCCCATCAGCTTGAAGCGCGTATAGCGGCGCGCGAACCAGATCATCGGCAGCAGCGCCAGCAGGCTGGCCGCCAGCGCCTTCCACGGCCAGCCGGTGTCCTCGGTCACCGCGCCGGTGAACGGGAATTTCAGCTGGCGATCGGCATTGAACATGCCCCAATAGGCTTCGGTGCGGCCGGAAAGCTTCTCCTTCCACGGCTGGTCGAAGGCCTCCATCACGTAATAGTCGATGTGCTTCTGCTTGGCCAGGTTGAACCAGTTGCGCAGGAAGATCGCCTCGTTCGACACCGACGGGTCGGCGTACTGGAAGCGGTCGCCGTTCGAAGGCCAGCCGATTTCGCCGATAACGATCGGCTTGTTCGGGAACATCTTGCGTAGCGTTTCGTAGCTGCCCAGCGCGTCGGCGATGGCAGGCAACGCGTCAATGCCCTTGCCGGGGCCGGTGACCGGAACACCGTTCCAGTAAGGGAACAGGTGGACGGTGATGAAATCGACGTGGTCAGCCAGTTCCGGGTATTTGGCCCAGATGTGCCAGGGTTCGGCGATCGACACCGGCTGCTTCAGCGCCGCGCGGGCGCGATCGGCATAGGCCATCAGCTGTTCCGGCGGGAGGTCGTTGCGGAACAGCACTTCGTTGCCCACGATCACGCGGGTGATCGAGTTGGGGTAGCGGCGCGCCTGGGCGATCAGCGCTTCCAGCTCCAGCTCGTTATTGTCCAGGCGCCGGTCGATCCAGGCGCCGGCCAGCACATCCAGGTCGTCCTTTTCCGCCAGGCGATAGACCTGCGCGTTCTGCAGCATGGAGTAGGTGCGGATGCGCGGGGTGTAGCGGCTGATCAGCTTGAGATCGCTCTCGATCTCGTCCTCGCTGGGAAAATCGTTCTTCAGCGGGTTCTGGTAGCGCTGGAAAGCGGAGAGCGCGAAGCCGCCGATCGGGCCTTTCCAGTCTTCCGGGCCGTGAGGGAGGTTGCTCCACCACCACAGCCCAATGTTCATCGCGGCAACGATCAGCGCGAGCAGGATGGCTGCAAGCAGCGGGTGCCGGCTGTTATGGGTGGCTGCTGCGGTAGCGCTCAAGAACAATCCCCGTGGTTGCCTCTCACACGAGGCCCTAAAGCTCGGGGAGCTTACCGAGCCTAGGCGGCCGGCTCAACAAAAGCCGGCCGTAGTGGTCAGCGCGAGGTCAGGCCGGAAGCGGCTTCCGGCGCTGATGGACGATCACTTGAGCAGCGAGCGCAGCATCCAGGCGGTCTTCTCGTGCTCCTTGAGGCGACCGGTAACCATGTCCGCGGTGCCTTCGTCGCCACCGCCGTCGGCGACCTTGATGGTCTCGCGGGCGGTGTGGGCGGCGATTTCATGGCCCTCGACCAGCTGGCCGACCATGTCTTTCCAGTCCGGCACGCCGACTTCTTCTTTGATGGTGGTGAGTTTGCCGAACTGGCTGTAGGAGCCGGGTGCGAACACATCGAGGGTGCGGATGCGCTCGGCCACCTCGTCGGCAGCCAGCCACAGCTCGTTGTACTGCGTCTCGAACATGGCGTGCAGGCTGTTGAACTGCGGGCCGGTGATGTTCCAGTGGAAGCTGTGGGTCTTCAGGTACAGGGAATAGGTATCGGCCAGCAGCTTGGAGAGCTGTTTGGCGATCTGTTCGCGATCCTTCTTGGCGATGCCGATGGAAATGGCCATGTGGGTTCTCCTTGATCCTGAGCTTGATGGGGACTGACAACGAGCTTAGTGGCCCGTGATGTTAGGAAGAAATGAATCCTTCCGATGTCGCCGATAGTCACAAGCTATCGGCCTGCCGGCAGCGGTTATCATGTGCGGTCCGATGAGCGACACACCTGCCACCCACTCCCGTACACCCGACGCCCGCCTGCGCACCTTGCGCAAGGCGCTGGACGGGGTCACCAGCCGCGATTTCGGCCGCCTGCTGGGGCGCTGGCGAGGTCTGTCGCGTCGTCCTGACGATAAGAAGCTGGAGGCGCTGGCCGCCGATATCGAGCGTTCCGCGGCCATTCGCCGCGCCCGCGTCGCGGCCAAACCGGCCATCCGGCTGGACGAATCGCTGCCGATCACCGCGCGCGCCGACGACATCATCAAGCTGATCCGCGAGCATCAGGTGGTGGTGATTGCCGGTGAGACCGGCTCGGGCAAGACCACCCAGCTGCCCAAGCTGTGCCTGGCGGCGGGGCGTGGCGAGGCGGGGATGATCGGCTGCACCCAGCCGCGTCGTCTGGCCGCGCGCTCAGTGGCGCGCCGCGTGGCGGAGGAGCTTGGGACGCAACTGGGCGACCAGGTTGGCTTCCAGGTGCGTTTTACCGATCAGGTCTCCGAGCGCAGCCTGGTCAAGTTCATGACCGACGGCATCCTGCTCGCCGAGACGCAGGGTGATCCATGGCTGTCGGCCTACGACACCATCATCATCGACGAGGCGCACGAACGCAGCCTCAACATCGACTTCCTGCTGGGCTATCTGAAGCGGCTGGCGGTGAAGCGGCCCGAGCTCAAGATCATCGTGACTTCGGCCACCATCGACACCGAGCGCTTCGCCGAGCATTTCGCCGGTGCGCCGGTGGTGTCGGTGGAAGGCCGCGCGTATCCGGTGGAAGTGCGCTGGCGCTCGCTGGACGAGATGGGCGCGCGCCGCGGCGGACGCGAGATGCAGCAGGGCAGTGCGGATCACATTGCCGCCGTGCTGGACGAGATCACTCACGATGATCCTCGTGGTGACGTGCTGGTGTTCCTGCCCGGCGAGCGTGAGATCCGCGACGCGCATCTGCTGCTGTCGCGCCGGCAGTACCGAGAGACCGAGATCCTGCCGCTGTATGCGCGCCTGTCCGCCGGTGATCAGGATCGTGTGTTCAAGCCCGGGCCGAAGCGACGTGTGGTGCTTGCCACCAATGTGGCCGAGACTTCGCTCACGGTGCCGCGCATCCGCTACGTGATCGATACCGGCAGCGCGCGCGTGAAGCGTTACAGCCAGCGCAGTCAGCTGGAGCGGCTGCATGTAGAGCCCGTCTCGCAGGCCGCCGCCGATCAGCGCAAGGGCCGCTGCGGCCGCGTGGGGCCGGGCGTCTGTTATCGCCTGTACGACGAGGCCGATTTCGCCAGCCGCGCGGCGTATACCGATCCGGAATTGCTGCGCTCCTCGCTGGCCAACGTGATCCTGCGCATGCTCTCGCTGCAGTTGGGCGAGGTGGACGAGTTTCCGTTCCTGGAGGCGCCCGATCCGCGCGTGGTGGCCGATGGCTACCGCCGCCTTGCTGAAATCTCCGCCATCGACGAGCAGCGGCGACTTACGCCGGTCGGGCGCACGCTGGCCCGGTTGCCGATCGACGTGCAGCTGGCGCGCATGCTGGTGGAGGCCGAGCGGCTGCATAGCCTGCGCGAGCTGCTGGTGATCGTGGCTTTCCTGAGCATCCAGGATCCGCGCGAGCGGCCTGCCGATGCGCGGCAGCAGGCGGATGCCGCGCATGCGGCGTTCACCGATCCGAAGTCCGACTTTGTCGGCGTGCTCACTATGTGGCGCGAGTACGGCAAGGCGCACGAGGAGCTGACGCAGTCGAAGCTGCGCGACTGGTGTTCACGCAGTTTCCTCAGCTTCATGCGCATGCGCGAGTGGCGCGAGTTGCACAGGCAGTTGTTGCTGGTGGTACAGGAGTTGGGATGGAACCTCACTTCTCCTTCTCCCCTACGGGGAGAAGGCCGGGATGAGGGGGCAGTCTTGCGACAGCCTTCCCGCAGCGCGTCGGCGCCAGCAAAGAAAGGCAAGGATAGGCAAGGTTCTCGCGAGCACCCGCCCCTCACCCCAGCCCTCTCCCCTGAGGGGAGAGGGAGCGATGATGCGGAGCGATTGTACGAGTCCGTGCATCGCAGTCTGCTCGCCGGCCTGCCCACGCAAGTCGGGCACAAGGACGAAAAAGGCATCTATCGCAGCACGCGCGAGCGCCGCTTCCAGGTGTTCCCCGGTTCGGCTTTGGCGAAGGTGCCGCCGAACTGGGTCTTTGCTGCGCAGATCCTGGATGTGGGCGGAAAGGTGTGGGGCATGATGTGTGCCCGCATTGAGCCGCTGTGGGTCGAGCAACAGGCGGCGCATCTGTTGCGCTCCGCCTGCCGCGATGCGCATTGGTCGCGCAAGCGCGGCACCGTGGTGGCTTATGAACAGGTGAGCCTGTTCGGCCTCACTCTGATCGAGCGGCGGCCGGTGACGTTCCAGCAGCAGGCCCCCTCGCTGGCGCACGAGATCTTTTTGCGCGAAGCGCTGGCTCGCTGCGACATCGACACGCGAGCGGATTTCGTGCGCGCCAACCAGCGGGTGCTGGAGGATGCGCGAGGTATTGAAGCCAAGCAGCGTCGTGAAGGGCTGATCCGCCACGAGGATGAGCTGGTTGGCTTCTTCGAGGGCAAGCTGCCGCAGGACATCGCCAGCAGTCGTGCGCTGGATGCGTGGTATCGCAATGCGCGCCCGGCCGAACAGGCGGCGCTGCGCTGGTCGATCGATGATGTGATGGCAGGTGGCGCCGGTCTCGATCCCAAGGCGTTTCCTGCGGCGATGGAGATTTCACCGCAACGTTATCGCTTGGAGTACCGCTTCGTGCCCGGTGATGAGGCGGACGGTGTGACTCTGCATCTGCCGCTGGCGATGTTGAACGCGTTGCCGGCGGCGCGTTGCGAATGGCTGGTGCCCGGGCTGCTTGGGGAAAAAGTGGCCGAGTTAATCCGTGGCCTGCCGAAGGCATTGCGCCGCAACTTTGTGCCCGCGCCGGATTTCGCGCGTGCCTTTGTGGAAGCCGAGGCGCCGCGCGATGAATCGTTGACCAAGGCACTCGCCGCCTTTCTCAAACGCGCCACGGGTGTCGACATCGGCGCGGGCGAATTCGATGCAGCGGCGCTTCCTCCGCACTTCGCTATGCGCTACCGCCTGTATGACGGAGACGATCATCAAGGGCGGGGCCGCACGCTTGCAACGGGACGCGACCTCGCGGCGCTGCGCGGCCAGTGGGAAGGGCAGGCGCGCGAAGCGTTCTCGCGCAAGACCGATATCGAACTCACGCGCGAAGACGTCACCAGCTGGGATTTCGAAGACATTCCCGCCCAGGTGCGTTCCGAGGGCGGCCTGATGGCTTTCCCAGCACTGGTTGATCTGGGCGAGGCGGTCGCGTTGCGTGTGTTCGAACGCAGCGATGAGGCACGCGAGGCGCATCGCCTTGGCGTGATTCGCCTGTTGCGTAATGCCATCGCCACCGACATGAAACAGGCGCGGCGCCGTCTGCCCATCGCCAATCCGCTGGCGCTGAAGTACGCGCCGCTCGGTAGTGTGGATGGCCTACGCGAGGATCTGGTGGAAGGCGGCTTCGCTGACCTGCTGGAACGCTACGAACTCAACGTGCGCACCGCGGGTGCCTTCGAGGCATTGCGCACCCAGGCTGCGCGGGAGTTGTTCGCGGCAGCGGTGGAACGCTTGAAGTTGGCCGAACCCACGATCGAGGCACAGGCGGATTTGAAGCCGTGGCTGGAGCCGCCGCTGATCGGTTTCGCGCGCGCCAGCTACGACGATCTGCGCGAGCAACTGGATGGCCTGCTCACTCCGGGTTTCCTGCGCGAGCTGTCGACGGCTCGCCTGACGCACTTCCCGCGCTACCTCAAGGCGATGCGTCTGCGCGCCGAGCGCCTGCGACAGGACCCGGCCAAGGATCAGCAGCGCATGCTGCAGGTGCTGCCGTATTGGCGCGAGTATCTCAAGCATCGCGCCGGCGGTACCGAGCCGGAGGCGCTGGCCGAGCTGCGCTGGCTGATCGAGGAATGGCGCGTGTCGCTTTTCGCCCAGGAGCTGAAGACCGCCGAGCCGGTATCGGCCAAGCGATTGGCCCGAGCCCTGGAAGCTCTGTCGTAGGAGCGCACCCTGTGCGCGAAACGGCCCGGCAGGGCCGCGCTCATCAATAGAGCACGGCGTTCAAAGGCCGCCCTGCTATGGCGGGGCTTTCGCGCACAGGGTGCGCTCCTACAGCACTAGAATGGGCGTACTGCCGAGGATGGAACGCTTCGTGGTTCAAGCCGCCCCCACTGCACAATCCAGTCTGGCCCTGTGGCTAAGCCGCGCGGGTTCCGTGTCGCCGTTGCTCGCGCAGGCGCTGGAGGCCTGTGCCGTGCGTCCGGTGCACCAGGCCGAGTGCGCGGACGTGCTCGATCTGCTCGGCATGCTGGGTTGCGACGCGCAGACGCAGGCTGCGGCGCTGTGGTTCGAGCTGGCGCGGGTCGATCCGGCATTCTGGGCGGAACGCGAAGCGTCGTCGCCCGCCGAGCTGCAGCGACTGGTCGCGGGTCAGCTGGCGGCCGAGAAGGTATGGGCACTGCACGCGCAGCAGGCGCCGGAGAGCGGTGCCGAAGGTCTGCGCCGGCTGTTGCTGGCGATCATCCGTGACTTGCGCGTGGTGTTCATCCTGCTGGCACGCCAGTTGGCGCGCATGCGCGCCGCGGGTGCCTTGGCGGAGTCCGAGCGGCAGGGGCTGGCGCGGCTGACGCGCGATATCCATGCGCCGCTCGCCAACCGCCTCGGTATCTGGCAGTTGAAGTGGGAGCTGGAGGATCTGGCCTTCCGCTATCTGCAGCCGGATACCTATCGCCGCATCGCGCGCCTGCTCGACGAGCGGCGTACGGATCGCGAGGAGTTCATCCGCGATTCGCTGGCCGAGCTAAAGCGCTCGCTGGACGCCGCCGGCATCCGCGCCGATCTGGCCGGGCGCCCCAAGCACATCTATTCCATCTGGAAAAAGATGCAGCGCAAGGAGCTGGAGTTCTCCGATCTTTATGACATCCGCGCGGTGCGCGTGCTGGTGGACAGCGTGGCCGACTGCTATGGCGCACTGGGCGTGGTGCATTCGCTGTGGCCGCACTTGCCGGGCGAGTTCGACGACTACATCGCGCGCCCCAAGGGCAATGACTACCGCTCGCTGCACACGGCGGTGATCGGGCCGCACGGCAAGACACTGGAAGTGCAGATCCGCACCCACGAGATGCATCGCATCAGCGAACTGGGTGTGGCCGCGCACTGGCGCTACAAGGAAGGCGGCAGCGGCGACAGCGAGTTCGAGGCCAAGATCGCCTGGATGCGCCGCCTGCTCGAGCCGAAGACGGACGGCGAGGGCGACCTGGCCGCCGAGCTGCATACCGAGCTGATGGAAGACCGCGTCTACGTGCTCACCCCGCGGGGCGAGGTGGTGGACATGCCCCGCGGCGCGACCGTGCTGGACTTCGCCTACCACGTACACACCGAAGTGGGGCATCGCTGCCGCGGCGCCAAGGTCAACGGACGCATCGTGCCGCTGACCTTCCAGCCGCACAGCGGCGACCGCATCGAGATCCTTACCGCCAAGACGGCGGAGCCGAGCCGCGACTGGCTGTCGGCGCACCACGGTTACCTCAACACCTCGCGCGCCAGGGAAAAGGTGCGTACATGGTTCCGTCGCAGTGCGCACGACGCCAACCTCGCCGCCGGACGCGCGATGTTCGAGCGCGAGCTCAGGCGCCTGGCACTGCCGGCGGCGGATACCGGCAAGCTGCCCGCGCACTTCCATCTCAAGCAGCTGGATGACGTGCTGGTGGCGCTGGCGCTGGGCGAGATCACGCCCGGCCAGATCGCGCGTGCGCTGCAGGAAACCGAAACGCCGTCGACGGAAATGACCCAGTCGTCGTTCCCGGTGGCTTCGCGGCACAGCACGCTGGATCACAGTGCGCTGCGGATTGAGGGTGTGGGCAACCTGCTCACTACGCTGGCGCGCTGCTGCCAGCCTTTGCCCGGCGATGCGGTGCGCGGCTTTGTGACACGCGGTCGCGGTGTGTCGGTGCATCGTGCCGATTGCGTCAGCCTGGCGCGGCTGGCCAAGCGCGACCCGGATCGCGTGATCGAAGTGGAGTGGGGCAAGGCCAGTGCGCAGGCCTACGAGGTGGATGTCGAACTGCATGGCTATGACCGCAAGGGCCTGCAGAAGGACGTCACCAGCGTGATCAGCAACTCCGGCACCCACATCATCGCCTCGTCCAGCCGAGTGTTTACCCGTACTGGCGAGGTGGAGATGCGCTTTACCCTGCGCGTGCGCGACTACGAGCAGCTTTCCACCCTGCTGGGGCGCCTGGTGGCGCTGCCGAACGTGGTGGAGGCGCGCCGCGTCAGTGGCGGCTGAACGCAGGAGCTTTCGACAACGTTCGACCCTCAGGCCTTACATGGCGCGATGCTAAGCTGCTTCGATTGATCTCAATGTGTGGACTATGAACGGACGCAAAGACCAGCACGAACACGGCACGCATGGGCGCACCGAGCCGACCCTGGGCGACATCGATCACCTGGGTGCGCCGGCGCCATCGGGTCCGGATGACGGTCTGCCCAAGGTCACCCTGGATCCCGAGCGCCGCCGTCCGTCAGGGTCAACTGCATCGCGGACCTCGCGCACGCCGTCCGGCAAACGCGGATGGCTGTGGCCGCTGCTGTTGCTGGTGGTGATCGGGCTGGGCGTGACGTTGTGGCTGCAACAGGATCGCCTGCGCGGGCTGGTACCCAACACCGAACTCAACGACGTGCTCGGCCGTGCCGAACAGGCCTTGCAGGATGGACGTCTGGACGGCAATGACGGCAGCAGCGCACGCGAGTTGTTCGAGGCCGCGCGTGCGCTCGAACCGGACAACGACCGCGCCCGCGACGGCCTGCGCAAAGTAGGCCTGGCCGAAGTGGCGCGCGCCGATGCCGCGCTCAATGCCGGTCAGCTCGATCAGGCCGAGCAGGCCACCAACAGCGCGCGTGAACTGCTCGGCGGTGGCAGCGACGTGGACCGATTGGCCCAGGCCATTGCCAAGGCGCGCGGTGCCAGTGTGGAAACCGGCGCGCTCGTCGATCAGGCCCAGCAGGCCATGACCGACGGTAAACCCGAAGAAGCCGGCAATCTTTATAAGCGTGTACTCGCGGCCGACCCCGGCAACGCAGTAGCGCAGCACGGTCTGGACAAGGTCGGCGATGCGCTCGCCGCGCAGGCTCGCAAGGCCATCGAAAGCGGCGATCGGGCCGCGGCTGGCGTCAGCGTCGACCGGCTGGCGGCCCTGTTGCCGAACTATGGCGAGCTGCCTTCGCTGCGCGCCGCGCTCGTGCAGGACCAGAAGGCCGACAACGGCGAACTTGCCGACGCGCTCAAACAGGGGCAGGAGGCGTTGCGTGCCGGCCGCATCACCGATGCTGGTGACGATACGGCGCTGGCCCGTTTCAAGGCGGCGCTCGCCATCGATCCCGATAACGCGGATGCCAAGGCCGGACTGGGCCAGGTCGCGCAGGCGCTGATCGTGCAGGCGAGTGCGGCGATGGACGGCGGCGATAACGCGCAGGCCGGCAAGTTGCTCGATCAGGCCTCCCAACTGGCGCCCAAGTCGGCGGACCTGGTGGCTGCTCGCGCACATCTCGCCGACTCGGCCAAACGTGCCAACACCGCGCCGCGAAATGTGTCGGGCGAGGCACCGGTGGCTGAAGAAGCACCCGCCACGCTCACGCCGCAACAGAGCACCGAGTTGGCGCGCATGATCCAGCGCGCGGATACGGCGGCACGGCATGGCGACATCATGTTGCCGCCCGGCGAGAGCGCCTACGACCTGTATCGCGGTGCGCTGGCCATCGACGGCAATAACGAAACGGCGCGGCGCGGTTTGCAGGCACTGCCCGGGCTGGTTACCAGCCAGTTCAACCAGGCGCTGGCCAACGGCAATCTCGCGCAGGCCGGCGAGCGTTTGTCGGATCTGGGCGACCTCGCGCCGGGTGACGCCGGGCAGGCGGAATTGCGTCAGCGTCTGGCCGGTGCGTGGATGGATCAGGCGGAGCAGCAACTGGCTCGTGGCGATCGCGCCAATGCGGCGCAGGCATTGAATCGCGCGCGCAAGCTGGCGCCGGACAATCCGCGGCTTTCCGTAATTGCCGCGCATCTCCAGGCCGGCGGTTGAGTCGGGTTAGAGCCTGTTTAGTGGCTTTGAATGGCCCGCGTTGCTGTTGAGTGGCTGTCAGGTGGTGGCGCGTGGCGCAGCGCCTGGCTGGCTGCCAGGCCAAGCCGCGCGTTGCCGCATGGCGGCCACTCAACAGCAACCCTTCCTCGCTCCTCAGAGCCGAGTCCATCCATGGACTCTCCCCGCGTGCGGGCCGGGTCTGTTTGCCCACAGGCCGGCGTCATCACTCAGTCGTGTACGGACGTACACTCCTTCGTTCTTCCTTGGCCTGCGCGCAAACAGCTCCCGGCGCGGGCCATTCAAAGCCACTAAACAGGCTCTTGCATGAGTGTTCTTGTCTTTGGTGCCAGCAGCCAGATCGGCCATTTCCTGCTGCCGCGGCTGCTCGCGCGTGGTGACGCCGTATTCGCCGTCAGCCGGCAGATCAGGCCGTCGCAAAGCGGTGTGACCTGGCTGCAGGGTGATTTGCCGCAGCTGGTTCCGCCGACGCAGCCGCTCACCGCGATCATTAGCTTTGGCCCTTTGCAAAAGCTGGCCGATTGGCTGGAGCAGGCGGAGATCCAAGGCAGTCCACAAGTGATCGCTACCAGCTCGATGAGCGCCGAGAGCAAACGGCACTCCGAAGTACCGGCCGAACGTGCGTTGTCGCAACACCTGCGCGACGCGGAAGCGGCATTGGCGGCAGCGTGCGAACGACGCGGCTACGTCTGGACCGTGTTTCGCCCCACCCTGGTCTACGGCGCGGGACTGGACAAAAACCTGTCGCCGATTGCGCGGCGCGCCAGCCGCACGAAAGTCTTTCCGCTCCCCGCCGGGCGTGGTTTACGCCAGCCGGTGCATGCGGACGATATCGCTCAGGCGGCGGTCGCCGCGCTGGTGACCGCCGACGCGGCGGGCAGGATTCTGTCCATCGGCGGCGGTGAGCGTCTGACGGCTGGCGAGATGTTCGCCCGTGTGCGCCGCAGTCTGCCGATGGCGACGTTGCCGGTGCCGCTGCCGGCGTGGCTGTTGAAGCTGGGGCGTCATGCGGTGCCGCATCTGCGCGGTCCGCTTAGCCGGCTGGAGGGCGATCTGATCGCCGACAACAGTGAGTTACAGCGCATCCTGGGCGTATCGCCGCGCCCGTTCCGTCCGGATCTGGCGAGCTGGGGCATGGGTCCCCGTTAGGGGCTCAGTGCCTCCGTTTCGCTTGATCGCGGCCTCATTTCCGCCCCAAACCGCGGCCAGCGTTCATATGCCCGCCGGGCGGCAGGCCCTATGATCCCCGCCACACTGTTGTTCAGGATTCCTTCCCGTTGGCCTTTCTGACCCGACTCCGCTCGCTGGCAAGCGCCGCCTGGCCCTGGCTGCGCATTCCGTTCTGGATCTGCATGGGCCTGCTGTTCGGGTTCGTCCTGCCGTACACGCTGGTGTTGAACAAGCGCGTGCAGGATCGCTTCAATGATCTGGTCTTCGCCGTGCCCACCCGCATCTATGCCCGCCCGCTGCCGCTGGAGCAGGGTGCGCCGATGACGCCGGCCGCACTGGAGCTGGAGCTGACTTTCTCCGGCTATAGCAATGATGGCCATGGCCAGGTCGCCGGCAGCTGGGCCAAGGATGGTTCGACCTACATTATTTCCTCGCGCGGCTATGCCGGCCCGGACGGCGGCGAGTTGCCCAAGCGTGTTCGCGTGGCGCTGGGCAAGGGGCAGGTGAGCAGCCTGAAGGATGCCGCCAGCGGCAAGACGATCGAGCTGGCGCATCTGGACCCGGCGCGTATCGCCACCTTGTATGGCGCGCAGCAGGAAGAGCGCCGCATCGTGCGTCTCGCCGATGTGCCGCCTTTGCTGCTCGGCGGTTTGCAGGCGGTGGAAGACCGCGACTTCAAGCATCACATCGGCATCGATTTCTCGGCGATCCTGCGTGCCTCCTTCGCCAATCTGCGCGCCGGCCACACGGTGCAGGGTGGTTCCACGCTGACCCAGCAGTTGGTGCGCAATCTGTTTCTCGACCGCGATCAGAACTTCACACGCAAGTTCAACGAAGCGCTGATGTCGATCCTGATCGAGGCGCACTACGACAAGGGCCGCATTCTGGAGGCCTACGTCAACCAGGTGTTCCTCGGCCAGCAGGGCAGCCAGGCGGTGCATGGTTTCGCCGCGGCGGCGGAGTTCTATTTCGGTCGGCGCATGGAAGACCTGCGCCCGCAGGAGATGGCGCTGCTGATCGGCATGGTGAAGGGGCCGAGTTATTACGACCCGCGCCGTTATCCGGATCGCGCGTTGTCGCGTCGCAATCTGGTGCTGGAACAGTTCGCCACCACCGGATTGTTGACGCCGGAGCAGGCCAAGGCAGCCGAGGCGACGCCGCTGGGTATCGTGAGCAATGGCCAGCTGCCGCATAACCGCTTCCCGGCCTTCATGGAGCTGGTGCGCGCGCAGATCATCAGCGACTTTGACGACGCCACGCTCAGTGCCGGCAACCTCAGCGTGTTCACCACGCTCGATCCGGCCGCGCAGCTGTATACCGAGCAGGCCATCGTCACCACCATGAAGAGCCTCGGCAAGCGTGGCGAAGCCGCGCAGGCGGCCGGTGTGGTGACGGATGCGCAGACCGGCAGCGTGCTGGCCGTCGTGGGCAGCAAGGATCCGGGTGACCAAGGCTTCAATCGCGCCATGGACGCGCGTCGCGCCATCGGCTCGACCATCAAGCCACTGGTCTATTTGGTGGCGCTTGCGCAGCCAGAACGTTGGAACCTCGGCACGCTGATCGACGATGTACCGGTGAGCATGCGTCAGCCGGACGGTACGCAATGGACGCCGAAGAACGACGAGGGCGATGTACACGGCCAAGTGCCGATGATCGATGCGCTGGTGCATTCCTGGAATCTGGCGACCATCCATCTCGGCCTCGACGTTGGCGTGCCGCGGATCAAGGCCTTCCTTGAATCCTTCGGCCTGACCAATGTAAATCCCAGCCCGTCGCTGCTGCTTGGCGCGCAGGATCTGGCGCCGTTGCAGGTGGCTCAGCTGTATCAGTACATCGCGGCCGATGGTCATGCGCTGCCGCTGGTGGCGGTGCGCGGCGTGGTGGACAGCAAGGGCCAGACGATCAAGCGCTATGAAGTGAAGACCGGCAATGGCGAATATCAGCCGGCGGTGCGTCTGGTGACCTGGGCCATGCAGCAAGTGGCACGTTCGGGCACGGCCGCGTCGATCGGCAAATCCGGTCTCTCCTATCTCAATGCCGCCGGCAAGACGGGTACCAGCAACGACATGCGCGACAGCTGGTTCGCTGGCTTCACCGGCGAGCACCTGGCGGTAATCTGGATGGGCCGCGACGACAACAAACCGAGCGGCCTGTATGGCGCCACCGGCAGCCTGCGTGCATGGCAGGAATTGTTCCGCAAGCTGCCCACGCGTCCGCTGTCCGCGGCGCCGGGTGAAGGTCTGGAACTGGCGTGGATCAACCCCGCCACCGGCAAGCGCTCCGATCCGCAGTGCGAAGGTGCGCGTCAGTTGCCGGTAGTTGCGGGTTCGCTGGCGCAGGATGCGGAAGGCTGTTTCTGGCAGCGCGTACAGAATTGGTTCGGAGGCAGCGATAATGCGCCGGCTCCCGCCTCCTCTTCCGCTATTCGAGATTGATCATGTCGTACCGTCGTCTTGCCTGCCGCCCCGTTCTCTCCGCTGCGTTCGCCGCCCTTGTGCTGGTGGCGTGCACCCAGCCCAGCGCGCCGTCGCAGGCCACGCGGCCGACACGTTCGGACAACGACATGCTGGCATCCATCCGGGCGGCGGGTGAAAAAGAAAAGTCGGTGATCGACGTACAGCCGCTGCGTGATCCCGGCGTGGCATCACTGCAGGATGCGGCGCAGGCCGATGTGCGCGGTGGTCAGTTCGACGCGGCTGCCGCGAAGCTTGATCAGGCGCTGAAGTTAAGCCCCACGTCGCCCGATCTGCTGCAGGAGCGCGCCGAGGTGGCCATCCATCTCAAGGACTATGGGCAGGCCGAGCAGCTTGCCAAGAAGTCCTGGGAACTCGGCCCGCGCCTGGGTCCACTGTGCGCGCGCAACTGGCGGACCATCGCCGAACTGCGTCAGCACGCCGGTGACGATGCCGCGGCGGCCACGGCCGACAAGTGGGTGAAGCAGTGCCATGTGGAAGGCGTGCCGCGTTACTGATCGGTGGTGCGGTAACCCAACTGCATTACGTCACTGCGGTACCCGCTTCCAGTGATCCCTCATAGGCAAGCAGCTCGCCCAGCACGGGCAGGGTAAAGCTCACGCTGAAGCGATAGCGGCCCTGCTCGATGCGTTTGTAGGCGTTACTGCGCGGCAGCAGCCAGGCCGGAAGACGCAAGGCGCCGCGCTGGGCGCCGATGCAGCACCAGTACCAGCCGCCATCCACGACATCCACTTGCAGCAACAAGGCAAT
Organism: Dyella koreensis; assembly: GCF_044904565.1. Classification (NCBI taxonomy): domain Bacteria; kingdom Pseudomonadati; phylum Pseudomonadota; class Gammaproteobacteria; order Lysobacterales; family Rhodanobacteraceae; genus Dyella; species Dyella koreensis. Next base: position 386,367 of record NZ_JADIKD010000007.1, on the reverse strand, counting down.
GGCGCTGGCGTCTTCGATCCAGTAACCCGTGGGCCATTGCCCGGACGGCCGGAACGTCGATGGAAAGCGGTGCGCGTCGTCGAAGCGGCGATCCCAGTGGAGTAGTCCGTCGGCGTGATAGATGGTGACTTCCAGCGTATGCGCGCGACTTTCGTCGACGGGTACGTCGAGCTTGCGGGCCAGACGGCGTCCTATCCATCCACCGACACCCCGGCCTGTGCGGATCTGCACGGGGCCGTGCAATCGTCCGCCGTGTCGGTGCAGGTCCTGCAATAGCGGGTGTAGCTGCGCAAAGCCCTGGCCGAACCAGGTGCTGACGGCAGTCTCCGTCATGGTGATGCTCCGAAAGAGGCTTGCGCAGTCTAGGGCATCGCCCCTGCCGGCAGAGTCGGCGATACTTGTCCGCATGACCGATACCGACGTATCTGCGCTGCTCGGCGCGGATGGCCCCTTCGCCCGTGAACTGCCCAACTTCGCACCGCGTGCCGCCCAGCAGGCGATGGCGCATGCGGTCCAGCACGCCATCGCCGAGCGCGAAACGCTGATCGCCGAGGCGGGCACAGGCACCGGCAAGACCTATGCATATCTCGTCCCGGCCTTGTTGTCGGGCGAGCGGGTGATTGTGTCCACCGGCACCAAAGCCCTACAGGATCAGTTGTTCTTTCGCGACCTGCCCAAAGTGCGTTCGGTGCTCGGCGCGCGCCTGAAGACCGCGCTGCTGAAAGGGCGTGCCAATTATCTGTGCCTGTACCGTCTCGATCAGACGGTGCGTGAGGGCGCCAGTTTTGATCATACGCAGGCATCGCAGCTCGCGGCGATCCGCGCCTGGTCGGCGCGCACGCGTCACGGTGATCGCATGGAGCTGGCGGAGGTGCCGGAAGAGTCGCCGATGTGGCCGCGAGTGACCTCCACGCCGGAAAACTGCCTGGGTGTGGAGTGTCCGTTCTACGACGATTGTCATGTGGTGAAGGCGCGGCGCGAAGCGCAGGAAGCCGACCTCGTGGTGGTCAACCATCACCTATTGTTCGCCGATCTGGCGTTGAAGCAGGAAGGCTTCGGCGAAATCCTGCCGGGTGCACAAGCTTTCATTCTGGACGAGGCGCACCAGATTCCCGAACTGGCCGGCCAGTTTTTTTCGCAGAGCATCAGTGCGCGTCAGTTGAGCGAACTGGCGCAGGATGCCTTGGGTGAATGCAATGGCATCACCGGCGCGATCGGCCTGGTGTTGGAACCGGTTGAAGCTCTGCAGGATGCGATTCGCAAACTGCGCCTGGCGATGGACGTGTTGCCTGAGCGCGGACCGTTCCATGCGCTGGAAGGCTCATCCGCGATCCGCGATGCCTTGCATGATGTGCGCGAACTGCTTGCCGCGCTGACCGATGTGCTCGCTTCGCAGGCAGAGCGCTCGCGCGGTTTCGCCAATGCGCACGAACGCGCAGCGAATTTCAGCGAACGGCTGGATCGCATTGTGGAGCAGGCCGACGAGCAGGACGTGCGCTGGTACGAAACCTTTCCGCGCGGCTTTGCCTTGCATGCGACACCACTGGATCTCGCTGCGCCACTGCGCGCGTTGCGCGAGCGCACACAGGCGGCATGGATTCATACCTCGGCGACGTTATCAGTAGCGGGCAATTTCGATCACTTCGCGCGACAGCTTGGTCTGGACGATCCGCAGACACTCACGCTAGAGAGTCCGTTCGACTATGCACGGCAGGCGTTGTGTTATCTGCCGCCCGGCCTGCCCGATCCGGCGATGCGCGATTACACCGAACGCGTGATCGATGCCGTGTTGCCAGTGCTGCATACATCGAACGGTCGCGCCTTCCTACTGTTCACCTCGCATCGCGCCTTGCGCCGCGCGGCGGATTTATTGCGCGAGCGCGTGCCATGGCCATTGTTCGTGCAAGGCACGGCACCGCGGCATCGCCTGCTGGAAGAATTCCGCGCCAGCGGCCATGGGGTGCTGCTCGGCGCCGCCAGTTTCTGGGAAGGCGTGGACGTGGCCGGTGAGGCACTCAGCGTGGTGGTGATCGACAAGCTGCCGTTCGCCGCACCGGACGATCCGGTCTTGCAGGCGCGACTAGATGCGCTGGAGCAGTCCGGCATCAATCCCTTCATGGGCTGGCAGGTGCCTAGTGCGGTGATCGCGCTCAAGCAGGGGGCGGGACGATTGATCCGCGATGTGCATGATCGTGGCGTGCTGGTGCTGTGCGATCCGCGCCTGCTTGGCAAGGGTTACGGCAAATTGTTCCTGGCGAGCCTGCCGGCGATGCCACGGACGCGCGAACTTACGGACGTACAGGCCTTCTTCGAAGCCGCCGAGGCGTAGACGGCGGCATCGCATCCGGGTTCGCTATGCTTGGCCTTCCTAATGTGAGGGAGGGCAGGTCATGGCGAAAGTGATCGGGTTGGGTGGCTTCTTCTTCAAATCCCGCGATCCCGCGGCACTGGCCGCCTGGTATGCACAGCATCTGGGCTTGCCGGTGGAGGAGTGGGGCGGCGCGCGCTTTGAGGACGCGAAGCACCCGGGCTATCAGCTGTGGTCGCCGTTCGCGGCGGATACCTCGTATTTCGCGCCGAGCACGCAGCCTTACATGATCAACTTCCGCGTTGACGATCTCGATGCGCTGCTGGCGCAGCTGCGCACCTCGGGTGTCGAGGTGGACGAGCGCGTGGATGACAGCGAATACGGCCGCTTTGGCTGGATCGTGGATCCCGAAGGCACCCGCATCGAGTTGTGGCAACCGCCGGTGGCCTGATGCAGGACTTCAGGGGCTGGCAGGGCCATCGATGGTCTTCGCGCAGTCCGCGGCACGGTCCAGCAGCAACTCCCGCTCACGCGCGTTGCGGGTGAGCGAGGCGGCGCGTTCGAATTCTGCTTTCGCTTCGCTGGTTCGCCCCAGCTTGCGCAGAAGATCGCCGCGTACGCTCGGCAGCAAGTGGTAGTTCGCCAGTGAGGGTTCGCTGGTCAGCGCATCGACGATAGCCAGTGCGGGCACGGGACCGAATGCCATCGACACGGCGACGGCGCGATTCAGATCCACCACCGGCGATGGTGCGATCCGTGCCAGTTCGCTGTAGAGCGTGACGATGCGGCGCCAATCGGTAGCTTCTGCGGTTCGCGCACGTGCATGGCAGGCGGCGATGGCGGCCTGGCTGGTGTAGATGCCGCGTTGCTCGTCGAGTATTTCGGCGCGCTCCAGCGAAGCCAGGCCACGCCGGATCAGCAACCGGTCCCAGCGCGCGCGATTCTGTTCCAGCAGCAGGATCGGTTCACCCGAGGGGCCAGTGCGCGCGCCGGCGCGCGAAGCCTGGATTTCCATCAGGGCGACCAGGCCGTGCACTTCGGCTTCCTGCGGCGCCAGCTCGGCCAGGATGCGGCCCAGGCGCAGTGCTTCCTCGCACAGCGCGGGACGCATCCAGTCGTCACCGGCGGTGGCGGAATAGCCTTCGTTGAAGATCAGGTAGATCACGCCGAGCACGGAAGTCAGGCGCGACTGCAGTTCCTCGCCGCGCGGCACTTCGAACGGCACCTTGGCTTCGCTCAACGTGCGCTTGGCGCGCACGATGCGCTGGGCAATGGTGGGCTCGGGAACCAGGAAGGCGCGCGCGATCTCGTCCGTGGTCAGGCCGCCGAGCAGGCGCAGGGTGAGCGCGACGCGTGCATCCATCGACAGCAGTGGATGGCAGGCCGTGAACACCAGTCGCAGCATGTCGTCGCCGATGTGGTCGTCAGCAGCCAGCTCGACTTCGGAGAACGCGAACGCGGGTTCGTCCTCCATGTCCCGCGCGATCTCCTCATGCTTGCGTTCGATCAGCTTGCTACGGCGCAGGCGGTCGATGGCACGATGCTTGGCGGTGGTCATCAGCCAGGCGCCGGGGTTGTCCGGGACGCCTGATTCGGGCCATTGCTCCAGCGCGACCACCAGGGCGTCTTGCGCCAGTTCTTCGGCCAGGCCCACGTCGCGCACCATGCGCGCGAGGCCGGCGATCAGTCTGGCCGATTCAATGCGCCATACGGCGTCGATGGCGCGGTGGATGTCGGTCGCGGTCATAGCGGCCGATCACACCATCACCTCCGCCCGGGCGCAACCGCCGAAAGGCATCGCCCCACGCTGGCGGAGCGATGCCGGGGTGCCAGCTTATTGCGGCAGTGCCAGGATCATCCACGACACGCCGAAGCGATCGGTGACCATGCCGAAGCTGGAGGCGAAGAAAGTCTTGGCCGGGGGCATCTGCACCTGGCCGCCGTCGGCCAACGCATCGAAGCAACGCTTGACCTCGGCGTCGCTGTTCACCGTGAGCGAGAGCGAGAAACCGCTGAATTTCGTCTCGCCCTTGTTGTAGCCGTCGGTCGCCATGACCATGGTTTCGCCGATGCGGAGGGCGGAATGCATCACTTTTTCGGCTGCCGCAGGGTCGTGCGGGCAGTCGGCGGTTGGCGGCTCCGGGTTGTCCTTGAAGCGCATGAGCATGGTGACTTCGGCGCCGAGGGTCGTCTGGTAGAAGTCGATGGCTTCCTGACAGCGGCCATCGAAGTTGAGGTAGGGCTGGGCCAACATAGGTTTCTCCTCAGTAGGTTGGGACTGAATCAGTGACTGGTGCGGGCGGCGACTTCAGCGCGCAGGCGCTCTTCCTGTTCGCGCAGTTCGGGAGTGAATTCGGCGCCAAAGTCCTCGGCTTCAAAAACGCGGCGGATTTCGATATCCGATTCGCCATCGAACGGGCACGGGCAGCGCTTGACCCATTCGATGGCTTCCTCCAGCGACTTCACCTGGATCAGCCAGAAACCGGCGATCAGTTCCTTGGTTTCGGTGAAGGGGCCGTCGATCACGGTGCGCTTATTGCCGGAGAAATGGACCCGCGCACCCTTGGAGCTGGGATGAAGGCCTTCGGCGGCAAGCAGCACGCCGGCCTTGACCAGCTCTTCGTTGTATTTGCCCATCTCGGCCAGCAACTGTTCGCTCGGCATCACGTCGGCTTCGGATTCCTTGGTGGCGTGAATCATCAGCATGAATCGCATGGTTGTATCTCCTGAGCGTGGAATGGGGAGGCTGAGCCACCGGATCGGGCGGGTCTCTCGCTTAGGCGACGAGCGGCCTGGCTGGAAATCGACAGGTACCCGCAGAATTTTTCACCGGTCCGGGAGCGGGGAATGTGAAGGCGATGCAGCGATATGGCATGGGCTTTTGCCGGGCCGATGGCTGCCCCACCTCCGCCCGTGAACGGGCCCGGGCTGCCCGGTCATTTCCCGTCCGGCGTGTTGCCATGCAGGCTCCCGCGACTATGGAGCCGACTGATGGGCAGATGGATGCAGAGCCCGACTGGAAAAGTGCTGGGCATAGGCCTGCTGGCCTTGCTGATGTTGATTCCCCTGATGCAGGTGCGTTGGCTGGTGCAGGAGCGCCAGGGCATGCGCGAGACCGCCATCGAGCAGATCGCGCAGGGCTGGGGCGGGCGCCAGGTGATCGGCGGCCTGGTGCTTGCGGTGCCGACGCGCGAGCTGATCGCGGCCGATGAGAAGGAGAAGCCGCGGGTGCGGCTAGCCTCGGAAACGGTCTTGGCGGATGACGTGCAGGTATCGGCGGCGATGCATGTGCAGATGCGCCGCTACGGTATTTACGGTGCGCCGGTGTTTACCTCGACCGTGCAGTTGAGTGGACGCTTCCTGCCGGAAGACCTGGCCGGCTACCAGCGTTCAAGCAGTGCCGAGTGGTTGACCGACAAGGCGGAGTTGCGCTTGTTGCTGAGCGACCTGCGAGGGTTGCAGGAAGTGACGGCGTTGAAGATCAATGGCCGTCCCGTGCGCTTCGTCTCTTCAACCGACCGCATCGGCGATCTGGCGAGTGTTGCTATACCGATCGATCTGAAGGCGCTGGGTGACCAGCCCATCACCTTCGAGGCCAGCCTGAAGGTGGCCGGCACGGAATCCTTGCAGGTGTTGCCGTTGGCGCGCTCCACGTCGGTGGAGATCAACGCCCCATGGAGCGACCCCAGCTTTATCGGTGCCGCCTTGCCGGGCGAGCGCAAACTGGATGCGGGTGGATTCAGTGCGCACTGGCGCATGCTCGATCTCAATCGCAGTTATGGCCAGCATTGGGTCAACGGGGATACGCGTATTGAAGCTTTGCTTGGCGCATCCGCGTTCGGCGTGCAGTTGTATCAGCCGGTGGATGTGTATCAGCGCAATGAGCGCGCAGGTAAATACGGTCTGTTGTTTATCGCCATGACTTTCGTGGCGTTCTTTTTGTTCGAAGTGCTCAAGCGCCTGCGCGTGCATCCGGTGCAATACCTGTTGGTGGGTGCTGCGTTGGCGACGTTTTATGTCGTGCTGCTGGCCTTGTCGGAGCAGATCGGTTTTGGTGCGGCGTACGCCCTGGCGGCTGCGGCCGTGGTGCTGATCGTAGGCGGCTATGCCGCCGCCGTGCTGCGCGCGCGGCGGGCCGGCCTGTTGCTCGGTGGCGTATTGGCACTGGTCTATGCGCTGCTCTATGGCTTGATTGCCGCCGAGCAGTACGCGTTGCTGATGGGCGCGGGTGTATTGCTGGTCACAGTGGCCTTGCTGATGTACCTCACCCGTCGCATCGACTGGTATGGATGGTCGGCCGCGGCTGAGCCAGTGCGCGGCGAAGCCGTTACCATGGAGCGATCATGAATCTGCTCGCCATCGAAACCTCCACCGAAGCCTGCTCCGTCGCCCTGGTCCATGGCGACGAGGTGATCGTCCGCAGCGAAATCGCCCCGCGCCGCCATGCCGAACTGGTGCTGCCCATGGCCGATGGGCTGCTTGCGGAAGCTGGCCTGGGACGCCATGCGCTGGATGCCATCGCGGTCGGGCGTGGGCCGGGCGCTTTTACCGGGGTGCGGCTGGGCATCTCGCTGGCGCAGGGCATGGCGCTGGCGCTGGATCGGCCGGTGGTCACGGTGTCTTCGCTCGCCGCGCTGGCGCTGGAGGCGCCGGAAGACGATGCCGCCATCCTCGCGGTGATCGATGCGCGCATGGGGGAGATCTATGCGGCGAGCTATTGCCGCGACGATAACGGCGGATTGGTAGCGTTGGATGAAGAACGCGTCTGTACCGCCGAATCACTGGTGCTGCCGGACGCGGCGGCATGGCACGTGGTCGGTACGGGTTGGGCCACCTATGGCACCGTATTGGCCGCACGCTTGACTGGCACGCTGCTTACTTCCGATGGCGCCTGTTTCCCACAGGCCGAACATGTGGCCGAGCTTGCGGTGCGTGAATTTCTGGCGGGCCATGCTTTGGCGCCGGAACTGGCGTTGCCGGTTTACCTGCGCGACAAGGTGGCGCTGACGCTCGTGGAGCAGGGGCGCTAATAAGTAGCGGGAAAAAAGAAAGGCGCACGGAGTGCGCCTTTCTGGTGCTGCGTTCTCTGTGCTTCAGAGTTGCCCGATCACCAACTGCACCAGCAGGCTGCTCACCGATACCGCCATCCATACGCCCAGCCCCAGCAGGATCGGGCGTGCTCCGGTTGCGGCCATCTTGCGCAGGTTGGCAGAGAGGCCGATGGCGGTGAGTGCCACGATGATCAGGAATTCCGCCGCCATGTGAATCATCGGCTGGATCGCTGCCGGCACCAGACCTGCCGTACGCACGCCGGAGGCGACCAGGAACCACAGGATGAACCAGGGGAAGATCTTGCGCAGGCTGAAATCGGTGGCGCCCTGCTTCTTCTCTTTCCACGCCACGGCGAAGGCCAGCACCAGACAGATCGGGATGATCAGCGTGGCGCGGGTGAGCTTGACGATGGTGGCGTAGTCGCCCGCCTCCTTGCTGAAGCTGTAGCCCGCGGCCACCACCGACGAGGTGTCGTTGATTGCCGTACCGGCCCACAGGCCGAAACCGAGGTCGGACAGATGCAGCAGGTGTCCCAGCAACGGGAACAGCAGTACCGCGACCAGGTTGAACAGGAAGATGGTGGAGATGGCGAACGCGGTGTCGTGTTCGTCCGGCTTGACGATCGGGGTGACCGCCGCGATGGCCGAACCACCGCAAATGGCGGTGCCCACGCCGATCAGGATCTTCAGCTTGTCATGCACCTTCAGCGCACGGCCCAGACCCCAGGCGGCGAGGAAGGCCACGGTCATGGTCACCAGGGTCACTGACAGCGATTCCAGGCCGGTTTTGGCTACCTGATCCAGGCTCAGGCCGAAACCGAGCGCGATGATCGACCACTGCAACACCTGCTTGCCGGCGAACTGGATACCCGGGGTGAACTGCCCGCCCGGTGCCAAGACGTTGCGCACCATGATGCCAAGCACGATGCCAAACACCGGCCCGCCGACCAGGGGCGCCACTTTGCCCAGGCCAAGTGCAAGCAAGGCGATACCGGTGGCCAGCAACAGGCCGGGGATACGCTGGCCGAAAGTCGGGCCGACAGGGGTGGATAGGGTGGTGGCGCTCATGGCTGGACTCCTTAAATCTAGGGTCATTGTCCCGGCGGCCATCCATAAATAAAATTTTAAATATCTGATTCGATGTATAAGATCATTTGATGATAAATATCAGCCCGCGCCAGCTCGAAGTGTTCGTGCAAGTGGCTCGTCTGGGCAGCGTGCGCGCTGCGGCGGAAACGCTGCATTTGACCCAGCCGGCTGCCAGCATGGCGCTGGCCGAGATGGAGCGGCAGTTGGAAGCGCACGTGTTCGCGCGCGAGCGCGGACGGTTGCGTCTGAATGCACGGGGCCGCGAATTGCTGCCGCTCGCCCAGGAATTGCTGGAGCGCTACGCCGAGTTCGGTCGCCTCGGGCGCGGCGGGGTGGCATCGCTTGCCGGCGAGTTGCGCATCGGTGCGAGCAATACTGTGGGCAACTATCGGGTGGGCGAGTTGCTCGGGCGCTTTGTGCGGGCGCATCCGCAGGTGGCAATACGATTGCGTGTCGCCAATACCGATGCGATTGCCGCCGCGTTGCTGGCCCACGAACTGGATGTGGGTTGCGTGGAAGGCCCGGTGGCGCATCCGGCGCTGGCAATGGAGCCATGGCGTGATGACGCATTGGTAGTGTGCGCGCCGCCCGATCATCCGCTGGCACGCAAGCGTCGATTGCAGCCGGAGGATTTCGCCGGTGCGCGCTGGGTACTGCGCGAGCCGGGTTCGGCGACACGCACCACCAGCGAGCGCGTCTTGGCGCAATTGCCGCCCGGTGAGACGGCGCTGGAACTCGATCAGATCGAGGCGATCAAGCAGGCGGTGGTCGCTGGACTCGGGATCGCATGTTTGCCGGAGGTGGCGGTGATCGACGCATTGGCGGCGGATCGCCTGAAGGCTTTGAAGACGCCTTTTCTGGACCTTCGCCGCAAGCTGTTCCTGCTGATGCATCGGGAGAAGTATCGGGGCGCCTTGCTCGATGCCTTTCTCGCCGATGCCCGGGGCGACTGAGCTTCCGGAATCTTTTCCCCACATCACGGTCCACAGGATTCCGCCGCAATGGGGATGGCCGGTGATGGCTCGGGTGCATGGAGGCGCGGCAAGACAGCGTATTCGGCGACGGATCGTTGCTGCGTGGGTGGTGGCGCAGGGGCTGCATGCCTTGCTGTTGCTGGTGATGTTGCGGCCAGGGCAAGGCAGTTTCGCGATGTCACCGCGTGTAGTGAGCAGTGAAGATCGTTTGCGGGTTCGGATGCTGGTGGAGAGCCAGGTGGTGCCAGCACTACCGGCGATTCACATGCCCACACGTGCTAGCACTGTGATTCGTTCGATGACGTCATCGACGGTGAAGGTTGGTGCCTCCGTGTCGAGCGCGACGACGAGCCAAGATGAAGGGCGCACAAGTCCTTTGCCTCAACTACGCAACATGGATGGCTCGATCCGCCTGCCGTCGAAGTCTGCACAAGTACGCGAAACCAGCATCGCCGACATGCGCCATTTCCAGAACCAGCCTTGTCACGGTACGCGCTTCGCGCGTAGCTACAGCCGGGGGCAGGACGAAACGCTTGGCGCCGAAGTGGCGCGCAAATATCTGTCGTGGATCGGCCTGTACAACCCGCTCAAGGAACAGCAGTACCACGAGCGGCGCGAGTGGCATGACCGGGCTTGTGCGCCATGATGGCTGACACTCTCAGCAACTGATCTGCGACAGCAACAGCTCCGCTTCCTCATGCGTGCGTGCGCGGAGAATGGCAGGTGCCAGCTTGCGCAACTCGAGGTAGTCGAGCATGGCGATACGGTCGCGCACATGTAGCAGCTGGCTGGAGTGCATGCTGAATTCGCACAGACCCAGGGCCAGCAGCAGCGCGGTGAAGCGGATGTCGCCACCGATTTCGCCGCACAGACTCACCGGCTTCTTCGCGCGGCGGCCGGCGGAGATGACGTGCGAGATCAGGCGCAGCAAGGCCGGTTGCAGAGGGTTGTAGATATTGTCGAGCGCGTCGTTGCCACGGTCGGCCGCGAGCACGTACTGCGCGAGGTCATTGGTGCCGATGGCAAGGAAGTCGGCATGTTCGAGCAGCGAGCGTACGTTGATGGCAGCTGCCGGCACTTCGATCATCGCGCCCAGCGGCAGTTTCTCCGGCAGGTCGACGTTCTCGCGCTTGAGGTCCTGGCGCGCCAGCTTGAACAGCGTGCGCACGGCGATCAGTTCGTCTGGTTGCGTCACCATCGGCACCAGCACGCGCACCGGGCCATAGCAGGCGGCGCGCAGAATGGCGCGGATCTGCGTGGTGAAGACGGCGGGATAGCGCAGCGACAGACGCACGCCGCGCACGCCCAGCGCGGGATTTTCCTCGCCGCGTAGTGCGAGGCCGGCAGCGTCGGCTTTGTCGGCGCCCAGATCCAGCGTGCGAATGGTGACGGGCAGGCCGCCCATACCCAATACCAGGTCGCGGTAGGCGATGAACTGCTCGTCTTCCGATGGCAGATCTTTGTGGCGCAGGAACAGGAACTCGGTGCGATACAGGCCTACGCCATCAGCACCGCGGGTGCGCGCCATGGCGATATCGGAGGCCGTTTCGGCATTGGCCAGCAGACGGATGTCGGTGCCGTCGCGGGTGCGCGTCGGCGCGTTGGCGAGCGCCGCGAGACGCCGGCCTTCCAATTGAGCCTCGCGCTGCCAGGCGCGATAGCGGGCCAGGTCCTGCGCAGTGGGGTGGACCACCGCTTCGCCGCGTTCGGCATCGAGCAAAATCAGGTCATCGTCGTGGATGGTGGACAGCGCATCACGCGCGCCCACCAGCATCGGCAGGTCCAGGCTTCGAGCGAGGATTGCGCTGTGCGAATACGCACTGCCGGAGCTGGCGACTACGCCAAGCAAGCCATTGCCGGCGAGGTGCGCCATGTCGGCCGGGGCAATGGTGTCCGCGATAAGGATCTCGCCTACGCGCGCAGCCAGCTTGCGTTCCTCGCGGCTGGTCTGGCGTTGCAGGGCGGAGATGACGCGGCTGATGACCTGGTCGACGTCCTCTTTGCGGCTGCGCAGATAGGGATCGTCCATGGCTTCGAACACCGCGGCGAGCCGGTCGCGCTGTTTCTTCAGCGCGGCGCCCGGGCGGTAATGCCCGATGCGTACGAGATCGTCGAGGCCGCGCAGTAGTTCCGGATCATCCAGCAGCAGGCTGTGCGCATCGATGAACTCGTTTACTTCGCGGGCCAGCGCACCGTGCAGTTTGCCGCGCAATTCGCGCAGTTCCTGTCGCGCGGTGTCGAGCGCGCGATGCAGGCGCTCAATCTCGACCTCGACTTCTTCTTCAGCCAGGGGGCGCGTATCGACCAGGTAGCGGCTGGGCTGCACCAGGCGTGCGCGGCCAAGGGCCATGCCACGGGAAGCGTTGGTGCCGGAAAGAACGTGTCTCATGAGCGCCCTCCGTGGCGCGGCACGGTATGAAGAGAGCGGCGGATGTGGGGCTGCTCAGTCGCGATGGCAACGGCGGTTCCGTACGTCGCACGGCGATTTGCGCCGGACGTCACATTTCGCTGCGGCGATGGACTGGCGAATGCTTTCCCCATTCAAGCTCCTTCGTCGAATTTGCGGTCGAACAGCGCCACTACGGCGCTGAGGGCAGTCTCCTCATCCGACCCCTCGGCGCGCACCGTCAACGGTGTGCCGATACCGGCGGCAAGCATCATGACGCCCATGATGCTTTGGGCGTTGACCTCACGTCCCTTGCTGACCAGCCACACGGTGGATTTGAAACCCTGCACGAGCTGCACCAGTTTGGCCGATGCGCGGGCGTGCAGGCCCAGCTTGTTGGATACGACAATCTCTTTTTCAAGCATGATCGATGAAAATTCCTCCGCGGCCGCCGCTGGCGGCGACTTCCGCCAGTTCGTCGAGCGGTTTTTCCGCATAGTTGAGTACACGCAGCAGCATCGGGAGGTTGAGCCCCGACACGCAGCGCAGGCGAACGCCCAGCGCACCGAGCGACAGGCCGATATTGCAGGGGGTGGCGCCGTACAGGTCGGCCAGCACCAGCACGCCGTCGCCGTGGTCCAGCTCGCGCGCGTGCTTGGCGGTGAGTGTGCGCATCACATCCGGATCGGCCGAGGGCGGCACTTCCACTGCTTCCACACTCAACGGCAGTTTGGGCAGCACGTGGTGGGCGGCTGAAATCAGCGCCTGGCCGACTGCCTCGTGGGTCATCAACAACACGCCAACGCTCATGGCCGGGTGCCTCGCGGATGTGACTGGGACGCTTGCATCGGGATCATTCGAGTTCACGATGGAAGGTGAGCGCCCCTTCGTGGCGGGCGCGATAGTGGGCAGCCAGACGCTCCACTAGATACACGGAGCGATGGCGGCCGCCGGTGCAGCCGATAGCGATGGTCACGTAGCTGCGGTCGTCGGATTCGAAGCGCGGCAGCCAAGCGTCCAGCCAGCGCACGGTGTCGTTGAAATACTCCTCCACCAGCGGCTGCGATTCGAGATATTCGCGCACCGGCGCATCTTTGCCGGACAGCGGGCGCAGGCGCGGTTCCCAGTGCGGGTTGGGCAGGCAGCGCGCATCGAATACGAAATCCGCGTCCAGCGGCAGGCCGCGCCGGAACGCGAAAGACTGGAACATCAGGGTCAGACCCTCGGTAGCTGCCGCATAATCCGTGGCGACCAGACGGCGCAACTGATGCACGTTGAGCTCGCTGGAGTCGATCACCTTCTCGGCGATGGCGATCAGCGGGCGCAGCAATTTGCGTTCTTCCACGATCGCGTCGGCCAACGACAGACCGAGTGCCGAGAGCGGATGGCGGCGACGCGTTTCCGAGTAGCGCTTGATCAGCACTTCGTCACGGCAGTCGAGGAAGATCAGGTGCACCTGCACGCCTGCGGCGGCGAGTTCGGACAGCACCGTCGGCATCCGCAGGAAGTCTTCACCACGGTTGCGCACGTCGACGCCCACCGCGATATTGCGCCGCCCGCCGGGCGCACTGCCGTGGCTAACGGCGGCAACCAGCTCCGGCAGCAGCGCGGTGGGCAGATTGTCGACGCAGTAGAACTCCAGGTCTTCCAGGGCACGCAGGGCCACGGTCTTGCCGCCGCCGGACATGCCGGTCAACACGACCAGATGGATGGCGTCGGGTTGATGGATTTCGGTAGGCGAAACGGACTGGTTCATGAGGTCACCACGGCGGCAGCCGGCGCATCTGGTGCGCCTGGCGGTCGATAAACGTCTGTGCAGGGTCGATGCCCTTGCTCTTCAACATATGGTTGCGCACGGCGGCTTCCACCAGTACCGCCAAGTTACGGCCGGGCGCCACGGGAATGGTGATCATCGGCACCTGCACCTCGAAAATCTCGCGGTGGCCGACATCGCCGGTGAGACGGGTCAGGCCGTCAGTGTCTTCGCCGTCGCGCATCGGCTTGAGATGGATCACCAGGCGCAGGTACTTGGACGGTTTGACCGCGGTATGGCCGAACATCTCGCGCACGTTAAGCACACCCAGGCCGCGCACTTCCAGCAGATCCTGCAACAGCTCGGGGCAGTTGCCGTCGATTACGTCGGGGGCGATCAGGGTGAATTCGGTGGCATCGTCAGCCACCAGGCGGTGGCCGCGGCTGATCAGTTCCAGCGCCAGCTCGCTTTTGCCCGAACCGGATTCGCCGGTGATCAGCACGCCGATGGAAAACACTTCCAGAAATACACCGTGCAACGTGACCTTAGGGGCCAGCATGCGCGCCAGATGGTATTGCATCCAAGTCAGCAGCTCGTGGCCGCGCTTGGAGCTGATCCACAGTGGCGTATTGGTTTCTTCGGCAACTTCCCGCAGGTCCGCCGGGATGGTCTGATCCTTGGTGACGATCATGGCCACCGGCTGGTATGCGGCGATCTTGTTGATCGCTTCCCAGCGCTGGCGCGAATCGAGGCTGTCAAGGAAGTTCAGCTCCTCGGTGCCAATTATCTGGATCTTGTTCGGATAGATGACGTTGAGGTAGCCGATTAGCGAAGGGCGGCGCGAGGTGGTGACGCCGCGTTCGAGCACGCGTGACTCGCCGCGCATGCCGGAAACCCAGCGCAACGCCATGCGCTCGTGAACGCCATCGTAGAGTTGTCTTGCGGTGAGCCGATCCAAACCTTGTCCTTTGCGCCGCAGGTTGGCCGGGTAGGGCGAGCGGCGGCGGCGGGGGACATTGTGCCAGTTCGGGAGAGGGCGTGCCCCAGCGGGGCGGGTCGGACGCTTCGGGCGAATTGTCCGATTTGGCCCGCCCCGGGATCGGGGCGGGCCGGAACGCATCAGCCGTACTGCCGCTCTTGGCGGACTTCACGCTGATGTTTGTCAGAGATTTTTTCGCGATGTTTGCGCAGCTGGGTCACCAGCTTGTCGAACAGCATTTCGATAGAGGCGTACAGATCCGACGTAAGTGCTTCGGCATGCAGCGTGGTACCGGTGACATTGAGCGTGCCTTCCGCCCGTTGCTGGAGCTTGTCGACCGAAAGCACGACGCTGAGGCTGATGGCTTTTTCGTCGAGGCGGGTAAGGCGATCGATCTGGTTGTTCACCCGGTCGCGAAGGGCGGGGGTGATCTCGATCTGCTGGCCGCTGAGCTGGACTTGCATGTTGCGCCTCCTCTGGTACTGCCGCCGCTGGCGGCGTGGGTCGATGTGCCGGTCACGTGACTGTTCACGTTGTCATGCCATCGGCACACCACTGTCATCTCTTGGTATGGGGACGCTTTCCATCCCGCCAAGTTCCCGAGGTCGGTGAAATCCGCGCAGGGGGCTGAGCTGAATCAGCCGGCGCGCTGGCGTTCGCTGGAGCTCGGAATTCTTAATGCCTCCCGATATTTGGCGACGGTGCGACGGGCCACCTGAATGCCCTTGCGGTGCAGTTCCTCGGCGATGGCCTGGTCGGAGAGCGGTTTGCGCGGATCCTCCGCGTCGACGAGTTTGCGCAGCATGGCCTGGATGGCCGTGGCCGAAGCACTGCCACCATCTTCAGTGGATACGCCGCTGGAAAAGAAGTGCTTCAGCTCGAACGTACCGCGCGGCGTATGGATGTACTTGCGCGTGGTCACGCGGGAAATGGTGGATTCGTGCATGCCCACTTCCTCGGCGACCTCGCGCAGCACCAGCGGGTGCATGGCTTCAGGGCCGTAGTCGAGAAAGGCGCTCTGGCGGCGCACGATGGCATCAGCCACCTTGAGCAAGGTTTCGGCGCGCGATTCAAGGCTCTTTATGAGCCAGCGCGCTTCCTGGAGCTGACCGCGCATCCAGCTGGCGTCGTCGCCACGGGCCTGTGCGATCAGGTTGCAGTAATGCTGGTTGAGGCCCAGGCGCGGCTGGCAATCGGGGTTGAGGCTGACGCGCCAGCGGCCACCGTCCTTGCGCGCATAGACGTCGGGCGCAACGTACTCGACCGGAGTGACATCCAGCGCGGCACCGGGGCGCGGGTCCAGGCTGCGGATCAGTACGGCCGCGGCGTGGGTCTCGTCTTCCGTAGCCCGCAGGCGACGTGCGAGGCGCGCGATGTCATTGCGGGCGAGCAGTTCAAGTTCGCCATCGACGATGCGTAGGGCCAGTTCGCGCTGCGGCAGCTCGGGATCGAACTGCTCAAGCTGCACGCGCAGGCAGTCGCGCAAGTCGAGGCTAGCTACACCGGTGGGATCGAAGCGCTGCAGTAGGCGGCGCACCGCATCCACTTCCTCCACGCTGGCCTTGAGGTCAGTGGGTACGGCAGCGGTGACGGCATCCAGGCCTTCGGTGAGGTAGCCATCCGCGTTCAGTGAGTCGATCAGGATCGCAGCGATGGTGCGTTCGCGCAGGCTCAGGTGCGTCAGGTTGAGCTGCCATAGCAGATGTTCCTGCAGCGTTTCGGGCGCGGCGTTCTGTGGTTCGAAGTTGTCGTCTTCACCGGAGCCATTGGTGCGGCTGCCAGAGCCATTGCTGCCGGAGAAGTCGATGGGTTCTTCCGCGGGACCGGTGGATTCGCTCCAGTCGGCCGCTTCGTCGACATCCACATCGCTGCTGGTTGAGGCTTCGGCGGGCGCTTCGAATTCGTTGCCGTCGCCGTCGCCGTCGTTCTCCGCCGCACTGTCTTCGGAGAATTCGAGCAACGGGTTGCTCTCGGCGATCTGCCGCAATTCAGCCTCCAGCTCCAGCTGCGACAACTGCAAGAGGCGGATAGCCTGCTGCAACTGTGGCGTCAGGGTGAGCTGCTGATTGAGACGAAACTGCAGTCCGGGTTTCATGCCAGCCGGGTCGGATGAACTCAGCTTCATCCTAACCCTTAGCCGAGAGGGCGGCCATAGGTCCGAGCGTTTAGGCGCGTAGGCCGGATGGCCGAATGTGACGGAGTAGAAAAGTACGGCGATGAAAGGCTAGTGCTTCAAGGCATCAGGCCGCCTAGGTGGCAGCCCGATGCCGTATCGCCCTACTTGCGTTTAAAGCCTGAACTCGCGGCCCAGATAGACTTCGCGCACCTTCTCGTCCGCGAGAATATGCGCTGGCGTACCGCGCGAGAGCACTTCACCGTCGTTGAGGATGTAAGCGCGGTCGCAGATGCCAAGCGTCTCACGTACATTGTGATCGGTGATCAGTACACCAATGCCGCGCTCTTTGAGGTGGCGCACAATGCGCTGGATCTCACCCACCGAAATCGGGTCGACGCCGGCAAAGGGTTCGTCCAGCAACATGTAGCGCGGTTCCGCAGCCAGGGCGCGGGCGATTTCCACGCGGCGGCGCTCGCCGCCCGAAAGGCTGATGCCTTTCTGTTCGGCGATGTGCGAGATCTTCAGTTCGTCGAGCAGGCTTTCAAGTTCGGTAGCACGCTGCTTGGCGTCGAGGTTCTCGCGCAGCTCCAGCACAGCCATGATGTTGTCGGCCACGCTCAGGCGGCGGAACACCGAAGGCTCCTGCGGCAGATAGCCGATGCCCAGTTTGGCGCGGGCATGCATCGGCAGGCCGGTGATGTCGTACTTGTCGAGCTTGATCGTGCCGGCATCGGCCTCTATCAGGCCCACTACCATATAGAAGCAGGTGGTTTTGCCGGCGCCATTGGGGCCAAGCAGGCCGACCACTTCGCCCTCACGAATAGAGAAGGCGAAATCGCGCACGACCTGGCGCGCGCGGAAGCGTTTTTGCAGACCCTCAGCGGAAAGCATCGATTACTTGCCCTCGGCCGGCGCGGCGGCGGGTTTGGGGGCGGCAGCGGCAGGCTTGGGCTTCGGCAGGAAGGTGCCGTGGACCAGGCCATCGCCGCCGGCTTCGCCGGTGATCAGGCTGGTATCGGTGTTGTAGGTGAGCTTGTCGCCATGGAATTCACCGCGGCCTTGCTGGGTGACCTTGGCGTTGCCGGTGAGCACAGCGATGCCGTTGATGTTGTCGTAATCCAGCGTCGCGGCATCGCCCTGCATCAGGTTGTTGTTCTCGTCCAACTGCTGGATATGCGCCGGGTTGCCGGTGACCACTACGCGCGCGATCTGCGTATCGCCGTCCAGATGCACTTTCGCCTCGCCGCCGGTGATCAGCAGCGTGCCCTGGGTGAGCTTCACGTTGCCGCTCAGGGTGGTGATCGTATTGGGGGCGTTATAGGCGTTGGTGGTTTTCGCAGTGAAGTCCATCGGCTTGGAGCGATCGTCTTTCTTGGCGAGAGCGATGGCTGGCAGCAAGGCAAGAGCGGCCAGCGAAAGCAGGCCGATCGCGGTCTTACGACTTCCGTTTGCGCGGCGGGAACGAGCCGTGGCTGTCATTGAGCAGCTCCAGATGATTGTCGTTGAGGTTGGCACGCATGCCGATCCCTCGCATTGTAGTGGCGCCTTGGTTCATCTGCGCCGCCTCGGCGGTTTCCATGCGGTTTTCCTTCGGCCAGGCGGTCACCTCGGAGGTGTGCAGTTCAGCCTGGGGGGTGTCCTCGAACGCCGCGCGGTGCATATACACCGGGCCTTGCAGCTTGAGCAGGGTGCCGCTCTTGTCGACCCAGCCGTACTCCGATTCACCCAGCCAAGGCGGTACGCCGGGGGTATTGGACGGCATCTCGAATTTTGGGGTGTCGATGTAGAGCGATTCGTCACCCTCGCGCCGGTCCAGGCGTGGGCCGGTGACGCGGAAGCTCGGCAGCCCGTCCTCGCCGTAGACGTACCCCTTGAACTGGGTGAGGGTGTAGCCGGAACGTGGCGGACCGACGAAATCGTTGGCCTTGGGCGCCGGGGCGATCCACCACAACAGCAGCTGGCTGACACCGGCGGCCAGGCCGACCAGGACGATCGCCGCGGTCAGGCGGCGATCGCGCAAGTATTCGCGGATGCTCACTGCCAACGCTCCCGTTCGGCGTCGAGCTTGCCCTGGGCCAGCAGCAGCAGGTCGCAGACTTCGCGCGCCGCGCCCATGCCCCCGCTCTTGCGGGTCTGCCAGTGCGCCTGCTCGCTCACCCAGGGGTGCGCGTTGGCGACAGCGACGGCGAGGCCGGCGATGCGCATCGCCGGCAGATCGGGCAGGTCGTCGCCGACGAATGCTGCCTGCTCGGCCGTCAGGTTCAGTGCCTCAAGCAGTTGCTGCAGGCAACCGCGCTTGTCGCTCTGTCCCTGGTAGACGTGGGTGATATCGAGTTCTTCGGCGCGCAGCGCCACCGGATGGCTGATGCGCGCCGTGATGATGGCGACCTGGATTCCATTGGCTTGCAGGCGCTTCAGGCCCAAGCCGTCATGCACGTGGAACACCTTGGTTTCGTGCCCATCCTCGGCATACCACAGGCGGCCGTCGGTCAGGGTGCCGTCCACGTCGAACACCGCCAGGCGGATTTTCGCGGCGCGGGCGAGCAGGTCGGCGGGGAGATCGGCGAGGTAGCTGGAGGGCGGCACAGGAGCAATCTGGATAGGGAGGGGATGGCTGGAAGCCTGAGGAACGGATGAGACCGGAGAAGGCTGACCTTCGCCTTATCGGTAGCCGCTTTGTTCCCGTGGCTTCGCCGGATAACGCGCCATCAAACCACGCGGGCACGGAGCAGATCGTGAATGTTCAGGGCGCCAACCACGCGCTGCTGCTCGTCCACCACCAGCAGGGCATGGATCTGGTGCTTCTCCATCATCTGCGCGGCTTCGATGGCCAGCTTGTCGGCGCCGATGGTCTTGGGGCCGCGGGTCATCAGTTCGGCTACGGTGGCGCCGCGCAGGTCCACGCCATCGTCGTCCAGGGCGCGGCGCAGGTCTCCGTCGGTGAACACGCCGAGCAGGTGGCGGTTGGCGTCGATCACCGCCGTCATGCCGAGATGCTTGCGGGTCATTTCCATCAGCGCCTGAGTCAGGCTGGCGTCCGGAGCCACTGCCGGAATGCCATCGCCGGTATGCATGACATCGCTGATGTGCAGCAACAGGCGACGGCCGAGGCTGCCGGCGGGGTGCGAGCGGGCGAAGTCCTCGGAAGTGAAACCGCGCGCCTCCAGCAGGGCGATGGCGAGTGCATCGCCCATGACCAGCGCCGCCGTAGTGCTGGCGGTGGGGGCCAGGCCCAGCGGGCAGGCTTCGGCCGAGATGCTGGCATCCAGATGCAGGTCAGCCTGGTCGGCCAGCGAGGAACGCTCGTTGCCGGTAATCGCGATCAGGGGAATGCCTTGGCGCTTGATCACCGGCAGGATGAACAACACCTCGTCGGTTTCGCCGGAGTTGGAGAGGGCCAGCACCACGTCCTGCGGCAGGATCATGCCCAGGTCACCATGGCTGGCTTCACCCGGGTGCACGAAGAACGCCGGCGTACCGGTGGAAGCAAGGGTGGCGGCGATCTTGCGCGCCACGTGCCCGGACTTGCCCATGCCGATCACCACCACGCGGCCGGCGCAGCCCAGAATCAGGCGGCAGGCCTCGACGAACTCCGGCCCGATACGCGGTTCCAGGGCGCGGATGGCAGCCGCTTCGGTGGCGATCACCGTGCGCGCGCTGCGCACGATGGCTTCGGCGTCGAGTGCGGCGGGCTTGGTGGGGTGGGCGACGTGGGCGTTCATGCGTCCTCAGAAGTGATCGGGCTGGGCTGTCCTGGGCATCGTTGCCTTGCCCTGCCTCATTTTATCTTGTTGCTCAATATCTTGGATCGGGTCCCAAGGCTTGCGCCAAAGGCCGGAGCCACACCGTGTCGTTTCTGCGACAGGAGATTTCCATTAACATGGCATATTCGCATTTTACCGTCACGGTCGGCGCCATTGGATTCCGCTGAGAGTCCGTTCCCGGCGTCGCCGCTCAGTCGCAAGTGGAAACTCAAAAATGGACGCTGCCACCATCCAGGCAATGATTGAAAACGGCCTGCCCGGTGCGCAGGCGCAAGTCAGTGGCGACGACGGCGTGCATTTCGAGGCGGAAGTGATTGCGGCCCAGTTCGCTGGCAAGCTGCCGCTGGCTCGCCACCGCCTTGTGTACGCCACCCTGGGTGACCTGATGGGCGGCGCGATCCATGCGCTGGCGCTCAAGACCCTGACCCCCGAGGAAGTCGCGGCGCGCCGTTGATGGCAGCGACCCGACTCTCAACCCATATTTTGTAAGGACAACCATGGCCAAGATCCTGATCAGCGGCGGCGAGCCGCTCCACGGCGAGGTCGGTATTTCCGGCGCCAAGAACGCCGTGCTGCCGATCCTCGCTTCCTGCCTGCTCGCCGACGAGCCGGTGGCGATCAGCAACGTGCCGCACCTGCATGACGTCACCACCTTCATCGAACTGCTCGGCCAGATGGGCGTGCAGCTGGTGCTGGACGACCGCATGAAGATGCACGTCGATCCGCGCTCCATCGAACATTGCGTAGCGCCATACGATTTGGTGCGCACCATGCGCGCCTCGATCCTGGTACTGGGCCCGCTGGTGGCGCGTTTCGGTCAGGCGGAGGTTTCGCTGCCGGGCGGTTGCGCCATCGGCTCACGTCCGGTTGATCAGCACATCCGTGGCCTGCAGGCGCTGGGCGCCGAAGTCACGGTGGAGAACGGCTATATCAAGGCCAAGGCCAATCGCCTGAAGGGCGCGCGCATCGCGATGGACATGGTCACCGTCACCGGTACCGAGAACATCATGATGGCGGCGGCCCTGGCCAAGGGCACCAGCATCATCGAGAACGCCGCACAGGAACCCGAGGTGGTCGACCTGGCCAACTGCCTGATCGCCATGGGTGCGCAGATCGAAGGCGCCGGCACCTCGACGATGATCATCCATGGTGTCGAGCGTCTGCACGGCGCCGAGTACGAAGTGCTGCCAGATCGCATCGAGACGGGCACCTTCCTGGTTGGCGCCGCGATGACCGGGGGCAAGGTGCGCGCCCGCAACGCGCGCGCCAATACGCTGGACTCCGTGCTGGCCAAGCTGGAAGAGGCCGGTGCGCATATCTCTACCGGCCCAGACTGGATCGAGCTGGACATGCAGGGCAGGCGGCCGAAGGCGGTGAACATCACGACCGCGCCGTATCCGGCATTCCCCACCGATATGCAGGCGCAATTCACCGCGCTGAACTGCGTGGCGGAAGGCGTGGGCATCATCACGGAGACGGTGTTCGAGAACCGCTTCATGCACGCGCATGAGTTGCAGCGCCTGGGTGCAGACATTCGCCTTGAAGGCAACACCGCGATCATCCAGGGCGTGGCGAAGATGAGCGGCGCCCCGATCATGGCGACCGACCTGCGCGCGTCGGCGTGCTTGGTGCTGGCCGGCCTGGTTGCGGAAGGCGACACCACGGTGGATCGCGTGTATCACATCGACCGCGGCTACGAGAACATTGAAGAGAAGCTGGGCGTGCTGGGCGCGAAGATTCGCCGCCTGCCTTCGTAAGAGAAAACAATGAAGGGGCGTGGGAAGCGAGTGGTGACCACCACACTCGTTTCCCACGCCCCTTCATTCGTTTTCAGAGTTGCCTGTAGCTCACCAACTGCAGGGTGAGATTCCCGCCCTCGCTCTGCGAAAGCTTCACCGGCACCGGATATTTCTGCGGCACGTACCAGGCATTGAACGCCTTGTCGGAGTCGCTGCGCTCCACGCGCTGCGCCTTGAAGCGGCCCGCGGGAACTTGCACGTCGTCGCTGCCGGCAACTTTGAATTGCTGATTTTCTACGTTGCGCCTCACGGCCACGGGCAGGGTGACGGTCTGCTTGCCGCCGCGTAGTGCGAGGCCGATCGCGTAGGGCGTCGTATTGCGGTCGACCAGGCCGGAGGTCGCGGCGTAGGTATCCGCGCCTTTGCCTTCATCTACCGAGACCTGGTTGGTCGACCAGTTCACTTCGGTATGCCGCTGCTTCACCTTGAAGGCGTTCACGCGGGAATCGTAGGCAACGGTTTCCGGCGCATTGTTGTTCCAGCGAAAGCGGGTGGTCTCATTGGAGTTGGCGCCGAGCGCGGCGGCCAGCCCGGAGGTGCCGCGCGTCTGGTTGCTGTATTCCCATTGGCCGCTGCCGGTCGCCTTCAGGCTGACCACGGCTTCGCCGATAACCTGGCCGCCTTGCAGTACCTGATAGGTCGCCGTAAACGGCGAGGGCGTGGCAGCGATAGCCACGGAGGTGGAAACGGCCAGTGCGAGACCGGCGATGAATTTGCGCGCGGGAGTGAGGGTAGCCATGACGCCGAAGTCTACCCGGCCTGGCTGAACGCGGAGAGGGCACATGGATGTGCCCGGCTTTGAGGAGCGAGGAACGTCTCGTTGGGCGGGTGAGATCAGCGTGTCAACGTATCGTCGACAAGGCGTAGCGGCGCAGTCAGTTGCTGGCCATCGAACTCGACGCCGTCCGGCGCGGTCAGGCGCAGGCGGCTATCGGCGATGAGCCGGGTCACTGCCGGAAGCAGGCGATGCTCCTTGGCGAGCAGGCGCTGCGCGAGGCTGAGCTCGTCATCACCCGCACGGATGTCGATTACCGCCTGCGCAATCACCGGTCCACCATCGAGCTCTGCGGTCACGTAATGGACGCTGGCGCCATGCTCGGCGTCGCCGGCTTCGAGAGCGCGGCGATGCGTATGCAGGCCGCGGTACTTCGGCAGCAGCGAGGGATGGATGTTGATCATCCGTCCGACCCACGGCTTCAACGCATCGCCATCGATAATGCGCATGAAGCCCGCAAGCGCCAGCAGGTCAGCGCCACTGGCGTCGAGGCGCGCGAACAGTTCGAAGTCGTAATCGCGGCGCGTGGCGAAGTCGCGCGGGTTCAATACAAAAAAGGGGATGCCCGCCGTTTTCGCCAGGTCGAGCGCGCCGGCGTTGGCCTTGTCGCTGCCGACCGCCACGAACTCCACCGGCAGTTCGCCTGCGTCGCGTGCAGCGATCAGCGCTTGCAGATTGCTGCCGCGTCCAGAGGCGAGTACGGCGATGCGAAAAGGTGAGGGCATGCTATGCAGCAGTCGTCTTTGATGCGGTCATCTCGCCATGCCGTTGGGCCGGATTGGGATGACGCGATTGAGGTGATGCGGGTGATCGAGGCGTTTATGCGCCTCAACCGATATGCACGCGCTCGTCGCCCTTGGCCGGCACGACTTCGCCGATCACCGAGCTGGCCAGGCCATGCTTCGCCAACAGCGCGGACGCCGCCGGCACCGCATCGCGCGGCAGGATCACGGTAAAGCCGATGCCGCAGTTGAAGGTGCGCCACATTTCTTCGCGCGCCACATTGCCTTCGCGCATCAGCCACTCGAACACCGGCGGCAGCACGATGGCGGAAGCGTCGAGGGCGACACCCAGCGCATCCGGTATCACGCGAATGATGTTTTCCTTCAGGCCGCCACCGGTGATGTGGGCCATGCCATGCACGGGCGATGCTTTCAGCAACTCCAGCATCGGCTTCACGTAGATGGTGGTGGGCGCCATCAGCGCGTCGGCCAGGGTCACGCCACCCAGGTCCAGGTCCAGCGGACGACCGGCGCGATCGACGATCTTGCGGATCAGCGAGTAACCGTTGGAGTGCGGGCCGGAGGAGGCCACGCCGAGGATCACGTCGCCGGCCTTGATGGCCTCGCCGCTCAGCAGCTGCGACTTCTCCACCGCACCGACAGTGAAACCAGCGAGGTCGTATTCGCCCGGCGGATACATGTCGGGCATTTCGGCCGTCTCGCCGCCAATCAGTGCGCAGCCCGCCAGTTCGCAACCCTTGGCGATGCCGCCGACCACGGCGACGGTGGTATCCACGTCCAGCTTGCCGGTGGCAAAGTAGTCGAGGAAGAACAGCGGCTCGGCGCCTTGCACCAGCACGTCGTTGACGCACATGCCGACCAGATCGATGCCGATGGTGTCGTGGCGACCCAGCTGCTGCGCGAGCTTGAGCTTGGTGCCGACGCCGTCGGTGCCCGAAACCAGCACCGGCTCCTTATAGCGGCCGGCCAGATCGAACAGACCGCCGAAACCGCCCAGGCCGCCCATCACTTCCGGGCGGAAGGTGCGCTTGACCAGGGGCTTGATGCGTTCGACCACGGCATTGCCTGCGTCGATATCGACACCGGCGGCGCGGTAGGTAAGAGCGTCGGACATGGCAGGAACCGGCGTGGAGAAACGCGTAATGATAGACGCTGAGGGCCGGATTGGGCAGACTTCAGACCGTTTTCCCTTGAGCCATCCGAGCTTATGCGCCTCTCACGCCTGGTGATCGTCGGTCTTCTGCTGGCCCTGTTGCTTCCCGCTGTCCATGCCCAGGGCCAGGTTTCGCCCTATACGGTGACGGTGCCGGTGAACGACACCAGCGAAGCCCAGCGTGACGAAGCTTTCGGCGTGGCGTTGAGCCAGGTGCTGGCGCGCACGGCTGGCGGGCAGGATCTGCGCAGCAAGCCGGGCTACGCCGATGCGCTCAAAGGCGCGCCGGGCATCGTGCAGCAGTACCAGTACCAGCGCGGCACCGCCGGTGCCGGCATGAGCCTGCAAGTCACTTTCGATCAGGGCGCGGTCCAGCGTGCTATTGCCCAGATGGGCGTGGCGGGCACAGCGGGCAAGCCGCCGGTGCTGCTGCTGGTGCGCGATGAGGACGGCAGCGTGCTGACCAAGGATGCGCTGGCGCCGCTGGCTCAGACCATGGTGTCGCGCGGCTACAACGCCGTACTGGCCGACCCGGGCAAGGTCGCTGAGACGCCCACAGTGGCATCGGCCGATCCCGAGCAGATCTTCAATCTGGCGCGCCAGTACAAGACCGGCCTGGTGCTGCTGGGCCAATTGCATGGTGACAGTGCGGACTGGAACCTCGTTTCCGGTGGCCCGCAGCAGCGCTGGAGCGGTACCGGCACCAGCGGCGCGGCTTTGTTCACCGATGCCGGCAACGCCCTGGCCGATCGTCTCGGCAAACAGCTCAATGTGATCGGCGCAGGCAACATCGACGGCAAGCTGTGGGTGAGCGGCGTCAATTCCGCCATGGATTACGCCAATCTGCTGGCCACCTTGCGCGCCGACCCGATGGTCCGCCAGGTGGTGACGCTCAGCGCGCAGGGCGATGGCATGATGCTCGGCATGAAGACCGGGCTGCCCTTGAGCGCACTCGCCAACAATCTTGCCGCTGGTGGCCGGCTCTTGCAGGCCGATGCCCATACCGGCGCCGATGCCAGCCTGCGCTGGGTGCACTGAGCAGGCGATCCAACGGAGCCTGCGGTGATGTCCGACACGCGGCTCTCTCCCTGGCGCCATTTGCCCAACGCCATTTCGCTGTTGCGCATGGCGCTGGTGTTACCTGTCGCGTGGGCCATCCTTGTTCAGCAGCCGCGCATGGCCTTGGGGCTGATCGCCATCGCGGGCGTTTCCGATGGTCTGGATGGTTTTGTGGCGCGGCGGTACGGATGGCAGAGCCGGCTTGGCGGCATTCTGGATGCGCTTGCCGACAAAATGCTGCTTGTCGCCTGTTTTCTGCTGCTCGCCTGGGTGGGACTGACACCGTGGTGGCTTGCCTTGCTGGTGTGCGGGCGCGACGTGGTGATTGTGGCGGGGGCGTTGGCCTGGCGGCTGTTGATCGGGCCGATCCGCCCCGAACCCAGTCTGCTTTCCAAGGCCTGCACCCTGATACAGATCGTGTATCTGCTCGATGTGCTGGTGGCGGCGAGCGCGTGGCCGGCGTTGCCGCAATCGCCGCTGGAAATCGCTACCGCGCTGCTCTGCATCGCCAGCGGCATCCACTACGTGTTGCGCTGGTCGATAAAGGCCTGGGCCATCAAACATCCTTCCAGCGGGGATGTGCCGCGCTGACAGCGCCCCCCTGCATGGGTCACACTTGCGCGTGCCCATGCCCGCCCCGGCCAGGCAGTACTCGCCCCCGCCCCCGACGAGCCGAGACGATGACCCAAGACAGTTCCCGCCGCTGGCAGATGCTGGCGATCACCGCCGGCATCCTTTATGTGCTGTGGCTATTGGCCCCGGTGCTGATGCCTTTCGCTTTCGCCGCGATGATGGCTTACCTCGGCGACCCACTGGCCGACCGTCTGGAACGGTTGGGCATGGGGCGCACTCTGGCGGTGAGCGTGGTGTTCATTTTGCTGGTGCTGGTAACGATCGGCGCGCTATTGCTGTTGATCCCGCTGATTTCGCGCCAGGTCGACAACCTGATACAGAGCTTGCCGCATTACGTGGACTGGGTGCGCAACACGGCCTTGCCCTGGCTGCAGGCCAAGCTGCGGCTGGATCCGGCCTTCTTCGACACCGATCGCCTGATGACCGAGCTCAAGGACAATATCGGCTCCGTCGGCAGTGTCGCTTCGTCGGTGCTGGGCAAACTCACCCGCTCCGGTCTCGGTGTCGTGGCGTGGCTGACCAACCTGGTGCTGATTCCGGTGGTGGCGTTCTATCTGTTGCGCGACTGGGACCGCCTGGTGGCCTGGATCGACGGGATGCTGCCGCGCTCGATCGAGCCGACCATCGCGCACCTCGCACACGAATCGGATCTGGTGCTCGGTGCCTTCGTGCGCGGCCAGCTGCTGGTGATGCTTGCACTGGGCATTTTCTATGGCGCCGGCCTCACGCTTGTGGGGCTTTCGGTGGGCCCGCTGATCGGCATGGTGGCCGGCCTGCTCAGCTTTGTGCCGTACCTCGGTTTCATCGTCGGCTTCGGTTCGGCCATCATCGCGGTGCTGGTGCAGTACGGCGACTGGAGCCATCTGTTGATGGTGGTCGGCGTGTTCACCGTCGGCCAGTTGCTGGAAGGCTATGTGCTGGTGCCGAGGCTGGTCGGCGAGAAGATCGGCCTGCATCCGGTGGCGGTGATCTTCGCCGTGCTGGCGGGCGGTTATCTGTTCGGGTTTCTCGGCATCCTGCTGGCACTGCCGGCGGCGTCGGTCATCCTGGTGGTGTTGCGCTACCTGACCCAGCGCTATCTCCATAGCCGGCTGTATACCGAAGAGGGCAGCGAGGATCCGGTGGTCGCCGAGGCGAATATCGCTGCGGCGGCCGAGGCCGAGGCGGAAGCCCTGATGTCTGCGTCGGCAGCTGAGCACAACAAACCACAGTCATGATTCCGCAGCTTCCGCTTGCCCTGCGCTGGCCACGCCGCCAGCGCTTTGAACATTTCCATGTCGGCGCGAATGCTGTTGCTGTGGCTGCACTGCATGAGCTGGCCACGACACCGCAGGCACCATGGCTCTATCTAAGCGGGCCTGCCGGTAGCGGCAAAAGCCATTTGCTGATGGCGACCTGTCAGGCGGCCAGCGACGCCGGGCGCGCCGTGCAGTATCTGCCGCTGGCCAGTATCGGCAGCCGTGCCGCGGCGATCCGCGGCGTGGCGGGCAGCGAGCTGCTGGCCCTGGACGATCTCGGCGCCATCGCCGGCGACCGCGAAGCCGAGCATGCGCTGTTCGACGTTTACAACAGCGCTAAGGCCGAAGGCTGCGCTCTGTTGTTTGCGGCCGAAGCGGTTCCCGCGCAGCTGGGTCTCGGCTTGCCGGACCTGCGATCCCGCCTCGGCGCCTGCCAGCAGGCGGTATTGAAGCCGCTGGACGACGCCGAGCGGCGCGAAGTACTCAAGGGGCAGGCTGCGGCGCGCGGCATCGAACTCGACGACACCGTGCTCGACTGGCTGTTTGCACGCTACGCGCGCGATCTCGGCGCCTTGCTCGATCTTCTCGATAGATTGGACAAGGCTTCGCTGGCGGCGCAGCGTCGCATCACCGTGCCTTTCCTGCGCGGCTTCCTGCGCGAAACCGGTGAAACGCCGCCGGGTTGAGCGGCTGAATGACAAATGGGTGGGGTTGCCGGTTTGCACGGCGAAGTCGCCCAAATGAAAGAAGGCGCCCGAGGGCGCCTTCATTTCATCGTCGGTGTATGGCTCAGGCCTTGAGTAGTGCGGGCGTCGCCTGCGCGCCGATGGCGTCCACCATTGCCTGCGCTACGTGCAGATTGCCGGCGACGATGTTGCCACTGGCCGGGATGCCGTCGCGACCCGCGAAGTCGCAGTAGCGGCCGGCCGCCTCGCGCACCAGCAGTACGCCAGCAGCCATGTCCCACGGCTTCAGGCCGATCTCGAAATAGCCGTCGTAGCGACCGGCGGCGACATAGGCCAGATCGAGCGCGGCCGAGCCGGAGCGGCGGATGTCCTCAGCCTGGCCGAGCAGGGCGCGGGTCATGGCGAGCTGCGAATCGAGATGCTCGCGCTGGCGGTACGGGAAACCGGTAGCGATCATCGCGCCGCCCAGGTTCTCGCGCTTGCTGACGCGGATGCGGCGATCGTTGAGATAGGCGCCGTCGCCCTTGCTGGCGGTGAACAGCTCGTCACGCAGCGGATCGAACACCACGGCGTATACCGGCTCGCCCTTGTCGAGCAGCGCAATGGACACGGAGAAGTGCGGGATTCCGCGCAGGTAATTGTGCGTGCCGTCGAGCGGGTCGATAACCCACTGCAGCGGGCCTTTGCCGGTAGCGCCGCTTTCCTCGGCGAGGATGGCGTGGGTCGGATAGGCGCGGCGGAGTTCCTTGACGATCTCGGCCTCGGCCAGCTTGTCGACCTCGGAGGCGAAGTCCATGCGTTGCTTTTCGACGACATTGAGTCCGTCGATGCGGTTCATATAGCGCAGGATCACGTTTCCTGCGGCGCGCGCGGCGCGCACCGCGACGTTAACGGCGGGTCTTGGCATGGCTTCGGCTTTCAAAAGAACGGGATACGGCCGGCGATTCTAGCAGGGGTGGGGGAATGGGGAACAGGGAAGGAGGAACAAGAGCGCTATGTCCGCAAGTCCGTCAGGCTTTTGCCGTTCCCCGTTCCCCGTTCCCCGTTCCCCGTTCCCCGCTATCCTTTCGCCCCCGCTTTCGCGTAACCCTTTCATGCCCATCCTCGAACTGGCCCAACTCATCCGCTTCGTCCTGGTCCGCACCTCGCACCCCGGCAATATCGGCAGCGCGGCGCGGGCCATGCGCACCATGGGGTTCCTGCGGATGGAACTGGTGGCCCCCCATCGTTTTCCCGACCGCGAAGCCTCGGCCCTGGCGGCGGGCGCCGACGATGTGCTGGAGGGGGCGGGCGT
Source organism: Dyella koreensis (assembly GCF_044904565.1). Taxonomy (NCBI): domain Bacteria; kingdom Pseudomonadati; phylum Pseudomonadota; class Gammaproteobacteria; order Lysobacterales; family Rhodanobacteraceae; genus Dyella; species Dyella koreensis. The sequence continues at coordinate 356,567 of NZ_JADIKD010000007.1, read as the reverse complement.
GCATGAGGGGCTGATCGACGGTCTGGCTGGCTGCAGCCTGGCTCTGGGTCTGTCGGCACGCCGCCGCGGGGTGGACCTGCCAGAGATTTCTCCGCGCGAGGGAGCCAGCCGTGCCTTGGCGGCAGCGGCCCGTGGCGAGCAGGTGGCGCTGGTATTCGGCAACGAGCGCACCGGGCTGGAGAACGAGGAGCTGGCGCGCTGCCATGCCATGGTGCGCATTCCCAGCGTGGACGATTTCAGCTCGCTGAATCTGTCGCAGGCGGTGCAGGTGATGGCTTACGAATTGCGCGTAGCCTTGCTGGGCGGCGATGTGCCGGAGGCGCCGGCGCGCGTCGATGTGGAGCCACCGGCCGACGCGGCGCAGATGGAACGCTTCTACGAACATCTGGCGCAGACGCTGGACGATATCGACTTCCACAAAGGGCGAGCGCCCACCACCATCATGCTGCGTTTGCGCAAGCTCTTTCAGCGGGCGCAGATGGATGAGCGGGAATTGCGTATGCTGCACGGCATCCTCGCCGATGCGCAGCGCATGGCGACGCTGGCGCGCAAGGAATAGCGCTACTGCTCGTCGTCGGCCAACTCGATCCGCCTTGCTGGCGTAATCAACAACTTGTCGATGCGCGCGCCATCGAGGTCGACCACCTCGAAGCGGATGCCCTGCCAGGCGAACACCTCGCCGGTCTGCGGAATATGGCCCAGTGCCGCCATCACCATGCCGGCGGCCGTGCGGTATTCGTGCTCCTGCTCGCCGGGCAGATGGTCGACATGCAGCAGTTCGCGCAGGTCGTCGGTGGAGATCGAGCCGTCCACCAGCCAGCTGCCGTCCTCGCGCGCCACGATGGGCGAGGTCTCTACATGGCTTTGGCCGCGCTGAGTGGCGCCAACCACTGCGGCCAGCAGGTCGTTGAGTGTCACCAAGCCTTCGATGTCGCCGTATTCGTCCACCACCAGGGCCAATTGGGATTCGGCATCGCGGAATTCTTCCATCAGATCCAGTGCGCGCGCCGTGGCGGGCACGAACAGCGGCTTGGCCATGCGCCCGAACAGATCGGGTGAGCCTTCTCTGTAGTTGCGCAGCAGGTTCTTCACCTCGACCACGCCAACCACGTCGCTTTCATCGCCACGGTAGACCGGGTAGCGGGAGTAGGGCGTGGCGCGCAGGATTTCATCGTTCTCCTCCTGGGTGGCCGTGATATCCAGCCAGGCGATGCGCGTGCGCGGGGTCATTACGCTATCTACCGTGCGGTCGCCCAGGCGCAGCACGCGGTTGACCATGTTGTGCTCATCGGCATCCAGCACGCCTTGTTCGGCGCTTTCGGCGACCAGCAGGCGGATTTCCTCTTCGGTCACTGCTTCACTGCTGCGCTTGCCGACGCGCAGCAGGCGCAGCAGCAGGCCGCTGGAAAAATTGAGCAGCCAGACAAAGGGCGCCGTGATGCGCGAAAGCACCAGCATCGGCATGGCGACATAGCCGGAGACACGCTCCGGTGCCGACAGCGCCAGCCGCTTGGGTACCAGTTCGCCGATCACGATCTGCACGAAGGAGATCAGCGCGAAGCCCAGCACCAGGCCCAGCACCTTGGCGTAGGGCTCCAGCCAGGCCGCGCGGCCGCCGTGGATGGCTTCGGCAATGTGGTCGCCCAGGGCGTCGCCGGCCAGCGAGCCGGTGATCAGGATCACCAGGGTCATGCCTACCTGCACGGTGGACAGGAAGTGTTCGGGGGCTTCGGCGTGGCGTAACGCAACACGGGCGCGGCGGCTGGTCTTGGCCATCTGCTTGAGCCGGCTCTTGCGCGAGGCCACCAGGGCCATTTCCGACAGCGCAAAAAAGCCGTTGAACAGGGCAAGCACAAGAACAATCGCGATCTCAGTCAACATCTTGTCAAGGGGATCGGTGGGGGGAAGACACCCAGTGTAAGGCCTGGGCGGGGCCTCCCGGCGGGAAGGGCGCTTGGTGCGGTGCGGCGGGGCTGTCTTGTAACATAGCCGTCATTTCGTCCATTCCCAGGCACCCTCCGCATGTTTTCACTGCAAACCATCTTCGGCAAAGGCGACAAGTTCTACGGCCTGCTCGAGCAAAGTGCGGAGGCAGCCAAGGAAAGCACACGGGCGCTGCATGAGTTGGTGACGCATACCGACCATGCCCCGGTGATGGCCGCGTTCGCTTCGGCCCGTGCCCGCGAGAAGGCGCTGGCCGCGCAGATCAGCGAGGAGCTGGTGAACACCTTCGTCACCGCGCTGGATCGTGAGGACATCGAAGCGCTGAACTCGGCGCTGTACAAGATTCCCAAGACCGTCGAGAAATTCGCCGAGCGCTACGAGATCGTGGCCTCACGCCTGACCGATGTGGATTTCGCCCAGCGCGCCCTGGTGCTCGAGCGCGCCACCGCCGTGGTGTCGGAGATGATCGGCGAGTTGCGTCGCGGCCTGCGCATCGATCCGGTGAAGAAGTTGCAGGACCGCCTGCAGACGCTGGAGTCCGAAGGCGACCGCATGCTGCTGTCGCCCTACCGCACGCTCTACGTCGAAGGGAATGACGCGATGCGCGCGATGCTGGCCAAGGATCTGTTCGAGCTGATCGAGAAGGCCATCGACAAGTGCCGCGACGTCGGCAACATCGTCTATTCCATCGTATTGAAGAACTCCTAAGGCCGCCGCGATGAGCATGGTTATCGCGGTGGTGCTGGTTGCACTGGTCTTCACCTACATCAACGGCTTCCACGACACCGCCAACTCCATCGCCACGGTGGTGGCGACCAAGGTGCTGACGCCCGGCCAGGCGGTGCTGCTGGCGGCGGTGACCAATCTGATCGGCGCGTTGTGGGGTACCGCGGTGGCCAAGACCATCGCCGCCGGCTTGCTCGATACCAACGTGGTGGCCGCCGGTTCGCAGCTGCTGATCTGCGCGCTGGGTGCGGCTACGGTGTGGAATCTGATTACCTGGTGGCTGGGACTGCCTTCCAGCTCCAGCCATGCGCTGGTCGGCGCGCTGGTGGGCGCAGCGATCGCCGCATCGGGTGATAACTTCCATTCGATCATCTGGATGCAGGGCGGCGAGCATTGGTGGCAGGGCAAGGGCGTGATACCCAAGGTGATCGTGCCGATGGTGGTGTCGCCACTGCTCGGTTTCATCATGGGCTTCCTGCTGATGGGGGCGCTGTACGCGTTGCTCGGCTGGCTGGCCAACCGGAAGGGCTTTCTGCGGCGCTTCGGACGCACACCGTTCGTCAACAGTTTCTTCGGCAAGGCGCAGATCGTTTCGGCAAGCGCGATGGGTCTGGCGCACGGCATGAACGACGCGCAGAAAAGCATGGGCATCATTGCACTGGCCCTGGCCGGCGCTACGGCGGCGGGTCAGTTCGATCAGTTGCCGCATTGGCTGGGTTTCCTGCGCATCGCAGGCTCCAATGATGGCGGCTTCAATGTGCCGGCCTGGGTGGCTGTCGTATGTGCGCTGACCATGGCAGCCGGTACCGCCGGCGGTGGCTGGCGCATCATCAAGACGCTGGGCCACAAGATGGTGAAGCTGCATCCCATCAACGGCTTTGCCGCCGAAGGCAGTTCCGCCGCGGTCATTCTTACCGCCTCAGCGTTCGGCGTGCCGGTGTCCACCACGCACAACGTGTCCGCCTCGATCATGGGCGTGGGCGCGGCTAAGCGCTGGAACGCCATTCGCTGGTCGGTGGTGGAGCGCATGGTGTGGGCGTGGATTCTGACCCTGCCAATCACGGCGCTGCTGGCGTACGGCGCCGTGCGTCTCGCCGCGCTGTTGTTCTGACAACGTCGGGCGTTACAAATCGTCGCCCCCGCTGGCGACGACACGCTCGAGCTGGTCGCCAAGCGTGCCCAGCTCATGGATCAGCCGCTTCAGCTCAGCGATGCTGAGCAGCTCGTAGGGACGGTTTTCGCAGAGGTGCAGATAGGGCGAGCCGTCCAGGTCGGCCACGGCGAGAAAGCCGGTGCGTTGCTCCCAATTGAAACGCAGGCAGCGGCGGGCATCCGAACCCGCCAACGGGCCGATGGGTGTGGAGATGCGCAGGTAGCGGCCCCCCGACTCGTCTTCCAGTTCCGTCAGGTAGATGCCCTGGTGGCGTCCATGCGGCAACTGCATGTCGAAGCTGATCAGGTACGGGTCGTTGTGGCGTAGCTGGTGCAGGCTGCCGATGTGAGAACGCACGGCTTCGAAATGACGCATGATGCGGGTCCGCTTTGGGGCCAAGTGCCCCTGCTACTCTGCCACGATCGTGTGTTAACGCCGCGCCATGAACGAAGCTCAAGAACGCATCTACGCCGCTATTGCCGCGATTCCGCCGGGACGGGTCGCCAGTTATGGCGCTATTGCCGCCCGTGCCGGCCTGCCTGGACGCGCGCGCCTGGTAGGGCGTTTGCTGGGTGAGGTACCTGATGGCATGACCTTGCCTTGGTTTCGCGTGTTGCGTGCCAGTGGCGAGGTGGCTTTGCCGCGTGGGAGCAAGGGGTTTCGCGAGCAGTGCCGGTTGCTGAAGGCGGAGGGGGTGGAGGTGAAGAATGGGCGGGTGCCTTTGTCTCGCTTTGGGTTGGATGCGGATGTGGATCGGGTGTTGTGGGGTATGCCCGGTTTTTGATGGCTTTCTCGCCCTCCATTGGGAGAGGCTTCGGTTTAGCGACATTTCCTCCTACTTCGTCATCCCTGCGTAGGCAGGGATCCAGTGGCGTTATCGCTCGGCTGTTGCGTCTGCGTGCACTGGCTCGCCTGCCGCGGGCTTTCGAACCGCTGCCGCGGTCCGAGTCACTTTTCTTTGCTTGCCCAAAGAAAAGTAACCAAAAGAAAAGGCACCCCTCTTACGCGCCCTCCGGCTTCGCCTGCGGGTCCGTGAGGGTTGGCCGGGCTTTTCGACACGACATCCCTGTCGTGTCGAAAAGGCGCAGGCGTCCTGCCTGCGCCCCCTTCGGGGCCTGATCGTCCAACCCTCACCGCTCCACAGGGGACCCGTTGCGGGCTCGCTTCGCATCGCCTTTTGGAGCAACAGTCCTCTCTTTCGGCGAGGGAATTGGGGTGGATGCTCGGGATGACGTCACCTGGGGAATCCCCCGGCCGACATCCATCTGCGACATGTCGTACCGCTGGAGTGGCTTTCTTCCTGCCATGCTGACCGGACGCATTTGCTAGCATTCCGCAGATGCCTTCCAAGCCTCTCGACATTCTCAATAGCGTCTTCGGTTACACCAGTTTCCGCGGTCAGCAGCAGGCCATCGTCGAGCAGGTGACGGAGGGGGGCGATGCGTTGGTGTTGATGCCGACGGGTGGTGGCAAGTCGCTGTGCTATCAGATTCCTGCCTTGCTGCGGCAGGGCACGGGCATTGTGGTGTCGCCGCTGATTGCGTTGATGCAGGATCAGGTCGATGCGCTGCGCGAAGCGGGTGTGGCGGCGGCGTATCTGAATTCCAGCCTGGGTGCCGAGGCGCAGCGCAGGGTTGAGAGTCAGCTGCTGGCGGGTGAGTTGAATCTGCTCTATGTCGCGCCGGAGCGTCTGCTGACTGGGCGGTTTCTGAGTTTGCTGGAGCAGACGGAAGTCGCGTTGTTCGCCATCGACGAAGCGCATTGCGTATCGCAATGGGGTCACGATTTCCGTCCGGAGTATCGCGAGCTGGCGGTGCTGCATCAGCGGTTTCCGCAGGTGCCGCGCGTCGCGCTTACCGCGACGGCGGATTCGCGTACGCGCGAGGAGATCGTGGAGCGGCTGGCGCTGCAGGATGCGCGGCAGTTCGTCTCGAGTTTCGATCGTCCCAATATCCGCTATCGCGTCGGCTTGCGGCATAACGCGCGGCGACAGTTGATGGATTTTCTCGAGGGGCATCGTGGCGATGCCGGCATCGTGTATTGCCTCAGTCGCAAGAAGGTGGACGACACGGCGGCCTCGTTGGCGGAAGCCGGTATTGAAGCCTTGCCTTATCACGCAGGGCTGGATGCGGCGACGCGCGCGAAGAATCAGCAGCGCTTTCTGCGCGAGGACGGCGTGGTGATGGTGGCCACGGTGGCGTTTGGCATGGGTATCGACAAGCCGGATGTGCGCTTCGTGGCGCATCTTGATCTGCCGCGCAGCATGGAAGGCTATTACCAGGAAACTGGCCGCGGCGGTCGTGATGGCCTGCCTGCCGAGGCCTGGATGATCTACGGTCTCTCCGACGTGGTCACGATGAGCCAGATGATCGCGCAGTCGGAATCGGCGGATGAACGCAAGCGCGTCGAGCGGCAGAAGCTGGAGGCGCTACTGGCGTATGCCGAGGCCACGCGCTGCCGGCGTGAGTTGTTGCTGGGTGCTTTCGGCGAGAGCTATCAGGGCCCATGCGGTCATTGTGATAACTGCGTGGAACCGCCCAAGACCTGGGATGCCACGGTGCCGGCGCAAAAAGCCTTGTCGGCGGTGTATCGCAGCGGACAGCGTTTCGGTTCGGGCCATGTGATCGACGTCCTCCGCGGCATTGATGGCAACCGCATGAGCGAGCTCGGCCACGATCGCCTCAGCACGTTTGGCATCGGCGCCGATATGGATGAAAAGCAGTGGCGCTCGGTATTCCGTCAGCTGCTTGCCGCGGGTTTGCTTGAAGCAGATGCGGAAGGCTTCGGCACCTTGCGGCTGACCAAGGCCAGTCGCGATGTGCTGGTGGGTAATCAATCGGTACGCTTGCGCGAAGATGTGCGCCCGGAACGCCGCTCGCGCCGCCGTCGCGACAGTCAGCTGGTGACCGGCAGCAGTCTGGGCATCGAGGCTTACGAGCAGCCGATGTGGGATGCCTTGCGCGCCTTGCGCGCGCAGCTGGCCAAGCAGCATGGCGTACCGGCGTATGTCATCTTTCACGACGCCACCTTGCTGGGGATGCTGCGCGCATTGCCCGCCAACGAAGAGGAGATGGCTTCGATCAGTGGCGTGGGCGAGGCCAAGCTGAAACGCTATGGGCGCGATTTCCTCGCGGTGATCAACGCGCAGGAATAGCGGCCCGGCGGTGCTTGTGCTGGCCGCCGAATGCCCTTACAACGGATGTAGTGCAAAGCTCTGCCAGCGTCGGATGACGGTAGCCACGCTGCATCACGCGCCCTCGTTGGCGCACGCTTTCTCACTTCCCCGTTGCCCTAAGGAACGCCGCCATGCATGACGCCCCGCTTATCGCCACGATCGTCGGAGGCATCGTGCTGGCCTTCTTGTTCGCCGCCATTGCCCATCGTCTGAAGCTGCCGGTGCTGGCGGGTTACCTGCTCGCCGGCGTGGTGGCGGGGCCCTTTACGCCGGGCTTCGTCGCGGATGGGCCGCTGGCCCATCAGTTGGCGGAGCTGGGTGTGGTGCTGCTGATGTTCGGCGTGGGTCTGCATTTTTCATTGAAGGATCTGCTGTCGGTCAAAAGCATCGCCATCCCCGGCGCCATTGTGCAGATGGCGGTGGCTACGGTCCTCGGCATGTTGCTGGGCTGGGCCATGGGCTGGCCGACGGCGCAGAGTTTCGTGTTCGGTCTTGCGTTGTCGGTGGCGAGCACGGTAGTGCTGTTACGTGCGCTGGAAGAGCGCCGCCTGATGGAAACCGAGCGCGGCCGTATCGCCGTGGGCTGGCTGATTGTCGAAGACCTGGCGATGGTGCTTGCCTTGGTATTGCTGCCTGCACTGGGTGCTTCGCTGGCGAGCGACGGTGGAGCGGCGCCGTCGTTTGGCGAGATTGCGACCACGGTCGGTATCACTGTGGGCAAGGTGGTGGCCTTTGTCGCGGTGATGTTGATCGTCGGCAAGCGGGTGATCCCGTGGCTGCTGAAGGTGGTTGCGCATACCGGTTCGCGCGAACTGTTTCGCCTGGCGGTGCTGGCGATTGCGCTGGGCGTAGCATTCGGTGCGGCCGGTCTGTTCGGCGTGTCGTTCGAACTGGGTGCCTTCTTCGCCGGCATGATGATGGGCGAGTCCAAGCTGGCGCACGACGCTGCGGAAGAAACCCTGCCGCTGCGCGACGCTTTTGCGGTGCTGTTCTTCGTCTCCATTGGCATGTTGTTCAATTACCACGTTGTGCTCACCGAGCCGCTGGTGGTGCTGGCGGCACTGTTGATCATCGTGGTAGGCAAATCGCTGGCGGCGCTGGGCATCGTGCTGGCCTTCCGCAAGCCATTGAGTACGGCGCTGACCATCGCGACCAGCTTGTCGCAGATCGGCGAGTTCTCTTTCATCCTGATCGGTGTCGGCGTTGCGCAGAACCTGGTGTCGAAGGAAGCGCAGGATGTGCTGCTGGCGGCAGCGATCGTCTCGATCCTGATCAATCCGCTCTTGTTCAAGCTGATGGATCGCGTGAAGGCGCGGCTGGACGCGCGCGAGGCCGTCGTTGTGGAATCCCGTCCGGAGATGCCGGCGGTGGGCGATATAGTGCCGCTGCCGCTGAGCACTTTGCGCGATCACGTGGTGGTCGCCGGGTATGGCCGTCTGGGGCAATTGCTGGGCGAGGCCGTGCATGCACGCGGCGATACCTTGCTGGTGCTGGAGGAAGAAAGAGATCTCACCGAATCACTGCGCCAGAGCGGTATCGAAACCATCGTCGGCAATGCCTCCAGCGATGACGTGCTGGAAGCCGCCAATCTGCCGCAGGCACGGGCCCTGTTGGTGACCGTACCGCAGGCTTTCGAAAGTGGCGAAGTGGTGCGTGCGGCACGGTTATTGAATCCGGCCTTGCAGATCATTGCGCGCGCGGATTCGGACGAATGCCGCGAGCATCTGCTGAAGCAGGGGGCGGATCTGGTGGTGCTCGGCGAAAGCGAGTTGGCCCGTACGATGATCGGCGGCCTGCGCCCGGCGGTCGCGTAAGGGGCGGCCGGTGATTTACCCGGCCAGCCGCCAGCGGATCACGGGCTCGCTCGATACGCGCGAGTGCGCCAGTGCCAGTTCCGGCAGGTAACGCCAATCAGTGAGTTGCGCCGGCAGACGCGCGTGCGGCCAGTTGCGACGCAGCGCTTCCAGCGCGGATTCGGCGGTATCGTGCCGGTCGATTTCCTGCATTTCGAGCATGCTGCGCCAGCGGCGCCCATGACGAACGATGCGGAATAAGCCTGCCTTGGCGGAGTAAACGTATTGGGCCAGCATGATGCGGTCTTCGGGGGACGGTGCCGGCACAGTCTGCGCGTCGCAAATGACTGAACCATGATTCGTTGAAGACGGCTTTGTGGCGGTTGCGGATCGGGCGTAAGAGCAGCGTTAAACGCGCCTGCCAACGGATCGAAAGAAAAGGTGGCACATCCTTGTGCCGAAGGCACCCCGCACGGAAACGGGATGCCTTAGGGGGAGCGTTTACGCCGTGCGGCGCAGCGGTGCGCCGTTCGCCATGTAGTAAGAGGCAGTGGCGCGTGGCAGCGGCGTGCGGCCGCGGATTGCGTCAGCGATCTTCTCGGCGATCATGATCGTCGGCGCGTTGAGATTGCCCGTAGTTACCTGCGGCATGATCGAGGCGTCCACTACACGCAGGCCCTGCATGCCGTGCACGCGACCCTGGCCGTCGACCACGCACATGTCGTCGTTGCCCATCTGGTTCGAGCAGGACGGGTGGTAGGCCGTTTCGCCATGGGCGCGCACAAACGCGTCGAGCTGCGCGTCCGTCTTCAGGTCGGCGCTGGGCGAGATCTCCTTGCCGCGATAGGGATCCATGGCCTTCTGCTGCATGATCTCGCGGGTGATGCGGATCGCTGCGCGGAACTCGCGCCAGTCCTGCTCATGCGACATGTAGTTGAACAGGATGCTGGGATCCTCACGCGGATCGCGCGAGCGCACATGGATGCGACCACGGCTCGGCGAGCGCATCGAGCCGACGTGCGCCTGGAAGCTGTGCGTCTTGATTGGGTTGGAGCCGTTGTAATTGATGGCCACCGGCAGGAAGTGGTACTGCAGGTTCGGCCATTCGAATTCTTCATGGCTGCGGATGAAGCCGCCGGCCTCGAACTGGTTGCTGGCACCGATGCCGGTACCGAAGAACAACCATTCCGCGCCGATCTTCGGCTGGTTGTACCACTCGAGCGCGGGCGCGAGCGACACCGGCTGCTTGCACTCCCACTGCATGTACATCTCGAGATGATCCTGCAGGTTGGCGCCGACGCCAGGCAGGTGATGTACCAGCGGGATGTCCAGGCTGCGCAGCAGATCGGCCGGGCCCACTCCGGAGCGCTGCAGGATCTGCGGCGACGCAATGGCGCCACCGCACAGCAGCACTTCGCGACGCACATGCGCCTGCTGCTTTTGGTCGCCTCGCATCCACGCCACGCCGGTTGCCTGCTTGCCGGAGAACAGGATGCGATCGGTCAGCGCGTGCGTGACGATGGTGAGGTTCGGCCGCGCGCGCGCCTGGTCGAGGTAGCCGCGCGCCGTGCTGGCGCGACGGCCCTGCGGCGTCACTGTGCGGTCCATCGGACCGAAGCCTTCTTGCTGGAAGCCGTTGAGGTCATCGGTACGCGGGTAGCCGGCCTGCACGCCGGCCCCGACCATCGCGTGGAACAGCACATTGTTGCCGTTCTTAGGCGTGGTGACGCTGACCGGGCCGTCGCCGCCGTGGTAATCGTTGGGGCCGATGTCGCGCGTCTCGGCCTTGCGGAAGTAGGGCAGGCAATCGAGGTAGGTCCAGTTTTCCAGACCCGGACGCTTGGCCCAGTGGTCGTAGTCCATGGCGTTGCCGCGGATGTAGCACATGCCGTTGATCAGCGAGGAGCCGCCCAGGCCCTTGCCGCGGCCGCATTCCATGCGACGGTTGTTCATATGTGGCTCGGGGTCGGTCACATAAGCCCAGTTGTAGCGGCGGCCCTGCAGTGGGTAGGCCAATGCGGCCGGCATCTGCGTGCGGAAATCGAGACGGTAGTCGGGACCGCCTGCCTCGAGCAGCAATACCGTGACGTCTGCATCCTCAGTCAGGCGCGTGGCCAGCACGTTACCTGCCGAGCCGGCGCCGATGATGATGTAGTCGTAGGTCTTGATGTCGCTCATGGGAACTCCTTGCATGAAATCGGGCGGCGCCATCGCGGCGGCCGCCCGGCGGATCGCGGGTCAGAACACCGAGGCAAACGGCCCCAGTTCCACCTGCACCGACTTGATTCGCGTGTAATGGGCCAGCGTGCTGATGCCGTTCTCGCGGCCGACGCCGGATTGCTTGTAGCCGCCCACCGGCATTTCCGCCGGCGACTCGCCCCAGGTGTTGATCCAGCAGATGCCGGCCTGGAGCTGATGGATCACGCGGTGCGCCTGCGAAAGGTCGGGCGTCACCACGCCGGCGGCCAGGCCGAAGTAGGTGTCGTTGGCGCGCGCGATCACTTCCTGTTCGTCGCGCCAGGCGAGGATGCTCATCACCGGCCCGAAGATTTCTTCGCGCACGATGGTCATGTCGTCGCGGCAATCGGAGAATACGGTGGGCTGCACGTAAGCGCCCTTGTCGTACGGCGCCTGCAACACGCGGGCGCCGCCGATGAGCAGGCGAGCGCCTTCTCGCTTGCCGCTCTCGATCAGCGACAGCACCTTCTCCATGTGCGGGAAGCTGGTGAGCGGCCCGAAGTTGGTGGCCGGGTCGGTCGGCTCGCCGAGGCGGATGCGCGCCACACGCTCAACAACCGCGGCTTCGAACGCCGCCTTGATCGATTCATGCACAAAGACGCGGGTGCCGTTGGTGCAGACCTGGCCGGAGCTGAAGAAATTCGCCATCACCGCGATATCGGCGGCACGGGCGATATCGGCGTCCGGGAACACGATCAGCGGCGACTTGCCGCCGAGCTCCATGGTCACTTCCTTCAGCGACGAGGAGGCGGCGCTCGCCATCACCTTCTTGCCGGTCTCGACGCCGCCGGTGAAGGAAATTTTCTCGATGCGCGGATGTTCGGTGAGCCACTGGCCGACTTCGCGGCCGGCACCCTGCAGCACGTTGAACACGCCCGCCGGTACGCCGGCTTCGGTGTAGATCTGCGCCAGCTTGAGCGCGGTCAGTGGAGTGACTTCACTCGGCTTGAAGATCATCGCGTTGCCCGCGGCCAGGGCCGGAGCGGATTTCCACAGCGCGATCTGCACCGGGTAATTCCACGCGCCGATGCCGGCGACTACGCCCAGCGGCTCGCGGCGCGTATAGAAGAAGCTCGATTCGCGCAGCGGTACTTGCTCGCCTTCGATCGCGCAGGCCAGGCCGGCGTAGTACTCCAACACATCGGCACCGGTGACGATGTCCACCGTAGAGGTTTCGGCGTAAGCCTTGCCGGTGTTCTCGGTTTCGAGCAACGCCAGCTCGTCATTGCGTTCGCGGAGAATGTCCACCGCGCGGCGCAGGATGCGCGAGCGCTGCATCGCGGTCATCGCGGCCCATGCGCGCTGGCCTTCCTCGGCGCTTTCCACCGCGCGCTCCACGTCTGCCTTGGAGGCGCGCTGCACCTGGGCGAGCACTTCGCCGTTGGCGGGATTCACGACGTCGAAAGTCTCGCCGCTGGTGGCATCGACCAGTGCGCCGTGGATGTAAAGCTTCTGCAGTTCGTACTTGCTCATGTTCGGCTTCCGTTCGTTCGGCCGTAGCGCTTTAGTTAGTGCGCGCGCGTCGGCAGGAGATGATCGAGATAGTCGTAGGCGAGGCGGCGGGCCTGGCTCACGTCGAACTCGGTTCCGGTGAGGCTGCCGCGCAGCCACAGGCCATCGATCAGCGCGGCGAGTCCGCGCGCTGCCTGGCGTGCCATCGGCAGGGGCAGGGCGCGGCGGAACTGGTGGCACAGGTTGGAATAGAGGCGGCGGTCGTTGGCGCGCTGCAGCCGGCGCAGTTCGGGCTGGTGCATGCTCGCGGCCCAGAAAGTGAGCCAGACCCGCATCGCGGTGCCGCTGACCTGAGTGTCATCGAAGTTGCCGTCGATGATGGCTTGCAGTTGCTCGCGCGGGTCATCCCCGGCCTCGGCACGGCAATGGGCGACGGCGTCGCGCAGCTGGCGAAGGATGTGGCGCATGGCCGCGTTGAGCAGGCCGTCCTTGTCGCCGAAGTAATGGCTGACGATGCCTGTGGAAAGCCCGGCGCTGCGCGCGACCTGGGCCATGGTGGTGTCCGCGAGCCCGATCCGGTCGATCGTCTCGAAAGTGGCGCGGATCAACTGTTCGCGCCGGATGGGATGCATGCCGACCTTGGGCATAGGGGCCACCGTGGGACAGGGGTTAGCGGGCGCCGTGCCGGGGACGCGCGGCGGAGTCAACTGCAGGAGCCTACGTTAAATTGATTGATCGTTCAATAAAAAATGACTAGGCTTGCCGGATGGGGCTGGCGCGGGCGGTTGGCGCAGGTGGCTCCGGGGCAGGCCCTGCATCCTGATCGGGTGCCGTCGCAGGCCTTCAATCCGCCAGCCGGGGTTCGGCTGGCGACATCATTAGGGCGACCCCAAGTCGATGCGAAGCACCCCGGTGCCCGATCGTTGGGTATCCGGAGATGCACCGATGGATCAAGGCACCCATTCGACGCACGCGCGTGCGCGTCTGAATCCGGTGGTGTTCTACAGCTCGGCGGCGGCGATCCTGTTGCTGGGCACACTCACCGTGGTTTATCCCGAGGCCTCGCAGGCCTGGCTGGCACTGGCGCAGGCCAGCGTGTCGAAAACGTTCGGCTGGTACTACATGCTGGTGATGGTGGCCTGCATGGTGTTCGTGCTGTGGCTGGCGGCATCGCGCTACGGCACCATCCGGCTGGGCAAGGACGATGAGCGTCCGACCTTCAGCTATGCCTCGTGGACATCGATGCTGTTTTCCTCCGGCATCGGTATTGCGCTGCTTTACTACGGCGCCTATGAGCCGCTCGATCATTTCCTGTCGCCTCCTGTCGGTGCGGGCGGCACGGCGCACGCCGCGCGCGAGGCGATGGCCATCACCTTTCTGCACTGGGGCCTGCACGGCTGGGCGCTCTATGCGCTGATCGCTACGGCGCTTGGCTACTTCGCCTATCGCCGCGGTCTGCCGCTGGCGCTGCGCTCCGCGCTGTATCCGTTGTTCGGCGAACGTATCCACGGCTGGATCGGCCATCTGGTCGACGGCTTCGGCATCCTGGTCACCCTGGTATCGATGGTGACCAACCTGGGCATCGGCGCGCTGCTGCTCAACTCGGGGCTGCACTATCTGTTCGGCATTCCGGCGACGCCGCAGGTGCTGGTGGGGCTGGTGATCGTGATGATGGTCGTGGCGACCATCGCTGCGATCACCGGCGTGGAGAAAGGCATCGCCATCCTCTCCAATCTCAATATCCGCCTGCTCTGCCTGTTGCTGCTGTTTGTGCTGGTATGCGGCCCAACCCTGCACCTGTTCGACGGCATGGTGCAGAACGTCGGCGACTACCTCACTTCGTTTGTCGGCCAGAGCTTCAATCTTTATCTGTATGACTCGGCCCGCAAATGGCTGGGTGAGTGGACGCTGTTCTACTGGGCGTGGTGGATCGCTTGGGCGCCGTTCGTGGGCATGTTCATCGCGCGCATCTCGCGTGGACGCACCATTCGCGAACTGGTGATCGGTGTGCTGCTGATCCCGCTGGGTTTCACCCTGGCGTGGCTGTCCATCTTCGGCAATACCGCGATCGATCTGGTGCTCAACCATGGCGCCGCGGAGCTGGGCCAAGTGGCGCAGGCCGATCCGCCGATGGCGCTGTTCAAGCTGTTCGAGTACTTGCCGGGGACGCGCGTGGTTGCCGGTATCACAATCTTGATCGGCTTCGTGTTGTTCCTGACGCCGGTGGATTCGGGCACGTTGATGATTGCCAATCTCTCCACCCGCGGCGGTACCGGTGAAGAAGATGCGCCGATCTGGCTACGCGTGTTCTGGGCGGTGGCGACGACGGTGGTGAGCATCGGCCTGCTGCTGGGTGGCAGCTTCAATGCGATGCAAACCGCCGTGGTGTTATGCGGCCTGCCGTTCTCGGTGGTGCTGTTGCTGTACATGCAGAGCCTGCGCAAGGCCTTGGCGCAAGACACCCAGGTGAATGGATGAGGGCGCCGATCCTGGTTGGTGCCGCGCTGGCTCTAGGCGCGGCACCGCTGGCGCAGGCCGATGAGGTGGCGAAGCGTTGGAGCGGCAGCATCACCGCAGCGTCGCAGTACGTTTCTCGTGGCTTCCAGCAGAGCTGGGGCCAGCCCGCACTGCAGGGCGGTGTCGACTACGCGGCACCTCAGGGCTGGTTCGTAGGCAGCTGGGCTTCTACGGTCAGCCCCTACTTTGTCGAAGGCGGCCATGCCGAGTGGGATACCTACGCCGGCTACGCAGGCAATAAAGGTGAGCTCGCTTATCGCGCGGGGCTGTACTACTACCGCTACCCAGGCGCGCGCGTGAGCGTCACCGGTACTTCGTACAACTATGGCGAGCTGGTACTTGGCCTGGATTGGCGGGGGTGGTCGCTCGCGTATTCGGTGACGGTTACACGCGACTACTTCGGCTTCAACAGCCAGACGCTCGGTGTCGGTCAGCGTTCGCATTCGCGTGGATCGACCTATCTCGATGTCATGCGGCGATTCGATCTCAGCAATGGCTATGAATTGTCGGTGCATTACGGCTGGCAACGCGTCAACCATTTCAGCGACTACAGTTGGCAGGATGCCCGTGTGGCGCTGGCGAAAAACTTCGGCGGTTTCGATCTGGGCCTGGCCTATGCGCGCGGCTGGAACAGCGCGGGTGTCTATCGCCACTACGGCACCGGCGTGGCTGATGCGCGCGGTCGTATGCATGTATCGAATCCCATCGCGGGGAACTGGTATTTCACAGTCGGCCACGCGTTCTGACAAACGCTCGACCCTCTTACTCCTTGGGGGGGGGGCGAGGGACGGTGCTCTTTAGATGTCCAAATTCTTGATCAGTCGTGCGACTGATCAGGAAAGCTTCCCCGTGCGGCGGCATCCTTGAGCGCATCAGGCAGTTGCCAGTGCAGCAACTCGCGACTACCCAGCGCCCACAGCTCGGCGCCGTTCCATGAAAAGGCGAGCGCATGCAATTCGCCGCGCGCCGATGTGCTGAGCTGTACAGGCGTCTGCGCCTTGGCGATATCCCAAAGCGCGACCTTGGGGCCGCGTGGCTTGATGCCGTTGGAGCCGATGGCCAACAGGCGCCCGTTGGCAGAACGTGCGGCGGCCTGCAGGGTGTCGGCGCGGCCGAGCAAGGCGGACAGGTGCACATGACCGTCCTTCAGGTCGACCACGTGCATGCCGACGAAACGATCGTTGCGGTTCGCGTCGCCGTCGAGTTTGGGCGGCATGCTGCCATCGTCGGTCAGCATGAGTACGAAGCCGCTGGCGATCCAGCCGGCCTCCGGTGAACCCAGCGGCGTGGGTACCCATGGCGCTACGCCGCTGGCATCGTTGCGGTCGGGCGTGCCCGCGCGCTGCGGCAGTGGCAGTGCACGCAGCACGCGGCCGTTGGCAGCATCCAGTTCGGCGATCCCGAGCTGGTCTTCGGTCCAGAAGGTCTTGGCGCCGCGCCAGCGTATGGGCCAGATATAGGTGTTGCCCTTCATCCGCACATTCATCATGGACTGGCGGACGGACGAGGCCGCAAGCCGGAACGGCCAGGTGCCGCCAGTTGCGGATGGCGGTGTCGCCGGTCGCAGCACGATCAGTTGTTCATCGCCGAGCTTGCTGGCGTTCGCCTTGTCGCGCTCGAACAGTGATGCAGATTGATGATCGAAGATCGCGGGCCATTGATCATCGGCCAGCTCCCAGTGCCAGTCCCTGCCGCGGGCGGTGTCGGGCAAACTCAGGGTGAAGCTGGTGAGCCGGCGCGTTGCGACGTCGTAAGCGTGCATCTGCGTCGCATCGTCTCGCGTGGCGCTGCCGGAGAACCAGACGGTGTGCCCGTCTGCACTGAGCGCAAGCTGGCGGGCGCCGTTGCCGCCGCGCCAGACGTTCTCCGCTTTCCACTCGCCGTTGGCGTCATGCAGTCGCCACACCCGTTGAGACCAGCCGCTGTCGTCCGAAGTTTCGGCGCTCAGCATCAGGTCGCCATCGGGCAGGGTGAGCAGGTCGTGTGGATAACGCAGGTCGCGCTCCGTACCGATGAGGGTATCCCAGCGGATCGTCTGGGCTTCCAGTGCTGGCTTGTCGCTGCTCGGCGCAGCCAGCGTGAATGCTGGTACCTGTGCGGTCAGGTCGGCCGGTATCGCCCAGGCCGTTGGCGTAGGAGCAACGCTCACCGCATGCCCATCGGCCGCGGAGGCAAGCGCGCTGCGTACAGTTTCGAATACGGTTGCCGGCACCACGCCATCGCTCAATGTGGGTGATGGGCCCGTGCTCAGCACATTGAAGTTGCGCCAGTTCTTCAGCAATCCGTACTTTGGGTTGGGATAGCTGTCTACGCGGCTGATGCGCACGCTGGTCGCCGGGTGTCCGAAGGCGGCCGAGACGTCGAACACGCGGACGAATAGCTTGCTGCTTCGTTTGCCCGTCAGTCCGTAGCTGCGCTCCTGTTGCGCGTAGTAACTCGGATAGGTGACATGAAACGCATCGATAGTGCCGCGATCTTGCGGTACCGATTCGACCCTGGCCCGTGCTCGAGCGAGGCGCTGCTCCATCTCGTCTGGGGTGAGTGCACCTTCCTTCACCGCCAGTTGCAGACGAGGTTCCTCGAACCGAGTTGCCAGTGCATTGCGAAGATCGGGGCGGCGCGACAGCAGCACTTCGGACCAACCGTCAGCCTGGTAGGCCAGCGAGACGTTTTCGCTGTCGGAAGTGAATGCGCCAAGCATAGCCAGCGCCTTTTGCACGGCCGGCTGGGCTCTGTCGTAGGGCGCCTCGACAAGTAAGTGCACCTCCGAAGCGATTTTCTCCCCGTCCTTGGTGCTCCACACCAGGATCGGCTCATTTGCCTTGGCGGCCGGCCCGAGGTCGCTGGGAAACAAGGCGGCTGATTCGATCTTCCAGTTCGTGCCTTCGACGGCGGTGCTCTGTGCATGGGTAGTGCGGCCGAAGCCGAGGCTTGTGATGGCCATGAGGCCGGTGGCGATCCTTGCAAAACTTGCATTCATGACAGCTTCCATTCGATGACGATGTCCGGATGCGAACCGGCCCGCGCAAGGCGGGCCGGTCTGCGAAGGGGCGGGGCGGCCCTCTCTTTACTTGCGTTCGGATGCACTCGCATCGCGAGCCGCGCGGAACTCCGAATCCTTGCTCCAGTCCGGCCAGCGATCCGAGTTGGCGAGGTCGCTGCCGAGCGTGTAGAGGATCTGCAGGTCGCGTGCCATGCCGGTGAATGACCAGCCCGCCTCCCACTCATCCGACGGCTGGTGATAGTGCTTGTCGGTGTATTCGTCCTCGGCCTTCTTGCCCGCGGCGAGGCCGCCATCCACCCAGTCGTTGCCTGAGCCGAACGAGATCGCCGGCACGCCGCGCTTGGCAAAGGAGAAGTGATCGGAGCGGAAGAAGTGACCTGCCTCCGGCTTCGGATCGGGCGAATAGACAAGGTCCCATTTCTTCGCGGTCGCAATCAGCTCGTCGAGCAGGTCGAGCTTGGCACTGCCAGAGATGGTGAAGTTGCGCGCCGGGCCGTGCGGATCGAGCGCATCGAGGTTGATCACACCCACCGTCTTGCCCAGCGGATACAGCGGATTGGCAGCGTAGTACTCCGAGCCCAACAGGCCTTTCTCTTCGGCCGTGACATTGAGAAACACGATCGAACGCTCCGGCTTGGGCGCCTTCTTGAACGCGCGCGCCAGTTCGATCAGCGCGGCGGTGCCGGTGCCGTTGTCCACTGCGCCGTTATAGATGCGGTCGCCCTTGGCATCCGGTGCGCCGACGCCGAGGTGATCCCAGTGCGCGCTATAGATCACGGTCTCGTCGGGGCGCTTGCTGCCGTCGATGCGGCCGACCACGTTGTGCGAAGTGATGACCTTGCTGTCCACCTTGTAGTTGGCGGAGAAGGTTTCGCCCTTGAGTACGACCGGCTTGAATTCGCGCGTCTGCGCCTGTTTCTTCAGTGCCTCGAAATCGAGGCCGGCATGCTTGAACAGATCCACGGCGAAGTCGCGCTGAATCCAGGCCTCGACCTGCGGATGCACCGATGACGGCTTGTCGCGCACGATGTCGAACATCGCATTGGTGTTGGAGTTCTTCACCGTGTTCCAGCCGTAGGAAGCCGGCTCGGTCTCATGCACGATCAGCACACCGGCAGCACCCTGGCGCGCGGCTTCCTCGTACTTGTAGGTCCAGCGGCCATAATAAGTCATGGCCTTGCCGCCGAAGTCGCCCACGCCGGTCTCGAAATCCGGGTCGTTGATCAGCACCACGGCGATCTTGCCGTGCAGGTCCACGCCCTTGAAGTCGTCCCAGTTGCGCTCCGGCGCTTTCACGCCATAGCCGACGAACACCAGTGGCGCATCGGCGATCGACACGGACTTGGAGCCATCCATCGCGGCGCGCACGGCGATCTGCTCGCCCTGGGTCAAAGCCTGCGCCTTGCCGTCCAGTTTCACCGATAGCGACGGTGTACCGGTGATTTCCGCGCGCTGCAGTGGAACGGCCTGGGTCCATGCGCGCTTGCCGTTCTTCAGGTCGCCGCCAGGCTGCAGGCCGGCAGCTTTGTACTGCGCGATCAGGTAATCGATGGTCTTGGTTTCGCCAGCGGTCGCCGGACCGCGGCCCTCGAAAGCGTCGGAGGAGAGCGTCTTCACGTCGGCGGAAAGGCGGTGCGGGTCGAACGTCGGGGCGTCGACCGCCATCACGGCGGAGGCGATGGACAGGGCGAGCATGGAAAGGGCAAGTCGTTTCACTGGCGTTACCTGTGGGGAAGTCCGCCGTCGATAGTAGATAGCTGGCGGTGCATGGGTCCACTTTCTTGCGAATCGGGAGCCGGGCATGGGCGGGATTGCGGTGCTGCATGGCAGCGGAAGGCAGCCGGAACTGCATCACAGAATGCATGCATACCGGTCCATACCATCCCTGGCGGGAGGCTGCGTTCGACCTCCCACGGCGTGTCGGCAGGGGTTACGGGATGTGACGGCTCGACATAACGCACATGGTTGTGCGCGCCGCCTCCGCTTTCTCTTGACCTCACGGCACGGTTCTTTCCTGAGACCTGTCAAAGAGGTAAGCCATGGAAAACGCAGATCGCATTGCCCAGCTCCGCAACGAGGCTGATGAGCACAACCCGGCCGGCCCGCTGTTCACGGGTGGCCAGTTCGCCGAAGCCGAGATCACCAGCGAAATGAGTTCGCTGACGACCTTCGGTGGATGTGGCACGGCCTGTACGGGCTCACACACCCGCTATTGCTGCTGACGCATGGCGTCCGTCACGGACGCCGGCCATTTCGACGCTTCACTGGGTTGCCTGTTCTCGTCCGACGTGGACGGACTGGCAACCCAGCTAGTGGAAATCGCCGGCCTGCATGCAAGCGAGCGCGCGGTCATCCTGGCAGGAACGCGCGAGGTACTACTGGCTATCCTGCATGCCAAGCTCACCCGCGTACTGCTGGTGGAGCTGCATGCGGCGCGTACCGCGGGTACGTTGCAAGGCGAAGACGCGGCACAGCGCTGGACGCATTTCATCGAGCTGTCTTCGCACGCGGATTTCTGGGCCGGCCTGGCCGCGCATTACCCGCGACTGCTTGCGCGGGTTGGCAGCATTGTGCGCAACCGCTGCCGCGCGGCGCTGCGTTTTGCGCAACATTGGGCGCATGACCGCGACAGCCTGGGTACGCTATGCGGTGGCGAAGCCGGTCACTTGCTGAAACTGAGCTTCGGTGCCGGCGACAGTCATCGTCGCGGCCAGACCGTGGCCCTGGTGCATTGCGAAGGCGGGCGGGTCGTCTACAAGCCGCGCTCGATGGCGACCGATCGCGAGCTCGCCCATTTCATCGAAACACTGGCGGGCGACCACGACGAACCTCTGGCCATTCGCGTGCCGCGAGTGGTGAACCGTACGGAATATGGCTGGGCCGAATTCGTCGGCCACCGTTATGCCGCCGACGATAGCGAGCTGCGCGATTTCTATCGCGGCATCGGCCATTGGCTGGCGATCATGAGCCTGCTCGGTGGCAGCGATCTGCATGCGGAAAACCTGATCGCCCACGGCGGCAGTCCCGTGGTGATCGACTGCGAAACGCTGTTCACGCCGAAGTTGCCGCGCAAGCCTTCCGGTTACGGCCAGGCGGCCGACTGCGCCGCCGACATGGTGGCGGGCACGGTGCTCAGTATTGGCATGTTGCCGGGACGTGGATTGGGGTTGGGTTGGCGCGGTGTGGATACCTCGGCGGTGGGCTCACTGCCCGGACAACAGCCGATGCTGGAGCAGCCGAGCATCGTCAACGCTGGCACGGACGAAGCGCGCCTGGGTACGATCAAAGTCGCCGCGCCGATAGCGCAGAATCATCCGAGCGCGGAGCCAGTGCTGTCGCGATTCTGGCCCGATGTGCTGGAGGCGTTCGACGGCATGACTGCTACTTTGCGCCGCCTCGACGACAACGGTGCATTGCGCTGTCGGCTGGAGCGTTTCGCCGATTGCCGCATCCGCGTCGTGCCGCGCGCCACCGAGGTTTATGCCGAGCTGGCGCGCATGCTGTGGCATCCGGTGTCGCTGCATAACGAAGCCAGTGCGACCGCGCGTGCGCGCGATCTGATGGCGCGCATGGCGACGAATGTCGCGGTGGCGCCGGGCGACCCGGAAGTCATCGAGGCTGAGATCAGCGACCTGCTGGAAGGCGATATTCCCTTCTTCTCCACCACGGCAAGGCAGGGGCGGCTGGACGGTCCGCGCGACACGCAATGGCTGCCACCGTTGAACCTGGTGGACGCGGCGCTGGATCACTGGCGCAGCATCGATCCGTTGCTGGAGCGCAGCGTGATCAAGGCGACGCTGATCAGTGCCTACATCAACCAGGGCTGGATGCCGGGCGACGAGTCGCTGTGGCCGGCGCAGGCGCGCATGGGCGATATCGACGCGCGCCGTCGCGAGCAGGTGGCGAAGATCATGCGCGAACTGGTCGCCACGGCGATCCGCGGCGACGATGGCAGCGTGGCGTGGATCGCGCCGGTGTTCGACCCGGTCACCGGTTGGTCGGTGCAGCCGCTGACGCAGGATCTCTATGGCGGTACATCCGGCGTTGCCTTGTTGATCGCAGCTTATTTGCGCGAGGTCGGGGCAGGACGTGCCAACAGCGTGGAAGGGCTGGAAGAGTTGCTGACCGCAACGCTGTTCTCGCTCGAGCTGCTTGCCGCCAAGGCAGAACGCCAGCGCCAGGACACTCTCAAGGTGCGGCCGTTGCCGCTAGGCGGGTATTCCGGCCTGGGTTCATTGATCTGGATGTGGCTGACCCTCGCGGACTGGGGCATGGATCGCGGCGGCGGTCTGGCGCATGCCCGCACGCTCGCTGAGGCGATACCGGAGGCCGCGGATGCCAGCGATATGGTGGACGTGCTCTCCGGCGCCGCGGGAGTCATCCCTCCGCTATTGATGCTGGCGCGACGCAGCGGCGATGCGCGCTATCTGCAGATGGCGCGCGAACTCGGTGACAGTCTTTGCGCACGGGCCGTCCGCGATGGCGACAAAGCCTGCTGGAAGCAGGAGCAATGGCCGGACGGCGTCGGCGGTTTCGCCCACGGCGTCACGGGTATCGCGTGGGCATTGACCCAGCTCGCGCGTGCAACAGACGAACAGCGCTATCTCGACATGGCCACGGCGGCTTTGGCCTTTGAAGAAGCGCTGTACGACGATAGCGAACGCAATTGGCTCGACCTGCGCATGCTGCCCGGTGCCAGGACCGCGGCAGCGTGGTGCCACGGCGCCGTCGGCATCGGCCTTGCGCATCTCGATCTTGATCCCTCGCTACAACAACCACACACACGCACCCAGCTTCGGCGTGCGGCAGCGGCGACGTGGCGCCAGGGCCTGGGTTGGAATCACTCCGCATGCCATGGCGATGCTTCAGCGTGGGAGTTGCTCGATGCAGCGATAAGCGCAAGTGAAGCACCGGACGGGCTGACTCGCGAAGCGCTTCTGGCACATTGGCTGACCAGCATCGAAGATCATGGTCCGATCTGCGGCATGGTACGCGACACCTTCTCTCCGGGCTTGATGCCAGGTCTGGGTGGCATCGCCTATCAACTGCTTCGCGCTCATCCCGAAAGCACGCTGCCTTCCATTCTCACGCTGAGTGCGCACGGTTGAGCCGGATGCATGCCCGGAGGCAAAGTGCCTCCGGGCTGCTCGTCGTTAGTTAGTGCCGATGACGCGTCCGGTCTCGGGATCGATCTGCAATTTCACGTCGGCGCCGGCCGGGTTCTCGGCCTTCGCCCTCCATAAACCATCCTTGTAAGCGACGTCATGCACGTGGGTATAGCCGCCGGTAGAGAGGGCTGCGCGCACGTCACGCTCGCTGAGGCGCGAGACCTGTTCGTCGGGATAGGCCTGTCCGGTCTTGGCGTCGATCTTCACCGCAACGCGCGTACCATTCGCGCTCTTGGCCCGTGCTCTCCACATACCGTCGGTGAATTTCAGATCATGGATCTTGGTATAGCCCTGCTGCTCGAGCTGCGTATGCACCTGACGCTCGGTGAGCGCTTCCTGCGCCATAGCGGTGGAGGCTCCCAGGGCGAGAGCGATGGTCAATGAAGCGATACTTTTCTTCATGGACGGTTCCTCGTGGTTGGCGGGGATCCTGAGTCTTGTCCGCAAAAGTCCAACCTGCGGTGAATACAGGGCATCGGGGCAAGGCCATTCACGCCCGACATAGACCATCAGACAGGTTCGCCAATGCGAGAGCTATGCCAAGATTCCTCACCATGGCGTCACGATTTCGACGTCATCATGCCCGCCGGAACCGCGAACCTTTGGAAGGGGGAGTCATTTAGGTATGAAAATGCGCCACGCAGTATTTGGAGTTCTGTTGCTCGCCGCTTCGTTGTTCGGAACCGCGGGTGCCACCGCTTTGGAGCAGCAGGGTATGGGGGCGGCGAGGCCGGCAACAAAGGATGTCTCGCAGAGTCCGCGCTGGCACGTCTATCGCTTTATTCGTGACGGTATTAATTACGTCCAGGTCAACGACCTCGGCAACCAGGTCCGCATGGGTGTCGCCACGGCGAATGGCCTTTATCTTGTGCTGCCGATGGGCAGCGATGCGGGCAGCGTATCCACGCCGGATGCGCCCATGCGAAGCGGCCAGTTGAGTCATGCCGAGGTGGTTTACAGCGACGGTGTTACGCAGGTTGCCGTGGCAGTGAATGGCAAGGGTCAGTATGTATGGAGCGTTACGCCGGTAGCAGGCTGCGACCCCAACGACTGCCCGGTTACCCGTATCCAGCCGGCGCCAGCAGCGACGTTATGCGATCCCAACGACTGCCCGGTTACCCGTATCCAGTCGGCGCCAGCAGCGGCGTTATGTGATCCCAACGACTGCCCGGTCAGTCGAGCTCTGTAATGAATTCCTGTTGGAGGCTTACGTAGACCTGCTTGCCGTCGACGGTCACGTCGCCATTGAAGAGCTGCGCGCGGATGCGCAGCTCTTCCAATCCGAGATCGTAAGTACCCAGCTCTTGCATGATCCTGTTTCGGGCAGGAGACGAAATGATTTGCCCGGCGCTTTGCACCGTAAGCGCGATCGTCATGACGTTGTCTTCGATGACGGTCTGTGTCGATAGGACAATGCGATCGGTGGGATGCTCCTTCAGAAGATAGGCCACCGCCTCGCATGAGAGGCGGTAGAGCAGGGCAAATGTGCTTTTTGACAGCAGACTGAGCTGTCCGCGGAGATTGACGTGGTAGTCGACGCCAAGTTTGGCCAATAACTCCGATATTGGCCCCTCGGTAAGTGCATGCGGATGCCCTGCACCCATCGGCGGTGCCAGCGAGTTGGCAAGCTCAGTCAACCGCCGTGTGGTCTTCGTCAGGTGGTGTTTCTGTGTTTCCACCTCACCCCGGTTATGCGTATGGCCGAGCTGGATCAGCAGATGCCGGTGGGCGCGCGCCAGCTCTACATTGACGAACGAGAGTTCGAAGGAGCTGCGTTGAAGTCTCAGCTCTGAGAGGTGCTGCTCGAGCCGGGCCTTCTTCAAGTGGTTGTCTTTGGCCTTGGTCGCCTGCTTGAGCTTGGCGGTCTGTTGACCAAGTACGATGAAAGCGGTCAGCGACAATGCCATCATCGTCTGCGTCATCAGCGTGGCAAGATCGAACTTGGCCGGCATCAGGGCCACGATGCCGAAGCTCGACAGCGCGCCCACCACCGCCGCGCCCTTCCAGTCCCAGCGCATCAAGAAATAAGCTGCCGGTACCAGCAACATGGCCTGGCCCGCAAAGCGCAACGTGGAGTTATCAGAGTACGAGAAGGCAAAGACTTCTACGCTCATCGCGACCAGCGCGAACGCGGTGGCTTGGAGCAATGCCTTGTTGTTCATCCAGATGGCTGTAAGCGATCGGCGCTTACGCCACTCAAACGCCGCTGTAAGGACCAGTGGAGTGACGGCCAGGATGCCGGTATAGGTGCCCAGGAGGTAATCCCCCATCAGCACCGACAGCGGCTTTCTTCCTACGCCGACCGGGTCAAGAATCAGCGAGGCAGAAATCAGGCTGTCAGCCACCAGCACTACGGTCGAAATCACCGTGCAGATAAGCAGGCTGCTTAATTTGAAGTTCGGAAGCGCAAGCCCCGGCAGCCTGGCGCGGCAGGCTGCCACGATGATCATGAGCGGTGCGATTGGCGGGATGATGGAGAAGAGATAGAACGCCCACCCGAAGCTCGCGATGCAGCTCTCGAGGGTATAAGCGAGAACCGACATTTCACTGATCAGCAGCGCGGGCCAATAACGTCGCGGTGTTAGCAACAGCACACTCAGCTTGAAGCCGCTGACCGGCACGAAATGCGCGAAGCTCATGCTTCGCAGCAACTCATACACGAGTCCGTACGCCACTGCCACTGCGACCTGCCGGCCGAGCCAACCCAGCTTTTGATCCATGTCCGTCCCGATCCCCATCACATCCCCGATCCATTTTTCAACATAGAGACAGTGATGTGAAATACCTGAGAAAGCAGGTGTGATCCACTGCCGGAATCGGGTGTAGCAATCGCCGGCATGACGGCGGCGCTGCGGATAGCCGATATCGGCCACTTTGGTTTTTTGTGGTCCGGTTCCTGTTTTGAATTCGCGGCATGGTGTTGCCTATGCGTCGCGCACTCCAGGAAGGATCCGGCGCGTCGAGGGCGCGACCGTTTATCGAACGGAGCGGCCACGGCAAAAACGAAAACGGCCCGCATCGCTGCGGACCGTTCGAATTCGATGGTGGCCGAGGACGGAATCGAACCGCCGACACGGGGATTTTCAATCCCCTGCTCTACCAACTGAGCTACTCGGCCAAGAGTGTGGATGACTGCTACAGTCATCGATACTGCGTGGAGCCGCGCATTAAACCGGATATCGGGATGGGCGTCAAGATTCGCTGCCCGGGGCGACGAAGCCCTCGGGCGGCTTCACCTCGCCCCCGAACAGGAATTTCTCCATCTCCCCGCTCAGGAACTGGCGTGCCTTGGGATCGAGCGGGTTGAGGCGGTATTCGTTGATCAGCATGGTCTGGTGGGCCAGCCATTGCTGCCATGCGGGCTTGGAGATTTCAGCGTAAATACGCTGGCCGAGCGGACCGGGCCAGGGGGCGAAATCCAGGCCTTCGGCATCGGTACCGAGCTTGGCGCAGTGAACGGTGCGACTCATTGCATGATTCCTTGAAGGCTTTGCAGCAGGCTGCGCACGGGTGCGGGAAGGCCGAGAGCGGCGATCTCGCCGGTATCGCACCAGCGCAGCGAGGGATTATCGGCGATGGCGCGATGCGCTGTCGCGTCGTCGAACAGCAGCGGCTCGACTTGCAGGCGGTAATGGCTGAAAACGTGGATGAACGGCGCAAGCGCCTGTGCATCGTCGATGCGCGCGAGCTGCTGCGCAGCGCGCCAGGCGCCGTCATGATCGGTGGCTTCGGGCAGGCTCCACAAGCCGGACCACACACCTTGAGGTCCGCGCCGTTCGAGCAGTACGCGCTTGTTCGCATCGCGTAGCACCAGCATGACGGTGGAGCGGGTGGGAATGGCTTTGCTGGGCTTGGCGCTGGGCAATTGCGCGGTGAGTCCATCGCGATGTGCGACGCAGCCAGCAGCCAACGGGCAGCCGCTGCACAGTGGCCGCGAGCGCACGCAAAGCGTAGCTCCCAGATCCATGATGGCCTGGGTGTAGTCGGCCACGCGTTCATCCGGCGTGTGTGCATCAGCGTGCTGCCATAGCACTTTCTCTACGGCGCTCTGGCCGGGATGGCCATGGATGCCGTGATAGCGCGTAAGCACGCGTTTGACGTTGCCGTCGAGAATGGGGAAACGCAGCCCATGCGCCTGCGCCAGGATCGCACCCGCGGTAGAGCGGCCGATGCCGGGCAAGGCGGCCAGCGCGTCGAAGTCGCGCGGCAACTCGCCCTGATGCTGCTCCACGCAAATCTGCGCGGCGCGATGCAGGAAGCGCGCCCGCCGGTAGTAACCCAGGCCGGACCACAGCGCGAGCACGGTGTCTTCATCGGCGGCCGCGAGATCGCGCAGCGTCGGCAGCGTGCCCACGAAGCGCAGGAAATACGGAATCACCGTAGTCACCTGTGTCTGCTGCAACATCACTTCCGACAGCCACACGCGATAAGCGTCGCGCGGATGCTGCCATGGCAGGTCGTGGCGGCCATGGCGATCGAACCAGGCCAACAGGTCGGTGGCGAAGGCGTTCCTGGTGTCGACGGTCATTGGCTCTTACGTGCAGGCGCGGGCTTGCTGGCGTTCTTAGTGGGCGCGGGTGGCGGTGGCTCGACGCCGGCCTTGATGCTCAGGCCTTCCACCACGACACCGCCGGCTTCGAGTTTGGCGATATCCGCAGTGCCGGTGCCTGGGGGTACGCCAAGTCGCGGCCCTTGCGGGTGGCTGAGTTGCGACCACCAGTCGGCCAGCGCGAGCGGCGGCAGGCGCAGGTCGGCATGGTTGTCGGGGCCGTCGAGTTTCACCGCCAGCAGCAAGGGGTCGATCTGGTTGGCGGGTGTCAGCACCAGCGAGGTGTCGTAGATGCCGGCATCGGCATGGTCGAGCTTGCCGCTGAGCTTGAGCGACGCATCGGCGGCGCCATGCCAGCGCGCCTCGCCGGTCAGCTGCAGCGTAAGTGTGTTGCCCTGGGCGAGATGCAGTTCGATATTTTCCAGCCGCAATGCCTCGCCCTTGACGCGCGGCGTCGCGGAAAGCCGCAACTGCAACGGTGTGCCATCCGCGCTGCGGGCGGAAATGGTCAGCGGAAACGGTTGCCCCGGTATGAGGCTGCCGGCGTCCACCGCCACATCGTTCAACAGCATTTCGTTGCCGCGCACCAGGCTGCCGCGGGTGATGCGCACACCGGCATCGATGCGCGGAATTTCCGGTAACGTAGTTTCCGTACGCGGAGGCAGCGCAGAGAGCCAGGCCTGCAATGCGTCCAGATCGACACGCGGCGAATCGATCTCCAGCCGCGAGATCACGGTTTCATTGCCCAGCAGTGCGCGCCACGGCAATTGCAGGCGTCCGCGCGCGGCGAGCAGGATCGGCATGCTCGCGCCCTTCGCACTCAAGGTAAGCCCTTGCAGCTCAAGTGCGGGGCGCGGGAACAGGGTAGGGCTGGCCGGGCTGGCGAGGTTGAGGTCCAGCCCCGCCTGGCCGGCCTGCGATTGCAGCATCGCAGTGAAGCGGCCGGGTTGCAGCAACAGGTAAAGCGAGATCACCACGGTGACCAGCACCGCCAGTGCGATGCCGCCGAAACTCCACAGGCTGATGCGTAGCCAGCGCGGCATGGGTTAGCTCCGCCACCGTTGCAGGTTGCGTTTAGCCATGGCCGATATTGGCCGGCAGCAGCCCATCGACATAAGCCTCCGCATCGAACACGCGCAGGTCGGTAGCGGTTTCGCCCAGGCCCACATAGCGGATCGGCAGGCCGAACTCGCGCGCCAGCGCGAACACCACGCCACCCTTGGCGGTACCGTCGAGCTTGGTCACCACCAGACCGGTGACGCCGACGATCTGGCGGAACTGGCGCACCTGGCTCACTGCGTTTTGCCCGGTGGTGCCATCGATCACCATCAGCACTTCGTGCGGCGCTTCGGTATCGATCTTTTTCAGCACGCGCGCGATCTTGCCCAGCTCGTCCATCAGGCCGCCCTGCGTGTGCAGGCGGCCGGCCGTATCGGCGATCAGCACGTCGGCATTGCGCGAACGCGCCGCCTGCAATGCATCGAAGATCACGCTGGCGGAATCGGCATCCTGGCCCTGTGAAATCACCGGCACGTTATTGCGCGCGCCCCAGGTCTTGAGCTGCTCCACCGCGGCGGCGCGGAAGGTGTCGCCCGCGGCCAGCATCACGTTGCGGCCGTCGTCGCGATAACGCCGCGCGAGCTTGCCGATCGTGGTGGTCTTGCCGACGCCGTTGATGCCCACCGTAAGCACCACGAACGGCGCCCGGCCGCTCACGTCCAGCGGCTTCTGCACCGGCACCAGCAAAGCAACGAGTGCCTGGCGCAGCGCGGCGAGCAGGGCGGTGGCATCGGCGAACTCGCGCTTGTGCATGCGCTTGCGCAGATCTTCCACCAGTGCGGTGCTCGCCTCGATACCCACGTCAGCGGTAATCAGTGTGGTTTCCAGCTCATCCAACAGCGCGTCGTCGAGCTTGGGATGGCGTACGAACAGCGTAGTAAGACCGCGCGCGAAGGCACTGCCGGAGAGCCGGTCGCGCCAGCTGCGCTTGGCCGGTGCGGTTTCTTCGGCAGGCACCTGGAAAGGCACTTCCTCGCCCGGTGCTTCGGCCGGCGGCGCGGCTTCGGCCAGCGCTTCGCCCAGCACCGCGGCGGCGTTGTCCAGCGAAACAGCGTCAGCGTCGTGCGGAAGCGCCGCTGCCGGGGCGGCTTCCGTGCTGGTCGGGGCGGCGGCGGGCTGACCCGTAGTCGTGTCGGCGGGTTTCTTCTTCCAGAACTTGAGCATTGCGGCAGCGATTCAAAGACAATAGCGCGCATGCTAACACCCCCACCTGCACTGGCCGCTGAGCCATGGCGGCCCGTATGAGCGCTGGCTCCGGCCGCATCCGCATCATCGGCGGCAACCTGCGCAATTCCCGCCTCAACGTGCCCCAACTGCCCGGCCTGCGCCCCACCGCGGAGCGGGTGCGCGAGACCCTGTTCAACTGGTTGGCGCCGTTCATCGCCGGCGAGAGCTGCCTGGATCTGTGCGCCGGTACCGGTGCGCTCGGCATTGAAGCCTTGTCGCGTGGCGCAGCGCACGTGCAGTTCGTGGAGCGCGACGCCCGCGCGGCCCAGGCACTACGCGACAACCTCGCCCGGCTCAAGGTGGCGAACGGCAAAGTGAGTGCGGCCGACGCTGGCGCCTATCTGCAAGGCACCGCCCAGCCCTATGGCCTGGTCTTCCTTGATCCGCCGTTCGCCTTGAGCTTGTGGTCGGTACTGGCGCGGCAGTTGGAAGACGGCGGCTGGCTGACACCTGCCGCCTGGATCTATGTGGAATCGCCGCGCGCCACCGTGCCGGCCTTGCCCGCGAACTGGCAACTGCATCGGGAAGGGCAGGCCGGCGAAGTGCGCTACGCGCTCTATCGCCGGACCAGCGAACTTCGTTAGCGCCTGTGTTCGTCTTCGGTGGGCTATGCGGATGAGGAACACAGGCTCTAAGCTAGCGGCCCTTTCGTAGCCAGACGCCACACGCCTCGTGAACAAGCCGCCGGTCAATACGCGCCTTGCTGTCTACCCGGGTACTTTCGATCCCATCACCAATGGTCATGCCGACCTGGTCGCGCGTGCCGCGCCGCTGTTCGAGCGCATCGTGGTGGCGGTGGCCGACAGCCCGAACAAGGGCAGGGGTCCTGGCTTCAGCCTCAACGAACGCATCGCGCTGGCGCGGCTGGCATTAGCCGACCTGCGCAACGTGGAAGTACGTGGCTTCGATTGCCTGCTGGCGGATTTCGTCACCGAGATCGGTGCCGGCGTGATCATCCGCGGCCTGCGCGCGGTGTCGGACTTCGAGTACGAATTCCAGCTGGCCAGCATGAACCGCCATCTGATCCCGCAGGTGGAGACGCTGTTCCTTACTCCGGCGGAGCAGTACAGCTTCATCTCCTCCTCGCTGGTGCGCGAGATCGGCCGCCTCGGTGGCGACATCTCCGGCTTCGTGCATCCGGCCGTGCAGCAGGCGATGCGGCAGCGCCGCCAGTAATCGCCCGAGTCGCCGCCGTTCGAGGCGGCTAAGGCCCGCCGCCCGGCTGTGGTTGGGGACCCGGGCGCTCGTGTATGCTCGCCGCCATCCTGCGGACAGGCTCTTGGTGGGCCCCGTCTTCCGGGGGATCCATGTCCAGACTCCACCACTTCAGGGTGATCACCATGTACAAGTACGCACTTATCGCCGCCCTTGCGCTCACCGGCTCGCTGGCCCTTACCGGCTGCGGCAACAACGCCGACGACAGCGCCAAGCAGACCACCGAGCAGGTCGCCCAGGTCACCAAGCCCACCGATCCGAACGACGGCAAGGCCTGGAATGCCTACCTCGGCCAGATCGTGCAGAAGAACATGCAGGGCATGACGGCCGACCGTCCGTACCCGTACCTGGTGAACGCCGGCGACGGTGAAGAAGACCAGGCCAAGCGCCAGCGCCAGCTCGAGACCGTGCAGGACACCGTCGCCCGTGGCGTGTTGCCGGGCAACATGCTGGTGTTCGCCGGTCCGGACTCGGCCAAGACCGCCGATCTGGTCATTGCCGCCTTCAAGGACGCCAAGCCGGGTTCCTTCAAGGACGTGATCGTGCTCTTCATCGGCGACAAGGCCGACCAGGAGCGCGTCACCACCGCGCTGCAGCCGACTGGCGCCAATGTGCGCTTCGTGGCGATGTAAGCCACGCGGCAACCGATGTGATGAAGGCCCGCGATGCGTGAGCATCGCGGGCTTTTTCTTTTGGGGTTGCTGGAGAGGTTTTCGCAAGGGCTTACCCCCCCCTCCCAGCCTCCCCCTGCAAGCAAGGGGAGGAGCTAAAAGCTCGCGATACCGAGCTCCCTCCCTTGCTTGCAGGGGAGGGCTGGGGAGGGGTAAGCCCTTGAAACAACCCCGCCCGCGCAAAAGCTTTTTTCTCCCCATTTTTAGTCATCTTGTGCGCCGCAGCATCCGGCGCTACCGTGTAAACTCGTCTGATGTCTCTGAAAATCCTCGATACCTGCGTCAACTGCGACGTTTGCGAACCGGTTTGTCCGAACAAGGCCATCTCGCTCGGCGAGGAGTACTACGTGATCGACCCGGCGTTGTGCACGGAGTGCATTGGGCATCATGACGAACCGCAGTGCATTGAGGTGTGCCCGGTCGAATGCATCATCGTCGACCCCGAACACACCGAAACGCACGATCAACTTGAACTCAAGTACCGCCAGTTGATGAAAGAGGGGTAGGGACCCTCTGATCTATTCCACGCAGGCGTCACCCTTGCTGTTTGCGCGCAGATCGCCGTTGCGCTGCTGATGGCAGACTGGACGTCTGTAGAAGCAGCGTGGCGGTGAGCTGCGCGCAAACAGCAAGGGCCCTCACTTGATGAATTTTAATGACAGGGTGATATCCAGAACGGCCGTTACCGCTGCCGCGCGGCTCGACCTGACGGCCAGTCAGGCGCTTCGCCACGCGGCAGCGGTAACGGCCGTTCTGGATATCATGCCGCCTACGTGGAATAGATCAGAGGGTCCCTGCGCATGAGGTTTCCGTTGAAGTGGCCGGCACTGAACGGCCGTGTTCTGTTGCTCGGTCTGTTGCTTGCAAGCAGCGCTGCTTACGCCGACGATCCCCGCACCACGCAAACCGCCGGGCATAAGGGCCCGACCGCCCTGCGCGGGCCCGGCCGCGCCGCCATCGCCAGTGCGAATTTCCACGCCACCGAAGCCGGCCTCGAAGTGCTCTCCAAAGGCGGCAACGCTTTCGACGCCGCCGTGGCGGTCGCATCCACGTTGTCGGTGGTCGAGCCGGAAAGCTCCGGTATCGGCGGCGGCTTCATGGCGGTGATTCACCGCGCATGGGACGGTAAGCAGTTCTTTATCGACGCGCGCGAGACCGCGCCGGCCGCGGTGAACGTCAAGGACTACCTAAACAAGGACGGCACACCCAATCGCGACACCGCCCTCAACGGTCCGCTCTCGGCCGGCATCCCCGGCGAGCCGGCAGGTCTGGTCTGGCTGTCCAAGCATTACGGCAAGTTGCC
This sequence comes from Dyella koreensis, assembly GCF_044904565.1. NCBI lineage: Bacteria > Pseudomonadati > Pseudomonadota > Gammaproteobacteria > Lysobacterales > Rhodanobacteraceae > Dyella > Dyella koreensis. Next base: position 323,373 of record NZ_JADIKD010000007.1, on the reverse strand, counting down.
GCTGAAGGATGCGCTGGCTCCGGCGGTGCGCATCGCGCGCGATGGCTTCGAGCCGGATAGCCGTCTGATCAACGCCATCACCGAACGCCAGAAGGACATCGGTCGCTGGCCGGCCTCTGTCACCAAGTTCCTGCCGGACGGCAAGCCGCCGGTGGCGGGCGCAGTCTGGCGCGATCCCGATCAGGCCCGCACGCTGGAACTGCTCGGCGAAAAAGGTCTCGACGGTTTCTATCGCGGCGAAGTGGCGCAGAAGCTGGTGTCGTCCGTGCGCGCCGCAGGCGGCAACTGGACCGCGAAGGATCTGGAAAGCTATCAAGTGAAAGAGCGCGAGCCGATCACGGTGAACTACCGCGGCTACCGCATCGTCACCGCGCCGCCCCCGTCCTCCGGTGGCGTGGCCGTGGCGGAGATCCTCAACATCCTGTCCGGTTTCGATCTGAGCAAGATGGACACCGCGCATCGCATGCATCTCGTCATCGAAGCCATGCGCCGCGCATTCCGCGATCACAACGATTACCTCGGCGATCCCGACTTCGTGAAGATGCCGCTGGACATGCTGCTGTCGCCTTACTACGCCGACGGCCTGCGCCAGACCATCCTGATGGACAAGGCCACGCCGTCCTCGATGCTGCCGTCCAGCGCCGGTGCCGAGCCGGGCATGCACACCACGCATTTCTCTATCATCGACGGTGAAGGCAATATCGCTTCGATCACGCTGACGGTGAACTACACGCTCGGCTCCACCTTCGTGGCACAGGGCACCGGTGTATTGCTCAACGACGAGATGGACGACTTCGCGCTGGTGCCGAACAAGCCCAACGTCTACGGCCTGCTCGGCAGCAAGGCGAACGCGCCGGAGCCAGGCAAGCGCATGCTGTCGTCGATGACGCCGAGCATCGTGTTCGGTGCTGACCGCATCGGTGTGATCGGCTCGCCCGGCGGCTCCACCATCATCACCCAGGTACTCGAGGGCATCTTTGCCTTCATCGACGGCAAGAACGCGCTGGGCATCGCCGGACAGAAACGTTTCCATCATCAGTTCATGCCCGACCGCGTGGACATGGAAGACGGCGTGTTCGACAAGGCCACCGCTGACGAACTCACCCGCATGGGCCACGCCTTGAAGCAGCGCGAGCCGTGGGGCTACATGAATGTGGTGACCTGGGACCTGAAGAGTGGCACCCTGGACGCGGCCAGCGATCCGCGCCGTCCGTCGGGTCTGGGCAAGGTGCAATAAGAGGTCCGGCATGCAGCTGTGGTCGATCATCGGTAATTCGCAGCAACTCGACGGCGGTGCCATGTTTGTTCGGCCCGTCCATAGGCCTCACCCCGCGCTACGCGCGGGGCCGCCTACGGCGTCCGGATTCGCTCCCGGCGAATCCGTGGCAACGCGAGGTTTTTTTTAATGAAGCTTTGGTCGTTGGTCGGAAATTCGCAGCAGCTCGATGGCGGGGCCATGTTTGGCAACGCGCCTAAAGCGTTGTGGTCACGCTGGATCGCGCCCGATGCGCAGAACCGCATCCCGCTAGCCTGCCGCTGCTTGCTGGTGAAGGATCTGGACGGCCGCAACGTGTTGTTCGAAACCGGCATCGGCGCCTTCTTCGAGCCGGCGCTGCGCGAGCGCTACGGTGTGGTGGAAGAGCGCCACGTACTGCTTGATTCCCTCGCCGCCGCCGGCGTGTCGCACGAAGACATCGACGTGGTGGTGCTGTCGCATCTGCACTTCGATCATGCCGGCGGCCTGCTCGCAGCCTGGCAGGAAGGCCAGCCGCCGCGCCTGCTGTTTCCGAAGGCCACCTACGTCGTTGGCGCGGAGCACTGGCGTCGTGCCGAGCATCCGCATCCGCGCGACCGCGCATCCTTCATTCCCGAACTGCAACAGTTGCTGCTCGACAGCGGCCGGCTGGAACTGGTCGAAGGCGAGCATTCGAAGGCGTTGGGCGGTGCAGTGCGCTTCAGTTATTCGGACGGCCATACGCCTGGCCTGATGCTGGCCGAAGTCGGTGGCGTGGTGTTCTGCGCTGATCTGATCCCGGGCCGCTTCTGGGTGCATCTGCCGATCACCATGGGCTACGACCGCTGGCCCGAAAAACTGATCGACGAGAAGCGCGCCTTCCTCGACGACAAGCTGGCCCGCGACGTGCGCCTGTTCTTCACTCACGACCACGACTGCGCGATGGCCCGTGTCATCCGCGACGAGCGCGGCCGTTACGGCACCGCCGACGAACAGCGCGAACTCACCGGGCTGGTGCACGCATGAACATGAATCTTCGTCAGCTTGCTTTTGGCGCCGCAGGCGCGTTGCTGGTGCTGGCCGGCGCCGGCCTGGTCGCGATGACCGAGCAGGCCGCCATCCAGCATCGCGTCGCCGCGGAACGACATGGCGGCCAGGTGTTGGATATCGATACTGGCAGTTCGCCGCAGGCAGACCAGCACGGCTACATGGTGCGCGTGAGCAGTCCCGTCGATGTCGTGGAAGAACCTTTCGACCCCGACTTCAACCTGCGCGTGAAAACGCCAGTACTGGTCCGCCATGTGGAAATGTTCCAGTGGCGCGAAATACGCGTCGGCGATGACGTGCACTACGAGCAGGATTGGGTCGACCGTCCGATCGACGCCAGCCGTTTCGCGCGCCCCGCCGGTCATGCCAACCCCGGTCCGTTTCCGATCCAGGGCAAACAGTTCGACGCCGGTCTCGCCAAGGTTGGCGGTTACGCGCTGTCGCCCGTGCTTATGCATGCTTTGCCTGGTGGGGAGCTGATCGAGCCCGACATCAAGGCGCTGCCCGCCAATCTCGCCGCGAGCTTTTCGCTGCACGGCAATTACATGAGCACCAGCGCCAATCCAGATCACCCGCGACTGGGCGATCTGCGCGTGAGCTGGGAGGCATTGCCGGTGCAGCAGGTCACCGTGTTCGCGCGTCTGGACGGCCAGCAACTGGTGCCGGCGAGCGATGCGGCCGACGGCAAGGGTTATGACGTGCAGGTGGGGGATCGTCGTTTGGTCGACGTGCTGCCTGATGTTCCCGAGCCGCCGGGGCTTGCCATGCCGCGGCGTGTGCTTGGCGTGTTGTTGGCGGCGTTTGGTGCGTTGCTGCTGTTGTGGGATCGGTGGTCGGTGCGGCGTATTGCGCCGATGGCTTTGGGTGCCGGGTTGTTGGTGGCCGGGGCCGTTGGTGGGCTGATGTGGGTGGGGAAGGATTTGCAGGTCGCTGCGTTTTGGTTTGTGTTTGCGGTGTTGGGGTTGGCGCTTGTTGTGTGGCGGGTGCACGCGCGCGCTGACTGATTTGTTGTTCTCCCTTCGGGAGAGGGGCTGGCTCTTGCGACGCCCTTCCTACTTCGTCACCCCTGCGCAGGCAGGGGTCCAGTGGCGTTATCGCCCGATTGTTGCGACTGCGTGCGCTGGCCGCTTATGCAGCGGGCATTTCGGACGCCTGCCGGCGCCCGAGTTACTTTCTCTTTGCTGGCCCAAAGAGAAAGTAACCAAAGAGAAATGGCCTGAAAGCAGGCGGCGTGCTTCGTAGCCACGCATTTTCCAGTGCTAGACGGTGGGACGGTTTTTCTTCGCGCCTGATGGTCCGTTCCTTGGCGCCGCGCAACATCTCCCTCTCCCCTCCGGAGAGAGGGTTGGGGTGAGGGGCGGGTGCTCGGGATCGCGCTTCTACAGCGTCATCGAATGCGCGCTAAGCCAAGACAGCGCGCTCGAGCTGCGCTGCCACATGGCCGCTCAATGCGGCCGCTGCTCCGCAAACGAATGCACATGGTCGGCCCAGCGGATCGCTTCCAGATACGCGGTGGCCATGCGCCGGATGTGCTGGGGCTGGGTTTCGCCGCCACGCAGTTCGCCGGCTTCCCAGCGTTGCACTTGTTCGAGGATGGGGGCGAAGGGGCCTTGTTGTTCGAGCAGGGCGCTGCGGATTTCGGGGGCGAGGGGGAGGTGTTGGAGCAGTAGTTCCATCGGTGCGCACATCAGGCTTTCGAGCAGGGAGAAGAGGCCGGTGGTGAAGGCCATCTCGCGTTGCTCGCGCGGGAGGTGCTGGGCGAGTTGTTCGCACATGTGGGCGCGGATCAGGGCGGCGCGCAGGAGTTCGGGTGGGCGGTCGTCCATGCCGCTCAGGGCCATGGTGCTGATCCAGTTGCGCATGCGGGTGAGGCCGAAGAAGATCGCGGCCTGTTCCACGGACTTGAGCTGGCGCGGCAATGAGAAATAAGCCGAGTTCACGCAGCCAAGCAGTTTGTAGCTGAGGATCACGTCGTTGCGGATGATCTGGCCGAGTTCCACCGGGCCGGTGCCGTCTTCTTCCAGCGCGCGCAGCAGGCGCAGCACGCTGAGGCGGTTAGCGGTGAGTACGGGGACGTCGACTTTTTCAGGGCGCAGCAGGTAGGCGCCTTGCACTGCGGCGAACGGCAGGGACATGCAGTGGCCGCAGGTTTCGTGATCGTTGACGTGGCCGGCGATCACATGAAGTCCACGCGCATGCAACGTCTCGCAACGCTCGCGCAATGCATCAGGTTTGAGTCGGCTGGCGTCAAGGCGTACGTAGCGCACCAGATCCAGCACGCGCAGCACTTCATTGCTTTCCAACGTGCCGACATCGTCGAGATCGAGCAGCAGGGCACAGCCGCGCGCGGAGAGTTGGCGCAGGCGTTCCATCAGCAGGTCGTCGTGGATCGCGTCGGGCTGTATCACCAGACCGATGCGCGGATGGCGCAGCACCTGGTCGGCCTGTTCCAGCACCAGATCGCGCGGCAGGCTCAGGAATACGCGGTTGCCACGCGCCCATTGCGTCACCGAGCCGTCGATGATGATCGACAGCATGCGGTGGGCGAGCGCGGACTCTTCTTCCTCGCCGTGCTGCAACAGCAGTTCGTAGGCCATCAACTGGCGATCACGATCCAGCATCGGAACGCGCAGCAGCGGCAGCGGCGCGCTGACGGCGGAGGCCGCGGCATTGGCGGCGGCACGGGCGGCTTCAACAGCGGTATCGGTCATGGATACTTCATCGGGCCAGGGAGGGCGCATGGGGTGCCGCTCGTATGAATCGCCTGACGCCGCAAAGCGACAGGGCCAGTGCTACTGCTGTACCGCTTGGCGTAGGAGCCCACCCTGTGGGCGAAACGGCCCGCCAGGGCCGCGCTCTACAACGGCTCGGACGAAAACTGGCCCTGCGTCGCCCACAGGGTGGGCTCCTACGTGATGTCTTTAAGCTTCTGCCAGCGATTGCTGGCGGTGATCGGTACGCAGCGTGCCGGCCGGGCCGTACAGGGTCGATTCGCTGCCACCGGTCAGTACGGACAAAGCCTGGCGCACCTGACGCAGGCGCTGCCCAACGACCTGTCCGTTGTATTGATTGGCGCGCTGGCAATCGGCCAGTGCCGCGACCACTTCGCTCCAGGCCGCGCTTTGCGCGGGCGCCGGGGCGGCGATGGCGCGCAGCAGTTGCACGCGTTCGCCATCGAGTTGTTCCAGCCGTTCCATCTGTGCCTGCTTGGCCGTGCCAGCGAGATGCAGCGCCTCCGCGTCCGCCTGCTCCAGCGCGCTGCGTTCCGCGGCAAGCGCGGCAGCGAGCTGGGTGACGGCTTCGCGCATGTCGCCGATCACAGCGGCCACGGCGCTTTCCATCTCGGCGTGCAGGCCGTGGTTCATGGCTTGCCGCTGATCTGGCCTTCGAGCGAGAGCAGGCCATCGGCGATGCGGCCGGCGTCGATCTTGTAGCTGCCGTTGGCCAGCGCCTGGCGCACCTGCTCGACGCGCTTGGTGTCGATGCCGGAGTCCACGCCGCCCTTGGCCGCTTCGTGCAGGGCGCGAGCGGAGTCGGTGAGCTTCACGCTGTCGTCCGCCGCGGCCGCCGGAGCGGCTTCGGTGGTGCCGGTGGCCGGCTGCGCCGCCGTGCCCTGGTTGCCCTTGGGCTGCGGCAGTACCGGCAAACCGTTGGAGGTAATCGTGGTGTTCATAAGTACGTGTCCCAGTGGGTTTTTGACCCTTCAGCCAGCTTATCGGCGACGGGTGGCAGAACTTTAGATGCGGAAGCAAGAATGGCATTCATCAGGGCAGCGCCTCCACTACCCCGGCGTCGCGCACCGTGGCGTCGATGGTGCGGCCGGAGCTGTCGTTGCGCACGCGCAGGCGGGCGCCGGTATCGCCGCCGCCCAGGGCCACGCCGCTGGTGCGCACTTCGATCCCGTCCAGGCGCGCGATCAACTGAACCCGGTCGCCCGCGCGCACAGCCTGCCGGCCGCCAAGCGCACCGGGTGTCAGCACGCTGCCGGCGCCCAGCGGGCGCGACAGCAGCCGGCCAGACACCTGGTCGAGCTGATCGATGTAACCATAGCCAAGCCGCGTGATATCGCGTTCTTCGGCATGTACGTCCGTTGCGGTGATGCCATCGCCGCGCTGCAGCGGGCGCGTCGTGACCAGCACATTGCGAAACAACTGAAGCCGCACGGGTATCTGCATCCGCGAACCCGTCGACGGGCAGCGCAGCTCCACGCTCAATCGCGGCGCGGGGCGCGCGTTATCGGGCAGGCTGGCCTGCCAGGCTTGCGGGCAGGCCGGTGGCTGCACACGTTCGCTCAAGGCATCGGCCTGTACCACCACGCGATCGCCGGCCTGCTCGAAATGCTGGCGCAGCCAGCTCTCCGCCGTACCCCGCAGCGCATCGGCGGATGCCGCATGCGCCGACGCCGCCGCGAACAGCGGCAGCATCCACCACGGGATGGACGATCGTCGCCTCACGCCTCGGCCTGTGCCAGCAACTGACCAAGCTGCTGATGGATGGCTTCGCGCTCGCGCTCCACCCGGTCAGGCAACTGTGCCGCCTGTTCCAGCTGACCTTCGCCGAGCAATCGCACAAAAGTGTCGGCGTGGTCGCCCAGCCGCTGGCCGGCTTCCAGCAAGGTTGCTGCCGCCGGATGTGCGGCATGCTGCTCGCCGATATGCGCAAGCGCGTGATGAAACGCACTGGTGTCGAACCAGCGGCGATCGAGCGCCGCCGGTTCGTGCAGTGCCAGCTCCATCGCCTGGCGCAATCCCTGGATGGATTCGCGCAGGCTCAGGCTCAGGCTGGCGGTGGAAGGCGCGTCGGCATGATCGAGCCAGCCCAGACACAGCCGATGTGACAGCACTGCCGCGCGGTCCAGCGATTCGGACTGGCGTATCGCCTCGCCGCTGCGTCGCTGCAGCGCGCCGAGCATGGCCTGCGCCGCGGCGATACGCGCGCTCTGCGCATCACAACCTTGCTGCACCGCCTGCACGCGCGACGCGATACCGCGCAGCGCCTCGTCGCCCTGGCCCAGCGTGGCGACGGTGTGATCGATACGATTCTGCGCGCGCTCCAGGCGCTGCACACCCTGGCGCACATCGCCATCGAGCTGCTGCGAGAACTCGCCGATCGAACTGGTGACGGCCTCGATCTCGTCGGTGGCCTGGGTAGTCTTCTCCGCCAATTGCTTCACTTCATCCGCGACGATGGAGAAGCCGCGCCCGGCTTCACCGGCACGTGCCGCTTCGATAGCGGCGTTCAAGGCCACCAGGTTGGTCTGATGCGCAATGTCCTGCACGGTCGAGGTGAGCTTGCGGATCTGCGCCACCTGTTCGGCCAGCTTGCTCTGGTTGCGGTTCATCGCCGACAGCGCACTGCGCAGCAGGCGCAGCTGGCCGTCCAGTTCATTGACCGTATCCGCGCCACGCCGTGTGTGCTCGCAAGCCTGTGCGACCTCGCCCGAGGCTTGCTGCAGGGCCGTCGAGATCCCGGCGCCATGCTCCGTCAAGCGACCGACGCTATCGCGAGCCTCGCCCGTAGCCTTGTTCAACGCCTCCTGCGCGCGCAACAAGGTCTGCGCGGTGCCCATCACCAGACTCTGCTGCTCCACCGCCTGCAATGCGATGGCCGCCGGTTCGCGCGGCGCCAATCTGGCAAACAACGGCGCGAGCGCCTGGGCGAGGCGTGGATGTTCCCGCGAAAGGCGCGCGACCTGATCGGCATCGCCGTCGGCGGCGGCTTGCGCCAGCGCGGCGAGGTGTTTGCTTTGGATCAGGGGCATGGGAGGGGCGGTCCTTTTTTGTTTGGGTCCCGGGGGTGATCGTCGGGATGTGGCGAAACTTGAGGAAGCAAGGCGCATGCCAGCCATTTTTCTTCTCTCCTTGCGGAGCGCGCTTTGTCTCCCTTCCTTCTGGGAGAGGGTTTGGCCCTTGTGCTATTCCTTCCTACTTCGTCATCCCTGCGTAGGCAGGGATCCAGTGGCGTTATCGCCCGACTGTTGCGACTGCGTGCCCTGGCCGCTTATGCAGCGGGCATGTCGGACGCCTGCCGGCGCCCGAGTTACTTTCTCTTTGCTGGCCCACGCATCCGCAGGAGCGGGTGCGAACAGCGCAGCTGGCCCGAAGGGCGGAGGGCATGGATGCCCGGAGTAAAGAGAAAGTAACCAAAGAGAAATGGCCGCAGAGCAGGCGGTGTGCTCTGTAGCTACGCATCTTCCAGTGCCAGACATCTGGATGGCTTCGCTTCTTGCTCCGCTCCTCCGGAACTGATTGGGGTTGAGTCAGAGCCAGGCGCGCCTTTTCTCCTCCCCCTGCTCGCAGGGGGAGGTTGGGAGGGGGTAAGCCCTCGAGAAAACCTCTCCCGATACGCTTTCTCAAGTACTCACCCCTCCCCAACCCTCCCCTGCTAGCAGGGGAGGGAGCAAGAGCAGCCCGACAATTGACGCGAACCTGATTTCCGCGCGTCGGAATTCCGTCTCCTGTAGTGACAACGCGCTTCACCAAATCCCGCAAACCCAGTCCCCACAACGCTTCGCGCACTACTGGCATGCAATTTGCCACATCGCACCTGCGGCCGTTGCCGTGTGGAGTTTGCGATGAGTCAGATCAACGACAACTTGTTCGGTATGCATACGCAGGCGCTTGGCCTCTGGCAGAAGCGGGCGGAGGTGTTGGCGAGCAATCTGGCGAATGCGGATACGCCGGGATATCTCGCGCGCGATGTGGATTTCCGCAAGGCGCTGGCGGATGCGGGCGGTACGCCGGACAAGCTGGCGATGGCGGCGACGACGCCGGGGCATATCGATGCGTCGACGCAGGCGGCGGATCAGCTCGCTTATCGGGTGCCGATGCAGCCGAGCATGGATGGCAACACGGTGGATGCGCAGGTGGAGCAGTCGAGCTTCGCGGCGAACAGCGTGCATTACCAGGCAAGTCTTTCTTTCATCACGGCGCAGATCCGCATGTTGCGCACGGCGATCACAGGAGGGCAGGGCTGATGTCGTTGTTCAAGATTTTCGATGTGGCCGGTTCGGGTATGGCGGCGCAGTCGCTGCGACTCAATACGGTCGCCAGCAATATCGCCAACGCGGACAGCGTGGCCAGTTCGTCGGATGCGGCGTATCGCGCGAAGGAGCCGTTGTTCGCCACGGTGCAGCGCGGTCTCGCGGTGAAGGGCGAGGAAGGTACGCAGGGCGTGCAAGTGCTCGGTGTCACCGAGAGCCAGGCAGCGGTGGAGAGCCGCTACGAGCCAGGCAATCCGCTCGCCGATGGCGATGGCTATGTCTACGCCAGCAACGTCAACCCGGTGGATGAACTGGTCAACATGATTTCCGCCTCGCGTTCATATCAGAACAACGTCGAGGTGATGAACAGCACACGCCAGCTGATGCAGAAGACGCTGGATCTGGGCAAGTAAGGCACGCACACGCAAGGCAGCCGCCATGGCCGACATATCGATCAACAACACCAACTCCGCCGCATCGCAGGGGACGCAGAAGAGCAAGAGCAATTCGCTGAGTCAGGCGGATTTCCTCAGCCTGCTGATCCAGCAGATGCGCAACCAGGATCCGACCCAGCCGATGGACTCATCGCAGATGGTCAGCCAGTTGGCGCAGATCAGTCAGGTATCGGCGACACAGGCGCTGCAGACCTCATTTAACAGCCTCAGCACGGCGATGCAGGGCAATCAGTTGTTGCAGGCGAGCAACCTGGTGGGGTGCGAGGTCACCGTGCCGTCGAGCGCGGCCAAGCTGGAAAGCAGTGCCGGGCTGGATGGCGCGATCAATGTGTCCGACGCGGGCCAGACTGCATCGGTGCAGATCGTCGACAGCGCCGGCAAGGTGGTACGCACCATTGGCCTGGGCACGCCGGACGTGGGCCTGGCGGATTTCCATTGGGATGGCCTGGGCGACGACGGTCAGCCGTTGCCCATGGGCACCTACGGCCTGAAGGCGCAGGTGGGCACCACGGCGGTGCAGACCTATGTCACCGGCAAGGTCGGCAGCGTGGGCATGGCGGGCACCGATCAAGGCGCCTATCTGCAAGTGAACGGTTTCGGTGGCGTCCTGCTCGCACAGGTCGCGCGCGTCAACTAAGCGTCTCAAGGGAGCCTGTTCAATATCCCCGCGTGGCCCGCGCCGGGATCTGTTTGCACGCAGGGCAAGGAAGAACGAGGGCGTGTACGTCCGTACACAACCGAGTGATGACGCGGCCCTGCGGGCAAACAGACCCGGCCCGGAGGGTTTCGTCGCTAGGCGCGCCAGGCAGCGGTGCGCGGCTTGGCCTGACCACCAGTCAGGCGCTGCGCCACGCCCCACTACCTGGCGCGCCTAGCGACGAAACGCGGGCTACGCGGGGATATTGAACAGGCTCCACAGACAGGGGAACACCATGGCATTCAACATCGCATTGAGCGGCCTCAAGGCGGCTTCTTCGGATCTCGAAGTCACCGCCAACAACATCGCCAATACTTCCACTACCGGCTTCAAAGGCTCGCGCGCTGAATTCGCCGAGCTGTACAGCGTGGCCGGCAAGAATCTCAGCTCCACCCAGATCGGCAGCGGCGTGCGCCTCACCAACGTGGCGCAGCAGTTCACCGCCGGCAATATCGAGAACACCAATAACAGCCTGGACTTCGCCATCAGCGGCGACGGCTTCTTCACGCTGAAGGACGGCAAGGGCCTGTCGTACACGCGCGCCGGTGCGTTCCGCCAGGACGCCAACGGTTATGTGGTGAACAGCGCTGGCCAGAACCTGCAGGTGTTTCCGCCGAATGCCGCCGGTGGCTTCGACAACAGCACGCTGGCCGACCTACGCCTGATCACTTCGCAGAACGCGGCCAAGGCCACCAACAACGTACAGCTCGCGTTGAACCTGCCATCCAACGCCACGCCGCCGGCCAAAGCGTTCAGCCCCACCGACGCCACCAGTTTCAACCAGTCCACGCCGTTCACCGCGTACGACTCGCTCGGCGCCACGCACAACGGCACGGTGTACTTCGTGCGCAACGCGGCCGCCAATACCTGGGACGCGCATCTGTATATCGACGGCACCGACACCGGCGCCGTGCAGCAGCTGAGCTTCAACAGCAGTGGCGCGCTGGCGACGCCGGCCGGCGGCAAGCTGACCTTCCCGGCGATCACCGCCAACCCAGGTTCCAATCCGTTGCAGATCAACCTGGATGTGACCAAGGCCACGCAGTTCGGCAACAACTACGCGGTGACCTCGATCAGTCAGGACGGTTACCCCACCGGCACGCTGTCCAGCATCGACGTCTCCAGCGACGGCATCGTGCAGGCCAAGTATTCCAACGGCCAGTCGCAGGCGCTGGGCCAGCTCGCGCTCGCCAACTTCGCCAACCAGCAGGGTCTGCGCCAGCTCGACAACACCAACTGGGCCGCGTCGTTCGACTCCGGTACGGCGGTGATGGGTGCCGGCGGCAACGGCACCTTCGGCAATGTGCAGTCCGGCGCGCTGGAGGCTTCCAACACCTCCGACCTCACCGCGCAGCTGGTGAACATGATCAAGGCGCAGCGCAACTACCAGGCGAACGCGCAGGTGATCTCCACCGACGACAAGCTCACCCAGACCATCATCAACATCCGTAATTGACGCTTCCGCACTGAGGTAGCCCATGGACCGCTCGATCTATGTAGCCATGACCGGCGCCACGCAGATGATGCGTGCGCAAACCGAAGTGGCGCACAACCTGGCCAACGCCGACACCGTCGGCTTCAAGGCGCAGATGTCGGCGTTCCAGCCGCTACAAGTGCAGGGCGCCGGCCTGGCGACGCGCATCAATGGCGTCGCCCAGGGCACCGGTTGGGACTTGCGCAGTGGTGCGCAGGTCGACACCGGGCGTCCACTCGATGTGGCGGTGCAGGGCGATGGCTGGCTCGCGGTGCAGTCGGCGGATGGCAGCGAGGGCTACACGCGCGCCGGTCAGCTGCAGCTCACCGCGGACGGCCTGCTTACCGATGCGCGCGGCAATCCAGTGATGGGCGACGGCGGCCAGCTCACCATTCCGCAGAGTTCGCAGATCAACATCGGCGCCGACGGCACCGTATCGGTGGTGCCGATGGGGCAGGGCCCGGACACCTTGTCGGTGGTTGGCAAGTTGAAGCTGGTGAATCCGGCGCCGGATCAGCTGCAGCTCGGCAACGACGGCCTGATGCATCTCAACGGCGGCGGCGTTGCGCAAGCGGATCCCGCGGTCACGATCAAATCCGGCGCACTGGAGTCGAGCAACGTGAATCCGTCGCAGACCCTGGTGCAGATGATCCAGCTGTCACGCCAGTACGAGTTGCAAGTGCGCGCCATCCGTACCGCCGACGACAACGCGCAGTCGGCCTCGCGCCTGCTGCAAGTGGGCTGATCCAACCATTCATTGCGGCCTGCGCCACGCGCACGGCCTAGCGGAGAACAAGCATGTTTTCATCCCTGTGGGTTGCCAAGACCGGTCTCGATGCGCAGCAGACGCGCATGGACGTGGTCTCCAACAATCTCGCCAATGCCAACACCACCGGCTTCAAGAGCGCGCGCGCATCGTTCCAGGATCTGATCTACCAGAACGTGCGCCAGCCCGGTGGCCAGACCACCGAACAGACACAGGCGCCGTCGGGCTTGATGCTCGGCACCGGTGTGCGCGTGGTCGGCAGCGAGAAGCTGTTCACTCAGGGCAATATCCAGCAGACCGGCAACTCGCTCGACCTCGCCGTGCAAGGGCGCGGCTTCCTGCAAGTGACCATGCCCGACGGCACCATCGCCTACACGCGCGACGGCTCACTGCATCTGGACCAGAACGGCCAGATGGTGACGGCGGCGGGTTACGCGCTGGATCCGGCCATCGTGATTCCACAGAACGCGCAGAGCGTCACCATCGGCACCGATGGCACCGTGAGCGCCACCGTGCCGGGCCAGGCCGCGCCGCAGCAGATCGGCACCGTGCAGCTCGCCGACTTCATCAATCCCGCGGGCCTGCAGCCGAACGGCGACAACCTCTATCTCGAAACCGCCTCCAGCGGCGCGCCGCAGATCGGCCAGCCTGGCCTCAACGGCCTAGGCACCGTGGCGCAGGGTTCGCTGGAAAGCTCGAACGTCAACGTGGTCGAGCAGATGGTGGACATGATCGAAACACAGCGCACCTACGAGATGAATTCCAAGGCGATCTCCGCCGCGGATTCGATGCTGCAGTTCCTCACCAACAAGACCTGAGCACGATCATGTCGATGTACCGCTGCGCGCGTCTGCTCCTTATCCTGCTGGCCATGGCCGGTCTTGGCGGTTGCGCCATGGTGCCGCCGCGCGACGACGGCGCTTTCGCCGCCACACCGCCGCAGGAGCCGGAATCCGCGCCGCCTGCCGACGGCGCGATCTATCACGAAGCGCAGGGCATGGAGCTGTTCAACGATCCGCGCGCGCATCGTGTCGGCGACATCCTCACCATTGCGCTGGTGGAAAGCACCCAGGCCAGCAAGAAGGCCACCACCAGCACCAGCAAGAAAGACAAGACCAATATCGGTGCGCCGACCTTGCTCGGCCAGTCCGTCACGCTCAATGGCAAGCCCGTCACCTTCGGCACCAACGGCGACCGCAGCTTCGACGGCAGCGGCAACAGCAGCCAGAGCAACCAGCTCACCGGCCAGATCACCGTCACCGTGGCGCGCCGTCTTTCCAACGGCAACCTGCTGGTGCGCGGCGAGAAGTGGCTGACTATCAATCAGGGGCAGGAGCTGGTGCGTATCTCCGGCATCGTGCGGCCGCAGGACATCGGGCAGGACAACAGTGTGCCGTCGACGCGGGTGGCAGATGCGCGGATTGCCTATACCGGGCGCGGGTCGCTGGCGGATGCGAATACGCAGGGGTGGTTGTCGCGGTTCTTCAGTTCCAAGTGGATGCCGTACTGATGGATGGGGGGTTGGCAACTTTGAGTTGCACTTCTCCCTCTCCCCTTTGGGGAGAGGGCTGGGGTGAGGGGTGGGTGCTCGCGACTCCGCTTCCTACTTCGTCATTCCGGCGCAGGCCGGAATCCAGTGGCGTTATCGCTCGGTTGTCGCGTTATCGCGACCGGGCTCGCCTGCCGCGGGCTTCCGAACCGCTGCCGCGGTCCGGGTCACTTTCTCTTTGCTGGCCCAAAGAGAAAGTAACCAAAGAGAAATGGCCTGACGAGCAGGCGGTGTGCTTCGTAGCTTCGCATCTTCCAGTGTCAGATGTCGGGATGGTTTCTTCAGTTTCTGACCGTCCGTTCCTCGTCGCCGCTCACATATTTTTACATCGGGTACGCACTATGCGACTCAACGCTATATCTGTCGTAGCTGTGCTGTTTGCGGCTGCCGGTTTCATCACTACTCCTGTCCACGCCGACAAAATCCGCGATCTCGCGCAGGTCGCCGGTGTACGCACGAATCAACTCATCGGCTACGGCCTAGTGGTGGGTCTGGATGGCAGCGGCGATCAGACGACGCAAGCGCCGTTCACCACGCAGAGCCTGGAGAACATGCTGCAGCAGTTCGGCATTACGGTGCCGGCGAATGCACGGCCGCAGTTGAAGAATGCGGCGGCGGTGACGGTGACGGCGGATTTGCCGCCGTTTGCGAAGCCGGGGCAGGCGATTGATGTGACGGTGGCGTCGATCGGTAATGCCAAGAGTATCCGTGGCGGGCAGTTGTTGATGACGCCGCTGAAGGGTGCGGATGGCAATGTCTATGCGATGGCGCAGGGCAGTGTGGTGGTCGGCGGCATCAGTGCGCAGGGCAAGAGCGGATCGAGTGTGCAGGTGAATATCTCGGCCAGCGGGCGTGTGCCGAACGGTGCGACGGTGGAGCGCAGTGTGCCTTCGTCGTTCGATCGCGGCGGCGACCTGGTGCTCAACCTCAATACGCCGGATTTCACTACGGCCGCGCGCATCGCCGACGCGGTGAACCGTGCTTACGGTGTGGGCACGGCGCAGGCGCTGGATGGTGGTTCGGTGGCGGTGCGCGGTCCGGTGGATCCTTCGCAGCGGGTGTCGTGGCTAGGCGCGATCCAGGGTCTGGATGTGACGCCGGGCGATGCACCGGCCCGTGTGGTGGTGAATTCGCGCACGGGCACGGTGGTAATCGGCTCGGAGGTCAAGGTCAGTGCGGCGGCGGTAGCGCACGGCTCGATCCAGGTGACGATTACCGAGCAGCCGCAGGTGAGTCAGCCGGCCCCGTTCAGTCGCGGCGGACAGACGGCGGTGGTGCCGAGCAGCACGGTGCAGGTCAGCGAAGACGGCGCGCATATGTTCAAGTTCGGTCCGGGCGTGAGTCTGGATGCGATCGTGCGCGCGGTGAACCAGGTGGGCGCATCGCCGACGGATCTGATTTCCATCCTGCAAGCATTGAAACAGGCCGGCGCATTGCACGCCGAACTGGTGGTGATCTGACATGGCCGTCGGCGATCCCTCCGCTGCCGGCTCACTGGGTACCTGGACCGAGCTGTCCGGGTTCCAGCAGCTGCGTGCGCAGGCGCAGGGCGACGGCGGCAAGGCGGCTCTGCCGGCGGTTGCGCGCCAGTTCGAAGCGATCTTTACGCAGATGATGTTGAAGTCGATGCGCGAAGCCAGCCCGGGCGACGGCATGGGCGACAGCGAGCAGGGCAATGCCTATCGCGATCTGTTCGATCATCAGCTGTCGTTGAGCCTGTCCAACAGCGGGCACGGTATCGGCATTGCGCAGATGCTGATGCGTCAATTGGGCGGCAAGGACAACAGTGCGGCGGCCGGTGTCGATGCCAGCAGCCCGTCGGCCTGGCGCGACACGCTGGAGCAACTGTCACGTAGCGCGGCGAATGCGGCGGGCAAAGTCAGTCAGTTCGTACCGGGCAGCGGCGATGCGGTGAGTTTCGTGCAGGCGCTGGCGCCGCATGCGCAGGCCGCGGCGGAGAAGCTCGGCGTCTCCGTGCGCGCGCTATTGGCGCAGGCCGCGCTGGAAACCGGCTGGGGCAAGCATCTGCCCAGTCATGGCAACGGCACCAGCAGCAACAATCTGTTCGGCATGAAGGCCGGCAGTAGCTGGGATGGCGACAAGGTCAGCGTGCCAACGCTCGAGTACGAGAACGGCGTGGCCGTGCGCAAGCGCGATCAGTTCCGCGCCTACGATTCGCCCAGCGATTCCTTCCAGGATTACGCGCAGGTGATCGCCAATAACCCGCGCTATTCGGCGGCGCTCGGGCGTGGCGAGGACATCCGCGGTTTTGCGCATGCACTCGCGCGTGGCGGTTATGCCACCGATCCGGGCTACGCCAGGAAGCTGGAATCCATCGCCAATAGCCCGGAAATGAAGCAGGCGCTCGCCTCGCTCAAGTCGGCCGACGGACTGCCGTCACAGGGGGATCGGGGAACGGGGAATAGGGAGCAGGGAACGGAGGGCGGTATATGAGCCTACACGCGAACGCACCCTGCTTTCCCCGTTCCCCATTCCCTATTCCCCGTTCCCCCCTAGCAAGGACCCCACGCCATGGCTGACCTGCTTTCCACGGGCGTTTCCGGCCTGCTCGCCTCGCAGATCGGACTCAGCACCGTCAGCCACAACGTGGCCAACGTCAACACGGATGGCTATAGCCGCCAGCTGGTGCAGTTCAATGCGCGGCCGGCGCAGGCGCTGGGCAACTTCTATGTCGGCACCGGTGTCAACACGGCGGCGGTGCAGCGCGCGTATAGCCAGTACCTCAACACCGCCTTGTGGACGGCCGCTTCAGACCAGGGGCGCGCCGCTGCCTATCAAAGCCTCACAGCGCAGTTGAACAACCAGCTTTCCGGCAGCACCAACCTGCAGACCTCGCTGGACGCGTTCTACGGGGCTTTGGGCGATGTCGCCAACACGCCTTCCGACGCTTCGTCGCGCGGGGTATTGCTGGCACGCGCCAATGCGTTGAGCAGCACTTTCCAGTCGCTGTCCAGCCAGTTCAACCAGCTCGGTGCGCAGGTGCAGCGCCAGCTTGGCGACACGGTGAATTCGATCAACAGCGACAGCCAGTCGATCGCCAAACTCAACGATCAGATCCGCACCGCCTATGCCAGCGGCAAGGGCGAGCCTTCGGATCTGCTCGACCAGCGCGACGCGCTGGTGAAGAAAATCTCCAGCGAAGTCGGCGTCACCGTGGTGCCGCAGAACGATCACACTGTCAGCGTGTTCGTGGGCAACGGCCAGGCGTTGGTCAATGGTGCGAACTCTTATGCGCTGAGCACGGCGCCGAACGCTTACGACCCGAGCAAGCTGGAAGTCGTCGCCAAAGATAGCGGCATGGTGCTCACCGGCCAGATCGGCGGCGGCACGCTCGGTGCCTTGCTTGATTTCCGCAGCAACGTGCTTGATCCCGCGCAGAACCAGCTGGGCCGCGCGGCGGTGGCGATGGCGAGCGCCTTCAATGCGCAACACGCGCAGGGCATGGATCTCAACGGCGCCATGGGCGGCACCTTCTTCAACGTGGGTGCGCCGCAGGTGCTGGGCAACGCGGCCAATCAGGGCAGCGGCACGGTCAGTGCCAGCATCACCAACGTGGGCGCACTCACCACCAAGGACTATGTGCTGAAGTACGACGGCAGCGCGTGGAGCCTGAGCGATACCGCGGGCAATAGCGTCGCGATGACGGGCACCGGCACGTCGGCCGATCCGTTCAAGGCCGATGGCCTGAGCTTCGTCGTCGGCGGTGCGGCCAGTGCGGGCGACAGCTTCCGTATCCAGCCGACCAGCGCCGCCGCGGCGGGCTTCAATACCGCGATCACCGATCCGAACAAGATCGCCGCCGCCGCACCGCTGGTCGCCGCGAAGGGTTCCGGCAATACCGGCAGCGGGGCGGTTGGCGGCATCAGCGTTACCGATCCATCGAATGCGGGGCTGCTTGGCAGCGCCAATATCGTGTTCACTTCGCCGACCACTTACACCATCAACGGCGGCGCGGCGCAGACCTACACGCCGGGGCAGCCGATCAGCGCCAACGGCTGGAGCCTCAACCTCAGCGGCGCGCCAGCGGCGAACGACAGCTTCACCGTCAAGGCCAACAGCAATGCGCGCGGCGACAACGCCAACGCATTGAACCTGGGCAAGGTGGCGAATCTCGGCGTACTCGACAGCGGCAACACCAGCGTCGGCCGCGCCTATGGCCAGCTCACCAGCCAGGTGGGCAGCGCGGGTTCGCTGGCGAAGGACGCGTTGACCACGCAGAACTCGGTGTATCAGCAGGCGTTGCAAACCCAGCAGGGCGTATCCGGCGTGAACATCGACGAAGAGGCGGCCAGCTTGGTGCGCTATCAGCAGGCGTATCAAGCCTCGGCTCAGGTGATCTCCACCGCCAACCAAATTTTCAGCGCGCTGCTTAGCGCGGTACACGGCTGAGGAGCGCGTCCATGAGAGTCTCAACCAGCTGGATGGCCCAGCAGTCCGTCAACAGCATGATGGACGGGCAGTCGAGCCTTGCCGACCTGCAGAACCGCATCAACAGCGGCAAGCGCATCAACCAACCGTCCGACGATCCGGTGGGCGCCGCGCGCGCGCTGGAGCTGAGTCATATGACGGCCGACGTGACGCAGTACCAGCGCAACATCACCAGCGCGAACGCGCGCCTCGGCATCGAGGATCAGGCGCTGTCCACCTCCACCGATGCGCTGACCCGCGTGCGCACGCTGGTGCTGCAGGGCATTACCGGTTCGCAGACCGATCAGACACGCGGCGATATCGCCGCCGAGCTGACCCAGATCCGCCAGCAGTTGATGGGCCTGGCTAACGGAAAGGACGGCAATGGTGATTATCTGTTCGCCGGCAACCAGACCGGTGCGCAGCCGTTCTCCATGCAAGGCGGTGCAGTGAGTTACCAGGGCGACAACGGTCAGCGCATGGTCGCGGCCGGCCCCGGCATGCAGGTGGCGACTGGCGATCCGGGCAGCGCGGTGTTCATGAACATCCCGACTGGCAACGGCACCTTCCAGGTCGCCGCGACAGCAGGCAACACCGGCACCGGCGTGAGCGGCAGCATCAGCGTGGCGGACCGCACGCAGTGGGACAACGGTAGCTACACCATCAAATTCACCGCGCCCAACGCCTATGAAGTGCGCGATGCCGGCAACAACGTGGTGAGCACCGGCAGCTATGCCAACGACGGTAATTCGGTCGTCGCATTCCGCGGCGTGCAGATCGGCATCACTGGCACGCCAGCGGCGGGCGACGGTTTCAACGTCGCGCCGTCCGGTCAACAGGACATCTTCACCACGCTGGGCAACATCATCAGTGCGCTGCAGACCACCGGCGGCGGCACGGCGATGCAGAACACGCTCAATCAGCAGTTCTCTAACCTCGACCAGGCGATGGACACCATCACGCAGACACGCGCCGCCATCGGCGGCCGCATGAATGCGCTGGACCAGCAGCAGTCGCTCAATGGTGATCTCTCGCTGCAATACCAGAGTTCGCTGTCGGATGTGCAGGACCTGGACTACTACGACGCCATCAGCAAGTTGAATCTGCAGAACACCGCGTTGCAGGCGGCGCAGATGACCTACACGAAGGTGCAGAGCTCCACGCTGTTTGATTACTTGCGGTAGGGCTCTTGACCGTCATTCCGGCCTTCGCCGGGATGACGGATGGCGAAGGCCGTCATTAACCGTTATGCGCATGACATCACTAAAACATTTAATCAAGGGCATTCAAGTTTCCGCATGAAGGGTCGAAACAGTCACTGAGGCGGCGATGTTCCAGCAGGAATGCCCGCTGACATCAACCGCCGGCCCATGTCGGCTTTCAGACCCGAAACGGAGTAACTCCCATGGTCATGAGCGTCACCACCAACATCAGCTCGCTGAATGCCCAGAACAACCTGGCCAAGACGCAGAGCAAACTGAGCACCGCCATCGAGCGCCTGTCCTCCGGTATGCGCATCAACAGCGCTAAGGACGACGCCGCCGGCCTCGCCATCTCCACCCGCTTCACCACCCAGATCAACGGCCTGAACCAGGCGGTGCGCAACGCCAACGACGGTATCTCGATGGCGCAAACCACCGAATCCGCGCTGGACGAGGTCACCAACAACTTGCAGCGCATCCGCGAGCTGGCCGTGCAGTCCGCCACCGGTTCCAACTCCACCACCGACCGCGCCGCGCTGGATAAGGAAGTGCAGCAGCGTCTGGCTGAAGTGACCCGTATCGCCCAGCAGACCAACTTCAACGGCACCAAGGTGCTGGACGGCAGCGCCGGTTCGGTCGCCTTCCAGGTCGGCGCCAACGTCGGCGAGACCATCAGCGTCAACTTCAGCGTCGGCATGAAGACCAACCAGGTCGGCCAGGTCGATACCGCCGCCGTCACCGCGAGCGGCACGGCTCCGACCTACCCGCTGACCCTGGCGGCTGACCAGACCGTCAAGATCGGCACCACCAACATCACGCTGAAGAGCGGCACGGTGTTCAACACCGCCAACGACGTGACGGATGCCCTGAACGCCGGCTTCAAGGATCAGGGCGTCGACGCCCAGGCTTCCGCTGACGCCACCGGCAAGATCAGCATCCAGGCGTTCGGCGCCGACGTGGACGCTTCTGCCGCCACCGCGCTCGGTTTCGCCGCGGCTGACAAGGCCACTCACGCGCTCGACGCCAAGCACCTGTCCGACGCTTCGGTCGGCACGGTGTCCGGCGCCAACGACGCGATCCGTCGCGTGGATGCCGCGCTGCAGTCGGTGAGCGACCTGCGTTCCAACTTGGGTGCCGTGCAGAACCGCTTCCAGTCCACCATTTCCAACCTGCAGACCATTTCGCAGAACCTGAACTCGTCGCGCAGCCAGATCCAGGACGCCGACTTCGCTTCGGAAACCGCGAACATGTCGAGCGCGAACATCCTGCAGCAGGCCGGCGTGTCGGTGCTGGCCCAGGCCAACTCCAGCCAGCAGAGCGTGCTCAAGCTCCTGCAGTAACTCCCGGCGGACGGCCGCGCCTGAAACGCGGCCGTCCCTTTTCATAAGGAAATCCAGCGACCATGGCGATCACCACCACTTCCACTTCTTCGGGCGGCACTCTCAGCTCGCTCGGCAGCGGTTCGGGATTGCCGCTGGCGGACATGGTCACTCAGCTGGTGGCGGCGAAGAAAGCGCCGCTGCAGAACCAGATCACCTCGCAGGCCAATACGGCCAAGACACAGATTTCCGCACTGGGCCAGGTCAGCTCGGCACTGTCGGCACTGCAGACCGCGCTGAAGGGCCTGAGCGACGGCACCGCCTTCCAGACCCGCAAGGCCGCGACCAGCGACGCCAGCGTGTTCAGTGTCAGCTCGACCACCGGCGCAATGAGCGGCAGCTACAACATCAACGTGTCGCAGCTGGCGACCGCGTTGAAGGTGCAGTCGGCCGGCGTGGCCAGCAGCGACGCCAAAGTCGGCACCGGCACGTTGACCATCGGTGTCGGCAGCAAGTCGATGAGCATCGATATCGGCAGCGACGGCGCTTCGCTGTCGCAGATCCGCGATGCGATCAACAAGAACAGCAACAACCCCGGCGTCTCCGCCACCATCGTCACCGGCTCGGACGGCGCGCACCTGGTGCTCAGCAGCACCGCCACCGGCCAGGCCAACGCCTTCACGGTGAGCAGCAGCGGCGGCGACGGCGGCCTGGCGGCGCTCAATTACAGTCCGGCCGCCAGCAGCAACGGTATGTCGGTGGTGAACGCCGCGCAGGACGCGAAATTCACCATCGACGGCATGGCCGCCACCAGCGCCAGCAATACCGTGACCGGGGCTATCGACGGCATCACGTTGAGCCTGTGGAAGCAGGGCACGGCCACGCTTTCCGTCAGCAACGACAGTTCGGCGGCGTCCACCGCGGTGGGCAACTTCGTCACCGCGTACAACAACTTCGTCGGCGTATACCAGCAGCTCACGGCCTACGACCCGTCCGGCGCCAATACCGGCCCATTGATCGGTGATGCCACGCTCAACAGCATCAAGAGCACGCTGTCGTCGATGATCAGCGGGCCCGGCGGCAATGGCGCCATGCTGAACTCCATCGGCGTCACCCTGCAGATCGACGGCACGCTCAAGCTCGACACCGGCGCGTTGTCGACGGCGCTGAGCGACGGCGGCACCAAGGTCAGCGGCCTGTTCGCCGGCGCCAATGGCATGGCGACCAAGCTCAACAGCCCGCTCACCGACTGGACCGCCAGCAGTGGCGTGCTGACCACGCGCACCGCCAACCTCAACAAGCAGCTCAGGGACCTGAGTACGCGCCAGGACGACCTCAACGCCCGCATGGATGCGCTCACCGCGCAGTACACCAAGCAGTTCACGGCGCTGGACACCCTGGTGACCAAGCTCAACAACACCGGCAGCTATTTGACCCAGCAGTTCGACGCACTCACCAAGAGCAGCAAGTAAGCGAGGAGCCAGACCATGGGATTCGGATACGGCGCTGGCGCCTACCAGCAAGTGCGTTCGCACGGTTCAGTGGAAACGGCCGATGCGCATGGCCTGATCACTATGCTGATGGACGGCGCCATCGAGCGCCTAGTCAAGGCGCGCGGCCATATGGTGCGCGGCGAAGTGGCCGCCAAGGGCGAGCTGATCTCGCGTTGCATCGACATCATCGGCGAACTGCAGGGCAGCCTCGATCCCAAGGTCGAGACCCCGCTGGTTCCCCAGCTCAACGCGCTGTACGACTACATGAGCCGCCGCCTGTTGCATGCCAGCCTGCATAACGACCCGCGCGTGCTCGACGAAGTCACCGGCCTGCTGCAGCAACTGCGCAACAGCTGGGCAATGATCCCGCTCGACGCGCGCCGCCCGCAGCCGGCGCAGGACCCTACATGACCGCAACGCTGCTCGAACGCGCGGTTTCGCTCAGCCGGTCCATGATGGAAACCGCCGCTGGGGCGGACTGGGACAGTTTCGCGCGGCTGCAGCAGGAGCGTGAAGATCTGCTGGCGCAAGCCTTCCAGTCAGGCGAGCGCGACGAACCCATCCTGCGTACGCTGATCGCCTGCAACCGTCAGTTGTGCGAGGAAGTGGAGCGAGCACGCGATAAAGTGGCGCTGGATTGGCAACAGGCCCAGGGGCGATCGCAGGCTATTGCGGCCTACGCTGCCAGCCTGGGAGCGATAGATTCATAGAAAGAGGGCGCAGGCTGGCGGCGCTTCCTGGTTCATGCAAGGTCTGGTTCTCGCGCCCTCGCTATCCGTCCCTGATACTTGCCGCCTCCGTCGCCGGGGCGGCAAGGCCATGTCGTTGTACGAGGGGGACATCCAATGAATGCCTGGGACGAATTCCAACAACTGCTGGCCTGCGAAGGCGACTGGCTGGCCGAGGCCGAGCCATTGGCGCTGCCGCTGGACGAGCGCATCGCCACCGGCTACGCCGAGCGCAATCTCTCCGCGCTGACCATGATGGCGGTGCTGGAAGAGCGCCGCGCCGAGCCCCTCGACGACGACAGCCCGCTGATGCAGGAAGTGGCGCGGATGGACGCCAAGCTCACCGCGCTGATCCACATCATCAACCACGTATTGATACCGGATGCTCTGGTACGGCCGCGCCACGCCCTGCGTTTCAACGCCATGGGCGCCGTGTTGCCGTCGGCGCTGGCGGTGGCTGGCGACACTTTGTTGTTGCGCCTCCGTTTTGACGCTTGCCCCAGCTTGCCGCTGGAGTTGCCGGCGTGCGTACAGCGCCGTTTTGATGACGGCAGCCAGTTCGTTTTATTCGAAACTATCTCCGATGCCCTGCGCGAAGGGCTGGAACGTATGGTTTTTCGTCAACACCGACGCAGAGTGGCAGTCACCCGCCAAGGGCACGCTTCGCAGGCGTGACTGGCTTGGTTTTTCGAATGTGACTGCCCTCACAAAACCGGAAGCCAGTCCGTTTGGTTTTTGACGCAGCCGACAGTTGTTCTGTGCGCTGGCACAGTTCTGGCGCCCGTCAGCTCAGGTTCATTTAACCCCCGTCGCTCAAGAGCTTGCGGCACCTTGTCGACGTCAAATGCCCGCTTTTTGTCGACGCGGCGGGACGGAAAACCGACCCCATCCCCTGGGTGTGCCGTTTCGTCGACACATCGTTGGCCTCGATCTTGCGTTATGCCATGCGACGTCAGCGACGAAGCGTTGACGCGATACGCGCAAGTGATCCGGGACGGAAATCCGGACACGCGCCATAGCAGGGGGTTGTTGTGCATAACGAAGTCCAAGACATCGACGTACTGATCATCGAAGCGGATGCCGTCAGGGCGGAAACCGTCAAATCGGCACTGCAGTTTCTGGGTTATCGCCCGCATCAGGACGGGCATGTCGCGCCGGCCGACAACGGCAAACGCGACTGGTGTGCGATCTATATCGGTGACGTAGTGGACCTCGACGATTTCCAGCGTCAGCTCGACACGCTGGGCGAGCAGGCCTTGCACCTGCCGTTGCTGGTTGCGGCCGATTCGCCGCTCGCCGCGCAGATGCCCGGTGCGCTGCCCGGTTCGCGTTCGCGACCGGTGGAACTCATCAGCTTTCCGCTGCGCTATGAGCCGCTGATGGATGCGCTACGACGCTTCGCCGCGCCGTCGCGTACGGCGTCCGGTTACAAGAGTACTGCCGCGCCATCCGCGCTACATCGCATCGTGGGCGGCTCCGCCGCGCTCGGTCGCGTGAACGCGCTGATCCGTCAGGTCGCGCCGTTCGATTCCAACGTGCTGGTGCTTGGTGAGTCCGGTACCGGCAAGGAAATGGTGGCGCGCGCCATCCACGAAAACTCACAGCGACGCGACAAGCCATTCATCGCGATCAACTGCGGCGCGATTCCCGCCGAACTGCTGGAAAGCGAGCTGTTCGGCCACGAGAAAGGCGCCTTCACCGGCGCGATCAGCGCACGCAAAGGCCGCTTCGAACTGGCCGAAGGCGGCACGCTGTTCCTCGACGAAATCGGCGACATGAGCCTACCGATGCAGGTGAAGCTGCTGCGCGTACTGCAGGAGCGCGTGTTTGAGCGCGTCGGCGGCAACCGCACCCAGCGCTGCGACGTGCGCATCATCGCGGCCACCCATCGCAACCTGGAGCAGGCCATCGCCGATGGCGGCTTCCGTGAAGACCTGTACTACCGTCTCAGCGTGTTCCCGCTGGAGATGCCGCCGCTGCGCGAACACCTGGAAGACATGCCCGAGCTGATCGGCGAGTTCAACCAGCGCCTGCTGCGCCGTGGCCTGACCGGCGTGCGTTTCAGCACCAGCGCCATGAACGCACTGCGCAGCCACACGTGGCCGGGCAACGTGCGCGAGCTGTGCAACCTGGTCGAACGCATGGCTATTCTCTATCCCTCCTGCGAAGTACGCGCCAGCGACCTGCCGGAAAAATATCGCGGCATTCCTGTGGGCGAAGAAGTGACGGGCGCGGCCTTGCTCGCCTTGATGGAAGGGCGTTCACCGGTCATCGCGCCGGCGATGGCGAGCGAGTCGGCGGCGATCCTGCCGGAGGGTGGCCTGGATCTTAAGGATCACCTTTCGGATATCGAGGTGGGGCTGATCCGGCAGGCGCTCGATGCCACAGGTGGTGTGGTGGCGCATGCGGCTAAGTTGTTGCGGATGCAGCGCACGACTTTGGTGGAGAAGCTGCGCAAGTATGGGTTGCAGACGGGGTTGCAGGTGCCCTGATGCGCTTTGTCTCCCTCTCCCCTTTGGGGAGAGGGTTGGGCCCTTGTGATGCCGCCTCTACTTCGTCATTCCGGCGTAGGCCGGAGGCGCTTCACAACGGCGAAGCTGGTCATCCAGTAGTGGTTCGCTTCGGTGGTCGCGCTGTCGCGACCTGGCCGCTTATGCAGCGGGCATTCCGACTCGCTGCCGCGAGCCGGGTCACTTTCTCTTTGCTGGCCCAAAGAGAAAGTAACCAAAGAGAAATGGCCTGAGAGCAGGCGGTGTGCTTCGTAGCTACGCATCTTCCAGTGCCAGACATCCGGATGGCTTCGCTTCTTGCTCTCTTCGCTGGAGCTGATTGGCGTCGTCAGAGCCGCGCGATTTTCTCCTCCCCCTGCTTGCAGGGGGAGGCTGGGAGGGGGTAAGCCCTTGCGACAACCTCTCCCGAAACGCTTTCTCAAGTACTCACCCCTCCCCAACCCTCCCCTGCGAGCAGGGGAGGGGGCAAGAGCAAACCCGGCGTCTGACACTGGAAGATGCGTGGCTACAAAGCACGCCGCGCTCTTCCGACCATTTCTCTTTGGTTACTTTCTCTTTGGGTCAGCAAAGAGAAAGTGACTCGGGCGCCGGCAGGCGTCCGAAATGCCCGCTGCATAAGCGGCCAGGTCGCGATAACTCATCGATTGTCGCCCGCTGCATAAGCAGCAAAAGCGCGATAGCGCACCCATCAATCACACCGCACACACCCATGGCACGCCTCGTGCATCTACCCCCATATTCGTGATCACGCGTTGGAAAACCGTCATGAGTCAGATCGACGTCAACAGCTTGTTGTCTCAGATGCGCCAGCTCTCTACGCAGGTGCGTATGCCGGAGACTTCGTTTACTAACGCGGCTTCTGCATCGCAGGGCGGGGACTTTGGCGCGTTGCTGCGTCAATCGATCGCCGCGGTGGGGCAGAACCAGATGGAAGCGGGAAAACTTGCCGCGGGTTTTGAGCGCGGCGATGCGGGCGCGGATCTGGGGCGCACGATGGTGGCGGTGCAGAAGGCTGATTTGTCGTTGCGCGCGATGACTGAGGTGCGCAACAAGTTGGTGGATGCCTACAAAGACATCATGAACATGCCGGTGTGATGAAAAAGCCGGGGAACAGGGAACGGGGAACAAGAGCTGCAAGTTTGTGACGCCCTTGCCATTCCCCGTTTCCCATTCCCCGTTCCCGCCTTCTCCTAACCAAGAGCAGTTTTCATGGCAGAAAACGCCATCGCGCAAACCGGCAACGGCTCGCGTCTGGACCCACTGAAGAACCTCGCGCAGAACCCGGCGACGCGGCAGCTGATGCTGCTTGTCGCGGTGGCGGCGGCGGTGGCGTTCGGCGTGGCGGTGGTGCTGTGGTCGCGCGGACCGAATTTCGGTCTGTTGTATGCGGGGCTGGATCAGAAGGACGCGGCGGCAATCACGCAGGCGTTGCAGGCCTCCAATACGCCCTATCAGCTGGGTGCGGATGGTGCGTCGATTTCCGTGCCGGCAGCGGATCTGCCCAGTGTGCGTCTGAAGTTGGCGGCGCAGGGTTTGCCGCAGGGCAGCGCGGGCACCAGTACATCACTGTCGGCGGGAGATTCGCCGTTCGGCATGAGCGATCTGGCCGAGCGCACGCGTTACCAGCAGATGCTGGAGACGGATCTGGGCAACACCATCGCGGGCCTGCAGTCGGTACGTGCCGCGCGAGTGCATCTAGCCTTGCCAAAGCCATCGGCTTTCGTTCGCGACAATCGCCAGGCCAGTGCGTCGGTGCTGGTCACGCTGTATCCGGGGCGCCAGCTCGATGCCTCGCAAGTGGCGGCGATCGTGCACCTGGTGTCGGCCAGCGTGCCGGAGCTGGATGCGCGCCAGGTTTCGGTGGTGGATCAGCAAGGCCAGTTGCTCACCGTGACCGATCCGGACAGCGCGGGCGCGGTGGGCGACAGCCGTCTTCGCCTCGCCACACGGATGGAGAACACCTATGCGCAGCGCATCGAGGAATTGCTGACGCCGCTGGTCGGCCCTGGCAAGGTGCGTGCGCAGGTCTATGCGGATCTGGATTTCAGCCAGACCGAGAAGGCCACCGAAACCTTCAATCACGAAAACCCCGCGCTGCGCAGCGAGCAGACCAGCAGCGAACAGCGGCGCGAAGGCAATGGTGGCGCAGTCCCCGGCGCCTTGAGCAATCAGCCGCCGAACACCGTGGCGCAACCCACGGCGGCCAAGCCGAACGCGGGTGCCGCGACGGCGGCCAATACCAACGCCACCGCAGGCGGCGAAAACTCCAGCAGCTCCACGCGCAATTACGAACTCGACCGCACCGTTAGTCACGTCAGCGATCCGGCCGGACGCCTCGCGCGTCTCACTGTTGCGGTGGCGGTGGACAACAAACTGATCACCGACGACAAGGGCAGCAAGAGCGTCGCCTTTACGCCGCAGGAGCTGGAGCATCTCACCGAGCTGACCAAGAACGCGGTGGGCTTCAACCAGACGCGCGGCGACAGTGTCAGCGTGATCAACCAGCCTTTCCACAAGGCGCCGGGCGATGAAGCTTTGCCGGAACAACCGTTCTGGCAGCGCCCCGGCATGATGGATCTGCTCAAGCAGGGCGGCGGCGTGTTGATCGCGCTGATCATCGCCTTCGGCTTGTTGCGCCCCTTGCTGCGCGGCGTGTTGAAGGGGCCGGGCACGGCGCTGCAGACCCTGCCTTCGCCGATGCCGACGGTGTCAGTGCGCATCGACGATCCGCAGGACGAGATCGACGGGCAGGGCCGTCTCGGTCCGCCGCCCGGCATGGCATATGAAACACGCGTGGCGATGGCCAAGCGCATGGTTACCGAGAATCCCAAGCAAGTCGCACAGGTAGTCAGGAGTTGGGTGGGCGAAGATGGCGGCTAATATCGAGATCAACGGCGCGCAGCGCGCGGCGATCCTGTTGCTTACGCTCGGCGAGCAAGATGCCGCCGAAGTGCTCAAGCACCTCAACGCACGCGACGTGCAGGCGGTGGGCCAGGCGATGGCTGGACTCACCAATGTGTCGCGCGATCAGGTGGAGCAAGTGCTGGCTCGCCTCAACGAGGACATGGGCCGTCACACCGCATTGGGCGTGGGCACCGAGGAATACATCCGCAAGATCCTGGTCAACGCGCTGGGCGAGAGCAAGGCGGGCGGCCTGATCGACCGCATCCTGCTCGGCCGCAGCAGCAAGGGTCTGGAGTCGCTGAAGTGGATGGAGAGCCGCGCTATCGCCGAGATGATCGGGCAGGAGCATCCGCAGATCATCGCGCTGGTGCTGGCGCATCTCGAACCCGATCAGGCCGCCGAGGTAATCGGCTACCTGCCGCCGCGCGTGCGCAGCGACGCGGTGATGCGCATCGCCACGCTCGACGGCGTGCAGCCGCATGCATTGAACGAGCTGGACGAGATCATGGAGCGCCAGTTCTCCGGCAACACCAACAAGCTCAAGTCCGCCACTGTCGGCGGCCTGAAGGCGGCGGCGGATATCCTCAACGCGATGGAGTCCACCCGCGAAGCCGAGCTGATCTCGGCCATTCGTGGCCACGATGCTGGCCTCAGCGGCCGTATCGAAGAACTGATGTTCGTGTTCGAGGATCTTGCCGAACTGGACGACCGCAGCATGCAGATGCTGCTGCGCGAGGTGCCGTCGGCGCGTCTCGTGACGGCGCTGAAGGGCTCCGAGCAAAGCGTGCGCGAGCGCATCTTCGCCAATATGTCCAAGCGCGCCTCCGACATGCTGCGCGACGATCTGGAAGTGTCCGGGCCGGTGCGCCTCAGCGAGGTGGATGCGGCGCAGAAGGAAGTGCTGCAGATCGCGCGCAAGCTCGCCGACGCGGGGCAGATCAGCCTTTCCGCGACAGGTGACGACTTCGTCTGATGGCAGCGATCCTTACCCGTGAGCAGTTGCCGGGCTTCCAGCGCTGGGAGTTGCCCGACATGGGCGAGCCCAAACCCACGCCGGCGGAAGCCGCGCGACCCACCGTCAGCGATCTGGAAGACCTGGAGCGCGAGGCGCGCGAGGCCGGCTACGCCGCCGGTCTCGCCGAAGGCCGCGCAGCGGCGCACGACGAATATGTGCAACGCGTGGTGCAACTTGAGGCGATCCTGCAGGCGGCGGCTCGCCCGCTGGGTGCACTGGACGATGCCACCGAACAGGAACTGGCACGGCTCGCACTGGTAATCGCGCGGCAGGTGATCGCGCAGGAATTGAAGGTGTCACCGGAACTGATCGTGCAGACCGTACGGCAGGCCGCGCTGGCGCTGCCTTCGGCAACACGTGCCTTGCGCGTCTATCTGCATCCCGACGATCTCGCCTTGCTGCGCGAACACGAAGCCGCCGAACCGCACTGGCAGTTGCTGCCCGATCCCTCGATGCAACGCGGCGACTGCCGCCTCGAAAGCGAAAGCTCGCGCCTCGACGCCCGCGTTGAAACGCGGCTGGCCGCCGTCGTCGATGCCGTTTTCGGCAACGACGTGGAAGCCGATCCCGAGGCCGAGATGGCATGAACACTCACGCGCCCGCGTCGACCCGGCATCGCTGGCAACAGCGCCTGGCGCGTCGCGCGCGTCGCGCGGAAGCGGCATCGACGCTGGTGGTGGAAGGGCGACTGCGCCGTGTCGTGGGTTTGACCCTGGAAGCCGAAGGCTGCGAGGCGCCGCTGGGCGCACGCTGCCTGGTCTCCACCGCCGACGGCACCCAGCTCGATACCGAAGTCGTCGGCTTCGCCGACGATCGTTTGCTGCTGATGCCAGTCACCGAAATGCACGGCGTACTGCCGAACGCGCGCGTGCGTCCATGCGCGCGTGCTGGCGATCTGCCCGTAGGCGCGGCATTGCTCGGTCGCGTGGTCGGCGCCGATGGCGTACCGCTCGATGGCCTGGGTCCGCTGGAAGTCGACGAACACGCCACACTCAAGCGCGAGCCGATCAACCCGATGGCGCGCAAACCCATCGACGCGCCGCTGGATACCGGCGTGCGCGCGATCAATGCCTTGCTCACCGTCGGCCGCGGCCAGCGTCTCGGCCTGTTCGCCGGTTCCGGCGTCGGCAAGTCGACACTGCTCGGCATGATGACGCGCTACACCGACGCCGACGTCGTCGTGGTCGGCCTGATCGGCGAGCGCGGCCGCGAAGTAAAGGAATTCGTCGAACACACGCTGGGCGAGGAAGGCCGTGCCCGCGCGGTGATCGTCGCCGCACCCGCCGATGCGCCGCCGCTCAAGCGCCTGCGCGGCGCGCAATACGCCACCGCCATCGCCGAATGGTTCCGCGACCGTGGTCAGCGCGTGCTGCTGCTGATGGATTCGATCACCCGCTATGCGCAGGCGCAGCGCGAAATCGCGCTTGCCATCGGTGAACCGCCCGCGACCAAGGGCTATCCGCCGTCGGTATTCGCGCTGCTGCCGGCGCTGGTCGAGCGCGCCGGCAACGATGCGGAAGGGCGCGGCTCCATCACCGCGTTCTACACCGTGCTTGCCGAAGGCGACGACTACCGTCATGACCCCATTGCCGATGCGGCACGCGCGATTCTGGACGGTCATATCGTGCTTTCGCGCGACCTGGCCGAGGCCGGTCACTATCCGGCCATCGATATCGAAGCCTCGATCAGCCGTGTGATGCCAGCCGTGGTGGATCGCGCGCACCTGCGTGCGGCGCAACAGTTCCGCCAGATCTACTCCGCTTACCGTCAGCAGCGCGATTTGATCGCAGTCGGCGCCTATCAAAAAGGCTCCGACCCGCAAGTCGACAAGGCCATCATCATGTGGCCGCAACTGCGTGCGTTCCTGCAACAGGAAGTGGACGAGCCGACCGCGCTGGCGCCCGCTATCGATGCGCTCGGCGCCATCGCTGATGAGGCCGCTGCATGAAGTCGCGCGCCACCCGCCTGACACCCGCCGCCGACCACGCCCGCGAAAAGCGCGAGGACGCGGCGCAGCGCCTGGCCGACCAGCAGGGCAGGTTGCAGGCGGCCGAACATCAGCTCAGCGAGCTGCATCGTTATCGTGCCGAGTACGCCATCGGCGACCAGTCCGGCGGCATGTCGGTCAGCGCACTGGTCAACCGCCAGCAATTTCTCGAGCGCATCGACAAGGCTATCGCGCAGCAATTGTTTGAAGTGGAACGCCAGCGCCGCCTGCTCGAACAGGCCGGCAACACCTGGCGCAATGCCCATGCGCGCGAGCGCGCGCTGGACAGCGTGATCGGCCAATACCGCGAGCAAGAGCGCAAGACCGAGGAACGCCGCGAACAGAACGACGTCGACGAGCGCATGCAGCACCGCCCCGCCGCACGCCGCCGCGACACCTGACCTGGACCTCCCATGGCTACGATCGTCTCCCTACCTATGCCCGCCTCCAAGACACCCGCCGCCGGTGCCACGCGCACCGCGCATGGCGCCGAGCCGTCGTCGCCCACGCCTGGCCAACCCGGCCAGACCTTTACCAATCAGCTCGATCAAGTGCTGCGGCAGCAGACGAACGTAATGCCACTGACTGGCGACGTTGCACCGCTGACCGTCGCGTTGCCAAAAGCCCCCGCATCGCTCAAGGAGCCGACGGCCTTGCTACAAGAGGCGACGGCGGACGATGCCACGATCGATCCCGCCGAACGCAACGGCAATGTGCTGGCCGCTGCGGTACTGGCGATGTTGGGGCAGGGCGCAGCGGCACCCGCGACCACCGCGCAGGCAGGTAAGTCCGCAGGTTTGTCGTTAACCGGCAACAAGACCGCGCTGCAACTTCATCCCGGCGCGGCCATGACAGGCAATACGGCAGACGCATCGCCAGTCGGTGCAGCCGCGGCCACCCCGATAGTCGACGTAGCCACACTCGCCGCGAACGACATCGGCCCGTCCATCGCGGAACCACACAAATCCGCCGAAGCATCCGCCGCAGACCTGCTCGCCGCACCCTTGAACCTCCACTCAGCCCCCAGCGGCACACCCGCACCGCACGCGCTGAAAATGGACGCCCCCGTCAACACACCTGCCTTCGCGCAGGAACTCGGTCAGCAAGTAGCATGGCTCGGCGGCCAGGACATCAAACAGGCCCGCATCCGCCTGCGCCCGGAAGAACTCGGCCAGCTCGACGTGAAAGTCAGCGTTGAACACGGTCGCGTCGACGTGAGTTTTACCGCGCAGCATCCCTCCGCGGTGACCGCCGTGCAGCAGACCTTAGGGCAGCTTGATCTGATGCTGGCCGGGCATGGATTGTCGCTGGGGCAGGCGCAGGTGGGGCAGCAGGGTGGTCATGGTGGTGGGCGCGAGCAAGCGGGGCAGGCAGGGGATGTGTTCGCGAATGAAGCTGAGCCGGTGGGGCAGGTGGCTCAGCCGATGGCGGTGGGATTGCTCGATACGTTCGCCTGACTGACGGTAGGCGGAACCGATGGGGCCCACCGCGAGGCGACCTATCGCCTTTCTACTAAATCAGTTGGGTTTTAGTAGCAAATTGACAGGTGCCGATGAAGCTACCTGTGGTTCCGGCCTTTGAGTGGGCCGATGAGGGGGGGGCTAGTGTCAGATTCACTCGAACTTCAAGCGGAAGTGAACCTGACACCGTTCTTTTCTCGATAGCAATGTCCTGTGGGCTTACCGATTCGGCGCGGGCGTCGCCTGATAAAACACATTCATCCACTTGCCATCCCGTTTCATCCATAAGGACGACGCGTAGCTGTCAAGTTGGAAGGCCTTGCCATGATCAAGCCCCGCTGCCTTTACGTGGTAGGTAACAAGCGCGGCATTCTCCGCGACAAAGCGGACGTCGAATCCTGAAAGCTCGCATTGGTCGAAGCGTACATTCGCGTCCATGGCCGATGTTTCGCTGCGCACTCTGTCCACCACGCCGGTGCCGGTGACTGTGAAGAAGTCCGGCGCATGGAGGGCTTTGTAAGCAGTGGCATCCCGCTTGATGGCTAAATCCCAGCTTGCCCGCTCTTCGGCAAACAAGCGTTGTCCGATCGTGTCATTCACTGCGGCGGGTACAAGGGTGGGAGAGGCTGCGGCATCACAAACGGCTGGCGTGGCGGCGGCGAGTATCGATAGCAGTAGGGCAGCTAGAGCGGTGCGCATGGAGAATATTCGATAGTTTGTCATGCAATTAGAATGTAATTAGGATCGATAAACCGTCAAACGAATAAATTTCGGATATATGGCCGCCGAGCCCGACTTCGACCGAACAGATTTCGCCATCCTTCGCCTTTTGATGAAGGATGCATGGTTGTCCAACAAGCAGATCGCGGCTGCGGTTGGCCTTGCGCCATCCACCTGCCATGAGCGCATCAAGTCGCTCAGGGCGCGCGGCGTTTTGCGGGGTGCTCATGCCGAGGTGGATCTGCGTGCGATCGGGTTCGCACTGGAGGCTGTGCTGCTCGTGCAGCTTGGCAAGTTGGAGATCGATGTTGTCGATAACTTCGTGAGCGCTACCGCCACGGTTCCGGAAGTTCGCGGTGTGTTTCTTGTATCGGGTCGCGCGGATTTAATCGTCCACGTCGTTGCGCGGGACATGGAGCATTTGAAGGCGATCATTTCGGAGCACTTCAATCGCCACGCTGTTGTGCTGCGCGTGGAAACGTCCGTGGTGTTCAATCGCCAGCAGCAGCACGTCATGCCGCTTCCGCTTTAGAGGTTGGGTTCGGAATCAATTGATCGAGGTGGAAAGCTAAGCCGTGGGGTCCGTTTTAGACCCGAAGCGGGTACACCGAGGTCATAACTCTCGTTTGAAATGACCTGCGAGATTTAGATGGACCTACTTTGCAGCTTCACTGGGGGAATCATGCGTCGCTTCTGCTTGGCCCAACGTGGCTGTTGGCCGTTTGTTTGCCTGATAGCCCTGTGGGGCGCTTCCTTTTTTACGAAGGCCATGGCGGCTCCAGTTTTCGCGGACGGTCAGCCCAACTCAGCCCCTGTTGTGCCGTCGCCATCCTTGAACTGTGCTGACGATGTAGTCGAACGCACTGTGCGAGCTTTGAAATTCTCTGGGGGAAAAGATTTTTGGGAAGGTGATTATCACAGTGAATGCAGGCTTGATCCGGCACACGATGACAGGGCCATCGTAGCTCTGGCATACGTATCGGGAGAGGAGCGCACCGGAAAAACGTTGGATACCAATCCTGGGACCCGGGACCTCGACATAGTGATCCTGGAACTCTCGGACGGCAGTATCCTTGCCCGCGGCCATTGGGACAGCGAAATCCAAGATGATGCAGAGCATCTCGAAGGGTTCGGCATCGATACAGGCCAATACATATTGGCGCAAGGCAAGCGTGCCTTCGGTATACGCACGGCCAATTCGACCCATTGCACGTGTGCAAATAGCAGTTGGGGTGGGTTGATCCTCTTCGCCCAAAATGGTGATCGTGTCGACAAGCTGCTCGAAACCACGATGCATACATGGCAAGCAGAGTCCGATGGCTACGAAGACAATCGGCCGCTTTGCAGCGAGTCGTATACCGAGCAGCAAAGCACCATCGTTGTCGGTCGACACAAAGAACACGGCATGGCTGATCTGAATCAGCTGACCGTTGGGCAGGCGTATTACGAGTCCGATGAAGCCACCGCCAAATGCCCAGCATTGCCCCCCAGCAAAGTCAGAAAGACATGGCGGTTCGACGGGCGCGAATACAAATCGGTCGAGCCACAGCAGGGTTCATGATGGACCGCACTAGGATTTGAACAGGGTTATGTCCGCTTCCGACCAGAGCGGACCCGAGGCATCGATCTTCAGGTCCCGCCCATCCCACTCATTGCGATGCCTGTGGCGTAAATTCTTTCGCCCCGAGTGCTGAGATAGATGACTCAGTCATTCCTGCTGACGCTGGCCTCCGAATTTCACGAACGACCACCTCAGCATATTGACCGTCACCTTTTCGCCCCTGCACGATTAGGCGTCGCGTGGTCAACGAACCAGTGCATCATTTCGAGAGACCGACGGCGGATACTCGTCTAGGTCCGCCGCACCGTCGTAGCTAGTCAGTTGCGTGAGGAAAGCCTGCGGGGCAGGTGCGCCACTGATGGCAAAGTAGTTTCGCAGGGAAGAATGCTTCAGGGGGATTCGAGCATGAAATGGATGTTGTCAATGGCGTGCGTTTCGGCCGCCGTTACTTCCTTCTCGCAGCAGCAGGATGATGGCTCGATGGCACCGCTCTCGACCCAAAGCGCACACTGATTTCGAAAACTCCCGACAACCATCCATCATCACGAGAACACTCTATGCAGACGCGTATCCAGGGCACAGTGATGCCCGTGCTGGAAGTGCAGCTTGATCCCGACGACAGCGTCTTCGCAGAGAGCGGAGAGCTTTCGTGGATGACTTCATCGATCCAGATGACCACCCACACCCAGATGGGTGGCGGTGGGGGTCTGTTGGGTGCGTTCAAGCGCGTGGTCGGCGGCGGCAGCCTCTTCATGACCGAGTACCGGGCCATGCGGACGCCAGGAGAGGTCGCGTTTGCCACCAAAGTACCAGGGCATATCGTGCCGGTGACGGTAAACCCGGGTAACGAATACCTTGTGCATCGGCACGGTTTTCTCTGCGCCACGCCGCAAGTCACCATCAGCGTGGGTTTTCAACAGTCGCTGGGCGCCGGTATTTTCGGTGGCAGTGGCTTCATGTTGCAGAAGCTTGGCGGCACAGGTACGGCCTGGCTGGAACTCTCAGGTGAGCTTATCCGGAAGGATCTGGCGCCGGGCGAAACCTTGCGCGTTCACCCCGGGCATGTCGGTGCGTTCCAGGCCTCGGTCAACTTTCAGATCACCACGGTGCCAGGCATCAAGAATGCGATCTTCGGTGGCGACGGCATCTTCCTGGCGTCGCTGACCGGCCCCGGTACGGTGTGGCTGCAAACATTGCCCATCTCTCGCCTGGCGCACCAGATTGCCGAGTACCTGCCGAGTGGCGAGGGCGGTGGTGGACGGGCGACTGTCGGTGGTGCCTTGCTCGGGGGCATCGTGGGTTCTCTGCTGGGCGGTGACGACAAATAATTCCGTGCAGTGAACCAAGAGCGAAGCTATTCCCATGGGGCGAATCGGATGGAGAAGGCCGGTAAGAAAGGGGCCTTTGAGGGTTTGTCGAACGTAGGCGATTCTAAAAACGGTCGTGCTGGCTCAAAACAGACCATTGCCAACCATGGAAATCGGAGGCGGTGTGAATCGATCCATTGCTTTGGGACTAGTGTTCTCGGCTTTGGCGACAAACGTCGCATTAGCTCAAACGTCCAAGGGCACCCTTGAACTTGAGGTCTCTCGTGCATCTGAAGGTGAGCTTGAAGTCGTTTTGAAGAATCGTTCGAGCGACCGGGTGAAGGTCAGCGCTGTGTTCAACGAAAATCCCGCTTTCGGCGTTCTGAACTTCAACCTGTCCGAAGGGGGCCACAGATATGGCCCTACGTTCCCGCCGAATGAGAATTTACCCACTGACTCTGCGTACATCTCGCTAGGCCCGGGCGATGCCTTCGGTCACATCTATAGCATCGCTGACCTGATGCATAGTTATGAGGCGAAGAGTGCTTGCGTAACACTGGTTGTCACGTATCGCGATCGACTGGCCGCCAAGTTTCGAGCGTTCGACGGGTCAATAAAGGCGAGGCCGATCCGGATCTGCTCGAGCAGACAGGGCCAGGTAAGAGGTGTCTAGGCAGAAAATCTGCTGTCCGCTTCCGACCCAAAGCAAACCTTCCACGTTCTGAGGGCTATCACCGATTGCCCTTGGTTCGCTTCGCTTATATTTGATCCCACACCATAGATCAGGAAACGAGGTGACTCATGTTGAATAAGTACGCTTGGCTTGCCTCACTGTGTTTCTTCGCGTCCTGCGGTGTATGGGCCACGGATGCCGCGCCGGGTGGCAACGGAGCCAAGGTCATTTCTCCCGCTGAACTTCCTTTTATTCAAGTTTCCGAGGGCGTACGCCTGAAGGAACTGACGGGGCGTGCGGCCCCAGTTGGCGCCAAATCCGCTCTTGGCAGCGTCGCGTTATTCGAACTCGATCCAGGTCATGCGAGCGCCTGGAGTCACAACAAGATCGGTGAAGAGTCCTTCTTCATCTTGGAGGGGCATGGCGAGGTTTGGACCGGCGGCACAGCACATCCCGTAGGGCCGGGAGACTACATTCTGATTCCGCCTTCGGTGGTCCGCTCGATTCGAGCCAGTAAAGGCGAAGCCCTGAAGTTCTATGCCATAACGACGCCGGCATGGAGCAAGGGTGACGATGTTCTAGTGCCTGCACCGAAGGGGGCGCCGGGCTCGTAACAGCGTAGTGTCTGCTTCCGACCTGAAGTGGACGTTGCCTGTTTTATGACCGTAGAGAAGAAGCTGGCTGAGCAACCCCCAGGAATCCTTCTGATGCTTCCTTTGTTTCTTGGCCTTCTTCTGCTGGCCACGATGATCGTGGAGTTCTTTACGGTGAACGGAAGCCGCTCGGAGGTTGAGCAAAAGGCACCTGATTTCGCGAAGAAGCTTTTCAATTCGGTTGGCGACCAGCTTTTGCATAAGGCCGGGCCGGCTCGATTTCGCCCGCTGTTCTTCGAAGCTGTTCCTGATGCGATCAAGCCAACCGTAATCATGCTTCGCTACGTTTGTGCGGCCAACCTCATAGCCATGTCTGCTTTCGGCATCTATATCCTGGTTTTCATCCTGCGAGGCATCTTCGGCGGCTAGATGCACCCCGCAGGTAGCCAGGTCCGGAGTAGATGTCGAATGCTGAACTACATTTCGAAGGGGGAGTCCGTGTTCAACTGGTTTAAGAAGCGCCCCGGTTCCGGGCCTGATTTCTCTCACGTAGATTCACGGGAAAAGGCCGAAGAGCTGTACAAGCGCGGTCAGCTTGAGAAGGTCTGCCTAATGCCACTTGAATTTGGTGGGGCGGACTTTCCGCCAAACATTGTGTACCTGCCACCTGGCATTTCCGAGATCAAAGCTGGAATCGATAAAAACGTCATCGCTCCGTTAGCTGCAAACGGGACGATTCGACACTACAGCGCCACCCCGGAGTACGAAGGTCGAAGCTTCATTCCGATCGCGATAAACGTAAAGGCGTCAGATCCAGGGAATTTCTCCACGACGATCAATGTGTGGGGCAGTGCTTTGCACAGAAATACGCTATCCAACAACGTCTAATCGGTGGCGTGTAATGTCCGCTCCCGATCCATAGCGGAAAGCATCTCCAGAGGCCCGGTGTCGATCCCGCAGGCGCTCATTCGTCTCATACATGAAAGTGACCATACCGGCCACCCTTCACGCCAAGGAGACAATCATGTCCTACATCGATGGTTTCGTGATCGCTGTACCTAACGCTAACCGCGAGCAGTTCATCGCGCACGCCCGTACCTTCGACGCCATTTTCCTGGAGTACGGCGCCACCCGAGTGATGGAGTGCTGGGGCGACGACGTGCCCGACGGCAAGCTCACCGATTTCCGCCGCGCTGTGCAGGCGACGCAGGATGAATCCGTGGTGTTCTCCTGGGTGGAATGGCCCGACAAGACCACTCGCGATGCCGGCATGGCGAAATTCATGCAAGACCCGCGCATGGGAGCCGCCAGTGATTGTCCTTTCGATGGCAAGCGCATGATCTTTGGCGGCTTCAAGTCGGTGGTTAGCCTGCCGGACTAGGGAGGCCTTGAGCGGCGCGCTTTCAAAGCTACGTCCGCTTCCGATCCCTAGCGGACATTAGCCAGGCCAAGCGTTGCCCCCACCGCCGCGGGCTCAGCGCAGGCCGGCTCTGCCGGGTCTTTGCTAAATCTCACAGTGGACATAGCGAATTTACCCAGCCGGCCGGGCAGGGCGGCGGGGCCGTCGGTCTCGTATGTTAGAAACCGGAGCATTCGGCCGCGCGCCAGGCGACGCGGGTGTATGTGCCAACGCTGCGGGATTATCGTGCGGACCTATAAACTTGCCTTGCTCGGCCTGTCCTTATCCTTCGCCACGGCGTTCACCGTTGCGCACGCGGCACCCATCGCCACGCTTGACCGGCATGGTGCGTGGGTCGGCGTTGAGGCCTATGGTCCCAACGTGGTCCACATCACGATTGCCGCCGACAAGGCGCAGGCGCTGAAGGCACCCGGCTATGGGATTCTTGCCGATCACGCCGACGCGTCGGCGTTTCATCAAACCCACGATCAAGGCGGCGATACCTTTGCCTCCTCCGCGCTTACCCTGCATGTCGACGCTGCACCGCCGCCGCACACGCCAGGCACCATGGAGCGCTACTTCGCGCCCGACCTGGCGCCGGTTCGCCTGCAGGTAAAGAACGCCAGGGGCGCAACCGTCGTCAACATGACCGGTTGGGAAATGGCGCCGCACGAAGTGGCACGCGAGGCGACCTATCAGGTGGGCGCGACGTTTGCGGCATCGGCTGATGAACACTATTACGGCATGGGCCAGAACCAGGACAGCCTTGGCCCGCTCGACCTGCGCGGCCGCGTCATCGATTGTCAGCACTGGTACGACGCGCCTACGGGTGAAACCGTCTGCGTGCCTTTCATGGTGTCATCGAAGGGTTACGGCATCATCTGGGACAACCCCTCGGATACCCGCTTTGTCGCGGGTATCCGTGGCCGCACCAGTTTCCAGTCGAAAGTGGGCGAGCGCGTCAGCTTCTTTGTCGTGACCGGCGATACGCCCGAGGCCATCTACTCCGCCTACGCCCGGGTCACGGGCAAGACGCCCATTCCGCCGAAGGCGGCCTTTGGCCTGATCCAGTCCAAGGCACGCTACGACAGCCAGGCCGAGATACTGCGCGTTGCGCATACGTATCGCGAAAAGAACTATCCGCTCGACGTGATGGTGCTTGACTGGTTCTACTGGACGCGCATGGGCCAGCTGGATATCAACCCGGCGGAGTTCCCCGATCCCGACGCCATGAACAAGCAGCTTCATGATATGGGAATGAAGTCGATCATCTCGATCTGGCCGCGCTTCGAGCGCTCCGGGCGCTACTTCAGCGAGCTCGATGCCAAGGGCTACTTCTTGAAGGACAGCAATGGCAGGACGGTCGACGGCCTGGCGTTCCGCTCGGATCGCGCCGGTGCGCTGATCGACTCCACCAACCCGGCGGCGCGCCAGTGGTTTTGGGCGCATGCGCGCGACAACATCCTCTCGCATGGCTTCGACTATCCGTGGCTCGACGAGACCGAGCCGGATCTCGTGCCGGATGGCTACTTCTTCTCGATCGGCTCGGGTGACCGCTACCACAATGTGTTTCCGCTGGTGCACGTCGAAGGCGTGGCGCAGGGCATGCACACCTGGAAACCGGATGAGCGTGTGCTGATTCTTTCCCGCGCCGCCTATCTTGGCTCGCAGCGTACCGGCGCGCTGTTCTGGTCGTCGGATATCGATCCCACTTGGGAGGCGCTGCAGCGCCAGATTCCCGCCGGCCTCAACATGACCGCCTCCGGCATTGCGTATTGGGGCAACGATATCGGTGGCTGGCAGTCTCTGCCGCAGACCACCAGCGCCACCAAGGCGCCGCTGCTCGACCCTTCCGATGCACGCGACACGGTGGGTCAGAATAACGATTACCCGGAGCTGCTCACGCGCTGGTTCGAGTACGGCACCTTTCTGCCGACTCTGCGTCTGCACGGCGATCGCAAGCACGCGGAAATCTGGGCGTTCGGCCGCCAGGCCGAGTCGATCTTGGCGGAGTACGACAAGCTTCGTTATCGCCTGATTCCCTACATCTACAGCCAGGCCAGGAAAACCTACGACACCGGCGCGCCCTTCATGCGCCCGTTGTGGATGGATTTTCCGGGCGATGCCCATGTCTCCAACCTGGGCACGGAATACATGTTTGGCTCCGCCTTCCTGGTGGCGCCGATCACCGAGCAGGGCCAGACGGAGAAGGATGTGTACCTGCCTGCCGGCAGCGACTGGTACAACTTCTGGACCAACGAAAAGCTGGCCGGCGGACGTTGGGTCAAGGTGGCCGCACCCATCGACCAGATCCCGGTATTCGTCCGCGCCGGCTCCATCGTGCCGCTGGGTTCGGACATTCAGTCGACCGCGACGAAACAGTCGATCGCCGAGGTCCGCATCTATCCGGGCAAGGACGCCGACTTTGCGCTCTACGACGACGACGGCACCTCGTACGGCTACGAGAAGGGCAAGAGCAGCACGACCCAGCTACATTGGAATCAGGCGTCAGCTGCCTTGAGCGCCACCGGTGGTGATGCCGCGTTCAATAAGAAGGTGGCGGAACTGA
This sequence comes from Dyella koreensis, assembly GCF_044904565.1. Taxonomy (NCBI): domain Bacteria; kingdom Pseudomonadati; phylum Pseudomonadota; class Gammaproteobacteria; order Lysobacterales; family Rhodanobacteraceae; genus Dyella; species Dyella koreensis. Next base: position 281,301 of record NZ_JADIKD010000007.1, on the reverse strand, counting down.
CCAAGGTCGTGGGCAAGTAAGCGTAGGTGGCGGCAGATGGCAGGCCGGAGCATGGCCGTCGGGAAGCGGCTTCGCCGCCCGTGGCCGTGAGCTTCTGCCGCCTGATATAGCGATGGCGGATATCTCACCGGCAGGGGGTAGCCACACGGGGAGCATCAGATGGCCAAGCCATATACGATCCTGCCGACGATGTCGATTTTCGATATTCCCGCTCGTCTTTTCGATGGCGGTCGATAAGGCCGAATCAAAGGAGGATGACGAAAGATGATCACTGTATTTGGTGAAGGAAGAGGTTTTCGGGTCGTCTGGCTGCTGGAGGAGATGGGGCTCGCGTATCGGCTGAGGCCGGTGGATCTTATGGCCGGCGTCGAGAACGACGCGGAGTTCCTGGCCATCAACCCTGCCGGTTTCATTCCGGCGATTCAGGATGGCGACGTCACGATGGTCGAGTCCATTGCGATCATGGAATACCTGATGGCGCGCTACGGGCCGACGTCGCTCGCGCCTGCCCCGCACGATCCCACCTTTCCCGCTTATCAGCAGTTCCTCCACCTCGGTGAAGCCGGCCTCGCGGCATCCATCTACTTCGTCGTTGGTGCCCGCAACTTTGCGCCGGCGTCCGAGCGCCAGAACTGGAGCGCTGGCCAAGCGCTAAGCGTTTTCGAGAGCCGGCTAACGCTGGTGACGCGGCAGCTTGCACGCACGCCCTTTCTTGCCGGCGAGACGTTCACCGCCGCCGATATTTCGGTGACCTACGCCCTGGAGTTGGCCATAACATGTGGAGGCATCACCTTGGGCGAGGTAGAGCAGTCATATATGGCTCGCACCCGTGCACGCGAAGGCTACGAGCGCGCGATGGAAACCTGTCAATCCAGGAAGGCGTGGCTTGCTAATCCGGTATAGCTGGCCGCCGTGTTGCGGCCGGCCAAGCTTGTAAGTAAGCGGGGAGTGTCCGCTTCTGACTGCGGTTTCAGCCGGTCGACGCAACACACTATAGGCGACAGTAGATCGAAGAGAAGTTCCCCCAATAAAACGCAGGAGCCAGGAGATTCGACTATGGCTATAGAGAATGCCGGGAAAGCGTCAGGCTTAACGTCTGGTGCCTTTGCAACCATTGCGGTGGCCTGTTTCTTCTACGCCGCAATGGCCCTTTTGACACTGCACTTCCTGCGGCCCGATTACGCGCCGGCAACCAACTTCATCAGCAACTACGCTGTGGGTCGGTATGGCTGGATCATGACGACTTGGTTCCTTGCGATGAGCTGCGGCTTGTTAACGCTTGCAGCGGGGCTCTATACCAACGGCTTGCGCTCCATTGCCGCCCGACTAGGGATGTTTCTGCTCGTAATCGCGGCGATCGGGCTGGTCGTCTCGGCCGTATTTCCCACGGATGCACCCGGTGCGCCATCAACTCCATCGGGGGCCATCCACGACATGAGCTTCCTCGTAAATGTCGGAAGTATCTTCATCGCAGCCGTCCTGCTATCCGCGAGTTTTGGGGGGCATCCAGCGTGGCGCTCCTATCGGCGAACCGCTTGGATACTGACTTTTCTAATATTGACCGGATTTGTCGTCCAGTTCCTCACTCTCCACAAGGGGATGCCGTATGGACTCGCGAACCGATTTTTTGTCGTGGTGCTATTCGCGTGGCTGTTCGCCGTATCTTTTCGATTGCGAGCGCCACCACACGAGCAGGCTGTTAAGAAGCTCCCCGCCGATCAGTAGTGGGCCACGAGCAGGTACCAAATGAATCTTCTGGGAGTGCCCGCTTCCGGCCCATAGCGGACATGCCAGCAGTCAGAACGGGGCAAGTCACACAAACTGGAGGAGCTTGGATGAAGCGACGATCGATTCTCTTGCTATGTCTAACCGTGCTTTCAATGGCCGGTCTGGCGACGGCTGCGTCCGCGCCTCCCGCTGGACACATCACGGGTGTCGGCGGAATCTTTTTCAAGGCGAAGGATCCGAAGGCGCTCGCGGCGTGGTATCGCGATGTCCTTGGCATGCCTGTGGAAGTCTGGGGAGGCGCGGCGCTCCGCTACGACGCGCCAAAGCACCCTCCCGCGCTGGCATGGAATGCGTTTCCCGCGACTACGAACTATTTCGCGCCATCAACGAGTGGATTGATGATCAACTACGCCGTGGATGATATGGATGCGTTGCTTGCGCGGTTGCGATCCAAGGGTGTCACGGTTCTTAAGCGTGACGACAGCGATCCCAACGGCCGCTTTGCCTGGATTCTGGATCCCGAAGGAAACAAGGTCGAGCTCTGGGAGCCAAAGCGTTAGTTTCGCTATCGCGCAGAAAAGCTCCATGGCGGTGCATATACCTGCCAAGCGAAGACCTGCATCGCTCGCTCAAGCGGTACGCATACCTGTCGGAAAGGCATAAACCCTGCCGGTCGTGGCCTCGGTGGATGACGCTTCCTGTCCCGGTAGTGCGAGGTTGTACTTCGACAGTAGCCGGCCGACCTCTGCTCTCACCCAATCCCTATCGTACGGACGGACCCGTGCTCTGATGTCATTGGCGCGCTCCAGAAACTCGACCCAGAACCTGGCGCCATGGCTGCGCTCCAGCATGCGAGGAACGATGGGTTCCAGCCTTCTAATCTCCTTGTTGATTTCCTTTCGAGTCAAAGGCATCTAGACGTCTCCGAAGGCCGTGGCCGCCACGACCAAGCACCGTGAATGAGGCGAGGCAATCGCAACCAGTCAGCAAGCAAAAGACCGCTTGCGGACGCTATAGGGGACCTATGGGAACCCCCTCTCACTAACACGACGGTTGACGGTGCGAAAATGGAAATGGCGCTCAACGAACAGGGACGGTCAGGTCTCTTCTGAAGGCTGCGGGGTTAACATCTGACCAAGGTCTGCTTTCGACCCAGAGCGGACATCGGAGAATCGACAAGCAGGGGGATCCATATGGGGACGTATCAAGCACCAAGCGTGCTTATGCGCTGGACCAGGAATGTGCCTGGCGGCGACCTTCACGAACTCACCATTCTGAGCAGTGAGCAAGTCTGCGTAGCGTCTGGCCGGTATGCGCACAGCTCAGGCTCGGCCTGTTGCACATGGGTCGAGTTTGCGGACGGAACGTTGAATGCCCTTGCTATCGAAAGGTTGGGCAAGGAGATCGTTGACGACGCCCTTGCCTACGTTTCGGCGCGCCTGGCAGGCTAGGATCTCCTAAGGTCCGCTTTCGACCCGAAGCGGACCTAGAAGGATATCGCTAGCGCCGACGCTCATTTTTGGACTAAGGGATAGATTTGTCCCGACTGTGCAGATGAGCGAGGTGGCGCAACAAAGGCTGGGCGTGATCTAGGAAAAGGGTGCGAGAAGAGATGAATCAAGAAGCTAGGCCGGTACCCGTCGATCTCCAGCAGTTTCGTGTGGAGCACTATGACGCGTGCTCCGTATGCCTGCGCAACTTTGTAGAACATGAGACCATCAATCTGGGGTATCTAGGTGATGGCTCTCCTGCCTCGACATGCGAGAGCTGTTCGCACGTGCTTAGTGATTCCGTGGCAAAAATGGTCTTTTTCAGAAGACCATACGTAGTCCCTAACGAAGCTGTTCGTCTCTGGCGCTACTTAGACTTCACTAAGTACGTGAGCATGCTGGCCACTCAATCGTTGTACTTCGCACGAGCTGATCAGTTTGAAGACCCATACGAAGGCGCGAAAGGTCTCAGGAATGCAAAAAGCAGATGGGACGAGCACTATCTGAGATTTTTCCGGACCGCGCTAGGCAGTCACCCGAACGGCGTCGAATCAAAGTTGACCGACGATGAGATTGATGCAGAAGCGCAGCGATTACTTTCGGATCTAGAGCTTGGGGGCGAGCATGGGCGACGTCAGACGTTCATTAACTGCTGGCATGAGAACGAGCGTGAGTCGGAGGCCATGTGGCGACTTTATTCAACCTACCTCCCGAATGCACTCGCGGTTCGGACAAGCTACGGGAGGCTCTACCGTTCCCTCGGACGGAATCCAGCCATCTCGATCGGTCGCGTTGAGTATCTGGACTTTGAATCGCAATATGCGGGTCCAAACGACGCATTTTGGCGCAAGCGAAAGTCTTTTGAGCACGAGCGAGAAGTGAGGGCGATGACAGTCGACTATGGGGTTGACAGAAAGGGATTGCACTTGCCTTGCGATTTGACAGTGTTGATTGAATCGGTCGTTTTGTCGCCCACCGCCGCTCCGTGGTTTGCGCATGTCGTCACCGATGTCTCATCGAAATACGGTGTGTCTGTATCCATTTCTCATTCGAATCTGAACGACCCGGTTTTCTTCTAGCGAGGGGGCGCCGTTGTTAAATCTCGGCATGGGTCGCGAAAGTAGCTGGGCTAACGTCCGCTTCCGACCCAAAGCGGACGTTAGACTTCGGATTGGTGCATAGGGAGAGCACATGGGAACGGCACTCGTTTACATCCTCACTTCGAGCACGCTCGCCACCATTCTGGCGTTCACCCGAAGCAAAGGGCACGCCGTTGTCGGAGGGGAAGATGTGTTTCGTTATCGACCCAAGCTATTGAGAATTGCGCACGGCTGCTGTTTCCTTCCGATCGTATGCGCAGCCTTCATTTGCCTCGTAGCTCGTCCCGCGCCAGGAATCTTGGCCATCACATTCTTAATGTCGACTGGGATGTTGGCCTGCGGCCTAATGTTCTGGCTTTGGAATGGGCTACGGTCTTTTGAGGTACGGGTTCAGGCCGATGGCCTAGCGATAAGCAAGGCTGGAAGAACATCGAAGCTTCCATTCGACCAAGTCAGCAAGGTCATCTACCTGAACCCATCAAGTGACGGCGGCACATTGGAGCTTTACGGACCAAACAAGCGATCGCTTATTGAGTTCACCGATACGATTGAGGACATCGACCAACTGGCGGAGCTGGTTGTATCGAAGGCGCGTGCTCATCGGGTTGAGTGCTTAGTTACCAAGTCCAGGCCAATGTCCGCTTGAATGCGTATCGGTGGGAGGTTAGACCTGTCCGCTTCCGACCCGAAGCGGACATTGCCCAAACAGTGGCTACAGGGAGTCTAGACGTGCCCAACTTGCCTTATTCGATTGAGCTGCATGATTCGACGATCAGTGACGTCGAGAGTCGCGACGGGTCGATCCTTATCAAGTTCAGTCGCGCATATGTGCATCTGGATGGCAAAGGATGGGCTCAGGAAGCTGAGATCCGTATTGGCAGCGCAACCGTTGGCGGCGAGCGAGTCGACTACCCTGCAAAGGTAGGGGATGGCCAGCTTGTTACAGAAGACGGCCCCTATCACAACTTGCTTATGCTGCCGCTGTCGACCATTGGGCCAGTCACTCTCGAAATTGAGTTCATGTCGGGGAAAGTCGTTCGCATAAGCGGGGCTGGGCTCGAAGTGACAATGAAAGGGCCGCGAATCCTCTTGGAACAAGTGGCTGGCCGTTTGTAGATCCAATGGTCCGCTACCGACCCATAGCGGACCTTGAGAGACCACAGAAGCCTTGATCCCGATGAGGTCGAACCGATGTCTCAGCGCGCGAAAGTGGCGGAATGCACAAGGGGGATTTGCCGGCTAGCCGCTGCTACCGCATTACTGGCATCCGGGGTGGTCGTCGCAATGGACGGACCACGACATGGCGCCAAGGGAGGCACTTTGCCGATGAGAGGCGAATTCTACGAGTCGGTGCGCCCCCATCTGCTCGCGGATGGCTGGAAGCCGGTTTCGACCACATGTTCGACCAAGAATGTCTGCTTTGAAAAATTCCCAGAGCTTGCAACCAACTTGGATAGTGGAAGGACCTGTGGGTTTCTCACGAGGAAGACTGAAGTACTCCAGATCTGTATAGGCGGTGGCGTAGCGGATGCGCTGCCTGTGGAAAGCGCCACGTTGAATCCAAGGCACAATGAGGGGCGGTAGAATCGGAGCTTCAGTGTCCGCTTCCGACCCAAAGCGGACCTGATCATTGCGGCCAGACCAGGACGGTCATCCGCATTGTTTCGCCTGACCGCCTTACCAGGCGGTCGGTCGATAATCTTTCAGGAACTGCCCCCACACGTGTTCGCCGGTGTTGATGCCGCTGATGATCGGATCGACGATGCGCGCAGCGCCGTCAACGATGTCCAGCGGTGGGTGGAAGCGCTCTTCCAGCACCTTTTTCGCTGCCAGCTCGGCCGGATCCTCGTCGGTCACCCAGCCGGTGTCGACGCTGTTCATATGGATGCCGTCGTTGTAGTAATCGGTGGCCGAGGTGCGCGTCATCATGTTGAGCGCGGCCTTCGCCATGTTGGTATGTGGATGGCGCGTCGTCTTGAAATTGCGGTAGAACTGGCCTTCCATCGCGGACACGTTGACGATGTGCTTGTCGCGTTCAGGGGTGCGAAGCAGCAACGGTTTCAGTCGCGCGTTGATGATGAACGGCGCGATCGCATTGACCAGCTGCACTTCCAGCAATTCAAACGAGGGCACTTCGGCCATCAGCATCCGCCATGAATTGCGCTTGCGCAGATCGATCTGCTGCAGGTCCTGGTCAAGCCTGCCCTCGGGGAACAGATGGCTCTGCGCCAGCAGTTCTTCGGGCAACAGTGGCATCTGGGAGAGTTCGGCAGCGCGGGTCAAGCCGGGCAGACCCGCGGCGCGGCTGGCTAGCGGGCTCGCCGAAACAGCCGCATCGGGCAGGATGTTGGAGCCGCGCAGGCCTTCGTAGTGGCCGACCAGCTTGCGCACGCGTTCGGGCATGTCGTGCAGCGCCGCCGTCTCGCCGTCCATCATGTGCGCGTAGAACTCGGGCGGGCGGCGCACGGTCTGGCAGGCGTTGTTGATGATGAAGTCCAGTCGCGGCCGCGTGGCGACCAGTTCCTGGCAGAACGCTTCGACACTGGGCGTGTGGCGCAGGTCCAGTCCGTAGACTTGCAGACGATGGCCCCATTCGCCGAAGTCTGGTTCCTCGGCATAGCGTGCCGCCGAGTCGCGCGGGAAGCGCGTGGTGACGATCAGTTCCGCACCGGCGCGCAGCAACTTCAGGCCGGCTTGATAACCGATTTTCACGCGACCGCCGGTCAGCAGCGCGACGCGACCGCGCAGATCAACCAGTTCGGTGCGCTTGGCGTAATTGAACGCAGCACAGGCGGGGCACAGCTGGTCATAGAAGAAATGGATGGCCGAATATTTCTGCTTGCACACATAGCAGTGCTTGGGCTCGATCGATTCGCGCGGTTGCGCGGCGTCGGCATCGGGCGCGACGTCGTGCGCCGCGAAATCCTTCGGAGCAAACACATTCGGCGTGGTGAATACCGGCTTGCGGCGCAGCTCGCGGATACCGGTCTGATTGAGCACGGTGTCATCGGCCTGGATCTTCGCCGCATGCCGTGCCTTCTGGGCCGCCTTCAGCTTGATTCGACGCTCGACCGGGTCCGGGTGATAGAGCTGCGCCACCGCCTGAGACAGGCGCTGGCGGTCATCCGCCGGCAGCGTGTCCAGCAAGAGCCGATCGGCCGCCACCGTTTCAAGCAGCTGTGCCGCTTCGCGTACGCGCTGCAGCAATGCGGTATCGGCGTCGCTGGGTGGTGGTGTGGTGGTGGTCACGAGCATTATCCGTATGGAGTGAGGCGGCACGAAGTGAGATGCAAGGAGAGGGCATCTCACGTTGCCAACCGTCTATTTTGCCTGCTATGGCCCGCCCGGGGGTTAACCCGCTCAGCTTGCCGTGGGCACGGTGACCGGGTGAGGCTGTAAAGCAGCCATAGGAAGCCCTCGGCGACCCACCCTCCTGGTCATTGGCGACGCCGCATGAGGCTAGCTGGCGGGGCCGTACCTCGATCCAGCCTGGGAAACCGGCGTGTTCGGCATGAGGGATATAGTACGCGTTGACCCGCCTATGACCTTCCCATGACCGACTCCTCTTCCGCCATCACCGCCGGCGTGAGTGCCGCTGATACGCCGTACATCGACACCACCCGCCGTTGGGTGGAGCGCGCCGTCGTCGGCCTCAACCTATGCCCGTTCGCACGAGCGCCGTTCATCCACGGGAAAATCCGCTATGCGGTCAGCCATGCCCGTGATGCCGACGCGTTGTTGGAGGATATCTGCGGCGAGCTGCAGAGCCTCGCCGCCGTCGATGCGGACGAGTGCGAAACGACCTTGCTGATCCATCCGCACGTGCTGGGCGACTTCCTCGACTACAACGACTTCCTCGATGTCGCCGATGCCGCCGTCGAGACGCTGAAGCTCGACGGTGTACTACAGATCGCCAGTTTTCATCCGCACTACCAGTTCGCCGACACCGCGCCTGATGATGTCGAGAACGCCACCAATCGATCGCCCTGGCCGACCCTGCATCTGCTGCGCGAGGCAAGCGTCGAACGCGCCGCCGATGCGATGAGCGACCCGGACGAGATCTACCGCCGGAATATCGAGACGATGCGAAAGCTGGGGCGCGCCGGCTGGGATGCGCTCGACGTGGGTGCGCTCGAATAGGGCGGCGATTGATCCGTCTCGATGGCGCGCAATGCATTCGGTGCAGGTGCCTTGCCGGCCCCTTCGTCATTAGCGATCCGTTGGTTTCGCCTGAAAGGCAACCTGATACCGTTTTTATTGGGATCCGGCACGGTCGGCGCAACCGAGACCGGATTCGCTTCCGTAAGTAGAAAGAACTGAACCTGGCACCGTTATCTTTTGGAAAAAATGGGCGCCGGATCACCCATTTGTGGAGGGTTTGTACGGCGAAGTGGTGTACGCCGTTCGCGTCTCAAGCTACATCCCATGGATACAAGGCGTGATGTCTGCAAGCGCTAAACCGTAATGTCCGCTTTCGACCCATGGCGGATCTAAGAAAAGGGGGCCGATGGAGTCACATGAATGAGCGAACGGGGACGTCTTTTTCCCCGTGCTCTTTCGCTTAGTGCTTGGTATGTGGCCAGACCGCTATCGTGCTATTAGCCAAGGCGTGAAGTTGATCCGCCGAGGCGCCTGCCGCTCCCAACGTAGCAATCGATTGCAGGACGGAAGCTAGTAGTCTGGTGAGCCCTTCGGGATCGGCGGAAGCCGGAAGATCCCCTTCGGTCTTCGCGCGCGTCAACCGCATCACAATCAGGCTGTGCACTTCTGAGGCCCGTCTAAGTACCTCGGCGCGGATCACCTGGGATTGATCGCCGCCTTGCATGGAATTGATGACTGAAAGGCAGCCTCGGGGTTGGTCATCGGATAGCTGTGCGGCAACCGCACCTGCAAGCAACTCTTCGACGAAAGCCTGTGCGGTCGGGGCTTCAAGCGCCTTTTTGCCGTATGCCATGTTCACGCGTTGATACTGGTCGAGTGCCTTGAAGAACAGGGACTCTTTGTTCCCAAATGTCGCGTAAAGGCTGGGGCGAGTGATGCCCATGGCTTCGGTCAGGTCAGCGAGTGACGTTCCTTCATAGCCTTTGCGCCAGAAGACTTTCATCGCAGCATCCAAAGCGCTCGATGCATCGAACTCGCGAGGGCGCCCCCGAGTGCCTGGCGCATTGCCATCCAGGAGATTAGGTCCTGAAGCGAGATTGGCCTCAGGTTCGGACGCAAGTGCTTGCCAGTTCGCCATAGCCTGTTCAACGACTTTTCGAAGCTCGTCGGACGTAGCTCCGCTAGCGACTCTCACACTAAGGCCGTAGAACACCGTTGTTACGAAACTCGCCAATGCCGCGGAGTCAGCAGCGGTCGACAGGTCCCCAGCTACTTTGGCTTGCTCAAACCGTTCTCTCAAAGCGACTTCATTGGCCAGCCTTCTCTCTGCAAGCGTGACTGGAACATCGGCACTCTCCGGTCCAGCGGCAAGCCCGGCTTGAATTAAGAGATAGCCAGGCGGGCGTTGCAAATCTCGAGTCTGATCAGTAGCCCAGCAGAGTAAGCGTTCGGCTACTTCGCGGGCGGTGGGTGCTGCAAGCACCCCAGCGAAGCTCTCACCTTGAGAATCGGTATATCGATCGAGCACAGCCTCAAAGAGGCCGCGCTTGCTTCCAAACGCGGCGTAGATGCTCGGTGCAGTCAGCCCCATAGCCAAAGTCAGCTCAGCCATCGTGGAGCCGTCGTAGCCGTGGCGATGAAATACGTTCATAGCACGGTCGAGTACGTCACCTTCGTCGAATGAGCGTGGACGAGCCATCCTCGGCATCTCCTTATTCTATATCGTTCATTACAGAAAACTTGGGTGCCATCAAGCGCTGGCGGTCGAGGTTTAATATAACACACACTACATAATTATCCCCCTGGACGATGGCTGGGCGAAAGCGCCTGGCGGGGTCCCGATGGGACGTTGATCAGGGTGGGTATGCCAGAAAATTGCCAAAAAGCGTCGAATCTGGCGCTGATTGCCGTGCGCGTTCCCGTAACGGAGCGCAGAGGGGCTGTTCCTGAGGCATGAAGGGGTGTGCCAAAGGGCACATTATACCAATCAATACAAATTGATCTTGACCTTCGTCGAGTCGGCCTGATATCTTAAATACCGATCGGTATATAATGAGCCGTGCGAAGGAAAACAAATGAATCAGGCAGCTGAACGAACCTCTGAGCAACCCTTTGCCCAGAAGAAGTTCCTGGACGTGAACGGCCATCGCATGGCCTACATCGACGAGGGTGAGGGGCCAGCAATTCTCTTCCAGCATGGGAGTCCCACCTCGTCCTACCTCTGGCGCAATGTCATGCCAGCTTGTGCTGGCCTGGGAAGGTTGATCGCTTGCGACCTGCCGGGCTTTGGCGACTCCGACAAGCTCGACCCGACTCTCGGGCGCTATCGCTATGGCTACGCCGAGCAACGCAAGCGCCTATTCGCCTTGTGGGAGGAACTGGGTCTCGGCAATGAGGTGATCCTCGTGCTGCATGACATCGGCTCAATCTACGGCTTCGACTGGGCAAACCAGCATCGCGACCGCGTCCAGGGCATTGCCTACATGGAATCGCTTGTCATGCCGTTGCTGCTGTCGGATTTCCCCGAGCCCTTCAAGACGATGCTGGCCTCGCGCGCCGACCCGACGGAGCGGCCAGAGGGGCCTGCCCCCGGCTTGGACTTCATCGACCATTTCCTGCTCCACACACGCGAATTCACGGAGACTGAGCAGGCCTACTACCGCAAACCCTTCCTGATCCCGGGCGAAGACCGCCGCCCATTCACCGGAACACAGTTCTCGATCGAAGGTGTGCCCGCGGATACCACCAAGGTCATGAGTGACTACGCCAGCTGGCTCGCTGAGAGCAATGTTCCGAAACTCCTAGTCAACACGGAGCCGGGCTTCATCCTCGGTGGCCGACTGCTCGAATTCGCCCGCACTTGGCCGAACCAGACAGAAGTGACTGTCAAAGGCACGCACTTCGTCCAGGAGACCAGTCCGCAAGAGATCGGAACTGCCCTCGCGACATTCGTCCGCGGCCTGCGCGTCGGCGCGGTTGCCTGACCAAACTCAAGAGATCGGCCCGGGCCGGCATGCGGTCCGGGCCACGCAATTCACTAGTTCCGATTGGAGAAGAGTTATGACGACAATGAAAGCAATCCAAATGCATGAGTACGGCCCGGCCAGCGTGCTGCGCTACGAAGATGTGCAGCGTCCGGTGGCGGGATCGGGCCAGGTGCTCGTGCGCGTGGTCGCCGCAGGTGTAAATCCGGTCGATTGGAAGTTCCGCGCAGGCTACCTGAAGGACATGATGCCGCTGGCGCTGCCGTGGATTCCGGGATTCGATTTCTCGGGCACCGTCGATGCAGTCGGCCCTGACGTGGAGGCATTCGCTGTGGGTGATGCAGTGTTCGGCAAGAGCAGCTTCCCCGGCGGCGGGAGCTACGCCCAATTCGTCGTCGTTTCGACCGCAGATATTGTTCGCAAACCCGCCGGCGTCAACCATGTGCAGGCGGCGGCGATCCCGGCTGGTGCGCTCACAGCCTGGCAGGCGCTGTTCAATGACGGCGCGCTCGAACTTGCCGCAGGCCAGACGCTTCTCGTTCTCGGCGCTGCGGGTAGTGTCGGCAGTTTCGCCGTGCAGCTCGCAAAACGGAAAGGCGCGCGTGTCATCGCTGTAGGTCGCGCGTCGCAGCAAGCGCATCTACGTGCGCTTGGCGCTGATCTCGTCGTCGACACCGCGCGAGGCGATCTCTCCTCGGTGGGTCAGGTCGACGCCGTGCTCGATCTGGTCGGCGGCGAACTGCAAGAACAAGCATGGCCACTGCTCAAGCGTGGCGGCGCGTTTGCCTCGACGATGAGCCCGCCCTCTGCCGAGCAGGCCTCCGCGCGCGTCGCGCGCACTGCCTTCATCTTCACGCAAACGAATGCTCAGCAACTGGCAGAAGTCGCCTCCCTGATCGAGCTGGGATCGGTGGCGGTGCATATTGCGAAGACGCTTCCGCTCGAAAATGCCCGCGAAGCGCACGAGTTGCTTGAAGCTCAGGGCGTTCTTGGAAAGCTTGTTCTCACGACTTGAGCGGGGTGGGAAGCAATGATTATCGTAGCCGGCTATCTGACCGTTGATCCCGGTCAACTGAAGACATTCGAGAAAGCCATAGCCGATGTCGTGGACATCGTCCGTAAGGAAGATGGCTGTCACCACTATTCGGTGTTGGCGGAGGATCGCGACCGGGGCCTGATCAACATCACTGAGGTCTGGCGCGATCAGGCGGCTGTTGACGCGCATATGGCGCAGCCATGGATCAAGAGCCTGTTTGTGCGTGTCATGCCCCTAATCACGTCAACTGACGCGCCGATTTATGAGGTCGTTGGCGTCCGCGAGCGGCACAGCTAAGTGGTCAGGATTAAGAGGTTGTCGCAGCACACCGACCATGGGGTCCCCAACCGTCGGCGCGGCAATCAAGATTTGCTTGGAGCACATCGCCTTCGTGTCGTCTACAGGGACGCGTAAAGTGTCCGGGCCGCACATGAACTGACCGGTGCTGCTCGCTTGATGTGGCGAGTAGCACCGTTCCACAAATTCAATTGCAGGAGAACTCAAAATGGTTGCCCGGTTCGAGATTGATGCATCGAAACTCACCAACCATCCGTTGGGTATTGCGGCGGTCAAATTTGCTGACTTGGTGGCTCATCAGGGAAAAGTGGACGAAGCCGCAGCCACCTATCTCGCAGATCCCTACATCCAGCACAACCCAAGATCGGCGGACGGCGTGGAAGCCTTTTGTGCGGGTATGAAAGCCATAGCGAAGGCTGCGCCTAATAGACGCTATGACATCAAGCGAGTCTTCGTTGATGACGATTTCGTCATCCTCCACTCACACGTAACGAACGGCCCGGGAGATCGTGGCGTAGTGATCGTTGACATATATCGCGCAGTCGGCGGGAAGTTTGTCGAGCACTGGGACGTGCAGCAACCGGTACCGGAAGCATCGGCTAACAACAACACAATGTTCTAAGACCACCAATCGTGCTCAATTTCTTCTACTGAACTTAGTGTTTTGGTCGACGGTGGACGCTTCCTCGTCCGCTGAGCACTTGGACTTTGAAGGAAAGCCTAGTGAACAAGAGAATCCGCCTGCAAATCCTAGGCGGAACCTATGCCATCTCACGCCTGAGCGCATCGTCGGCAATTCCGGCGTGGGCCGATGGCCTGGGATTTGTATCGATCAGTCGCGGCGCTGATGAATTGTCTGTCGTTTGTCTCCAGGAGCGTGTGCCAGCAGGCATCACTACAGAAGGGGGATGGACAGCGATTCGCTTCGTCGGTCCCTTTGCCTTCGACGAGACTGGGATTTTGTTGTCAGTCGCACAGCCTCTTTCCGAAGGCGGGATTGGAATCTTCGTCGTCTCCACCTACGACGAAGACCACGTGCTGCTGAAAGCCGCCGATATGACACGGGCGGCCGAGTTGCTGATGCAAGCGGGCCATATTCTGTTGTCCGCTTGAAGGCCATGTGTCCTTTTTACTGAAGAACCGCGAAACGAGATCAAGTTACGTCATCTTCGTAACTTTGTCGCAATGACTAGGACTAGCGTTCGATGTCAATGGCGAACCCTTTGTCGTGAGGGAGCCCTGGGGAGGCAACTCGTAATATTGGGTTGGTCCCGTAGATACTGCTGCTACATCTGGAAATGCTGAGGCTTTGGAAGCGCCTCTCAGGCAAGTTCCGGCTTGGCTCGATGGCCTTGGCGCCTGGTCGGGGCGGTTGATGGTCCCTAGGGATTGTCGCCGTCGCTATGGACGGCACTCGCAAGCACCGTCCGCCGCCGACACATTCCACGCGCAGCGTGCAGTCCAATCCCTACAGACGTCTATCTGATCTTTTGCTAGCTTCGTTCCGTTGCTTGCGGAGTCTGTACACGTCGACGCAAGCAACCATTGCAGTGATGCAGTGTAGAAGCGCGAGCCAGAGGTGTTAGAGCACCCCTGACTCGCTAACCAAACCAACTTGCATTGGAGTTGATATGGCTAAGCCAGATCATACGGTACTCGCTCGCCCGCCGAACCCCTCGGCGACACCCTCACCGATAACCCGGGCGGTTCGCGCTATCAGCGAACACGATTGAGGAACCGCGGCGCTGCCGTTTCCATGCGAATTCACTTAAGCCGTTGCACCCGGCGCGTTGCCGCGTGCCTCGATGGCAAGGGCGGTCGCTGCGATCCACTTCTTCAATCACACCGCATCGGCGCTCAGGCATGAGCCGTCGGTGAGCCCTTGAGTCCTGTGATCGCCCCGCGGCACGTCGTGCATTGCGCACGGTGTGCCGCACCTGGGCGAAACGAACGAGTCCACGCCAAGGAGATACCACCATGGCCGGTATCGCACGCAAGTCGCAGCCCCTCGCGCTGCACTACGATCTTCCCGAACACGCGTATCGCCAGCTCTGCGAGATGCGCGACGCGCTATGGCAACTGGCTGACCTTGCCGCCAGCGCCGATCCCAAGGCGAAGCCGCTGAAGGTGGATGCCAGGCCCGTGTTTGCGTGCTTCGCCAAGTACGCGGAAGAACTCGCCGCTGTGCTTGATAGTTGCCAGTGGCGGTCGCCGGGGAACTAGGCAAGTGAATCGAACTGCCGCCATCGGTATGGTTGCCTAGAACTGTTTGTGCACTCCGATCCGTATGCTCTGGTCGTGTGCATGCGGCATCAGCAGGTATTGATACTCCGTGGTGATCAACAGGTCGTCCCGAAGCTGCCAGTCACCGCCGACGCCCGCCTGCACACTGGTGCCATTGGCGGAATAGGGGTTCGTCAACACATTCCAGGAACCCGCTGTCGGCACGAAGGCGTAGCCCAAGGTGGTGTCGCTGGTGCCCTGAAAATCGTGACCAACCTCAAGGCGTGCGTGCGGAATGAACATGTTGTCGTTCCAGGCCATCTTGCCGCTTGCACGTATCCCTACGACCACCTGTGAGGTGCGCACCGTCTGGGTGCCGTAGCTCAAGGCTTCGGCGGCATCGCCGCTTTCGGCGTAGCCGTTGAGTGAGGACAGCGACCACGCCAGTCGACCGTAGGGCGACACGGCCCATGCGCCCGCTTTGTAGGCGTAGCCTGCCGTGAGCGAGGCGAACCACTGGTTGCCGTTGCGATGGCCGGCGAGTGCGGTGCCACTATCGCTGGCGTAACGCCGGCTATCAAAACGCAGGCCACCGCCGCCCAGTACGCCGTCGATATACAGGTGCGATGTCGGCTGGTAGCTGCCGTAGATGGCGGCGCTGTAGCCCTGCGCAACGCTGCGCGTCCCGTTGTTGCCGACTTCGCTACGGTCGTGGTTGTAGCCGAGGCTGAAGCCGATCAGGGCGTGCTCGCCGATGCGCTGGTCGGCACCGGTGTTCACTGCGATGTTGTCGGAATCAAACCCGGCCGCGCGTCGATACGCATCGAAAGAGCCGAAGTTCGCCGCGCCGTTGATCCATACGCCAAGACCCGATGATGCTGGTGGCTGCGTTGTGGGGGCGCTGCCTTGGGGTGTTGTATCTGCCGGGGCCGATGCGCCATCACCGCTCTCGGCGGCGCCCATGCCGGGGCGCATACCGACAGGCGATGGCGTGCCGGATGGCGCTGCGTTTCTCGCACCTGTAGCCGCGCCCGTCGGCGCCTGCATGGGCTTGCCGCCCAGGCTGATCGATACGTTGTTGCTGAAGGAGGCCGTTGCATTTCCATCATGCAAACTGTCCAGCCGGCTTTGGATGTTGCGAAGCTGGCTTTCTGCAAAACGTTTGGCTTGCATGGTCTGGGCATTGATCAGTCCTAGCGCATCCGGGTTCCGCGACGGATCGGGCTGGTTGCTGACCAGCACAAGCACGTTGATTACCTGCGTTTGCCCATCGGATGCCGTGAGTACGGCTGTGATCTGCACCAGACCGTGGAACGTCGAAGCGGGCGTAAACGTCAGCGTGGTCGGCTGGCTCAGCGTCGTAGTGCCGGCACCAGCCGGCGACAACCCGAGCAAGGCGGATGATGTATAGGTGCCGGGCGCCACCGCGGCCAGGTTCACCGACACGGGACTACCGGGCTGCGTGGAAACCGTTTGGCTCAGGCCGGTGGCGCTGCCTGAGGCGGTGACCGTAACCGTGATGGTGCCCGGCGCCGACGTACCAAAATGGTTGCTCAGCTGATAGTTGAACGTATCCGTCCCCACGAAGCCCGCGGCCGGCGTATAGACGATCTGCTCGCCATTGGCTGTGGCCGTGCCATGCATCGGCTGTGTCGCCACCGTCGCTCCGGTCAGGGGCTGCGGGCCGGTTGCCATCGCGGCGGCTTCGATGAGTACAGGCGTTGCCTTCGTGGTGACGACGGAGAGTGCCGTCGCGACCGGCGTGCTCAATGGCGTGACCGTGATCGTGATGGTTGCGGGCGTTGAATGGCCACCCGGGTTGATTGCGGTATAGGTGAAGCTGTCCGTGCCGCCGTAGAAGGTGGAGGAGGGCGTGTAGGTGACGGTCTCACCCGACGTGCTCACCGTGCCGTGCGCCGGTGAACTCGCGATAAGGATGCCGGTGACACCTGTGCCCGAGATGGCGCTGGTGAGGTCGATGTTCGTTGCGGTGTTGTACGGCGTCGTTGCCGACTTCGCGGCGACAGTGGGTATCGGAAGCGCGCCCACGGTGACCGTAACGGCCGCCGGTGCCGATGTGCCGCCCGGGTTGGTCGCGGTGTAGGTGAAGTTGTCGGTGCCGCCGTAGAACGTTGACGATGGCGTGTAGGTCACCGTTTCACCCGAGACGGTCGCCGTGCCATGCGCCGGTGCGTTGGCGATGTTGACCGCGGTGATGGCGGTTCCGGCGATGGCGCCTGCGAGGTTGATATTGGTCGCCGTGTTGTAGGGCGTCGTGACCGACGTAGCTGAAACCGTAGGGGCGCCGACCGCGTTGACCGTCACGGTTACGGTTGCCGGCGTGGAGGTTCCTCCGGGATTCGTTGCGGTGTAGGTGAAGCTGTCGGTGCCGCCGTAGAACGTTGCCGAAGGTGTGTAGGTCACCGTTTCGCCCGAGACAGTCGTCGTGCCATGCGCCGGTGCGCTGGCGATGTTGACCGCCGTGATATCGATCCCCGTAATGGCGCTCGCCAGGTTGATGTTGGTTGGCGTGTTGTAGGCCGTTGTGACCGACGTGGCTGAAACCGTAGGGACGCTCACCGCGTTGACGGTCACGGTAACGGTCGCTGGCGCGGAGGTTCCTCCGGGATTCGTTGCGGTGTAGGTGAAGCTATCCGTGCCACCGTAGAAGGTTGCCGATGGCGTGTAGGTCACCGTTTCACCCGAGACGGTCGCCGTGCCGTGCGTTGGAGCAGTGGCGATGCTGACGGCTGAGATGTTGGTTCCGGTGATGGCGCTCGCCAGGTTGATGTTGGTTGCCGTGTTGTAGGGCGTCGTCGCCGAAACGGCCGCCACTGTGGGCGCAGCCGGTGGGTTGACGGTGATCGTTACGGTCGCTGGGGCTGATGTGCCGGCGGCATTGGTGGCCGTGTAGGTAAAGCTGTCCGGTCCCGTGTAGCCGGTGGCCGGCGAATACGTGATGGACGTTCCGGTGGCCGTTGCCACGCCATGGGCCGGCGCGCTGGCCACCGCTACGGACGCGGGATTGCCGCTGATATTCAAGGGCATGGCGTTGTTGCTGCTGTTGAATGCCACGCTGGCGCTTGAGGGGCCGGCTGTGGGTGCGGCAAACGTAAACGACCCGCCGCTGTAAGTACCCGCGTCGGTGACGACTGTGATCGTCACCGTACCCGAGCCGTTGGGTACCATCGCGTAAATGATCGGGTTGCCGGAACCGTAGGTGACGGTAAATGAGGTGGCCGGCGTGGCGCCGAAAAGGACCTGTGTGGCGCCCCAGAAACCGGAGCCTGAAATGGTCGTCACGCTGCCGACCGTCGCCGAAGCCGGGCTGACACTCGATATCGTGGCGCCGGCCGATTGGCAAGTAATGCTGTACGTCGCGGAACTGCTGAGCTGATTGCTGAGGTTGTCGGCACTCGCCCCCGAGCCCGTCTCCGCACCGGAGACGGTATTGGCATTGGTGGACATCATCAGGAAGGAGCTGAGGTACAGAACCGTGCCGGACGATGTCAGCGTTACGTAATCCCCCTGGTTGACCTGCTGGCTATTGGTCAATAGTTGGACGTATCCGTGGCCGGGAATGGTGCCACTCTGCCCGTTGAGCGCCTGGCACCCGGGCGAGGCCTGTGCGAGGGCTGGCAAGCCGATCACGCCCAACAGCGCGAGCTTGGATAGCCCACGCCAAAATCGCCGTGTCCTCGTGCTGCACATGGCGTTCGCTCCCCTGTCCCGCATTTTTTAAGTGCGATCAGTTATGCATACGGCCAACAGGGCGGGTATCCCCGATTTCAGGGTGGCATGAGTCCTTGAAGCGCTGCCGGATACCGTCTATGGGCAGAATTCGCCTGCGACCCGAAGTTGCCACGCTGTTAGCGCATAATTGCGTCGACAGGGGTACGAATCGCGATGATGGGGACGACAGGGGAAGCCATTGCTTTGAGCCCGGCGCTGGTCGTCGAAGACGATCCGGCCATGCGGCTGCGTCTGGCACGACTGCTCGCCGAGCAGCCGGGTGCTGCTGTGCCGCCCGTCTTCGCCGGCAGCCTCGCTGAAGCGAAGTCGTGCCTTGAGAACGACAGCATTCGCATGGCCCTGGTCGACATCGGCCTGCCCGACGGCAACGGCATCGAGCTGATCGCCTGGCTGCGCACCCATCGTCCGCACGTGCCCGCCGTGGTCATTTCCGCATGGGGTGACGAGGAGACCGTACTGGCCGCCCTCCGTGCGGGAGCCATCGGTTATTTGCTGAAAGAGCGTGAGGATGCCGAGCTGACGCTGGCGTTGCAGAGCATCCAGCGTGGTGGCGCACCTATCGACCCCTTCGTCGCCCGACGCATTCTGGCGCTGCTGGGCGCCGCGGATGAGCCGGTCGCGTCGACCCCGCCCTCTGCCGCCACGACAGGCGAGACGTTATCGGAGCGCGAGTCCGAGGTTCTTCGGTTGGTGGCACGCGGCTTCAGCAACCGCGAGATCGCTGAACTGACCGGCCTGTCGCGCTTCACCATCGAGAGCTACACCAAGAGTATCTACCGCAAGCTGGCCGTCGGCTCTCGCACGGCCGCTGTGTTCGAAGCCAAGGCATTGGGTCTGCTGCATTGAACCGTTTTCGTTTCTGGCTGGGCATTGGCCTGTTGATGTTGCTCGCTGCGTGCTCGCAGCAGCCTCCCACCACCGCCGCGCTCCAGGTTATCGATCAGGCGGAGGCGGTACGCGCCGACTGGGACAGCAAGATGCCCCCCGCCACCGGCTGGACGCCGGTCAAACTGATCGATTTCTGGGATGCGCGCTGGCCGCATCACGATGGTGTGGTGTGGTATCGGCTGCGATGGAACCAGGCCGATGCGGAGATGCCCGTGGGCCTGCTGGTCGACTACGTATGCCTGGCCGACGCTGTCTATATCAATGGCAGTCTGATCCATCGCGACGCGCATCTCACCGAGCCGCTATCCCGTAGCTGGACCTCGCCGAAATATTTTCTGCTCGACCGACCGCTGCTGCATCCCGGAGAAAACACGCTGCTGGTGCGCGTCTCCGGTCTGGCTGCCTATCAGCCTGGCTTCGGAACGGTAGCGGTGGGTGCGCCGGACGCGGTGCAGGCGCGCTATCAACAGGGCGTGTTCTGGCGCCACAACGTGCAGATGTTCGACCAGGCCGTGGGGATGGTGCTGGGCTCGCTGTTTTTGATGCTTTGGCTGCTGCGCCGCAAGGACACGGTATTTGGTTGGTTCGCTTTCAGCACCTTGCTGTCTGCCGGCTACAACTGGAACTACCTCGCCACCGACATCTGGCCATTCGCCAGTACGCACGCCTGGCAAGCGTTCAATATCGCCTTGTATTTCTCCGCCGGCGTCACCTTCATGGTGTTCTTGCTGCGCTATCGCGAACGCCGCTTGCCGCGCCTCGAAGGTGTCCTGCTGGCCGCTTCGCTGCTCTCCATCATCGCCGCGTTGCTGGTGCCGGAGACCATGGGCTCGAATCGCAGTGGGTGGGCGATCGTTGGCGGCATCATTTACTACACCGCTACGCTCGCTTTCCTCTGGCATGCCCTGCGCCGTCCTCGCGCCGACCGCCTGGTGCTGGCCGCGTGCATGCTGGTGCAGGTGCTGACGTCGATACATGATTTTCTGCTGTTCTATGGATGGATCCGCAGCAGCGTTTATCTGCTCGCGTTCACTTCGCCGCTCACCTTGATCGGCATGGGCTTCGTCCTGGCGTATCGCTTTGCCGTGGCCATGCGTCGCGTGGAAGGTTTCAACGCCGAGCTGCAGCTTGAAGTGGAGACCGCCACTCGCCAGCTCACCCAGACGCTGGCGCGAGAGCACGATCTGGCTCTGACCAATACCCGCATCGGCGAGCGTCTGAACCTGGTGCGCGATCTGCACGACGGTTTTGGTGGCAGCCTGCTCGGTGCGATCGCCACGTTGGAGCAATCGCCGCCGTCACCCGATGCGGTACGCACTGTTGCTGCGTTGAAGGAGTTGCGCGACGACCTGCGCCTGGTCATCGATACGACCACTCATGCACAGGACACCGACCTGGCCGGTCTGCTGGCTCCGCTGCGCCACCGCTGGAGCCAACGTTTCGAGATGGCCGGCATTGATAGTCGCTGGCAGATGGAAGGCCTCGTCGAGCTGCGCCTCGGCCCCGCACGCAGCCTCGATTTGCTGCGCCTGTTGCAGGAGTCGCTGACCAACGTGCTCAAACACAGCGGCGCCAGTCGCGTCGATGTCGCCGTGCGGTATGTCGATGCGCAGCTGCATGTCGATGTGCGCGACAACGGCCGCGGCTTCGATCCCACCCGCCCGCGCCTCGACCGGGAGGGCGGCGCGGGACTCGTCAGTCTGCGCCAACGTGCGGCGCGGCTCGGCAGCGAGCTGGCTCTGGATACCGCGGTCGGCTCCGGGGTCGCCCTGACCCTGGTGCTCGATCCGACATCCTCCGGTTCCGCGCAGCCCTGATTTCGGGGATAGACCACCCCCGAGAGCAACGCTAGCTTGCCCTCGAATCTCAGCTTCAACCTTTAGCCGGCCGGCGTTCGTCGGCAGTGCGCGCGTGCCGGGGGGCATCGCGATGAACCGCATTCGCTTCACTTTCGTTCGTTGCGGCCCGGTCCACCCGGTTGGGTATGCTGATACTGATCGGCACAAGCCGGCGAGCGAACGCCTCATCTTCGCCAACGGTTGCCCTCGATCCGCTGACCACGATAAATCGGTGCATGTGATCACCCCCGTGGGTGTGGGTAGTCAGTCCAACCCATAGTCGATGCTGTCTGCATTTTGACGATCTGGCCGGCACGAAATCCCCTATCGATCGGACGCTGAGTTTTTGCGTCGCAGCGTGACACCTCGCGTCTTCAGCGTCTTAATTTCCCCTCAGGGGACTTAGATCGATCTAAGTCAAGAGTGATTCGGATCATGTCGCTGCCGCGAAAGATCTGGATGACCTGGAGAGGGGCGGGGAGAGGCAATGGGTGTGCGTCAGGCGCCGCCCAGGATGTCGCTGCTTCCCGCAGACCGGTTGAGGGAAGTGGGGAGTCGCCGCATGAAACCAGAAACCGTCCGTAGTTCCGTGATGACAGGCACGCGCGTTCGCGGCTTCAGTTCCACCCATTTATTTGGCTCCGGCTGCGCCGGGGCAAGCGGCGTGCCGCTTTGGCAACGCCAGACCCGGGCCTTCGCGACAGCGCATCCGGGGGCCTGAAACATTCACCGCTAACGAGCCTGATGCCCGTCGTGCATCGAAAATTTAGATCGATCTAATTAGAGAGGAAGAGAGAGGGCCTGCAGCCATAAATCGCGCAGCGCTGCAGTGATCAAACGGGGGATCACCGCGCCTACTCCTGAAGGGCGCACACCAAAGTAGGGGAATCAAAAAAATGACTTACCTGCCACACGTGTTTACGCGCAAGCCGTTGTACACCGCACTCGCCTTGGCAACCTTGTCATTGGGCGGCAGCCTGGGAATGCCCGCTGTTGCTTTTGCGCAGGCATCCGCGCCTGCAGCGGCTCCAGCGACAACACCGCCGCCGGCACAAACGTCCGATAGCGCAACGACGAAGAAAACCGATAAGGAAAAAACCGGCGGCACGACCAATCCCACCACGCTCCAAACGGTCGTCGTCACGAGCTACCGCCAGTCGATCGATCAGAACGTTCAGGACAAGCGCGATTCCAATTCCATCGTCGAAGTGATTAACGCGCAGAACATCGCGCAGTTTCCCGCCAAGAACATCGCGGACGCGCTGGCGCACGTGCCGGGCGTGGTCATCAGCCGCGAGTCGGGCGAGGGCAAGACGGTCAGCATCCGCGGCCTCGCACCCGAACTGACGCTGACCCAGTTGAACGGCAACTACGTGGCGTCCGCCGACACGTCGGCGAGCCTCTCGCGTTCGTTCAACTACACCCTGTTCCCGGCCAACATGTTCTCGGACATCAAGCTCTACAAGAGCCTTGAAGCACGTCTGGACGAGGGCGGCATCGGCGGCAACGTCGACCTGCGCACGCGCCGTCCGCTCGAGATGGCGGCGAACGAAGGCTTCGTCACCGGCACCGCCGCGAGCTCCGATACCAGCTCGAAGACGGAACCGCAGGGCTCGGCGCTGTGGTCGTGGAAGAACAAGGATGAAACCTTTGGCGTGCTCGTCGCCGGCGCCTACCAGAAGCGCCAGGCGACCACCTACGAAGCTGATGCTACGAGTTGGCACTGGTGGTCGGATGCGTGTACAGACCACGCGACCTGTACCCAGCCGCCGGTGGATGTCCACGGCAGGCCCTACGACTCCGCGGTCAACAACAACATCGACCTGTGGGGCAATGGCGTCGTCGACCAGGCCGGGCACATCTCCAACGGCTTCTGGATGCCGCAGCAATTCGCCACGAGCCGCAACGACCTGACCCTGAAGACCAAGGGCGCCCAGGCCACGATGCAGTTCAAGCCGAGCAACCACTTCCTGCTGACCGGTAACTATTTCCGCTTCGAACGCCAGCAGACGCAGATTACCAACACTCTCGAAATTCCCGAATGGGGCCTGCCGAACAACTCCAACTACGCCGACCAGAACGGCCGCCTGCTCGCGCCCAATGGCCTGACCTTCGACAAGTCCGGCACCATCGTCACAGGCGCGAACTATGTGCTGCCGCCCAAAGGCGTCGGTTGCAACGCCGCGGTGAACCCGGTCACGGGCGCTGCCCGTCAAGCGGTGGACGTGTGCTCGACGGAAATCCCCTGGCTCAATGGCAACTACTCCGTCGAGAAGGCCACCTCGCAGACCCTTAACCTGGAAGGCGAATGGGATAACGGCGGCAGCCTGAGCGGCTCGTTCAACGTCGGTCGGACCTGGGCGAAGGGCGGCCCCTCGATCGAACTGGGCATGGCCGCCAAGCCGCGCAATTTCGTCAATGGCCAATGGGTGGACGGCAGCACGGGCGCGGCATGGACCTTCAGCGGCAAGCCCGGCATCGTCGCCGACCAGTCGGTGCTGCCGAACATGCTGGCCGGCGCCGGCCAGGTCGACCTCGGTTCGACGGGCTCCAACATGGTGAACACCCGTACTTCGCAGAACTTCGCGCAGGCGGACTTCACCTGGGCGTTCGAATCCTCGTGGATGCAGTCGCTGCAGTTCGGCGCGAAGTACAGCGATGCTCATGCCGAGCAGCAGAGCAACGAAGTGCGCTGGTACTGCAGGGGGACCACCTCACAGTTCCAGACCTGCGATCCGAACGCGGGCCAGCTGCCGGCCAGCTTCCTGCTGCCGAATTACCTCAATGGCGCGAACCATGCCTACGAAGACAGCATCTTCCCGGCGATCAACTTCCCGGCGTACTACAACCACCTCAACTCGACCTACGATCGAGTGCTCTACAACAAGCCGCAGAACAAGTCGTCGATCGGCGAAAAGATCGCGGCTGCCTACGTGCAGATGAACTTCGACACGGGCACCCTGCGCGGCAACGTCGGCCTGCGCTTCGTCACCACAAAGCAGGATCTCACCGTCGCCAACCAGGTCACCACCAACAACGCGGTGTACTACCACGACGCGGCGGGCAACATCTTGATCTGTCCCGCCACGGGCGTGAACGCGGGCGGCGGGGCGTGCGCCCCGGGCGACTTCCAGTACCTGCCGCGCGAAGTGGCGGTGGTAGAGAACTTCAACAACTCGACGACCAACAAGCGTTACAACAAATTCCTGCCGAGCTTCAATATTGCCTGGACGATCGCGGAGGACTTCGTCCTGCGTGCGGCCGGCTCGCAGGCGATGGCCCGTGCCAACTACACCGACCTGGCCCAGCTGGGCCAGCTGACCAACAACACGCAGGATTACTACAACGATCGCAAGCAGTTTGGCGCTCCGCTGCCGGGTTGGTACGGCTCCGGCGCCAACGCCGCGCTGAAGCCCTTTACGGCCACCCAGTTCGATCTTGCCGGCGAGTGGTACTACGCCCCCCACGGCGTCGTCGGTATCGATCTGTTCGAGAAGAAGGTGAAGAACTTCGTCGTCCCGGTCACCGTCAACAACATCAACGTGAATGTAGGCGGTACCCAGACGAACTTCCGGCAGTACAGCACCAATGCCAACGGCCGCTCCGGCACATCGAAGGGCATCGAGCTCTATGCGCAGCACACCTGGGATTCGGGCTTCGGTTATATCGTCAACTACACACTCAACAAGACCAATGAAACCGCGGTCTCGCTGGGCGATACGCAGGTGGGCAAGGCCGAGCTGATCGGCAGCGCGAAGTACGCGGCGAATGCCTCGCTGTTCTACGAAAAGAATGGCCTGCTGCTGCGTGCCAGCGACAACTGGACGGGCCGCACGATGCAGGGCCTGGCCGCGGGCCTGCCGATCTACGCGCAGCCGTACCACCAGATCGATCTGAACGGTGACTACCAGTTCAACAGGCACTTCATGGTCACGGCGTCGATCATCAACATCAATAAGGCGACGCCGCACACCTATCTAGGTGGCGACACGCGCGCGCGTCTGGTCCAGCTGATGTATCCGGGCCGGCAGTACTACCTGGGCGTGACCTACAAGTTCGGCGGTGACAGCGACAAGTAAAAAAGACGGGGCCGGGGACATCACTCGGCCCCGTCTTCTTTTCAAGCGAAGGAAAACCACATGAATACACCCATGGCACGCCTTCCCCATCGTGCTCTCGCCGTTGCGTTGTCCATGCTCACCGTGACCTGCGCGACAGCTGCATGGGCTAAAGACAACCAACTTGCGACATCCTCCGCGGCGCCAGTGGACCTCGCCAACCCTCTGGTGGGAACGGCCCCCCTCGACAAGCAGACTCTGCTCGGCAACGCGCCACCGCCCGGTGAGCCCACCTACACCGGCATGACTACGCCAGGCGCCAGCCTGCCGCAGAGCGCCACCGAAGCCGCGCCGGTCAACATCAACGCCGACCTGAGCTTTGCCACCGGTGTGCCTGTGGCCTACGACTACCGACGTCCCACCATGTTCGGTTTCAGCGGTGGCGGCTCGACCTATGGCGCGCGCGGCGCACCCATCGTCATGCCCGTGGTGGGAGATTGGACGGTGCCGCCGGACTACATGGCGTCGTACTACGACAAGGCCACTGAAAAAGCATCGCCCGGCTATTACACCGTGGATCTCGCCACGTTCCGCACGAAGGTCGAACTGACGGCCACGCAGTGGACCAGCCTGATGCGCTTCACTTTCCCGGAAAGCCACCGATCGAACGTGGTGCTGAACCTGCGCCGCGCCGGCGGCGACGTGGAAGTGGTGGATGACCATACGATCCGCGGTGTCGCCATGGCCGGCCGTCGCGACAGAGACACCGATGGCCCGTACTTCGTCGCCGAGTTCTCGCGGCCGTTCACAACGTTCGGCACGTTCCATGCCGAAGTCACCGCCACTGGCGAGGGCCTGGGCCGCGAAGACGTGAAGGCTGCCCGTCCGAAGGTCTCCGGCGACTACGCTGGCGCCTATGTCACCTACGACACAAAGGCTGGCGACCAGGTGGTGGTGCGTATGGCCCACGGCCATAGCGCCGAGGAAGCCGAGCAAAGGCTTCGCGCCCAGGACAGCGACACTGACTTCGACCGCGTGCACGCGAAGGCGCGCGCTCGCTGGGCGGAACTGTTCGGCCGCGTGGAAGTGACCGGCGGTACGGCGAAGCAGCGCATGCTGTTCTATTCGACGCTGTACCACGCCTTCGCCAGCCCACGGATGATCGCTCGCAAGGGCGAGCACTACATCGACGCCCAGGGGCGCGACCAGGTAGCGGATTACGATCATTACGGACCGGTGCCGTTCTGGGATACCGGCCGCAACCAGATCACGCTGCTGATGCTGCTGGAACCGCAGGTGGTGCAGGACATCATGCGTTCCGAGCTGGATATGGCGCGCGAGCGCGGCTACATGAATACCTCGTTCCACGGCGACCACGCCGTGTTCCTCTACGACGGCGCATGGCAGCGCGGCATCTCGTTCGACTACGCCGCTGCCTATACGTATCTGCGCAAGAACGCGACCGATCCCAACGGGCCACGCGGCTATCTGGCCGAATACATGAAGAACGGTTGGATCGCAGACATCGTTCCATCGGGCAACCCCAGCCCGCCCTACGCGGGAGGCAAGGCGGGTGCTGCCACCACGCTCGAGTACGCATGGGACGATCACGCACTGGCGGATGTCGCCCGTCGCCTCGGCAAGATGGACGATGCGCAGATGTTCCTGCGCCGTGCCGCCAACTATCGCAACGTGTTCGATCCATCGGTGGGCTTCGTTCGCGGCCGCACCGATGACGGTAAATGGATTTCGCCGTTCGATCCGGGCGAGCCGTACTACAACTTCATGATGAAGGAAGCCTCGGGCTGGTCCACGCTGTGGCTGGTGCCGCACGATGTGCAAGGCTTGATCGACCTGCTCGGCGGGCGCGCCGCGTTCAACACCAAGCTCGATGCATTCTTCTCCACGCCCTACCAGCCCAAAGGCATCTGCCGCGACTGCACCGGCATGATCGGGCAGTACGTGCAGGGCAACCAGCCGGACCAGCAGGCAGCCTATCTCTACGCATGGAGCGGCCAGCCGTGGAAGACGCAGTCACTTACTCGCCGCATCCTCGCCGAGCTGTACGGTAGCGACGCCAGCGGCTACGGCTTCCCCGGCATGGACGACCAGGGTTCGACCTCGTCTTGGTATGTGCTCAGCGCGATGGGTTTCTATCCGGTCGATCCCTCTCGCCCCGACTACATCCTGGGAAGTCCGATCTTCGACCGGGTCCGCGTGCGCATGGGCAACGACAAGGTCTTCGAGATCGTTGCGCGCAACAACTCGACTCAGAACATGTACATCCAGTCCGCCACACTCAACGGCAAGCCGTGGACCAAGCCATGGTTCAGCCATGCCGACATGGCGAACGGTGGCATGCTGGTGCTCGTGATGGGGCCTGAGCCAAACAAGTCGTGGGGTGCTGATGCGAGCGATGCGCCGTTTTCGATGTCGGTGGAGCGCCAGTGATTGTCGGTCAGCGTCGAATCTCAGCAGCGCAGAACAACCTACTCCTCCCCCTGCTAGCAGGGGGAGGTTGGGAGGGGGTAAGCCCTTGGTTCAACCTCTCCTGCTGGGCTTTCTCAAGTACTCACCCCTCCCCAACCCTCCCCTGTCCCACGGGACTAGCTTCGCGTCGCGAGCAGGGGAGGGAGTAAGAGCGGGTGCCAGGCAACTTGTCATGAGGACAGACAAATGAAGAGCAACATCAGCGTATGGGGTGCGTGCGCCTGGATGACCATGGTCATGAGCTTTACGTCGATGGCAATGGCCGCACCGGACCAGGCGACCACCTGGAACGGCAAGACCGCACCATTGGCAACGCCGTGGACCGCTGAGGTATCGCCAAGCAACGCGTTGCCCGAATATCCGCGCCCGCAGCTGGCACGCCCATCGCTGGATCATCCGCAATGGATGAGCCTCAACGGGCTGTGGCAGTACGCGCCGGGCGACGGGCAGGGCGCGCCGCCGTTCGGTCAGACGCTGAAGGACCAAGTGTTGGTGCCGTATCCGATCGAGTCGGTGCTCTCGGGTGTGCAGAAGCATGCGGACTTCATGTTCTATCGCCGGCTGGTGGAGATCCCGGCAGCTTTCACCGCGCATGGCCAGCACGTGCAACTGAATTTCGGCGCGGTAAGCCACGACGCCACGGTGTACGTCAACGGCAAGCAGGTGGGGCGTCATGCCGGCGGCTATACATCCTTCAGCGCGGACATCACGTCGGCACTTCGCCCGCACGGGCCACAGGAGATCATTGTTGCCGTGCATGCGCCGGTAGACGGCGCCAACATCATGGTCGGCAAGCAGCGGCTGAAACCCGAGGGCATCTTCTACACCGCGGCCTCGGGAATCTGGCAATCGGTGTGGCTGGAGCCGGTGCCGGCCATCAGCGTGGCGCAACTGAGCTTCACCCCGGCGAGCAGCCTGGACGCGTTTACTGTTACTTCGAAACTGCACGGCCGCAGCGCGGGCGCCACGCTGCATGTCACCGCCTACGCGGATGGAAAAGCAGTGGGCGAGGCGAGCGGACCGGCTGGCCAATCGCTGCATCTGGCTATTGCACATCCGCGCCTATGGAGCCCGCAGGATCCCTTCCTGTACACCTTCAAGGCCACGCTCACCCAGGGCGATCAACGCGACGAGGTGACCAGCTATGCCGGCCTGCGCACCATCGCTGTCGCGAAGGTGGGTGGACGCAACCGCATCGTGCTGAATGGTAAGCCGACCTTCCTGCTGGCCACGCTGGATCAGGGCTACTGGCCGGACGGCATCTACACCGCACCTACCGACGCGGCGCTCAAATTCGACATACAGAAGACCAAAGACCTGGGCTTCAACACCATCCGCAAACACATCAAGGTGGAGCCGGCGCGCTGGTACTACTGGACCGACCGTATCGGCCTGATGGTATGGCAGGACATGCCGGCGCTGCCGACCGGGAACAACGACAAACTCAGCGGGGCGGACAAGGACAGTTTCCGCGCGGATGTCTCAGCCATCGTCGATCAGCTCGAGGGCGTAACCTCGATCATCGGCTGGATCCCGTTCAACGAGGGCTGGGGGCAATGGAGCATTCCGGCCGCCGCCGAGCTGTCCAAGCAGATCAAGCAACGCGACCCCTCGCGCCTGGTCGACGCGCGCAGCGGCGCCAACTGCTGCGACACCAAGGGCGATCCGCATGCCGGCGACGTTTACGACGTGCATGAGTATCAAGGCCCCGGCCTACCCAGTCCGGATGCGGAGCGCGCCGCCATCGACGGCGAGCACGGAGGCCTGACCCTGGGCATTCCCGGCCACGTCTGGCCCAACACGCCGATCAACCCCTACGGCACAGTAAAGGACCGCGCCGCGTTGATCGACGGCTACGTCGCCAATACCGCCGTGCTGCGTGACAAGGGGGCGCCCAAAGGCATGTCCGGCAGCGTCTATACCCAGATCACCGATGTCGAGGGCGAGCACAACGGCCTGTACACCTACGACCGCAAGGTCGAAAAGGTGGACGAGGCTAAGGTGCGTGCGATCAATGAGGCGACGATACGCGCGGGTGGACAGCCCTGAGACCTGCGCATAGCGGGGCGATGAGGTTGTTGGTCACAGCCATTATCGAAGGTCCTGAAGAGAGCCGTGATCTGCGCGCGATCACGTTTGGCACTTTAGCCACGGACTGCCATGTCCGCTTCCGACCCGAAGCGGACATGGCATGGTGCCGTTGGCGCGCAACTTGAGTTCGCCGGCGTCACGTGTTGGAAGTCATCACCTTCTGGACGATTTTCCACGTTCCATGAACCTTCAAGCACGACAGCATATCCGTGAAGACGCGCGGATGGACCTGCAATTTCACCTTCAAGATCGCGAGCTCCTTCTCAGCATCTATGGATAGGATCTGGTCATCACGCTCGAAGCCCTGCTGTTTCGGCGCTTTCATGTTGCGTACGGCTGCTAGCCAGGCCGCAATCGGCGTCACGCTCACGTTGCCGTCTTCGCTGATCTTTGTCACGGAACTCGATGGGTGAAACAGGGATGAAAATTTCTCAGCATCCATTTCATAAGCGGCATCGAAGTAGGTCTGAGCGATCGATCGCAAAGCGGGAATATCTGAATTCATAGCGGCCCTCGAAAGTTTGTTGCGTTGGGCCGATTCATGCGGCCCGGCCATTCCGTGCCAAGCATCAAGCGCCTGTGCATCGGCAGAAAGTCTTGGCGTTGCGTTGCTGACCAAGCGTAGAGGGGAGTCGTTTATGAGGATAGGGCTGTTGTGGTTTAAGGTGTCATGAGTGATATTCATCAATCATGAGAAACGAACTGAACGAACTCGCTACTTTCGCGATGGTTGCCCGGGAGCGAAGCTTTACTCGAGCTGCGGCAAAACTAGGTGTCTCCCAGTCTGCGCTGAGCCACACGATTCGCGGGCTCGAAGAGCGACTTGAGTTACATCTTCTCGCTCGAACAACGAAGAGCGTCGCGCCAACCGCTGCAGGGGCTGCTCTCTTGAAAGATTTGTCTCCGGCGCTTGAGCAGATAGCTCAGGCCCTGGACAGAGCGCGAAGCATCCGGCGTCGCCCTGCGGGCCGCCTTCGCATTGTGATGTCACGCTCGGCCGCCGTAATGGTATTGCTGCCACGGCTCACGGCATTCGCGAAGGCCTATCCTGACATCGTTCTCGACGTTGTCACCGTTACTGGCCCTGTAGACCTCGTTGCGGGCGAGTTCGATGCCGGTATTCAGCTCGGCGAGTACATTCAGAAGGACATGATTGCCGTGCGCGTCACGCCGGAGTTGCGGCTGGCGGTAGTGGGGTCGCCGGGCTATTTCGCGTCACGAAGCATTCCGCAGAAGCCGACGGATCTCAGTGATCATCGATGCATAACGCTACGCCTTCCGAGCGGCCCCTATCGATGGGAGTTCGAGCGCGGACGAAAGTCGGTCACGGTCAGCGTGAACGGCCCGCTCATCATCGACGACACTCACTTGGTGATCCAGGCGGCGCTCGCTGGGGCGGGCCTCGGTCTCGTCTATGAAGAGCAGGTCGCCAAGGACATCGCTAAGCGGCGGCTTATCCGCGTGCTGGAAGATTGGACGCCGCCGATTCCCGGCTTCTTCATGTACTACCCCAGTCGTCAGCATCAGCCTTCTGCATTGGCTGCGCTAGTGAACGCGCTGCGACTCCCGTGACAAGCGTTGCAGGGCGTCGGATCGGCAAGGATCGATTATATGTTTCTGCTGGAAGCACGCCCGCGACTTGATACAGTACGACGATAAACCCGCACGAACCTGAGGTGAGCCACCTATGGGCAAACTACCTTCCCGTGCTACGCCGGAACCGCAGAGTTTTCGGTCATCGAAAGCACTTCGCGCATGGATGACGAAGGAGCACGCTAAAGCCCCTGGTCTGCTCCTGCGAATTTACAAGAAGGACTCTGGCGTTCCATCAGTCACGTATGCCGAGGCGCTTGACCAGGCGCTATGTTTCGGTTGGATAGATGGGCAAAAGCTACCGCTTGACGAAAACTCCTGGGTGCAAAAATTCACCCCGCGCAGGGCGAAAAGCGGTTGGTCCAAGAAAAATGTTGCGCATGTGGATCGGCTTATCCAGGAGGGCCACATGACGCCTGCTGGTCTCAAGGAGGTAGAAGCGGCCAAAGCCGACGGGCGCTGGGCTACTGCGTACGACTCTTCTGCTAATGCAACGGTGCCTCCGGAGTTCGTCGAGGAGCTCGCACGTAACGCCAAGGCAAAGCAGTTTTACGCGACACTCAACAAGACCAATCTGTATTCGATTGCCTACCGGTTGCAAACAGCAAAGCGCCCAGAGACAAAGATCAAGCGCATAAAGCTGATTGTGGAGATGCTTGCGCGCGGCGAAAAATTTCACTGACTGCCCAGGCCCGTGCTTCGAAGCACTGTCATTCGCCACTTCCGTGTCCATGACCGCCTCTCCTGAGCTGCTCTCTCCAGGTGTGGCCGCCGATAGGCTGCTTTTCTTTTATGCCCAATATCGGAATGATCTGCATGTTCGCTTTCGACCCAAAGCGGTCTTCAGCGCAGACCCGCAAGAGTCGCCTCTAGCCGGAGTAACTGTATGCCCATTCCTTCCACCATCGGTGCCTTCGCTATCGTTCCTAGCAACGATTTGCACGCCGCGCTTCCGTTTTGGGAGCGCCTGGGCTTTGCCCGCACGGGTGGCGACGCCAACTACTTCATCATGACCGGCTGGGGTTGCGAGGTGCACTTGATCCAGGCAGGAACTGGCCCCTGGGCCGTTCCGCAGGAGCACAACCCCTTCGGTGTCTTCATCCGCACGCCGGAAGTAGAGGCCATTGCCGCGCGCGTGGATGACCTGGTCATCCGCCCTGGTGGCGTCCTGCGGCACCGTGAGTGGGGTCTCTATGAGGTGGGGATATGCGGGCCCGACGGCCTCCTTATCCGCATCGGCTGGCCCTCCCGCCTCGTGCAAGATGGCGAAGCCAAGATGGGCAACTGACGAGTCCAACATCTTTACGTCTGCTTTCGACCCGAAGCGGACCTGGTGTAGACAATGGAGGGGAGATGCGAGGCGTTGGAACTAGTCGGATAGCAAGGACTGCATGGTGCGCGGTCTGCTTGACTACATACCTATTTCTTCAGGCCTATTTCGGGAGTGAATCTACTGAGCCGCGTTCTGGCTTCGGTTCCGCATTCGGCAGCCTCGTTGTCGTTCTCGCTATCTGGGGCTTGGTTGATGCCAAGCTGAAGAAGCTTGGAAAGTCATAAGCGTCTGGGGTCGGTACGGAAAAAGGAAATGTCCGCTTTCGACCCGTAGCGGACATTGAATATCGGGGAAGGAAATGTCGAAAGCGTTTGGTTTCCATGACGTGCTAGAGCCAAATGGCAGTGGCGCCAAGGTCATTCGAGTCCAGGCGAAGATACACATGCTTAGTGCCCAAGGGGGCGGTCGGACCAGTCCGGTAACGACTCGATATCGGCCAAATCACAATTTTGGTGGCGTTGCCGGTCTGACCTTTTACATTGGTCAATTCGAAGTTCCGGGGGATCGCTGGGTTGAGCCTGGGGAGACCGCCGAGCTGGTGGTCGAGTTTCTGAACGTCGTGGGGATAGCGGAGCTATTACAGCCCGGGCGCCGCTGGCGAATTCAGGAGGGTGGAAAGCTAGTCGGTGAGGCAGAGGTTATTTCTGTTCTTTGACGGCATGTCTGCTTCCGACACATTGCCGACATCGTCAAAACGCAGCTAGGACTTCTCCAGTGAATGTTTCGCCGCAAGACAAAGAGCTTTTGCGCAGGATCGATGAAGTTCTTCACTACATGTGGGATCCCATCGGAATTGCCGGTGTCCCCCAGGCCAGAGATGAGTACGAAAGCTATGTTTCGCAGGTCTTCCAGCTACTCAAGGCCACTGTCGACGGGAAGGATGTCGCCGAATACTTGCATTGGTTGAGCACAGAACATATCGGTATGGCCGCCAACCCGGATCAAGACTCGAAAGCTGTGGGTCTCCTCCTGGGATGGCGGGATCATCTCAGTGGCTAGCCTGGCCAATGTCTGCTTCCGGCCCGAAGCGGACACTTTCCAGATTCGGTGGAAAGCCGGGATGGCGTCAGTGCGCTCCGAATACTCTCGCCAAAATTAGAGCCAGGATCAGGGAAATCCACAGTTAGGTGCGGACATCTCATCAATTAATGAGACAACTAAGTGCGGTAGATCGTTGCTGGGTGGGCTCTTGGCTAAACCCTACGCCGGCCGAACACATTCCACGTTGCATACTGCCCCAGTAGTGTGTAGAACGTGGTTAAAACGTGGGTTTATTGATCCTAACTTTATGGCAGTGCTAGAATTTTAGACCACAGAGGTTTTTTCTATGTCTGCCGCGGCTCTCTTCAGCAATATTCCACAGCAAGACCTTCTGGGATTTGGATTGGGCCCCCAATTCCAGCCCCGGCGCGTCACCGAGTGGCTAGATCTCCGAAAGACGGATGTCTCTCGGGTCGCCGATGTTTCGCCCAATTCTGTGCGCTACGACGAAGAGATTCCGGTTGCGATGCGTGATCGCCTCGAAGAGATTGCAATGACATGCAATCTCGTAGCCGAGGCATTTGATGGCGATGTCGTGAAGACCGCCATGTGGTTTAAGGCGCGAAACCCTCTGCTTGGAGATGTCTCGCCAAGAGACATGGTCCGCCTCGGAAGGTTTGATCGGCTCCGCAAGTTCATCATCAACGCTATGAACGAACGGGCGGCCCCGAGGGTCGCAGCTGAGTGACGCGGCACCGGGGTAAACAACCACCGCCGCAGCACCCGCCGATCAACGAGACACCGGATGTCCGCGGCATTCTCGAACTCGATCGCTTCTCTTCTGTCGACTTGGATCGCTGGAAGCGCTTTTCTGCGGACCTGGACGAGTACAACGATGTCCTCTACTTCGGCGTAGAGCCACAACGCCAACGCTTCAAGGACGATGTCCGCGCCGCACTAGAATCCGTGCCTGCATTGCCGGTTGATATACGCGGCTGGACACGCCTCGTCACATACCGGTTTTCCCTCAACCCGCTCTCGGCTGCAGGTTCGCTTACGGACTTCGGCGGTCGTTTCAATATTGGCCGGGATGTCGAAAAGGCCATGCAGAACCCGTGGCCGGCACTGTACATCGCGGAGGATTTCGAGACGGCGTTCCGCGAGAAATTCCAGATCGCCATGGGGGCGACGAGCGATGGTTTACGCGCAGAGGACTTCGCACTTGCGCCGTTAAGTAGCTTTTCAAGTGTGCAGCTCGACGGCCATATTGAGCGCATTTTCGACCTTGGGGAGCCGGCACACCTCGAAAAGCTCTGCGCGGTATTGCGCAAGATGAAGCTGCCCGCAGAAGTGAGTCAGATTCAGAAGCGCCTCGGCTTGCCGACAAATCACGCATACATGGTCCGTACGCCTGGTCGCCTGGTCCAAGATGTCCTCATCAACAACTGGCGCATTGCGCCAGCGCAGTACGGTCTTCCGGCCACAAGCCAAATA
Source organism: Dyella koreensis (assembly GCF_044904565.1). Classification (NCBI taxonomy): domain Bacteria; kingdom Pseudomonadati; phylum Pseudomonadota; class Gammaproteobacteria; order Lysobacterales; family Rhodanobacteraceae; genus Dyella; species Dyella koreensis. The sequence continues at coordinate 245,823 of NZ_JADIKD010000007.1, read as the reverse complement.
TTCGCCGGCATGGTGCGTGACGCAGGCTTTGAGGGCATTCGATATCCGTCCACCAAAGGGGGTGGTCACTGCGTCGCGCTATTCCCCGACCGGATTGTGAGCGAACTCACGCGCCTTGAGCTGCATGACTCGGCTCCACAAGAGATCAAGCACCGATCGATTTCCATGGAGAACGCCGCCCAACTCTGCGGTTGGGAGTTACTGCACCCGCGGCAGCGACCACGTGCCGAGAGCGACGGCTAGGTGTGAAAGTTTTTCGGAGTGTCCGCTTCCGACCCAAGGCTGACATGCTTGACCAGCAGAAAAAATCACCGACTCGATCGGATCAACCCATACAGGAAATAGCATGGAAATTGGACGTGAGCGAGCGTTGGTCCTCCATGGTGGCGGGGCGGCTGGCAACGCGTGGGAGATCGGTGTCGTCGCCGGCTTGTTCGATGCCGGGCTGGATGTGACCAAGGCCGATGTGATCATAGGGACATCGGCTGGATCGACGGCCGCGGCCCAGATCACCAGCGCGACTCCGACCGAGCTGTTTGCCGCCATCCTCTCCGCCGCGCCCCAGCAACGGACTGCTCCGGGCGGACCCGAGGGCGGGCGCGTTCCCATTGGGCCGGCGGCGGACCATATGGAGATAACAAGCCGAATCATCGCTGCCGCTGAGGATGCGGCTGACATGCGCCGCAGAATGGGAGCGGCGGCGCTCGAAATGGATGCGTCGTCGGATGGCTCCGGGCAAGCACAGTGGCGCGGTGTGGTCGCGGCTCGTCTGCCCAGTCAGCGCTGGCCGGAACAGCCGTTGCTCATCACGGCGGTCGATGCCCATACCGGTGAACCGGTGGTGTTCGACCGCCATAGCGGAGTCGATCTGGTGGACGCCGTTGCCGCCAGCACTTCCAATGGCTTCGGTGTCCCTCCCTACAGCATCGGCGACAACCGATACATCAACGGCGGCTACCGACGCAACGAGAATGCCGATCTGGCAGCCGGATACGCACGGGTGCTGGTGCTGTCACCCTTCGGTGGCAGATCACGGCATCCGGTGGAGTGGGGCATGCACCTCGCCGCACAGGTCGACGAACTCCGCGCAAGCGGCAGCAGAGTCGAGACGATCTTTCCGGACAGCGATTCGCTCAACGCGTTCGGCGTCAACATGATGGATCTGTCGACACGTCCGCCCGCCGCTCAAGCCGGTTACCACCAAGGCAGGGCCCTTGCCGGGCAGCTCACTGAATTCTGGCGCTGACGCCTAACATCTGCTTTCGACGGCGATTCACAAAGCATCGTTAGACGGGCTGGCACCTTGTTCTGCCTTGATGAATGCCATCTCCTAACCTGATCAAATGCCGGACACCTACATGGAGGCCGACGCATGCACGCCACTCGTCATGACAACACCGTGAAGCTTGAAGGCGGGTGCTATTGCGGTGAAGTCCGCTACACCGCCGAAGGGGTGCCCATGTTGAAGGCGCAGTGCCATTGCCGCGAATGCCAGTACTTCAGCGGCGGCGCTCCGCATATGTTCCTGCTGATGCCCTCCGACGGCTTCCGTTACACCCAAGGGGAGCCCCGGCGGTTTTCGCGAAGCGATCTGGAGCATCCCGTGACGCGGGAATTCTGCGCGACATGCGGCACGCAGCTGATCACCCGACGGCCGGGTCTGGACGCCATCATTCTGAAAGTCGGTACGCTCGACGATCCTGTCGTTTTCGGCCAGCCGCAGATGGCGATCTTCACGGTGGACAGGCAGCCCTTCCATCAGATCCCCGACGGCTTGCCGACCTTCGAGCGCATGCCGAAGCGATAAGGGGCGCAGCTTTGGCGGACTGAGTTCGGCGCCGACTTACGTAGCGCCTGGCGCTCCCTAAACACCCGTGTTTTTAAGCGTTTTCAACAGCATCTCCCACGCGGTGGGGCGCATATGCATGCCGATCATGCGCAGTCCGTCGGTGTCGATGGGTGTTGCCTCGACCGAATGCTTCAGTTCCAACAATGACTCAGGCTGCAACAGCACGCCCTTCGGTCCCAGTGGCATGACCATTTCGCCGGTATGCAGCAGGTGCGCTCCGGCAATCCAGGTCATCTGCATGGGTTGCTCGCCTTCGTTCACGGGGTACAGCACGATGGCATTCCGTCCTTCGCCGATGGTTGTCGCCTTCGATACCGAACGAATGATGGGGGCGACAGGGTGGGTGGCGAGCGCATCCGGTGCCAGGGTGTGTGGTGCATCGAGCATGGCGCGGATGACGGCGACGTTGCGGTCGCGCACATAGATGGGAATGCCGCGCGCCGCATACTCGCGCACGCCGGCCACGTGCCAGTAGAACGCGGTGGAGGTGATGAGCGCTTTAACGCGCATGCCCGGAAAACGTCGCGCCGCTTCATCGAGCACCTTGCGCGAATAGCCGGTGGAGATGGGGGCGTCGATGATCACCAGCCCATCGTCCTGGCGCACGATGGTGCTGAACCATGAGCCGGGGATCTGCACGATGCCGGTGGCGATTTCTTCAATGGGCGCTTTGGGATCGGGCGCCAGTCCCACGGGTTGGCCGAGTACAAGGTCATCCAGCATCACGTGGGACATAGGGGCGGAGGTTTCGGGCATGGCGAAGGCGTTCGCTTCGAGCGCCGCATCTGTATGCAGATCGTTGCAGACAGTCGTTCTCAGGTGCACCCCGTTGCGGAACAGGTCCGATTGCACGGGATAGCGCAGGCCATCGAACAGCGCGTAGTTCATCAACTCGATTCGATCGGTCAGGTCGCCCATGGCGTTATAGGCAAGATCGATGCTGTTGGCGCGCTGTAGCACGCGCGTCACTTCGATGGCGCTGGGCAGGCCAGTGGTGGCATCGAGAAACAGGCGCACCGGATAACGCCCCACGTGGTACGAAACGACGTGCTGCGGAATGCCATGCGGCGAGGCGTCCTTCTCTCGCACGAGATCACCGGCCTTCTCGGCGAGGAGGAGCGCGGTGATCGGCTCATCGACGTTCCACACGGGGGGGCGCGTCGCTGTGCACCGTCCTTGGCGGGTTGCCGGCCATCGTTCTGTCGGTGCGTTCCTCAGTCGGCGTCAGCAGTGTTCGCGTATGCAGCGAGGTGGGCTCAGCGCCGGCACCGAGCTGGGTCTCGTCGGTCAATCGCCGGCCGCCCCGCAAATCATCCAGGACGGTAGCGTGGGCGGCGCCCTGGAAAATATAGGGCGCATCGGCATGGTCGAACTCGACCGTATCCCAGCTCGCACTGATGATGTCGGCGCGCAACGCGGCTACCTGATGCAGGTCATGGGTCTGGCCCATGGCCTTCAGTGCCTGGGCAACCAACGCCTGCGCGCTGGCATCCGCGGCATGGCTCGGCGTACTGAGCAAAAGGCTGGCGGCGACGGCAAAGGAGAGCTTGATCAGTGCTTCGGATCGCATGGATAACCTCAATAGAAGGCGCCCCGCGCATCGGCTAAGGAGTTCCTGCCCGTTGCGAGGGAGAGAGCCAGAGTGTGTCGCCCCTGATGGGCGCGCAGCGGTTATGGGACAAGCGGTACCGTAGCCGGGTCCGGCGGCACCCGGGCGATGCGAGCGGTGCCGGAGTCAACGCATAGCCAGAATGGGACCGGCGCGCGCAACCTGGCGCCGCACCCCCGTCACGACAACTCCCCGACACGCGTCAAGAAAGCGCCACGGCACGCCACCGGCCCTCGCCAACCCGCGCTACGAAGCCATTTCTCCTGATGGCACACGGATTGCTTTTAGACCTTGGCCCGGCGCGGCGATGCATCGCTGCCGGGCATGGATCCGTTTCTTTTAGAGGTCATGCATGTCGAACGCAGAGCAAGTTCCCGCCGAGGTTCCCGCCACGAAGGCAGGTGGCGGGCGGGGTGTGGTTGTGATTCTGGCGGTGGCGCTGCTGGTGGTGTCGGCGGTGTGCGGCTATGCCTTGTACACGCTGCGCAGTCATGGCGCGGCGGCGGAAGGGCATGCGGCCGATGCCAAGGCGGCGGACAAGCCCAAGGGGCCGGAGCTGTATCTGCAGCTCGATCCCGCCTTCGTGGTGAACTTCCAGAAGGCCGATTCGCTCAGCTATCTGCAGGTGGGCGTGACCTTGATGGCGCACGACCCGGCGGCGATCCAGGCCGCGAAGGATGCCGATCCGGTGATCCGCAACGCATTGGTGATGCTGTTCTCCAGCCAGGACTACACCGCGCTGGTCGACACCGCCGGCAAGCAGAAGCTGCAGTCGAAGGCGCTGTCGGCGGTGCAGAAGATCGTGGAAGACAAGCTCGGCCGTCCCGGCGTGGACGCGCTGTACTTCACCAGTTTCGTGATGCAGTGAGGACACCGTGAGCGAGCTGCTCTCCCAGGAAGAAATCGACGCGCTGCTCAACGGCGTCAACGGTGGCGACGTGGTCACCGGTGGCGACGAGCCGCCGCCGAAAGACTCGGTGCTTTCCTACGATTTCACCCAGCAGGACCGCATCGTGCGCGGCCGCCTGCCGACGCTGGAGATGGTCAACGACCGCTTCGCGCGCTACTTCCGCACCGGCGTCTTTGGCGTGCTGCGCAAGACCTGCGAGGTCTCGGTGCTGGGCGTGAAGATGATGAAGTTCAGCGAGTACGTGCATGGCCTGGCCGTGCCGAGCAATCTGAACCTGGTGAGGGTGAAGCCGCTGCGCGGCACGGCGCTGATGGTGATGGAGCCGCGCCTGGTGTTCACCGTCATCGACAACTTCTTTGGCGGCGATGGCCGCTACCACGCGCGTATCGAGGGTCGCGACTTCTCGCCGACCGAGTCGCGCGTGATCCAGATTGTGCTGGCCGAGATCTTCACCGCGATGGTGGAGGCCTGGGCGCCGGTGCTGCCGCTGAACTTCGAGTTCCTCAACTCGGAGATCAATCCGCAGTTCGCCAACATCGTCAGCCCCACCGAAACGGTGGTGGTGTCGCGCTTCCATGTGGAGCTGGACGGTGGCGGCGGCGAAATTCATCTGACCCTGCCGTATTCGATGGTTGAGCCGATCCGCGTGCTGCTCGATGCCGGCGTGCAGAGCGACCGCGTCGAGCGCGACGAGCGCTGGCTGGAAAGCCTGCATCAGGAAGTGCTGGATGCCGAGGTCGAACTCAGCACCATGCTGCTGGAAACCAGCATGAACATCGGTGACTTCCTGCGCCTGCGTCCCGGCGACGTGATTCCCGTGAACATGCCTGAGCTGTGCACGGTGTTCGCCGAGGACGTGCCGATCTTCCGCGGCCATCACGGTAAATCCGGCGGCCACAAGGCCGTGCGCTTCCAAGCTTTGGCCGGACGCCGCGAAGTGCGCGCGTCCGCCGACTTCTCCAACGGGAACCCTTCCGCATGAGCACCACCAATGATTCCGCCACCCTGCTCGATCCCGCCGGCCGTCCCGAATACGAAACCATGCTCGGCGTGGCGGGTGAGGGTGGTGATGTCAATCTCGACCTGATCCTCGACGTGCCGGTGACGCTGGCGATGGAAGTGGGCCGCACGCGAATCAGCATCCGCAACCTGCTGCAGCTCAACCAGGGCTCGGTGGTGGAACTGGATCGCGCGGCCGGCGAACCGCTGGATGTGTTCGTCAACGGCACGCTCGTTGCGCACGGCGAAGTGGTGGTGATCAACGAGAAGTTCGGCATCCGCCTGACCGACGTGATCAGCCCCGCCGAGCGCGTGCGCAAGCTGCGCTGAGGTGCTGACGATGCTCGCCGCCGCCTTGCCGGCCGCCGATATCAGCGTGGGTGCGGAATTGCTGCGCGTGGTGCTGAGCCTGGCCGGCATCATCCTGCTGATCTTCGCCGCAGGCTGGCTCAGCCGCCGCCTGCAAGCGCGCACGCAGCCGGGTGGCAGGCGCATCCGTTGCGTTGAATCCTTCGCGGTCGGCGCGCGTGAGCGCGTGTTGCTGCTGGATGCCGATGGCAAACGCCTGTTGGTGGGCGTCGGGCAGGGCGGCATGCGCACACTGCATGTCTATGACGGTGCGGCAACCGCGCCGGCCGATGCGCCGCCGGCGCCACCCGCTTCGTCATTCGCCGACGTGCTCGGCCTATGGAAGCGCAAATGATGAAGTGGCTGCGCGTACTGATCCTTCCCCTCTTGTTGCTGACGCCGTTCGCGGCACTGGCGGAGCCGGCCGGCATTCCCGTGCTGAATGTGCAGAACGCGGCAGGTGGCGGGCAGAGCTGGACGTTGTCCCTGCAGTTGCTGGCGTTGATGACGGTGCTGACGCTGTTGCCGGCGATCCTGCTGATGATGACGTCGTTCACGCGCATCATCATCGTGCTCGGGTTCTTGCGGCAGGCATTGGGCACACAGTCCACGCCGCCGAACCAGGTGCTGTTGGGACTGGCGTTGTTTCTCACCTTGTTCGTGATGACGCCGGTGCTTAATCACGCCTACCAGGATGGTGTGAAGCCTTATATGGATGGGCAGCTGACGGTGGAGCAGGCGATTCCTGCGGCAGCCGCCCCGTTCAAGCATTTCATGCTCGACCAGACGCGCGATGCGGATCTGCAGCTGTTTACCAAGCTGGCGAATGAGCAGCCGTATGCGGACAAGAGTGCGGTGCCGTTTCGGGTGGCGATGCCGGCGTTTGTGACCAGTGAGTTGAAGACGGCGTTTCAGATGGGGTTTTTGTTGTTCATTCCCTTTCTGATTATCGATCTGGTGGTGGCGAGTGTGTTGATGTCGATGGGCATGATGATGGTGTCGCCGATGATCATCTCGTTGCCGTTCAAGATTATGTTGTTTGTGTTGGTGGATGGGTGGGCGTTGTTGTTGGGGACGTTGGCGGGGAGTTTTTACTCATGACGGCGTCGCTGGCTTTGGCTCCCTCTCCCTTCCGGGAAGAGGGTTGGGGTGAGGGGCGGGTGCTCGGCTCACCGTCTCTACTTTGTCATCTCTGCGTAGGCAGGGATCCAGTGGCAGCATCGCTCGACCTTGGCGACTGCTTGCCCAGGCTCGCCTGCCGCGGGCTTCCGTCTCGCTGCCGCGAGCCGGGTCACTTTTCTTTGCTTGCCCAAAGAAAAGTAACCAAAAGAAAAGGCACCCCTCTTACGCGCCCTCCGGGCTTCGCCCTCCGGGTCCGTGAGGGTTGGCCGGGCTTTTCGACACGACATCCCTGTCGTGTCGAAAAGGCGCAGGCATCCCTGCCTGCGCCCCCTTCGGGGCCTTTTCGTCCAACCCTCACCGCTCCACAGGGGACCCGGTTACGGGCTCGCTTCGCATCGCCTTTTAGAGCAATAGCTCCCTCTCTCCTCCGGGATGAGGGTTCGAGGCTTGTGGAGCGGTTTCCGTCTGCTTCTGTGGTGGCGTCATGACTCCCGAGTCCGTCATCGAGTTCGGCCAGCACGCGCTCTACATCGCGATGCTGGTAGCAGCGCCACTGCTACTCACCGCCCTGGCCGTCGGCCTGCTGATCGGTGTGATCCAGGCTGCTACGCAGATTAATGAAATGACGCTGAGCTTCATTCCGAAGCTTATCGCGATGGCGTTGGTGGCGTTGATTACGGGGCCGTGGATGTTGCGCACGTTGGTGCAGTTCACGCGGCATCTGATCGAGGGGTTGCCGGGGGCGGTGCGGTGAATAATGTGGATCTCGCTCAGTTGCCGGTGTGGCTTGGTGGCCTGATGTGGGCGATGGGGCGTGTGGCGGGGTTGTTTTTGATGGCACCGGTGTTTGGGGCGTCGGTGTTGCCGGCGCGGATCCGGGTGGCGTTGATTCTGTTGTTGACGATGGTGTTGGCGCCGTTGGCGCCGGCGCGGATCGATCCGATGACGGCGGATGGCATGGCCACGATGGCGGGGCAGGTGCTGATCGGGGCGGCGGTGGGTTTTGTGTTGCGGCTGACGTTTGAGGCGGTGGCGTTCGGTGGGCAGCTGGTGGCGCAGAGCATGAGTCTTGGCTTCGCCGAAGTGGTGAACCCGCAGGGTGGTGGTAGTTCGCCGGTGTTGAATCAGTTTTATCTGTTGCTGGTGACGCTGTTGTTCCTGGCGATGGATGGGCATTTGCGTTTGATCGCGCTGCTGGCGGATAGCTTCACCAGCTTGCCGCCGGGGACGGATGCGATCACGTCGAATGGGTTGCATGCGGTGGTGGCGTTCGGCTCGCAGTTGTTTGCCGGTGCGGTGCGGGTGGCGTTGCCGGCGATGACGGCGTTGCTGGTGGTGAATATGGGGTTTGCGGCGATCAGCCGCGCGGCGCCGTCGATGAATCTGTTCGCGGTGGGTTTCCCGATCACGATCTGTCTGGGCTTTATCGCTCTGTGGCTGGCCTTGCGCAGCCTGCCGGGCGCATTCGCGTCCTTGCAGGACAGTGCATGGTCGTTGATGCACGAACTGGTCGGAGGCTAGGGCGATGTCCGAGCATGACGATCAGGAACGCACCGAAAAACCCTCAGAAAAACGCCTGCGCGAAGCGCGGGAGAAGGGCGATGTTCCGCGCTCGCGCGATCTTTCCGGTGCGATGGTGGTGTTGGCTGGTGTGGCTGCCTTGATGAGCGGCGGCGAGCGTGCGTTCCTGCATGCGCACAAGATCTATGCGATGAGCCTGGGTTATGGGCGCGAAGCGCTGTTCTCGGGTGAGTTGCCAGCGCGTGTGCTGGGAGCGGCTTTGCGCGAGGCGTTGTTGCTGTTCACGCCAGTGGCGGTGGCGACGCTGTTGGCGACATTCGCGGCACCGATCCTGCTGGGTGGTTTGAGTTTCAGCGGGCAGGCGTTGGAGCCGAAGTTCGATCGGCTTGATCCGATCGCGGGGTTCGGGCGCATCTTCGCGCTGCGTGGGTTGGTGGAGCTGGCCAAGTCGCTGCTGAAGCTGCTCTTTATCGGCTCAGCGCTGGCCTGGGTGTTGTGGCATTCGCAGGATGCGATGCAGGCCACGGGGCGCGGCACGGTGGTGTCGGGGATTGCGCATGCGTTGGCTTTGCTCGGGCGTGCGGCCTTGTTGTTCGGCACCATGCTGGCGCTGATCGGCGGCATCGACGCGGTGTACCAGCGTTTCGACTACGGCAAAAAGTTGCGCATGAGCAAGCAGGAATTGCGCGACGAGATGAAAGAGAACGAAGGCAACCCCGAGCTCAAGGGGCGTATCCGCCAGGTGCAGCACCAGCTGGCACGCCGCCGCATGATGCAGGAGCTGCCTACGGCCGATGTGGTGGTGACCAATCCCACCCACTTCGCGGTGGCGCTGAAGTACGACGATGGCCACATGCGTGCGCCGCGCGTGATCGCCAAGGGTGTGGACGTGCTGGCGATGCAGATCCGTCAGGTTGCCGGCAGTCATCGCATTCCCATGGTGGAGGCGCCGCCGCTGGCGCGTGCGCTGTATGCCACTACTGAGCTGGGGCGCGAGATTCCTGCGTCGCTGTATATCGCGGTGGCGCAGGTGCTCGCCTATGTGTTCCAGCTGCGGCAGGCCGTTGCGCATGGCGATGCACCGCCACCGCCACCTACGCCGGATGTCGATCCTGATTTGATGGGGCCGTACCGTGAAAGCTAGTGCACATCCTCGCGAGCCTTGGCTCCTCCCCCTGCTCGCAGGGGGAGGCTGGGAGGGGGTAAGCCCTTGCGACAACCTCGCCCGAGCGCCTTCTCAAGTACTCACCCCTCCCCAACCCTCCCCTGCAAGCAGGGGAGGGAGCAGGGTTTCGTGAGCTTTGGCTCCTCCCTCTGCTCGCAGGGTGAGCCCCTGCGACCACCTCGCCCGAGCGCTTTTTCAAGTACTCACCCCTCCCCAACCCTCCCCTGTCCCACAGGGACTAGCTTGCGCGTCGCAAGCAGGGGAGGGAGTTTGTTTTTTCCGGAAGGTAACTGACCCATGGCCGTCGCCAGCAGCGTATTCGACACATTCAAACAGGTGAGCCGCCGCGGTGCGGGTGCGCCGGTGATCATGCTGGCGATGCTGGCGATGATGATGTTGCCGCTGCCGCCGTTCCTGCTGGACATGCTTTTCAGCTTCAACATCGCGCTGTCGCTGGTAATCCTGCTGGCGGTGATTTATGTGATGCGGCCGCTGGAGTTCGCCGCGTTCCCCACCGTGGTGCTGATGGCGACGCTGCTGCGCCTGGCGTTGAATATCGCTTCCACGCGCGTGGTGCTGCTGCACGGACACAACGGTCCCGGCGCGGCAGGCAAGGTGATCGAAGCCTTTGGTGAGTTCGTGATCGGCGGCAACTTTGCCGTGGGTCTGGTGGTGTTCGCGATCCTAACCATCATCAACTTCGTGGTGGTGACCAAGGGTGCGACCCGCGTGTCGGAAGTGACGGCGCGCTTCACCCTGGATGCGATGCCCGGCAAGCAGATGGCGATCGATGCCGACCTCAATGCGGGTTTGCTTACGCAGGAGCAGGCGCGTGAGCGCCGCCAGGAAGTGCGCGAGGAAGCGGATTTCTACGGTTCGATGGATGGTGCCTCCAAGTTTGTGCGCGGTGACGCCACGGCCGGCATCCTGATTCTGCTGATCAATATCGTTGGCGGCTTTTTCGTCGGTGTGATGCAGCACGGTCTGTCGGCCGGCGATGCGGCCAAGACCTATACCTTGCTCACCATCGGCGACGGCCTGGTGGCGCAGGTGCCGGCGCTGATGTTGTCGATCGCCACGGCGGTGATCGTCACCCGTGCCACGCGTTCGCAGGATATGGGCCAGCAGTTGGTGGCGCAGGTGTTCGCGCAGCCGAAGGCGCTGGCCGTGGCGGGCGTGGTGCTGGGTGTGATGGGCCTGGTGCCCGGCATGCCGAACATTGCGTTCCTGCTGCTGGGCGCGGCCTGCGGTGGCGCGGCGTGGATGATGATCAAGCGCGAGCGCGACACGCGCGCCAAGCTCGCGGAAGAAGCCGCCGAGCCGGCACCCGCGGCGCCGCCGGCAGAGCGGGTGGAGCTGGGTTGGGAAGATGTGGCCGGCGTCGATCCGGTAGGGCTGGAAGTGGGTTATCGCCTGATTCCGCTGGTCGACAAGAACCAGGGCGGCGAGCTGATGGGGCGCATCAAGTCGGTGCGTCGCAAGCTGTCGCAGGAGCTGGGCTTTCTGGTGCCGGCGGTGCATATCCGCGACAACCTGGACCTGGGGCCCAACACCTATCGCATCACTCTGATGGGCGTGCCGATGGGCGAAGCCGAGGTGCATAACGAACGCCTGCTGGCGATCAATCCCGGCCGCGTGCATGGTCCGCTGCAAGGTATCGCCACACAGGATCCGGCCTTCGGTCTGGAAGCGGTGTGGATCGAGAACGGCCAGCGCGAGAACGCGCAGGCGCTGGGTTACACCGTGGTCGATCCGGCCACCGTGGTCGCCACGCATCTTTCTCACATCCTGCAAGGCCACGCGCACGAACTGCTCAGCCACCAGGACGTGCAGCAGCTGCTGGACCGCCTCGCCGGTGTCGCGCCAAAGCTGGTGGAAGACCTGGTGCCCAAGCGCATGTCGCTGGGCGTGGTGGTCAAGGTGCTGCAGAACCTGCTGGCCGAGCGGGTGCCGATCCGCAACATGCGCAGCATCGTCGAATCCTTGGCGGAACACGCGGGCCAGAGTCAGGATCCCGGCGCGCTTACCGCCGCCGTGCGCGTCGCACTGGGCCGCCAGATCGTGCAGGAGATCGCCGGGCTGGGCACGGAGATTCCGGTCATCACGCTGGCGCCGGACCTGGAGCAGATCCTGCTCACCTCGCTCGGAAACGGCGGTGTGGCGGGCGCGGCGGTGGAGCCGGGTCTCGCCGACCGCCTGCAATCGAGCGTCGCCGACGCCGCGCGCCGCCAGGAAATGAGCGGCGAACCGGCCGTGTTGCTGGTCGCGCCGCAGCTGCGCACATGGCTCGCGCGCTTCACTCGCCACGTGGCACAGAACCTGCACGTACTGGCCTACAACGAAGTGCCTGACAACCGTCGGGTGCGATTGGTGCAGGCGCTGGGGCGATAGGTGATGACGATGGGGAACTGGGAATGGGGAACGGGGAACGGGGGCTGGCCGCGCGTGGTTGCGGTGCTTTGCGTTGATCGGACGTCCAAATGCCAGGGGTGGCCCGCGGTGCCGCTTTTGTTCCCTGTTTCCCATTTTCCGTTCCCCGCCCCTCGGAGCACTCCATGAAGATCAAGCGTTTCGTGGCCCCCGACATGCGCCAGGCGATGCGCGAAGTACGCGAAGAGCAGGGCCCGGATGCGGTGATTCTTTCCACGCGCCGACTCGACGATGGCGTGGAAATCATTGCCGCGGTCGATTACGACGAAGCCCTGGTGCGCGAAGCCGCGCGCTCCGGCGAGCCGTTGCCGGCGGAGACACGCATCAAGCCCGCCGCTGCCGGAACCACGGCGGCGCCAACCACGAAGTCACCGGCGCCCGCGGTTGTGGCAGTCAACGAACCGCCCGCCTTGCATCCGGTGATCGAGCAGGCCGCGCTGGACACCGCGCGCATGCGCGCCGAACTGGGCAGCCTGCGCGAACTGCTGGAATCGCAGATGGCCAGCCTGGCCTGGAACGATATGCAGCGCCGTCATCCACTACGCGGCCGCGTACTGCGCGACATGGCGCGGCTCGGCATCGAGGCGGATGTGGCACGCAAGCTCGCCGAAGAATTGCCCGATCAGCTCAGCGCGGATCAGGCGCGCTATCTGCCGCTGGGCGTGCTGAGTCGCAGCCTGAGCATCACCGGCCATGACATCGCTGCGCACGGCGGCGTGACTGCGCTGGTCGGACCCACCGGCGTGGGCAAGACCACCACCATCGCCAAGCTGGCGGCGCGTGCAGTGCTCCGCCACGGCGCATCGCAGGTGGCGCTGGTGAGTACCGACAACTACCGCATCGGCGCCGCCGCGCAGCTGGAACATTACGGACGCCTGCTCGGCGTGCGTGTGTTCCCCGCGCATGACGCGGAAAGCCTGCGTGAAGTGCTGGATGTGTTGCGCGGTCGTCGCGTGGTGCTGGTGGATACCGCCGGCGTCGCCGGCAGCGATCCGCGCCTGCAACAACAAATGGAACTGCTGCGCAGCGCCGGTGAAGTGCGCACCTGCCTGGTGCTGGCCGCGAACGCGCAGGCGCAGGCCATCGACGACATGGTGCGCGCGTATATGCCGCAGCATCCGCAAGCCTGCATCCTGACCAAGCTGGACGAGGCGCCCAGCCTCGGCGGTGCATTGTCGGCGCTGATCCGCCACCGCCTGCCGCTGGACTACACCACCGATGGCCAGCGCGTGCCGGAAGACATCACCGCCGCCGATGCGCGCGTGCTGGTGTGCCGCGCGGCGCAGGTGCTGAAGGGCAATGCTCCGGCGATCGATGACAGTCATATGGCCGAGCGTTTCGGTCTCGCCCTGGCGAACGCTTGATGAGCACCTTAGCCATGAACTCGTTTGCGATGAATCAGGCTTGGGGCCTGAAGAACATGTTCTCGGCGCTGACCTCATTGCCAGGCGCGGAAGCGCCGGTGGTGAATCCGGCGTCGGATGACATGCCCGTCGCGCCGCCGCGCCGTTGCCGCGCGATCACCATCGCGGGCGGCAAGGGCGGCGTAGGCAAATCCACGGTGGCGGTGAATCTGGGCATGGCGTTGTCCATGGCGGGGCACGACACCATGCTGCTCGACGCCGACATGGGCCTGGCCAATCTCGATGTACTGCTCGGCCTGAGTCCGGCGCGACACATCGGCCATCTGCTCGACGGTACCTGCAGCCTGAAAGAACTGATGCTGCCGGCACCGCACGGTCTGAAAGTGATTCCCGCCGGTTCCGGCGCGCGTCGGCTGGCTCAGCTCGACACGCGCGAGCACGCGGCAGTGATCCGCGCCTTCGACGAACTGCCCGATCCGCCGGAGTACCTGCTGGTGGATACCGCGGCCGGCGTGTCCGACAACGTGGTGATGTTCGCCGCCGCCGCCGATGACGTGGTGCTGGTGGTGTGCGACGAGCCCGCCTCGCTGACGGATGCGTATGCGCTGACCAAGGTGCTCAGCCGCGACTTCCGCGTGCGCCGCTTCCACGTGGTGGCGAACATGGTGCGTCACGCCGGCGAGGCGCGGCAGCTCTATGAAAAGCTCGCGCGCGTATGCGACCGCTTTCTCGACGTGGCGCTCGATTTCATGGGCACGGTGCCCTACGACGAACATTTGCGGCAGGCCATCCGGCGCCAGAGCGCTGTGGTGGATTTATGGCCGGCCAGTCGTGCGTCGCGGGGATTCAAGCAAATGGCGGGTGTGGTCGATACATGGGGGGAACCCCAGAGATCGGGCCGTGACCGGATTGCCTTTTTCGGTGGTCGGGCCGCACCGGATGGCGTCGGTAAGGGGTGGTGAGATGAGCGTGGCTTCCGAATACCTACAACTGCAACGCGAAAGCACAGAGGAAATGGTGCGCCGGCATGCGCCTCTGGTGCGCCGTATCGCCTATCACCTGATGGGCCGGCTGCCGCCGAGCGTGGATGTGGATGACCTGGTGCAGGCCGGCATGATCGGTCTGTTGGAAGCGGCGCGAAATTACGCCACCGACCGGCTGGCGAGCTTCGAGACGTATGCGGGCATCCGCATCCGCGGCGCGATGCTCGACGAGTTGCGCAAGACCGATTGGACGCCCCGCTCGGTGCATCGCAAGTTGCGCGAAGTGACCGAAGTGGTGCGGCAGATCGAGAACGAAACCGGCGCCGATGCCGCCGACGCCGAAGTCATCCGGCGCATGGGCATCAGTGTGCAGGAGTACCACCAGATCCTGGCGGACGCCGCCAGCGCGCGCCTGCTCAGTCTCTCCGCGCCGGAGGACGACGACGATGGCGCCGCGCTCGACGTGGCCGACCAGGAAGGGCTGGGTCCGCAGGACCGTATCGAACAGGAGGGCATGCGCCACGCCCTGGTCGACGCGATCGGCGGCCTGCCCGAACGCGAACAGTTGGTGATGTCGCTGTACTACGAGCAGGAGCTGAACCTGAAAGAGATCGGCGCCGTGCTCGGCGTGACCGAATCGCGTGTGTGCCAGATCCATGGGCAGGCGCTGATCCGGTTGAAGGCGCGCATGACGGGTTGGCGGGATGAGGCGGGGAACGGGGAGCGGGGAACGGGGAACGGAGGGCGTCGTCGCGAGGCGAAAGCCACCCCACCCTCCCAACGCTAAAGCCGCTGTTCCCTGTTTCCCCATCCCCCGTTCCCGCTCTTTCTCTACCCCCACAAGGACTTCCGGAGTTTCCCGTTGGACAAGAACATGAAAATCCTGGTGGTCGACGACTTCTCCACCATGCGGCGCATCGTGCGCAACCTGCTGGTCGAGCTGGGTTTCAGCAACCCGCTGATCCAGGAGGCGGACGACGGCGTGAATGCGATCGACATGCTCAAGAAGATGCCGTTCGACATGGTCGTCACCGACTGGAACATGCCCAACATGACCGGCATCGACCTGCTGCGCGCGATCCGCGCCGAGCCGGCCCTGAAAGGGCTGCCGGTGCTGATGGTTACCGCCGAGAACAATCGCGACCAGATCATTGCCGCCGCTCAGGCCGGTGTGAATGGTTACATCGTCAAGCCCTTCACCGCGGCCACGCTGAAGGAAAAGCTCGACAAGATTTTCGAGCGGCTTGCCGCACAAGGAGCAAGCGCATGAGCGCAGTGATGACCTCCACGTTGAGCAGTGGCCTGCCGCCGGAATTGCAGCAACTGCTGCATAGCCCGGAAGGCCCGGCCTTCGAGCAGGCGCTGGATACCATGGTGCGCCAGCGCGAACAGCATCTGTTCCGCGCGCTCGGCCTGCTGGCGCGCGATCTGCACGAAGCCGTACGCCGCCTTGGTGGCGAACTGGCGCAGGAAGGTGTGCCCGACAGCGTCGCCGATGCGCGCCAGAATCTGCACGACGTACTGGAAATGAGTTCCAAGGCGGCGCATCGCAGCATCGATTTCGCCGAGCGCATGCGTCCGCAGGCCGAAGCGCTGGAGAACAATGCCGGCGAAGTGCTGGAGTGGAGCGAGGCGGGTCAGCCGGCCGCGGTGCTTGCGCATCAGGCACGCGATTTCGCCATGCAGTGCCGCGAAGGTCTGTCCGATATGGTGATGGCGCAGTCCTGGCAGGATCTCTCCGGCCAGCGCATCAAGAAGGTTGCCACCTTCATCGGCAGCGTGGAGTCGTCTCTGCTCGAACTGGTTCGCCTCACCGGCGCACTGGCGGGCGGCGAGGCGCCGGTGGCCGCGGCCAAGGTGTCGAGCCAGGACGAGGCCGACCGCCTGCTCAGCGAATTCGGTTTCTGAGCGGCCCGCGCATGGATCCGACGTTGGACAGTGAGCTGCGCGACGACTTCCTGGTCGAGGCCGGGGAGTTGGTGCAGCGCCTGGGCGAACAACTGGTCGATCTGGAAGCGTCGCCGCGTGACGCGGAACTGCTCAACGCGGTGTTCCGCGCGTTCCATACCGTCAAGGGTGGCGCCGGGTTTCTCGGGGTCGATCCGATGGTGCAGTTGTGCCATCACGCCGAGGACCTGCTCAACGAAGCACGCAATGGCGCTTTCGTGCTCGACTCGGCGCAGATGGACGCGCTGCTGGAAGCGCTCGACCTGCTCAACGACATGATGGCGGCGCTGGCTTCGTCCAGCGAGTTGCCGCCCGCGCCTGCGCAGCTATTGAAACGTTTGCAGCCGACGGTGCAACGCGCCGCCGCTCCCGCACCACCGCCGAAGCCGGAGCCGGAGCCGCAAGCCGACACGGAAGGTGGCGGCACCATCGACGACAGCGAATTCGAGGCTCTGCTCGACAGCCTGTACGGCAAGGGCGGCTCGCCAGGCGCGGCGCCGGCCCCCGCAACATCGGGCAGCATCGATGACGACGAGTTCGAAGCCTTGCTGGACAACCTGCATGGCAAGGGTGTGTCGCCGGGTGCCGCACCGGCATCGTCGAACAGCATTGACGACAACGAATTTGAAGCCTTGCTCGACAGCCTGCATGGCAGGGGCGGGGTGCCAGGCCAAACGGTAGCGGGACAACCGGCATCGGCTGTCGCCGCACCGGCACCTGCGGCGCCGAAGGCAGCGGCAAAAAGCGCTCCGGCGCCGGAAGCCACCGTGCGCGTCGACACCACACGTCTCGACGCGCTGGTCAATCGCGCCGGCGAACTGGTGCTGGTGCGCAATCGTTTGATGAGTCTCGCCGCCAGCAGCGGCGACGAGCCGCTGAATGTCGCCACCGGCGATCTGGATCGCGTCGCCGACGAATTGCAGGGTGCCGTACTCGGCATGCGCATGCAGCCGGTCGGCCGCTTGTTCCAGCGCTTCCCGCGCATCGTGCGCGATCTCGCGCGCCAGCTTGGCAAAGAGATCGAGCTGGTGCAGGAAGGCGAGGATACCGATCTCGACCGCAGCCTGGTCGAATCGCTGGCCGATCCGCTGGTGCATCTGCTGCGCAATGCGGTCGATCACGGTCTGGAGACACCGGAAGAACGCGAGCGTGCCGGCAAGTCGCGCAAGGGGCGCGTGCGTCTTGCGGCGAGCCAGCGCGGCGAGCGCATCGTGATCGTGGTGTCCGACGACGGCCGCGGCATGAATCCGGACATCCTCCGCCGCAAGGCGGTGGAAAAAGGCGTGATCGATCAGGCCCAGGCCGAGCGCTTGAGCGAGACCGAATGCCTTGAACTGATTTTCCGCCCCGGCTTCAGCACCGCCAGCACCGTCTCCGACATCTCCGGCCGCGGCGTCGGCATGGATGTGGTGAAGACCCGCGTGGCCGAACTCGGCGGCACCTTGCAGGTGCGCTCGAAGCTCGGCCAGGGCAGCGAGCTGGAACTCACCGTGCCGCTGACGCTGGCTATCCTGCGTGTGCTGATGGTACGCGTGGGCGAGCGTCTGTTCGCGATGCCGCTGAGCAATGTGGACGAGGTGTTCGAGCTCGCGCAGGGGCAGGATCGTCTGCTCGACGGTTCCCTGGTGGCTTCGCATCGTGATCGTGCGTTGCCGCTGGGCGATCTCTCGGCGTGGAGCGGTGCGGCCGATACCGCTGGCCGTCATGTGGTGGTGCTGCATATCGGCCATCAGCGCATGGGCTGCCTGGTGCATGCGGTGATCGGTCGCGAGGACGTGATGGTCAAGCCGTTGGGGCCGCTGTTTGCCGGCGTGCCTGGCGTGGCGGGCGCCACCGTTACCGGCGATGGCCGGCTGGCGCTGGTGCTCGATCTGGCCGGGCTGGTGGGCGATGGCGGTCTGTTGCTGACCGCACCGGCATCGGCCCCGGTAAAGCATTCTTCTTCAGGAGCGTTGGTCTGACATGGATCTGGTGAGTCTCATTGGAACGATCCTGGCCTTCGTGGTCATCATCGTCGGCACCATCCTCAAGGGTTCGAGCATCGAGGCCCTGTGGAACCCGGCTGCCTTCGTGATCGTGTTCATGGGCACCATTGCGGCGCTGCTGGTACAGACGCAGGGCAAGGTGCTCAAGCATGCGATCGGCATGCTGCCGATGGTCTACAAGCCGCCGCGCCACCAGCCTGACGATCTGATCAGCCGCGTGATCGGCTGGAGCGAAATTTCGCGCCGTCAGGGCCTGCTCGGCCTGGAGCCGCAGATCGATTCGGAGCAGGACGGTTTTATACGCAAGGGCCTGCAGCTGCTGGTCGACGGCAGCGAGCCGGAAGCCATCCGCGGCGTGCTCGAAGTGGAGCAGGAAACGCGCGAGCACGTCGATCTGGCGGGCGCCAAGGTGTTCGAGCAGGCCGGTATCTATTCGCCGACCATGGGCATCATTGGTGCGGTGATGGGCCTGATGGCGGTGATGCAGAACCTGGCCGACCCGAGCAAGCTCGGCCACGGCATCGCGGCTGCATTCGTCGCCACCATCTATGGCGTGGCGCTGGCCAACTTGCTGATGCTGCCGATGGCTTCGCGCCTGAAGGGCATGATTCACAAGCAGGGACAGATGCGCGAAATCCTGATCGAGGGCCTGGTCTCGATCGCGCGCGGCGACAATCCGCGCCAGATCGAAAGCCGCCTGCAGGGTTACCTGGCATGAAACGCAAGAAGCACGAGGAGCACATCAATCACGAAGCATGGGCGATCCCCTATGCCGACCTGATGACCTTGTTGCTGGCGTTCTTCGTGGTGATGTACGCGGTGTCGGTGGTGAACGAAGGCAAGTACCGCGTGATGTCGGAATCCATCATCGAAGCCTTCAACGGCAACAACAAACAGATCCAGCCGGTGCACAGCAACAATGCGACGCCGGTGGCGCCGGTACCGGCGAAGCGTTCCAGCTCCACTACGCCGCCTTCGATCGCTCCGCGCCTGGCACCGCCGCTGGCCACGCGTTCGCTGCAGCCGCAGATGACGTCGGGCTCGCTGGCCAGCCGCGAAACCGGGCAGGAAAACCTGCAGCGCATCCAGGATCAGGTGCAGAAGGCTTTGCAACCGCTGATCGACAAGAGCCTGGTGGTGGTGCGCCGCTCGCAGAGCTGGCTGGAAATCGAGATCCGCACCGACATCCTGTTTCCGAGTGGTGTGGCGCGGCTTTCCGAACCGGCCGACGTCACCCTGCGCAGCATTGCCGGCATCCTTGCGCCGTTCCCCAATCCCTTGCGCGTCGAGGGCTATACCGACGACGTGCCGATCAACACCACGGTGTTTCCCTCCAACTGGGAGCTGTCCGCCGCACGCGCCGCTACCGTAGCGCGCCTGTTCTCCGAACACGGCGTGGACCCGAACCGGCTCGGCATCATCGGCTGGGGCGAGTACAAACCTGCGGCCGACAACGTCAGCCAGGAAGGGCGCAACCGCAACCGCCGCGTGCTGGTGGTGGTGCTCAGCGACCAGAATGTGCCGGCGCGTTTCTCCAGCGATACGGAGCATGCCGGCCAGCTGGTGGAAAGCGCCCCTGCACCCGCGCCGCCGCAGAGCGAAGTTCCAACCGCACCATCCTTGCCGCCAGGCACGCTGCCGGTGTCGGCCAAGCTCGAACCGCTGCGCACGACGCCCGTTGTCGATGCGCCGCATGGCGCCGGCTGATTTTTTCTGAATGTCATATCGAGTGGCCGCATGAATCAGGATCCTCTTGCCATGACACCCGCCGAGCGGGGCTGGCTGATCTTTCATCTCGCCGGCCAGGCTTATGCCGCGCCGCTGACCCAGGTCAGCGAAGTGATCCGCGATGGCGAGGTCACGCCGGTGCCTGGTGCCGCGAGCGATCTGCTTGGTATCCGCCATCTGCGCGGGCGCATCGTGCCGGTGCTCGATGGTTGTCTGCGTCTGGGGCTCGCGCGTCAGGCCAGTGTCGATGATTCGCGCGCGCGCATCGTCGTTCTTTCTCACGGGGGGAACCTGGTGGGGCTTCGCGTGGATGCCGTGGGCGATCTGCTGGATGTCGGCGAGCAGACGCTGGCGCCGCCGCCGGGGCGCACCGTACGTGATGACGATCCGGTGAAAGCGGTAGTGCCATGGCAGGGTGGTTTCGTTGCGCTGCTCGATGTGCGTCGCATGTGCCGTCTGCCGGAGGAGCTCGATCATGTGGCTTGAACTGGGTGTGGCTGCACTCGCGCTGTTGGTGGTGGGGCAGGGTGTGGTGCTGTGGCAGGTGCGTGTGGAGCTGAAGCGGTTGCGTGCCGTGAGTGAGGCGGCGGCGCTGACGGATGTGCCGACGTCGATGCTGGTGGCGGTGTTGTCGCGGGTGCAGCGCACGCTGGAGGCGAAGCCTGCCGCGCCTGTGCCGGAGCCTGTGCGGGAGCGTTCGCCTGTGCGTGTGCGCGAGGTGGCATCTGTCGCGCCGGCGGTTTCAAGTTATGACGTGGCGCGTCGCCTCGTGAGCGAAGGGGCGGGTGCGGACCAGTTGGTCGAGCACTGTGGGTTGTCGCGGGGGGAGGCGGAGTTGTTGCGGAGCTTGCATGCGGCGCGGGAGGGGATGGTTTCGTCGCGTCAGCAGTAACGTTTTGCTCCCTCTCCCCTTCGGGGAGAGGGTTGGGGTGAGGGGCGGGTGCTCGCGATAGCGCTTCCTACGTTCGTCATCCCTGCGTAGGCAGGGATCCAGTAGCGTTATCGCTTGGTTGTCGCGTTGTCGCGCACGGGCTCGCCTGCGGCGGGCTTTCGTCCTCCTGCCGGAGGCCGAGTTACTTTTCTCTGCTTGCCCAGAGAAAAGTAACCAAAAGAGAGGGCACCCCTCTTACGCGCCCTCCGGCTTCGCCTACGGGTCCGTGAGGGTTGGCCGGGCTTTTCGACACGACATCCATGTCGTGTCGAAAAGGCATCGACGTCCTGTCGATGCCCCCTTCGGGGCCTTTTCGTCCAACCCTCACCGCTCCACAGGGGACCCGGAGGTCAAGAGCAGAGAGCAACGGCAACAGCATAAGCAAGAGCAGCGCGGGTGTTGCCCGCACTTGTGGTGATCAGGCAGCGTCGCAGGCTGCTTTTGAGGGTGCTGTGGTGGGTATTTTTGACTGGTTCTTTGCGTGCACTACCACGTGAAAGAAGATCACCTTGCCCGGTGCGTCGAAATCCTTGGACCACCACTGGCGGTATTCGAAGCGCAGGGTTTGTTGTACGTCAGAGGTGTTCGCGCCGGTGGCGATGAAGGCCCACTGTGTGGTGCCTGGCTGGCCGACCATGGCGGTTCCCTTGCTGGTGCTGTGGTCGGTGGGTTCGCCTAGAGGCTTGAGGATGCCTGCTGGGACCTGGTTCATTGACCAGGACATCCCGGTCGATGGGTTCTGCGGAAGGCGTACGCAGAACAGTTGTCCTGCATCGAGCGTCACTTCTTGCCGGTCATTGGCTTCGGTGACTACCACGGCGGGTTTTGCCGTGCGCTTCGGTGTGTCCGCTGCGCTTGCGAGCGCGCAGGTCAAGGTTGAGCAGGTGATCAGTAATCCGGCTATCGATACCTTGATTCGCGTAGACATAAAACCTCCTTGAAGTCCGCGTGCCAGGAAATACAGAGGGCATCCTACTTGGATGCTGAGGTGAGGGTGCGGTGCGATGTTGGCATGCGTTATCCGCGCTTGGTCAGAAAGACATGCATTGCTCGTTCGCCAGCGACGTGCCGCGTGCACTCGTAGCCCAGGGCGCGCAGATTGAGGCCGTCCCATAGCGACTCGCCGGCGCCGAGCAGGATGGGGCGGATGACGAGGTGCAGTTCGTCGATCAAGCCGGCGCGCAGGTATTGCCGGATGGTGGCGGCACCGCCGCCGAGGCGGACGTCGCGGCTACCTGCGGCAGCGGTGGCTTGCGCCAGTGCGGCGTGAATGCCTTCGGTGACGAAATGGAACTCCGTGCCTCCCACCATCTTGAGTGGCGCGCGCGGGTAGTGGGTCAGTACGAAGACGGGCGTGTGGTAGGGCGGCTCGTCGCCCCACCAGCCTTTCCAGCTGTCGTCTGGCCAGGGGCCGCGCACCGGGCCGAACATGTTGCGGCCGAGAATCCAGGCGCCGATGTTGGCAAAGCCTTGTTCGGCCATCGCGTTGTCGACGCCGGTTTCGCCACCGTCTTCGCCCTGCATGTTGCGCCACAGGCGTGAATGAAAGAACCACTCCATCAATTCCGGGCCGCCGACGCCGAGCGGGTGTTCCAGATCCTGATCTGGCCCGGCGCCGTAGCCGTCTAGGGAAACCGCAAAGCTCTGGACGCGAAGTTTTGGCATGGTGTGTCTCGCTTCTAGCTGGGGAAGACCAACAGGCGGAGGGTGTTCGGACGCACGAGCAGGCTTCGGTTCTTATCCTGGGCGCCTATCTAGCGCTCATCCAGGGACGGCGGCAAGTTCCCTTTGCCGGCCACGTTTGGTTGTGCCGCCCGGATGGCGGCTGATGAGTGGCCGTTTGCCGCATAACTTTCCGTTACCACCCGCGCCCGGCAGAATCACCCCATTCGCCCCCGGAGGAGCCGGCAGTGTCGTTCGATTGGATGCAAGGCACGTGGCTGCTGGGTATCGACTGGTTGATCCGGCTGGCGGCACTGTTCTGGATTCCCTCGCGCACTACGCCGGCGGCGGCGCGCAGCTGGCTGTTGCTGGTGGGCTTTGTGCCGCTGCTGGGGCTGCCGATGTACTTGTTGTTTGGGCATCCGTGGCTGTCGCGCGAACGGGTGCGGCGGCAGACCAATGCATCGGAGGTGATCCGGGCGGAGCAGGCCACGATGACGGCATTGCGCTGGGTGCCGCCGGACGGCACGGCGGCGGCCGAAGTGGCGCCGCTGGTGGAACGGTTGGGCGATTTCATGCCGACGCATGGCAACAGCGTGCAGTTGCTCGATGACTACGATGGTTCCCTGCGTGCGCTGATCGCCGACATCGATGCGGCGCGCGAGCGCATACACCTTCTGTACTACCTGATGTTCGACGATGCCGTAGGCGATGCGGTGGTCGCCGCGCTGAAGCGTGCCGTGGCTCGCGGTGTGCAATGCCGCGTGCTGCTGGATGCGGTGGGCGCCAAGCCCGGCTTGCGTCGTTACGCGCAGCCCTTGCGGGATGCGGGGGTGATCGTGCATGACATGCTGCCCGGCGGGCTGCGCTGGCGTCGCAGCGGGCGCATGGATCTGCGCAATCACCGCAAGGTCGCGGTGTTCGACAACAAAGCCGCTTATGTCGGCTCGCAGAATCTGGCTTCGCCGGCATTTGTGCGTGGCTTTCCGAATCGCGAACTGGTGGCTCGGATCGAGGGACCGGAGGTCGCGCATCTACAGGCGGTGTTTGCCAGCGACTGGTACATCGAGACCGGCGAGCGCCTGGAGGTGGCGGCCACCTATTCGGTCAGCGATGCCGATGTCCCCACGCAGTTGCTGCCTAGCGGCCCGGCCTATCCCTTCGAGAACGCACGCGATGCGGTCAATGCGCTGATCCATCTCGCGCAGCGCAAGCTGGTGCTGACCACGCCGTACTTCATACCGGATGACGCCACGCTTGCCGCACTGCGCATCGCCGCGCTGTCGGGCGTGGAGGTGCAATTGATCCTGTCGGAAAGCAACAACCAGCGCCTGACCGCGTGGGCGCAAGAGTCGTACTACGACGAACTGATGCGCAGTGGCGTGAAGATAGCGCTGTATCGGCCGCATTTTCTGCATGCCAAGCACTTGAGCGTGGATGACGACATCGCGTTGATCGGATCGATCAATCTCGACATTCGTTCGTTTGCGTTGAATGCGGAGATCGGGATGCTTTGTTATGACCGCGATGTGGTGGGGCGTTTACGCGAGGTGGAGGCGGGTTATCTGGCCGACGCTACAGTGCTTTCGCTGGAGTCCTGGCGGACGCGGCCTGGGTGGCGGCGTGGGCGAGAAGGGATTGCGCGGTTGGCGGATTCGTTTATGTGAGGGCGTGTCCAGGCAGTGGAGCGGGGTGAATGGGCTGTTACGCCGCCTTCGTGATGCGCGGTCGCCCAGCTACGGCATCGAGTCACAGTGGGCCTGAAGGCTTTCAGTTGGGTTGCTGTGGATACGAAAGCCCCATGTCCGTTGCTGCCAACGATGTCGAGTGGAGCGCAGTAGACGTTTCGTTTCCTTCAGGCCCCGCTGTCAAAGCGGCCAATGCCTACAGACACCCTCACGCCAATTCGGTACGTTCGGCAAGTCACTGACGCTCTCTCTTTGAGAGCTACGTCGTTGACCATGGCAGTGATGCTATGAAGCGCGGGCCGTGAGAGCCGTTAACTCCCACGACCCGCTGACCAAACCAACTGACTTGGAGTTGATATGGCTACGCCAGATCATACGGTAGTCGCACGCCCGTCGGTTCCCTCCGACGGCTATCCCAGCAACCCACTCGGCCGTCCGTTTTATCTGGCGGACACCGCGGGTCATCCGCAGCAACGCCGCGCCGCGCAACTCGGTGGCATCGCGATGGCGATCAACGCCATCACGTGCCTGCTCGCCAACAGCGAGGCGTTTCGCGATGCGCAAGCCAACAGCGTGTCGGTCGAGCCCGGTCATTGGCCGCTCACGGCGACATGCACCGAAGGTCTGTTTGCGGGTGTTTTCTTTCTCGCGCAATACGCCGAGTCGCTCAGTCTTGAGCTGGATGGGTAGTTTTCCCGCGTTCGCATGATCGCTTTCGTGGCGCATCGCGTGAGGAACGGTGCGCCTCATCTGCAGGCGTGAGATTGAATGCTGCGCTTGATGGTTGGAAGGCAGGCTTGACTGAGAAATGCCTTATTGAATTTGCCGAGAAAAAGATTAGGTTTGAGCCAACAGTGGCCTCGCCTTGCGCATCCGTCCCTATCAGCAGGCCGATGGCGATGGACGTTTACGACATAAGAAGTCGGCTCATGATGCATCCTGTCGAGATTTCAAGCATCTCCGAATACCTGCATATACGGGTCGTGCTCGGCATCGTGGTGGGCCTTGGTCTGACCCATCTCCTTGGGCAGATCGCGCGGATTATCGACAACCCCAGGCGTATCCGGCTGTATTGGGTGCATATGCTGTGGGTATGGTTTGTCTTCGTGTATCTGATCAGCTTCTGGTGGTGGGAGTACCGGCTGGCGCGTGTGGCGGACTGGACGTTTCTGCTCTATGTGTTCGTCACGTTGTACGCCATGCTGCTGTTCCTGGTGTCCACCTTTGTCATTCCCAGTGATGCCGAGCGCTTCGGGCACTATCGCGAGTACTACTACAGCAAGCGCGGCTGGTTCTTTGGCACGCTCGCGCTGGTGTTTGTGGCGGGCATGGTCGACACGTTGATCAAGGGCGACTTGTATTTCGACAGTTTCGGCAACGAGATCGTGTTTCGCAGCGTGGGTCATATCGGCGCCTGCATGGTCGCCATCTGGACACGCAAAGCCTGGTTCCACGCTTCATACGCGTTGATTGCGGTCGCTTACCAGCTGTGCTGGATCGTCCGTAAGTTCGAGGTGCTGTAGGTCGCTCAGTCTTTCTCGGCTGCCGCGAGCCGTGAACGGCGGTTCCACCCGCCCATGACAATGGTTTCAGTTGACGGCCGGTCACGCTGGGAGGACAGTCGCCGGAGGGTGAGGGCCGAGCATCGGCAACAGGCTCAGGACACTGATCCATCATGGTCGAAGGAGATCTTATGAAACGGTTTCATGCATTCGTGCTTGTGGGCGTTTTATCGGTCACCGCCGGCGCCGCCATGGCGTCCAGTGGTTCACTCAGTCCTTTCCCGCCGAAGGTCGTACCGGTCCTGGTGCAGGTGAATTCCCAGGGCAAGGTCACCGGCGCCTCTCCGGCGATCGAGTTGTCGCCCGTGGTTCGCCGGCTGCTCGACAAGAACCTCGACGAGATGATCACCAAACCGGCGTATGACCACGGCAAGCCGGTGGCCAGTCAGTTCGTGATCAATCTGGCGCTAAAGGCCACGCCGCGCCAGGAAGGCAATTACGACGCGCAGTTTGCCTATGTATCTGCCGTGCCGGTGCCGATCGGGCAGTGGCATTGGGTGAACCTGGACGGCCGGCGTCTCGCGCTGGCGGGTCCGAATAATCAGTTCCCGATGGGGCACATGCGTTTCAACAATGACCGGGGTTACCAGCCGGCGAACTTCGGCGGGTATCAGCATGGATCGATGCCCAATGTTCAGGGTGCGTCGCATGGCGCATCGAGCTCGGCGCCAAGTACCGGGAAGTAACGGTCAAGCGTCTGCGTTGGACAGCACATCAATAGAAAAAAGCTCGCCGAATAAGGCGAGCTTTTTTTTAAGCGGTCAGTGCGTCAGCCTTCTTCGGCTGCCCGATACACACATCCAAGCACGGCTGCCGCCGCGGCATACAACTCGCCCGGCACATCCGCGCGCAAGCGCAATGCGGCGAGCAGCGCGGCGACTTGTGCGTCATGGTGCAAGGGCAAACCCATCGACCGTGCGCGAGAGAGCAGTTCTTCCAGCGCTTCGGGTTTGAGTTGCGGCGAAGGGGCGCCCGGCCCGGAGGAGGAGAGGCTGAGCGTGACCTTGCGGCTGGGCGGGGGCAGCGCGGCGGTCATGCGGTGGCCTTCAGCAACACCGCGCTGCGCGTGCTGGGCGGCTGGGGCAGGCCGGTCTGGCAGGTGAGCTGATCGAGGATCAGGCCGTTGGCGGTGAGTTGCTGACTGAGTTCGGTAAAGCGGCGCTCGATACGTTCGACGCTTTCCGCGCGCTGCACCCACAAGCGTACGGACAAACGCAGCCCCCGCAATTGCAGTTCGCCCTGCACGGGACCGAGCCGGGGCAGGTCGATGGCGAAGCCGAAGGTCCACGCGGTGGGGTGTTCGGGGTCGTCGGCGTTCGGGGTCAGTTGCAGTTGCAGAATGTCCTGGCCACCTTCGCCCTGTAACGGGATCTCGATCATCCACGCACCGGCGTTATGCGCTTCGAGCTGGGCCACTTCCAGACGCGCGAGCGCGGCATGCACTTCGCCATGCAGGCGCAGCAGCAGGCTTTCCACATCGCCCGGCTGCAAGGGCTCCGGCATCGGCGCGCGCGGTTGCGCGACCAGGCCGCGCTGGATCAAGGGCGGCGCGGTTTCCTGATCGTTGGGGTGTGGTGGGGGCGAGGATCGGTCAAGCGTGTTTGCCAGGCGCAGCAGGGCAGCTTTCCAGTCATCTTCACCGAGCATTTCAAGATCGGTCTGCGGCTGCGCCAATTGCGATTCGAGAAACAGGCCGCTGCGTTTCATGGCTTCACGCAGACCCAAGCCATGCGTGATTTCGGTCGGCGTGCGAATGCTGTGCTCGAGCAAAGCGAGCGCGGCGCGCAACGGTGCCGGCAATTGCCGCAGCAACGGCCGCTGGGCCAGTGCGCCAAGCGTGGCAAGCAGCGGCGCGTAACCATTCTGCTGCGGTAGGCGTTCGCGTAACGCACGGCTCACCGCCTGATCGACTGGCGCAGTACCCAAGATCTCCAGCTTCGGTTCGGCACCCAGGCTGAGCACGCGCACCTGAAACTGCGAAGGCAACTGCGTACCCGGCGGCTCGGCCTCCACCGTCAGCGCGCCAATCTGCAACACCAGCTTCATCTGTTCGCTAAAACCAAGCGTCCGCGCCGCCAACACCGCACCGACACGCCAACTCTCCGCGCTGGCGCCGGAAGCGGCACCGGCCCAGGTCAAAGCGGCGAGACTGGTTGGCTGGATGATCAAGCGGACTCCTTGGCATAGCGTCAACCGGTTGACGCCTGGTCGCCATGTGTCAATCAGACATCGGCAGATGGGGGAGGAACTTGAGGGGCTTGTTTAATATCTTGCGTTGTAGAGCGTCGCGCACAGGATGCGCTCCTACCTGCGCTTCATAGTAGCGATATCCCGAGCACCCACACCCCTCCCCAACCCTCCCCTGCGAGCAGGGGAGGGAGCAAAGCGCCAAACGAAGAAAACCATCCCGAGGTCTGGCACTGGAAAAGGCGTGGCTATGAAGCACACCGCCTGCTCTGAGGCCATTTCTCTTTGGTTACTTTCTCTTGACTCCGGGCATCCATGCCCTCCGCCCTTCGGGCCAGCTGCGCTGTTCGCACCCGCTCCGGCGGGTGCGTGGGCCAGCAAAGAGAAAGTGACTCGGGCGCCGGCAGGCGTCCGAAATGCCCGCTGCATAAGCGGCCAGGGCACGCAGACGCGACAACCGGAGCGCACCACTACTGGATGACCAGCTTCGCTGTTGTGAAGCGCTTCCGGCCTGCGCCGGAATGACGAAGTAGGAGGGGATGTCGCTAGGGCCGAACCTTCTCCCCAGGGACGATGGAGGAAATCGCCAGCCGGCGCTAAAGCCAACCCCCACCCCGCCGATAACCGCCATGTACACCAACAACACACAGGCATCCCCCGGATGGGCAGCAAGGCCAAACCAACGCCAGCCAGCGAAGCGACAACGCGAGTAACACTGCCCGCCGATTGCCGCATCGCCGACCTGCCGGCAGTCAAGGCCGAACTGCAGGCTGCGCTCGCCACATCCGCCGCCGAGCTCGATGCCAGCGCAGTAGAACGCGTCGACACTGCAGCCCTGCAACTGTTGGCCGTGTTCCGCCGCGACGCGGCATCCAAAGGCCTGGCCGTCGCCTGGACTGGCGCAAGTGCCGCGCTGCGCGACGCCGCCACCTTGCTGGGCCTGGCACACACACTGGAACTGCCGGCGTCGACGCCGGCCTGATGAGGTAGACGATGGCAAAGATTCTTGCAGTGGACGATTCGGCATCGATGCGCGGCATGGTGGCTTTCACCCTGCGCGGTGCCGGTCACGATGTGAGCGAAGCCGAGAACGGCCAGCTGGCGGTCGATGCGGCCAAGGGTTCGCGCTTCGACCTGGTGCTGGCCGACGTGAACATGCCGGTGATGGACGGCATCAGCATGGTGCGCGAGCTGCGTACCATGCCGGAATACAAAGGCGTGCCGATCCTGATGCTGACCACCGAGTCGCACACCGACCGCAAGATGGAAGGCAAGGCAGCAGGCGCGACCGGCTGGCTGGTGAAGCCGTTCGATCCGGACCAGTTGCTGGCCACCGTCAAGCGCGTTCTCGGCTGAGTAAACCTTCATGAGCACGGTGAGCCTGGCGCAGTTTCATCAGACCTTCTTCGACGAGAGCCGTGAAGGCCTCGACGCCATGGAAACCGCGCTACTGGCGCTGGACGGTGGCGGCGATACGGAGCTGGTCCACAGCATTTTCCGCGCGGCGCACTCGATCAAGGGCGGCGCGGCCACGTTCGGTTTTCCGGACATGGCGGCGTTCACCCATGAGGCGGAGTCGCTGCTGGATGAACTGCGCGATGGCCGCCGTGCCATCGATGCCGGCATCGTCGAACTGCTGTTGCGCTCGGTGGACTGCCTGCGCGGCATGTTCGTGCGTGCGCAGTCGGGTGAGGCACTGGCCGATGCGCATAGCGAACAACTGCGCCAGGAGCTTGCCGCCGCCGTCGGTCGCGAGGCGCCGCCCAAGCCGGGCGCGGCCAAGCTTACCGAGGCGGGAGCATCGGCGTGGCGCATCCGTTTCACGCCGCATCGCGGCATGCTGGCGGGCGGCAATGAGCCGTTGCGCATGTTCCGCGAGCTGGCGGAACTCGGCGAACTGAAGGTTGAGCCAGCGCTGGGGCAATTGCCCACGCTGGCCGCGCTGGAGCCTTCGGATTGCTATGTGGGCTGGACCATCGAGCTGCGCGGCAAGGTAACGCGTGCCGCTATTGCTGCGGTATTCGAGTGGGTCGAAGACGAATGCGATCTGGCGATCGAGGAACTTGTCGAGGCTGCGCCCGAGCCTGCGCCGGTTGCCGCACCGGTCGCTGCGACGGCACCGCGCGCCAGTCGCGAAGTGGCCGTGGAATCGAGTTCGGTACGTGTAGGCATCGACAAGATCGACGGCCTGATCGATTTGGTCGGCGAGCTGGTGATCACCCAGTCCATGCTCGATACCTTCCGCGAAGGCTTCGACGCTAATCGCATTGAGCTGCTGCAGCAGGGCCTGGCGCAGCTCGCGCGTCATACGCGCTTGCTGCAAGAGAGCGTGATGGGCATCCGCATGCTGCCGATCGCCTCGGTGTTCAACCGCTTTCCGCGCATGGTGCGCGACCTGAGCCAGAAACTCGGCAAACAGGTGAAGCTGGATCTGATCGGTGAACAGACCGAGCTGGACAAGACGGTGCTGGAGAAGATCGGCGATCCGTTGGTGCATCTGGTGCGCAACGCGATTGACCACGGTCTGGAAACGCCGGATCGCCGCCGCGCGGCGGGCAAGGGCGAAACCGGCACGTTGCGGCTTGAGGCCTCGCATCGCGGCGGTTCCATCGTGGTGGAAATCAGCGACGACGGTGCGGGCCTCAATCGCGAGGCCATCATCGCCAAGGCCTTGCAGCGCGGGTTGATCAACAGCGCCGAGGGCATGAGCGACGAGGCGGTGGCCGAGTTGATCTTCCAGCCGGGTTTCTCCACCGCGGCGACGACGACCGATCTGTCCGGTCGTGGCGTAGGTATGGATGTGGTCCGCCGCAATGTGGTGGATCTGGGCGGCAGCGTCGGTATTCGCAGCGTGGCCGGGCAGGGTTCGGTGTTCACCATCACTTTGCCGCTGACGTTGGCGATCATCGATGGGCTGACCGCGATGGTGGGCGAGGAGCACTACATCGTGCCACTGGCTTCCATCGTGGAGTCGGTGCAGTTGCGCGGCGATGCCTTGCGTACGGTGACGGGGGGCGGCGAGTTGTTCCGCTTCCGCGATAGCTGGCTGCCGATTGTGCGGTTGCGCGATGCGTTTGGTTGCAGCAGTTCCCGCGCGGATATCGAGCAGGGGCTGGTGATTGTGGTCGAGGGCGAGGGCCATCGCGTGGGGCTGTTTGTGGATGCGTTGATCGGGCAGCAGCAGGCGGTGGTGAAGTCGCTGGAGGCGAATTATCGGCGGGTTGCCGGGATTTCGGGGGCGACGATTTTGGCGGATGGGTCGGTGGCGTTGATTGTGGATGTGGCTGGGTTGATTCGGCAGCAGGGGCGGCGGCGCGCCGCCTGATGCGCTTGCTCCTTCTCCCTTCGGCGACTCGAAGGTAGTCCCTGCGGGGGAGGGGGCGGTCGTGCGACATTCCCTCCTACCTCGTCATTCCGGCGCAGGCCGGAATCCAGTAGTGAAGCGTTTCGATTGTCGCGTTAGCGCGACCGGGTCCGCCTGCGGCGGGGTTTCGTCCTCCTGCCGGAGGCCGAGTTACTTTTCTTTGCTTGCCCAAAGAAAAGTAACCAAAAGAAAAGGCACCCCTCTTGCGCGCCCTCCGGCTACGCCTGCGGGTTCGTGAGGGTTGGCCGGGCTTTTCGACAGGACATCCATGTCCTGTCGAAAAGGAACCGGCATCCATGCCGGTTCCCCTTCGGGCCTTTTCGTCCAACCCTCACCGCTCCACAGGGGACCCGTTACGGGCTCGCTGACGCATCGCCTTTCTGCTTCTGCCCCCTCCCCTGCTCGCAGGGGAGGGTTGGGGAGGGGTGAGTACTTGAGACGCCCTCTAAAGGCCGTCACCCCGGCGCAGGCCGGGGTCCAGTGGCGTTGAGGTTCGGTGTTCGCATTTTCGCGTTTGGGCTTATGGCGAGCGGTGAAGAAGAGGCTCTCTCTTTTCACTAAGGCCCCACACAACCGCTCAAGCCTGCCTCACCGCTGCCGATAGCTACCAAGGGGGCGGGTTTCCTTCCCGCAGATGAAAGAACTCATGAGCCAGTCATTGTTTGGTGCTCAGGCACCGGCCGCGGATATCGCGGTAACGACTCAATATCTGATCGTCGGTCTCGGGCGCGAGGAGTACGGCATGGACATTCTTGCCGTGCGGGAGATTCGCGGGTGGACGCCGGTGACGCGGATTCCTCAGGCGCCTTCGTATGTGCTGGGTGTGTTGAATCTGCGCGGCGCGATTGTGCCGGTGCTGGATTTGCGCCTGCGCTTCGGGTTGCCGCGGGAGGAATACACCGCCACCACGGTCACGGTGATCGTCACGGTCGCCGGGCGCTTGTTTGGCGTGGTGGTGGATGGGGTGTCGGATGTGATGGACGTGGCCGCTGATGCGGTGCGTCCGGTGCCGGACATGGGCACCACGGTGGATACCGAATATCTGAAGGGGCTTACCTCCGTCGCCGAGCGGATGGTGTTGCTGCTGGACGTGGACAAGCTGTTGCAACCGCAGGATGCGCAGATGCTGGAAGCCGCTCTGCCCGCGGCAAATGACGTGAAGGCCGTGGCCTGACAGGAATCGTGATGAAAATGCCTGCTATCAAATTGAAGCTTCCCGCCCTGACTGTCCGCAACCGCCTGCGCGGCGTGCTCGGTCTGCTCGGCCTGATGTTGATCGGTGGCGCGGCCATCGGTCTTGGCGCCATGCATATGCAGAACGAAGGCATGCGCAAGATGTATGACGAGGAGATGGTGCCGACGGAACTGGTCAGCCGCATCACTCAACGTTCGCTGATGTCGTTCATCGTGCTGGGCGAAGCGGCCAACGTGGTCGACAAGCCGGATCAGCTCAAGCAGAAGATCGGTGAGTTCGACAAGTATCAATCCGAAATGGTTGATATGAAGAAGCAGTTCGAGGTTCTGCCGAGGACGGCGAGCGTTGAGAAACAGTACAAGGCGTGGCGCTCGACCGACGAGGATTACGCGCAGGCCAAGAAGGACATGCTGGATGCGCTGAACCAGAAAGACGCCGGCGCGTCGGATGTGCTGGAAATGCAGGTGCGCCCGTTGTTGATGGAGCGCCAGGCCGCGCTGGCCAAGCTGGTCGAGGCGCAGCGTGTGGATGCCAAGCAGATCTTCAACGAGCAGCTGAGCCGCTATCAGTGGATCCGCGCGGTCAGCTTGGTCTCGCTGTTGGCCGGCCTGTTGATTGCGCTGGTCGCAGCGGTGCTGCTGATCCGTTCGATCATCAATACGCTCAACCATGCGGTGCAGGTGGCCAACGCGATTTCCGAAGGCAAGCTGGGTCATGACATCCAGGTACGCCGCAACGACGAGCTGGGCCAGCTGCTGCAGGCGTTCCGCACCATGGACGACCGCCTGTCGGCCATCGTCGGCGAAGTGCGGCATGGCTCCACGGCGGTGAGCACGGCGGCGCAGCAGATCGCCCGCGGCAACGACGATCTGAGCCAGCGTACGCAGGAACAGGCTTCCAGCCTGGAAGAAACCGCATCGTCGATGGAGGAGATGACCTCCACCGTGAAGCAGAACGCCGAAAACGCCAGCCACGCCAACCAGCTGGCCCGCGGTGCCCGCGAACAGGCGGAGCGCGGCGGCGAGGTGGTGACGCAGGCGGTCGGCGCGATGCGCGAGATCAACGATTCGAGCCGCAAGATTTCCGACATCGTCAGCCTGATCGACGAGATCGCTTTCCAGACCAACCTGCTGGCCTTGAATGCGGCCGTTGAAGCGGCGCGTGCCGGCGAGCAGGGCCGCGGCTTCGCGGTGGTGGCGACCGAAGTGCGCAACCTGGCGCAGCGCAGCGCGGGTGCGGCGAAGGAGATCAAGGGCCTGATCGCCGACAGTGCCGAGAAGGTGCGCACGGGTACGTCGCTGGTCGACCAGTCGGGCAAGGCGCTGGCCGAGATCGTGGACAGCGTGAAGAAAGTGACGGACATCGTGGCCGAGATCGCTGCCGCCAGTCAGGAGCAGTCCGCCGGCATCGATCAGGTCAACAACGCCGTCACCCAGATGGACGAGATGACTCAGCAGAACGCCGCGCTGGTGGAAGAGGCGGCTGCGGCGGCCCGCGCTATGCAGGAACAGGCCGGCGAGCTGTCGCGTCAGGTCGGCTTCTTCCGCCTGGGCGACGAATCGGCGGCGGCTGCCGCCCCGGCACGCAAAGCGACCAACACGGCCACGGCCGAAGTGGAAGCAGTGTTCGCCGCGGTGCGCAGTGCGGCGCCGGTCGCCCGACCCGCACGGGTAGCGGTCGAGACGGCTGACGCTGGCGTCTGGAAGGAATTCTGAGCCTCATGTCCGCCACGGTGACCTTCGACAATCAAGTGACCGTGGCGGGCACCGGTGGGCCGGTGCTCGGCGATGCGGACTTTCGCTTCCTGCGCGATTTCGTGTTGCAGCACTGCGGTATCGCGCTGAGCGACCAGAAGCGGCAGTTGGTGCAGGGACGTTTGCTGCGTCGTCTGCGCGCGCTGGGACTGAAAGAGTTTGGCAGTTACTGCGAGCTGTTGCGGCGCGACCCGGACAGCGAGCTGGGCGATCTGGCCAGCGCGATCAGCACCAATGTCACGTCATTCTTCCGCGAGTCGCATCACTACGACTTGCTGGAACAGACCTTGCTGCCGCAATGGCTGCAGCAGAAGCGGCGGCAGGGCGATCGGCTGCGCATCTGGTCGGCGGGCTGTTCCACCGGCGAAGAGCCGTACGCGCTGGCGATGGTGCTGGCCGAGGCGTTGGAGCGTCATGGCGCGGATGTGGACGCGAAGATCCTTGCCACCGATCTGTCGCCGCAGGCGCTGGCCGGTGCGCGCGAAGGCGTGTACAGCATCGACAAGCTCGGCGGTGTAAGTGCGGAGCGTCGTCGCCGCTGGTTCCTGCGCGGCGAGGGCAGTTATGAAGGGTTGGCCTGTATCCATCCGCGTTTGCGCGAGCTGGTGGTGATCCAGCCGTTGAATCTGTTGCATGAGTGGCCGATGTCGGGTCTGTTCGACGCGATCTTCTGCCGCAACGTGGTGATCTATTTCGACAAGCCGACCAAGGAGCGTCTGTTCCGGCGCTACGCGGGCAAGCTGGTGGCGGAAGGATATCTGTTCCTCGGCCATTCCGAATCGATGCACGGGCTCAGCGACGACTTCGACCTGGTAGGCCGCACGGTCTACCGGAAGCGTCCGGCATGAACGCGCCGGGACCACGTTACGCCCTCGTTGGCGCCGGTGAATCGAGCGTGCTGCCAGGCTTTGAGCATGTACGCCGTTACTGGGATCCGGCCCAGGGCAGCATGACCGCCAAGGTATTGCCGGGCGAGTTTTACGTAAGCATGCAGGACGAGTTGATCGCTACGGTGCTCGGCTCCTGCGTCTCGGCCTGCATCCGCGACCGGCGCCGCAACATCGGCGGCATGAACCATTTCATGTTGCCGGAGCCGATGGGCGAGCGCGATGGCTGGTCGGCCACGGTGGGGCGCGCGGCGCGCTATGGCAACGATGCCATGGAGCAGTTGATCAACGCGATTCTCAAGGCAGGCGGCAAGCGCGAAGACCTGGAAGTGAAGGTGTTCGGCGGCGGCCGCGTGCTGACCCAGATGACCGACATCGGCGAACGCAATATCGCCTTCGTGCGGCGTTATCTGGCGGCCGAGAAGCTGGAGCTGGCCGCGGCCGATGTGGGCGATGTGTACCCGCGCCAAGTGCAGTTTTTTCCGCGCAGCGGCAAGGTCCGCGTGCGCCAGTTGCGCGGCCATCAGGCGAGCGTGCTGGTGGACGGCGAGCGGAATTACCTCAAGCGTTTGGCAAACGATCCGATAAAGGGAGAGGTGGAGCTGTTTTAGGAGCCAGGACCGGGCAGCGAGGGCGCGCCCTACAGGGGGACTTGCCATGCGGTATGGGTGGCCGCGCCCTCGCTCCCCGGCCTTGATGCATACCTGCCGCCACCACCCATGCAACGACGAGAAGCTTGAATGTCCCGAGTCCGTGTCCTGGTGATCGACGATTCCGCGCTGGTGCGGAAACTGCTGACGACCATGCTGTCCTGCGATCCGATGATCGAGGTAGTAGGGACGGCGGCGGATCCGCTGATCGCGCGCGAAAAGATCAAGCAGCTCGAACCCGACGTGCTTACGCTCGACGTCGAGATGCCGCGCATGGATGGGCTGACCTTTCTCGAAAACCTGATGCGCCTGCGACCGATGCCGGTGGTGATGGTGTCCTCGCTGACCCAGCAAGGCGCGGAAGTTACCCTGCGCGCGCTGGAACTGGGCGCGGTGGATTTCTTCACCAAGCCGAGCAGCGATCTGGCCAGCACCTTCGCGGAAGGTGCGCAGGACATCTGCGCCAAGGTGAAGCTCGCGGCGCTGGCACGGCCGCGCCAGCGCACCGCCGTACGTAAGCTGGAAGTGGCGCCGCGCCTGTCCGCCGATGCGGTGTTGCCGCGCGCGCAAACCGCGGATTCGCGCGGCGGCAGCCCGATCATCGCCATTGGTGCCTCCACTGGCGGTACCGAAGCGATCCGTGTGGTGCTTGAAGCGATGCCGCCGGATGCGCCACCGATCCTGATTACCCAGCACATTCCCGCCGCTTTCAGTGCGCCGTTCGCGGCGCGCATGGACAACTGTTCCGCCATGCGTGTGTGCGAAGCGCGCGACGGTCAGCCGATCCAGCCCGGCCACGCGTACATCGCGCCCGGCAGCCAGCATCTGCTGGTGATGTGGGACGGTGCGCGCCATGTCTGCCGCCTGCACGACGGCCCGCCGGTGAACCGGCACAAGCCGAGCGTGGATGTGCTGTTCCGCTCGATGGCCGCGACCGTGGGTAGCACCGCCATCGCTGCGCTGCTTACCGGCATGGGCGACGACGGCGCGCGCGGCCTGGCCGAACTGAAAGAAGCCGGCGCGTCCACCATCGTGCAGGACGAGGCCAGCTCGGTGGTGTGGGGTATGCCAGGCGCGGCCTGGAAGCTCGGCGCCGCCAACGAGATGCTGTCGCTCGAACATATCGCCGCGCGCCTGCTGGAGCTGGCGCGCAAACCCGTTGCCGGCGCGCCGCGCGCCGCTTATCGCTGACCTGGACGCGTAGAGCCTATTTAAGATCTCCCCGTGGCCCGCGCCGGGATCTGTTTGCACGCAGGGCAAGGAAGAACGAGGGCGTGTACGTCCGTACACAACCGAGTGATGACGCGGCCCTGCGGGCAAACAGACCCGGCCCGCAGGGTTGAGTCGCTAGGCGCGCCAGGCGGTGGCGCGTGGCTTGACCTGACGGCCAGTCAGGCGCTGCGCCACGCACCACCGCCTGGCGCGCCTAGCGACTCAACGCGAGCTACGGGGAGATCTTAAATAGGCTCTTACATGTCTGCCATTCCCGCCCCGTCCATCCCGCGCCTGCCGCTCGGCCTCGCTGCCAGCGCCGTGGCGCTTCTGCTTTGCCTGCTGTGGCAGCCCGTGTGGCTGGCGCCGCTGATGATCGTGGCGCTGACCGCGGTGTGGATCGTGGAGCAGCGGCGTACGCCTGCGCGCATCGTGACGGTGGCGTCACCACAGGCTGACACCGCACCGGTGCGCGAAGCGCTGGAGGATGTGCGTGAAGCCCTGGTGGATGAGCTCGGCCACGCCGCGCGCGAATTGCATCAGGCGCTGGACCTGCTGCGCGATGCCGTGTCGGAACTGGGTGGCGGCTTCGATGGCCTGTCGCACAAGACCAGCCTGCAGCAGTCGTTGTTGAAGCAGATCATCGATGTGCAGAACGGTGGTGTGTCGGTGCAGGACTTTGCCGCGCGTACCGGCGACCTGCTGGAACATTTCGTGGGCCTGATCGTGCAGCTGTCGCGCGACAGCCTGCGCATCGTCTACCGCATCGACGGTATGGCGAAGGAAATGGATGCGGTGTTCGGCCTGCTCAAGAACGTCAACACCATTGCAGAGGAAACCAATCTGCTGGCGCTGAATGCCTCGATCGAGGCGGCGCGTGCGGGTGAGGCGGGGCGCGGCTTTGCGGTGGTGGCGGGGGAGATCCGCAACCTGGCCAGCAACTCCAACCAGTTCAACGAACAGATCGGCAGCCACGTCGAGCGTGCGCGCACGGCGATGGAACAGTTGCGCGGCCTGGTCGGCGCCATGGCCTCGCAGGATCTGAACGTGGCGCTCTCCACCAAGGGCGGCATCGACGCGATGATGGCTCACGTCACCGAGAGCGATGCGCGCACCAGCGCCGTGGCCGACCAAGTGGTGGAGATCAACCGCGGCCTGGGCAGTGACGTCTCCACCACCATCCGCTCGCTGCAGTTCGAGGACATCCTCAGCCAGCTCATCAACCAGACCCGCACGCGTCTGGTCGAGCTGCAGGAAGTCACCGCCGATTGCACGCGCGACATCGAAGAGCTGGCCTGCACCAACGTCGAGGCTTCGGCACTGGCCGAGCATGCGCAGCGCGTGCGCGCACGCCTTGCCATGCAGCGCGAAAAGGCGCGCCTGCGTTCGCGCGGGCCGGCACTGCAGAATTCGATGGAAGCGGGCGAGATTGAGTTGTTCTGAGTTTTATCTGGGGAACGCGGCTATGAGCCTGACCATTCATCACGATACCGAACAGGATTGCGTGACCCTGCAGTTGGGTGAGCGCTTCGATTTCACTGTGCATCGGGATTTTCACGATGCTTGCCTGGGGTCGCGTGCTGCGCGCAGCTATGTGATCGATCTGGGGGAGGTGAACAGCATGGATAGTTCCGCGCTGGGGATGTTGTTGTTGTTGCGGGAGCATGCGGGTGGGGAGCGGTCGGAGATTCGCATCGTCAATGCGGGTAGTGAGTTGCGTGGGACGCTTCGTGTAGCAGGCTTCGACAAGCTGTTCGTCCTGCACTGAAATCGCAACACCTCCTGTAGGAACGCACCCGGCACCTTGGTGCGCATGGAGGCCGATCTGGGCACGCGGCTGGAGTGGGTCGCGGTCGATCACTGGAACACCGACAACCCGCATACGCACGTCGTCTTGCGCGGCAAGGACGACACCGGCAAAGACCTCATCATTTTCCGAGACTGCATCGCCGAGGGGATGCGCCGCCGGGCATCTGAGCTGGCGATCGAATGGCTGGGGCCACGCACCGAGTTGGAGATGCAGCGCGCCATGCTGCGCGAAGTCGAACAAGAACGGTGGACGGGGCTGGATCGCAGCTTGCAACGCAAGGCCGGCGACGACGGCTTGGTGCGCGTCGAACGCTTTGCCGAACCCCGGCTGCAGCGCCAACGGCAGGTGCTGCTCGGCCGCCTGCAACGCTTGCAGCGCATGGGTCTGGCGACCGAGCAGCAGCCCGGTGCGTGGGCCGTCCACGCCGAGGCCGAACAGATCCGGAAATATCTCATGGCAATTTGGACGACAACGTGTACCTGCCATCGGTTAGGGGGCGCGCTCGCCTCGCTATGGCAGGTCGGCTGCGCTCATCCTTGACGCTGCAGCAGTGACGAGCGCTGCGTTGCTCGTCATTGCTTTGCGCCCATGGCGCGGAAGGTGAGGGCGAGGACTCTCCTTGCCTGAGCTTCGCCGTCACTGGTGGGTGGAATGCGCCACAGGCAAGACAGAAGAACCAGTATGTCAGCCGCAGTGTTGCCTGGCGAAATCTCCCCAGTGGCTTCGCAGGCTGACATCAGCTTTTGAACTGCGTCCAGCATCGGCAGGTAGGCCTCTTGGGAGTCCTTGTGCGAAAGCGTCGCGTGAAGCGATGTGGCGATCGCGTGCTTCACCCTTCCTAGTTGAGCAAGCCGGTCGCACCACAGGCGAAACGCCATGAGCGGCTGGTGTTGGGCCAGCAGCGCCGATGCGAGTTCAACTTGAGCGTCTATCTCGTTCCTATAAACCCCCAGCACAAGGGCTTCCCGGCTCGGGAAGTGGCGATAGAGCGTGCCCGCGCCAACGCCTGCCAGCTTCGCGATGGAGTTCAGCGAGACATCTGGATCTGTGGTGAGCATGTCCCGCGCCACTTCGAGGATGCGATCCCGATTGACACGGGCGTCAGTGCGCAGTTTTTCGCTCAATTTGACTTTCCTCTTGACAAAACGGAGATCTCTCCTCTTAATACGGAGAGCACTCTCATTTTCAACGAAAGGCATCCATCATGCAATACAAAAAGCTTGGCAATACTGGACTGGACGTATCCCCCATCTGCATCGGCTGTATGGGTTTTGGTCAACCGGCACAGGGGCACCCAGCATGGTCTCTCAACGAAGACGCAAGCCGCGTCCTGATCCGCCATGCTGTCGAAGCTGGCATCAACTTTTTCGACACTGCCAATATGTATTCGACAGGGTCGAGTGAGGAGTTCGTGGGGAGGGCACTAAAAGATTTCGCCAACCGTGACGCGGTGGTCATTGCTACCAAGCTGTCCGCGCCCACGCGCAATGGCCCTAACGCCCTCGGCCTATCCCGCAAGGCGATCCTGACTGAGGTCGATCACAGCCTGCGTCGGCTAGGGACAGATTACATAGATCTGTACCAAATTCATCGTCGCGATCAACTGACGCCTTGGGAAGAAACACTTGAGGCGTTGCATGACTTAGTGAAGATGGGCAAGGTTCGCTACATCGGAGCGTCTTCGATGATGGCTTGGGAGTTCAGCAAGGCGCTGCATCTGCAGAAGGCAAACGGTTGGGCGCGCTTCATCTCCATGCAGAACAATTACAACCTGCTCGCTCGGGAGGAGGAGCGAGAAATGCTGCCCCTTTGCGATGACCAAGGTGTACAGACGATTGTCTACAGCCCACTTGCGCGTGGCCGTCTTGCCCGTCCATGGGGTCAAATAACCGAGCGTTCAAAAACCGAGCCCTCGGGCGCCGAGCAAAGCTCGATAGCAGCGGCGAGCGATCAGGAAATCATCGAAGCGGTTGGCGCTGTCGCTGCAGAGCGCGGAGTGGACCAGGCACAGATCGCTCTCGCATGGCTCCGTCGCAATCGCGTAGTTGCGGCACCGATCGTGGGCGCACTCAAAACCAAGCATATCGATGACGCGATTGCGGCGCTCTCGATCAATCTGACTGATGATGAGGCTAAGAAGCTGGAAGCTTCTTACACCCCTCGCTTAGACCACCAAGGTGTGTCTGTACCGGCCCTATTGCACCGTGCTGCAGAGGCGGCCACCGGATTCAGAGCAGACGCCTGAATACAGGAATTGGCATATCGCAGCATTCTGTATCGCAAAAGGCGGCGCTTTGCCGTTGGACTGCCTCGAACATCATTGGCGCAAGGCCACCCAGATGTCCATGCCGGCGTTGCCGGTTATAGAAAACCTCAATGTAATCGAACACATCGCTGCGTGCTTCCTCGCGACTGCCGTAAGGTCCGCCGGATGGTGCGGTTCATCGCCCGTCGTGGGCAACAGCTACCGTTTTGCGTTGCCGAGGCAAAAAAACGGCCCCTTGCGGGGCCGAAAGACTTGCCTGTTTCAAAAAGGGCTCTTACCAGGCGCGCACGTCGGAGACGCTGACGGTGTAGTCCTGCATGTCGGATTCGTAGCGGAACAGGCGGCCGAGGTCGAAGTCGACGGATTGGCCTGGGGCGATGTTGGTGGTGCCGGCCGGCCAGCCTTGCTTGCTCTGCAGCACTTTGCCGCCGGAGTCTTTGGCTTCGATGCGGACCTGGGCGGCGGCAGCTTCGGTGCAATGGTTGACCAGCTGGCCGCTGAGGCTGAGGCGCAGGCCGGTGCCGGTGCCGGTGGACTTGAACTTGAAGTCCTTGATGGCGAAGTCGGCAGGGGAGCAGGCAGCGTGGGAGGCGACCGGGGCGAGCAAGAGAAGGGCGGCGGCGATCAGGGTCTTCATGGGCGGTGATCCAATAGTGGGAATCGTGTAAAGGGCGACGATTCAATGGATCGGCCGCTAACGGGAAATCTTTAGGTCGCTCCTCCTTTTCATGAGTGGGAGATGGTGAGGCAGGTTTGAGCTGTGCGATGCGCCAGCGGTTTCAGTGCAGGG
Source organism: Dyella koreensis (assembly GCF_044904565.1). Lineage (NCBI taxonomy): Bacteria > Pseudomonadati > Pseudomonadota > Gammaproteobacteria > Lysobacterales > Rhodanobacteraceae > Dyella > Dyella koreensis. The sequence continues at coordinate 203,905 of NZ_JADIKD010000007.1, read as the reverse complement.
CTGAAACAATTGTTGCGGTGCAAAGAATCGTAGAAATTGCATGGAACGCGTACCAGACGCGGCAGTACGTTGCTGTGCCCCGATGCGCAGACAGATTGTTGCTTGTGCCGAGGCACGGTATGGCATAGCCATATGCGTGATAGCGAACATTTTTCTTTCAGAAATAGAACACAAACTAGGAAAGGCATCACGTCATGAATAACAAGACAACCATAATGATGGAATCGCTTTTTGAAGAGAGGGCCTCGAGCTCGATCAAGCCCACACAGGCGCTGACCATCGATCAGGGCTACGACAACGAAGGTGTTGAAGGCTCGTTCGCCAATGGCGGCCACACTGATGACGCTACGCCGCGTCTGTCCGGCATGGCCGAGCCGGGTGCGCTCGTCGATCTTTGGGACGGCACAACGTATCTCGGTCAGGCCCGCGCCAACGAGAAGGGCGAGTGGTTCCTTGATGTGCCGCAGCTCGAGCTAGGCGAGCACTCGATCTTCGCCAGCTGCGGTGATGAAACCAGCGATTTCTTTGTGTTCACGGTCGACGCTCCGACGACTCCGCCGGGCACGCAGCCTCTGGTTATCGAGCAAGGCTATGACGATGAGGGCGTCGAAGGCACGTTCATGAACGGTGGTCATACCGACGATGCCACGCCACGCTTGTCGGGGACCGCGGCACCGAATGCAGTCATCAAGTTTTACGATAACTTACAGGGGTATCTCGGCGAGGCGGTGGCGGATGCCAAAGGCCATTGGACTTTCGATGTGCCCGGTTCGCTGCTGAATGGCCAGCATTCAATTTATGGTGTCGCTGGCGATCAAAGCAGCGACAACTTCACGTTCACTGTCGACGCGCCCACGGGAACGATCGAGCAGGGTTACGACAACGTGGGCACCGAAGGCGTATTTAAGAACGGCGATCACACTGACGATGCCACGCCTCTGCTGTCCGGCACGGCTCATCCGAACGCGCACCTCTATTTCTACGATGATTCCAAAGGCTATATCGGCGAGGCTTACGCCGATGCGGATGGCCGCTGGTCTTTCCAGGTGCCTGACGCGCTGTCTCTCGGTACGCACTCAATCAGCGCCCAGGCCGATGGCCAATGGCTGACTGGTGGCGCCTTCGTATTCACCGTCGATGCACCGACGGTTCAGCCGCCGGTCGAGCAGCCGCTTGTGATCACGCAGGGTTATGACGACGCGGGGGCCTGTACGGGCGCGTTCGGGAACAACGGCCACACCGACGATGCCCATCCGCGCCTATCCGGTACAGCCGGGCCGAATGCGGTCATCGACCTTTACGATAGCCAGCAGGGCTATCTCGGTCAGGTGACGGCCGACGGCAAGGGTCAATGGTTCTTCGATGCTTCGCTTGATGCGCTTGGTAAGCACACGATTACCGCCGTTAGTGGCGATCAGAGCAGCAACGCGTTCGTCTTCACACTCGATGCACCAACGGCTCAGCCGGACCCGCAGCCGCTGGTCATCACGCAGGGTTATGACGATGAGGGTGCGGTGGGTGTCATCGACAATGGTGGCTATACCGACGACGCTACGCCACGCCTGTTCGGCACAGCTGATCCGGATAGGGTCATCACTCTTTACGACAGCAAGCAGGGCTATCTTGGTCAGGCTTATACGGATGAAAACAGCCATTGGACCTTCGATGTGCCCAATGCCCTGCCCTTGGGCGAGCACACGATCACGGCCTACAGCGGCTCGCTGACCAGCGAGCCTTTCGTGTTCACCATCGGTGATGCAACGACTCAGCCGCCAGTACCTCAGGCGCCGGTGATCGAGGAGGGTTACGACAACGAGGGCACGGCGAGCATCATCAAGAACGGTGACCACACTGACGATGCCACGCCGCTGCTGTCCGGTACAGCCAAGGCGAACGCCACCGTCTCCTTTTACGACAGTGAGCTCGGCTATCTCGGCAAGGCCGTGGCTGATGAGAACGGCCATTGGACCTTCGAGGTGCACAGTGACATTGGTGTGCATTCGATCACGGCGGAGTCCAACGGATTGAGCAGTGAACCCTTCGTGTTCACCGTCGATCCTGCTCCGGTGTTCCCGACGTTGCCGGTCATCGAGCATGTCTATGACAACTCGGGTAGCGGGCTGAGCGAGATCTCAGTTTACGGCCACACTGGCGATAGCACGCCGCTACTGACCGGAACGGCTGAGCCGGGCGCACTGGTCAGCTTCTATGTCTACCCGCTGGGTCATATGGGTGAAGTCCGCGCTGACGCCAATGGCCATTGGTCCTTCGAAATCCCACAGGAACTGGGTATGGGCCGTTACTCGGTGATCCCTTCGGTTGAGGGTCAGCTCGGTGCGCCTTTCGTGTTCGACGTTGATGCGCCGGAACACGCTGCACCAGGTGTCCAGTCTGCTGAGGGGCTGTCGGCGAATGACATGCTGAGTTCCGGCGAAAGCGACCTTTTTGCGGCGGAACACACGCAGGATGTCGGTCACCTGGCGCTCCAGGATGTGGAAGGCGGCGCCATGGAAAGCGCCACTGCACAGGGCGCGAACGTCTCGTGGCACGACGTTGCATCGTTGAACGGTTCTCTTGTGTTGCCGAACGAGCATGCGAGTGCCGTGATGTGATGTAGCACTGCGAATCCCGCAGTGTGAAACGAAAGCGGCCAAGCCTTTCCTGGCTTGGTCGCTTTTTTGTGAAGCGTATCGCGCCGCTGGTTCGCCTTACGCTGTCACGCCGCCGGTGTGTTCGATAAACCACAGTCCCGCAAACAGCTTCGGGTCGATCGAGTAGCCCTCGGCCGCTTTGGCGAACAACCACGCGCCGGCTTCTTTGCGCGGCACTTCATGCACCACGATGTTCTCGTGCTCATCGCCGCCGCCGGGACCCACTTTCTCCAGATCCCACGCGCGCACGAAGGCGATCATCTCGGTGCTCATGCCGGACGACGATGGGCCTTCGTGCACGAACTCCACGCGCTTGCAGCGGTAGCCGGTTTCTTCTTCCAGTTCGCGCTGGGCGGCGAGCAGGGCGCTTTCGTCGTGGTGGCCGTGTTCGTCGCCGACCAGGCCGGCGGGCATTTCGATGGTGTTTTGCAGGATGGAGACGCGGTATTGCTCGACGAACAGCACGTTGTCTTCCGGCGTCACCGCCAGGATGATCACCGCGCCGCCGGGGTTGTTGCGCTCGGCGTACTCCCAGCGACCGCGCTTGCGCAGGCTCAGCCAGCGGCCTTCGTAGAGGGTTTCGACGGGTGCGTTGGCGTCGGCGGGAATGCGGTGGGCTGGTGTGCTCATGAGTGATCCGGCATCGATAAAGGGATCACGCATGGTGCCGCGCCGGTATGACGCCCACAACCGTTAGGCGTTCAGTTCCACCGGCTCCGGTTTCACCCGCACCGCCCACATCACGCCGGCCACTAGCAGGGCGATGCCGAGCAAGGTCTGCGCGCCGGGCGGATGGCCGCGCAGGATGTAGGCGTAGCTGAGCGCCGCCAATGTCTCGAACACGATGAGCTGGCCGGCGAGTGCCGTGGGAAGGCGCTGGCTGGCTTCGTTCCAGCACAGCGTGCCGAGCCATGAGGCAAACAGGCCGATCGCCGCCATCAGGCCGATGAACACTGCCGGCCGCGGACCGAACGGCATCGCGAACGGGCTTCCGCTGACGCCCATGACCAGCCACAGCACGAGGTAGCCGGTCAGTGCGAGCGGTAGGGTCGCTACGCCTTGCGCGGTGGCCCAGGTGCGCGGGCTGCGGCCGGGGTGATGGCGTAGCCAGTCGGCATTGCGCAATGGATACCAGGTCCAGCACGCCACGGCGCCGAAGGCGAGCAAGGCACCGTAGGCGTAGCGAGTGATGTCAGCGTGTGCATCGTTGCGTAGCGCGGCCAGCTCGGCCTGGTTCACGCAGGCGATACCGGCGGCGATCAACAGCAGCGAAGGCGCCAGGCGCAGCCAGGGCAGGCGGCCGTCGCGGCGCGCGTTGCGCAGGTTGGCGCTGATCGCGATCACCACCGGCAAGGTGCCGATGATCATGGTGGGCAGTGGGCCGCCCGCGCGCTGAATGGCGCTGGCGAGGCACAGGTAATAGAGCAGGTTGCCGATGGCGGCGAGCTTGATCGCTTCCAGCCAGTCGCTGCGGGTGAGGCGGCGCAGCGCGGCGCGGTCGAGCCAGGCCAGCGGCAGCGCAATCAGTCCGAAGGCGAGATAGCGGCCGACCGATTGCAGCGCTGCGGGGTATTCCGGGATCAGCAGCGGGCCGACGAAAACCAGGCCCCACATCAGGCCGGCGATAAGTGCGTAGAGCGTTCCAGTCCACATGAGGCGGAGCATCGGCGATGGCGTGCGCTGAGTCTTGTACCAAATTGCGGTGACCCCGTAGGAGCGCACCCTGTGCGCGAAAGCCCTGCGGAGCAGGGCCGACTTTGGACAAAAGCCGTACGAGAGCTTGGCCCTGCTCCGCAGGGCTTTCGCGCACAGGGTGCGCTCCTACGCGCGTATGACCTGGCGTTGGTAGCGGGCGGGGGTGACGCCGTAGCGGCGGGCGAAGGCGCGGGTGAGATGGGCCTGGTCAGTGAGGCCGGTGGCGGCGGCGACCTGGGCGGGGGCTTCGCCGCAGGTCAGCAGGCGCTTGGCTTCGGAGAGGCGGAACGCCATCAGCATCTGTTGCGGGGTGGCATGGTGCTGGGCCTGGAACTGACGCAAAAAATGGAACGGGCTGAGGCTGGCGACGGCGGCCAGCTCTTCCAGCGTGAGGCGCTGCGCGAGATGAGCGCGCAGGTAGTCGATCACTGGCGCGAAACGCACGGCTGGCTCCGCCTGCGCGGCGCGCGGGATGCGCGCGTGGTGGCGAAATTCGTTGAGCAGTTTGAGCAACAGGCTGTCGAAGGCGAGCGGCTCGCTGGTTTGCCATAACGCGGCGAGCAGATGCGTGACGCGTCGTGCGCTGGGCAGGTCTTCGCGCACGGCATCGCCGAAGCTCCAGCCGGGTTCGCCGGTGATGGCTTCCACCGCGGCCTGCTCGATGTAGACCATGCGGTAGTGCCAGCCGCCTTCGGTTTCCGCGCGGCCGGTGTGCAGCTCGTCGGGATTCATCATCACGACCGAGTCGGGTGGCGCGAGATGGTCGGCGCCGCGGTAGCGGAAGCGTTCGACGCCGGATTCGATGGCGCCGAGGCCGAAGCCGTCGTGGGTATGGGGGTGGAAGGCGTGGCGGATGATGTGGGCGCGATACAACTCCACGCCGGGGCGATGGGCGGGGTGGCGGAATTCGGCCGCGTCTTGGGGGTGGTCGAAGTGGTGGGGGACGCCTTGCATGGTGGGGATTCTGCCATGTTGCTTTGCCGCCCCTCTCTTCGGGGTGGGTTGGAGCGAGGTTTCGACACTCGAGACGCCGTGTCTACTTCGTCATTCCGGCGTAGGCCGGAGGCGCTTCACAACAGCGAAGCTGGTCATCCAGAGTGGTGCGCCTCGATTGTCGCGTTGTCGCGGCCGGGCTCGCCTGCGGCGGGCTTCCGCCTCGCTGCCGCGAGTCGGGTCACTTTTCTTTGCTTGCCCAAAGAAAAGTAACCAAAAGAAAAGGCACCCCTCTTACGCGCTCTCCGGGCTTCGCCCTCCGAGTCCGTGAGGGTTGGCCGGGCTTTTCGACACGACGTCCCTGTCGTGTCGAAAAGGCATCGGCATCCATGCCGATGCCCCCTTCGGGGCCTGATCGTCCAACCCTCACCGCTCCACAGGGGACCCGTTACGGGCTCGCTGACGCATCGCCTAGTAAAGCTTCTGCCCCCTCCCCTGTTTACAGGGGAGGGTTGGGGAGGGGTGAGTACTTGGGATCGCGTTTCCGCAGGCATCGGGTGATGCCGCGAGCGCTCAGCTCTGAATCAACGCCCTCAACCGCTGCCGCGTCAGCGGCCCGAAGCGAAGCCGCTCGCACAGCGCATCCATACGCGCGCCGTCGCCATTCAAACGCAGCCATGCATCGGCATGGTTGGAGACGGGGGCATCCAGCGCGATGCGTGTCAGTCGCCGATAGAGCAGGGCGGATTGGCCGTGTTCGCGCAGTTTTTGTGCGCAGCTGGCGGCGCCGCGGATGCGTAGGAAGGGGATTTCTTCGATGCGTTCGAGCAGGGCGTCGAGGGTGCCGAAGTGGGTGAGCAGGGCGGCGGCGGTTTTGGCGCCGATGCCGGGGACGCCGGGGATGTTGTCGACGGCGTCGCCGCAGAGGGCGAGGTAGTCGGCGACTTGATGGGGATGCACGCCGAGTTTTTCATGCACGCCGGCAGGGCCCCAGCGCAGGCCGCGGGCGTAGTCCCATTGTTCGTCGTGTTCGCCGAGGAGCTGGCCGAAGTCTTTGTCGGCGGAGACGATGACGCTGCGGAAACCGTGGCCGCGCAGGCTCCACAGGGAGCTGCCGATGAGGTCGTCGGCTTCGTAGCTGTGGTCGATCATCACCACGATACCCAAGGCTTCGGCGACTTCGCGGCACAGCACGAACTGGTGTTCCAGATCGGGTGGCGGCAGTTCGCGGTTGGCTTTGTAGGCCGGGTAGATGGCGTTGCGGAACGAGGTGGTGAGTGAGGCGTCGAAGGCGACGGCGACGTGCGGTGGCTTCACACGCTCCAGCAGTTCGCACAGGAAGCGGGTGAAGCCGTGCACGGCGTTGACGGGGTGGCCGTCGACGTCAGTGAATTCGTTCGGCATGGAATGCCATGCGCGAAACACATACAGACTGCCGTCGATCAAATGGACGGCTGGAAGTGCGGCGCTCATGGCGTCCACGTGGACAGCAGGTCGGCGAGCGCGGGGCGGTCACGGTCGGGTACGTCGATTTGCGGTGTACCGATGTGGACGAAACCGGTGACGTGTTCGTTTTCGGCCAGGCCCAGCATGCCGCCGACTTCGCGGTCGTAGGCCGCCCAACCGGTGAGCCAATTGGCGCCGAAGCCCAGCGCCTGCGCGCCGAGCAGCAGGTTGTAGGCGACGCAGCCGGCGGCGAGGTTCTGTTCGATGGCTGGCACTTTGCTGTTGCCGTCGATGCGCGCGACCACCGCCACCACCAGCGGCGCGAAGGTGTAGCGCTGGCGATCCTTCTCGCGGTTGGACTCGGGGAGTTCGGGATTGCGCTCGATCGCCATCGCCGCCAGGCGTTCGCCGAAACGCAATTTGGCGTCGCCGCGCAGCAGGATCAGTCGATACGGCACCAGCTTGCCGTGGTCCGGTACGCGGATGGCGGCTTCGAGCAGGGCATGCAGCGTGGCCTCGTCCGGCGCGGGCTCGCCCAGCTGGCGCGATGGCACGGAATGGCGGTGTTGCAGCAGGGAAAGTGCGTTCGACATAGGGGAGGCGGGGCGAAAAAGAAGTCATCCTACTACCAGGGGGCAAGCGGCCCCAGTGCGATGAGGGACGGGGCACCCGCAGGAAGGGCGGCCTACCATCGGCGCTCATGTCCTGAGGCGGGAGACGGCGATGGGTGTTCCCAAGCGGTTTGTTGCGGGCGTCGGTAGGGTTCTGGTCACCGTGCTGGCGTTGACGCTACCCGTTGCGGCCAGTGCAGCGACAACACCTGCCGCCATCCGCGATGGCGAGTTCGTCACTAGCGACGGCGCGCACATTCATTACCTGCAAGCCGGCACGCGCGACACCGAGCCCGCTCTGGTGCTGATCCCCGGTTGGACGCTGACGACGACGCTATGGCGCGGGCAACTCGATACGTTCTCATCGTCGCGACGCGTGATCGCCGTGGACTCGCGCTCGCAGGGCGCTTCGTCGCTGATGCAGACCGGCAACACACCCGAGCGTCGCGCGCAGGATCTGCATGAACTGCTCGTGCAGTTGCAGGTAAAGCGTTTCGTGATCGTGGGCTGGTCGCAAGGTGCGCAGGATGTGGCGGCGTATATCCTGCAATTCGGTACGGCGGATCTCGCGGGCATCGCCTTTGTCGATTCGCCCGTGTTAGCCGGACCGGTGGAGCTGGATCTGCATAAGGAATTCAGTCGCCAGATCATCACTGGGCTGGGCGTGTATGCCGCACATCCCGCGGACTATGCCGAGCGCATGGTGCGCTCCATCTTCAAGCGCGAGCATCCTGATCTGGATATCGGCGCCGTGATCGCATCAGCCCAACGCACACCATCTTCCATCGGTACCGCCATGCTGGTGGCGGATATCTTCGGCGCGGATCGACGGCCGGCGTTGCAGAAGGTCGATAAGCCGACGCTGGTAATTGCCTCAGCCGAATCGCCGCTGCTGGATGTGCAGAAGGAGATGGCGGCGAGTATTCGTGGAGCGACGTGGGTGGTGGTGCCAGGGGCGGGGCATGCGGTGTTTGTCGACGATCCGGCGACTTTCAATCATGCTTTGGAGGCGTTGCTGCGCAGGGGGCGTTAGGCGTGGGACCCAAGGCTTGAACTCGGTTTGGCTGCTTCGAACGCCCTGGGGCACGACAGGAATGATCTATGAAAAAGTCGATCGCGTTCATCTGCGTTTTGTCCGTAGTGCCTTGCATGGCTGCGGTAGGACGTGCATCCGCAGCGCCCGACGCTAAAGCGCTACAGGCTGCGACGAGCACGCCGCCGTCAGAGATGTCTGCGCTCTATCCGCGGATCGGTAAGTGGAACGTCACTCTTCGCACGGTGCCCGGAAGAAGCTCGACGAAGGCAGGTGTTGATCATGGTGTCATGACCATCACGAAAGGTCCGGGCGGTTTCTCGGTGGTCCAGGATTTTTGGTCGCGCGGCACCAGTGGTCATGTCGTCGGCCAAAGCTATACGTGGTGGGACCCGCGCGCGAAGTCCTATAAAAGCGTCTGGTGCGACAACATGCAAGGCTGCACCGAATTCACGACGGTGATTGCGGGCAATGCCTGGACGGTTGAGCTGGATAGCGAGGCGGGTGGTGACAAGGTGCATACCATCATTCACGCGACCATGAGTGCGGATCACAATGCGATTCATGAGGAGACCGCAAACTCCTATAACGACGGGCCTTCACAGACTGAAACCGTCAGTGAATACAAGCGGATCATGGTGGCAGCTAAGCCGGATTGAGATGCAACGACAGGCGATGTCTTCTTTCGAGCCAAGATGAGCGCTTGAAGGAAGGGCCATCTTTCGAGATGTTACTTTGATGGTGCAATCTGACGTTGTGGTGATGGCGCCTGCTGTGTACACGGTGTTTGCATACGAATTTTCTTCAGAAGTCTGGCAATCCATTTAGTGGGGGCTACATGAAGATCCACCCGGCGTCTGTGTTCCTGATGGTCTGTTTGTGCGCGTGCTTCACGTTGTGTCCCACTCCTTCACAAGGAGAAGTCACACCGGATGCTGCCAATTCCAAAGCCAACCTCCTCGCCAAGCCGAAGGGCGTGGAGAAGGCTTCCATGGAGGTGATGCAGATACCCAGCCATGGGGCGCAGATGAATGCGCTGGTCTACGTTGCGGAGGGTGCGGGGCCGCATCCTGCAGTGATCCTTTTGCACGGCTTTCCGGGCAATGAGCGCAATCTGGATCTGGCGCAGGATATGCGTCGTGCGGGATGGGATGTTGTCTATTTCAACTATCGCGGGTCGTGGGGCTCTTCTGGCGACTTTTCTTTCTCGCATGCCATTGAAGACACGGCGGCCGTACTCGCTTATGTGCGGCAACCCGCGAATGCCCAGCGACTGCGGCTGGATCCGACACGCATCGTGTTGGTAGGACACAGCATGGGTGGATTCATGACCGTGCAGGCGGCCTCGGCGGACCCCGCCGTCAAAGGCATCGCGATGATATCCGCGGCTGATATGGGGGGTATCTTCGGACAAATGCAGACGCAGGATTCTCTTCCGACCGCCATACGGAAGATGAGCGCGGGATTGGCCGAGGAGGGCATGGCTCCGCTCAGCGGATGCACATCTGATGGACTTGCCAAGGAACTCGCCGACCATGCCTCCGGCTGGGCGTTCCAGTCAAAAGTGGGTGCTCTCAAGCAGCGACCAGCGCTGGTTATCACATCGGATGACGGCCTGGCGAACGCCAGTGAAGCCTTCGCCGCCGCACTTCGCCAAGCGGGGGATGGTCAGGTAACTGCTTTGCATCTGGCTGCCGATCACGCGTACTCCGACAAGCGCGCGGAGCTTTCGCGTGCGCTGCTGCGATGGCTGGCGCCGCTCGCCAAGTGAGGTAACGGGAGCGAATCTTTCTTGTCCTGTTGGTCAAGATTGGGCCGCTTAAACGCTACCCGCAAACTAGTCAGGTATCGCATGGAAAGTCTTCGCCTACCTTGAGCTCGCCCAGGTGCGGCACACCGTGCTCATAACGCGATGTGCCGCGGGTGATCATAGGGCGCTAGTCGTCTGCCACTTTCCCTTGCTTCAACTTTTTCGCGTATTGCTTGAGAAAGTGAACCGCGACGAGTAGGCCGCCCCTGCACTCCAGTGTCAGCGGGTCGTGCGTTGCATCCGCTGACATGGCATTGGCCTGCGCGCCCTCGAGCGCGTCGCTGCGAGCAAGCACACACGCGACCGCATCCACGGCAATAGCGATGCCGGTGAGTTTGATGGAGCGACGCTTGCGCGCTTCTCTATCCGCGCCTGAAAGAGCGCGCGAGCGGTTGCGTGGGAGGGAGGGTTTGTCGCCGGGGGGATCCGACAGGCGAACGGGTGCCGTATGATCGGGCTTAGCCACAATCAACTCCTTAGTCAGTTGGTTTGGTTAGCGGGTCGTGTGAGTTCCAGCTCACGCGGCCCGCGCTTTCACTGCATCGCTGCAATGGTCGCCGACGTAGCCCTAAGAGAGACGGCGTTGGCGACTGGCCGAACGTAGCAAATGATGCGGTGTGCGTCTGTCAGGGTTTTCTGTAGTGCGCTGTAGCGCTGGTTGTCAGTGATGCGACCGATCTGTGGCGCGATTCAGTGCGTGACGCTTGATCAGTGCGCCTATCAGAAGAAAAGCCAGAAGGCCGATGAAAGCCGGTGCTGCGACTTCGATCATCGCTAGAGCGATCTGTCCGCCCAGATTATTGAACATGGTTTCTTCGTCTGGCGGCTGGTAGCGAAGTGCCAGCACGAAAGCCAGAGACGCCAGAAAAGTCGTCGCGAGCCAGACTTTCACCATGCTGGAAACTGAAGGCCAAGCTTTCATCCGTTCCTCCAAAACGCGGGTCCATCCGGACCCGCCGTTTGTTCGTGCTGGCCGCCCAATCTGCTAGCGGGTAGGATTTGCTGGAAGGGTCGCGTTTCATTGGGGTGAAACGTGCCGCCAGCATCGGTTGCCATCGTGGCAGCTGTCAGGGGAAGGGGGAGAACGTGACGTTTTCGACGGAGCAGATGCTCAGGCCTGAGCTCGGGCGTGAGGAGCGATTGCTGTGGAGTGGTGTGCCTAAGCAAGGTGTGTGCTTTCGTGGCAGCGATATTTTGGCGGTGCCCTTCAGCTTGATGTGGGGCGGCTTCGCCTTCTTCTGGGAGTATTCGGTGAGCTCGGCCAAGGACGCGCCCGTTTTCATGACGCTATGGGGCATTCCTTTCGTGCTGATCGGTTTGTACATGATCGTGGGCCGCTTCTTTGCCGATGCCTACCTGCGTCGGCGTACGTACTACGGCGTCACTGACCAGCGCGTCATCATCATGAGCGGGCTGTTCACCAGGCAGGTGAACAGCCTGCCGTTGACCACCCTGAGTGATATCACCTTTAGCGAGCGATCGGATCGCAGCGGCACCATCATGTTTGGCCCGAATAACTTTGGGTTCTCCATGATGGCGGGAACTCCCTGGCCAGGAACAAGCGGGAGGATGCCGCCTGCTTTTGATCTGATTGGCGATGCGCGCCAGGTCTATGCGTTGATTCGCGAAGCGCAGCAATCAGTACGCGTAGCGAAGGCGGCTTGAAATCGCGGCAATGGTTGCCGATGCGGCGCCTGGAGGGACTGCGTCGGCGACCCAATTAGCCGCGCGGTGGGTCGTAGAAGACCGTCACGTAGTAAAAGGTTTGCCCTTGCACGTTTTGGCGTCGAAAGCCGGCGAATACAAACTTGTCAGCAGGTTGTTTGATAGGAGCCATCTGCGATTTACCTGTGACATCCACGTTGGCGCCGCCTGTGACTGCCACGATTTCGGGCGCAAGCTCGGTGCCACCCGGCTCGATGTGAATATCCGGCAGCTCGATGGCTCCGTATTGTGCCTTTAACGCCTCGTACGTCCTCCCCCATACATTGGCAGCCGCTTTGACATCCTGACCTTCGTAAAGATAGATCCCGATGCGCGCCAGCTTTCCATCCTTGAAGAAGAACTGCACGTTCTCCTTGTGGTTGTTGAACAACCCAGCATAGGTTTCCAGATCACCATTGCTGAAGGTCTTGTAGGGGCCGTAGTCGGTAAACGACATGACCTCTTGTGGCGTCATCTGAAAGTGCCAAGGAGGCAGGCCACCTGTGCCGGGCGACGACGCTGCCAATGCGGTTGAGCCGAACGCAAAGGACAGAGCAAAGCCTGTCAGTGTGAGAATCCGGCGCATCTCCCCCTCCTGATGGTTTGGCAGCTTACGTTCGACTTCGTGCGCCTGTCTCGCTCGTTGCTCGGGCGATGGCTGCGGCGACGTTCTTCACTGTAGATCAGGCGGTGACCGGCAACCGAAACGATCCCGGCAACAACGCATCCACCGTGGTCTCCCGCACCACGCCATGCAGATTGGCAAGCAGCACCGGCATCGCTTCGTCGCATAGCTCGTACATCACCTGACGGCACGCGCCGCAGGGGCTGATAGGGCCTTCGGTGTCGCCGATGACGGCGAGGCGGGCGAAGTCGCGGGGTTTGTAGCCGGCGGCGATGGCGGCGAACAGGGCGGTGCGTTCGGCGCAGTTGCATAGGCCGTAGGCGGCGTTTTCTACGTTGCAGCCGAGGAAGTGGCGGCCGTCGCGGGTGAGCAGGGCGGCGCCGACGAGGAAGCGGGAATAAGGCGCGTAGGCTTGCTCGCGTGCTTCGCGGGCCAGGGCAATCAGGGGATCGGTTGCGTGTTGCACGGACATCGGGATCTCCATGGTGGGACCCCTTGGCATCGGTGCGCGTGGCGCGGTGCCGGTGCGGCGGTGGGCCAGTCTAACCCTGTCGGCGGGACAGATGGCAAGTGGCTGGCTTGGGCCGCCCGGCGATGGGGCTACTCGGTGGTGTGTGGCTGGCTCTAAGATGCACGGACCTTTCCGCAGGGGATGCACGATGCCGATCACCGTGGCCGCATTGCGTGAGACCGCCGCCGGCGAACGGCGCGTGGCGATTACGCCCGAGGTGGCGAAGAAGCTGCGCGGCAAAGGGCTGCGCGTGTTGCTGGAGCACGGCGCGGGTGCGTCGGCTGGTTTTCCCGACAGCAGTTATGCAGATGTGGAGTTCGCGGATGCCGCGGCTGTGCAGGCCCAGGCGGATCTGCTGGCTTGTGTGTTGCCGCCCGACGATGCGGTGTGGGGTGGGCTTCGCGAAGGCACGGTGGTGGTGGGACAGTTGCGGCCTTATGGCGCGGCGGCGCGCATCGTGGCGATGGGCAAGCGCAAGCTCACGGCGTTTTCGCTGGAGCTGCTGCCGCGGACCACGCGTGCGCAGGCGATGGATGTGTTGAGTTCGCAGGCGGCGGTGGCGGGTTATCGCGCGATGTTGATCGCGGCGGAATCGGCGCCGAAGTTTTTCCCGATGCTTACGACGGCGGCCGGCACGATCCGCCCTTCGCGCGTGTTGGTGATCGGCGCGGGTGTGGCGGGCTTGCAGGCGATTGCCACGGCGCGTCGCTTGGGCGCGCAGATCGAGGGTTATGACGTGCGTCCCGAGACGCGCGAGCAGGTGGAGTCGCTGGGTGCGAAGTTCCTCGATCTCGGTGTGAGCGCGGCGGGCAGCGGCGGTTATGCGCGTGAGTTGTCGGCGGAAGAGCGCGCCGCGCAGCAGCAGGCGCTGGCTGATCATTTGAAGGCGGTGGATGTGATTGTGACGACGGCCGCGGTGCCGGGGCGTCCTTCACCGAAGATCCTGACCGCGGCGATGGTGGAAGGTATGAAGCCCGGCGCGTTGATCGTGGATCTTGCGGCGGAGGGCGGCGGCAATTGCGAGCTGACCCGGCCGGGTGAGCGGGTGGAGCATGGTGGCGTGGTGATTCTCGGGCCGCTCAATCTGCCGGCGGGCGCACCGCTGCATGCGTCGGAGATGTATGCGCGCAACGTGTACAACTTCGTTGAGCTGTTGGTGCAGGACGGTGCATTGAAGCCGGATTTCAACGATGAGCTGGTGGCGAAGAGTTGCGTGACGCACGGCGGCGAGCCGCATTTCCAGAACTGAGCTGCACCTTCATCATCGGTAAAAAGAAAGCCCCGCGATGCGGGGCTTTCTTGTATCAACGACCGTGTGCTCCATGCGATGGCGGCGGTCCCATCATTGGCCGCGGCATGCCCGGCGGGGGTGAGCGGTGCGGCGGGATGCCGTTCTGCTGGCGGAACTGGCGCATCAGTTGCTGGCGCTGTTCCTGCGGCAGGGATTGATAGCGCTGGTAGGCGTTATGTACCTGCTGACGCTGGTCCGGCGTGAGCTGCTGGAACTTGCGCATGTTCTCGCGCGCCTGGTCGCGCTGCTCGGGCGTCATCTTCTGCCATTGCTCGATGCGCTGGCGGATTTCCGCGCGGCGATCCGGCGGCAGCGTGTTCCACTGCTGCACGCGTTGCAGCATATGCGCCTGTTTGTCGGGCGGGTAGCTGTTCCACTCCTTGCTGAGCGGCCCGAGCATGTCGCGCTCGGCGGGCGAAAGGCTGTCCCACGAACGCGGCGGCGGAGGCGGGCCGTTACCCGGTGGCGGCGGGGGTGGCATCGCTTGAGCCCATGCCGGCACGGCCACGCCGCCAAGCAGGCAGGCCAGTAGCAGGGGCAGGGCAAAACGGATCAAACGCATACGATTCAACGGCTGGCCTGACTGGCGTCGTTAGTGGCCAGCCAGCCATAGAAGTCCAGGTTCTGGACCATGGAGGGATCGGCGTTGGTCGGATCGGGCGGCAGGTCGCCGTCCACTTCCACGGTTTGTGCCGCGACGGCGGACGATGGCGCGGACGACCCGCGATGCTGCATCGGCGACCACATCATCAGCGCCGCGAAAGCGACCGCGGCGAAGGCGCCGGCGGGCACCAGCACGCGGGCGAGATGGTGCTGGGCGGGCGCGTTAGCGGCAGCCAGCGCCTCGCGGCGGGCGGCACGCAGGCGGCCGGCGGTGGCCGGGTCGACATGCCGGCTGGCTTCGCGGTACAGCGCGCGGGCGCGGCGTTCCAGGTTGTTGTCGGGCGCATTCATCGCCAGTCCTCCAATTGGTCGCGCAGGTTGTGCATGGCACGCGACAGATGGGTTTTCACGCTACCTTCCGAACAGCCCATGGCCTGGGCGGTTTCGGCTACATCCAGGCCTTCCAGCACGCGCAGCATGAAAGCCTCGCGCTGGCGTTGCGGCAGTTTCTTCACGGCGACGGCCATGTCGGCGTACGACTGTGAATCCTGTAGACGGTCCAGCGGGCCAGGAGCGGTGTCGGCGGGTTCCCAGACCGGGAGCTCGTCGCCATCGTCGTCGCGGCCGCCGCCGAGCCAGCCCACCACGATCGAGCGCACCTTGCGGCGGCGCTGCAGATCGACGATGCGGCGGCGCAGGATGCCCCAGAACAGCGGCGTCCATTCCTGTGCAGGCTTGTCGCGGTAGTTGCGAACGAGGCGCAGCATGGCGTCCTGCACGGCGTCCATCGCGTCCTCGCGGTGGCCGAGGTTCATTTCGGCCAGGCGAAAGGCACGGCGTTCCACTTGAGCCAGGAAGGCGTCCAGCGAGGCGGGTACCGCGCGGGTGTCTTCGACCAGCAGTTCCGTTTCGAGTGTGGAGACGACGCTGTTCACGGCGCGGTCGTCCGGTTCGTCGGATCGGGCATCCGGAGACTCCATCGGGTCGGCTCTCCGCATCAACGCGGCAGGCTCGCACGGGTTGACCTGCAACCGTATGATGCTCCGACAACAACGGGTTGGCAGGGAGGGGTCATGATCGACGGGTTCCTGGCGCTTTACATCTTCATGCTGGCCGCATTTACCGGCTACGAGATCATCGCAAGAGTGCCGGTGATCCTGCACACACCGTTGATGTCCGGCTCGAATTTTGTGCACGGCATTGTGCTGGTTGGCGCCATGGTTGCGCTAGGGCATGCGGAAACATCGTTTGAAATTGCGATTGGCTTTCTGGGCGTGTTGCTGGGGGCGGGCAATGCCGCCGGCGGCTACGTGGTGACCGAGCGGATGCTGGAGATGTTCAAATCCAGCAAGCCGGCCGGCGGCAAGGAGGCCAAGTGATGGCCTGGCTGCCGACCTTGATCAAAGCCTGTTATTTCCTCGCCGCACTGCTTTTTATCCTTGGTTTGAAGCGCATGAGCTCGCCGCGCACCGCGCGGGGCGGCATCGTGTGGGCGGGCGTGGGCATGTTGCTGGCGGTGCTGGCGACCTTTGCGCTGCCGGATATCCACAACCGCACGCTGATCCTGGTGGCGGTGTTGATCGGTGTGTCGGCCGCATGGTGGTCAGGCCGCCGGGTGGCGATGACGGCGATGCCGCAGATGGTGGCGCTGTACAACGGCATGGGTGGTGGCGCGGCGGCGGCGATCGGTGCGGCCGAGCTGATCGGCTATGCCAACAGCAGCATCACCTTGCTAGACGGCGGCAAGTTCACTGCCGATGGCGCCGCGCCGGGAACGGCGCAACTGACGCTGGCGGTGCTGGGTGCCCTGATTGGTGCCGTGAGTTTTTCCGGCTCATTGATTGCGTTCGCCAAATTACAGGGCTGGCTGGACAAGCGCTTCGTGTTTCCTGGCCAGCGCGTGGTCAACATGCTGGTGCTGGCGGCGGCGGTGGCCATTGGCGTGGCGCTGGTCTGCGGGCAACTGACCCTGGGATTGATCGCGGCGTTCTTCGTGCTGGCGCTGTTGTTCGGCTTGATGATGACTTTGCCGATCGGCGGCGCCGACATGCCGGTGGTGATCTCGCTGTACAACGCCTTCACTGGTCTGGCCGTGGCGTTCGAGGGCTTCGTGTTGCAGAACGAGGCAATGATCATCGCCGGCACGGTGGTGGGCGCGGCGGGTACCTTGCTGACGCAGCTGATGGCGAAGGCGATGAACCGCTCGATCGGCAATGTGTTGTTCGGCAACTTCGGCGCATCGGGCGTGGCGGCGCAGGAGATCGGCGGCAGCCAGAAGCCGATCGAGGCCAACGACGCGGCAGTGATGATGGCTTATGCGGAGCGTGTGGTGATCGTGCCCGGCTACGGCATGGCGGTGGCCCAGGCGCAGCACAAGGTGTGGGAGTTCGCGCAGCTGCTGATTGCGCGCGGGGTGAAGGTGAAGTTCGCCATTCATCCGGTGGCGGGGCGCATGCCGGGGCATATGAATGTGCTGCTGGCGGAAGCCGGCGTGCCCTATGACCTGATCGCCGATATGGAAGACATCAACCCCGAGTTCCCAGCCACCGATGTGGCGCTGGTGATCGGTGCCAACGATGTGGTGAACCCGCTGGCGAAGACCGATCCGGCGTCGCCGATCTACGGCATGCCGATCCTGGACGTGTCGGCCGCGAAGCATGTGATCGTGGTCAAGCGCGGCAAAGGCACCGGGTTTGCGGGCATCGAGAACGCGCTGTTCTACGCCGACAACGCGCGGATGTTGTACGGCGACGGGCAGGCCGCGGCGGGGCAACTGGTCGCCGAGCTGAAAACGCTCGATACCTGAGGACCGCGTGTAGGAGCGCACCTTGTGCGCGAAGCGGCCCGTCAGGGCCGCTCCTTATCTCCTAAGTGGCAAAAGCTGGCCCTGCTATGCAGGGCTTTCACTCGGGCCATCCATGGCCCTCGCCCTTCGGGCGGCTTCGCCGTGCACACCGGCAATCCTGCCGGTATGTCGCGCACAGGGTGCGCTCCTACAGTTTCGCTGCGGGCTTGGCTGACCACGCGGCATAGGCAGCTAGAGCGACCCCCAGCACATACCAGGCGAGATCGCCGTCGGTCGTGGCGAGCCTGGTCAGGGACACCAGCAAGCCCGTGCCCGCGGTGCGGATCGCATCGACCAGGCCTAGCCCCATGCTGCCGGCGATGCGTGCCGCAGCCGTGAGCATGCCGACATAAAGCGAGGCGATGGCGGTAGCCAGTGCGGCCAGTGCCGCCGCGCTGCGTGGCTCGGAACGCACCCAGCCACGAATGGCCCGGCCCAGCACCCAGCCGATGGGCAGGGCGAGCCAGGGCAGCGCGCGCTGCATATAAAGCGTGGGTAGCATCCATACGGCGCCGGCAGCCATGCCCAGCATGGTGGCGCTGATCAGGGCAAACAGAAACGCAAACAAGGCACGTGCGCTCATGGCAGGCGAGGGCAGGAAAGCTGGGCTGGCACGCGGAATTCCCCTGGGCATATCGTTGGCGCGGGCCGGCAAGGCGGCCCGCATAAAGCGTTAATCATAACGCGAGGAACAAGGGCGGCCGGTCTCATGGCCTTGAGAACCCCCTGCCGTGGCCTGATTTGAGAAGCGAACGGCCACGCGGGCCGGCATAATAGACAGCTTGGCCCGGCAATCGCCGAGCCTTTCGACAGTGATTCGCAGGATCGGCATGAGCGGTTTCAGTCTTAGCAGCGAACCTTTCACCCTGGAGCGTGACTGCGAGGCCGTCATGGTGCCGCAGGGTGAAACCGTGACGCTGCCGGCAGGGCAGGTTGGCTACATCACCCAAGCCCTGGGTGGCAGCTTCACTGTTTACGTGGAGGGCAACCTGTTCCGCGTGGCCGGCAAGGACGCGGACGCGCTGGGCAAGGAGCCGCCGCCGCCGATCGAACTGGCTGAAGACGCCAGCGATGCCGATGTCGAGAAACTGGTGTGGCAGCAATTGCGCACCGTGTTCGACCCGGAGATTCCGATCAATGTGGTCGAGCTGGGTCTCGTCTACGACGTGAGCCTGGAGCAGTCGGCACCCGAAGGCAGCGACCAGGGCAGCCGCAAGGTCTACGTGAAGATGACGCTGACCGCGCCCGGCTGCGGCATGGGCGACATCCTGGTGGACGATGTGCGCACCAAGCTGGAGCTGATTCCCACCGTGGTCGAGGCCGATGTGGATCTGGTGTTCGATCCGCCGTGGAATCACTCGATGATGTCGGACGCGGCCAAGCTCGAAACCGGCATGCTTTGATTTGAGCGCGTTCAACGCATCTGTGATGCGGTGGCCACAGCGGCGTGGCTAGTACTTCCGCTGAGTCGGGAAAGCATTGCGAGTCGATCAAGAAACAAAGGCCCGGTCGGCAACGACCGGGCCTTCTTGCGTGCGCTTCGTCACGTTCCGGCAAGTCAACGAAACGTCATATTGGTCGCGGTTGAAACCTTTCTTCAGCATCCGTTTATCTATGCCGAAAGTCATAGGACAGGTGCCTCGTTTGAAACGCAAGAAATGGCGAACGGCATGTCGATATGCCGCGCAGGCATGTGTCCCTTCGATCCCCGCGTGACGGCGTTGAAACTTTCGGCGGCGATTTATTTCGCGAACAAAATCGTAAAAAGTTGCCTTTTGCACTTTTGAAAATCGCAGCGCAATGCGCGTTTTTTGGCCTCTTTCGAACTCATTGACGCGCCTGTGCGCTGCACTTAGCGTCGACGAATCCGTCACCTGGGGAGGTTGACGGATGATCCGGAAGCGGCGTTTTGCGTCATGGCGGCGTCGCTGATGCAAGCAAGTCCAGACACGGCTGCGTTATGGAATGACCAGGGGAAGTCGTGATCCGGACGTTCGAAGGATCGCTGGGCAATCACCAACCGGAGCCGTGCCACGCACGGCATTACTCATGGGGCCACGAGGCCGCATAGGGCTCGTTTGTCCCAAAAAAATGTCTGGAGTTATGGAATGACCAGTCGTAAAACAACGTGGGGAGTTGCAAAGGGTCACCGTAAGGCACTGCTGCCGCTGGCCGTCTCGATGGCGATGCTGGCCGGCACCACGCAGGCGGCGACCGATTCGTGGGTAAACACCAAAACGCACGCGGCCATGCAGAAGTCCGCGGCACCGGCCGGTACGGCCAGCGTTTCCACCATGGCCGCGGGGCAGGCCTGGACGCTGACCATGCGTGGCAATCCGACCGTCGCCGATACGCTGGTGACGCCGCTGGAACAGAGCAAGCCGCTGCACGTTGCAGTAAGCCTGAAGCTGCGCAACGAAACCCAGCTGCAGCAGTTCCTGCATGAGCTGGCCACGCCGGGCAGCGCGCACTACGGCAAGTTCCTCACGCCGGCGCAGTTCAAGGCCACCTACGCACCGACCGAGCAGCAGGTGCAGGCTGTGATCGCGCATTTGCGGTCGGCCGGTTTCACCAACATCACGGTGGCGCCGAACAACCTGCTGGTCGAGGCCGACGGCAATGCCGGCAGCGTGCAGGCCGGCTTCCGCACCACCATGAAACAGTTTGAATTCCGTGGCCGCCAGCGCATCGCCAACGACGGCGAAGTGCTGGTGCCTGCGGCGCTGGGCGATACCGTCAACGCGGTGCTCGGCCTGCAGGACGTGAGCGTGAAGCACACGATGTATCACTTCATCAAGCCGAATACGTCCAGCGAGTTGCACAGCAACGTCACCACGCAGGCGACCGGCAGCATCACCAGCCACAACCCGACCCAGTTCGCTTCGATCTACGACGCCGGCACCACGCCGAACGCGTCCAACACCACGGTCGGTGTGATCACCTGGGGCGACACCACCCAGACCATCAGCGACCTCAACACCTTCACCAGCAATGCCGGCCTGCCCACGACCAACGTGCAGACCGTCAAGGTCGGCACCGCCGCGTTGTGGGATGACGCCAACGGCGACGGCGAGTGGGATCTGGATACGCAGACCATCGTCGGTACCTCGGGTGGTGTGCAGAAGCTGATCCTCTACACCGCAGCCAACGGCACCAACAACGGCAGCCTCACCGACGCCGGCATCACCGCCGCCTACAACAAGGCCGTGACCGACAACGTCGCCAAGGTCATCAACGTGTCGCTGGGCGAAGACGAAACCGCTTCGCACAACGCCGGCACGCAGGCGGCTGACGACAACGTGTTCCAGCAGGCCGTCGCGCAGGGCCAGACCTTCTCGATCTCCTCGGGCGACGAAGGTGTGTACGAGTCGCAGGGCGGTGTGCTGACCAACTCGTCCGGCACGGTCACGGCCAATCTGAGTTCGTACTCGGTGAGCGAACCGGCGACCTCGCCGTACGTGGTCGCGGTGGGTGGCACCACGCTGTCCACCACCAACGGCAATGTGTGGGCGGGTGAGACGGTGTGGAACGAAGGCCTCGCCCAGGTCAGCTCCACCGATACGCGCAAGCGTCTGTGGGCGACCGGTGGCGGTGTCAGCTCGTTCGAGAACGCACCGGCTTGGCAGACCACGGCGCTGGGTTCCTCGGTGACCAAGCGTGTGCTGCCTGACGTGGCCTTTGACGCCGCGCAGTCCAGCGGTGCGCAGATCGTCTACCAGGGCAGCGTCGCGCAGATCGGCGGCACCAGCCTGGCGTCGCCGATCTTCGTCGGTGTGTGGTCGCGCATCCAGTCGGCCAACAGCAACAACCTGCCGTTCCCGACCTCGAAGATGTATGCAGACTTCCCGAACCATCCGGAGCTGCTGCACGACGTGACCTCGGGCAACAACGGTTACAACGGCTATGGCTACAACGCCGCCGCCGGCTGGGACTACACCACCGGCTGGGGCTCGCTGGATATCGCCAAGCTCAACACCTTCGCTGCGGCGAACTGGGTGTCGGGCGGCGGCACGGGTGGCACGCCGACGGCGAACTTCAGCTACACCACCAGCGGCCTGACCGCCAACTTCACCGACAGCTCCACCGATAGCGGCGGCAGCATTACGTCGCACTCCTGGACCTTCGGCGACAACGGCACCTCGACCGCGACCAGCCCGAGCCATACCTATGCGGCGGCCGGTACCTACAGCGTGACCGAAACCGTCACCGACAGCGCGAGCGGCAAGACCAGCAGCAAGACCGCTTCGGTGACCGTGAGCAGCGGCGGCGGTGCGACGCAGTTGCTGGGCAACACCGGCTTCGAGAGCGGTGCGGCCTCGCCGTGGTCGATCAGCTCGGGTGCGCTGTGCAGCAACAGCACCTGCAGTGGTGAAACCGCGCATGCCGGTAGCTGGTTCGTGTGGCTGGACGGTTATGGCAGCAGCCATACCGACACCCTGTCGCAGCAGGTCGCGATTCCGAGCGGCAAGACCTCGGCTTCGCTGACGTTCTACCTGCACATCGACACGGCGGAGACCGGCTCCACCGCGTACGACAAGTTGAACGTGCAGGTGCTCAACAGCAGCGGTACCGTGCTGAAGACGCTGGCGACGTACTCCAACCTCAACGCGGCGTCGGGCTATGCCCTGCGTACGTTTGATCTCAGCGCGTACATCGGCCAGACCGTGACCATCAAGTTCACGGGCACCGAGGATAGCTCGCTGCAGACCTCGTTCGTGGTGGACGATGTCAACTTGAACGTGCAGTAAGGCTTGCCTTAGCTTGCCTGTAAATGGAACGGGCCCGGTCAGCGATGACCGGGCCCGTTCTTTTTGCGTCGATGAATGCGGATCAGCCGTTGGCTTCTTCGAAGCGATTCGCGTCGCGGTTCTTGCGCACCTTGGACGGATCCCACACGCGGCCGTTCATGGTGATGTAGACGCCGTCCGGCAGGGTCTGCACGGCGGCCACGGCGCAGCCGATGTTGAACACGGCATCCGAGCCCTGGAAGCGTGCCGGGTTCAGCGCGCCGGTGAGCACGATCACCTTGCCCTTGATGTTGGCCAGCTCCTTAGCGGTTTCCACCATGGTGTCGGTGCCGTGGGTGACCAGCACGTGGCGGTGTGGCTGTGCCTCGATGGTGGAGCGCACCAGTGCGCGGTCTTCCTCACCCATGTGCAGGCTGTCCTTGCGCAGGATCGGGATCACGTCGAACTGGAACGCGACGCCGAGCTGGCTGAGGATGTCGCCGATCTGCGGGGCGCCGATCTTATAGTCCGACTTGTCGTCGAAGTAGATCTTGTCGATGGTGCCGCCGGTGGTGACGATGGTGAGGTGCTGCATGTGGGGTGGCCGTGGTTTGGGGGTGGGTAGTTTAAGTGTAGGAGCGCACCCTGTGCGCGAAAGCCCTGCAACGCTGGGCTGCTTTTGCCATGTGGAGAAAGAACATGGCCCTGCTGCGCAGGGCTTTCGCGCACAGGGTGCGCTCCTACAGCAATAGGGTGGTGTCGGTGGAGTTTGGAGTGACTAGCCGATCAAGGCCGTGGCTGATGAAGCGGCGCAGTGCCGCTCCGGGGCGCATGTCGCCGCGTTGTTTTGACCATGCGGCTTGGCGTGCCAGCAGAGCCGCGGCGGCGCAGCGGGCGAGGGTGATGGCGAGGCCGCGGGCGCCGGCTTCCAGGGTGTCGCGCTGTTGGCCGTGGTGGTCGAGCCAGTGTGTGGCGGCGTCGAGTACGTGCTGGATGGTGCTGGCGGCGTGCATGTCGTCGTTGTCGGCAAGCCAATGGCCGATGGCTTCGTGCAGGGCGCCGGGGGCTTTGCCGGCGAGGGCGCGCAGGCTGTCGAGGGAGAGTACGTTGGTGGTGCCTTCCCAGATGGCGTAGACCTGGGCGTCGCGCAGAAGCTGCGGCAGGCCGGTGTCTTCGATATAGCCGGCGCCGCCGAAGCATTCCATCGCCTCCGAGCAAAGCTTGACGGCGAGCTTGCCGGTCCAGAGTTTGGCCAGCGGAGTGAGCAGGCGCAGCAGGGCGGCTTCCTGTGGTGTGGCGGCGTCGTGTTCGACGCGGCCGAGCAGATGGGCGACTTCAAACGCCAAGGCAAAGGCGGCTTCAAATTCCGCCTGCATGCCGGCCAGTGTGTGGGCGTGCAGCGGCTGATCGACGAGTGCTTTACCGAAGGCGTGGCGGCGGCGTGCGTAGTCGCGGGCCAGATGGACGGCGCGGGCCATGCTGGCGACGGCGCAGATCGCGTTCCAGGTGCGCGTGACGTTGAGCATCGGTGCGACCTGGCGTACGCCATGCGCGAGCTCGCCGACGGGCCATGCGGGAAGGCCCTCGAGATGGATTTCGGCGGTGGGCAGTTCGTGCGTGCCCAGTTTGTTTTTGAGGCGGTCGATCACCAGCTGCGGCTTGCGCTGGCTGCCGTCCATGGTTTCCACATAGAACAGGGCCAGTGCGGCGGTGCCGGGTTCGCCACCTTCAGGGCGTGCCAAAGCCAGGGCGGCTTCGCCGACGACGGCCGAACTGAACCACTTGCGGCCGTAGAGACGCCATTGCCCGTCAGGATCGCGACGCGCGATGGTTTCGGTGTTGCCGACATCCGAGCCGCCGGGTGTTTCGGTCATCCACTGTCCGCTGAGCCAGAACGTAGCGGGATCGCGGCTGAGAAAGTGCGGCAGTGCGCGCTCGATCAGCGCGCGATTGCCGGCGGCCTTGAGTGCGGTGGCGGCGCCGTCGGTCATGGCCAGCGGGCAAGTGTAGAACTCGCTGGCGAGGTGATAGAGGTAGACACGGGCGAACTCTTCCAGGCGTGCGCAGGGATGGCTGTCGTGGCCGGCGGCGAGCACAGCGTGGTGCGTGGTGAGTTGCGGGCCTTCCTGCCACGCGGTGGTCAGCTCGATGCGATCCACGCGCCGGCCCCAGGCGTCCCATTGGGTCAGTACGGGTTTGCGGCGCGTGGTGGCGCTGGCGCGCTTCCAGGCCATTTGTGCGTAGTCGCCCAGCGCGTCGAGGTCGGCGTCGAGCGCGGTGCGGCGATCCATCGGCAGGCAGCGATCGAGCAGGGCGGTGAGCAGGCGATCGTCGCGATACGGATGCGCCAGTTGCGGCGCGTCTTGCAGGAATCCCATGGAACGGCTCCCAGGCATGCGTCCTGAGAGTATAGGCGTCAACGCGGACGGGTTTCGTAGGAGCGCACCCTGTGCGCGACATACCGGCAGGATTGCCGGTGTGCACGGCGAAGCCGCCCGAAGGGCGAGGGCCATGGATGGCCCGAGTGAAAGCCCTGCGGAGCAGGGCCAGCTTTTGCCATCTATGCAGATAAAGCGCGGCCCTTGCGGGCCGTTTCGCCCACAGGGTGGGCTCCTACTTGCGCTTTACGCCAGCGCCCAGGGTGCCGATCAGCAGCAGGGTGAGGATGATTTCGGCCAGTGCCAGCCAGCGTTCGCTGGAGGAACTCCAGCCCTCGGCGATGCCATGGCAAAAATAGAACAGGCTGAGGATGCCCACCCACAGCAGCGCGCGCCGCACGTCGCGGATCGCCAGCAGCGGCAGCAGCAGCGGCACCACGGTGATCAACAACACCAGCCATACCGGCATCAACTGCGCGGGGAACAGCCAGCCGTGCCATACGAGTTGCAATAGCAGCAGGCCGGCCCAGGCGGCGAGGCCAAGGCGATAGTGGGCGGGAACCGCTGTCGTCATGCCGCGCTGCCCAGCTTGCGCGCCACGTCGGCAAGGCGGCGGCCCAGGGCGCGCGCGAGTTCGCGCTCGTGTTCGCTGATGGGGTTGTCGCCCTTGGGGCCGGCAACGTGGCTGGCGCCGTAGGGTGTGCCACCGCTATGCGTGGATGTCAGTGCGGGCTCGGTATATGGCACGCCAAGCAACAGCATGCCGTGGTGAAGCAGCGGCAAGGCCATACTCAACAGCGTGGATTCCTGTCCGCCATGCATGGTGCTGGTGGAGGTGAAGACGGCGGCCGGCTTGCCAGCCAGCGCGCCGCTGGCCCACTCAGCGCCCGTCGTGTCGATGAAATGCTTGAGCGGGGCCGCCATATTGCCGAAGCGCGTGGGGCTGCCGAGCGCGAGGCCGGCGCAATCGGTGAGGTCCTGCTTGGTCACGTACGGCGCACCATCTTCGGGTTCGGGTGGCTGCGCGACTTCGGTGACCGGAGCCACCGGCGGCACCTGGCGCAGGCGCGCCTGCATGCCGGGCACTTCCTCCACACCGCGCGCGATCAGGCGGGCCAACTGGGCGGTGTGGCCGGTGCGGCTGTAGTAGAGGACCAGGATGTCTCGGCTCATGCGGCGTGGCTCGTGGAGTAGATGGTTTGGGGCATTCAGTGCGGATCGGGTAGTGTACCGGTCGATTCCGCCCATGTTGCCGCCGAGCACTTCGGGTGACAGCAGCCGAAGAGGGAAAGCCATGAATTGGCGTTTCGACCGCGACCGCACTACCAGCTTCAGCCGCTTCATGTGGCAGCGCTTTATCGACGACAAATGCTTCGAGACGGCGGGCGCGCTTTCTTACACCACCCTGGTCTCGCTGGTGCCGCTGACGGTGGCTGTGCTGGCGATGTTCTCCGCGTTTCCGGTGTTTGCCGAGTGGCGCAATACGCTGATCAATTTCGTCTTCAACTTTGTGCCCGCGGCGGCGGATACGGTGAAGAACGCGTTGCTGGCGTTTGCCGATAACGCGAGCAAGCTCACCGGCATCAGCGTGATCGTGATGCTGTTCAGTGCGATCTCGATGATGATCAGCATCGAGGATCGTCTCAATCGCATCTGGCGCGTGCATCAGCCGCGCGGTTGGGGGCCACGGCTTTTGTTGTACTGGGCAGCACTGACCCTGGGGCCGATCCTTGTGGTGGGCGGCCTCGCCGCCAGTTCTTACGTCACCGCCGTGCCTTTGCTGAAGGATGCGGCCGGCCAGCTCGGTTTTGGCGCGCGCCTGTTGGGCGTCCTGCCGTTTGTGGTGACCTTCATCACTTTGTGGCTGCTGTACACCGTGGTGCCGAATCGCAGGGTGTCGCTAAAGGATGCGGCGATTGGCGCGCTGCTCGGCGCGGTGTTGTTTGAGATCGCGCGCTGGGGCTTTGCCGTGTTCGTACACCACGCGCAGACCTATCAGCAGATTTATGGCGCGGCGCTGGCGGCGCTGCCGATTCTGCTGCTGTGGATCTATCTGTCGTGGATCATCGTGATCCTTGGTGCTTCGGTGGCGGCGTCGGTATCGGCGTACGAATACCAGGTGCCGAGCGCGTGCCTGCCCGAAGGCTCCGAGTTTCTCGGCCTGCTGGTGGTGTTGCGTCATTTTGTGGAGGCGCAGCGCAAAGGCGTCAGCGTGGACGTGGCTACGGTGCGGGTACAGGAGCCGTATCTGCGTAGCGCGTCCGTCACCGTATTCTTCGATGACCTGCAACACGCCGACCTGATCCAGCGCAGCGAGTCGGGTGGCTGGCTGCTCAGCCGCAGTCTGGATGCCACCGATCTGCTGCGCGTGTACCGCCATGCGGGCTACCCTCTGCCGCTTGATCCTGTGCAGGAGGCGCAGACGCTGGGTATTCAGTTGCCCGATGAGTTGTTGCAGCTGCTGGGTCAGGCCGCCGACACGCTGAAGAGCACGCTGGGCGCCAAGCTCGACCAGGCCTATCCGCCGTCCCCCATCCCTGAGGAAAAGGAAATTGTTGTATGAAGTGGCTTCCCTTGCTCGTTTTCTCTCTCGCTGCTTTGCTCGGTGCCGCGAGCGTTCACGCCGCGATGCCGGCGCAGCCCGCACTCAAGATCACTACGCTGGACGGCAAGCCGTACGACCTCACCGAGCACCGCGGCAAGTTTGTGATCGTGAATTTCTGGGCCACCTGGTGTGTGCCGTGCATCAAGGAAATGCCCGACATCTCCAACTTCGTCAGCACGCACAAGGACAAGGTCGCCGCGATCGGCCTGGCGTATGAGGACAGCGACAAGGCTGACATTCAGTCCTTTCTGGCCAAGCATCCAGTCAGCTATCCGGTTGCGCAGGTGACGCTGGACAAGCCGGTGAAGGATTTCGACGAGCCGCGCGGCCTGCCGACAACCTGGCTGATCGGGCCGGACGGCAAGGTAGCGAAGCGCTTCGTCGGACCGGTTACCGAGGCGTCGCTGGGTCAGGCGATTGGATTGGGTAAATAAGGCGGGGCATCATGGCGGCGGCACGCTTTTTGGTCAGTGGACGGGTGCAAGGCGTGTTCTATCGTGCCAGCGCGCGCGAGCAGGCGCTGACGCTGGGCCTTGTCGGTTACGCCAAGAACCTGCCCGACGGACGCGTGGAAGTGCTGGCCTGCGGCAGCGAGTCAGCCATCGAGGCACTGGAGCGCTGGCTATGGCGAGGGCCGTCGACAGCCAAGGTGACGGAAGTGCAGCGCGAAGCCTGGTCGGGCGCTGCACCGAAGGGCTTCAGTACCACCTAATAGGTGTTGGGCACCCACAGTGCCTTGTCCGTCACTTTCTCGTGCCTGGGCTTGCCCTTGAGCGGTCCCAGTTTCACTTTGGGCACGGTTTCGTCATGGCGCGGGATCTGTTCGAGCAGGTGCCGGATCAGATTGATGCGACCGCGCTTCTGATCGTTGAAGTCCGCCACGAACCAGGGTGAGCTCGGTTGGTGCGTGCGCTCGATCATGACGTCGCGCAGATGCCCGATCTCGGCATATTTGCCGCGCGAGGCGAGATCGACCGGCGAGAGCTTCCAACGCTTGAGTGGATCTTTGGCGCGCGACGCAAAGCGCTGCTCCTGCTCTTCCTGATCCACCGCCAGCCAGTACTTCATCAGGATGATGCCGTCGTCGGTGAGCAGTTTCTCGAAGGTCGGCACGGTCTGCATGAATGCCTCGTACTGATCCTTGGTGCAGAAGCCCATGGCTGGCTCCACCACGGCGCGGTTGTACCAGCTGCGATCGAACAGCACGAACTCGCCTGCGGAGGGCAGGTGTTCAACGTAGCGCTGGAAGTACCACTGTGTGGCTTCACGCTCGTCCGGTTTGGATAGCGCGACGATGCGGTAGCCGCGCGTGTCCATCGACTCGGTGATGGCCTTGATGGTGCCGCCCTTGCCGGCAGCGTCGCGGCCTTCGAAGATCACCATCAGCCGTTTGCCGCTGCGCTTAAGCCAGCGATGCAGGCCGGCCAGCTCTATCTGCAGCTCTTCCATGGTCTCGCGATAGCGTTTGTCGTTCTTGGCCATGACGACTCCCCGTTGTTGATTACAGATCCAGATCGATGGGCGGGCGCCCGATGCGATAGCGCGAACCCATGGCTTGTACGGCGCGACGGAAATCGGCCGCGAAGCCTTGCATGTCAAACAGTGGCAGTTGTGAACGCCGTTGGGCGAGATGCTGGCGCAGCGTCGCCAGCGCTTCGCGATCATTGCCGAGATGGGTGGCCATGGCGACGAAGGACTCCTCGTCCTCGGCGACCATCTCCGGCAAGTGGGCGTGATACAGCAGGCTCGCACACTGCCGTCCAGCCAGTGTCTGGCCGACCCAGGTCAGTACCGGACAACCGGCCCACAAGGCATCGACCGCCGTGGACTGCGCGTTGCACGGCAGGGTGTCGAGGAACAGGTCGGCGTGGGTCAGGCGCGCGAGATGTTCGGCATGCGGCAAGCGCGGCATGAACACCAGGCGTTGCGGCTCTATGTCCAGCGCCGTTGCCGCGGCACGCAGCCGGTCGTCGGCGCCATCCGGGCCACTGAACAGCCACAGCACGCTGCCCGGCACCTGCTGCAGGATCAGCATGAAGCGCGCGAACGCGGCCGGATTGAGTTTGTGGCTCCCGTTGAAGCTGGCGAACACCACAGCTTCCGCGGGCAGGCCACAGGCTTCGCGGGATGGCGGCATGCCGACGGTGCAGGTGTTGTCGACCGGCAGCGCGCAACGCGGCAGGCGCACGATCTTTTCGCTGAAGGCATCGCGCAAGGTGGCAGGCAGAGCGACGGCATCCGTGAGCAGGTAGTCCGTCCACGACGCGCCGGACGTGGCGGGATAGGCAAACCAGTTCACTTGCACGGGCGCTGGACGGAATTCGAACAGATCGCTGTTGGCACCGCCGCCATAGCTGCGCAGGTCGAACAGGATTTCGATGCCAGTCTGGTGGATGTGCCGTGCCAGCCCCGGCGGGGTCAGGTGCGCGACATCGTGCATGGTTGCGGTGGCTTCCAGACGCCGGCGGATCGAATCGCCTTCGTTCGATGCCGTGCAGAACAGATGGACGTCCAGAAGGCTGTCGCTCAGTTGTTCCAGCAGGGCCACGGTGAACTGGCCGATGGGTCGCTCGCCGAAGCCGTTGGAGACAAAGCCGACACGCATCGGCGCGTCTGCTTTGGGCAGGTGGAGCGTAAGGGAAAGCTCCTTGCGCAAAGCGGCGGCCTGCTGCTCGATACTGGCTGCGTAAGTGCTGGCGCAACGGCGCTGCTCGGCGGCGCTGGCGTCTTCGGCGAGAAAGGCGAACGGTGTGACACCTTCTCGCCCGTCGGCAACGGCGCGGTGCAGTTGTGTGCACAGCTCATCCAGTCCGGGCCAGTCGTAGAGCCGTCGCTTGGCGAACACCAGCATGCCCAGTGCGGCGCCAGAGGCGGCGTCGAGTCGCAGTGCCCGTTCAAACGCGGCGGCGGCCTGGGGAAGATCGCCGGCATCGTCCAGCACCAGGCCGGCATGGAAGGGGTAATGCGGATGCTCCGGCGCCAGTTTCTCCGCCTGCAGCCAGGCGTTGGCGGCTTCGTGCAAATGGCCTTGCGCCTGCAGCACGCGGGCACGCAGCGCATAGGCGCCGTCGAATTTCGGGGCCAATTGCAGGGCTTCGTCGACGTGCTGATTGGCTTGCTCGAGATTGCCAAGCTCCAACTCTGCGGCCGC
The DNA here is from genome assembly GCF_044904565.1 of Dyella koreensis. Lineage (NCBI taxonomy): Bacteria > Pseudomonadati > Pseudomonadota > Gammaproteobacteria > Lysobacterales > Rhodanobacteraceae > Dyella > Dyella koreensis. The sequence continues at coordinate 173,286 of NZ_JADIKD010000007.1, read as the reverse complement.
CAGATTGAGGCGCAGTCCGGCGTGCTGAGGCGCGCCGTGGGTGGCCATGGCGTAGGACTCGCGCGCCTGTGCATAGCGTGCGGCGGTCATCAGTGCATTGCCCAGCATAAGCAGGATGGCGGCATGTCCGGGGTGCAGCCGTAGCGCGGCGCGCAGACGCTCAATGGCGCCATCGACATCGCCTTCGCTCAATTGCAGGCTGGCCAGGTTGCATTGCACCTCGACGCTATCGGGCGCGAGACGGTCGGCTTGCAGCAGCGCTTCGCGCGCGTCCTCGTGGCGAGTCAACTGGAGCAGGGCCAGGCCGTGCAGGCGGGCTATCTCCGCGTCCTGTGGGAAGTCGGCGCGTGCACGCAGCGCCAGCTGATCGGCTTGTGGCGCCTCGCCGCGCTCGAGCAACTGGGCGAGCTGGTGCTGATAGGCGAGGAGTTCGGATCGGTGTGACGGCTTCATCCGCGCACGCTAACCCAGCAGGCCGTCACTGCCAATCGCAGACTGCGTGCGTTGGCTCTCACCCTGCGAGGGATTTCAGTTCGTCGGCCTGATGTTCGCGGATAAGGGCGCCGATCAGATCGTCCAGGTCGCCTTGCATGATCTCCGGCAGGCGGTACAGGTCGAGCCCGATCCGGTGGTCGGTGACCAGGTTGTCCTTGTAGCGATAAGTGCGGATGCGCTGGCTGCGGCTGCCGCTTCCCACCTGCAGCCGGCGCGATTCCGCCTGCTCGGCGGTCTGCTTGGATTGCGCCTCGTCGAGCAGGCGGGCTTTGAGCAGGCTCATGGCGCGGGCGCGGTTCTTGTGCTGGCTGCGCTCGTCCTGGCACTCCACCACGATGCCGGAGGGCAGGTGGGTGATGCGGATCGCGGAGTCGGTCTTGTTGACGTGCTGGCCGCCGGCGCCGGACGCGCGGAAGGTGTCGATCTTCAGATCGGACGCGGCGATATCGATGTCCTCGATGTCGTCCAGTTCGGGCAGCACGGCCACGGTTGCGGTCGAGGTGTGTACGCGGCCCTGTGACTCGGTGGCGGGCACGCGCTTCACGCAATGCGCGCCGGACTCGAATTTCAGCCGGGAGAACGCACCCTTGCCCTCGATGCGTGCCACGACTTCCTTGTAGCCGCCGTGCTCGCCTTGGTTCTCGCTGAGTATCTCGACGTGCCAGCGCTGGCGCTCGGCGTAGCGCACATACATGCGAAACACATCGCCAGCGAAGATCGCTGCTTCGTCGCCGCCGGTGCCGGCGCGCACTTCGAGGAACAGATTGGCCTCGTCGCGCGGGTCCTTGGGCAGCAGCAGGATCTGCAGTTCGTCATCCAGCTGGGTCAGTCGGGTTTCCAGCTGCTGGATGTCGTCTGCCGCGAGTTCGCGCATGTCCGGGTCGGACAGCATCGCGCGCGACTCGTCCAGCGCGCGCTCGGTCTGAGCGTGCTCGCGCAGCGATGCAATGACCGGTTCGAGCTGGGCGTATTCGCGGGAAAGGTCGCGAAAGCGCGCGCCGTCGGCGAGTACGTCGGGTTGCGCAAGCAGCAGGCCGATTTCTTCGTGACGCTCGGCCAGGGCTTCGAGTTTGCGGCGGATGGATGGGGTCAATGAGGATGCGGTCATGGGACGGATCAGGATGGCGGATAGGGAGGCGGCGCGCGAAGCGCCGGGCGGGACGTCGATGAGCGTCGCTAAGCCCCGGTATCCGTATCCTTCTCGTCCAGCCCGTAGAGGCGTCCCGCTGCGTGCAGCAGTTCCATGTCGCCGCTCAGCGCGGCTTCGCGCAGACGGGCACTGGGATGGTGCAGCAGTTTGTTGGTGAGGGTGTTGGCGAGGAAGGCGAGCGCTTCGTCCGGCGATTTGCCGCGGGCGAGCATGGCGCGTGCCTTGTCCAGCACTTCGTCGCGATAAGTCTCGGCATGTTGGCGCATGTCCACCGCCGGATTGCGCACGGTGAGCGCGCGGCGCCAGGCCATGTACCGTTCCACCTGCAGGTCGATGATGGCGCCCGCCTCGCGAGCAGCGGCTTCGCGCGAGCGGCGGTTCTCGTCGATGACCTGGCGCAGGTCGTCGATGCCATAGAGGAAGACGTCGTCGAGTTCGCCTACGGAGGCTTCGATATCGCGCGGCACCGCGATGTCGACCATGAACATCGGTTTGCGCCGGCGTGCGCCGATGGCCTTCTCCACCATCGTGCGCGACACCACGGGCTGGCGCGCGGCGGTGGAGGAAATCACGATGTCGGCTTCGGCCAGATGCTGCGGCAGATCGTGCAGGGCGATGGCGTAGCCGCCGTGACGGCTGGCCAGCTCCTGCGCGTTCTCCATGGTGCGGTTGGCCACGATCAGGCGGCGTACCTGTTTGTCGGCGAGATGGCGCGCGGCCAGTTCGATGGTGTCGCCAGCGCCGATCAGCAGTACGCAAGCCTGTTTCAGATCGGTGAATACCTGCTCGGCCAGCCGCACTGCGGTGAAAGCTACCGACACGGTGTGTGCGCCGATGCGGGTGTCAGTGCGCACGCGCTTGGCTACCGCGAAGGTGTGTTGCAGCAGGCGGTCCATCGGTGCGCGCAGTGATTGCGCGTCGCGCGCCAGCTGATACGCATCCTTCACCTGGCCGAGGATCTGCGGTTCGCCCAGCACCATCGAATCCAGTCCGGTGGCCACGCGGAACATGTGACGTACGGCTTCGTCCTCGTCGTGGCGATAGAGGAACTCGTCCAGCTTGCCGGGGGTCAGCTGATGATGACGGCTCAACCATGCCTGCGGCACCGTTTCTGCGCCGGCCGCAACACTCACGTACAACTCGGTGCGGTTGCAGGTGGAGAGGATCATCGCCTCTTCCACGCCGGGCTCCAGGCTGAGCTCATGCAGCGCGGCGCCAGCGGCATCCGTATCGAATGCCACTTGCTCGCGCAACTGGACCGGCGCGGTGAGGTGATTGAGCCCTAAGGCGATCAGCGGCATGGTGTGAGGTGATTGGAGGCGGCAGGCATCCGGCAGCGTAAACTAGGCCGGCGCACCGACCGTTCCATAAGGTGACGACGCTGTAACAGACGGATGAACGGAGAATAGTGTGCTGAGCAGGTGGGCCAAGTTCAAGCAACTGCGGCATTTTGCGGCGAGCGGACTACTGATTCTGACGGTGACGGGCTGCGCCACGGCGCCCGGCCAGCGTCCCGCCCGGTCGGCTGGGGCAGCCTCCCAGCCGCTGGATCACCTGGTGGTGGCCACGCCGGATGCCGAGCATGACCTGATTGCTCAGTTGCTGGCTGGCGAGATGGCGCTGACGCGCACCGATCTCAAGACAGCCTCGGCCGCCTACGGCAAGGCAATGATGCTGAGCAACGATCCGCGGGTCGCCGAACAGGCAGCCGGTATGGCTATTGCGGTGCATGACAACGCTTTGGCGGAGCAGGCCATTGCACGTTGGCAGGCGTTGGGTGCCAAGCCGGCCTCGCTGGCGATGGCCCGTGCGCAATTGGCGCTGGATCGGGGCGATTCGGATGAGGCCAGGCATCAGCTTGAGCTGCTCACCGGCAGCGGCGATCCGGATGCGTGGCGTCAGTTCGGACGCGCCTTGCTGAGCAGTCGCGATCCGTCGCAGGCGGCACGTCTGCTTGAGGCGCTGGCAACGCCGCAGCGGCTGCCCGCCGATGCGCAGGCCTGGCTGGCGATGAGCGAGCTGGGCGATAAGCTCGGCCGTCACGCGTACGCGCAGCAGATTGCCGATGCGGCGATCAAGCGCTTCAACAGCGCAGAGACTTACGCCTGGGCCGGGCGCCTGAAGTTCAGCAATGGCGATCGTGCCGGTGCGCAGGTACTGTTCCAGAAGGCTCTCGCCCGCGCGCCCAAGAACCTTGGCCTGCGGCTGGCCTATGCCACCCTGCTTGGGCAGGCTGGCGACTATGCCGGCGCATCCAAGTTGCTCGACAGCGGTCCGCAGAATGCCGATACCTACAGTCTGCGCGCCGCCCTGGCCGCCCGTGCCAACGACACCAAGGCGCTGACGCGCCTCTACGCCCAGCTGCAGCGCTCGCCGGAGCAGGTGCGGGACAGTAGTGCTTTCTTGCTCGGCCAGCTTGCCGAGATGCTCAATCGCAGCGAGGAAGCCCTGGATTGGTACAGCCAGGTGCCCGACGACGACGAGCATGCCTTCGACGCTGACCTGCGCAGCGCTGTGCTGCTGCACAAGCAGGGCAAGGCGACCGAGGCGCACGAACAGCTGTCGCAGATGCAGACCGACTACCTCGATCAGCCCGGCCAGCTGCGCCGTGCCTATGAAGTGGACGCCGGGCTGTTCATGCAGGACCAGAAATACGCGCAGGCCGAAGCGGCATTCAGTCGCGCGCTGCAGGTGGTGCCGGACGATCCCGAACTGCTCTATGGGCGCGGACTGGCCTATGCAGAAGCCGGTCAGACCGACCAGGCTGTCGCCGATTTCCGCCGGTTGCTGCAGCTCAAGCCGGACGATGTCGATGCCAGCAATGCCCTGGGTTACACCCTGGCCGATGCCAATCGCGACCTGCCCGAAGCCGAGAAGCTGATCCAGACCGCCCGTGCCGCCAAGCCGGACGACCCGGCCATCGCTGACTCCTGGGGCTGGCTGCAATACCGGCTGGGGCATCTGGATCAGGCTGAGCAATCCCTGCGCAGTGCTTGGCAGACACGCAAGGACGCGGACGTCGGCATTCACCTGGGTGAGGTGCTGTGGAAGCAGGGGCGGCAGGAGGATGCGCGGCGCGTGTTCGACGAAGTACGCCGCATTGATCCGCAAAGCCATAACCTGCACACCACGCTCAAGCGGCTCAATCCATGACCTATGCATCCCTGAAGCGCGGCCTCCGATATCTCGGGGCCGCCTTGCCGCTGTTGCTCGCCGCCTGTGTGCCGACACCCGCCGTCCGTATGAAGGGCGATGCTGCCTTGCTCGGTGAGCAGGAGGCGCGCGAGCGGGCGCTTGCCGGTGCCGATCATTGGAGTCTGCAGGGCAAGCTGGGTGTGTCGGATGGCAAGGATGGCGGCAGCGGCACGCTCAACTGGACGCAGAATGGCGAGCGCTATGAATTCACCCTGCGCTCGCCGGTGATCGGCAAGAGTTTCCGCCTCAGCGGTGGCCCGGATGGCGCCCTGCTGGAAGGGCTGGATGGCGGCCCGCTGCGCGGACCGGATGCCGAATCGCTGATGCACAAGGCGCTGGGTTGGGAAGTGCCGCTGCGCGATCTGCGTGCGTGGGTGCTGGGGCTGCGCGCCGATAGCGGTCCGGCGGAGCTCAATTTCGGGGCGAATCGCCTGCCGTCCCTGCTGCAGCAGGATGGCTGGGACGTGGATTACCGTGAGTGGGATGCGGGTCGCCAACCGCCCGTGCCGACCAAGGTCTTTGCCGAGAAGCCGCCTTACAAGGTCCGCTTGTCGATTGAGTCCTGGACCTTCAACTGAGCCCTATAGCGAGGCGCTTGGGTTAGGCTTTGCGCCCCTTGCGGACACTGGCCGCATAACGGAATCGTCATGACGTATCACATCGAGCGCGCCGTGCCCGCTCAGGTCGAGGCTTTGTGCGCCATTGAGCGCGCCGCCATGGAGTTGTTCCGCGGCCATCGCGCCTGGCCGTTCTACGTGCATGTATCGATGCCGCCGGAGCTGCTGGTGCAGGCCATTGAGCGCGGCATGGTCTGGGTGGCACTCAGCGACGCCGACAATCAACTGGTGGGCTTTGTGTGGCTGGATACGGAAGAGGGCGGCCAGAGCGTCGGCATAGCCGAAATCGATGTGCTGCCCGACTGGGGGCGGCGCGGTATCGGCGCCGACCTGCTCGAACATGCTTGTGCCTGGGCGCGTGCGGCGGGTTATCGCCGGGTGGATCTCGGCACCTTGGCTGATGTGCCTTGGAACGGCCCGTTCTATGCCCGGCATGGCTTTGTCCAGGTCGACAAGAACGACCCGATCTTCGCCTTCGCCCGCGAGCGGGATCAGGAAAATGGGTTCCCCGACGATTTGCGAGTCTTCATGAGCCGCACCCTGATGCCTTCTGCGGCTGACGATTGGACGGTATGGCCGGCGCCGGCCAAGCTGAATCTGTTCCTGCGCATTACGGGGCGCCGTCCGGACGGTTATCACGAGCTGCAGACCGTATTCCGCCTGCTGGATTGGGGCGATGAAGTCCGTTTGCGGTTGCGGCGGGACGGGCAGGTCAGGCGCCTCACCGACGTGCCTGGCGTGCCGGAAGAGAGTGATCTGATGGTGCGCGCGGCGCGGCTGTTGCAACTGCATGCCGCAAGCGATGCCGGCGTGGATATCGAGCTGGAAAAGCGCATCCCGATGGGTGGTGGCCTGGGTGGCGGCAGTTCGGATGGGGCCACCGTGCTGGTGGCGCTGAACCATCTCTGGGGCGCTGGTCTGGACGAAGATGCCTTAGCCGAGCTGGGCCGGCAGTTGGGCGCCGATGTGCCGGTATTCGTGCGCGGGCGCTCGGCCTGGGCCGAAGGCGTGGGCGAGAAACTGGAGCCCATCTCACTTCCCAGGCGTTGGTACGCGGTGCTTGACCCCCACGAACACGTGCCCACCGCAGCGCTTTTTCAAGCGTCTGAATTGACACGAAATGCTCCGCCAGCCACAATTTCATCCTTTGTTTCGGGCGAAACGGCTGGAAACGCGTTCGAGCCGGTTGTGCGTGCGCGTCACCCGCGGGTGGCGGCTGCGCAGGACTGGCTCCGCGATTACGGCACTGGACGGCTCTCCGGCAGCGGCGGTTGCGTGTTCCTGGAGACCAAGTCGCAGGAGCGGGCAGAGTTCGTGGTCGGGCAATGTCCGCCGGCATTCACGGCCCGAGTGGCCATGGGTGTGAATGTTTCGCCCTTGCAACAGACTTTGGCGCGCCATCGCGGCGGCGCCCGGGTCGAGAGGTAAGGCAGCCGGGCGCCAGAACCCGGGTGCGTAGCGGAATGAAAGTAATACTGGGGCGTCGCCAAGCTGGTTAAGGCACGGGATTTTGATTCCCGCATGCGCAGGTTCGAATCCTGCCGCCCCAGCCATTCAATATGGCCAAAGGTTCTTAGCAATGACCGTGGATACCTCCAGCCCGATGCTCTTTGCCGGCAATGCGCATCGTGCCCTCGCCGAGGACGTGGCTCAGCGACTGGGTGTGCCGCTCGGCAAGGCACTGGTGGGTCGCTTCAGTGACGGCGAGACGCAGATCGAGATCGAGGAAAACGTCCGCCGCCAGGAAGTGTTCGTGTTGCAGCCTACGGGCGCACCGAGCGCGGAGAACCTGTTCGAGCTGCTGACCCTGGTGGATGCGCTCAAGCGCGCCTCGGCGGCCAGCGTCACCGCGGTGATGCCGTATTTCGGCTATGCCCGCCAGGATCGTCGCCCGCGTTCGGCGCGCGTACCGATCACGGCGAAGATGGTGGCCAAGATGATCGGCACCGTCGGTGTGGATCGCGTGCTAACGGTGGACCTGCACGCGGACCAGATTCAGGGCTTTTTCGACATTCCGGTGGACAACGTCTATGCCTCGCCGCTGCTGCTGGCGGACATCTGGCGCAACCACTCGATGGACAACCTGATCGTGGTGAGTCCGGACGTTGGCGGTGTGGTGCGCGCCCGCGCGCTGGCCAAGCGTCTGGACGATGCGGATCTGGCGATCATCGACAAGCGTCGCCCGAAGGCCAACGTGGCGACGGTGATGAACATCATCGGCGATGTCGACGGCAAGACCTGCGTGCTGGTCGATGACATCGTGGATACCGCCGGCACCCTGTGCGCGGCTGCTGCGGCTCTGAAGGAGCGCGGTGCCCGCAAGGTGGTGGCGTATTGCGTGCATCCGGTGTTGTCGGGTGCGGCGATCAGCAACATCGAAGGTTCCCAGCTCGACCAGCTGGTGGTTACCAATACCTTGCCGCTGCGCCCGGAAGCCCAGGCCTGCGCCAAGATCCGTCAGCTCTCGGTCGCCGAGCTGCTGGCGGAAACGATCCGCCGCATTGCGTTCGGCGAATCGGTCAGCTCGCTCTATATCGATTAAGGGCTAACGCCCAGCTCGGCTCTCCTGGTCGCGGGGGAGTCACCAAACCGCCGCGAGGCGGATCACTACTGAAGTAGGTAATGCCAACATGGCCCAGACTCATGAAATCAAGGCGCAGAGCCGTAACGACGAGGGGAAAGGTGCGAGCCGCCGCCTGCGTCGTGCGGACTTCGTGCCTGCCGTTGTTTACGGTGCCGGCCAGGCGCCGCAGAGCATCCAGATCGAGCACAACACCATCTTGCTCGCTGCCAAGCACGAGTGGTTCTTCTCGTCCGTCCTCGACCTGAACGTCGATGGCAAGGTGCAGAAGGTGCTGGTGCGCGACTGGCAGAAGCATCCGTTCAAGCAGCAGATGCTGCACATGGACTTCCTGCGCATCAACGAGAACGAAGCGGTTCGCGTGAACGTGCCGCTGCACTTCCTCAATCAGGAGAAGTCCCCCGCCGGCAAGACCTCGGGCGTGGTGATCTCGCATAACCTGACTGAAGTGGAAGTCTCCTGCCTGCCGAAGAACCTGCCGGAGTTCCTGGAAGTGGATCTGTCGGATCTGAAGCCGGGCGAGATCGTTCACCTGTCGCAGATCAAGCTGCCGGCTGGCGTGGAAATCCTGGCGCTGCACCTGGGTGCGGACCACGACATCGCTGTCGTCACCGCCAACACGGTGAAGGAAGAGGCCGAGGAAGCTCCGGCTGCCGAAGGCGAGGCCGCTCCGGCCGCCGACGCCAGCAAGGACGCCAAGAAGTAAGTCGCATGACAGTCCGCGCGCCAGCGGTGCGCGGACTGTCGATGTGCTTGCTTGCCTTGCATGGCGGGTTTACGCCTCATTGTCGGGCTGGGTAATCCCGGCGCCGAATATCTCAGAACCCGGCACAACGCCGGGTTCTGGTTTGTTGACGCCCTTGCGGCGGGGCAGGGCGAGCGCTGGGGCTTCGATGGGAAGCTGCATGGCGAGACCTGCAAGGTCCGCATCGGTGGCGAGCCGGTATGGCTCCTCAAGCCAGCCACCTTCATGAACAAGAGTGGCATCGCCGTGGTTTCGGCGCTGCGCTATTACAAGATCGAGCCTGATGAGTGCCTGGTGGCGCATGACGAGCTGGATCTGGACGCCGGTACTGTGCGCTTGAAGTTCGATGGCGGCCATGGCGGCCAGAACGGTTTGCGCGACATCGTGGCGCATCTCGGGCATGCGAAGTTTCATCGTCTGCGCGTTGGCATTGGCCATCCAGGCCACAAGGACAGGGTCACGCCGTGGGTGCTGGGCCGTCCCTCCGCCAATGACGAGGACGCCATCCTGGGCGGCATAGGCCGTGCGCTCGACGTATTGCCGCTGGCGGTCGACGGACAGTTCGACAAGGCGATGCAGCAGCTGCATACCGCCAGTTCGCCGTGAGTCTTTAGCGAAAGCCGTTGAACGGTTCGCTGTCCGTCCTACTATTCCCTATTCACGCTTTTCCATTCCCGGATTCAAACCATGGGCATCAAATGCGGCATCGTCGGCCTGCCTAACGTCGGCAAGTCCACACTGTTCAACGCGCTGACCAAGGCGGGTATCGCCGCGGCAAACTTCCCGTTCTGCACCATCGAGCCGAACGTTGGTGTGGTGCCGGTGCCGGATCTGCGCCTGCAGGCGCTGTCGGGCATCGTCAATCCGCAGAAGGTGGTGCCGACGGCGGTGGAATTCGTCGACATTGCCGGCCTGGTGGCTGGTGCGTCGAAGGGTGAGGGACTGGGTAACAAGTTCCTGTCGCATATCCGCGAGGTCGATGCGATCGCCCATGTGGTGCGCTGCTTCGAGCACAGCGACATCGTGCATGTGGCCGGCAAAGTGGACCCGATTGCCGATATCGAAACCATCGATACCGAGTTGGCGCTGGCCGATCTGGACTCCGTGGAAAAAGCGCTGAACCGCGCCGAGCGCGCCGCCAAAGCGAACGACAAAGAGGCGCAGGCCAAGAAGCCGGTGCTGCAAAAGCTGGCGGCTGGCCTCAACGAGGGTAAGTCGGCGCGCAGCCTGGGTCTGGATGAAGAGGAAAAGGCGCTGGTGCGCGACCTGTTCCTGCTCACGCTCAAGCCGCTGATGTATATCGCCAACGTTCGCGAAGACGGTTTCGAGAACAACCCGCATCTCGATGCCGTGCGTCAGCGTGCGATTACCGAAGGTGCGGAAGTGGTGCCGGTGTGCGCCGCGATCGAAGAAGAGCTGTCGCAACTGGAAGATGCCGACCGCGACGAGTTCCTTAAGGATCTTGGCCTCGAAGAGCCGGGTCTGAATCGCGTGATCCGTGCGGGCTACAAGCTGCTCGATCTGCAGACCTACTTCACGGCGGGTGTGAAGGAAGTACGCGCCTGGACGATCAAGCGTGGTTCCACGGCGCCGCAGGCTGCCGGTGTGATTCACACGGATTTCGAGCGTGGCTTCATTCGTGCGGAAACCGTCGGCTATGACGATTTCATCCAGTACAAGGGTGAGTCTGGCGCGGCAGCGGCGGGTCGCCTGCGCAAGGAAGGCAAGGACTACATCGTCAAGGACGGCGACGTTCTGCACTTCCTGTTCAACGTCTGAGTCGCGCGTTCATCGCGTTCCGAAAAGCCCCGCTTTGGCGGGGCTTTTCTTTTTCGGTGTGCTTCTTGTCAAACTGTCGCACGGCAGACAACTTCTGGTGTGACATGCCTTCACTCGCGTTGCGCTTGCGTCTTGGGCGTCCTGACGACGCTCGTGCCATCGGCATCCTCCTGCGACGGGTGGCGCGGCGCTGGGTTTTGCCCGATCAACCGCCGGATGTCGGGGCTGCCTTGTTGGCGCGTTTCAGCGCTCGGGTCATTCGCGAGAGATTGCTCGAAGGGCATCGCTTCCACCTGGCCTATCTGGGGGATGTGTTGGTTGGTGTGTCGGCGATGCGAGACGAGAGCCATCTGGTGAATTTTTTTGTCGGCACTCGCTATCAGGGGCGAGGTATTGCTCGCCGGTTATGGCAAAGGACAATGCTTGATGCCGTGCGGCGTGCAGGTACGCGCCGCTTCACGCTCAATTCGTCCCGTTGTGCGGTTCCGGTGTACCTGCGTCTGGGCTTTGCCAAAGCCGGGCCGGAAGGGCGCTCGCCCAAGGGTGTGGTCAGCACACCGATGGTGCTGGAGCTGGATGCTGCGCCGAAGGCATCGCGCAAGCGGGCATAATGGCGCACCTTTTATTGGTCCCGCCCGTCGGAGTCCGCATGTCAGGCAAGCAGCACGAAGTAAGTTTCCGTTTTTTGGCCCAGCCCACCGATGTGAACTTCGGCGGCAAGGTGCACGGCGGCATGGTCATGAAGTGGATTGACCAGGCGGGATACGCCTGCGCCGTGGCATGGAGTGGCGCCTACTGCGTGACGGCATCGGTCAGCGGGATCCAGTTCGTGGCGCCGATTCTTATCGGTGATTTGGTAACGGTGCGGGCACGCCTGATCCATACCGGGCGTTCGAGTATGCATATGGCGGTGGATGTGCTGGCGCGTGATCTGCGCAAGGACGAGCACCGTCTGGCGACCAGTTGCGTGATGGTGTTCGTGGCGCTGGACAGTCCCGACGGCAAGCCGACGCCGGTGCCGACCTGGGAGCCGCGCGATGACAATGAGCGCCAGTTGCAAGCGCAGGCCCGTCGGTTAATGGATCTCTCCAAGGAGATGGAGCAGTTGATCGATACGCGGGCTGTCGCTGACAGGTGATTGCTGGCGCCGACGAGGCAAAAATCATCGTCGCTGCATGCAAATTTCCGGTGTTCAGGTGTTGACAGGCTGAGGCCTGATCCACACAATAGCCGTTCTTTGTTGGAGGGATACCCAAGCGGCCAACGGGGGCAGACTGTAAATCTGCTGGCTTACGCCTTCGGTGGTTCGAATCCACCTCCCTCCACCAGACGAGTTCCGCGTAGGGCGGGAGTAGTTCAATGGTAGAACCTCAGCCTTCCAAGCTGATGGTGCGGGTTCGATTCCCGTCTCCCGCTCCATTGATCTCGGTCTGGATGTTTTCGTGCTCATGTAGCTCAGTCGGTAGAGCACTTCCTTGGTAAGGAAGAGGTCGCTGGTTCGATTCCAGTCATGAGCACCATTTCGCTGGTCGCTGCGGTTATCGCATTCCACTTTTCTTGTTTTTGACTCCATCGGGGTTTAACGCGTATGGCAAAGGGTAAATTCGAGCGCACCAAGCCGCACGTCAACGTCGGCACGATCGGTCACGTGGACCACGGCAAGACGACGCTGACGGCCGCGCTGACGAAGGTCGGTGCAGAGCGTTTCGGTGGTGAATTCAAGGCATATGACGCGATCGACGCGGCGCCGGAAGAGAAGGCCCGTGGTATCACGATCTCGACCGCGCACGTCGAATACGAATCGCCGACCCGCCACTATGCCCACGTGGACTGCCCGGGCCACGCCGACTACGTGAAGAACATGATCACGGGTGCGGCGCAGATGGACGGCGCGATCCTGGTGTGCTCGGCCGCTGACGGCCCGATGCCGCAGACGCGCGAACACATCTTGCTGTCGCGCCAGGTGGGCGTGCCGTACATCGTCGTGTTCCTGAACAAGGCCGACCTGGTGGACGACGCCGAGCTGCTCGAGCTGGTGGAGATGGAAGTGCGCGAGCTGCTCTCCAAGTACGAGTTCCCGGGCGACGACACCCCGATCATCAAGGGTTCGGCCCGTAAGGCGCTGGAAGGCGACCAGTCGGAAATCGGCGTGCCGGCGATCATCGCGCTGGTTGAGGCGCTGGATTCCTGGATTCCGCAGCCGGAGCGTGCGATCGACAAGCCGTTCCTGATGCCGGTGGAAGACGTGTTCTCGATCTCGGGCCGCGGCACCGTGGTGACCGGTCGTATCGAGCGCGGCGTGATCAAGGTCGGTGACGAAATCGAAGTGGTCGGTATCCGTCCGACCCAGAAGACCACCGTGACCGGCGTGGAAATGTTCCGCAAGCTGCTGGACCAGGGTCAGGCCGGTGACAACGCGGGTCTGCTGCTGCGTGGTCTGAAGCGTGACGACGTGGAGCGTGGCCAGGTGCTGGCCAAGCCGGGTTCGATCACCCCGCACACCGAGTTCGAGGGCGAGATCTACGTGCTGTCGAAGGATGAGGGTGGCCGTCATACCCCGTTCTTCAAGGGCTATCGTCCGCAGTTCTACTTCCGCACCACCGACGTGACCGGTGCGATCGAGCTGCCGGAAGGCGTCGAGATGGTGATGCCGGGCGACAACATTAAGATCAAGGCCACGCTGATCCACCCGATCGCGATGGACGAAGGTCTGCGTTTCGCGATCCGCGAAGGCGGCCGTACCGTCGGCGCCGGCGTCGTCGCCAAGATCATCAAGTAAGTTGTAATATGGGAAGTCGCCCGCGACGCGGGCTGTAAAGAGTGAAGGGTGGGTGCCTGGCGCCTCACCCTTTGCGGCGCCCTCGGCGGTGCGGCTTTACAGCAGGCGGAGCGCGCGACTTCACTGATTTCAGAACGTACGCCAGTAGCTCAATTGGCAGAGCAGCGGTCTCCAAAACCGCAGGTTGGGGGTTCGAGTCCCTCCTGGCGTGCCACCTTCCCGAGGATCGATGACGGGTGGCGGGTGGCATCGAGGGCGTGTTGCCCTGGGTGTCGGCTCTCATCCGATCGCTGCGCATGAATACCAAGGCAGAACAGCCCAAGAGCGTGAACGCGGCCGATGTCGGCAAGCTGGTGCTTGCCGTGCTGGTGCTGGCCGGCGGCATCTTTGCCTATTCCTGGTTCAGTACCGACGCCAATATTCCCGCTTCTGTGCGCCTGATTGGTGTGCTGGTGGCTCTGGTGGTCGCACTGGCTATCGCGGCGACTACGTCGCTCGGGCGCCGCGTCCGCGGGTTTCTGGTCGAATCGCAGTTCGAAATGCGGAAGGTCGTATGGCCGACACGTGACGAGACGCTCAAGACCACCGGTATCATTATTGTCGTCGTGATCGTTCTCTCGCTGCTGTTGGGCCTGATCGATCTCATTCTCAAGTCGGTCGTGCTCGACTGGCTGCTCAAGCTGGGGTCGTGAGGTAAAGAGCATGAGCAAGCGTTGGTATGTAGTGCACGCCTATTCGGGCTTCGAGAACCAGGTGAAGCGGTCGCTCGTTGAGCGCATCGCACGTGCTGGTATGGAAGAGAGGTTCGGCGAAGTACTGGTGCCGACCGAAGAAGTGATTGAGATGCGTGGTGGCCAGAAGCGCCGCAGCGATCGCAAGTTCTTCCCGGGGTACGTGCTGGTCCAGATCGAAACCGACACCGAGGGCAAGGCGCCGCGCATTGACGACGAGTGCTGGCATCTGGTGAAGGAAACCCCGAAAGTCATGGGTTTCATCGGCGGTACCGCCGACCGTCCGCTGCCCATCCGCGACAGCGAGGCTGACGCCATCCTGAGTCGTGTGCGCGAGGGTGTCGAAAAGCCCAAGCCGAAGGTCTTGTTCGAGCCGGGTGAGATGGTTCGCGTCACCGAGGGTCCGTTCAACGACTTCAATGGCGTGGTCGAGGAAGTCAACTACGAGAAGAGTCGCCTGCGCGTCGCGGTGCTGATCTTCGGTCGCTCGACCCCGGTCGAGCTGGAGTTTGGTCAGGTCGAGAAGGCCTGATCCTGGCCCCGGCACGGGGCTTGCTTAAAAACTGGTCAATCTTTACACTATGCGGTTCACGCCGGGGCATTCGCTCGGCGTGTCCGTGTTTTCGGGGTTCGCAGGAGCGCGGGCCTCCCTCCATCCAGGGAACGATGTACTGCGAGGAGCCGCAAGGCGCTTGAACTCGCGAGGAAAATCCAATGGCAAAGAAAGTCGTCGGTTACATCAAGCTGCAGGTCAAGGCCGGTCAGGCCAACCCGTCGCCGCCGGTGGGTCCCGCCCTCGGTCAGCGCGGCCTGAACATTATGGAATTCTGCAAGGCGTTCAATGCCGCCACGCAGAAGATGGAGCCGGGTCTGCCGATCCCGGTGATCATCACCGCCTACTCGGACCGCAGCTTCACCTTTATCACCAAGACCCCGCCCGCCACGGTCCTCATCAAGAAGGCCACCGGCGTCGCCAAGGGTTCGTCCAAGCCGAATACCGACAAGGTCGGCAAGATCACCCGCAAGCAGTTGGAAGACGTTGCGAAGCAGAAGGAGCCGGATCTCACGGCTGCTGATCTGGACGCTGCAGTGCGCACCATCGCCGGTAGCGCGCGCAGCATGGGCTTGGTGGTGGAGGGCTAAGACATGGCAAAGCTCACGAAGCGTATGAAGGCGGCTCAGGCCGCAGTGCAGCCGGGCAAGTTCTATGGCCTGGAAGAAGCCCTGAATATCGTCAAGAACAACGCCAAGGCGAAGTTCTCGGAGTCCGTTGACGTGGCCGTGCGCCTCGGCATCGACGCCAAGAAGTCGGACCAGGGCGTGCGTGGCTCGTCGCTGCTGCCGCACGGCACCGGCAAGACCGTCAAGGTCGCCGTGTTCGTGCCTGCCGGTGAGAAGGCCGAGGCCGCCAAGGCTGCCGGTGCCGACGCCGTCGGTATGGACGACCTGGCCGAGCGTATGCAGGCGGGCGATCTCGACTTCGGTCGCGTGATCGCTACCCCGGACGCGATGCGCGTGGTCGGTAAGCTCGGCCAGCTGCTCGGTCCGCGCGGCCTGATGCCGAACCCGAAGGATGGTTCGGTCACCGCTGACGTCGCCACGGCTGTGAAGAATGCCAAGGCCGGCCAGGTGAAGTTCCGCAACGACAAGGCGGGCATCATCCACGCCACCATCGGCAAGGCCAGCTTCGAGGCTGCCCAGCTCGCCGACAACCTGAACGCTCTGGTTGCCGACCTGCTGAAGGCCAAGCCGGCCACGGCCAAGGGCCAGTATCTGCAGAAGGTCGCTCTGTCCAGCACCATGGGCGTGGGCGTGCCGGTCGATACGTCGTCCCTGACGATCTCGACCAAGTAAGACTTCAAGTCCTGCGTCGACTCCGGTCGGCGCAGGCAAGTTTTTGAGGGCAGCCCTGGCGTCTAGCCGGAGCCGCCGTCAAAGACCGCAGGCGCGATCAGCGCGCGACGACGACGAGCAGGGAGCTCGTATTTGGCAAGGAAACGCCGTCGCCGCCAGCGGGATCGCTTAATCGGATGTCTGGTGAATCCGGCCTGCGTAGATGGTGCTGCCCCTTCTGGAATGTTCGATGTGTTCTGGAAAGGCCACCACCCGGGACCTTGCGTCCCCGACGTCATGGATGGCGTCGCTCAGGACCGCGCGCGGCAGGAGCCGTAAGCGGAGTTCATAAGAGGAGTGAAAAATGGCTCTGAATCTCTCTCAGAAGCAAGAAGTAGTCGCCGAACTGGCAGAAGTTGCTGCTAAGGCTCACTCCTTGGTCGCAGCCGAGTACGCGGGCACCACGGTCGAACAGATGACCGCGATGCGCAAGAAAGCCCGTGAATCCGGCGTGTTCCTGAAAGTTGTCAAGAACACGCTTGCTTCGCGCGCCGTGGTCGGCACCGAGTTCGAGGTCGTCAAAGACGCTCTGACCGGTCCGCTGCTGTACGCGTTCTCGACTGAGGAACCCGGTGCTGCCGGGCGCCTGATCAAGGAATTCGCCAAGACCAACGACAAGCTGAAGGCGAAAGTCGTCTCGGTGGAAGGCAAGCTGTTGCCGGCCGCGCACGTAGAAGTGCTGGCCTCGCTGCCGACCCGCGAACAGGCACTGTCCATGCTGGCTCGTGTGCTGGCCGAACCGGCTGCCATGTTCGCCCGCGTCGTCAAGGCTGTGGCCGACAAGCAGGGTGGTGGCGAAGTCGCCGCCGAAGCCCCGGCTGAAGCCGAGCCCGCCTAAGTACGCCGTCTACTTAAATCGAATCAATTTCCAGAGGTAAATCAAAATGTCCCTGACCAACGAACAGATCGTTGAAGCCGTTGCCGCCAAGTCGCTGATGGAAGTGATGGACCTGGTGAAGGCCATCGAAGAGAAGTTTGGCGTGACCGCCGCCGCTCCGGTGATGGTTGCTGCTGGCCCGGCCGCTGCCGGCCCGGCTGCTGAAGAGCAGACCGAGTTCGACGTGATCCTGAAGAGCGCCGGCGAGAAGAAGGTCGACGTGATCAAGGCCGTCCGCGCCATCACCGGCCTGGGCCTGAAGGAAGCGAAGGACCTGACCGAGGCCGGTGGCGTCGTGAAGGAAGCCGCTTCGAAGGACGACGCTGCGAAGTTCAAGAAGGACCTCGAAGCTGCCGGCGCCACGGTCGAACTGAAGTAATCGGCGCTCTTGCGCGCCGTCAGTTTGATCTAGCGTCAAGCAAGCCTGGGGACGTAAGTCCCCGGGCTTTGCCTGTTACGGAATTTCGCGTGGGATCACGCGGCCTGTAGCGACCAAGCGTCATCTTTGGGTTCGTGTTTT
Source organism: Dyella koreensis (assembly GCF_044904565.1). NCBI lineage: Bacteria > Pseudomonadati > Pseudomonadota > Gammaproteobacteria > Lysobacterales > Rhodanobacteraceae > Dyella > Dyella koreensis. Next base: position 155,924 of record NZ_JADIKD010000007.1, on the reverse strand, counting down.
ACGCGTCGGGAAGACAGCACTGAAAGGCCAGCAACCCATCGCCGACCTTTGATTTATGCCTTTTTGGCGCATCGACTGGTAGGGCAGCACACCCTGGCCGTCGACCGCAGACACAGCTTTCACAATTCAGCCGGTGTGTGCACCACCGGCGTCACTGCGAACCGAGGCGGTACCCACCATGACCTACTCGTTTACCGAGAAGAAGCGCATCCGCAAGGATTTCGGCAAGCGTCCCCCTGTATTGGGCGTGCCGAACCTGCTGACCATCCAGACCGATTCCTATAGGGAGTTCCTGCAGGAGCATGTCGCGCCCAAGCAGCGCGACGACAAGGGTCTACATGCCGCGCTGAAGTCGGTTTTCCCGATCTCCAGCTATTCCGGCAATGCAGCGCTTGAGTATGTCGACTATCGCCTCGGCGAACCTGCATTCGACGAGCGCGAGTGCCGCAACCGCGGCATGACCTTCGGCGCGCCGCTGCGTGTGACCGTGCGCCTGGTCATCTATGACAAGGACAGCCCGGCATCGAAGAAAGCCGTGAAGTATGTGAAGGAGCAAGAGGTCTACATGGGCGAAATTCCGCTCATGACCGACACCGGCACCTTCATCATCAACGGCACCGAGCGCGTCATCGTCTCGCAGCTGCATCGTTCGCCTGGCGTGTTCTTCGATCACGACCGTGGCAAGACGCACAGCTCGGGCAAGCTGCTGTTCTCGGCTCGCGTGATTCCTTACCGCGGCTCCTGGCTGGACTTCGAGTTCGACCCGAAGGACGCGCTGTTCACCCGTATCGACCGTCGCCGCAAGCTGCCGGTGACGGTGCTGCTGCGTGCGCTGGGCTACAGCAACGTCGAGATGCTGGACATCTTCTTCGAGCACAACGTGTTTCACCTGGGCAAGAAGGGTGGTACCACGCTTGAGCTGGTGGCCGAGCGTCTGCGCGGCGAAACGCTGACGTTCGATCTGACGATCGGTGACAAGGTGCTGGTGGAAGCCGGCAAGCGCATCACTGCGCGTCACGTGCGCCAGCTGGCCGCTGAAAACATCACCGCGCTGGAAGTGCCGGACGACTACCCGGTCGGCCGCATCCTGGCCACCGACATTGTTGACAGCAAGACCGGCGAGTTGCTGGCTTCGGCCAACGACGAAATCACCGCCGAGCAGCTCGAAGCCTTCCGCAAGACGGGCATCGAGACCGTACCGACGCTGTACGTCAATGACCTTGATCGTGGCGCTTACGTCTCAAACACCTTGCGCATCGATAACACCAAGACGCAGCTCGAAGCGCTGGTGGAAATCTACCGCATGATGCGTCCGGGCGAGCCGCCGACGAAGGATGCCGCGCAGAACCTGTTCTTCAATCTGTTCTTCACCTTCGACCGCTACGACCTGTCGGCCGTCGGCCGCATGAAGTTCAACCGTCGTGTCGGCCGCCAGGACATCCTTGGCCCGGGCGTGCTGTACGACCATAAATACTTCCAGGATCGCAAGGAAGAGGATTCGCAGGCGCTGGTGAAGTCGCAGGGCGATACCTCCGACATCCTTGACGTGCTGAAGGTGCTGATCGACATCAAGAACGGTCATGGCACCGTTGATGACATCGACCATCTCGGCAACCGTCGCGTGCGTTCGGTCGGCGAAATGGCCGAGAACACCTTCCGCATCGGTCTGGTGCGTGTTGAGCGTGCGGTGCGCGAGCGCCTGTCGCTGGCCGAGTCCGAGGGACTGACCCCGCAGGAGCTGATCAACGCCAAGCCGGTCGCGGCTGCGGTGAAGGAGTTCTTCGGCTCCTCGCAGCTTAGCCAGTTCATGGACCAGAACAACCCGCTGTCGGAAGTGACGCACAAGCGTCGCGTCTCGGCTCTCGGCCCGGGCGGTCTGACCCGCGAACGCGCCGGCTTCGAAGTGCGCGACGTGCATCCGACCCATTACGGACGCGTTTGCACCATCGAAACGCCTGAAGGCCCGAACATCGGCCTGATCAACTCGCTCGCCGTGTATGCGCGCACCAATACGTACGGCTTCCTCGAGACGCCGTACCGCAAGGTCGTGAACGGCAAGGTGACCGACAAGGTGGATTACCTGTCGGCCATCGAAGAGGGCGATCACGTAATCGCGCAGGCGAACTCGCCGCTCAACAAGGACGGCAGCTTCGTCGAGGACTTCGTGTCCTGCCGTTTCCGCGGCGAGTCCGAGCTGCGTCCGTCGGCTGAAGTTGGCTACATGGACGTCTCGCCCATGCAGACCGTGTCGGTCGCGGCGGCACTAGTCCCGTTCCTCGAGCACGATGACGCGAACCGCGCACTGATGGGCGCGAACATGCAGCGTCAGGCCGTGCCGACCCTCCGTTCGCAGACTCCGCTGGTGGGTACCGGCATCGAGCGCGCCGTGGCGCGTGACTCGGGCGTCATCGTCAGCGCCAAGCGCGGTGGCGTGATCGACCAGGTCGACGCTGGCCGTATCGTGGTGCGCGTGAACGAGGAAGAAGTCGGCGATAACGACGCCGGCGTCGATATCTACACGCTGACCAAGTACACCCGTTCCAACCAGAACACCAACCTCAACCAGCGTCCGCTGGTGAACGTAGGTGACGTGGTGGCAAAGGGCGACACGCTGGCCGATGGTTCGTCGACCGACCTGGGTGAGCTCGCGCTCGGCCAGAACATGCTGATCGCCTTCATGCCGTGGAACGGCTACAACTTCGAAGACTCGATCCTGCTCTCCGAGCGCGTCGTGCAGGAAGACCGCTACACCTCGATCCATATCGAGGAGCTGTCCTGCATTGCCCGTGACACCAAGCTGGGCGCCGAGGAAATCACCGCCGACATCCCGAACGTGGGCGAACAGGCGCTGGCGCGTCTGGACGAGTCGGGCATCGTGTACATCGGTGCCGAGGTGAAGGCCGGCGACATCATGGTCGGCAAGGTCACGCCGAAGGGCGAGAGCCAGCTGACGCCGGAGGAGAAGTTGCTGCGTGCGATCTTCGGTGAGAAGGCGTCGGATGTGAAGGACAGCTCGCTGCGCGTGCCGCCGGGTATGGACGGCACCGTCATCGACGTGCAGGTCTTCACCCGCGACGGCATCGAGAAGGACAAGCGCGCGAAGCAGATCGAGGAAATGGAAGTCAAGCGTATCCGTAAGGATCTTGATGACCAGTTCCGCATCCTGGAGGGAGCGATCTACAACCGTATGCGCACTCAGCTCGTCGGCAAGAGCGCGATGAGCGGTCCGGGCGGTCTGAAGCGTGGTGTGGAAATCACGGACGCCTACCTGGACGGCCTGAAGAAGGACGACTGGTTCAAGGTCAACGTGAAGGACGAGGACGTCACCGAGTTCCTCGAGCGCGCGGCTGACCAGATCAAGCGTCACAAGGAAGAGTTCGACAAGCGCTTCAAGGAGAAGCAGGGCAAGATCACCCAGGGTGACGACCTTGCCCCGGGCGTGCTCAAGATGGTCAAGGTGTTCCTGGCCGTGAAGCGCCGCATCCAGCCGGGCGACAAGATGGCTGGTCGCCACGGTAACAAGGGTGTGGTGTCCAACGTGGTGCCGGTGGAGGACATGCCGTTCTCTGCTGACGGTACGCCGGTCGACATCGTGCTGAACCCGCTGGGCGTGCCTTCGCGTATGAACATCGGTCAGATTCTGGAAGTCCACTTGGGCTGGGCCGCCAAGGGCCTGGGCAAGAAGATCCAGAAGATGATCGAGGCGCAGGAGAAGGTCGCGAAGATCCGCGAGTTCCTTGACCAGATCTACAACCATCACGTCGCTGGTGCCGTGCAGCATGTTGACCTGAAGTCGCTCACCGATCAGGAAATCCTGACCCTGGCGACCAACCTGCAGGAAGGCGTGCCGATGGCTACGCCGGTGTTCGACGGTGCTGAAGAGCAAGAGATCAAGGCGATGCTGAAGCTGGCGGATCTGCCCGAGTCGGGTCAGACCACGCTATTCGACGGCCGTACCGGCGAGGCGTTCGATCGCCCGGTCACCGTGGGCTACATGCACTACCTGAAGCTGAACCACCTTGTCGACGACAAGATGCACGCGCGTTCGACCGGTCCGTACTCGCTCGTCACCCAGCAGCCGCTGGGCGGCAAGGCGCAGTTCGGCGGTCAGCGCTTCGGCGAAATGGAAGTCTGGGCGCTGGAAGCCTACGGCGCGGCCTACACCCTGCAGGAAATGCTGACGGTGAAGTCCGACGACGTGCAGGGCCGCAACCAGATGTACAAGAACATTGTCGACGGCAACCACGAGATGGCGGCTGGCATGCCGGAATCCTTCAACGTGTTGGTGAAGGAAATCCGCTCGCTCGGTATCGACATCGACCTGGAAGAGATCAAGTAACCAGCGGGTTACAGGAGCTTATGCAATGAAAGATTTGCTCAATCTGTTCAATCAGCAGCGCACCACGCCCGATTTTGATTCGATCAAGATCGCGCTGGCGTCGCCCGAGCTGATCCGCTCGTGGTCGTACGGCGAGGTGAAGAAGCCCGAGACGATCAACTACCGCACCTTCAAGCCTGAGCGTGATGGCCTGTTCTGCGCCGCCATCTTCGGCCCGGTGAAGGACTACGAGTGCCTGTGCGGCAAGTACAAGCGCATGAAGCATCGTGGCGTGGTCTGCGAGAAGTGCGGCACTGAGGTCACCCTGGCCAAGGTGCGTCGCGAGCGCATGGGCCACATCGAGCTGGCCAGCCCCACCGCGCACATCTGGTTCCTCAAGTCGCTGCCGTCGCGCATCGGCCTGATGCTGGATATGACCCTGCGCGACATCGAGCGCATCCTGTATTTCGAAGCCTTCGTGGTGATCGATCCAGGTTTGACTGCGCTCGAGCGCGGCCAGCTGCTGAGCGAAGATCAGTACCTCGAAGCCGTTGAAGAGCACGGCGATGAATTCGATGCCCGCATGGGTGCCGAGGCCGTCTACGAGTTGCTGAAGTCGCTCGATCTGCCGGGCGAAGTCGTGCGCCTGAAGGAAGAGATCGGCTCGACCAATTCCGAGACCAAGCTCAAGCGCCTCACCAAGCGTGTCAAGCTGATCGAGGCGTTCCTCGAGTCCGGCAACAAGCCGGAGTGGATGGTTCTCACTGTGCTGCCGGTACTGCCGCCGGACCTGCGTCCGCTGGTGCCGCTGGACGGTGGCCGCTTTGCGACCTCCGACCTCAACGATCTGTACCGTCGCGTCATCAACCGCAACAACCGTCTGAAGCGTCTGCTTGAACTCAATGCGCCCGACATCATCGTGCGCAACGAGAAGCGCATGCTGCAGGAATCGGTCGATGCGCTGCTCGACAACGGCCGCCGCGGCCGTGCCATTACCGGCACGAACAAGCGCGCGCTGAAGTCGCTGGCCGACATGATCAAGGGCAAGCAGGGCCGCTTCCGCCAGAACCTGCTCGGCAAGCGCGTGGACTACTCCGGTCGTTCGGTGATCGTGGTCGGTCCGACCCTGCGCCTGCACCAGTGCGGCCTGCCGAAGAAGATGGCGCTTGAGCTGTTCAAGCCCTTCATCTTCGCCAAGCTGCAGGCCCGCGGCGAAGCCACCACCATCAAGGCTGCCAAGAAACTCGTCGAGCGCGAAGAAGGCCAGGTGTGGGACATCCTCGAGGACGTGATCCGCGAGCATCCTGTGCTGCTGAACCGTGCGCCGACGCTGCATCGCCTCGGCATCCAGGCGTTCGAGCCGGTGCTGATCGAAGGCAAGGCCATCCAGTTGCATCCGCTGGTCTGTACCGCGTTCAACGCCGACTTCGACGGCGATCAGATGGCCGTGCACGTGCCGCTGTCTATCGAGGCGCAGCTCGAAGCGCGTGCCCTGATGATGTCGTCGAACAACATCCTGTCGCCGGCCAACGGTGAACCGATCATCGTGCCGACCCAGGACGTGGTGCTGGGCCTGTACTACATGACCCGCGAGCTGGTGAACGCGAAGGGCACCGGCATGGTGTTCTCCGGCATCAGCGAGGTGCGTCGTGCGTACGACAACCGCGCCGTCGAGCTGCACGCCAAGATCAAGGTGCGCCTGAAGCAGGTGCACGTCGATGAAAACGGCGAGCGTACGAGCTCCGTGTCTCTGGTGGAAACCACCGTGGGTCGCACGCTGCTGGCCGAAATCCTGCCGGAAGGCCTGCCGTTCGCGCTGGCCAATACCGAGCTGACCAAGAAGGCTATCTCGCGCCTGATCAACTCCAGCTACCGCTTGCTCGGTCTGAAGGAGACCGTGGTGTTCGCGGACAAGCTGATGTACACCGGCTTCCGCTTTGCTACCCGCGCGGGTATCTCGATCGGCATCGATGACATGATCATCCCCGATCAGAAGAAGCCGATCCTGGAAGAGGCCGAGAAGGAAGTGGTCGAGATCCAGGAGCAGTATCAGTCGGGTCTGGTCACTGCCGGCGAGCGTTACAACAAGGTGGTCGACATCTGGTCGCGCACCAACGAGCTCGTCGCCAAGGCGATGATCGACGGTATCGGTACCGAGAAGGTCACTGACTCCGAAGGCAAGACGGTCAACCAGAAGTCGATGAACTCGCTGTACATCATGGCCGACTCCGGCGCTCGTGGTTCGGTGGCGCAGATTCGTCAGCTGGCTGGTATGCGCGGCCTGATGGCCCGTCCGGATGGCTCGATCATCGAGACCCCGATCAAGGCCAACTTCCGCGAAGGCCTGAACGTGCTGCAGTACTTCAACTCCACCCACGGTGCCCGTAAGGGTCTCGCGGATACGGCGCTGAAGACCGCTAACTCTGGTTACCTGACCCGTCGTCTTGTCGACGTGGCGCAGGACGTGGTCATCACCTCGCACGATTGCGGCACCGAAGACGGCGTGATCATGCAGCCGATCGTGGAAGGCGGCGACGTGGTCGAGCCGTTGCGCGAGCGTGTGCTCGGTCGCGTGGTGGTCGAGGACGTCTATGGCCCGGGCAACGACGATCAGGCGATTGTCACCCGCGACACTCTGCTGGACGAAGCTCTGGTCGAGAAGCTCGACAAGGCCGGCGTGCAGTCGATCAAGGTGCGTTCGCCGATCACCTGCCAGGCCAGCCATGGCGTGTGCGCGCTCTGCTATGGCCGAGATCTGGCCCGTGGCCACCTGGTCAACATGGGTGAGGCCGTGGGTGTGGTCGCTGCGCAGTCGATCGGTGAGCCGGGTACCCAGCTGACCATGCGTACGTTCCATATCGGTGGCGCGGCTTCCCGTGCGGCCGCCGTGGACAACGTGACGGTGAAGACCACCGGCACGCTGAAGTTCAACAACCTCAAGACCGTGCAGCACGCCCAGGGTCACCTGGTTGCGGTGTCGCGTTCCGGCGAAGTGTCGGTGATCGACGCCAATGGCCGTGAGCGCGAGCGTTACAAGGTGCCTTACGGCGCCACCATCGCGGTCAAGGATGGCGCGGCAGTCAAGGCTGGCCAGACCGTGGCCAACTGGGATCCGCATACCCATCCGATCGTGTCGGAAGTGGCCGGTACCGTGCGCTTCATCGACTTCATCGATGGCGTCACCGTGCAGAGCCAGACCGACGAACTGACCGGCCTCGAGTCGGCGGTGGTGACCGATCCGAAGCGTCGCGGTACCGCGGCCAAGGATTTGCGCCCGATCGTGCGCCTGGAAGACAGCAAGGGCCGTGAGCTCAAGCTGCCGGGTACCGACGTGCCGGCTCAGTACATGCTGCCGGCTGGCGCGATCGTGTCGATCCAGAACGGCGTGGAAGTGGGCGTGGGTGACGTGGTCGCCCGTATCCCGCAGGAAACGTCGAAGACCCGCGATATCACCGGTGGTCTGCCGCGCGTGGCGGATTTGTTCGAAGCCCGCAAGCCGAAGGAGCCGGCCATTCTCGCCGAGCGTTCGGGTGTGATCAGCTTCGGCAAGGACACCAAGGGCAAGCAGCGCCTGATCATCAAGGACGTGGACGGCAACGAGCACGAGGAGCTGATTCCGAAGTGGCGTCAGGTCATCGTGTTCGAAGGCGAGCACGTGGAGAAGGGCGAGACCGTGGTGGACGGCGAGCCGAGCCCGCACGACATCCTGCGCCTGCTGGGTGTCGAGCCGCTGGCTTCGTACCTGGTCAAGGAAATCCAGGACGTCTACCGTCTGCAGGGCGTGAAGATCAACGATAAGCACATCGAAGCGATCATTCGCCAGATGCTGCGCAAGGTCGAAATCACCGAGCCGGGCGAAAGCCATTATCTGCGCGGTGAACAGGTCGAGCGCGTGCGTATCAACGCCGAAAACGATCGTGCGGTTAGCCGCAACGAGCGCCCGGCGGAGTACCAGTCGGTGCTGCTGGGTATCACCAAGGCCTCGCTGGCTACCGAGTCGTTCATCTCGGCGGCCTCGTTCCAGGAAACCACCCGCGTCCTTACCGAAGCGGCGGTTCGTGGCACACGCGATACCTTGCGTGGCCTGAAGGAAAATGTTATCGTCGGCCGTCTCATCCCGGCAGGTACGGGTCTGGCGTACCACGCACAGCGTCGTCGCCAGGGCGGTCTGACCGCCTCGGAGCTGGAGACCCTTTCCGGTTCCGCCTCGGTCTCCTTCGCGGAAGCCACCGTCGGTAGCGACAATGGTGTGGAGTAAGTCCGTCCCGCGGACTGCTCGCTAACATACGAAATGAGGCGCAAGGATTGCGCCTCGTGTTCGAGTCAAGGAGGGCAGGGCGTCAGCTTGTCTGTGACAAGCTGCCCATGTTAAATTCCCGCTTCTTGGCAGACCGAGCTGATTCGGTCTGCCTTTATGTTTCTCAGGAAAAGTTTCGCATGTCGACTATCAACCAGTTGGTGCGCAAGTCCCGCAGCCCGAAGAGCTATAAGAGCGCTTCCCCGGCTCTGCAGAACAGCCCGCAGCGTCGCGGCGTCTGCACGCGCGTCTATACGACCACCCCGAAAAAGCCGAACTCGGCCCTGCGTAAGGTTGCCAAAGTGCGCCTCACCAACGGCTATGAGGTCATCAGCTACATCGGTGGCGAAGGTCACAACCTGCAGGAGCACTCGGTAGTGCTGATCCGTGGCGGTCGCGTCAAGGATCTGCCGGGTGTGCGTTACCACACGGTGCGCGGCAGCCTCGACTGCGCCGGTGTCACCAAGCGCCGTCAGTCGCGCTCGAAGTACGGCGCCAAGCGCCCGAAGAGCTAAGAGCTAAAGGACACGAAACATGTCGCGTAAAGGTTCACATCCCGCCCGTCTGGTTCTGCCGGACCCCAAGCATGGCAGCCAGCTGATCGCCCGCTTCATCAATATGGTGATGAAGAGTGGCAAGAAGTCCGTTGCCGAGAGCATCGTCTACGGTGCCCTGGATCATCTGGGCGAAAAGAATGCCGAGCCAGTGGCTCTGGTTGAGAAGGCCCTGAATAACATTGCTCCGGCCGTCGAGGTGAAGTCTCGCCGCGTCGGTGGTGCTACCTATCAGGTGCCGGTTGAAGTGCGTTCGGGTCGTCGTATGGCGCTGGCCATGCGCTGGGCGATCGAGTCCGCCCGCAAGCGTGGCGAGACCTCGATGCCGCGCAAGCTGGCCGCCGAGCTGCTTGAGGCGTCCGAGAATCGCGGTGGCGCGATCAAGAAGCGCGAAGAAACCCATCGCATGGCGGAAGCCAACAAGGCCTTCTCGCATTACCGCTGGTAAGCAAGGATTCCCCGCGGCCAGGATGGCCGCTTTTCCCGGGAATGGATTCCCGTAGAAAGTAATTTTCGAGGTTACTACCGTGGCACGCACCACTCCCATCGAGCGCTACCGCAACTTCGGCATCATGGCTCACATCGATGCCGGCAAGACCACCACCACGGAGCGCATCCTGTTCTACACCGGCGTCAGTCACAAGATTGGCGAGGTGCATGACGGTGCTGCAACGATGGACTGGATGGAGCAGGAGCAGGAGCGCGGCATCACCATTACGTCGGCGGCAACCACCGCGTTCTGGAAGGGCATGGATCGCTCCCTGCCCGAGCACCGCTTCAACATCATCGACACCCCCGGACACGTGGACTTCACCATTGAGGTGGAGCGTTCGCTGCGCGTGCTCGACGGTGCGGTGTTCGTGCTCTGCGCCGTGGGTGGCGTGCAGCCGCAGTCGGAAACCGTGTGGCGTCAGGCCAACAAGTACAAAGTGCCGCGCCTTGCGTTCGTCAACAAGATGGACCGCACTGGTGCGAACTTCTACAAAGTCGTTGAGCAGCTGAAGGCTCGTCTCGGCGCAACCCCGGTCGAAATGCAGGTTCCGATCGGTGCCGAAGACAATTTCGAGGGCGTCGTTGACCTCCTCAAGATGAAATCGATCATCTGGGACATGGAGTCCCAGGGCATGAAGTTCGAGTACCAGGATATCCCGGCGAACCTTGCTGAGAAGGCTGCGGCTGCTCGCACGGCGATGGTTGAGGCCGCGGCGGAAGCCACCGAAGAACTGATGGACAAGTACCTGGGCGGCGAAGAGCTGTCGGAGGCCGAGATCATCGAGGGCCTGCGTCAGCGTACGCTGCGCAGCGAGATCATTCCGGTCTTCTGCGGCACGGCGTTCAAGAACAAGGGCGTTCAGGCGATGCTCGACGCGGTCGTCAATCTGCTGCCATCGCCGATCGATCGTCCGCCAGTCGAAGGCGTGGACGACAACGACAAGCCGGATACCCGCAAGGCAGACGATGGTGCTCCGTTCTCCGCGCTCGCGTTCAAGATCATGACCGACCCGTTCGTCGGTTCGCTGACGTTCTTCCGTGTCTACTCGGGCACGTTGAATTCCGGTGATGCCGTCTATAACCCGGTCAAGAGTAAGAAAGAGCGCATCGGCCGCATCCTGCAGATGCACGCGAACGAGCGTCAGGAACTGAAGGAAGTCCGTGCCGGCGACATCGCCGCAGCGGTCGGCCTGAAGGACGTGACGACCGGTGACACGCTGTGCGCGCAGGATCACATCATCACTCTGGAGCGCATGACGTTCCCGGAGCCGGTGATCTCGATGGCGGTCGAGCCGAAGACCAAGTCGGACCAGGAAAAGATGGGCATCGCTCTCGGCCGTCTGGCTGCGGAAGATCCGTCATTCCGCGTGCGTACGGACGAAGAGTCGGGCCAGACGATCATCTCGGGCATGGGCGAGCTTCACCTGGATATCCTGGTGGATCGCATGAAGCGCGAGTTCAACGTCGAGGCCAACGTCGGCAAGCCGCAGGTGGCTTACCGCGAGACGATTCGCTCGTCGGACGTCAAGTCGGACTACAAGCACGCCAAGCAGTCGGGTGGTAAGGGTCAGTACGGTCACGTTGTGATCGAGCTGTCGCCGATCAGCGAGGCGGATCGTGCGGACGAGAAGCTCGCCGCGACGATCAAGGACGACTTCCTCTTCATCAACGACATCACGGGTGGCGTGATTCCGAAGGAATTCATTCCGTCGGTTGAGAAGGGTCTGCGCGAAACCATCACCAGCGGTCCGCTGGCTGGCTTCCCGGTGGTCAACGTGAAGGTGAAGCTGGTGTTCGGCTCCTACCACGATGTCGACTCGTCCGAAATGGCGTTCAAGCTCGCCGCATCGATGGCGTTCAAGCAGGGCTTCGCTAAGGCGTCGCCGGTGCTGCTCGAGCCGATCATGAAGGTCGAGGTGGTGACGCCGGAAGATTACGTCGGTGACGTCATGGGCGACATGAGCCGTCGTCGCGGCCTGCTGCAGGGCCAGGACGATACGCCGTCGGGCAAGACCATTAATGCGATGGTCCCGCTGGGCGAGATGTTCGGTTACGCGACGACGATTCGTTCGCTGACCCAGGGTCGCGCCACCTTCACGATGGAGTTCGACCATTACGCTGAAGCGCCGAACAATATCGCCGAGCAGGTCATGAAGAAGGCCTGATAAGGCTCTCTTCGTTCCCAATAACACAGTTCTTTTAGAGGTTTTGAGTCATGGCAAAGGGTAAATTCGAGCGCACCAAGCCGCACGTCAACGTCGGCACGATCGGTCACGTGGACCACGGCAAGACGACGCTGACGGCCGCGCTGACGAAGGTCGGTGCAGAGCGTTTCGGTGGTGAATTCAAGGCATATGACGCGATCGACGCGGCGCCGGAAGAGAAGGCCCGTGGTATCACGATCTCGACCGCGCACGTCGAATACGAATCGCCGACCCGCCACTATGCCCACGTGGACTGCCCGGGCCACGCCGACTACGTGAAGAACATGATCACGGGTGCGGCGCAGATGGACGGCGCGATCCTGGTGTGCTCGGCCGCTGACGGCCCGATGCCGCAGACGCGCGAACACATCTTGCTGTCGCGCCAGGTGGGCGTGCCGTACATCGTCGTGTTCCTGAACAAGGCCGACCTGGTGGACGACGCCGAGCTGCTCGAGCTGGTGGAGATGGAAGTGCGCGAGCTGCTCTCCAAGTACGAGTTCCCGGGCGACGACACCCCGATCATCAAGGGTTCGGCCCGTAAGGCGCTGGAAGGCGACCAGTCGGAAATCGGCGTGCCGGCGATCATCGCGCTGGTTGAGGCGCTGGATTCCTGGATTCCGCAGCCGGAGCGTGCGATCGACAAGCCGTTCCTGATGCCGGTGGAAGACGTGTTCTCGATCTCGGGCCGCGGCACCGTGGTGACCGGTCGTATCGAGCGCGGCGTGATCAAGGTCGGTGACGAAATCGAAGTGGTCGGTATCCGTCCGACCCAGAAGACCACCGTGACCGGCGTGGAAATGTTCCGCAAGCTGCTGGACCAGGGTCAGGCCGGTGACAACGCGGGTCTGCTGCTGCGTGGTCTGAAGCGTGACGACGTGGAGCGTGGCCAGGTGCTGGCCAAGCCGGGTTCGATCACCCCGCACACCGAGTTCGAGGGCGAGATCTACGTGCTGTCGAAGGATGAGGGTGGCCGTCATACCCCGTTCTTCAAGGGCTATCGTCCGCAGTTCTACTTCCGCACCACCGACGTGACCGGTGCGATCGAGCTGCCGGAAGGCGTCGAGATGGTGATGCCGGGCGACAACATTAAGATCAAGGCCACGCTGATCCACCCGATCGCGATGGACGAAGGTCTGCGTTTCGCGATCCGCGAAGGCGGCCGTACCGTCGGCGCCGGCGTCGTCGCCAAGATCATCAAGTAAGTAGCAGCCCTTCCGGGGCGCGAAAGCTAGATTGAGACAAGGGCGGAAGCGTGAGCTTCCGCCCTTTGTTTTGCTCGAGTAGGGAAATGGGCGCTGCCTGAGAATTTTTTCGGAAAAGGCTTTCTTTTTTTTTGTTGCTCGGCTATAGTCGACAAGTTATCCCTGTTGCTTGGTTATGATGCTGAGCAACCTACCGCGAAATGAGGCGCAGGACGTGCTTCGAGTTCGCTCACATGGATGGTGGCGGGAGTGCACGGAGACGGGGCGTAAGCTCTGTTGATCTTTGCATTTACGCGTTTTATACTTTTTCGTCTGGGCAGGCCGATACCGTCGGTCTGCCCGGTCTTTTAGGGTCTGGTTCCGGTGCGAGTTACTGCCCGATGCGGCCAGCCCGAGTGGTACCAAGTAGTAGTGGAAATGGGTTGTGCGAGGCGGTGAGAAGCCACCTCGATTCACAGTTTTGTTCTTTAGATAACAGGACACGGTTATGGCGAACCAAAAGATTCGCATTCGGCTCAAGGCGTTCGATCATCGTCTGATCGACCGTTCGGCCAGCGAAATCGTCGAGACGGCCAAGCGCACCGGCGCTACGGTTCTCGGTCCGATTCCGCTCCCGACCAAGATCGAGCGCTACACCATTCTGGTGTCGCCGCACGTCGACAAAGATGCCCGCGACCAGTACGAGACCCGTACTCACAAGCGTGTGCTCGATATCGTTGACCCCAACGACAAGACCGTGGACGCGCTCATGAAGCTTGATCTCGCCGCTGGCGTTGACGTTCAGATCAAGCTCGGTTGAGCGATAGACAGGATACGAAGATGAGTATCGGACTGGTTGGCCGCAAGTGCGGCATGAGCCGACTCTTCACTGAAGATGGACGCTCGATTCCGGTGACGCTTATTGAAGCCACCCCGAATCGCGTTACCCAGCTGAAGACGGAAGATAATGATGGTTACAGCGCTGTGCAGGTCGCGGCGGGCGTCAAGCGCGCCAGCCTGCTGACCCAGCCGCTGAAGGGTCACTACGCCAAGGCGAAGGTTGAGCCGGGCCGTGGTCTGTGGGAGTTCCGCGTGTCTGCCGAAGATCTCGGCAAGTACAGCGTGGGCGCCGAGATCAAGGCCGACGACGTATTCCAGGTGGGTCAGATCGTTGACGTTGCCGGTGTGTCGAAGGGCAAGGGCTTCCAGGGCACCATCAAGCGCCACAACTTCACGATGGGTGATGCCACCCACGGTAACTCGCTGTCACATCGCTCGCCGGGTTCTATCGGTCAGCGTCAGACTCCGGGTCGTGTGTTCCCCGGCAAGAAGATGTCCGGCCATATGGGTGCGGTGAACCGTACGCAGCAGGGCCTGGAAGTGGTCAAGGTCGACGCCGAGCGTCATCTGATCGCGGTGAAGGGCGCTGTGCCGGGTGCTACCGGTGGCGACGTCGTGATCCGTCCGACGACCAAGGGTTGAGGAGAACGCCATGGAACTTAATGTCATTGGCGCCAAGCCGCTCAACGTGTCGGACGAGGTGTTCGGCGGTGAGCTCAAGCAGGCCCTAATTCACCAGGTCGTCGTTGCTTATCAGGCGGGTGGTCGTGCCGGTACCAAGGCACAGCTGTCGCGCGGTGAGCTGTCGGGTACCACCAAGAAATTCAAGAAGCAGAAGGGCGGCGGTGCTCGTCACGGTGATTACCGTGCGCCGATTTTCGTCGGTGGTGGCCGTACGTTCGCTGCCAAGCCGCGCAGCTTCGAGCAGAAGGTCAACCGCAAGTCGTATCGCGTTGCCATTCGCTCGATCCTGTCGGAGCTGATTCGTCAGGACCGTCTGAAGGTCGTCGAAAGCTTCGGCATCGACACCCCGAAGACCAAGGCAATGGTCGCCAAGCTGGCCGAGCTGCAGGTGTCCGGTCGTGTGCTGCTGGTGTCGGAAGACGCCAACGAAGCCACCTTCCTGGCGGCACGCAATATCCCGTACATCCATGTCGTGGACGTGCTGGCGCTGAATCCGGTCAGCCTGGTCGGTTCGGACCACATCGTCATGACCGTCGATGCGGTGAAGAAGATCGAGGAGTGGCTGGCATGAGCAACGAACGCATCCTGAATACGCTGCGCGCGCCGCATATCTCCGAGAAGGCGGCCCGTCTCGCTGAGCGCAACCAGTACGTTTTCGTAGTTGCCCCCGAGGCAACCAAGGCCGATGTCCGCGCTGCGGTGGAACAGATGTTCGACGTGAAGGTCGAGCAGGTGAACCTCGTCAACGCCAAGGGCAAGGTCAAGTCCTTCCGTTTCCGCGCTGGCAGCCGCCAGGGCAAGCGCAAGGCCTATGTACGCCTCGCCGATGGCCAAACCATCGACGTGTCGGCCAAGGCCTGAGCCAGGAGTTGAATTGAGATGGCACTGATCACTCACAAGCCGACCTCCGCAGGGCGCCGCGACGCAGTCAGCGTGCGGACCCCGGGCCTGCACAAGGGCGCGCCGTACGCGGCGTTGACCGAGGCGCAGTCCAAGACTGGCGGTCGCAACCATTACGGTCGCATCACCGTTCGTCACCAAGGTGGCGGTCACAAGCAGCGTTACCGCATCATCGACTTCAAGCGCGACAAGGAAGGCATTGCCGCCAAGGTCGAGCGTATTGAATACGATCCGAACCGTACCGCGCACATCGCATTGCTTTGCTATGCCGATGGTGAGCGCCGCTACATCATCGCGCCTAAGGGCGTCCAGGCGGGTGATCGTCTGGTGTCGGGTCACGACGCGCCGATCAAGGCTGGCAACAGTCTGCCGCTGCGCAACATCCCCGTCGGTTCGACCGTGCATTGCATCGAGATGAAGCCCGGCAAGGGCGCTCAGATCGCTCGTAGTGCCGGCGCCTCGGTCCAGCTGGTTGCCCGCGAGTCTGGTTACGCCACGTTGCGTTTGCGCTCCGGCGAAATGCGTCGCGTGCCGGTCGACTGCCGCGCCACCATCGGCGAAGTCGGCAACGGCGAGCACAGCTTGAAGAAGCTGGGCAAGGCCGGTGCCAAGCGTTGGCAGGGTATTCGTCCGACCGTCCGCGGTGTGGCGATGAACCCGGTCGACCATCCGCATGGTGGTGGTGAGGGTAAGACCTCCGGTGGCCGTCATCCGGTCAGCCCGTGGGGTACGCCGGCCAAGGGTTACAAGACCCGCAACAACAAGCGCACGCAGCAGTTCATCGTGCGTCGTCGCAAGTAACAGGAAACCGTCATGCCGCGTTCATTGAAGAAAGGTCCTTTTGTCGACCTTCACCTCGTGAAGAAGGTGGAAGCTGCGGTTTCCGCCAATAACAAGCGCCCGATCAAGACTTGGTCGCGTCGCTCCATGATCCTGCCGGAAATGGTGGGATTGACCATCGCCATCCACAACGGTCGCCAGCACGTGCCGGTGCTCGTCAACGAGAACATGGTCGGGCACAAGCTCGGCGAGTTCGCGGTGACCCGCACCTTCAAGGGCCATGGCGGCGATAAGAAGGGCAAGTGATGAGCACTGAAGCCAAAGCGATCCTGCGCAGCGCCCGCATTTCGGCGCAGAAGGCACGCCTGGTGGCTGACCTGGTCCGCGGCATGCCCGTGGGCCGAGCCAGCGACGTGCTCCAGTTCACCAACAAGAAGGCCGCGGCCCTTGTCCGCAAGGTGCTGCTGTCGGCCGTCGCCAATGCCGAGAACAATCTCGGCGCTGATGTCGACGAGCTGAAGGTCTCGAGCATCTTCGTGGATGAAGGTCCGGCGATGAAGCGTATGTATGCCCGCGCCAAAGGCCGCGGTTCGCGCATCCTGAAGCGCACCAGCCACATCACTGTGGTCGTTGGCAACTGACTGGGGATATAGACGATGGGTCATAAAGTTCATCCCACCGGTATCCGCCTCGGCATTGCCAAGGACTGGAACTCGAAGTGGTACGCCAATAAGGGCGAGTACGCTCAGTACCTTGCGGCTGATCTGAAGGTCCGTGAGATGCTGCGCAAGAAGCTGGCAGCTGCCGGCATCTCGAAGATCCAGATCGAGCGTCCGGCTAAGACCGCTCGCGTGACGATCCACACTGCCCGTCCGGGCGTGGTGATCGGCAAGAAGGGCGAGGATATCGAGAAGCTGCGTAAGGAAGTCAGCAAGCTGATGGGCGTTCCGGCGCACATCAACGTCAGCGAAGTGCGTAAGCCTGAGCTCGACGCGCAGCTGGTTGCCGAGTCGATCGCGCAGCAGCTCGAGCGCCGCATCATGTTCCGTCGCGCGATGAAGCGCTCGGTGGGCAATGCGATGCGTCTCGGCGCCCTGGGTATCAAGATCAACGTCTCCGGCCGCTTGAACGGCGCCGAGATTGCTCGCTCCGAATGGAGCCGTGAAGGTCGCGTGCCGCTGCACACCCTTCGCGCGGATATCGACTACGGCTTTGCCGAAGCGAAGACCACCTACGGCATCATTGGCATCAAGGTGTGGGTCTACAAGGGCGAAATCTTCGACCTGACCCAGATCGGCCAGGAGTCGAAGGAAGAGCAGTCGTCGCAGCCGCGCCGCGAAGGTGGCGAGGGTCGTCGTGATCGTGAATCGCGTCGTGATGGCGAAGGCCGTCGCGAGCGGACGGCGAAGTAAGGAGAGTTGCCATGTTGCAACCCAAGCGAACCAAATTCCGTAAGCAGTTCAAGGGCCGTAATGACGGCTTGGCTTTCAGCTCCAACCTCGTGAGCTTCGGTGAGTACGGCCTCAAGGCCACCACTCACGGCGCGCTGACCGCTCGCCAGATCGAAGCCGCACGTCGTTGCATCACCCGTTTCGTGAAGCGCGGCGGCAAGTTGTGGATCCGCGTGTTCCCGGACAAGCCGATCACCAAGAAGCCGATCGAAGTCCGAATGGGCGCCGGTAAGGGTGGCGTCGAGTTCTGGGTCGCCCCGATCCAGCCCGGCCGCATGCTCTATGAAATCGAGGGCGTCGACGAAGCAACGGCACGCGAGGCGTTCCGCCTGGCCGCTGCCAAGCTGTCGGTGCAGACCCAGTTCGTTTCCCGAGCGGTGATGTGATGGCCATGAAAGATCTAAATACCAAAACGGCCGACGAGCTGAAGCAGCATCTGCTGGACCTGCGCAAGGAGCAGTTCAACCTGCGCATGCAGAAGGGCACCGGCCAGCTCAACCAGCCGCACCAGCTGCGCCGCGTTCGGCGCGACATCGCCCGCACGAAATTCGTGCTCGGCGGCAAGAAGTAAGGACGGCGGATATGAGCGACAACCAGAAGCAGGCGCGTACCCTTGAGGGCCGCGTCATCAGCAACAAGATGGACAAGACGGTCACCGTCCTGATCGAGCGCCAGGTGCAGCACGGCCTGCTGGGCAAGATCATTCGCCGGTCGACCAAGCTGCACGCGCAGAACGACGTGGGTGCCAACGAGGGTGACCTCGTGCGCATCGCGGAGTGCCGCCCGCTGTCCAAGACCAAACATCACCGCGTGGTCGAAATCGTCACGCGCGCCAACGGCTAAAGGGAGGGTGCAGACATGATCCAGATGCAAAGCACGCTTTCCGCAGCGGATAACAGCGGCGCGAAGGAATTGATGTGCATCAAGGTGCTCGGCGGCTCCAAGCGTCGTTACGCCGCGATCGGTGACGTGATCAAGGTCACCGTGAAGGATGCCATTCCGCGCGGTAAGGTGAAGAAGGGCGAGGTTTACAATGCCGTGGTGGTGCGTACCGCCAAGGGCGTGCGTCGTCCCGATGGCTCGCTGATCCGTTTCGACGGCAATGCAGCGGTGCTCCTCAACAACAAGCTCGAGCCGATCGGTACCCGTATTTTCGGGCCGGTTACCCGCGAGCTGCGCAGCGAGAAGTTCATGAAGATCGTCTCGCTCGCGCCCGAAGTGCTCTGAGCGGAGTCCAGACCATGAACCGTATCCGCAAGGGTGATCAGGTCCTCGTGATCACCGGCAAGAACAAAGGTCAGCGCGGCGACGTGCTGCGCGTTGATGGCGATCGCGTGTTCGTCTCCAACGTGAATCTGATCAAGCGTCACACCAAGCCGAATCCTCAGGCCAACCAGGCCGGCGGCATCGTCGAGCGTGAGGCTTCGATCCATATCTCCAATGTGCAGCTGTTCAACCCCGCCACGAACAAGGGTGAACGCGTTGGCACCAAGACGCTCGAAGATGGGCGTAAGGTGCGCGTGTTCCGCTCGTCGGGCGAGGTCGTGGACGCGTAAGGAACACAAGTCATGACGCGCCTTGAAACCTTTTATAAAGAGCAGGTCATCAAAAAGCTCACCGAGCGTTTTGGTTACCAGAACGTGATGCAGGTTCCCCGCATCACTAAGATCACGCTGAACATGGGCGTGGGCGAAGCTGCGGGCAATAAGAAAGTGCTCGAGAACGCCGTGGCCGACATGGCCAAGATCTCCGGCCAGAAGCCGATCCAGACCAAGGCGCGCGTGTCCGTTGCCTCGTTCAAGATCCGCGACGGCTGGCCGATCGGCTGCAAGGTCACCCTGCGCCGCGCTCAGATGTGGGAATTCCTTGATCGCCTGATCAACATCTCGCTGCCGCGTACGCGCGACTTCCGTGGTGTGTCGGGTCGTGCTTTCGATGGCCGTGGTAACTACAACTTCGGCATCAAAGAGCAGATCATCTTCCCGGAAATCGACTTTGACGCGATCGACGCAATGCGTGGTATGGATATCTCCATCACCACCACCGCCAAGACCGACGAAGAAGCCAAGGCGCTGCTGGAAGCCTTCAGCTTCCCGTTCCGTAACTGATACGCGAGAGAATCCATGGCTAAGACCTCAATGGTTAACCGCGATATCAAGCGGACCAAGCTCGTCAAGAAGTACGCTGCCAAGCGCGCTGAACTGAAGGCGATCGTGCTGAGCCCCAAGTCCTCCTACGAGGAGAAGATGGACGCTCAGACCAAGCTGCAGAAGCTGCCGCGCGATGCGAGCCCGAGCCGTCAGCGTACGCGCTGCGCGCTGACCGGTCGTCCGCGCGCCGTGTACGCGAAGTTCGGCCTCGGCCGCAACAAGCTGCGCGAAGCCACCATGCGTGGTGACGTGCCGGGCCTGCGCAAGGCCAGCTGGTAAGACCGAGTACAAGGCAACCGCCGGACCGTGGTCCGGCGGTTTGTCCGTCCCGGGGGTAGGGAACCTGCCGCCGCCGATGCGAAGCACGTATCGATATTCGCAAAGCTGGAAAAAGCTGCTATAGTCGGCGGTCTGCGCAAAGCAGGCCGGTGGTTATGCCGGCTCACAATCTAATTGATTTCCGGTTTTATCGGATATCGGTGCACTCTGAAGGATGTTTTCATGAGCATGACTGATCCCATCGCCGATCTGTTTACGCGCGTCCGCAATGCCCAGCTCACGGGCAAGCAGGCCGTAAGCATGCCGTCGTCGAAGCTGAAGGTGGCAATCGCCAACCTTCTCAAGAACGAGGGCTATATCCTCGACGCCAAGACCTCCACCCAGGAGGGCAAGCCGGTGCTCGAGATCAAGCTCAAGTATTTCGAAGGCCGTCCGGCCATCGAGAGCATTTCCCGTGTCAGCCGTTCCGGTCTCCGCGTCTATCGCGGCAAGGACGAGCTGCCGAAGGTCCTGGGTGGCCTGGGTATCTCGATCATCTCGACTTCCGCCGGTCTGCTGACCGACGCGCAGGCCCGTGCCAAGGGTCTGGGCGGCGAAGTCATCGGCCAAGTGGCATAAGGAGCCGACGATGTCCCGTGTAGCCAAGAAATTGATTACCTTGCCGAAGGGCGTGGAGCTGAAGTCGGACGACAACGGTATTTCCGTGAAGGGTCCGAAGGGCGCGCTGTCCACGCACCATCTGCCGGGTGTTTCCGTTGTCGTGGACAACGGCGTTGCGAACATTCAGCTGGCCGAAGGCGCCGACCACAAGTTTGGTGGCACCGCCCGTGCGCTGCTCGCCAATATGGTCAAGGGTGTTTCCGAGGGTTACGAGCGCAAGCTGGAGCTGGTTGGCGTGGGTTATCGCGCTTCCATGGCCGGCAAGGCGCTGAACCTGAGCCTAGGTTTCTCCCATCCGGTGGTCTTCAATGCGCCGGAAGGCATCAGCCTTGAAACTCCGACGCAGACCGAGATCCTGGTGAAGGGGTCGGACAAGCAGCTCGTGGGTGAGGTTGCCGCCAAGATCCGTGGCTATCGTCCGCCGGAGCCCTACAAGGGCAAGGGCGTGCGTTACTCCGGCGAGAAGATCACGTTGAAGGAAGCCAAGAAGGCCTAATCGGCCTATCCGCTTCCTGGAGAGAACACGATGAACAAGAACGAATCCCGCCTGCGCCGCGCCAAGTCGACCCGTGCCCACATTCGCAAGCTGGCCGTGGCCCGCTTGTCGGTGCATCGCACCGGTCAGCACCTGTACGCGCAGGTGTTCGACGCTTCCGGCACGAACGTGGTGGCTGCGGCTTCCACCGTTCAGAAGTCGATCGCCGAAGGTCTGAAGGGCACCAAGAACCTCGAGGCGGCTGCAGCCGTCGGCAAGGCCATCGCCGAGCGCGCCAAGGCCGCGGGTATCGAGGCGGTCGCGTTCGACCGCTCGGGTTTCCGCTACCACGGTCGCATCAAGGCTCTGGCTGATGCAGCTCGCGAAGCTGGCCTGAAGTTCTAAGGCCGAAGGAATCAAGGGCAGGGTTGCCCGCCCTTGATTCCATATGTGGCACCTACAACTCCAAGCGGCTTAGCCGCAAGCAAAGTCCCGGATAGTCCGGGCATACGGAAAAGAACATGTCTTCTACCGATCGCGAAAATTCAGACGGCCTGCTCGAGAAGCTGATTGCCGTCAACCGCGTGGCCAAGACCGTGAAGGGTGGCCGCCAGATGAGCTTCACCGCACTGACCGTGGTCGGTGACGGCGAAGGCCGCGTGGGCTTCGGTTATGGCAAGGCGCGTGAAGTGCCGGTCGCCATCTCCAAGGCCATGGAACGCGCCCGCCGTAACATGGTGAGCATCGACTTGAACAACGGCACCCTGTGGTACGCCATCAAGGCCAACCACGGTGCTGCCCGCGTGTTCATGCAGCCCGCTTCCGAAGGTACCGGCGTGATTGCCGGCGGCGCGATGCGCGCTGTGCTGGAAGTGGTTGGCGTGAAGAACGTGCTGGCCAAGGCCGTCGGTTCGCGCAACCCCATCAACCTGGTTCGCGCCACCATTAAGGGCCTGCAGGCTGTCGCTTCGCCGAAGCAGATCGCTGCCAAGCGTGGCAAGACCGTGGAAGAGGTGCTGGGCAATGGCTAACAACGAAAAGACTGTCCGCGTTCGCCTGGTCAAAGGCCTGCGTGGTGTGCAGAGCCGTCATCGCCTGAGCGTGAAGGCGCTCGGCCTGAACAAGCTCAACGACGTCCGTGAATTGAAGGACAGCCCGCAGGTGCGTGGCTTGATCAACACGGTCTATTACCTCGTGCGGGTTGAGGAGTAAGCATCATGCGTCTTAACGACATCAAGCCAGCCGCTGGTTCGCGCAAGACGCGCCTTCGCGTCGGTCGCGGTATCGGCTCGGGCCTGGGCAAGACTGCGGGTCGCGGTCACAAGGGTCAGCACGCTCGCGCGGGCGGCACCCACAAGTTCGGTTTTGAGGGCGGTCAGATGCCGCTGCAGCGTCGCCTGCCGAAGGTTGGCTTCCGCTCGCTGAAGAAGGCCGAGAGCCAGGAAGTATTCCTGTACCAGCTGGCCAACCTGAAGGTGGACGTGATCGATGCGATCGCTCTGCATCAGGCGGGTCTGATCGACAGTCGCGCCAAGAAGGTCAAGGTCGTCGCCAAGGGCGAGATCGGCCGCGCGGTGAAGCTGTCGGGCCTGTTGGCTACGGCCGGCGCCAAGGCAGCGATCGAAGCTGCCGGCGGAAGCGTGGAGTAATCACGTGGCGGCAGCCCAGGGCCCATCGCTCGGATCGCTCGGCAAGCTGACGGAACTGCGTCAGCGCATCTTCTTTGTCATTGGTGCGCTGATTGTCTTTCGTCTCGGTTCCTTCATCCCGGTTCCGGGCGTTAACCCGGAAGCGATGACCAGCCTGATCGAGCAGGGTGGTGGCCTGATGAACATGTTCAACATGTTCTCGGGTGGTTCGCTGGCTCGTTTCTCAGTGTTCGCGCTTGGCGTAGTGCCTTATATCTCCGCATCGATCGTGGTGCAGATGATGGGCGCGGTGATTCCGAGCCTGCAGGCACTGCGCAAGGAAGGTGAGGCAGGTCGTCGCAAGATGACTACCTACACCCGCTTCGGCACGGTAGGTCTCGCTGCTTTCCAGGCCTTTGGCATCGCCGTAGCCCTGCAGAAGCAGGTCGCTGCAGGTGGCGCACCGGTGGTTTATACGCCGGGTATGGGCTTCGTCATGGCATCGATCGTTGGCCTCACCGCCGGCACGATGTTCCTGATGTGGTTGGGCGAGCAGATCACTGAGCGTGGTATCGGCAACGGTATTTCGCTGCTGATCTTCGCGGGTATCGTGGCCGGTTTGCCGGGCGCGGTGGCTCACACGCTGACCATGGCCAGCAATGGCGAGCTCAGCGTGATCAAGATGATCATGGTGGTGGGCCTGATCCTGGCGGTGACGGCGTTCGTGGTCTTCATGGAGCGCGCCCAGCGGCGCATTACCGTGAACTACGCACGGCGTTCCGGTGGGCAGCGGGCCTATATGAACCAGACCTCGCATCTGCCGCTGAAGATCAACATGTCGGGCGTGATCCCGCCGATCTTTGCCTCCAGTCTGCTGATGTTCCCGGCGACGGCTGCGACTTGGTTCACCGCCGGTCACCAGTCGCGCTGGCTGCAGGAGCTCACCCAGGCGCTGACGCCCGGCGAGCCGCTGTACGACATCGTGTTCGCGGTGCTGGTGATCACCTTCGCCTTCTTCTACACGGCGATTGTGTTCAACTCGCAGGAAACTGCGGACAACCTCAAGCGGTCGGGTGCCCTGATTCCGGGTATTCGTCCGGGCCGTTCGACGGCTGACTACATCGACAGTGTGATGACCCGGTTGACCGGTGTCGGTGCGCTGTACCTGGTGCTGGTCTGTCTGGTGCCGTCGTTCATGCAAAAAGCTTGGCATGTACCGTTCTACTTCGGCGGCACCTCTCTGCTGATCGTGGTGGTCGTGGTGATGGACTTCACTGCCCAAGTGCAAGCGCACCTGGTCAGTCACCAATATGAAAGTCTGCTCAAAAAGGCCAATCTCCGCCGCAACTGATGGCTGCTGGGGCGCTGGGGAAGGGTCTTTGGATTGGAGGGCGGGCGGCACAAGGTGCCGCAGGGCTTTCCTGTTGGGATAATTCAGGTTAAAATTGCGCGTTTACCGCGCACGAAACGCATCGGAGAAAGAACATCATGGCGCGCATCGCGGGTGTCAATTTGCCGGTCCAGAAGCATGTCTGGGTTGGCCTGCAAAGCATTTACGGTATCGGTCGCAGCCGGGCCAAGAAGGTCTGTGCGGACGCTGGCGTGGTTCCCACCACCCAGATCAAGTCCCTCAGTGAAGGCGAGGTGGAGAAGCTCCGCCACGAGATCGGCAAGTATGTCGTCGAAGGCGACCTGCGCCGTGAAGTCGGTATCGCCATCAAGCGTCTGATGGATCTGGGTTGCTACCGCGGTCTGCGCCACCGCCGTGGCCTGCCGGTGCGCGGCCAGCGCACGCGTACCAACGCACGTACCCGCAAGGGTCCCCGTCGCGCGATCAAGAAGTAACGGATTCCACTTATGGCTAAGCCGGTTAAGACCAAGAAGAAGATCAAGCGCGTTGTCACGGATGCCGTGGCCCACGTGCAGGCCTCCTTCAACAACACCATCGTCACCATCACCGATCGTCAGGGCAATGCTCTGTCGTGGGCGACTGCAGGCGGCGCGGGTTTCCGCGGTTCGCGCAAGTCCACGCCATTCGCTGCACAGGTTGCCGCCGAGAAGGCTGGTCGTGCCGCTGGCGACTACGGTGTGAAGACCGTGGAAGTGCGCATCAAGGGCCCGGGTCCGGGTCGTGAGTCCGCTGTGCGTTCGTTGAACGCGCTGGGCTACAAGGTGCTCAACATCATCGACGTCACGCCGATTCCGCATAACGGCTGCCGTCCCCCCAAGAAGCGTCGAGTCTAAGGAGCATACCCATGGCCCGTTATCGTGGAGCTACCTGCAAACTCGCCCGTCGTGAGGGTGCAGACCTCAGCCTGAAGAGTCCGGCTCGCGCCATCGACTCGAAGTGCAAGCTGGAAAACAAGCCCGGCCAGCATGGCGCCAACAAGCGCATGCGCATGTCCGATTACGCCAACCAGCTGCGTGAAAAGCAGAAGGTGAAGCGCATCTACGGCGTGCTCGAGCGTCAGTTCAGCAACTACTACGCCAAGGCGTCGACCCTCAAGGGCAACACCGGCGAGAACTTGCTGCGCCTGCTCGAAAGCCGTTTGGACAACGTCGTCTATCGCATGGGTTTTGCGGTGACCCGCGCCCAGGCCCGTCAGCTGGTCAGCCACAAGGCTGTGCTGGTCAACGGCAAGAAAGTGAACATTCCGTCGTACCAGGTTCGTCCGGGCGACGCGATTGCCTTGACCGAGCGCGCCCGCACCCAGCTCCGTGTGCAGGAAGCGGCGACTGTGTTCGACACCATGGACCTTCGCCCGCAGTGGGTGGAAGTCGATGCCAAGAAGTTCGAAGGTACGTTCAAGTCGGTGCCGGATCGCGGTGATCTGCCGTCCGATATCAATGAGAGCCTGATCGTCGAGCTTTACTCGAAGTAATCTACCGGAGCCCTGCATGGCAGTTTCGTCAACTAGCGTGCTGCGGCCTCGCGGCCTCAGCGTCGAGCAGCTCGGATCCAACCGCGCCAAAGTGGTGGTGGAGCCGCTCGAGCGTGGTTTCGGCCACACCCTGGGCAACGCGCTGCGCCGCGTGCTGCTCTCCTCGATCCCCGGCAGTGCCATCGTCGAGGTCGAGATCGATGGCGTGCTTCATGAGTACACCACTCTGGAAGGTCTGCAGGAGGACGTGATTGAAGTCCTGCTCAACCTCAAGGATGTGGCGATTCGTCAGCACACGGGTGATGAAGTCACCCTGACCTTGTCCAAGAAGGGTAAGGGCGTGGTCACCGCCGGCGACATCGCCGTCGACCACTCGGTGGAAATCATCAACCCCGAGCATGTGATCTGCCACCTGACCAAGGACATCGCGCTCAACATGCGCCTGAAGGTGCGTCGCGGTGTCGGCTACCAGCCGGCCAGTTCGCGCCAGCATCCGGACGAGGAAGCTCGTCCGATCGGTCGCCTGCAGCTCGATGCCTCGTTCGCGCCGGTGCTGCGCGTGGCTTACGAAGTGGACGCAGCTCGTGTCGAGCAGCGCACCAACCTCGACAAGCTCGTGCTCGACATCGAGACCAACGGCACCATCGGTGCGGAAGACGCGGTCCGCAAGGCCGCCGAGATCCTCAACGACCAGCTGTCGGTGTTTGGTGACTTCTCGCGTCGCGAGAGCGCTACCGACAAGGCGGAGAAGGGCGGTTTCGACCCGCTGCTGCTGCGTCCGATCGACGATCTTGAGCTCACCGTGCGTTCGGCGAACTGCCTGAAGGCCGAGAGCATCTACTACATCGGCGATCTGGTGCAGAAGACCGAAGTCGAGCTGCTCAAGACCCCGAACCTGGGCAAGAAGTCGCTGACCGAAATCAAGGATGTCCTGGGCGGGCGTGGTCTCGCACTCGGCATGAAGCTTGAAAACTGGCCGCCGCCGGGCCTCTCGCACGGCATGCAGCTGGGCTGATGTACAAGAGGGCGATCGGTTTCGATCGCCCTCTACGCTGAATAACCTGGAGGAAATGCAATGCATTTCCTCTGGTTGGTAGATGCGGTTCGTAGAGGCCGCACTCTTATAACAAGGCGTTCTTAGAGCCTTGAATAGCGGGCAACCGCGGGAAGTCGGATCAAAGTGACCGGCTTTTCATAACAACAGACTAGAGAGTAATTACCATGCGCCACCAGAAATCCGGTCGCAAGCTCAACCGCACGAGCAGCCATCGCGAAGCGATGTTCAAGAACATGGCTGCGTCGCTGATCAAGCATGAGCTGATCCGTACCACGTTGCCCAAGGCCAAGGAACTCCGTCGCGTCGCCGAGCCGCTGATCACGCTCGCCAAGACCGATGGCGTTGCCAACCGCCGCCTCGCGTTTGCGCGTCTGCGCGACAAGCAGGCCGTGGGCAAGCTATTCGTCGAGCTGGGCCCGCGTTACCGCGAGCGTCCCGGCGGTTACCTGCGCATCCTCAAGTGTGGCTTCCGTCCGGGCGACAACGCCCCGATGGCTTATGTCGAGCTGGTGGATCGCCCGCAGGTTGAAGCTGTCGACGCCGAATAAGCGTCAGTTCCGCTGAAACACGAAACCCCGGCCGGGCAACCTGCTGGGGTTTTGTTTTTCAGGAGGTGTCGGTAGCCGTCGCGACTGGATCGATTGGGCACTTCTCCATTTTTCCCGAAACAGGCCGCGGCAACCTGCCGCGTGCTGACAGCGCCCCCCGCGAGCGGGTAATGTCCCGGTTCCGCAACGCAACAACCGAGCCATGAACCCTTTCCGTTGGTCATACCGAGTCACCTATCTCGTCGGCTTCCTGATCTGCGTAGGTCTGTTGGGCTTCGCGCTATATGCCGAGCACGTGCTTGCGATGATTCCTTGCCCGCTGTGCATCTTCCAGCGCATCGCGTTCCTGTTTATGGCGGTGTTCTTCCTGGTCGGCGCGATCCATGGTCCCCGTGGCAAAGGCGGCCGTTGGTTCTATGCATCCGGGGTGGTTCTGGGGGCGCTGGCGGGTATGGCGACGGCGGCGCGCCACTTGTGGCTGCAAACCTTGCCGGCCGATCAGGTGCCCTCTTGCGGCCCCAATCTTGGTTACATGATGGATGCCTTCCCGATGGCGAAGGTACTCAAGATGGTCTTCACCGGCTCTGGTGAGTGCGCCAAGCTCGAGCCGATCCTGGGCTTGCCGATGCCGGCCTGGACCTTGTTGTGGTTCGTGCTGCTGGCCGTGCTGGCGATCCGCGCCGCAGCCAGTCGACGGAGCTGAGTCCGGATGACCACGGGAACACTCACGGCCCGATGGGGTGCCGTCACTATGAACGCCAACGCTTCCATGCCTGTTGAATCCGCCAACTGGACGCCCGGCTCCTGGCAGCAACGCACCGCGCTGCAGCAGCCGCTGTACGAGAACAGCGAAGAACTGGCCCGGACCACCACGCATCTTGCCCAGTTGCCCCCGCTGGTTACGTCCTGGGAGGTGCTGGCGCTGAAGCAGGCGCTGGCCGAGGCCCAGGAAGGGCAGCGCTTCTTGCTGCAGGGTGGCGATTGCGCGGAGAGTTTCGCCGACTGCACCAGCCCCATCATTTCCAACCGGCTCAAGGTGCTGCTGCAGATGAGCCTGGTGCTGGTGCACGGGCTGAAGAAACCTGTACTGCGCGTGGGCCGTTTCGCTGGCCAGTACGCCAAGCCGCGTTCGGCCGACACTGAAACACGCGATGGCGTGACATTGCCGAGCTTCCGTGGCGATGTGGTCAACGGACCGGCATTCACGCCGGAAGCACGGCGCGCCGATCCACAACGGCTGATCCAGGCGCACGCGCATTCCGCGTTGACCATGAACTTCGTGCGCGCCCTGATCGACGGTGGTTTTGCCGATCTGCACCATCCCGAGTATTGGGATCTGGCCTGGGTAGAACACTCGCCATTGGCGGCCGAGTACCGTCGCATGGTCGCCGGCATCGGTGACTCGCTGCGCTTTATGGAAACGCTGGCTGGCCCGATTGCAGGCTTCACCCGAGTGGACTTCTTCACCTCGCACGAAGCCCTGCTGTTGCATTACGAGGAAGCGCTGACCCGCCAGGTGCCGCGCCATCGTGGCTGGTTCAACCTGTCCACGCATTTCCCATGGATCGGCATGCGCACCGCTGCATTGGACGGCGCGCATGTGGAGTACTTCCGCGGCATCCGCAATCCCATCGCCGTCAAGGTCGGTCCCTCGGTCAAGCCGGATCAGCTATTGCCGTTGATCGAAGCGCTGAACCCGCAGGACGAACCGGGCCGCCTCACGCTGATCCATCGCATGGGGAACAGTCAGATCGGTACGGCACTGCCGCCGCTGCTTGAAGCCGTGAAGCGTGAAGGGCGCCGCGTGCTGTGGGTCGCCGATCCGATGCACGGCAATACCGAAAGCACCTCCAACGGCTACAAGACTCGCCGCTTCGACAATATCCGCGGCGAGCTGGATCAGGCCTTTGACATCCACGCCGCCGCCGGCACGCGCCTCGGTGGCGTGCATCTCGAGCTCACCGGCGAAGACGTCACGGAATGCATGGGCGGTGCGCGCGACCTCAGCGAAGCCGATCTCGACCGCGCGTACAAGTCGATGGTGGATCCGCGCCTCAACTATGAGCAGTCGCTCGAGCTGGCGATGCTGATCGTGCGCAAATCGGTGGGCGGTCAGGGATAAGGCTTGCACGGGATGAGCGTGTGCTCATCCCGTGTCGCATCAGTCGTTACTCAAGGCGAAGCCGGTACCGGCTTTCCGCCGACTGTCTCCAGGAACGACGGTGGCTGCCATGCCTTCGCGTGCTGCTCGAAGCCATAGGCGATGGAAATCAGCGTAGGTTCGCTCCATTTCGCGCCGAACAGCACAATGCCTACCGGCAGATCGTGTGCAAAACCCGCAGGTACCGTGATCGACGGATAGCCGGCCACCGCCGCCGGTTGCGATGCGCCGCCTACCGTCGGATCGCCGCTGACCACATGATCGCCAAGCACCAGATCGGTGACGAAAGTGGGCCCCCAGGACGGCGAAAGCAACGCATCCAGATGCTGCTTGGCCAGTGCCGCGTCGATGCCTTCGGGGCCGGCCAGGCGCTTGGCTTTCGCCTGCGCTTCCACATACGCCTTATCGGTCAGTGGGCCCTTGGCCTCGGCCTGCTCAAACAACTCCTGCCCGAACCACGGCATTTCGCGTTGCGCTTCGCGTCGGTTGAAAGCAATCAAGTCGGCCAGCGTTTTCATCTTCGAACCGGGGCGCGTGGCGAGGTAAGCCTGCATGTCGTGCTTGAGGTCGTAGAGCAGCACGGTCAGCTCCACATCGCCAAGCTCTTTCAAATGCGGGATCTCCACCGGGTCCACGATGATGGCGCCTTGCGCTTTCATCAGCGCGATTGATTGTTCCAGCACCCGATCAGCGTTCGGTTCCGCGCCAGCCAGCTGGCGCACAACGCCGATGCGCTTGCCCTTGAGTCCATTCGGATCGAGAAAGCGCGTGTAGTCGGTGGCGTGCTTGTCGGCGTCGACTGTGGCCGGGTCGCGCGGGTCGCTGCCAGCGATCACACTGAGTACGGTGGCGGCGTCGGCGACGTTGCGTGCCATCGGGCCGGCGGTGTCCTGGTTGTGACTGATCGGCACCATGCCGCTGCGACTGACCAGGCCCAGCGTGGGCTTGATGCCGACAATGCCATTGGCTGCGGCCGGGCAAATAATGGAGCCGTCGGTTTCCGAGCCGATCGCCACGGTGGCGAGACCGGCAGCCACGGCGGCGCCGGAGCCGGCGCTGGAGCCGCAAGGATTGCGATCAAGCACATACGGATTACGTGTCTGCCCGCCACGTGCGCTCCACCCGCTGCTGGCGTGATTGGAGCGCATATTGGCCCACTCGCTGAGGTTGGTCTTGCCGAGTATCAGTGCGCCGCTTTTACGCAGGCGCGCGACCAGGCCGGCGTCCCGCGGCGCAGGCGGTGCATCGGCAAGAGCCAGGGAGCCGGCCGTCGTGAGCATGCGATCACCGGTGTCGATGTTGTCTTTCAGCAACACCGGAATGCCATGCAGTGCACCGCCGGCATGCTTGCGGTCCAGCTCGGTGGCGAGCTTCAACACGTCGGGATTGGTTTCGAGGACGGCCTTCAAACTCGGCCCCGACTGATCGATCTGCCGGATCCGTTCAAGGAACTGCCGGGCCAGCGTTTCGCTGGTGAGCTGACCGGCATCCATGCGCTGGTGGATATCCTTGATCGAGGCCCAGGCCAGCGCCGGATCAGTGTCCTTGGCGGGCAAGGCCGTGCTGGCGAACAAGGCGATGGCGAGCAGGGAGAGCGAGAGCGGCAGGCGATTCACGAGGGTCTCCGGAGGCGTGCGGCATGATGTCGCGAAGCCGCAGCTTAGCCGCTTCCACATCGGCGTGAAGCAGGGGCGCGCCTATAATCCCGGGATGGATACGATAGCCAAGCTGTGCCAGGCCAGGCGTGTGTTTTCCGCCGTCCTGTTGTTCGCTCTCATTACAGCTGGCGGCGCGGCGCGCGCCCAGGAAGCCGGCGCGCTGAAGGTGCCTGACACCCTTCAGCAACGTATCGCTTCCTGCGCCGCTTGCCATGGCGTGCACGGCGAGGGCACTCCCGAAAGCGGCTTCTTCCCGCGCCTGGCTGGCAAGCCGGCCGGTTATCTGGCGCGTCAGTTGAAGGACTTCCAGGACGGCCTGCGCAAGTACGGCCCGATGGAATACACCGTGCGTCATCTGAGCCCGGAATACATGCACGAGATCGCCGACTACTTCGCCGCCCAGGAGGTGCCGTACGCACGCTCACCCCTGCCGCGCGTTTCGCCTGAAGCGCTCAAGCGCGGCGAAGAACTGGCCACCAAGGGCGATCCGTCACGCGAAGTTCCCGCCTGCATTGCCTGCCACGGTACCCAGCTGACAGGTGTGCAGCCGAACGTCCCCGGCCTGGTCGGTCTGCCGTATGACTATCTCAGTTCGCAGCTCGGCTCCTGGCGCACCAAGACGCGTGCCACGGTGGCGCCCGATTGCATGGCAGAGATCGCCAATCGCCTCAGCGCATCGGACATCAGTGCGGTGTCCGCGTGGCTGGCGGGGCGTGAATTGCCTTCGGATATGCACGCGCAATCTGCCGGTTCCATTACGCCGCCCATGCATTGCGGCGTACTTGGCGCCACGGGAGATGGCGCATGAAGAAGCTGCGTCGTGTCGTGATAGTCGTGGTGTTGCTTGGCATTGCGTTGGGTGCCTGGCTGTTCCTGCGCAGCAACGGAACGCCGCCGGTGTCGCGCGAGGCGAGCAAGGTCGATGCGGCCTCGCTGAAAGATCCCGTGCTGATCGCCAAAGGCCAGTACCTGACCACCGTGGGCGACTGTGCGTCCTGCCATACCGCGCAAGGCGGTGCGCATTTCGCGGGTGGCCGCGTGGTGGGCACGCCATTCGGTGATATCCCTGCGCCCAACCTCACGCCGGATCGCGAGACAGGATTGGGCGATTGGAGCTTCGAAGCCTTTTGGCAGGCATTGCATGCAGGTATCGGCCGCCAGGGTGAGCTGCTCTATCCCGCGTTCTCCTACACCTCGTACACCAAGGTCAGCCGCGACGATGCATTGGCGATCTTCGCTTACCTGCAATCCTTGGCGCCGGTGCACCAGACGTCAAAACCGCTGGGTCTGGAGTTTCCCTACAACGTGCGCAACAGCCTGAAGGCGTGGCGCGCGCTGTACTTCAAGGAAGGCGAGTATCAAGCGGACCCGGCCAAGTCGGCGGCATGGAACCGTGGTGCCTATCTCGTGCAAGGCCTTGGTCACTGCAATGAGTGCCATATCGCGCGCGATTCGCTGGGGGGCATGCGCAGCGACCAGGCGTTGTCCGGCGGGCAGATTCCGGTGCAGAACTGGTACGCACCGGATCTTAGCACGCAGGCCAACGGTGGTCTGGAAGGCTGGACCGGGCAGGACATTGTCGAGCTGCTCAAGACCGGTCATTCCGCCAAGGGTACGGCCTTCGGTCCGATGGCTGAGGTCGTGGCGCAAAGCACGCAGCACATGACCGATGACGATCTGCAGGCCATTGCGACGTATCTGCAGTCGTTGCCGGCCCGTCCGCAGGTGGCGTTGGAGAAGTCGCCACTCGACATCACCAGCATGGTCAATCAGGGTGCGAAGACGTACGCGGATCGTTGTGCTGGTTGCCACGGCAAGGACGGCAATGGCGTGGCCGGTGTCTATCCGCCACTCAACGGCAATTCATCGGTCAATGAACCCACCGGTATCAACGCCATCCGCGTGGTGTTGCTCGGCGGCTTTCCTCCCGCAACCAAGGGCAATCCGCGTCCCTATTCGATGCCGCCCTTCGCGCAACAGCTCAGCGACAGCGATGTCGCTGCGGTGGTTACTTATATCCGCCAGGCCTGGGGCAACAAGGCGCCGCTGGTGCAGGAGCGCGACGTTATCAAATATCGCCAGACACCGGTCAACTGACGCGTCGCGGCGGACGCGCGCGGCGGTTACGCCCGGGCAGCTCTACGACGACAACGTGCCGAACACCACTTCGCGTGTTTTCGCGGAGGGTGATGCCGCCATCAGCAAGGACATCGCCTCGGTCTCCAGATCGAGGCGATCTTTTTTCCGCACATCGTCATGGAAGAGTTCGATACGCACCTGGGCGACGGCGTCCGTGGAGAACAGCTTCCAGATGCCGGCGACAAAGCCGTCGATGAGTACACAGGCGCGGATGATGCCGTTGTTGGTATAGACCTTCGCCCGATGCGCGTCCGCGATCATGCGCCGGCGATCGGCATGAGCAAGCAGAAGATTGTCGTACTCGGGCAGCAGGCGCGGTGGAGCCGGTACATCGGGCCCGGGTCGTGGCGCTTCGGACAGATCGAACAGCACCGCGCCGTCCTCGTCCGAAAACGTGATCAGATCGGGCATCTGTTTCAAGGTGCCGGCAAGACCGGTCAGGCCGGACCACACCGATACATCTTTGGCACTGGCAGGACCGAACGCAGCCAGGTAACGGCGAATCAGCACCTCCGGCGTAGCGGCTTCGATGCCCGGCGATCCCAGCCAGTGCGCGGCTGTCGCCAGCGCCGCCGGGCGATGCGAGTCCCAGGTGCCTGCTGGCGGAATGTGGATCAACGCCACCTGCGCGCGTACGGCTTGCGCGAGCGCCTGCGGGTCGTGGTCAGGCCAGCGTTCGGCCAGGCGGCGGCCCAGTTCGGCACTCGTCAACGGCTGCGCATCAAGCAGGTTGCGCCCGGCGCTCGCCAACGATGCCAGATCTACCCCAGCCAGTTGGCGTCCGTAAGCTGCTTGCACGCCTCGTGCATGCACGGGTTGCAACAGAGGACGAAACGCAAGCAAGTCTGCGGCGGATAGCAAATGCAGAGTCGAGCGCATGGCGGCACAGCGCACCACCTGACGCTCGCAGATATGTCCGGTGAGTGCATCGAAGCGAAAATCCCGCAGCCGCGTCCACAAGCCGATGTACGGCGGATTGGGTGCCTGCGCCTGCAGGCCTGCCAGGTGTTCGATAGCTTGCAATGCACTTCGCTCATCGCGGCGCAGCAACAGCTGGCGTGCGAGCGTGGCGCGGTTGAGTGCGCGCCGGTCCAGCAGGGACGGCGCCGATTCGCTCAGGCGGATCACCTGACGCGATCCATTCAGCGGGTACGGCCGTCGTACGGAATGCGTTTGATCGTGGCCAGATCGATGTCTTCCAAACAACGCACATTTACCGCTGCCATGGCCGTGCCGTCCGGGCCCGTGCCGAAACCGAGGGGAGCGCATCCACACCGCGCGCAGAAGTGATGATCGATGACATGCTTGTTGAAGTGGTAGGTCGATAGCGCTGCCGGGTCGGCATGGAGCTGCAGCTGCCCGCGCGGCACAAACCACAACAGATAACCCTTGCGGCTGCAATGCGAGCAATTGCATTCGATGACTTGCGATGGCGCGCCTTCCACCTCGAAGGTGATCTGGCCGCAATGGCAACTTCCCTTGAGCATGGGCCTTACTCCAGTAGCGACACGGATAGACGGGACATCATAGTGCGTTGCGATTTCGATGCTCCGACATGACATCGTTAGCAAGCGCCTGCCACGGCGCCAGGTTCCAATGCCCGCGAGCCTGTCCCGACGGTGATGGCAACACGTAGACCCGGGTCTGATCGATCGGTGCGGCTTGAAGGCCGTAATCCGCCGCGTAGCCTAAAGCTGCGCGCGCTGCGGTTTTGCTGGTGAAGGCAATCAGGCCCGGTTTGAAGCGTTCGAGTTTTTCCTGCAGCGCGGGCACGTCGAATGCATCGCGGGGCAGTTCGTCATCATTGCCCGAGTGTCGTTTGGCCAGATCGGTGAGGCCGATACCGTATTGAAGGAGTAGTGGGAATTCAGTCGGTGCGAGCAGGCGCGGCGTCAGTCCGGATGCATGCAATGCGCGCCAGAACATGTTGCCCGGATGCGCGTAATAGGCGCGCTCGGCGGCAGAGCGCTTACCAGCCGCTGTGCCGCAAAACACCAGCGAGAGGCCGGGCTGCAGAACATCGGGAAGGATGTGCGGCAGTTCAGACAGCATCGCGGCTCAGCAGAAAATCGGTGTACTGGAAGCGGCCATCGCGCAAAGTCGATTCGCCGCGGCGTAGCGCAAGCGGCCGCCGGAACAACGGGCCAGCGTGGCACAGTGTGTGAAACTCGCCGCGTTCACCGCAGGGGTCGACGCCAGTAGGCAATCCATCGAGCAAGGCGTTGTCGAAGGGGCGGCCGCAATAGCTGGCGTCGAGTTGCTGCGTATCGACGCAACACAGCACGGCGCGATGGCCTTCGCCAACAAAGCGTCGCGCCAGCACCGCCGTATCTTCGCCCCACAATGGAAACACCGCCCGCCAGCCTTCGCGGCCGAGCTGGCGCACGCGGTAATCGCGCACATCCTCCAGAAACAGGTCACCGAACGCGCAATGACGCAGGCCCGGCCAGCGCATGCGCGCCTCAGCCAGAGCGAGGGCATGCGCTTCCTCATAGGCCTCATTACCGCCAGGCCAGTCGAGTGTCACTTCGAGCAATGGCAATCCGAGGGTATCAGCCTGCGCCTGCAGCACCTCTTGCCGCGTGCCATGCATGGCGACGCGCTGATAGGTGCGATTGACCGTGGTGAGCAGGCCCACAGGCTGCCAGCGCGGATCGTGCAGCAGATGCTGCAGCGCCATCAGACAGTCCTTGCCACCACTCCACGCCAGCAGGATCGGGACAGGTTGCATGGGCTTACTTTAAGCGAAGTTCATGCAATGACCACGTGGCATGGACATCACGTGCGGCAGGGTAGGCCGCATTGTCGATGTGGCCGGCCATGTTTACTGATTTCGCCAGTTTCTGGAGCGATCACCCTTGGGGGCGATGGGCGCTGACCGTCGCCGTTGCCCTCGGCGTCGCTTTCATCCTCCGCTGCACCGCCTACGTCGCGATGCGCCGGCTTGCGCGCGGCCATCCGGTGATCACCAGCATGCTCAGCCGGGCGAATGCGCCCATGGAATGGCTGATGCCATTGCTCACCGTAGCTATCGCGCTGCGCGTGGTGCCGGACCTGGAATCACTACGCGGGCAGGAGAGCTTCAATCACCTGTTGCTGGTGGCTCTGATCGCCGTATGCACGTGGCTGGCGCTGCGCTGCATTGGCGCGCTGGAGGATCTGGCCATGCGCCTGTATCCGATCGACGGCGCCGACAATCTGCGTGCCCGCAGCGTCGTGACTCAGGTGCGAGTGCTCAGCCGCACCGGGATGGTCATCGTGGTACTTGCCGGCCTGGCGGCGGTGCTGATGACGATCCCGGGTGTGCGCCAGTTCGGTGCCAGCCTGTTGGCTTCGGCTGGTCTGGCGGGACTTGCCATCGGTATCGCTGCCAAGCCGGTGCTGAGCAATCTGATCGCCGGTCTGCAGATCGCACTGACGCAGCCGATCCGGCTGGACGATGTGGTGATCATCAAAGGCGAATGGGGCCGCATCGAAGAGATCACCGGTACCTATGTAGTAGTGCGTATCTGGGACGAGCGGCGACTGGTGGTGCCGCTGAATTACTTCATTGAGAACCCGTTCGAGAACTGGACGCGGCGTACCGCCCGGCTGATCGGCACGGTGTTCCTCTGGGTGGATTACCGGCTGCCGCTGGCGCCACTGCGTACCGAACTGGAGCGGCTATGCCGAGAGGCACCGGAATGGGATGGGCGGGTTTGTGTCTTGCAGGTGGTAGAGGCGGGTGAGCGCGCCATGCAACTGCGTGCGCTGGTCAGCTCGGCGGATTCTGGGCAAGGCTGGGATTTGCGATGTCGCGTTCGCGAAGGACTGATCGGGTTCGTGCAGCGGGAATATCCGGAGTGCCTGCCAGTGATGCGGCTGGAGCACGCTGCGCACGAAGGCGTAGCGTGATTTTCGTTCCGGTGCAGTCCGGACGCGTCATTGGCTCACCCGACTTTGGATGGCCACGTCAGCCGCGCATGCAATCGGCGCGCATCGTCGAGACGGTGTTCGAGCTTCATGTCCAGCGCGGCGGCAGCGGCATAGGCCAGTGCCAGGCCCAGTCCCGCATGTCCCGCGTGCTCGGTCTGTTTGCGCCAGAAGCGTTGGCCCAGGCGGGGGAGGTCGTCGGGGTGGAGGTTGGGGGCCGCGTTATGGATATGAACGGCGTGGGTTTCGATAGCTACATGCACGGTGTCGCCAGCGGGTGCGTAAGCGCACGCGTTGCCCAGCAGATTGCCGATCACCACTTCGAGCAGGGCCGGGTCAGTATGGAGCACGGTGTCGCCACCGCTGTGCAGTTCAAGGGCTACATGCCGCTCACTGGCGTTGTAGCGAAAGCGCTGCGCGGTTTTCTCCAGCCAGGGTCCCAGAGCCAGCGGCTGGGGTTGTGGATGCTCCAGGCCGCCCTGCAGGCGGGTCAGCAACAGCAGGGCGGTGACCGTGCCTTCCAGTTCCGCGCTGATGCTGCCGACCTCACCCATCAGCTGCGGCAGGCTGCGGCCGCTGGGGTAGCGGGCCTCGACTTCGGCCAGGGCGCGCAGTTCGGCCAGGCGCGTGCGGGTTTCGTGGGCCAGGCCGCTGGCGAACTGGCGCTCGCGGGCCAGGCCTTCGTCCATGCGGTCGAGCACGCCGTTGAAGCGGCGGATCAGCGGGTCGAGCTCGCGCAGGCCGCTGGGGTCCAGGCGCTCGCCCGGGGCATTGGGGCCAATGTCGCCCATGCGGGCGACTAGGAAGCGTACCGGGCGCAGGCCGCGGCGCACGATCAGCGGCACGGCGACCAGGGCAATGGCAAGCGCAAGGAGGGGGCCCAGCGCCAGGATCCAGTCCATGGCGAGCAGGATCTGCTCGAACGGGCGCCGGTCCTGCTGGAAGAACAGCACACAGTCGCGTGCGTTGCCCGCCGATGGGGGGGGCGCGCCATCTCCCGCCGCCCGCGCTTCGCCAGCCGTGGCGCGGAAAGCGAACATGACCGTGCCCATCCGCTTGCCGTGAAACTTGAGGCGGCTGTACTGGGGCTCCATGCCGGCCGCCGCCGGCCAGCCCGGCGGCGCGACGGGCGGCGGTGGATCACTGCGCAGGGGAGGCATGCCGGCGCAGCGCAGTTCGTAGTACACGGGGCCCTCGCCGCCGAACAGGCCAGCCTGCAGGAACGACACATCGGGGGCGTTCGGGGTGTCCTGCTCCAGCTCGGTCATCGCCGCCACGGCGCGCGCCTGGGTCAGCAGGGTCTGCCGGTAGCGCGCTTCCATTTCGCGGTCGATGCGCCAGTCCATCACCATGGCTCCGCCGCCCAGTACGGCCAGGCTGGTCACCAGTAACAGCAGGGTGATGCGGGCGGAGAGCGAGGCCGGTTTCATGGAATCAGGTAGCCGGCCCCGCGGCGGGTTTCGATCATGCCCTGCAGCCCGGTGGCGTCGAGCTTGCGGCGCAGGCCGAAGACCAGCACCTCCACGCTGCGGTCGGAGACCTCGGTGTCGCTGCCGGCGGTGCGTTCCAGAATTTCCAGGCGGGTGAAGGCGCGGCCGCGGTGGCGCAGCAACAGGCCCAGTACCGCGAATTCACGCGGCGTCAGCCCCAGCGGGTGACCGTCCACTGTGGCGCTTTGCGACAGCGGATCCCAGGACAACGCGCCATGGGTCAGCACCACCGGCTGCGCCTGCTGCGGCCGGCGCGACAGCGCGTGCAGGCGAGCCACCAGTTCATCGAAGGCAAACGGCTTGACCAGATAGTCGTCGGCGCCAGCGTTCAGCGCCTCGATGCGGTCGGCCACCTGATCGCGCGCGGACAGCACCAGCACGCGGGGACGCCGACCGCCGGATGGCAGACTGCGCAGTACAGCAATGCCATCAAGCCGCGGCAGCATCAGGTCCAGCACCACCAGCTCATAGTCGTAGCTGCTCAGGAAGCCCTTGGCTTCCACGCCGTCCTGTGCCGCGTCCACGGTGAAACCTGCGCCCTGCAGGCCATGTCTCAGGGTTTGCCGCAGACGCTCGGAGTCCTCCACCAGCAGCAACTTCATGGCACCTCCGTCGCGTCTCAAAGCCCCAGCTTAACGGACCCGGCTGAGCGGTTGCTTGGGCTGTGTACTGGCGCATCGACGCCCGCGTCCGCAGCCGCTATAAAGACTTTTCGTAAGGGGAGTGTTCGGTGAGTGAAGAGATCCTGATCAACGTAACGCCGCGCGAAACCCGCGTCGGCGTGGTGGAAAACGGCATGCTGCAGGAAGTGCATGTCGAGCGAGCCTCCCGCCGCGGCTATGTGGGCAACGTATACAAAGGCCGCGTGCAGCGCGTGATGCCGGGCATGCAAGCGGTCTTCGTGGAGATCGGACTGGAGCGCGCAGCGTTCCTGCACGCCTCGGACATCGTGCGTCCCACGCTGCCGGCATCGATGGATGGTGCCGAAGTGGTGCCGGCCGGCAATGGCAACACCCCGTCGATCAGCGAACTGGTGCACGAGGGCCAGGAGATTGTGGTGCAGGTGGTGAAGGACCCGATCGGTACCAAGGGCGCGCGCTTGTCCACGCACCTGTCGATTCCTTCGCGCTACCTGGTGTTGCTGCCGCACGCGCGCACGCTGGGCATTTCCGCGCGCATCGAGGACGAGGCCGAACGCCAGCGCCTGAAAGAGGTGATGACCTCGCTCATCGGCGCGGACGTTACCGGCAACATCCCGCTGGGTTACATCGTGCGCACCAACGCGGAAGAGCAGACCGCGGAATCGCTCGCCTTCGACGTGACGTATCTCAGTAAAGTATGGCGCGTGGTGCAGGAAAACATCGCCAAAGCCAAGGTCGGCGAACGCGTGTACGAGGAACTCTCGCTGCCGCTGCGCAGTCTGCGCGACATGCTCAACGACGATATCGAAAAAGTGCGGGTGGATTCGCGCGAGACCTACGAGAAGGTCGTCAAGTTCGTGCACAAGTTCATGCCCAGCCTGGACGACCGCATCGAGCACTATGCCGGTGAGCGACCGATCTTCGATCTGTACGGCGTCGAGGACGAAATCCAGCGCGCGCTGAAGAAGGAAGTGCCACTCAAGTCCGGCGGCTACCTGATCGTCGACCAGACCGAGGCGATGACCACCATTGACGTCAACACCGGTGGCTATCTGGGTACACGCAATCTCGAGGAAACCGTTTACCGCACCAATCTGGAAGCGGCACAGGCAGCGGCGCGGCAGCTGCGGCTGCGCAATCTCGGCGGCATTGTGATCATCGACTTCATCGACATGACGGACGAAGAGCACAAGCGCCAGGTCCTGCGCATGCTGGAGAAAGGCCTGCTGCGCGATCACGCCAAGACCACGGTGTACCCGATGTCGGCCCTGGGGCTGGTGGAGATGACGCGCAAGCGCACCACCGAAAGCCTGGAGCGCCAGTTGTGCGAACCCTGTCCGGCCTGCGCCGGCCGTGGCGCCGTAAAAACGGCCGAAACGGTGACCTACGAAATCTTCCGCGAGATCACCCGAGCGGTGCGTCAGTTCAATGCGGAGAAGTTGTTGGTGATGGCCAGCCCGAAAGTGGTGGGGCGCATCCTGGAGGAGGAGTCCACCGCGGTGGCGGAATTGGAAGAGTTCATCTCCAAAAGCATACGCTTTCAGGCCGAAGAGCATTATTCGCAGGAACAGTTCGATGTCGTTCTTTTGTGATTCGCTGCGCGGCGCGAGCTGCCAGTGAAGGTGGTTTGGCGCCAGCGCATGCACTTTATTGTCCGCGCGGCGGGCTGGATCGCGGGCGTGGCCTTGATCAGCCTCGCGGTGCTGGCGGGCCTGATCCAGCTAGTGCTGCCGACACTGGCCAATCATCCGCAATGGGTCGCCGCGCAACTTAGTCAGCAGTTGCACCGGCCGGTATCATTCGCCTCGATGGAAGGGCGCTGGGAGGCTTCCGGCCCGCTGTTCGTCATGCGCGACGTCACCATCGGTCCGGGCGAGTCGGGCAGCCCGCTGCATATTCCCGAGACCGAGCTCAAGCTGGACTTGGGTGGCTGGCTGCTGCCGTCGCGTCATCTGCTCAATCTGCGTGCGCGCGGCCTCCAGCTGGACCTGAGCCGTGATGCCGATGGCACCTGGCATATCAATGGCATCGGCGTGGCCGGCGGCCAGGATCGGCAGAGCGCTTCCTTCCGCGGGCTGTCGGTGGAGCTGCGGCTGAGCGACCTGCGGCTGGACATCACCGACGCGCGTGTCGACAAACATTACTCGCTGCTCGCCAGGCAATTGCGTATGAGCAAGCAGGGCGGACGCATCCGCGTCGGCGCCATCCTGCAACGCGAGGGCGTAGCCGGCGAGCTGCGCGGTGCAGGCAGTTTCCG
This sequence comes from Dyella koreensis, assembly GCF_044904565.1. Lineage (NCBI taxonomy): Bacteria > Pseudomonadati > Pseudomonadota > Gammaproteobacteria > Lysobacterales > Rhodanobacteraceae > Dyella > Dyella koreensis. The sequence continues at coordinate 114,286 of NZ_JADIKD010000007.1, read as the reverse complement.
CGAGGACGGCGCGGATGGTCGCCTGTGGCTGGCGGGCAACAACATCGATCTGCATAGCTTGACCGCCGGTGTCGATATGGGCGGCTATGCGGCCGAAAGCGGACACGGTAGTTTCGCCAGCTGGCTGGACTGGCGCGATGCGAGGGTGGTGCGCAGCCTGACACGTTTCGATCTGAGCGACGTGGTGCTGGTCAGCCCGGAGGGCAACAAGGCGCATGTGTCATCGCTGCATACGCTCGCCGAAATGCGCAAAGGACAGGATGGCTTCCAGTTGCGTTGGGCGACGGATGACGGCAGCGCCCTTGCCGCCGATCTGCATCAGTTGAGTGGTGAGCAGGCGCGGGTCGATGTTGCCGCGCGCGATCTGCAACTGGAGCCGCTGTTGCCTTGGCTGGCGCTCAAGCCACAGCTTTCGCCGGGACTGGCGCAATGGGTCGGTGCCGGCAAGCCGCGCGGCAAGCTGAGCCATGCGGCACTGCGCTGGACGCGGGCGCAGGGTATTGAATTCATCGATGCGGGCTTCAGTGGTCTCGGTATCGACGCGGCCGGCAAGCTGCCTGGCATCGAGCGGCTGGATGGTGAACTGCGCGGCGATACGCAGGCACTCTCGCTTGAGCTGCCCACCCAGGCGACGGTGCTGAATTTCCCGCACACGTTCCGCAAGCCGTTCGTGATGTCGCAATTGGGCGGCACGTTCGCGTTCTGGCATGCGGATGGCGACTGGCACATCGGCATCGCGCCGCTGGACTTCCTGGGCGCCGGTTACGGTGGCCAGGTGCGTGGCGAGATCGCGCTGCATGATGCCGGCGGGCGCCCCTTCCTCGATATCTATGCGGCGTTGAGCCACGCTGACGTGGAGGCAGCCAAGCTGTTCTGGCCGATCGACTCCATGTCGCCGGCGGCGATCGATTGGCTGGATCGCGCCTTGGTGGCGGGCAAGATCGATAACGGTTCGGTGGTGGTGCACGGCGATCTGGCGGACTGGCCTTTCCTGCATAACGAAGGCCGTTTCGAGGCGCGCACGGAGATCAGTGATCTCATCCTGGAATACGGCAAGGATTGGCCACGCGCGGAAGGTGTCTCGGCGGTCGCCAACTTCGTCAACAACGGCATGCTGGTGGAGGCGAGCGGGGGCCAGTCGCTGGGCGTCAAGGTGGAGCGGGCGGTGGCGCTGATTCCCGATTTCGCCAACAGCACTCTCGATCTCAATGTGCGCGGTTCGGGTGCCGGTGCCAACCTGATGGAATTCGTGCGGCGCAGCCCGATCGGCAGCCATCAAGCTGACGCGCTGGCCAAGCTGAGCCTGGGCGGCACGGGCGACTTCGATTTCCATCTGGTGCTGCCGGTGAAGGACTCCAAGGACTTCACCCTGGCCGGCACGGCACAGCTCAAGGATGCCGATCTCAACGCACCCGACTGGAACCTCAAGCTGGATAAGATCAATGGTCCGGCCGCGTTCGACGGGCACGGTTTCCATGCCGGCCCGCTCGATACCGGTTTTCGCGGACAGCCGTCCAAACTGGATGTCGCTATAGCGAGTGCCACGGGACGGCCGGACACGATGTTCTCCGCGCGTCTCACTGGCCGCTATGGCGTGGCCGAGCTGGTGCAGGGCTTCTCGGAGCTGGACTGGTTGAAGGAGATCGCAACAGGACGCAGCGACTTCACCGTCGGCTTCGACATCGTGCGTCCGGAAACGGTGGCGAATGCGTCGCAGACACTGACGCTCGACTCGACCCTTGCCGGCATGACGCTGGATGCGCCGACGCCGATGAAGAAGCCGGCGGAAGCGAGTCTGCCCTTGCATCTGAGCATGAGTTTGCCGGTGCAGGGTAGCGATCTGCAAATCTCGCTGGGCCAGATCGTGCGTCAGCGTTTTCGCCTTTCCGACGGCGCCAGTCGTCCACTCGGCGCCACCTTCAACTTCGGTACGCGCATGCCCGACACGGTGCCCGACAAGGGCATCCGCATACGCGGCCGTGCGTCGAAGCTGGATGTGACCGGGTGGGTGCAACGCACGGTGGCTGGCAGCAGCAGTAATGGCCCGGGTCTGGAAAACGTCGACGTCACCGTCGATCAGGCGGAAGTGTTCGGCCATACCTTTCCTTCCATGCGCATCCAGGCCACGCCACAAGCGGATGAGCTGAATGTGGATGTGGACAGTGCGGATATCGCCGGCCGTTTCACCGTGCCCTCGGCCGACTTGAACAAGCGTGGCGTCACCGCGCGCCTGCAGCGGCTGTATTGGCCAAAGAGCACGACGCCCGACAACAAGCCCGGCGCGAACGTGCCGGTGGGGAATCCCGCCAATACCGGCGTGACGCCGTCGGCGCTGCCGCCATTCCACCTTTGGGTCGGCGATTTGCGATTCGGCGAGTCGAAGCTGGGCGAGGCGCGGCTGGAAACCTGGCCGACCGATCGCGGCATGCATATTGATCAGTTGCGCGCCTTGTCACGCAGTGTGCAGATCAATGCCTCCGGCGACTGGGACGGCACGGCGACCAACAGTCATACGCATCTGCGCATCGACTTTGCCGCGGAGAATCTTGGCGAGATGCTCGGTGCGTTCGGCTTCGCCGGTTTGTTCAACGGCGGCAAGACGCACTCGCTGCTCGATGCAACCTGGCCCGGCGCGCCTTCCGCGATGGAACTGGCGAATATGGAGGGCAAGCTCAGTGTGCAGGTGACCAACGGCAGCATTCCCGAAGTGGCGCCGGGTGTGGGCCGCCTGTTCGGGCTAGTTTCGGTGGTCGAGATGCCGCGCCGGCTCACGCTCGACTTCGGCGACGTGTTCAGCAAGGGCTTCGCTTTTGATTCCATCGCCGGCGACTTCGCGCTGGCAGGCAGCAACGCGACCACCCAGAACCTGGAAATCCGCGGTCCCGCGGCCGAAATCAGTATCAAGGGCCGCACCGGCCTGCGCACCAAGGACTACGACCAGCAGGTGGTCGTGGTGCCGCACGTTGGCAACAGCCTGCCGATCGTCGGCGCGGTGGTGGGTGGTCCGATTGGTGCTGCGGCGGGCTTCGTCGCGCAGGGGTTGCTGGGACGCGGCTTGAACCGCGTCGCAGTGATGCACTACCGGATCAGCGGGCCGTGGGACAAGCCGGTGATCGAGAAGACGGGATCATCCGAAGTGCCGGCGGCACTCGCCGTGCCGATGCAGGGGCCGCCGGTTGCGCCGGCCGCTGCCACCAGCAGCGGTGGCCGATAACTTGCCTTATTAGATCGAGCGTTACTCGGTCGGCTTGGTACTGCCGCGGAACGGGAACATCTGCTGCCGGACGAAACCGTCCGGCATGTAGTCGCCGACCACGCCGTACTTCTCCGGGAATTTCTTGGTCGACTTCACCGCGGTGCCGAACAGGTAATCGAGGAAGGCGTAGTGCGCGGCGTAGTTCTTGTCGATCGCCTCGTCGTCAGAGGCGTGATGCCAATGATGGAAATCCGGAGTCACCACCAGATATTTCAGCGGACCCCACGGCAAATGCACGTTGGCGTGATTGAACACTGCCTGGAAGCCGACCACGATGATGTATGCATTCATCACCGACTCGCTGAAGCCGAGGATGTAGAGCGGCGCCAGCACGCAGACACGAGTAGCGATCAACTCCAGCATGTGCTGACGCGAGCCGGCCAGCCAGTCCATGGTTTTCACGCTGTGGTGCACGGCGTGGAAGCGCCACAGGAAGGGCACTTCGTGATATGCGCGATGGGTCCAGTACTGCGCGAGATCGGCCACCAGGATGCACAGCAATAGCTGCGGAACGAAGGGAAGATGTTGCACGGTCTGCTGGAAATCACTGCGCACCAGCCAGCCGAACAAATGGTGCAGGAGGAAGTTCACCACCAGCAGCGCCAGGCCAACGATGAAGTGATTCACCGCGAAATGCTTGAGGTCGGTCTGCCACTCTTTGCGGAACAGCGACTGTCCCTTGTACAGGGGGAACAGTTTTTCGATCACCACAAAGATCAGGGTCGAGCCGAGCAGGTCGAGGATGAACCAGTCCAGGCCGATATACGGCGTGTGCTCTGGAAAATTGCCCACCGGCACTCGCGAGCCACCCAGTGCGGTAGCGACGATGACCATCGCGAACGCCACCAGATTGATGTTGCGCATGCGGCCGAGGATCAAGTTGCCCAGTGAGATGCCGCCAGCGATCAGCAGCGCGACCAGCAGCAGCTGGCGCAGCACATCCACTGAATATTTGTGGCGCAGGTCCGGGGTGGTCAGGTACTGCGGGAAATGGAAGGCCAGCACGCCGAGCAGGCTCAGGAAGCCCAGTGACAGCGCGATCACGCCGCTCACCTTGCCCAACCCGGGCTTCAGTTCGCCGTCGCGGTGCAGCAGCTCGCGGGTTTCCTCGACAGGTGCCTTGAGGGTGCGGTCGATGACTTTGTGGGCCAGCTCGCGTTTGGAGAAATCGCTCATCCGGTGATCCTTCACTCCATGGACCCGGCAGCGCCGGGGATGGCGAATGTTAGCTGGCCGGCCGGCGATTGGCAGCTTTAAACGGAATGAAGCCGGCCCCACTTGCTAAAGTCTGTTCCTTGTTCACATGGCGATGACCACATGGATTCCCTGATCGCACAGGCCGAGCGCCGCTTGCTGGCACCGGGTGGCCTGGCTTCCACCGACCTCGACCGCGTTTTCACGCAGCTGATGGGACCGTCCATCGACGCCGCCGACCTGTATTTCCAGCATTCGCGCAGTGAGTCGTGGGTGCTGGAAGAGGGCATCGTCAAGGATGGCAGCCATTCGATCGAGCAGGGTGTGGGTGTGCGCGCCATCTCCGGCGAGAAGACCGGCTTCGCCTACTCCGACGAGATCGTGCTCCCGCAGTTGCTGGAGGCGTCCAAGGCCGCGCGCGCCATTGCGCAGGGCGGCAACGGCGCCGGCAAGCCGCTGGCGCTGCATGGCGCCCGGCAGCTGTATCCGGCCATCGACCCGGTGGAAAGCCTCCCCAACCCGGACAAGATCGCTCTGCTGCGCGAAGTGGATGCCTATGCGCGCTCGCGCGACCCGCGCGTGAAGCAGGTGATCGTAAGCCTGGCGGCCACTATGGATACCGTGCTGATCGCCGCCTCCGACGGCACCCTGGCGGCCGACGTGCGCCCACTGGTACGCCTGAACGTGCAAGTGATCGCCGAACAGAACGGCCGCCGCGAGCAGGGACATAGTGGTGGCGGCGGCCGCTACGGCTATCGCGAGTTGCTGGAGAACGGCCGTGCGATGGCGTTTGCCAATGAGGCTGTGCGCCAGGCGCTGGTCAATCTCGACGCGGTGGATGCACCCGCCGGGAGCATGACTGTGGTGCTTGGCCCGGGTTGGCCGGGGGTGCTGCTGCACGAAGCCATCGGCCACGGTCTGGAAGGCGACTTCAACCGCAAGGGCAGCTCCGCCTTCGCCGGCCGTATCGGTCAGCGCGTGGCGGCGCCGGGCGTCACGGTGGTGGATGACGGCACGCTGCAAGGGCGTCGCGGTTCGCTCAGCATCGACGACGAAGGCACGCCGACCGAGTGCACCACGCTGATCGAGGACGGCATCCTCAAGGGCTACATGCAGGACAAGCTCAACGCGCGTCTGATGGGTATGGCGCCCACAGGCAATGGCCGCCGTGAATCCTTCGCGCAATTGCCGATGCCGCGCATGACCAACACGTACATGCTGGCTGGCCAGCACGATCCGCAAGAGATTATCCGTTCGGTGAAGCGTGGCCTGTACGCCGTGAATTTCGGCGGTGGCCAGGTCGACATCACCAACGGCAAGTTCGTGTTCTCCGCCAGCGAGGCGTATCTGATCGAGGACGGCAAAGTCACTCGACCGGTGAAGGGCGCCACCTTGATCGGCTCCGGGCCGGAAGTGCTCACGCGCGTGTCGATGATCGGCAACGACCTGGCGCTGGACGAAGGTGTCGGCGTGTGCGGCAAGGATGGACAGAGCGTGCCGGTCGGTGTGGGTCAGCCGACACTGAAGGTGGACGGCATGACGGTGGGTGGCACGGCTTCCTAAGCTTGATGTAGGAGCGCACCCTGTGCGCGACAAACCGGCAGGATTGCCGGTTTGTACGGTGTTAGTCGCCCGAAGGGGGCGCGCCTCTACCTCGACGCATCAGAGTGGCCCTGCTTCGCAGGGCTTTCGCCCACAGGGTGGGCTCCTACAGAGATGCGCGGCTCAGTCTTCGCTGGCAGCCAGATCTTTCAGTAGCTGAAAAATTTCCCGATACGCACGCGGCGGCTTGTTCGCCTCTTTTTCAGTGCGTGCCTGGCGGATCAACGAGCGCAGGTGCTGGCGGTCGATCTGCGGGTGCTTGGCGATCAGCTCCGAGAGTGCGTTGTCGTCGTTGTCGGCGAGCAGGCGATCGCGTGTCGCTTCGAGGCGATGCATCGCTGCTGTTTCCTGGCGCTGGCGTTCGCGGTTCTCACCCAGCGCGGCGCGCACTCCGTCGAAAACTTCGTTCTCGTGACGACGCATCACCTTGGCGAGAAAGCCGAGCTGGCGCTTGCGCGCGATGTGCGCGGTGATCTTGCGCGTGTTGTCGATCTCGCGGCGCACGTCATCGGGCAAGTCGAGCTTGGCCAGGCGGCTTGCCGGCAACTCGACCAGTTGGCCAGCGAGCTCGAGCACGGCCAGCGCATCGCGTCGCTGCTGGGTGCGCGTCGGGCCGTAATCGTGCTCAGGGTTGTCGGTGTAAGTGCGGTTCACGAGGGATATCCCTTCAAGTCATTCGTCGTGCTTAGCGGGCGGCTTCCGGGCCGGTAGCAACACCGGGTTCCGCGCGTTCCAGCGCAAAACGGGGGACGGTCTGGCCATCCACTTCCACCGTTTCGCAGAACATGGCCGCGGGGCGGACCCACAAGCCATGCTCGCCGTACAGTGCCTGGTAGACCACCAGCGGTTCCAGCGTTTCGCTGTGGCGGGCAGTGCCCAGCACGCGGTAGCGCTGTCCCTTGTAGTGACGGTAGAAGCCGGTCTCCGGCAACATGATGCGATCTCCACCGTGGACGCTTTGCATTGGGCCGCGGTGCCCCCATCTCGAGAAGTTGCGCGGTTCGGACCGCGTATTCTACCTGCCAGCCTTCAGGAAGCCCACGTGAGCGTAACCCCTCTTTCCTCCGATCGTAGCCAGCAGGATCTGGACCGCCTCGCCAACCTGGCCGAAGAAGTGATCCGCCGGGCTCGGGCTGCCGGTGCCAGCCAGGCCGAAGTGGCGGCCAGCATCGACACCGGGCTGAACGTGAATGTGCGCCTGGGCGAGGTGGAAACGGTGGAGCACACCCGCGATCGCGGTTTCGGCCTCACCGTGTACTTCGGCCAGCGCAAGGGCTCGGCCAGTACCGCTGACCTGAATCCGGATTCGCTGCAGGCCACGCTGGATCAGGCCTGCGCCATCGCCCGCTTTACTGAGGAAGATCCGGCTGCCGGACTCGCCGATGCTGCGCGCATGGCGACGGCTTTTCCCGATCTCGACCTGTGGCATCCGTGGGCCATCGATACCGCGCAGGCGATCGCGCTGGGCCAGCAGATCGAGGATGCCGGTCGCGCCCACGCCGGCATCAGCAATTCCGACGGCGCCAGCGTGCAGATGGGCGAGAGCCTGTCGGTGTACGCCAACTCGCACGGCTTCGTCGGGCGCGAGCGCGGCACGCGCCACTCGTTGTCGGTGTCGCTGATCGCCGGTGATGACGATGGCATGCAGCGCGACTACTGGTACGACAGCGTGCGCAGCGCGGACGATTTCATGAGCGCCAAGACGCTGGGCGACAAGGCGGCCCAACGCACCTTGGCGCGCATAGGCGCACGGCAACTGACCACGAGGCAGAGTCCCGTGCTGTTCGCGCCGGAGATTGCGCGTGGCTTGATTGGCCATCTGATCGGTGCGGTAAGCGGTGGTGCCTTGTATCGACGCGCGAGCTTCCTGCTGGATCACGCCGGCAAGGCAGTGATGCCGTCGTGGATGCAGATCGTGGAGCGGCCGCTGTTGAAGCGCGGGCAGGGTTCCGGTGCATTCGATGCGGAAGGCGTGGCGACCGCGGACAGCGCCCTTATCGAAGGCGGCGTACTCGCGCGCTACGTGTTGGGCAGCTATTCCGCGCGCAAGCTGGGTCTGCAATCCACCGGCAACGCCGGTGGCATCCATAACCTGATGGTGGAAGCCGGCGCCGTCGACCAGGGGCGCGACGACTTCGCTGGCATGTTGCGCCGCCTCGGCACCGGCCTGCTGGTGACCGAAGTGATGGGTCAGGGCGTGAACACCATCACGGGCGACTACTCGCGTGGTGCGGCGGGCTTCTGGGTCGAGAACGGCCAGATCGCCTATCCGGTGGAGGAAATCACCATCGCTGCCAACCTGCGCGACATGTACGCCGGCATCCAGGCGGTGGGCACGGACGTGGATCCGCGCTCGCACATCCTCACCGGGTCGATCCTCGTCGACCGGATGACCATCGCGGGTGAGTAATGGCCAGGGAGGGGGCCGGTTTTTCCGGCCTCTTCTAGGTCGTCAGCTCACTCGGCAAATGCCAGCGGCCCTTGCTAGCATCAGCGCCACCGGCGCGTGGCCGGCGCCCTGCACGTTCAGGAGATACGCATGAGCGTTCCACCCGAATCCGTACCGCCTTCGTCCAGCGAACCCACCCCGCCGCCTGCGGATATGCCGAGCCCCGAGCAACGGCAATGGGCGATGCTGGCGCATCTTTCCGCCTTGCTGGGCTGCCTGTTGACCGGTCATTGGTTTGGCGTAGGCGTATTTATTGGCCCGCTGGTCATCTGGCTGCTGAAGAAGGAGACCATGCCGTTTGTGGATGACCAGGCCAAGGAAGCGCTGAATTTCAACATCACCATGGCCATCATCAGCGTGGTACTGCTGTTGATTACCCTGCTGACGCTGGGTATCGGTGCGATCCTGACCGTTCCCGCCGGCATTGTGATCGGCATTGCCTGGCTGGTGCTGGTCATCATGGCAACGATCAAGTCCAATGAGGGTGAGCGGTATCGCTACCCGTTCTGTCTGCGGCTGATCAAATAAACGCAGCGTCTCGCAATAACGAAAGAGGCAGCCAGTTGGCTGCCTCTTTTTTTTATGCGTAGCGATTAGTGATGGCGTCTGGCGGCGTAACGCGCCAGTTCTTCCAGTAGTTCAGCGCGCGCGCCGAGCGGTGCGATGGCATCGAGCGCGGTGGCGGTGAGTTCGGCCAGACGGGCGCGTGAGGCATCGAGGCCAATGATGGAGGGGAACGTCGGCTTATCGGCGGCGGCGTCTTTGCCGGCTGTCTTGCCGATCACGGCGGATTCGCCTTCCACATCCAGGATGTCGTCCTGCACCTGGAATGCCAGGCCCACCGCATGGGCATAGCGATCCAGTGCGGCAAGCGTAGCCATATCGGCGCCGGCGACGAGCGCTCCCATGCGCACCGAGGCGCGGATCAAGGCGCCGGTCTTGCAGGCGTGCATGTGTTCGAGTTCGACCAGGCTGAGTTTGCGGCCGACCGCGGCCAGGTCCAGCGCCTGCCCGCCGGCCATGCCTTCGGCGCCACAGGCGTGGCCGAGCACGCGCAGCATCTCGGTGCTGTTGCGGGCATGCCCGTCGTGCGCCAGCAGTTCGAAGGCCAGCGCCTGTAGCGCATCGCCGGCCAGGATCGCCATGGCCTCGCCAAATACGATGTGGCAAGTCGGCCGGCCGCGGCGCAGGTCATCGTCGTCCATCGCGGGCAGGTCGTCGTGCACCAGCGAATAGGCGTGGATCAGCTCGACGGCGCAGGCCGGCGCGTCCAGTCGCACACCCTCTTCGCCGAGTGCGTGGCCGGCCGCGTAGACCAGCAACGGACGCAGGCGCTTGCCGCCACCCAGCACGGCATAACGCATGGCGCGATGCAGTTCGACGGGGGAGCGGTCTTCGGCGGGTAGGGCTTGCGACAGAGCCTGTTCGGCGCGCGCGATCAGCGCCTGGAGGGCAGGGCTTAATACAGAACCGTCCCTCACCATCGGCATGGCTCGCGCCGGAATTTGTTTGCGCTCAGGGCAAGGAAGAGTGAGGGAGTGTATGTCGATACACGACCGAACGATGACGTAGCCCTGGGTGCAAACAAATCCGGCCCGGAGGGTTGCTCGCTCATGGCGGCCAGATGGCGTCGCGCGGCTTGACCTGACGGCCAGTCAGGCGCTGCGCCACGCAACGCCATCTGGCCGCCATGAGCGAGCAACGCGAGCCATGCCGATGGTGAGGGACGGTTCTTAGAGTTCGGGTTCAAACGGTTCTGCGCTGTCGGGGGCTTCGGGATCCAGCAGCAGCCTGACGCGCAGTTCGGCCTGTTCCAGGGCCTGCTGGCAGTGACGATAGAGGCCGATGCCGCGCTCGAAGGAAGCAAGGGATTCGTCGAGACTCAGGTCGCCGCCTTCCATACGTGCCACCAGCTGCTCGAGTTCGTCCAGCGAGTGTTCGAAATCGGCGGCGGGAGCGGGTTCGGCAGGTGCGGGAGCGGGCTTGGCCATGGCCCGCAAAACTAACTCAGCACCCGCGCGGAATCAATCCGCGCGGGTGTTGCATGGGTCTCAGTGATGATCGTGATCGTCGTCGTGACGGTCGCGATCATGGCCCCGGTCGTGGTTGTCGCCACGGTCCCTGTCGCGCCAGCGATCGTCTCGATCGCGGTAGTGCAGCGGGCGGCCACCGTAGTGTTCGACCACGTAGGTGTGTTCGACATATGGCCGCTCGTCGCCTAGGTCGATGCTGACGCCGCCGGTGCGGACATAGCCCTGGAAATCGAGTGGCAGGCTGATGCCGCTGCGCCAGCTGCCACCATCCAGCCAGAACCACATGCGAGTGTCAGGCGCGTAGTAGATCTCGCCCTCCGGGTAGTAGGTGTAGTGATGTTTGGCGCGCCAGCCGTGTGCGGGTGCCCAGGGTGGCGGGCCGCCGGCCCATACCGGTGCGGCGCAGGCAACGCCGAGAGCCAGCAGGGCAGTGCTTAGTAGGATCTTGCGAGACATGGCAAGTGACTCCCCGTGATGACCGTATCCACGCTAGGCCGCATCGCGAGAATTGCTGCTGAATGTTGAGGGGCTTAACGCGGTTCAGTCAGCTGGCCGCCAGCGTGGTTCGCCGCCGGCCTCGCGGAAGAGAGCATCGCCCTGTTCGCTGCGCCAGCGATCGGCTACGGCGATCAGCGTGTCGCCGGCGTAAATCAGTGGGCAGACTTCGCGCTGCCAGGGTGGCATGACAGCCTGCTGGAACAGATCGCGCAGCTCGCGGGTATGGCGGTCCCCGGCTGGGCGCAGGCGCTCGCCACCGCGACGCAGGCGGACGGTGAGCGGTGCCGCAAGCGGTGGCCCGGACCATGCCAGGCTACCGCCACCGGGCAACGGCAAGAGTTCTCCATGCCACGACACCTGCCAAGACTCCGGTACTGGCAGGCGTGGCGCACGCGCCCACAGGCGTCCCTTCCATAGATGCAGATCGGTACCCGGCCAGTGGATGCATGGGAGACGCTCTGCACGCGCTTCGCGCGATTGCCGCTCTATCTCGCGACGCTGAGTCACCGTGGGGGCGCTAAGGCCGCGCGCATGCAGCCAGTGATCGAGCAGCGGGTCGCGCATGGCGCTTGGCAGCGCGAGCCAGGCGGTGGCATCCAGGCTGTCAGTGACAGGATCACGCAGGCGTTCGAGTTCGGTCAACCACTGCGCGCGCAAGGCGTCGTCGGCGGCACGGCAATGCGCCGCACTGTGCAGAATCGAATCTGTCGCGTGCGGCCAATGCTGAGTCAGGCGGGGCAGGACGTCGTTGCGCAGATAGTTGCGGGAAAGCCGGTTGTCGGCATTGGATGGATCGTCGATCACAGGCAAGTGATGCTGCTCGACATAGCTGCGCAGCACGGCGCGCGATGTCGCGAGCAGTGGCCGCCACAGCTGGCCCGCGCCCAATGGGCGCGTTTCGCGCATGCCACCCAGGCCTTCCGGGCCCGCGCCGCGTAATAGTTTGAGCAGCACGGTTTCGGCCTGGTCTTCCCGGTGGTGGCCTAGCAGCAGCCACTCGCCAGTCTGCAACGCGTTGGCCAGTGCCGCATAACGCGCATGCCTTGCCGCGGCCTCCAGGCCTTCACCGCTGACGGGATCGACCTGCACGCACAGCACGGTGCATTCCACCTCCAGCACCGAACAGAAACGTCGTGTCTGTTCCGCCCAATGGGCGCTGTCCGCGTGCAGGCCATGATCGATGTGGATCGCGCGTAATTGGCGCACGCGTGCTTCCCGCAGTTGGGCAAGGGCGTGCAGCAGGGCTGTCGAATCCGGTCCACCGCTGAAGGCGACGCATAGTGAGCCGTCGGGGCGATCACTCAAAGCCCGCCACAGCACATCGGCGAGGTGCTGCGGTTTACTCACGGGGTTCGGGTTTCTTCGACTTGTTGCGGACGTAGATCACCTTGGGCCGGCCTTCACCGGGGCTGCGCCGGTCCATTTCGAACAGTGTCGTCGCCGAGATCAACTCGCTGAGCTTGCCGTAGCCGTAACTGCGTGCGTCGAAGTTGGGACGCTGCTTGGTGATGATCGAGCCGACGCCGCCCAGCCCGGCCCAGCCATCGTCGTCGGACGCGGCATCCACCGCGTTGCGCAACAGATTGACCAGGCCGCTGTCCTGTTTCAGTTGCGCCGCTGTGCGCGGTTTCAGCGGCTGCTCTTCGTCCGGCTTGGCGACCAGGATTTCTGTGTAGATGAATTTGTCGCAGGCTGCGACGAACGGGTCGGGTGTCTTGCGTTCGCCGAAGCCGTAGACGATCAAACCCGACTCACGGATACGCGCGGCAAGGCGGGTGAAATCGCTGTCGCTGGATACGATGCAGAAGCCATCGAAGCGCCCCGAATACAACAGGTCCATGGCGTCGATGATCATCGCCGAGTCGGTGGCGTTCTTGCCGCTGGTATAGCCGAACTGCTGGATCGGCTGGATCGATTGCGTGAGCAGTTGTTCCTTCCAGCCTTTGAGATGATTGCTGGTCCAGTCGCCGTACGCGCGCTTCACATGCGCCGTGCCGTATTTGGCTACCTCGGCGAGCAGACCGTCGGCAATCGACGGCTGGGCGTTGTCGGCATCGATCAGGACGGCGAGCTTGATGCTGTCGCTGGCCATGGCGGCCTCCGGCGTGATGGGCGCTGGTGATGATAGCGCCTTGGTGCGTCATGCTCGCCATGGTGGATCGTCAAGTCGTTCAACACAGGCAGCCCCGGCGTCGTGGCCGGGGCTGCTGAGGGATGGATGGTGACTGGTCTGGTATGCGTCAGAAGTCGAACGGAGGTGTAAGTCCGGTGAAGTCGCCAATGACCTTGGCGTCGTACGGGCCATTCAATTGGTTGAAGCCGTTGCCTGCGACATTGAGCGCACCTTGCTGAAACACGATGTTGCCGGCTTTGTTGATCTCGATGACGCGATGGTTGAACTGATCGCTGATCAACGTATCGCCGTTGCGTAGCCGCACGGCGCGCGTCGGCAGTGGCGCCGGGTTGCTCGCCGGATCGGTGTTGGTGAAGTACTGCCAGACCGTCTGGTCGTTGCTGTTCACTTCCACGATGCGGTTGTTGTTGGAGTCGGTGATCAGCGTGTCGCCATTGGGCAGGCGGCTGGCAAAGGCCGCGCCGCTCACGGTGCCCTGATCGGTGAATGTCTTGACGAGGTTCAGGCCGGTGGTGATCTCGATGACGCGATTGTTGTTTTCATCGGCGATCAGCACATGGTGGTTCTCCAGCAACTCGGCGCTGTTGGGATTGCTGAGCTGGTTTGGACCGTCGCCGGAAATGCCAGTGGTGCCGTATTGCCAGACGATCTGATGTCGCAGATTGACCAGGATGATGCGCTGGTTGCCCTGGTCGGTAATCAACACGTGTGGTCCGGGGTGGCCAGGGAAGTTGCTGACGAAGAGCGAGTGCACGGGCGTGTTGAGCTGGTTCGGACCGGAGCCCGTTACGCCGGCCTGACCGTATTGCCAGATGATCTGGCCCGAGGGATCGGTAATGATCACGCGGTTGTCCGGGCAACCGTTCACGGTATCGCTGCAGCCCGGCAAGCCTGGCGGTGTGCCGGTGCCGGCCATCAGGGTGAATGGGCCGATGCGCTCGGCGTCGTTCACGCCGACGATGCTGTGGGGGCCGGGCAGGTCCGAGCCGTTGCCGAAATGCCAGACCACTTGGTGGGTGTAGCGGTTGACCTCGATCACGCGGTTGTTGAACTGGTCCGCGATAAGGATGTTGCCGAATCCGGATTGCGCATGCGCGGCGGTGGTGGCGAATGCGCCGGCCACGATGCTGGCCAGCATCGTGAGGGCCAGGCCGAGCCGGGATGCGGTGAAGCGAAACTGGAAGCGAGCCATCTGGAACTCCTCCGTATCGATGCGCGAAAGCAGAACGGCGGGCGTCGGGAAGCGGGTGCTGACGGGGTCCCAGGCGGACAGACTCGGGCACCCGGATCGGCAACGCTCTCCGGGTAGGCCGTACTCCTCAAACGATCGGCAGCGCCAGGCGGTGCTGGGGCCATGGCGTGGCGAGGTTTCCGTGCCTTGCAAGGAGTAAATGCCGTGCGGACGGCGTTTGGTTCAAACCGGTGAGGCGATGGACTCAGCGCGATACGCGGGTGTTCAGTTTGGCGCCGCTGAAGTTCAGTTCGACGCCGGTGCCGGCTGGATCATGCAAGAACAGTTGTACCTGGTTGAGTTCATCGACCACGTCGATGAGATAGGGCAGGCCCGCCGTATCAAGCCGCGCGCGGGCGGCGTCCAGGTCGGTACAAGCGAAAGCGACATGATTGAACCAGCCGGTCGGCTGCGCTTGCGCATCGCCCTCGACGCTGACACTCAGGTGCATCACCGGCTCCTCTCCGGCATACAGCCAATAGCCGCGCGAACCGGAGCGGAAGCTTGGGCGCGGGCCTTCGTGCAGGCCGACGATGTCGATGTAGAAACGGCGTAGCCGTTCGATGAGGTCGGAAGGTGCGCGTAGATTGATGTGGTCGATGCCACGCACACCTTCGGTCACGAGGTTTACTCGGTGTAGGCGCCGTAGCCGCGCAGGCGGTGGTAGCGCTGCTCGAGCAGCACGTCGATGGGCAGCGCTTCCAGCTCATCAAGCTGGTTGAGCAGCACGGCCTTGAGGCGCACCGCCATGGAGTGCGGATTGCGATGTGCGCCGCCCAGCGGCTCGCGCACCATCTTGTCGATGAGGCCGAGTTCCAGCAGGCGCGGTGCGGTAAGGCCCAGGGCCTCGGCAGCGTCCTTGGCCTTCTCGGCGCTTTTCCACAGGATGGAAGCGCAACCTTCCGGCGAGATCACCGAATAGGTCGAGTACTGCAGCATGACGGTGCGGTCGCCCACACCGATGGCAAGCGCGCCGCCGGAGCCACCTTCGCCGATCACGGTGCAGACGATCGGCACACGCAGGTCGGCCATCTCGAGCAGGTTGCGGGCGATCGCTTCGCTCTGGCCGCGCTCCTCGGCACCCACGCCGGGATAGGCTCCGGGGGTGTCGATCAGGGTGAGTAGGGGTAGTTTGAAACGTTCGGCCAATTTCATCAGGCGGAGGGCTTTGCGGTAGCCCTCCGGGCGCGGCATGCCGAAATTGCGGCGTACCTTGCCCTTGGTATCACGCGCCTTCTGATGGCCGATGATCACCACCGGGCGACCATTGATGCGGCCGATGCCGCCCACGATGGCGGCGTCGTCCGCGTAGGCGCGGTCGCCGGCCAGCTCGTGGAATTCGTCGCAGATCACGCCGATGTAATCGAGCGTGTACGGGCGGCCCGGGTGGCGCGACAGCTGGGTGATCTGCCAGGAGCTGAGGTTGCGGAAGATCTCCGCTGTCTTCACCTTCAGCTTCTCGCGCAGGCGGCTTACCTCGTCATCGATATTGAACGCCTGCCCGTGGCTGGCGTGGCGAAGCTCTTCGATCTTCGCGTCCAGTTCGGCAATGGGTTGTTCGAAATCGAGGAAGTTGGGGTTCATTCGGTGCAATTCGTAACACGGAAGCGGCGCAGTATACCGGGCCGGCGGAAAAGGCGAGAACGGGGGCGTATGGGCTAGGGAGCAGGTAACAGGGAAGAGGGAAAATACGGTGCGGTCATGAAGCCCCGACTCTTGCCCGTTCCCGCCCTCAATCCGTCTGCTTCACGATACGCACCCGCGCCGCCTGCACCCCCGGCACCGCGCGTACGGCACGCAGCAATTCCGGTATCGCTTCCACGCGCCACTCTTCGCCCAGCTCGAGGTCGGCCTGGGCGATGGCGTTGTGATAGCCGTGCAGCATCACGGTGGCGCGGCCATTGCGATAGCCGGCCAGGGTATGGCGCAGCTGCTCGACGAAGCCGGGCGTAATCCCGTTCAGTTTTAGATGCAGTACACGCGCGAAGCGTCGGCAGGCGTCGCCCAGGGTGTAGGCGCTGCGAGCGCGCAGGGCGAAGCCGCCGCCGGAGAAATCGTCGATGCGCAGGCCGCCTTCCACCACCAGCATTTCGTCGCGCGTGAGCAGTGGCGCGACCTGCTGGTAAAGCTCGCCGAAGAAACTCACTTCGATAATGCCGGTGCCGTCTTCCAGTCGCACAAAGGCATCACTGTCACCGCGCTTGCGGATGGCCGTGACCATGCCGGCCACGGTCCATGGCGTGTCGGGGCCGCGGCGGAAACGGTTGTCATCGCCATCGTTCTTGCGCGGCTTCGGCGGCTGATAGCGATCGGCAATTTCGCCCAGCGGACAGGTGGAGAGCTGCGCCAGTTCTTCGCGCCATGGATCAGTGGGGTGGCCGGAGAGATAGTGGCCGAGCGTGTCGCGTTCGCCCTGCAGCTTCTGCTCCAGTGGCCATTCCGGCGCGGTGGGCAGGTCGATCTGTACCACCGGTGCCGCCATGCCCATGGCTGCGCCGAACATATCGTTCTGACCGGACTGCTTGTCGCGCAGATGCTGCTCGGCCGCCTTCATGGCATTGGGCAGCTGCAGCATCAGGCTGGCGCGATTGGGCGCCAACGCATCCAGCGAACCGGACAGGATCAAGGCTTCCAGCACGCGGCGGTTGAGCTTTGTCGGATCGACACGCCGGCAGAAATCGGCGAGGTCTTTATAGGCGCCGCCGCGGCGGCATTCCTCGACGATGGCCTCGCAAGCACCCTGGCCGACGCCCTTGATGGCGCCGAGGCCGTAGCGAATTACCTTGGGCTCGACGGCAACGAACATGAAGTCCGATGCGTTGACGTCCGGCGGCAGGATGGTGAGACCGATCGCGCGCGATTCGTCGAGGAAGGTCACCGCCTTGTCGGTGTTGTCCATGTCCGACGAGATCGTCGCGGCCATGAACTCGGCGGGGTAGTGCGCCTTCAGCCATGCGGTCTGGTACGACACCAGAGCGTAAGCCGCCGCATGCGATTTGTTGAAACCGTAGCCGGCGAACTTCTCCATCAAATCGAAGATGGAATCGGACTTGTCGGCGCTTAGCCCGTCCTTGGCCGCGCCTTCGCGGAATTTGGCGCGTTCCTTCGCCATTTCCTCGACTTTCTTCTTGCCCATCGCGCGGCGCAGCAGGTCGGCGCCGCCGAGCGAGTAACCGCCCACGATCTGCGCCATCTGCATCACCTGCTCCTGATAGACCATGATGCCGTAGGTCTCTTTCAGGATCGGCTCGACACGCGGGTCGGGATACTCGACTTCCTCGCGGCCATGCTTACGCGCGACGAAGCTGGGAATCAGGTCCATCGGGCCGGGGCGATACAGCGCCACCAGCGCGATGATGTCCTCGAAACGATCGGGCTTGGCATCCTTGAGCATGCGCTGCATGCCCGTGGATTCGAGCTGGAACACCGCGACCGTCTGCGCTTTTTTCAGCAGCTCGTACGGCGCGGGGTCATCCAGCGGCAAGGTTTCGATGTTCAGCGGTTCTTCGCCGGACTTCGCACGGCGCGCGTTGATCGCCTTCACCGCCCAATCGATGATGGTGAGCGTGCGCAGGCCGAGGAAGTCGAACTTCACCAGGCCGACGGCTTCGACGTCGTCCTTGTCGTACTGCGTCACCACGCCACCGCCGCCTGCTTCGCAGTACAGCGGGGCGAAATCAGTGAGCGGCGTCGGCGCGATCACCACGCCACCGGCGTGTTTGCCGGCGTTACGGGTGAGGCTTTCCAGTTTCAGCGCGAGATCGATGAGCGACTTGGCTTCTTCGTCCTGCTCGTAAAGCTCGCAGAATTCCTTGACGACACGGTCGGATTCTTTTTTCGATTTCTCCGAGCGGCCGAGTGCATCCGACAGCGTAAGGTCGAGCGGGCGCGGCGGAATCAGCTTCGCGATACGGTCGACCTGGTTGTAGCCCATGCCGAGCACGCGGCCGGAGTCGCGCAGCACCGCCTTCGCGGCCATCGAACCGTAGGTGATGATCTGGCTGACGTGGTCGCGTCCGTATTTGCGCGCGACATAGTCGATCACCTCGTCGCGGCGATCCATGCAGAAGTCGATGTCGAAGTCGGGCATCGACACGCGTTCTGGGTTGAGGAAGCGCTCGAACAGCAAGTTGAACTGCAGCGGATCCAGGTCGGTGATCTTCAGCACCCAGGCCACCAGCGAGCCTGCGCCCGAACCACGTCCCGGCCCCACCGGAATGCCGTTCTGCTTACCCCAATTGATGAAGTCCGCCACGATCAGGAAGTAGCCGGGGAAGCCCATCTTGATGATGACGTCCAGCTCGCGTTCCAGCCGCGCTTCGTAATCGGCCAGCGTATGGCCCTCGGCCAGGGGCGCGTCGGCGAGGCGTTCTTTCAGGCCTTCGCGCGCGATCTCGCGGATATAGCTGGCCAGGTCGTGGCCTTCCGGCACCGGAAAGTCGGGCAGGTAATAGGTGCCGAACGACAGTTCCAGCGTGCAACGCTTGGCGAGCTCGACAGTGTTCTCGATCGCTTCGGGAATGTCTGCGAACAGCGCGATCATTTCCTCGGGCGTTTTCAGGTACTGCTGGTTGCTGTAGTCGCGCGGGCGCTTGGGATCGGCCAGTACGCGACCCTGGTTGATGCAGACGCGCGCTTCGTGTGCTTCGAAGTCGTCCTGCTTGAGGAAGCGCACGTCGTTGCTGGCGATCACCGGCAGATCCAGCTCGGCGGCCAGCGCCAGCGCGGCGGCGTTCCAGTTTTCTTCGCCGTCGCGACCGCAGCGGGTCAGTTCGAGATAGAGGCGATCGGCGAATTGCCGGGCGAACGAACGCAGCCGGACTGCCGCGGCTCCGGCGCCCTGGTTCACCGCCACGCGGCCGGCTTCGCTCTCGCGGCCGAGCAGCGCGATCAACCCTTTGGTGGCATCGGGAGTGAGCCAGCTCGCGTCGACCAGCGGCCGGCCGCTGTGCTGGCCATCGCGCCAGGCGCGGGAGACCAGGCGCGAGAGATTGAGATAGCCCTCGCGGTTCTGGCACAGCAAGGTCAGGCGCGAAGGCCGCGGATCGTCCGGCATGCTTACCCACAGGTCGCAACCGCCGATCGGCTTGATGCCGGCCGCGCTGCAGGCCTTGTAGAACTTCACCAGCGCGAACATGTTCGTCTCGTCGGTGAGCGCGACGGCGGGGATGCCTTCGCGCACGCAGGCTTCGACCAGCGCCTTGATGCGGATGGTCGAATCGACCAGCGAGTATTCGCTGTGCAGATGGAGGTGGGCGAAGCGGACGGTCATGCAGACTCACGCGGTGAGTAGGAGAAGGCTAACCGCCGCCATGGTGGTGGGCAAGATTGACTTATCACGCGTTTGCCGGATGCCAGCGTGGCGGCCGCTCCCTGTGCCCTCGTGCCTTCAGGAGACGTCGCACGCCGGCGTCGATGGGGCGGTCGGATCGGCCTCGCAACGGTTGCGGCCGGCACTCTTGGCCCGGTACAGCGCGCGATCGGCGGCTTCGATCAGGCTGGTGGGATCGCCCTCGGCGCAGTGTTGCGCGGCGGCGCCGATACTGACCGTGAGCCAGCCGGTTTCGCTATGTGTGTGGGGAATCCGCAGGCGTTCCACTGCGTCGAGCAGGCGCTCGGCGACCAGGTGCGCGGCTTCCGGCGGTGTATGCGGCAGCACAATGGCGAATTCCTCGCCACCGAAGCGCACCACCAGGCTGTCCGGCGGAAGCGGGTGATTGGCCAGCACATGGGCGACGCGGGTCAGGCAGACGTCGCCGGCGAGATGTCCCTGGTTGTCGTTGAACAACTTGAAGTGGTCGACATCGATCATCAGCAGCGAGCAGGTGCTGCCATACGGTGCGCCTTGGGCATACACCGCCTGCAGGCGCGGAATCAGCATGGCGCGGTTGGCGATACCGGTCAGCGGGTCGCGTCCCACCTGCTGCTGCAGTCGCTGATTGCTGAGCTGCGCAGCGCGCTGGAGGTCCTGGTGGCGGCTCTGGATGATGGCCACGCGTAGCGCGTAGAGAACAACCGAGGTGCCGGCGGCGGCCATGCCCAGCGGATAGTTGAAGCGGGATACGCTTACCGCCAGCAGCAGGACGCCCAGGGACAGCACGACCGGCGCAAATGACGTCACGGTCTGCACCATGCGGCGCGCGGGGCGATAGCTGCGCAGCAGTGGCGGCACGGGACGCGCAAGCACGATGACCAGCGCGACATAGGCCAGGCCGATCATTACGCCGGTCCACGGCGGCAGGCCGTGCAGTTCGACGCGGTTGTAGATGGTGGCGGCGATGGCATTGATGCCGAGGAAAACCGTGGCCGCGTAATAGAAGAAACGTTTGTGCAGGCTGCGCGTGCCGAGCATGCGCAGCCCCGCCATGACGGCCAGCGAAAAATCGATGGCGTCCGCATGATCGATGATCAGCATGATGCTGCCGGGCGTAGCGGCGGGGCCACCTGGCATTGCGCTGAAGATCAGCGTGCAGAGCAGGGCGGCCACGATCAGCGGCAACGCCAGATCCACCAGCGCGACGGCGGCTGGCTCGCCGCGATCGAAGGAACGGGCGATCAGGAACATGCAGGGGATCATGTAGAGCCCGGAGAACACGACGGCGAGATTGGTGAGAAAGCTCCCTTCGCTGTGGATCAGCGTGGCCAGCATGTTGGTGGCTGCCCAGATCCATTGCATGCCGACCGCGGCGGCAAGCAGGAGCCAGATCGGCGCGATGGGGGCCGGCTCTTGCCGGTAGCGCCGGAACACGGCGAACAGTGTGACCACCTGGATCGCCATGAAGACCCAGCGAGGGCTTGCCGCCTGCGCGTCGACACCCAGGCACGCGAGTGCCAGTTGGGTGAGCAGCAGGGCGAGTACACACCAGGTCAAACGCACGGGGTCCCCCGACACCGATGACGTCGGATCCATGCTAGCGCATCTCCCGGCCCTGCCAGCGCCGGCTGGTTCCTGACAAGTCGCCTGCGTACAGTTGCCACCGCTGGCAGCGGCTGGCATGGTTCCGGGCTCCCTGCGCCCAGTTCCGAGGCCGTCGTCGATGTCGTTGATCCGTTCGTTGCTTGCCGTGAAGCCCGTCGAGGCCTCGCTCACTGCCGATGATGCGTTGCGCCGCACGTTGGGCCTGAAAGAGCTGATTGTGCTGGGCGTAGGAGCAGTGATCGGCGCGGGCATTTTCGTCATCACCGGCCAAGCCGCCGCCGAGCATGCCGGCCCGGCGCTGACCCTGTCCTTCGTGGTGGCCGGGCTGGCCGCTGCATTGGCTGCGCTGAGCTATGCCGAATTCGCGGCGATGTTGCCGGTTTCCGGCAGCGCTTACGTCTATGCCTACGCCACCTTCGGCGAACTGCTGGCCTGGTTCATCGGCTGGAACGTGGTGGCGGAATACCTGCTGGCGGTGTCCTCGGTGGCGGTGGGCTGGTCCGGTTACGGGGTAGGCCTGCTGCACAGCCTGGGTGTCCATGTGCCGGACGCGCTGGTGCACGCGCCGCTGAGCTTCAAGGACGGCCGCCTGGAGGCCACCGGGGCGCTGCTGAACCTGCCGGCCCTGCTGGTGGTGGCGGCGCTGACCGCGCTGCTGTATCGCGGGACCCGGCAGTCAACTTTCTTCGCCACCATCGTGGTAGCGCTCAAGGTGATCGTGGTGGTGCTGTTTGTGGTGATGGGCTTGCAGTATGTCGACCCGGCGCTATGGCATCCCTTCGTGCCGGCCAACCAGGGTGGCGATCACTACGGCTGGAGCGGTGTGTTCCGCGCGGCCACCAGCGTGTTCTACGCCTATATCGGTTTCGATGCGGTGGCTACCGCCGCGCAGGAGACGCGCAATCCGCAGCGCAACGTGCCGGCGGGCATCCTGATCTCGCTGGCGATCTGCACCGTGCTTTACATCATCGTGGCTGCTGTGCTGACTGGCCTGGTGCCTTACGCGCAGCTGGGTACCGCGGAGCCGGTCGCGACCGCGCTGGCGGCGCATCCGTCGTTGTCATGGCTGAAACTGCTGACCCAGGTGGGTGCGGTGGCAGGCCTCACTTCGGTGATCCTGGTAATGCACATGGGGCTATCGCGCATTCTCTACAGCATGGCCGGCGACGGCCTGCTGCCGACGTTCTTCGGCGCTGTGCATGAGAAGCACCAGACCCCGCATCGCACCACCTTGCTGGTGGGTACGATAGGTGGCGTGCTGGCGGCGGTATTTCCGCTGAGCCTGCTGGGCGATCTGTTGTCGATGGGAACCTTGCTGGCCTTCGCCACGGTGTGCATCGGCGTGCTGGTACTGCGCCGGACCCATCCGAACCTGCCTCGCGGCTTCCGGGTGCCGGCGGCGCCCGTGGTGTGCAGCCTGGGCGTGCTGGTCTGCCTTTTCCTGCTGGCGCAGATGAATACAGCCAACTGGCTGCTGCTTGCCGGCTGGACGACGATCGGCATGCTGATCTATGCCGGCTACGGGTTCCGTCACAGCCGACTGCGCACTGGGCGCTGACAGCCTGAGTAGCAGGCGTCAGGAGACACGAAACCGCTCGGCGCCTTCCGGCTGATCGATGTAATGCTCGAGACTCGCCACCTTCAACGGATGAAGGTTGTAGTCGACGTGCGGGTTCTCTCCCGGTGCCATGACAGGAGCGGGTTCCGCGGCTACGGCCTCGGGCCTGACGGTATCGGACAGCGTCGGCGTGCCATCGGGCAGCGTGCTGGTGGAGGTGTTGGGAAGCATCATGGCTGGGACTCCTGCGGCTCGCCTGGATGCGCCGCTGGGTTTGCCGCACGGGTTCCGCTGCGCGGAAGGCATGCGGGATGGCACCATGCATCCTTGCTTCATTCGAAGTTGTGACTGCGCCGCGATGTCAGGGCGTTGAGTGTTGCGGTCGACGATGCAGTCAGCGCTACTTCGTGTTGCTCTATCGGTAGGATGCAGGCGATGCCGGAAGGGTTGAAGCACCGCGTGCATTCGCATGGATAGATGCTGAATTACAGGCTTAAGTTCCTCTCTGAAGGCGAACCCTGCCGAAGGTCATGTTTGCCTCGATGGACGTATTTTATGCCGCTGCGCGGGGAATGGCGCGTGTCAAAGGGCACGACAAGAATGCGGCGTTTTTGGCGCTGTTAATGCTTGCGGCGAGAACGCGCGGCGGCGTGCGAATAGATGGCTGGACGTCTTTTCGGGGTGTGCGGTGAAGCGTCAGAAAAGCACGCCCTGATCCAGCAGCAGCTTGACGGGCGCAAAGCTTCGCCGATGTTCGGCGCAGGGGCCGAGACGCTTCAGGGCATCGAGATGTGCGGGCGTGGGATACCCCTTGTGCACGGCGAAACCATAGCCGGGATGCACGTTCTCCATCGCGATCATCATGCGATCGCGAGTGACCTTGGCCAGGATGGAAGCTGCGCTGATGGCCGGTTCCAGCGCATCGCCACCGACGATCGCGCGGCCAAGGCAGGGCAGGTCTTTCGGCAGCTTGTTGCCATCGATCAGTGCTTCGTGCGCGCCCGGCGAAAGGCCGGCGACCGCACGGCTCATGCCGGCCATGGTGGCCTGAAAGATATTCAGCCGGTCGATTTCCTCGACGCTCATCGCGATCACGCAATGGGCCAGCGCCTGTTCGATGATCTGCGGATACAGCGCCTCGCGCTTCGCTTCGCTGAGCTTCTTGGAATCGTTGAGTCCGCTGATAGGGCGGGCCGGATCCAGAATCACTGCGGCGACCACCACCGGACCCGCGAGCGGGCCGCGACCGGCCTCATCGACGCCAGCGATATGGCGATCAGCCACGGGGGCGTTCGATCAGTTCGACGATCGCATCGGCGGCATGGTCTCCGGCCTGACCTTCCAGTTCGCCACGCAGGGCGTGATGCAGCTGTTCGAAGGCGGCAACGATGTCGCCACGGCGCTGGCTGTCGTGGAATAGCGCCAGGGTGGCCGCAGCGAGTTTGTCTGGCGTGCAATCGTCCTGCATCAATTCCGGCACCAGCATCGCGTTCTCGCCCAGACCGCAGGCGCGCGCCAGGATATTGGGCAGGGCGTATACATCGGTCTTGAGCATCTTCAGCGCGTGGGCTATGCGGTAGCTCATGGGCGATACGCGATAGCCCACCACCATGGGACGCTTGGCCAGCATGGCTTCAAGCGTAGCGGTGCCCGAGGCGAGCAGCACAACGTCGGCCGCCAGCATCGCTTCGTGCGCGTGGCCTTGCAGCAAGATCGGCGTGTCGTCGTTTTGCGGCGCATCGCCGAACATGGCCTTGAGGCTGGCATGTACTTGCGCGTTGGCGGCCGGGACCACGATGCGCAGCCCTGGCAGGTGAGCGGCGACCTGACGTGCGGCGTCGAGGAAGATGCGACCCAGGCGACTTACTTCGGAGGGGCGGCTGCCCGGCAGCACCGCCAGCACGGGAGCGTTCTGCGGCAGCTGCAGAAAGTCGCGGGCTCCGATGCGGTCGGAGACCAGCGCGAAACGGTCGGCCAGCGGATGGCCGACGAAGCGTGCGTCCACGCCATGTCGTGCATAGATCTCCGGCTCCATCGGGAACAGGCAGAGCACGCGGTCGGCGCTGCGGCCGATCTTCTCCGCGCGCTTCTCGCGCCATGCCCATACCGATGGGCTGACATAGTGCACGGTACGGATGCCTGCGGCGCGCACGCGTTGCTCTACGCCAAGATTGAAGTCGGGCGCATCGATGCCCACCACGACCGCCGGTTTGGCGGCAATGAGGCGTGCAACCAGTTCCTTGCGCAAACGCAGCAGACGCGGCAGGTGACTGACCACTTCGGCGAAGCCGAACAGCGAAAGCTCGCGGATGTCGTACCAGGACTCGAAACCCTGTGCCTGCATGCGTGCACCGCCGATGCCGACGAAGTGCCCCAGCGGATAGCGCTGGCGCAGGGCAGCGATCAGATCGGCGCCCAACTGATCGCCGGAGTCCTCGCCGGCAAGGATGACAATCAATGGCGTGCTGTTTGCATCTTGGGGCATGGCTCAACCACCCAGGCAAAAGCGCATATTCGATTCGCTGATATGCGCTGCGCGCATATCAGCGCGCCAGCGCCCGTTCGCTGTGATCGAGGAAATCCAGCATGGCGCGCACATCCTCGCTGTCCTGCGCCTGCGTGACGAGCTGCTCGCGCGCGTCGGACAGGGTCAGGCCAGCCATGTACAGCGTGCGGTAGGCGCGCTTGATGGCGGCGATGCGCGGCGCTTCGAAACCGCGGCGCTTCAAGCCTTCGCTGTTGATGCCACGCGGGCGACCGCGCTGCTCATTCGCCATCATCACGAACGGCGGCACGTCGGAACCGACCAGGCAGCCCATGCCGATAAAGGCGTGCGCACCGACTTTGCAGAACTGATGCACGCCGGAGAAGCCGGACATGATCACGAAGTCGCCGATCTCCACATGCCCGGCCAGCGCCGAGTAGTTGGAGAACACGGTGTTGTTGCCGATCTGGCAATCGTGCGCCACGTGCACATAGGCGAGCAGCCAGTTGTCGTTGCCGATGCGGGTGATGCCGCCGCCGTCGCCGGTGCCGCGGTTGATGGTGACGAATTCGCGGATCAGGTTGCGGTCGCCGATCACCAGTTCGGTGTGCTCGCCGGCGAACTTCTTGTCCTGCGGCGCGCCGCCAAGCGAGGCGAACTGGCAGATGCGGTTGTCGCGGCCGATGCGGGTGGGGCCTTCGATCACCACATGAGGACCGATCACCGAGCCTTCGCCGATCTCCACCTCGGCGCCGATCACGCTATAGGCGCCGATGCTGACGTTGGCGCCAATTTTCGCGGTAGGGTCGATCTGCGCGGTGGCATGGATCATTTTTCGGACCTCGCCGCGCACATCAGTTCGCAGGAGGCTACCTCCTTGCCGTCCACGGTGGCACGGGCTTCGAACAGGCCCATGCTGCGCAGCAGGCGCTTGAGGGTGACTTCCATGCGCAGCTGATCGCCCGGCGACACGATAGCGCTGAAGCGGGCGTTGTCCACCTTGGCCAGGTAGAACAGCGGGCTGCCGGTGTTGCCCTTGAGGCGGCTGCTGATCTGGGTGAGCAGGCCGGCGGTCTGCGCCATGGCTTCGACGATCAGCACGCCCGGCATCACCGGGTGGCCGGGGAAGTGACCTTGGAAGAACGGTTCATTGATGGTCACGTTCTTCAGTGCGACCACGCGCTTGTCCGGATCGAGCTCGATCACGCGGTCCACCAGCAGGAAGGGATAACGATGCGGCAGCAGATGCTGGATCTGCTCCACGTTCACTGGCAGGTGGAAGGGCACGGTCTGCTCACTCATTGTTACTGTCCTTCTCCAGCGCCGAGAGCCGGCGCACGTATTCATCCAGGTGCTTGAAACGGGCCGCATTGCGCCGCCACTGGCGGTTGTCCTGCAACGGTACCCCCGAGGAATATTCGCCGGGTTCGCGTATCGAGTGCGTGACCAGGCTCTTGGCCGTAATGGTAACCCGGTCAGCCAGTTCGAGATGACCCAGCACGCCGGCGTTGCCGCCGATCATGCAATAACGGCCGATTTTCGCACTGCCGGCCACGGCGGCGCAGCCGGCCATGGCGGTATGCGCGCCCACGTAGACGTTGTGGGCGATCTGGATCTGGTTATCCAGCCGCACGTCTTCTTCCAGCACCGTGTCGTCCAGTGCGCCGCGATCGATGGTGGTGTTGGCGCCGATCTCGCAATCGTCGCCGATGCGCACGCCGCCGAGTTGCGGCAGCTTGATCCAGTGGTCGCGGTCGAAAGCGAGGCCGAAGCCGTCGGAGCCGATCACCGCACCAGGGTGCACCAGCACGCGCTTGCCCAGCGTCACGCGGGTCACTAGCGTGACGCGTGCCACCAGTCGCGACTGTGCGCCGACAACGCAACCGGTACCGACGATGCAGTGTGGACCAAGTACGGCGCCATCTTCGATGACGGCATCTTCTTCCACCACGCAGCAAGGACCGATGCTTGCCGTGGGCGACACCTGCGCGCTGGCCGCAACGACGGCACTGGCGTGGATGCCGACGGGTGCCGCCGGCAGGCGTTCGAACAGCGCAGCGATCTTTGCGTAGGCTACGTACGGATCGGCTGCGACCAGTGCGGCAGTGGGGCAGTCGTCGATGTTTTCCTGGCGCAGCACCACAACGCCGGCCCGGCAATCGGCCAGTTGTGCGCCGTACTTGCTGTTGGAAAGGAAGCTCAGTTGACTCGGACCGGCACCGGCCAGTGTGCCGACGCCGTCGATGACGCGCGCGCCATCGCCCTTGAAGGTGAGGCCGAATCGGTCGGCCAGTTCGGCCACGGTGTATTGAATCGTGCTCATGCGGGCTCCGGGACGTTACGGGACATTGTAGGGCGGGGGCCCCCGCTACGTCTGTGTCGCGTCGACGGGCAAAAGAAAGCGCGGACGGGCCGCGCTTTCTGGGGTGACGCCTCGGCGAGGTTTAGAACTGGCTGCCGAAGGTGAACTGGATGCGCTCTTCGTAGTGGCGATCTTCTTCCTTGGAACGGATCGGCACCGCGAAGTTGATGATCAGCGGACCGATCGGCGCCTGCCACTGCAGGGATAGACCGGTAGACGCGCGCAGATCGCTGGCCTTGAAGCTCGAATAGTCCTTGTAGACATTACCCACGTCGACGAACCAGGACACGCGTGCGGTATTGACGTCCTTGAGGAACGGCAGCGGCAGGAACACCTGGGCCGTACCCAGCACCTTGAACGCGCCGCCGACCGGCTGGGCGTAGGTGTACACGCTGTTGTTGCACTGGCCCTTGCTGTCCGGCTGGATCGGCCTGCCGTTCGAGTCGGTGCCCACGCACAGGCGCGGACCCAGCGTGTTGTCCTGGAAGCCGCGCACGTCGCGCACGCCGCCCGCGTAGTAGTTCTCCCAGAACGGGAAGTCGACGCTCTGGCCCTTGGTGTAGGTGGTGCCGCCGTCGAAGTCGTACTTCTGGCCGTAGGTCTTGCCATAGCCGACCTGGCCATCCAGATACAGCACGAAGCCGGCGCCGATCGGCCAGTAATGGTTGGCCTCACCGAACAGCTTGTAGTACTGCACGGTGGAGCCGGGCAGCGCGATGTCCGACGTCAGCGAGATCATGCCGCCGCGGGTGGGAGCCCAGTAACCGTTGCGGGTGTCGTGGGTCCAGCCCAGGGTGCCGGTCCAGGAATGGATCGTCTTATGGCCGATCGCGTTCTGGTAGTCGATCAGCACCTGCGGCGACAGCGGCTGCGTGACGATCTGGCCGGTGCTCAGATCCTGGGTCTGATAGGTCAGGTTGATCTTGTTGCTGCTCAGGCCCATGCCGACGCGCACATTGTCGAAGTCGGTGATCGGCAGGCTGAGGAAGGTCGAGAACGACTTCGTGCTGCTTTCGTAGTTGACGAAGTTGTAGTTGGTGTCGCCGTAGTTGCTCTTGGTGTAGCCGACGTTGTAACCGATACCCACGCCGTTGTCGGTGAGGTAGGGGTTGAAGTAGTTGGCGCTGATGCTGGTGGTGTAGTCACTGCGCTGCGCGGCGACCGAGAAGCTGTCACCGGTACCGAGGAAGTTGTTCTGCGACACCGAGGCGGACAGGATGATGCCCGAGTACTGCGAGTAGCCCACACCGAACATCAGGCTGCCGGCGGACTGCTCTTCCACCTTCACCGTCAGGTCGACCTGATCCTCGGTGCCCGGCACCAGCTTCTTGTCGATGTCGACCTTCTTGAAGTAACCCAGCTGCTGCATACGGATCTTCGAGCGGTCGATCGCCGGCTGCGAGAACCAGCTGCCTTCCAGCTGACGCATCTGGCGGCGCATCACGTCGTCTTCGGTGCGGGTATTGCCCTGGAACACTACGCGGCGCACGTATACGCGCTTGCCCGGCTCGATGAAGAAGGTGAGGTCGACGGTACGCTTGTCCTTATCCAGCTTAGGCACTGGCGTGACCTTGGCGAAGGCGTAGCCGATGCTGGCCAGAATGCCCTTGATGGCATCCGAGCTGGCTTCGATCGCCTTGCGGTTGAAGGTCTGATCCTTTTTCTGGAACACCAGCTGGCGCAGCGTATCTTCCGGCAGCACCAGCTCGCCGAGCAGGTGGATGTCGGAAACCGTATAGATCTCGCCTTCCTTCACGCTGGCGGCGATGTACATCGCGCGCTTGTCGGGGGCGATGG
This sequence comes from Dyella koreensis, assembly GCF_044904565.1. Classification (NCBI taxonomy): domain Bacteria; kingdom Pseudomonadati; phylum Pseudomonadota; class Gammaproteobacteria; order Lysobacterales; family Rhodanobacteraceae; genus Dyella; species Dyella koreensis. Next base: position 84,768 of record NZ_JADIKD010000007.1, on the reverse strand, counting down.
TGACCTGGGTGGAGTCCACGCCGAAGTCGGCGTAGCCGCGGTCCATGTAGTAGGACTGCAGCTTCTCCAGATCGCCGGACAGCTTTTCGCGCGAGTACTGGTCGTCCTTGGAGTACCAGGACATCCAGTTAGAAGTGTCGGATTCGAAATCCTTGCGGATTTCCTTGTCGGTGAACGCCTTGTTGCCGACGATGTTGATCTCTTTGATCTTGGCGACCTTGCCTTCGCGGATCTCGATGTCGATCGCCACGCGGTTGCGGTCAAGGTTGGTCACGTGCGGATCGACCGACACGTTGTACTTGCCGCGGTTGTAGTACTGACGGATCAGTTCCTGCTGCACGCGGTCGAGCGAGAGGCGGTCGAAGGTTTCGCCTTCGGACAGGCCGATCTCCTTCAGGCCCTTGCGCAGGTCGTCTTCCTTGATGTCCTTGTTGCCGCGCAGGGTGAGCTTGGCGATGGAGGGGCGCTCCACCACCTTGATCACCATGATGTCGCCTTCGCGGTCGATCTCGACGTCACTGAAGAACTTGGTCTGGTACAGCGCGCGGATGGCGCGCTGGGCCGCATCGTTGGTGAGGCGGTCGCCTTTGTTCACCGGCAGATAGTTGAGTACCGTGCCCGCCGAGATGCGGCTGAGGCCGTCAATACGGATATCGGAAACGATGAAGGGCTCGAACGCGAGCGCTCTTGCGGAGAGTGAGGCGAGCAGGATCAATGCGGCGATACGCTTCATCGTCGATTCCGTTGTTTTATTCCGACAGGGCAGCCGCTGTGGCCACCCCGAGCAATGAGTGAAGCCGGGAAATTCCCTGCCTCAAAGAAGTAACCGCATCCACCAGGGATGTGGCCGAAGACATTTCAACGCGTTGCACCGCGACCTGGGCGACAGCCGGTGTCGCCACCGCACCACAGCGGGCCCACCGTCCCCCGACGCTGGCGTTGGGCACACACGTCACAAGGGCAGGGCGCGATGGATGTCGTTGTAGAACGCCAGGCCCATCAGGGTGAACAGCAATGCTAGGCCGATGTACTGCCCGGCCATCATTGCGCGCTCACTCAACGGGCTGCCTTTGACCAACTCGATAAGGTAATACAGCAGGTGACCCCCGTCCAAGACGGGAATCGGCAGCAGGTTCAACACAGCCAGGCTGAGCGAGACCATGGCCAGGAAATTGAGGAACCAGCCCAGACCCATGTTCGCCGACGCGTTGGCGACCTGGGCAATGCCGATCACACCGGACAGGTTCTTGGTCGAGGCCTGCCCGCTAAGCATCTTGCCGATCAGGTTGAACGTCTGCGTGGCGCCGTTCCAGGTGGCCTGCAGCGAGGCGGCGATCGCCTTCAGCGGCCCGTACCGAAGGACGGCGGCTTCGCGCTCGTAGGAGGACACGCCAATGACCCAGTTGGTGGGCTGGCCTTCCAGGGATTCCACCCGCGCGGTAACCGTCAGCGGCAAGGTCTTGCCATCGCGGTTGACCATCATGTTCAGCGTCGGGGACTTGGCTGCTTCCTGGGGGATCAGCCGCTGGAAGTCGGGGTAATCGGTGACGCTCTGTCCGTTGACGCTGAGAATGCGGTCGCCGCTCTTCATGCCGGCAGCTGCCGCCGGTTTGCCGGGCAGGACCGTCGCAGCAACAGCGGGAAGGGGGGCGAGTTTCAGGCCCAGCTTATCCAGGTACTGGCCCACGTCCTGACCAGCGGGGAGTTGGTTGAGCGGTAGCACCACATTGCGCTCGGCGCCGTCGGTGCCGCGGACATGTATGGCCAGCGGCTCGCGGCCGAGCGTGGCGTTGACCACGGCGTCCATCGAGTCGCTCCACGTGGTCATCGGCTTACCGTCGATGCTGAGGATGCGGTCACCCGTGTGGATGCCGGCTTCCGCCGCCATGCTCTGCGGTGCCGCTGCGACGATCGGGGCCATGTCTGGACGGCCCACCACAAACATCAGCCAGAACGCGGCGATGGTGAAGATGAAATTGAAGCCGGGACCCGCCGCGACGATGGCGATGCGCTGCCATACCGGCTTGCCGGTGAATTCCTGGCCGCGATCGGCCGGATCGACGTCGCCCTCGCGGGCATCCAGCATTTTCACGTACCCGCCGAGCGGAATCGCGGCGATCTGATACTCGGTACCGTCACGGCCCACGCGCTTCCAGATCGCCTTGCCGAAGCCCACGGAGAAGCGCAGCACCTTCACGCCACAGCGGCGGGCGACCCAGTAGTGGCCAAATTCGTGAAAGGTCACCAGCACGCCAAGCGTGACAAGTAACCAGAACACGGAGCCGAAGAAAGGATTCATCTGCAAGAGCTTATCAGCATGCGTTGCGTAGGATGCGCCGGGCGGCCTCGCGGGCTGTCCGGTCGCGTTCAGTCAGGGACTGGACATCGACCACGGCTTGCGGCGGCAGTTCCGTAAGTACGCTCTCGACAACGTCGGCGATCGACAGGAAGGGCAGCGCACCGGTCAAAAAAGCTTCTACCGCGACTTCGTTTGCCGCATTCAGGATCGCCGGAGCGTCGCCGCCCGCGCGCAGTGCCTGGAAGGCCAGTGCCAAGCAGCGGAAGGTGGGCAGATCCGGCGCCTCGAAATGCAGTGCCGCGTGTGCGGCCAGGTCCAGCGGCGCGACGCCAGCATCGACACGCTCCGGCCATGCCAGCGCATGGGCGATGGCCGTACGCATGTCAGGATTGCCTAGCTGGGCGAGTACCGAGCCGTCGATGTACTCGACCAGCGAATGCACGAGGCTCTGCGGGTGCACCAGCACGTCGATCATGTCGGCGGAGGCGTTGAACAGGTGGTGGGCCTCGATGACCTCGAGACCCTTATTCATCAGGGTGGCCGAATCCACCGAAATCTTGCGGCCCATCACCCAGTTCGGGTGCTTGCAGGCCTGATCCGGCGTGATGGCCGACAGTTCCGCGCGCGTACGACCGCGGAAGGGGCCGCCGGAGGCCGTGAGGATCAGCCGGCGCACGCCGCTCTGGCCAAGGTTCGGCCGGCCGCCAGGAAGGCATTGGAAGATCGCGTTGTGCTCCGAATCCACCGGGATCAGCTCGCCGCCGCCTTCCTGTAGCGCAGCCAGCAGCAGCGGGCCGGCCATGACGATGGATTCCTTGTTGGCCAGCAACAGGCGCTTGCCGCTGCGCGCGGCGGCGAGGGTGGAATCCAGGCCGGCGGCGCCGACGATGGCGGCGACCACGGTGTCGCACCGATTTCCGGAGACGGCCGCGGTGATCGCGTCATGTCCGGCGGCTATGTCGCAATGAACGCCGGCGGCGGCCAGCTTGCGGGCCAGCTCGCCCTCCAGCGCCGAATCGCCGATCACGGCCAGGGCGGGGCGATGTTGCGCACACAGAGCCACGAGTGGGTCGACCTGGCGATGCGCGGTCAGCACGCTGGCGCGGAAGCGCTCGGGGTGCCTTGCAATAACATCGAGCGTGTTGCCGCCGATCGAGCCGGTGGCACCGAGCACGGCGATATGGCGGATCGAGCTCATAGGCCGAGCAGCAGCTTGCCTGCGGCGAACACGGGCAGGGCGGCGAACACGCTATCGAGCCGGTCCAGCAGCCCGCCGTGGCCGGGGAACAGATTGCCTGAATCCTTCACAGCAGCGTGGCGCTTCATCAGGCTTTCCAGCAGGTCGCCAATGATCGAGGCGATCACAGTGACGGCGGAAAGCAGGATCAGACCTGCCAGCTGGCTGCCGTGAACGTCGAGCAGCGAGCCGCCCACGCCAGCCACCAGGGCCCCGCCGACGAAGGCGCCGTAAACGCCCGCCCAGGTCTTGCCAGGACTGATCGTGGGCGCGAGTTTGCGCTTGCCGAACATGCGGCCGCTGAAATAAGCGCCGATGTCGGCCGCCCACACAATGCCCAGCGCCAGAAAGGTCCACCAATGCCCATAGGGTGTGCCCTGATGCAGGGTCAGCGCGGCAACCCAGGCCGGCACGATGACCAGGGCACCGGCGCCCAGCTTGAACAGGCGATTCTCACGCGTTGGTGCGGCACCAAAGGCGAAATGGCGCAGCCATTGGCAAACCGCGATCCACCATGCCACGCCCACGCCCAGCAAGAGTGGCCACAGCACGCTATCGCGGGTCCACCACAGCAGGGCGAATATCACTGCCGCGACGGCGAGCAATGCAAGGCGCACCGAGGAATCCTTGATGCCGGACAAGCGCGTCCATTCCCACAGGGCGGCAAGAAAAGCGATGGTCACGATCAATGCGAACACGGTGGTCGGCGACCACAGGATCAGCAGGATCACAAGCGGCGCGAGCAGCAGTGCGGTGAGGGTGCGCTGGAGCAGCATGCGGGTCCTTGGTTACGCCTTGGCGTGAGCGACCTGGTCGCCGGTGCGTCCGAAGCGGCGCTCGCGGCGGGCGTATTCCTCGATCGCCTGCTGCAGGCAGCTTTGGTCGAAGTCCGGCCACAGGGTGTCGGTGAAGTACAGCTCGGCATAAGCCGCCTGCCACAGCAGGAAATTGCTGATGCGTAACTCGCCGCCGGTGCGGATGAACAGATCCAGCGGCGGCAGCTCGGCCAGACTCATCCAGTGGCCGAGCAGCTTTTCGTCGATTTCGTCGGCGCGAAATTCGCCGCGCGCTACCGATTCCGCTGCCTTGCGCGTTGCCTGCACGATGTCCCAGCGGCCGCCGTAATTGACCGCCACGTTCAGATGCAGCTTGTCATTGCCGGCGGTATGCGCCATGGCCTGATTCATGCGCTGGCGCAGCGAGCCCTCGAAAGCACTGAGGTCGCCGACGAAGCGAATGCGCACACCGTGGCCATGCAGCTCGTCGACCTCTTTATCCAGCGCGCGGATAAACAGCTCCATCAACGCGCCGACCTCGTCTTGCGGACGCTGCCAGTTTTCGCTGGAGAAGGCGAACACGGTCAGCGCCTCCACCTTTTGGCGCAAGCAGCCTTCCACCACTTCGCGCAGGGCCTTGCGGCCGGCGTTGTGGCCGAAACTGCGGGGACGATGGCGTGCCTTGGCCCAGCGGCCGTTGCCATCCATCACGATGGCGATGTGGCGCGGAATCCGCGCAGCCTCGGCAGCGGTCATGTGGCTAAGCGTGATGGCGCTCAGAGCGCCATCAGCTCCTCTTCCTTGGTCTTGACGACTGCGTCGACGTCCTTGACGAACCGGTCCGTCAGCTTCTGGATCTCGTCTTCGGTGCGCCGCTCATCGTCTTCGGTGATCTGCTTGTCCTTGAGCAGATCCTTGACCTTCTGCATGGCATCGCGGCGCACATTGCGGATGGCGACCTTGGCGTCCTCACCCTCGTGCGCCACGTGCTTGGCGAGTTCCTTGCGGCGCTCTTCGGTAAGCGGCGGCATGTTCAGGCGGATCACGGTGCCCGCGGTGGTCGGGGTGATGCCGATATCCGATGCCAGCAGAGCTTTCTCGACAGGACCGACCAGGCTCTTGTCGAACGGCGTGATGATGATCGAGCGAGAGTCACCCAGGGACACCGAGGCGACCTGATTGAGCGGCATGTCCGACCCGTAGGCGGGCACCTTGATGCCGTCCACCAACGCCGTGCTGGCGCGACCGGTACGCAGGCGGGTCAGGCTGTGCTTGAGGGAGTCGATGCTCTTTCCCATGCGGGTCTGGGCATCGGTCTTGATGTCGTTGAGCATGGGAAATCACCCTTGAGCGTGCTAGCCCACAAGTATAGCAGGCGAGGGCCGGCGGTAAGCCCGCGGCACCGGCCCATGGCGGACGGTGCCAGCGAACTCCGGAAAGCGGTTTACTGGTCCGACACCAGGGTGCCGATCGGCTCGCCACGCATGATGCGCATCAGGTTGCCAGGCACCGTCATGTCGTAGATGCGCAGTGGCATGCCATGGTCCCGGCAGAGGGCGATGGCGGCGGTATCCATCACGGCCAGCTTGCGCTCGATCACCTGGTCGTAGGTGAGGTGGTCGTAGCGCGTGGCGTCGCTATGGCGGGCCGGGTCGGCGGTATACACACCGTCGACCTTGGTGGCTTTCATCAACAGGTCCGCGCCGATCTCAACGGCACGCAGCGCGGCGGCCGAGTCGGTGGTGAAGAACGGATTGCCGGTGCCTGCCGCGAACAGCACGATCCGGCCCTTCTCGATATGGCGGATGGCGCGGCGGCGGATGTAGTCCTCGGCGACGTCGTGGATCTGGATGGCGCTCATCACCCGGGCATAGCCGCCACGGCGCTCGATGGCGTCCTGCATGGCCAGTGCATTCATCACAGTGGCGAGCATGCCCATATGGTCGCCGGTGACGCGGTCCATGCCCGCGGCGGCGAGGCCGGCGCCACGGAAGATATTGCCGCCGCCGATGACCAGGCCGATCTGTATGCCGGCCTTCTGGATCTCAATGATTTCGTCGGCCAGGCGGCCGATGACTTTGGGGTCGATGCCGTAGTCGGCTTCGCCCATCAGTGCTTCACCGGAGAGTTTGAGCAGGATGCGGCGGTACTTAAGCTGGTCGCTCATGAGATCTCCGGATTGTGTGTGGCAAAACGCGCGTATTGTAGCGACAGCTCGAAGCATGCGTAAGCTCGGTCGCTTGCTTGGTGTGTGGCGAGACGCGCTGTATTCATGCACGGTGTCGTTGGCTGGGCCGTATATCAGTCCAAACCAGGCTTTTGCGTTTCGCATGAAAGCATGCGGCTAAAAAACCGCGCAAAAGAAAAGCCGCGGTTGTCCGCGGCTTTTCTCGATGGCAACAGCAGAGCGACGCTTAAACCTGCATCGCCTTCTGCACTTCGGCCAGATAGTCTTCCTGCACCTTTTCGATGCCTTCGCCCACGGCCAGGCGGACCACGGCGACAACGTCGGCGCCTTCCTTCTTCAGCGCGTCGGCGACGGTGATGTTGGTGTCCAGCACATACGGCTGGCCGACCAGCGTCACTTCCGAGACGATCTTGTTGATCTTGCCGGAGATGATTTTGTCGAGGATGTCGGCAGGCTTGTTCTTTTCCTTGTCCGACATGGCGGCGAGCGCGATGTCCTTTTCCTTCGCGACGAAGTCGGCCGGGACGTCTTCCGCCTTGACGTAAGGCGGGTTCATCGCGGCGACGTGCATGGCGATGCCCTTGGCCAGCTCTTCCGAGCCGCCCTTGAGCGCCACGATCACGCCGATCTTGCCGCCGTGCGAGTAGGTGGCCAGCGGGCCGTCGTTCTCGACGCGGGCCACGCGGCGCACATCGATCTTCTCGCCGATGGTCGCGGTCTGGGTCTTGGCGGCCGCTTCAACGTTGTCGGCACCCGGGAAAGCGGCGGCCTTCACGGCGTCGATGTCGCCGGCACCGGCCTTCAGTGCGGCTTCGGCAACGGCGTTGGTGAACTCGATGAAGTTCGGCGCCTTGGCCACGAAGTCGGTTTCGCTGTTGACCTCGACCAGCACGGCCTTGCCACCGGCCTGGGCCGTGGACACACGGCCTTCGGCGGCGACGCGGTCGGCTTTCTTGTCGGCCTTGGCGAGGCCGGTCTTGCGCAGATGCTCGATGGCGGCTTCGATGTCGCCGTTGGTCTCGGTGAGCGCCTTCTTGCAGTCCATCATGCCGGCGCCCGAGCGCTCGCGCAGCTCGCTAACCAGTTTTGCGGTAATAGCAGTCATCTGAGTTCCTCAAAAGCTTTGAAACGCCCCGGCCATTGCTGGCCGGGGCAGGGATGGCTTACTCGCCGTCCGCCTCGTCGCCCTGGCGGCCGCGGCCACCACGAGCACCGTCACGGCGCGGAGCGCCGGCGCCCTTCTTGGCCGGGCCACGGTTGTCGCGGCGCGGCGCGGCGGCCTTGCGATCATCCTTGGCGACCGGGTTGCCTTCCTCGTCGAGTTCGACGAATTCGTTGGCATCACCCTGGGCGGCGGCCGGAGCGGCAGCTTTGCCTTCGAGGATCGAGTCGGCGGCGGCGCGGGCGTACAGCTGGATCGCGCGGATGGCGTCGTCGTTGCCCGGGATGGCGTAATCCACCAGCTCCGGGTTGTAGTTGGTGTCGACCACCGCGATCACCGGGATGCCGAGCTTCTTGGCTTCCTGAACGGCGATGTCTTCGTGGCCGATGTCGATGATGAACAGCGCGTCGGGCAGGCGGTTCATGTCCTTGATGCCACCCAGCGAGTTCTCGAGCTTCTCGCGCTCACGGCGGCGGGCCAGCACCTCGTGCTTGACCAGCTTGTCGAAGCTGCCATCGGTCTCGGCGGCTTCCAGCTCCTTGAGGCGGGCCACGGACTGCTTGACGGTGCGGAAGTTGGTCAGCATGCCGCCGAGCCAGCGGGCAGTGACGAACGGCATGCCGGCGCGTGCGGCTTCCTCGGCCAGGGCCTCACGGGCGGAGCGCTTGGTGCCGACGAACAGCACGGTGCCGCGCTTCTGGGCCAGGCCCGACAGGAAGTTCATCGCGTCGGTGAAGAGGGGGAGGGTCTTTTCCAGATTGATGATGTGGATCTTGCCGCGGGCGCCAAAGATGTACGGAGCCATCTTCGGGTTCCAGTAGCGGGTCTGGTGACCGAAATGCACGCCAGCTTCGAGCATCTGGCGCATGGTGACTTGAGCCATGGTGTTACTCCAAATTTTATGGGCCTGGTGGCCCGGGGGTTGGGACCTCCACGCATCCCCGGCTTCGACCGCGGGCTTTCCGTGCCCCTTGGGGGCGTGGTGGAAATGACCGCGGCACCCCGAAGGCGGTGCCGATGCGTGTGTGGCGTTGGTTTGTCCCATTGGCTTGCCAATCAGGGACTTGGGTGATCATGCCGCAGCGCGGTTACAATCACTTTTCGCTTTGCGAGGGCCACAGGGGACTGTGAAAACAGTTACATGTGGTCAGCAAAACTCCGAAATTATAGCCGGCACCCCGGCTGAGCGGCAAGCAGCCGGCGGATTGTTGAACCGCAGGGCTTGCGGCGCCATTTGAGTGGAACTATGGCCGTTACCCTGAAATCCCCTGCAGACATCGAAGGCATGCGCGTGGCCGGCAAGCTGGCCGCCGAAGTGCTGGCCATGCTCAAGGAGCATGTGAAGCCCGGCGTCACCACTGAAGACCTGGATCGCCTCGCCTACGAGCACATTGTGAACGTGCAGAAGGCCACGCCGGCCAACGTCGGCTACAACGGCTTTCCCAAGACCCTGTGCACCTCGGTCAACCACGTGATCTGCCACGGCATTCCCAGCCCGGGCAAGGTGCTGAAGGAAGGCGACATCGTCAATCTGGACGTCACTGTCATCAAGGACGGCTGGCACGGCGACACCAGTCGCATGTACTTCGTCGGCACCCCCTCTGTGCTGGCCAGGCGCCTGGTGGAAACCACCCACGAAGCCATGATGCTGGGCATCCAGGCCGTGCGCCCGGGTGCGACCCTGGGCGATATCGGCCACGCCATCCAGAAGCACGCCGAGGCCGCCGGCTTCTCGGTGGTGCGCGAGTACTGCGGTCACGGCATCGGCAAGGTCTACCACGACGAGCCGCAGATCCTGCACTACGGCAAGCCCAATACCGGTCTGGAGTTGAAGAAGGGTATGACGTTCACCGTCGAGCCCATGGTCAATGCCGGCAAGCCGCAGACGCGTCAGTTGCCAGACGGCTGGACTGTCGTGACCAAAGATCATTCGCTGTCCGCGCAATGGGAGCACACCATCGCGGTGACGGACGATGGCTTTGAGATCCTCACGCCCTGGCCGGATGCCTGAGCCAAGGGAGTAGGCGCGTCGGGCGAAGGCGCGTGGCAGACTTGCGTTATGTCTTCCCCGCGCACTGACTGACTCGACATGCCCCTCGCCATCGTGCTTCCGCCCTTGCCACGCCTGCCTGCGGCGGTGCCGCGCTCGGGCGTGTCGACAGAGGCGCGCCGCGCGCTGCGGCAGTTGCTGGGCGATGTGGACCGCGCGTTGGCCACCGCTTTCCGTGATGGTGCCGATGCCAGCGCATTGGCGCGGCGTCGCGGCGATTCGGTCGCACGCATCGTGGTGCACGTATGGACGGCCTGCCTGGGCGAGGTGAACGGCGCGGCGCTGTTTGCCGTGGGTGGTTTCGGTCGCGGCCTGCTGTTTCCCTATTCGGATGTGGATCTGCTGGCGCTGGTCGAGCAGGCTGAGCCCGCTCGTCTGCGCGCGCTGGAACAATGCTTCGCCACCTTGTGGGATATCGGCCTGAAAGTGGGACACGCCGTGCGCGATCCGGCGCAGTGCCGTGCGCTGGCCGGACACGATGCCAGCGTCTTCACCAGTCTGCTCGACGCGCAGCGGCTGGCTGGCGACCCGGCGCTTGAGGAGAGCCTCAAGTCCATCGTTGACGATCCAGTGCTGTGGCCGCCGGCTGCTTATCTCGCGGTGCGCCTCGCCGAGCGCGACGCACGCCATGCGCGCTACAACGACACGGCCTACAACCTGGAGCCGAATCTGAAGGACGGCCCTGGCGGCCTGCGCACGCTCGATGCGTTGCGTTGGCTGGGGCGTCGCCTGGCGCATGCGGAGGACTTCGACGACATGGTCGACGAAGGCCTGCTCGATCCCGCCGAACGCTCCACGCTGGAGGAGGCGGAAGCCACCCTGCGTCGCTATCGATTCGCGCTGCATCTGGAAGCGGGGCGCGCCGAAGAGCGCCTTCTGTTCGACTACCAGCGCGCCCTGGCTGCGCGACTAGGCTTCGAGGATGAGCATGAGAAGAACCTCGGCGTCGAACAATTCATGCAGGGCTATTACCGCGCGGCCAGTCAGGTCGAGCGTCTCGGCGTGCAGATCGCCGAACGCTTCGAGGAAATGCTGGAGCCGCCGGCTGAGCCGCAACCGGTGGGCGATGACTTTCTGCGCTATGGATCGCGCATCGCCGTGCGCGATCCCGATCTGTTCGTTCGCCGGCCGGCCGCATTGGTGGAGGTATTCACCTTGCGCCTGGGTGAGTCGGGCATCGTCGGATTTACTGCCGAAACGATGCGGCGCATCCATCAGGCTACGGCGTACTTCGGCGTCTCGCTGGCCGATCATCCCGAGGTGATGGCCGCCTTTCTGAAGCTGCTGCGCATGGGCGCGCCGGCGGAGGAAGCGTTGTGGCGAATGAACCGGCACGGCCTGCTGGCGGCGATCCTGCCGGCCTTCGGCAAAGTGTTCGGGCGCATGCAGTACGACCTGTTTCACGTCTACACCGTGGACGAACACACCCTGCGCGTCTTGCGCAACGTGGCGCGCTTCGCTGATCCGGCGGCACGCAGTGAATTTCCAATCGCGTGCGGCATCTGGCCCACGTTGGAAAAGCCGGAACTGCTGCTGCTCGCGGCCCTGTTTCACGATATCGCCAAGGGCCGCGGCGGCGACCATTCCGTCCTCGGCGAGGAAGACGCACGCGCCTTCTGCGCCAAGCTCGGCCTACCCGCCGAAGACATTGAACTTGTCGCGTGGCTGGTGCGCTGGCATTTGCTGATGAGCGTGACCGCGCAGCGCCAGGACATCACCGACCCGGAGGTGGTGCAGCGTTTCGGTGAGGCGATTGGCGATCGCCAGCGACTGGACCTGCTCTACCTGCTGACCATCGCCGACATCATCGGCACCAGCCCCAAGCTATGGAATGCCTGGAAGGATCGTCTGCTGGCGGACCTCTATACGGCTACCCGCTATGCACTCGCCAGTGACGATGATCTGCCGCGTGACGCCGCGGCTCGCGTCAAGGAATGCCGCGATGCGGCACTCGCGCTGCTGCTGACCGAAGGTTTTCCCGAAACGGCCAGTCTGCGCGTATGGATGGATTTCCCCGAGCAAAGCTTCCTGCGTCACCGCCCGGAGCAGATTGCTTGGCAGACCGCGGCCATTTTGCGTTCGCACGGCGCTACGCCGTTGATCGAAGTGCATCCGCTGTCGGTGCGCGGTACCACCGAGCTATTTGTCTACACGCCGGATCGCGACGGCCTGTTCGCCGCAGTGACGGCCATGCTCGATCGCCTGCATTTCTCGGTCATGGAGGCGCGCATTCTCAATAGTCGCAACGGCATGGCACTGGATACGTTCCTGCTGCTGGAGACTGACAGCCAGCAACCCGCCAGCGCCGACCGCGCGGAAGAACTGAAGCAGCGGCTGCATCGCGCATTGTCGCAACCGGGGCATACGCACCAGCCGTCCCGGCGCAACATGTCGCGCCATCTGAAGCATTTTCAGGCGGTGCCCAAGATCGCTTTCAGCGCTGCCGGTGATCGCACGCGCCTTTCGTTGATCTGCAGTGATCGTCCGGGCCTGCTCGCGGCGGTGACCCAGGCCATGGTGGAGGCCGAGGTGCGCGTGCACGACGCGCGCATCGCCACGTTCGGTGAGCGCGTGGAGGACTTTTTCCTGATCAGCGACCGGCGCAATGCGCCCTTGGGCCTGACGCAGCAGGACCGCTTGCTGCACGCGTTGCTCGGACGGCTGGGGACGGCCAAACGCGCGGGGTGAGGGGCGGCGGCGAAGACGCACGCCTGCGGGCTCGTATCGTCGGATAGGTCGTCGTTTCCGCTATCCGCCCCTCGTCCCTGGCTTCCAATCCCGTTAGCATGGTCAGGTTATTCGTCAGATATCCGAACCCACCATGCAAAGCATCGAATCCCTGATCAACGACGCCTTCGAGCGCCGCAACGACCTCACCCAGTCGGAAATCGACACCCATCTGCGCTCCGCCGTGGAGCAGGTGCTTGAGCTGCTCGAATCCGGCGAGCGCCGCGTGGCAGAGCCGGATGGCAACGGCGGCTGGGTGGTGAATCAGTGGATCAAGAAAGCTGTGTTGCTGTACTTCCGCATCAATGGCAATCGCGTGGTCGATGGCGGCTCGGCACTGGCCTTCGACAAGGTGCCGCTGCGCTTTGCGCATGGTAACGATGCCGAGTTGCTGGGTCTGGGCGCGCGCGTTGTGCCCGGTGCGCTGGTACGACGCGGTGCGCACATTGCGAAAGACGCTGTGTTGATGCCGAGCTACGTCAACATCGGCGCCTACGTTGGCGCCGGCACCATGGTCGACACCTGGGCCACCGTCGGTTCCTGCGCACAGATCGGTGCGGGCGTGCATCTTTCCGGTGGTGTCGGTATCGGTGGTGTGCTGGAGCCGCTGCAGGCCAATCCGACCATCATCGAGGACAACTGCTTCATCGGCGCGCGCTCCGAAGTAGTGGAAGGTGTAGTGGTGGAGAAGGGCAGTGTGATCGGCATGGGCGTATTCCTTGGCCAGTCAACTCGCATCTACAACCGCGCCACAGGTGAAGTCAGCTACGGTCGTGTGCCGGCGGGCAGTGTGGTGGTGGCTGGCAGCCTGTCCTCGAAGGATGGCTCGCACAGCCTCTACGCCGCGATCATCGTCAAGCAGGTGGACGAGAAGACGCGCAGCAAGACCGGTATCAACGAATTGCTGCGGAGCGCGGAATGAGTCTCACGCTTTACGGTCTGCCGAACTGCGATACCTGCAAGAAGGCGCGCAACTGGCTCAACCGCTTTGAGGTCGGGCACACCTTTGTCGACTATCGCGCCAACCCGGTCCCTGCCGCCACGCTGAAAGACTGGGCGCAGCAACTCGGTGGATGGGAGAAGCTGGTTAATAAAGCCGGCACCACATGGCGCAATCTGCTGCCACAGCGCAAGAGCCCCGAAAGCGATCCCGAGTGGACGCTGCTGCTGAAGGAATATCCGGCATTGGTCCGCCGCCCCGTGGTGGTGCAGGCCGATGGTTCGGTCAGCGTGGGCTTCAGCGACAACGGCTTCAAGAAACTGTTCGCACGCTGACGTGCCGCTGCGCTTGTCGAAAATCGTGGTGGTCGCGGCGCTTGCTCTGCTGATCAGTCTGGTGGCTCTCGGCAACATCACCGACTACGGCACCAACTTCGCCTTCGTTCGGCACGTGCTGGCGATGGATACGATTTTCCCGGATTCCGGCATTCACTATCGCGCGATCACTTCGCCATTACTGCAGCATGGCGCTTATGTGCTGATCATCGCCGTACAGGTGGCCACGGCGGCGCTTTGCTGGGCCGGGGTGTGGCGCATGTGGCGTCGGCGCCACACCCCTGCGGCCCTGTTTCAGCGATCGAAAGGGCTGGCGGTGATGGGGCTGAGCACAGGCCTGTCGCTGTGGCTGGTCGGCTTCATGGCGATTGGCGGCGAATGGTTCGGCATGTGGATGTCTTCGCAGTGGAACGGCATCGAGACGTCGTTCCGGTTCGTGGCATTGTTGCTTGGTGCGCTGATCTATCTTGGGCAACGCGAAGCCGAGTCGGAGTGAGCCAATCGCTCGCCGCACTCATGGCGTCGACAGTGTCCGGGAACAGGGCCTAGCCTATGCGGCGGCCTACGTCTCATTTTCAAGGATTGCCATGTCTGCCGTGTTCGATCTCACCGCCGAACTGATCCGCCGCCCATCGGTCACGCCTGACGACGCCGGTTGTCAGGCACTGTTGGCTGAGCGGCTTGCTCGCGTGGGTTTCACCATTGAGCACCTGCGCTACGGCGAGGTCGATAACCTGTGGGCCACTCATGGCGAAGGCGGCCCCCTGCTGGTGTTTCTCGGTCATACCGACGTGGTGCCCACTGGACCTGTCAGTCAGTGGCAAAGCGACCCCTTCGAGCCGGTCGTGCGCGACGGTCATCTCTATGGCCGCGGCGCCGCCGACATGAAAGGTTCCGTCGCTGCTATGACGGTGGCGCTGGAGCAGTTCGTCACGGCGCATCCGGATCATCGCGGCCGCGTAGGATTTCTGATGACCAGCGACGAAGAAGGGCCGACCAATCTCGATGGAGTGCGCCGGGTCGCCGAGCATTTTCGTAGTACCGGAGAGCACATCGACTGGTGCGTGGTCGGCGAGCCTTCATCGAAAGCGACGCTAGGGGACCTGATTCGTGTGGGGCGTCGCGGTTCGCTTTCCGGCACGCTGACAGTGCATGGCGTGCAAGGTCACGTGGCGTATCCGGAGAAGGCGAAGAATCCCATCCACGCCTTTGCCCCTGCTTTGGCCGAGCTTGCGGCGGAACGCTGGGACGAAGGCAATGCGGATTTCCCGCCGACGTCATTTCAGGTGTCCAATCTCAATGCTGGCACCGGTGCAAGTAACGTCATTCCGGGCACGCTCACTGCGCTGATCAATTTCCGCTACAGCACCGCCAGCCGCGCCGAAGATCTGCGAGCACGTGCCGAGGCGGTGCTTGGCAAACATGGCCTGGATTATCGGATTGACTGGAATCTCTCCGGCGAGCCGTTTCTCAGTCCAGCTAATGGCGTGTTGCGCGGCGCGGTAGTCGATGTGTGCCGCGAGCTATGCGGTATCGAGCCGGAGCAGAGCACTGGCGGTGGCACGTCGGATGGACGCTTTATCGCGCCGCTGGGTGCTGAAGTGGTGGAACTGGGACCAGTCAACGCAACCATCCACAAAGTCGATGAGTGCGTTTCGGTGAGCGACCTGGAGAAGCTTCCCAGCTTCTATCAGGCCATCTGCGAGCGCTTGCTGGGGTAAACACTGCGGCAACGGCGCACCACCGGTACGCCGTTGCCGCGAACCCACCTTACTTGGCGGGCTTGGTGCCAGCGGGAGCGGCTGCTGGCGGTTGGGTTGCGGGGATCGGGCGGACCACATAACCCACCGGCGACCAGCCACTGGCGGTCTTCGCCAGTGAGACGGTTTCCAGGGTGGGGGCCGCGGCGTGCTTGGCAGCAAAGGCCACATTCACGTACTCACCAGGCGGCAGGCCGTTGGGGTTCTCTATGCGGCCGATTTGCAACCAGGTGCGGCTTTGCGTGGCGCCGAACTGCTTCTTCAGGCCGTCGACGTACTTGCTCCAGTCCGCCTTGCTGACGCTCTTCTGCATGGCCGGATTGCTGGCCTGCCACATGGCGTCGGCCTGGCCGTTGTCGGCTTGCGCGGCCCAGTTGGTGGCCGTGGAAACCGCGCTGTCCAGCGACGTGGATTGCTGCGCGTATGCCTGGCCTACGCTCAGCATGGCAGCGAGTGTGCATGCGCTAGCG
Source organism: Dyella koreensis (assembly GCF_044904565.1). Classification (NCBI taxonomy): domain Bacteria; kingdom Pseudomonadati; phylum Pseudomonadota; class Gammaproteobacteria; order Lysobacterales; family Rhodanobacteraceae; genus Dyella; species Dyella koreensis. The sequence continues at coordinate 68,824 of NZ_JADIKD010000007.1, read as the reverse complement.
AGGTGCTTGGTCGCCGTTGATAGCGTGCGGGACCGCGTCTTGTTGATTTCCATGTCAATGCTCCTGAGAAGGTTAGGCCGTGTTATTTGCGCAGCCCGATGGCCTGTCCGGGATGCTGCATCTCCTATCCCATCATCCTGTGAAAATTTTGGATAGCCCTTTTGGACGTCCAAATAGATTATTTGTGCTTCGAATATCACTGGCTACAATGATTCCGCATGGATGAATCTGAGTGGCATGCGGAATCGAGACAAATTCAATGCGTCTTGTCCGGTGTCAGCGTCAAACTGTGTTGATCAGGGCCAGGCAACAATGGCGTCGGACGTCCGTTGACCCAATCCTCGTTGCCTGCACCGTAGTAAGGGGACAGCGGGTTGTCGCTCTGGCCGCCGGGCATATGCAGGATGCTTTGCGCTTCATGGCCTGGCATCGCATCGATCCGCTCGGAGGCGCCGAAGCCGGGCTTCGCAACGCGTGGCATGTTGTCGTCGCCGGCAAGTGGTTCGTCCGGCATGTCGAGCAGGCGGCCAACGAAGCCGGGGAGCGAGCGCGACAAGGGATGCCGGATGGCCGTACGATTCACTTCGCCCCAGTTGCGCGCGGCGAGGCCGCCGGGTTGCTGGCCAAGTTCATCTACCACTTGATGCGCAGCATCGATCAACAGGGCGTTCCAGTCGGCGTAGCGGGCGTCCAGCAAGTGCATGGGGTGGTCCCGCACCATCGCCCATACCGCCGCTTCCGGGTTGCCTGGATGAGGCCAGGTGAAGTCGGGGTGCTGCTGCTTTACCTGCGCCACGAAGGGTGCCAAGACCGCTTCGTGCACTTTGGTGCGGAAGGCGCGCACGAGGCGGTAGTCCACGCTGTCGATCGCGGCGCGTCCTCGCCACGATGCGGTGAGCTGACGTAGTTGTTCCAGGGCAGGATCATGTGTGCCTGCGAGAGTGTCTTGCAGCAGGCGCTGCCAGCGCGTCAGCAACACAGCGCGATGATCGAGCTGGATGTCGAGCAGGTTGCCGGGTGCAAAGCTGTTGCGGGCACGCAAATCGTCACGGATCTGTTGGGCGCGGGCGCCGAGGTCATGCCCGCCTTCGCCAAGCAAGGTCAGGTCGTCGCCATCGACGGTGCGGTTGTTGGCCGTCCATAGACGTCCATCGGTGGGATGTTCGATCCGTGGATACTGCGCGGGTGCCGCCCAGCCTTGCCAGCCGGTGCCGTGCTGTGACCAGTCGGAGGGCAGTAGTGGATCGAAACCGGCACGTAGCGGAATACTGTTGCCAGTCACGGTCCAGCCGATATTGCCGGCGCTGTCGGCAGCCAGCAGGTTCTGTGGCGGCATGCCCATGCGCGGCGCGAGATCCAGTGCGGCCGCGACGCTGGTGGCGTGTTCGAGTTGCATCATGTCCAGGTTGTAGGCACGCGGCAGGTCGGCGATCCAAGCCAGCGCCAGCGCGGTGCCATCGGCGTCCTTGGCCAGGATCGGTCCCCAGCGCGTGCTCTCGACCTTGAGCGTGCGCGATGGCTCGCCCTTGATGCGGATGACTTCATCATGCGTTTCGATGGTGGCCCAGCCTTCGGGCACCTTGTAACGCGCCGCATTATCGGGGTCGCGCAGTACGCGCACCCAATCCAGCCAGTCGCCATAGCTGTTGGTGAAGCCCCATGCGACCTGGCCGTTGGAGCCCACCACCAGCGCGGGCGTGCCGGGCAGGGTGACGCCAACGGCGTCGCGCTGCCCGTTCGGCGCGGTGGAATCGGCGTAACGCAGACGCGCGCGGAACCAGATATTGGGCACGCGCAGGCTCAGATGCATGTCGTTGGCGAGGATGGCGGCACCACTCTCGGTGAGGTTGCCAGCGACGGCGAAGTTGTTGCTGCCGGGAAGCGACTGATCCAGCGCTGGCGCAAGCGCGGTAGCCAGCGCACGCGCATCCGCTTGCGATGCCGTAGGCAGGTCGCGCAGGTTGAAAACATCTTCGCCCGGAATCACCGGTGGGCGCGAAAGGTCGCCTTTGAGCGGCGCCTCCCAGTCGGGGTCGGGCGAAAGCAGGAAATCGACCAGCAGCTTGGGCAGCACAGAACGCATCTGCGCGAAGCTGAGTTCACGCTCATTGCGCCCATCGCCGTTCAAGTCCAGGTACATCGCCGCGATGACCAGAAAGCTGTCCTGCGGACGCCACGGCTGCGGTTGCGTGCCGAGCAGGAAGTATTCCCAGGGTTTTACGTGCAGATCGGCCAGCCCTTGATTGACGCCGGCGGTGTAGCGGTCCAGCACGTTCTTCTGGTCTTGAGGGAGTTGCGCATACGCCGCTTCGGCGGTGGCGCGCAGGCGATGGCGGCGATGGTTGAGGTCCGTATCGATCGCGGCGGGGCCAACCAACTCAGCCAGTTCACCGGCGGGCAGGCGGCGCATCAGGTCCATGGCGAAGTAGCGTTCCTGCGCATGCACGTAGCCCAGGGCGAAGCTCACATCGTCACGATTCTTGCCTTGCACTGTCGCCACGCCCAGCGCGTCGCGGCCAATGCTTACGCTGTCTTGCAATCCAGGGGCGGTCAAGGCGCCATCCAACGTCGCGCGGCTGCCAGCCAGCAGATACCAGCCCGTGGCGAGTACGCCGATCACCAGGATCAACAGGGTCAGGCACAGAAAGCGCAGCCAGCGGAAGCGTCGTGGGGTCGTCATCGAACCGGCAGCCTCTGGAAGGAGTGGAGCGAGTGTACCCGCGGCCGGACCGCGATGCGGAAGGCGTTACGGCTTGTCGCTGGTGAAGACCGCGAAGATGCCTGCGTAGGGCTTGACCATGAAGGTCGGTGCGCCGGCATAGCCGTCGCCATCCACATAGAACTGCGAGATGGTGCCATCCAGGTACAGCGCGTCGCGGCAGCCAAGTTCATCGCGGAACAGGCGGGCGAAGGTATGGAAATTCACCGGCGCTTCGCTTACTGCGAACACCACCCTGTGCGGTGTCTTGGCGCACACGCCGCTACGCCATTTCAGGCTGGCGGAGTCGTCGACGAAGCGGTCGTTGATCTGGCCATTGATCAATAGCATCGGCCCGGATTGGGTGGCCCACTGCGCGGGCTTCGCATCCGCCTTGTAGTCGGTGCTGGTACGCACCGCCGCGGTGCCATCCGGATAAATCACGAAGACGCCATTGGGCTGGATCGAGAAATTGCCCGCCGCCGGATTGCCGCGCACCAGGTTCAGTGGCACTAGCGTCTTGCCGTGTTCCACGTACAGGCCCAGCGGGGCGAACTGGCGGTCGTAGATGCCCGCATTGGCGGCGAACAACAGGCGCCGGTCGTGCGCGATGCCCCACTGGCGCAGGGTTTCGATGTCGCCATAGGGCTGGCTGCTCTCCGGATCCTTCCAGTGCAGGCTGAGCGTCTCGCGTTCCAGGTCCACGTTGACCACCCGGAAAGTCTGGCTATCGAACACCACGTCGTCACTGTCCACCGCCTGTGCCTGGCGCGAGCAGCCGGCGAGGCCACCCAGCAGGGCCAGGATCATGAGCCAGCACGGGAGCAGTCCGCGGCTAAGCGGGCGGTGGATGGCAGGGGCTGACATATGCCGATGGTCGCCGGGTGAGTGCAATACGCGCAAGCCCGGTGAGCTGCGTCATTCAGTCCCAATGCGTAAACTGCTGTTTTTGGTTGCGCACCAGACCATGCCTTATACCCCCATTGTCGCCACGCTGGGCTACGTGCTCTCGCCCGATCGCCGCCAGGTACTGATGATTCACCGCAATGCGCGCCAGGACGATATGCACCTCGGCAAGTACAACGGCCTCGGCGGCAAGATGGAGCCGAGCGAGGATATCGCCGCCTGCATGCGCCGCGAGATCCACGAAGAAGCGGGCATCCACTGTGAGTCGATGCAACTGCGCGGCACGCTCAACTGGCCGGGTTTCGGCAAGCATGGTGAGGACTGGCTGGGTTTCATCTTCATCATCGACCGCTATAGCGGCGAGCCGCATGCCGGCAACCATGAAGGCACGCTGGAATGGGTGGAGGTGGACCGCCTGATGGAGTTGCCGATGTGGGAAGGCGATCGCCATTTCCTGCCGCTGGTGTTCGATGGCGATCCGCGTCCGTTCCATGGCGTGATGCCTTACAAAGACGGCCGCATGCAGTCCTGGTCGTACACGCGACTATGAGCGACGGTTTGGCGACACGACGGATCGAGATTGTCGCGGCGGTGATTCGCGATGACGAAGGCCGCGTCTTGCTGGTGCGCAAGCGCGGCGCTGCCGTGTTCCAGCAGCCCGGTGGCAAACGCGATGCGGGCGATCGCGACGATCTGCACACGCTGACCCGTGAGCTGCAGGAAGAACTGGGCTGCACCATGCAGCGGGACGGTGCACGTATGCTCGGCCGTTTCAGTGCGCCAGCCGCGAACGAGCCAGGCTGCACAGTCGAGGCAGTGATCTACGAAGTGAAGGCCGATGGCCCATTCGAGGCAAGGGCGGAGATCGAATCGCTGTGCTGGATCGATCCGGCGCAACCCGGCGAGCTACCCATAGCGCGACTCAGTAGGGAGCAGTTGCTGCCTTTGCTGGTGTGACGAAGAACCGAGGCCGTCCCTGGCCTCGCATACGAGCCGGTCAGTGCCCGTGACTGTTCTTGCTATGGCCGTGGGCTTCGTGCTTGCCCTTGTTCTTGTCGTTGGCGACCGAGCTGACCTCGGAGCCTACCTTGCTATCGGAAGCGCGCGCGGCAGCAGCGGTTGCAGATACCGCATCACCGTGGGCATCGCGATTCATGTGCGTGGCCGGTGCGCCGTGTCCGCCACCGTGGCTCTGTGGAGCGGCGAAGGCAAAGGACATGGGCAACGCGAATACACTGAGAGCCAGTGCGGCGGAGAGCATTTTCTTCGACATGACGGAGCCTCTGCGGTGGTAGCCGTGCCCGGTGCACGGTGAGCAGACGCTACGGCCAATCAAGCCGCTACGGATTAACGGCAGCCGTGCGCACGAACTTGCGTACAGCTGCCGTACTGCTGTTTTCAGGGCATGCGGCGCACCGCCACCACAGCGTTAAGCCCGCCGAAAGCAAAGGAGTTGCTGATCGCCGCATGCACCGGCATCTGGCGGGCCTCGTTGGGCACGTAATCCAGATCGCAGGCCGGATCCGGGCCGAGGTAGCCAAGGGTCGGCGGCACAATGCCGTCGCGCAGCGCGCCGATCACGGCAATCATTTCCAGCGCGCCAGCGGCGCCCAGGGCATGGCCATGCATGGGCTTGGTAGAAGAGATCGCCAGCGCCCGCGCATGCTCGCCGAAGACGCGATGGATCGCCCGCGTTTCGGTGCTGTCGTTGGCGATGGTGCCGGTGCCGTGTGCGTTGACGTAGTCGACCTCCGACGGCGACATCTCGGCATCGCGTAGCGCATTGGCGATGGCCGTGGCCGCACCCAGCTCGGACGGCGCGGCGATGTCGCCCGCATCCGAACTCATGCCGGTGCCGGTCAGTTCGGCAAGAATGTTGGCCCCGCGTGCCTGCGCCTGTTCCAGCGTCTCCAGCACGAACATGCCTGCGCCTTCGCCCAGCACGATGCCGCGGCGACCGCTGCTGAAGGGACGGCAGGTATCCGGCGCCAGCACGCGCATGGCTTCCCAGGCGCGCAGAGTGCCGAGTGTGATGCAGGCCTCGGTGCCACCGACCACCGCAGCGTCCACCAGGCCAGCCCGGATCATCATCGCCGCCTGCGCAAACGCGTGGTTGGACGAGGAGCATGCACTGGCCAGCGCGAAGGCCGGGCCGGTGATGCCATGCACCATGCTGATCTGGCTTGCCGGCGCATTCATCATCATGCGGATGATGCCGAGCGGATGGAAACGCCCGGCATGTTCGCCGTAAAGCTTTTCGTACTGATCGTCGCGTGTTGTCTCGCCGCCTACGCCTGTGCCCACCACTACGGCAGTGCGCGCCGCACGCTCGCCCTCGAAAGTCAGGCCGGACTGGCGGATAGCCTCGCGGGCCGCGACCAGCGCGTACTGGCTGACCGGGTCGAGCTGGTTGAGCCGCGACTCGTCAAAGTAGTTGGCCGGATCGAAGTCGTTGACCTCGGCCGCGATGCCGCCGTTGCGCAACTGGCCGGGCAGAATGTGGTGGATGGGGCCAATACCGCTGCGGCCCTCGGCCATGGCCTTCCAGGTGGAAGGCGCATCGTGTCCGAGCGCGCAGATGGCGCCCATGCCGGTAATGACGAGACGGCGCATGTGGCTTATTCGGTGCTCTTCTTTGTGGCGATCTGGCGCTCGACAGCGGCGACCAGCTGGCCCACGGTGCCGTTGTCGAAATCGGCATCTTCATTGGGCAGTTGTATGTCGAAGTGCTCCTCGATATCGAAGATCACCTCGATGGCGTCCAGCGAGGCGACACCCAGCTCCTTGAGCGTGGACTCGGGCTTGATAGTGTCGATCTCGATCTTCGCCTGCTTGGCGATGATCTCGAAGGTTTCCTGCTGTACGTTGCTCATGATTGTTGTCCTGGATTCCATGGCGCCAAATGGTGAGGGTGCCGGCCCGGGGCCGATCATTTCAAGCCTGACGAAGTGTCGCCGCCTTGTCCAGAAATGCTGGCGTCAGGATGGGGTCCGGCGGGCATCCTGCATGGGTTGCCTTTCGTGAATCTTATGGGACGGCGCCGGGCGGCGTCCCTCTCCCTGCGAGCCTTTTCGTCCATCCCGCACTGCCGCACAGGGACCCAGGACCGAAGATCAAAGGCAGGGAGGGAATGTCCGCCGGCACTGCTTTTACCCGTTGGGTCGTATGCTATGCGCTTACGCTTCGCGGAATCCCTTTGTGCGGTATCTCAATCAGCTCGAACCGGATGCGCTGGTCGCCGGTTTTGTCGAGCATCCACCGATCGGTTTTCAGGTGCTGGAGGCGGCGGGGACGCCGGCCTTTGTGGCGTCGTTCGATCTGCTGACGACGGCGGATGCGGAGGTGCGTCAGCGGGTGGTGCGGGCGCCGGGTTATCGGTGGTGGGGGCGGTTGCTGCGCTGGCGTACAGCGTTTGTGGGAACCACGGTGTCGGAGTACGCGCTGTTTCCCCGTTCGGCCGATGCCGGCGGTTTGCCGGCGCAGTTGCGTGCCCGTCTCGGTCGCGGACAGCGCCTGATGATCGTGAAGGACATTCCGCAGGACTCGCCGCTATGCGATGCATCCAGCCGCGACTGGTCCGCGCGTTTCGCCGCAGCCTGCCAGGACGAGGGGTTTGTGTTGCTGGAAGGGCAGGCGCTGGCCTACGTGCCGATCGACTTCGCCAGCGAGGACGAATACCTCGCCCGGTTATCTTCGGGGCGGCGCAAAGATATCCGTCGCAAGTTGCGCAAGCGCGACGACGTGGATGTGGAGACTGTGGCCTGCGGTGATGCCCGTTTCGCGGACGACGCGGTGGTGGATGCGTACTACCGCCTTTACGAAAACGTGTACGCGCAGAGTGAAATCCATTTCGACAAGCTCAGCCGCGATTTCTTTGCCGCAGTGCTTCGCGATGCCAGTCATGGAGGCGTTGCGTTCGTCTATCGCCATCAGGGCGAGATGATTGGCTGGAATCTGTGTTTCGTGGTCGACGGCAAGTTGATCGACAAGTATGTGGGTTTCGTCTACCCGCAAGCGCGGGAGCAGAACCTGTATTTCACCAGCTGGTTCCATAATCTGGCATGGGCGCGCGAGCAGGGGTTGACGCATTACGTGGCCGGTTGGACCGATCCCGAGATCAAGTCCTACCTCGGCGCCAGTTTTACCCTGACCCGGCATGCCATCTATTTGCGCAATCCGTTGCTGCGCGCGTTGGCACGGCGGGTGGGGCGTTTCTTCGAAAGCGACAGTCAATGGGCGAAGCAGGGCGATGCGCAAACGTGATCCGCTGATTCTGGATTTCGATGGCTCCGTGGGCGAAATCCCCGGTGCCACGACCCTGTCGCTGGTCGACTGGCAGGAGGCGATCCGCTTCGGCTGCACTCTGCGCACGTTCGAACGCCTGCGACGCCATATCGATGCCACGGCACCTGCCGACTACGGCACGGTACTGATGGGCTCGGGCGACTATCACCATCTGACCTGGCCGCTGGTGGAGCGGCAGCGCGCGCGCGGACCGTTCCAGTTGGTGGTGTTCGACAACCATCCGGACAACATGCGTTTTCCGTGGGGTATTCATTGCGGATCGTGGGTGCGCAAGGTGGCCATGCTGCCCTATGTCAGCCACGTGCATGTAGTCGGCATTACCTCAGGTGATATCGGCGCCAAGCATGCCTGGGAGAACTACCTGCAACCGTTGCGCGCGGGCAAGCTGAGCTATTGGTGCATGGACGTGGATGTTGGCTGGGCCACGCGATGGGGACTGACGCATGCGTTCCATCGTTTCGATGATCCCGATGCACTGACCTGTGCCTTCACTCAGCAGTTGCGTCGTGCGCCGCAGGCCACGTATCTGTCGATCGACAAGGACGCTTTCAGCATCGACACGGCGCGTACCAACTGGGATCAGGGGCGCATCGAAGAGCATCACGCGATGGCCATCATCGAGGCGCTGCGTGGCCGCATTATCGCCAGCGACATCAATGGCGAAGTCTCCGCCTATACCTATCGCACCTGGTGGAAGCGCCTGCTCAGCGGTATGGACGGCCAGGAGCCGATCCCGCAGAGCGAACTGGATGCGTGGCAGATGCAGCAGCGCGCGTTGAATACGCGGCTGCTGGCGGCGATCGCGGAAAGCAGCGTCTGACGCGTACTGGCGATCCAGGCGTCGCCGATTTCCATGCCTGTTCATACGATGGCGAGCGTGGGAATTTGCGGAATGCTGCGTTACGGGTAGATGGTTTCTCCGCTTTTCGTTGAGCGAAATCTTTTGTTGAACGACAGCTGTTCGACAGGCCCGTGCAAGCTTTGCGGCTTCAAAACGAGATATGCCGCGCATACTGATCCGCACTTTGCTGCATCGGTGGCTTCGAGTTCTTCTCTGCGCTGAATGGCTTTATTTCGCAGTCTTTTCAGTTCGCCTTTCCATCGGCAAGGATGCGCCCCGAGGCTGTCGGCCTGGGGGATGTTTTGCCGACGGCGGATGCGGAGTTCATCTATGACCCTTGGGGCACCTCGTCGGGAGCGGATTCCATCCACTAGTTCCAAGGGCGAATCATGAAAAGACATCTACTCGCGTTGTCCGTGCTGGGCGCGGCCATTGGTCTCGCTGTGACCGGCCAGGTGGCCGTTGCTGCCGATACACCGTCGACGGTTTCGACACAGGAGAGCGGCAAGCTGGCCGCGTCCTACACTACGTTCGCGGGCTCGACGAGCAACGCGCAGGCGCTGGTGGATGGTTTGCGCAACGGCAGTCCGATCGCGCTGGTGACACCGGCGACGGCGACCAGCCCGGCGGTGCAGACCACGTTTACTCCCGATACCGGCAAGCTCGGCTACGGCAACGTGAATATCGCGCTGGCGCTTGCTCAGGCGGAACTGACCCGGGCCGGGATCACGCAGCCGACCGCCGCGCAGCTCGAAGCGGCCTTGAACGGCGGCGCACTCACCACGACCACAGGGGTGGTGCAGTTGCCCGGCGTATTGGCATTGCGCGCGAAAGGCGAAGGCTGGGGGCAGATCGCTCACACGATGGGCTTTAAGGTCGGCGAGATCGTGAGCGCGGCCAAGGCCAAGGGGCCGGTGCCGGATCGCGACGACATCGCGCACGGCGGCAAGGGCGACAAAGACGCGAAAGCGGACAAGGCCGAGAAGCTTGCAGACAAGGCAGCGGAAAAAGCTGACAAGGCGGCCGATAAGGCCGAGCGCGCCGCAGACAAGGCTGAGAAGGCGGATCGCCCTGACAAGATCGCCAAGGTCGATCGTCCAGACAAGCCCGAGCGCCCGGACAAAGCTGACCGTCCTGACAAACCCGAGCGTCCCGACAAGCCGGAACACGGCGGGCGCTGATTCATCACTAAAAATAAATCTACGGGAGGCCCGTGCGAGGCCTCCCGCGTTGCTGTCCCAAGGGAATTCCAAATGAATTTGAAGAACGCGAGCACGCTTTGTGCCCTCGGCGTGCTGGGCATGATGGCCCAGCACGCCCATGCCGATGACGCCACTGTCAAGGTTGGCGCGGGTGTCGACTACACCTCCGGCAAGTACGGTACGTCGACCACCACCGATATCACCCAGGTGCCTTTTACGCTGGGCTACGACACGGGTGACTGGTCGTTCAAGCTGACGGTGCCGTATATCCACGTTACCGGTCCCAGCGATGTGATTCCGGGCGTCGGTACGGTCAATAACGGCAACCCGAAGGGCCGTGGCAAGGGCAAGAAGCAAGCGGTTGCCGTTGCGCCGACTCCGACTCCGACACCCACCACGAGCAATGGCTCGGCTTCGGGCCTGGGCGATGTGATTGCCGCGGCCACTTACGAGGCTTACAGCAACAAGGCAGCCAACTTCGGTATTGATCTCACCGGCAAAGTGAAGTTCGGCACGGCCGATGCCGACAAGGGGCTCGGCACCGGCAAGAACGACTACACAGCGGCAGTGGATCTGTACAAGGGTTTTGGCGCCTGGACGGTGTTTGGCGGCGTGAGCTACACGTGGCTCGGCAGTTCGCAGTACATCCGGCTCAACAATGTGTTCGGCGCCAATGTGGGCGCGAGCTACAAGCTGAATCAGCAGAGCAGCATCGGCGCCTACTACGACTATCGCGAGAAGGCCTCCAGCGCCGGCGCTTCACGCAGCGAGCTGACGGGTTACTACTCGTACAAGTTCGCCAGTGCGTGGAAGGCCCAGGCTTATGTCAGCAAAGGCTTCAGCGATGGAAGCCCGGACTGGGGCGTAGGCGCCTCGGTGGTCTATTCGTTCTGAGTCGCGGCAGTTTCGATGGCGCTCCATGGCGGTCGACGCCATGTGGGCGCCATCAGTGTGTCAGCGCGCGCATCAACGCCTGAGTGATCCGATCAAATTCGTCGTCACGCAACCATGGGCTATTGGTGATGGTGAGCGAGCGCGCGGCAAAGTCGCGCGCATGGGGCAGGTCGGTATCCGGCACGACATCGCGCAGATAGCCGTAGTCGGGCAGGGCGTGAATGAAGAGGCGGCTGACACCTAAGCCGGCTGTCCACAACGTTTGCAATGCGGCATCACGCTTGGCCTCGGTTGGCAAGGTGAGTAGCAGGAAAGGCCAGACGCCCTGCGTGTTTTCGGCATCTCCGAACACGGTGATACCCGGTAACTCGCGCAGTCGCGCGATGCGTCGTACGGCTTGTTGCCGCGTGGTATCGATGAAGGCCGGCAAACGAGCAAGCGCGCGAACGCCAACGGCCTGGCGCCAGCGGCCCAATGGATGCAGCGGAATATCCGGCCCGAAATCATCGCCGACAGCCGCGACCGGGTCACCTTCCGCCAGCGCTTTGCGCAGCGGGTCTCCATAGGCGAGTGCAAGCAGTGATGGGCGATAGACCGCGGTGTAACCGATCAGCTCCAACGCCCGCTGCAGGCCCATGCGCCAACTGGGACGAATGACTTCCTCGCGGCTGCGTACAAAGGCGTCGCGCAGCACCGCATCACGCGCGATTAGTACGCCGCCTTCATAAAGGGTCAGCCCCTTGCCTACCGCCAGGCTGAAGAAGCCGGCGTCGCCGAGCAGGCCGACGGTATGGCCGCTCTGCTGCGCGCCCAATGCCTGGGCGGCGTCTTCCAGTACATAAGCGCCGCAACCATGGGCCAGATCGACGGCAAGCTGCACATCCGCCACGCGGCCGGCAAGATGCGTGGGCACGATGGCCAGCGTGTCGTTGCCACAGAGTGCGGCAAGCTGCGTGGCGTCCATGTCGAAATGATTTGGCGTGAGATCGCAAAGCCGTGGCTTGAGGCCTGCGCGATGGATTGCCCACGCCACCAGCGGGCAGGTCCAGGCGGGCACGATCACTTCGTGGCGATCCGGCTGCAGCCGGTGCATGGCGGTCAGCGCCACCACCATCGCGGCGGTGCCGGAGCATTCCAGTTGCACCTGTTCCACACCGAGCCACGACGCCATACGCTTGGCGAATGACGCGCCGCCCGGCAGCAGATCGCGAAAGCGCAGCGGCAGACCGGCAGTAGGCGGCAGCTCGCGGCGCATGCGCTCAGTCTCCCGCGGCGACGCCCAGCGCGCCCTTCGCTTCGGTGGGCGCGTCGTTCTCAGGATGCGCTCCGCTTTCGGCGAGCGCCAGGCAGACGATACCGGCGACGATCACCAGTGCGCCGAGCACACGCGGCCAGGTCAGTGGCTCGTTGAACAGCCAGATCGAGAAGAGCATCACGCTGACCACTTCCAGATGCGTCACCGCGAAAGCCGGGCCGATCGGCGCATGCTTGAGCAGCGTCATCCAGGTGAAGAAGTTGCCGATGTAGCCGATCACCGCGAGATAGATCCACGGATGGCCGAACACGCGCACGATCCACGCCCAGTTCGCTTCTGGCGGAAAGGCATGGTTGCCGGCGTATTTGAAGCTCAGCTGCACCACGGTGTCGAACGCCACCAGGATCAGGAAGCCGAAGAAGTAAAAACGCTTCATACGATCAGGCCCCATACGCGCGGGCTTCGAACGATCAGCCTCCACTAGCCACCCCCACGATGCATACGCCGGCCGTGACCAGCAGGATGCCGGTGACGCGCAGCGGGGTGAGTTTTTCGCGGAACAGAATGCGCCCCGCGATCATGATCACCACGATATTGATCGAGCCGAGTAGCACGCCTTCCGACAGGTCGACCAGCGACAGGAAGGCGATCCACACCAGGAACTCGGCGACGTAGGAAATCAGGCCGACCCACAACCACGGGCGCGACGCCATATAGCGCCAGCGCGCCAGGCCGTCACCCGCGGCGGGGTCACCGGCGGCGGCTTTGAAGGCAAGCTGGCCGACGGTATCGAGCGTGACGTTGAGCAGCCACAAAAAGACAGCCAGCGGAGTCATGAAAACTCCTCAGGCCGCGGCGCGCGCGACGGGTTCGTAAGTATCGGCGACTTTGCCGAAGAACTCGGCGGAGCGGTCGATCAGCGTGCGGCGCTCACGATCGATGGTGATCATGTGATAGCTGTCTTCGAGCAGCAGCATCTCCACCGGGCCCGACACCGAGCGCTCGACCAAGCGTGCATTGTCGAGGCTTGCAATGTCATCTTCAGTGGCATGCGCAACCAGGCAGGGTGCGGTCACCTTGGGCAGATCGCGCCGCACCGCCGCCGCCATCTTGTACATCTCAGCCAGCGACGGCCAAGGGTTGCCCGGCAGGCCGGCGGCCGCGCTGTCGCCACCCAGCATCAGCGAACTGATCTGCGCGCGAATGCGCTCGTCGCGCAGGCCGTAGGGTTCGGCTTCGTGCACCATCCACTTCTTGCCGATGCCCAGCTTGCTCGCCAGTGGCAGCAGGAACGAGAACTTGCCGTACCACGGGGTTGCCCAGCCGTCGTAGCGGAAGGTGGCGCCGTACACGCCCACGCCCTTCACCCAGTCCGGATGATCGGCGGCTAGCTTGAGCGCAAGCACGGCACCCATCGACAGGCCGGCCACAAACAGGTGGTCGACTTCCTTGCGGTATTGCTCGGCGGCGGCTTCGACGCTGGCGTACCAGTCGAGCCAGTCGGTAGCGAGCAGGTCATCGACGTCGCCGCAGTGGCCAGCCAGCTGCATGCCATACACACTGAAACCAGCGCGGTTCAGGCCCTTGCCGACCAGGCGCATCTCGGCCGGCGTGCCGGTGAGACCGTGAATCAGCAGCACACCGCTGCGGCCGCCCTCGAAGCGGAATTCGACATTCTGGATCACGGGCGGAAACTCAGCGGGGCGGCGGCAGGCCGCAGGAGGGCAGGGTGGCTTATCAACATGGGCGGCAGTCTGCCGGGCCACTCTTTCTAAGAACTTTCGATAGATAGAGCGCTAGCGCTTGCGCTTGCGACTAGCGCCGGAACGCCCTCACCGCCCGTTGAAGCGACTGACGCCGATGGAAAGACCGATACCTCCGGTGGGATGGTCGCAGCTGCCGGTGCGCTGGGTGATGTTCACGGCGCCGGAGTTGTAGGTGCCCGAACCCCAATGATTGCCGGTCACCACGCCCATGCCGACGCTGCCATGGACCTGGGGCTGGTTATAGGTCGCGTCGTCGCAGCGCGGCCGTGCATCGGCCTCGTCGCTGGCCGAGGTGCGGCCGCTGGTGTCGCCGTAATAGACTCCCGGAGCGGGGCGAGGCGGCTGCGGGTTGCTGGAGGCCGCCGTGTTTTTAGGGGAGTTGGTTTTGGTCTGGGTGTCGCCGGCTTGCGGTGTTTCATCGCCCTTGCTGTCGCTGGCGGCAGCGGCACTGCTGCTCGATGCCGGCACGCTGCCGGGCGGCAACTTGAGGTTCAACGGCGCAGTGTTTTGTGCCTGGGCGGTGGTCATCAGCAAGCCCAGGGCGAGCGTGACGAGAAGGGGCTTGGTGTTCATACGGACTCCGGGGACGCCTCCGATAACGAATGACCGGGGCTGGCGTGCACATCAGCTTCGATGTCGGCTGGCAGCGCTAAGTTCCCCCTAGGGGACTTCGGCGGTCCAGGCGTGATGGGCGAATTTGCGCTTTACCAAAGCCTCGGCATGTTCCATCTCATTTGCTCGGATCAGGTCAAGGTGCAAGCCGTGCCGGCTGCGAAAGGTTTCGATCATGCGCGCGATCACCGCTTCGCGCGGCAGTCCCGTCTGGCTACGCAGGGGATCGACGCGTTTGGCCGCACTAGCTGTGCCCTTGTCGGAAAGTTTTTCGCGACCGATGCGCAACACTTCCAGCATCTTGGCCGCATCGATGTCGTACGCCATGGTGACGTGATGCAAGACCGCGCTGCCACGGCGTGCCTGTGCGGCGCCAGCGATCTTGCCCGCCTCCGAAGTGATGTCGTTGAGCGGCTGGTACCATGCACGAATGCCAAGATCAGCCAGGGCTTCGATGACCCAGGCGTCCATCAGGGCGTAGGCCTCCTGGAAGGGCAGGTCTTCGACCAGGCTCAACGGCGCATAGATCGAATAAGTGATGGTGTTGCCCGGCTCGATGAACATGGCGCCGCCACCGCTGATGCGGCGTACCACGTCAATGCCATGGCGCCGCGCCGCCATGCTGTCCACTTCGTTGCGCAGCGATTGGAAACGGCCGATCACTACCGCAGGTGCCGCCCATTCCCATACGCGCAGCGTCGGCATGCGGTGGCCGGCGGCGACTTCGTCGGTCAGCACTTCGTCCAGCGCCATGTGCAAGGCGGGCGATTGCGGCGCGGTATGGATGAGCTGCCAGGTGTGGTCGCTCCATGCGCTGCGGCTCATGCATCCGCTCCGTCGTGCAGGGCGCGACGTACCGCCACGGCGATGGCCTCGGGAGAGATGCCGTACATCAGCACGTCGGCGGTCAGCGAAGCCTGGATGGCGTTGGCTAGCGTTGCTTCGTTGGCGGTAGCGGGCTGGCCTTCGAGCGCGGCATTGATGGTGTGCAGCGCGCTGTCCGGTTCCAGGAAGAAATCGCCGCTGAGCTGCACCTGTTGCAAGTGGCCGGCGTGGATTTCCAGATCGATCACCACCAGCTTGCCGCCGGGCATTTTGTATTCGCCATGCATGCGCACCTCGCCCGGCTTTCGCCGCGTTCGGGAGAGAGAGGGCAGAGGGTAACCCCTGGCGCGTTTTGGCGGGGTGTTTTTGCAGGGCTCAAACGAAAACGGCGTCCCGGCTGGGCCGGGACGCCGTCCATCGCCAGCGGCGAGGCTCGCTTAGCCGGTGGTTTCGATCCGCTCCACGCGGCGCAGGCCGCGTGGCAGCACGCCACCGCGTGTGGCGCGATTGCCACCGAATTCCACCAGGTCGGACCAGCGCAGCGTGAGCTTGCGCTGCCCCGCGTAAAGCGTGACCTCGCCCTTGCCTTCGGTCACCACGGCCACGCCTGCGACGCGCTCGTCGCCGGAGCTGAGCTTGGCCTTGGGAATCTCGATCAGCTTGTTGCCCTTGCCCTTGTCGAGCTCAGGCAACTCGGCCACCGAGAACATCAGCAGGTGACCTTCGGTGGTGACCACCACGATGCGGTCGCGCGCCGGATCGGCACTGATCTGCGGCGCCAGCACCTTGGCACCATCGGTCAGGCTGATGATCTGCTTGCCAGCCTTGTTGCGGCCGGTGAGCGCTTCGAAACGGGTGACGAAGCCGTAACCGAAATCCGTGGCGAGAATCAGGCGCGTGTCATTGTCGCCCGCAGTCACCGCATCGAAGCTGGCGCCCGCCGGTGGGCTGAAGCGGCCGGTGAGCGGCTCGCCGTTGCCGCGCGCGGAAGGCAGTGTATGGGCCGGCGTCGAATAACTGCGGCCAGTGGAGTCGATCACCGCGACTTGCTGCGTAGTGCGCGCCTTCACGGCGGCGAGCAGGCTGTCGCCCTCGCGATAGTTCAGGCCGTCGGCATCGATGTCGTGGCCCTTGGCCGCGCGGATCCAGCCCTTCTGGCTGAGCACGACGGTGACCGGCTCGCTGGCGACCAGAGCGCTTTCGTCCAGCGCCTGCGCAGCATCGCGCTGCACCAGCGGCGAGCGGCGGTCGTCGCCGTACTTGGCGGCGTCGGCGCGCAGTTCTTCCTTGATCAGGCCTTTCAGCTTGGCCGGCGATTTCAGCAGGACATTGATGCGCGCGCGCTCTTCTTCCAACTGATCGCGCTCGGCATTGATCTTCATTTCCTCGAGGCGGGCCAGCTGGCGCAGCTTGGTTTCGAGGATGTAGTCGGTCTGCTCTTCGCTCAGCTTGAAGCGCGCCATCAGCACCGGCTTGGGCTCGTCCTCGGTACGGACGATGCGGATCACCTCGTCGAGGTTGAGGTAGGCGATGCGCAAACCTTCCAACAGGTGCAGGCGGCGCTCGACCTTGGCCAGTCGGTGTTCCAGGCGGCGCGTGACCGTGGTGATGCGGAAGCTCAGCCACTCGGTAAGGATGCGCTTGAGGTCCTTCACCTGCGGACGGCCATCCAGGCCGATCATGTTGAGATTGACGCGGAAGCTCTTCTCAAGATCGGTGGTGGCGAACAGGTGCTGCATCATCTCGTCGGCATCGATGCGGTTGGAGCGCGGCACGATGACCAGGCGGATCGGGTTCTCGTGATCGGACTCGTCGCGCAGGTCTTCGATCATCGGCAGCTTCTTCGCGCGCATCTGCGCGGCGATCTGCTCGAGGATCTTGGATGGGCTGACCTGATGCGGCAGCGCGGTGATGACGGTATTGCCGTCTTCCCGCTGATACACCGCGCGGGCGCGCAACGAACCGACGCCCGTCTTGTAGAGCGTGAGCAATTCGTTGCGCGGGGTGATGATCTCCGCCTCGGTCGGGTAGTCCGGACCGAGAATGTGCTCGCACAGATCAGCGACGGTGGCATCCGGATCGTCGAGCAGGCGGATGCAGGCGCTGGTCACTTCGCGCAGATTGTGCGGCGGAATGTCGGTAGCCATGCCGACGGCGATACCCATCGAGCCATTCAACAGTACGTGCGGCACGCGCGCCGGCAGCCAGCTGGGTTCTTCAAGCGTGCCGTCGAAGTTCGGTACCCAATCCACCGTGCCGTGGGCCAGCTCTCCCAGCAGCGCTTCGGCGATGGGGCTGAGCTTGGATTCGGTGTAGCGCATCGCGGCGAAGCTCTTCGGGTCGTCCGGCGAGCCGAAGTTGCCCTGGCCGTCGACCAGCGGGTAGCGGTACGAGAACGGCTGCGCCATCAGCACCATCGCCTCGTAACACGAGCTGTCGCCGTGCGGATGGAACTTACCGATCACATCGCCGATGGTGCGTGCGGATTTCTTGGGCTTGGCGGTGGAGGCCAGGCTCAGTTCGCTCATCGCGTAGATGATGCGGCGCTGTACCGGTTTGAGGCCGTCGCCGACGAAGGGCAGGGCGCGGTCCAGGACCACATACATCGAATAATCGAGGTAGGCGCGCTCGGCGTATTCCTTGAGCGGGATCTGTTCGTAATTGGCTTGCAGATTCATGCGGTTACGTCGGGGAAGTGCGCGCGGGTGGCGCGTTAGCTGGTCGATGTTGCCAGATCGGGGCGATTGGGGACAGCTTGCTTTTGCTGGCTAGTGTTGGTGGCGGGCTATTGCGGCGGATCGCTTCGCTGCGCTCTCTCCCTTCGGGGGAAGATGGGGGCGAGGGGCGGCGCTCGGTTCACCGTTTCTACTTCGTCATTCCGGCGTAGGCCGGAATCCAGGGCGCTGTCGCTTGATTGTCGCGTCTACGCGCCCTGGTTCGCCTGCCGCGGGCTTTCGAACCGCTGCCGCGGTCCGAGTCACTTTCTCTTTGCTGGCCCAAAGAGAAAGTAACCAAAGAGAAATGGCCTGAGAGCAAGCGGTGTGCTCTATAGCTGCGGCCTTTCCAGTGTCAGACGTCGGGGATAGGGGGCGATGTCCTGCCTTCATCGCTGCACAGATGCGAGGAGGTCAACGGTGGGGGGCAATGGTCTGCGCCGTTTTGCAGCGAAATCTAAAGAGCTTTTGCGTTTGGGGTCTACTGCCGCTGCACGCTAATGCCTAGCTGTTCCAGTTGCTTCTGCACGCTATCTGGTCCAGCCAGGTGACCGGCACCCACCGCAACGAAACTCACGCCGGGTTGTTGCATGCGTTCGGCGATGGTTTTCGCCCAGGCCTTGTTCCGCTTGACGATCATGCGCTGATAGAGCTCCGGGCTGGCCTGGCGCAGGTCTTCGTCTTCGATGTGGGCGATGGTGTCGGTGTCGCCGTTGCGCCAGGCGTCGATGAGGTCGCGCAGTTTGGCGGGGCCTTCGGCGATGTCGTTGAAGGTCTGGCGCAGGAAATCGATCTGCATGGTTTCGGGCATGTCGGCGAGCATGCGTAGTTGTTGTTCGGCGGTTTCGAGGCCGTCGACGGGTTTGCCGGCTTTTTGCATGCGCGTGCGCAGCAGTTTGTCGACGCCGAGGTTGGGGTCCATGCCGGCCTGTACCAGCGGGGTCACGGCCAGGGTGATGGCGGCCAGCCAGGGGCGCATGGGCTGCAGGGTGGCGACGCCGCCGGGAAGGTTGGCGGCAGTTGCGGCACGCTCGAGGCGGCCGCGGTCGCGCAGGGTGAGTTTGTCGGAGAGCGGGTGGGCTATGTCCAGGCCGTATTTGAAGACCAGCGTCTGCATGTTGGCGGGGTCGTCGTCGATCAGCTCGACGCTGAGGCGCTCGCTGGCGTCGAGGGCCTTGTCCAGTTCGGGTGACGACCAGTTGGTATCGCTGGGCAGCAGGTGGACGGTACCGAACAGATAAACCGTGGCGTGTTCGTTCTTGGCGACCCACAGGCCGGGGCGTGCGGTGACCGGTGCGGCCAGCAGCAGGCTTAGCGCGAACAGCGCGCAGATACGGCGGAACAGCTTCAACGCAAAACTCCCTGGGCGAGTGGTGCTGGGATGGGATCAGTGGGCGGCGGCATTTCCTGCCTCAACATCGAGCAGGAAGCGGGTGAGGCCGTCGAAGTACGTGCGCTGGTCATCGTACATCGCCATGTGGCTGCCTTTGGGGCAGAGCAGGAAACGGCCCTGCGGCAATTTTTTGGCCATGCCCGCCATATAGGCCGGGTCCATGGTGTCGTACTGCGCGCCGATAACCAGGGTGGGTACGGTGATGCGATGCAGGTCCTTGCTGCGGTCCCAGTGTTCCAGGCGGCCGCTGGCGCCGAGTTCGCTCGGGCCCTGCATCAGGGTATAGACCTGCTCGTTGATATGGCCGAAAGCACGCTGCACCGGATCGGGCCACTGCGCCTGCGGCATGCGCAGCACGTGTTTCTCGTAGTGCATGGGTGTGAGGATCTGCATGTAGCGCGGGTCGCTGGTGTGTCCGCTGGCCTCCAGCTGCTGCACTTCGGCGAGCAGCTTGGGGTCCATCGCCGGCATCAGCACTTTATGCGCGTACTTGTTGTAGGCCGGAATCGAGTCGACCATGTTGGAGATCACCAGGCACTTGAGGTGCTGCTGGTATTTCAGTGCGTACTCCATGGCGAGGATGCCGCCCCAGGAGTGGCCCAGCAGGCAGAAGTTGTCCTTGTCCAGATGCAGCGCCTGCCGCACTTGCTCCACCTCCTCCACAAAGCGCGGGGTGGTCCAGAGTGATTCGTCCTTGGGCTGGTCGCTGTAGGCCGAGCCGAGCTGGTCGTAGTAGTAGTACTCGATACCGTCGGCGGGTAGATAACTGTCGAAGGCTTCGAAGTACTCATGGGTGGCGCCGGGACCGCCATGCAGCAATAGCAGCTTGAGCTTGGGGTTGTTGCCGACGCGCTTGGTCCAGACGCGGAACTTGCCTTTGGGCGTATCGATATCGATCAGCTTTACGCCGCCGCTGAGCACGTCGTCGCGGCCGTGGTTGTCGTAGTAGCTTGGGTTGGGACCACGAGTGGCGTTGTCTGCATTAGTGGACAACGCCAGGCAGAGACCCACGGTGGCGAACAGCACGGCGAACTGGCGTTTCATCGCGATCCCCTTGAATAAGTCCGTGCCGCACTATCCCGCGCAAGCCCCGCGGCGGCAAGCCAGGGTCAGCGCGGTACGCGGTAACCGCCGGGTACGCCGTGCGGACTCAGCGTGATTTGCCATAGCTGGTCGCGACGGCTGCGGAACACCGCGGCAGATACACCGAGATAGAAATGCCACATGCGCTGGAAACGGTTGTCGTAGCTCTCCGAGAGAGCCGGCCAGCCTGCGTCGAAGTTGGCGCGCCAGGCGGTCAGAGTACGGTCGTAATCCGCGCCGAAGTTGTGCCAGTCCTCGACTACGAACAGATCCTGCAGTGCCTCGGCCACCTGCTGCGCCGAAGGGATCATCGAGTTGGGGAAGATGTATTTCTCAATCCACGGATCCGGCCGCGAGGGTGTGCTGTTGCTGCCGATACTGTGCAACACGAACAGGCCATCGTCCTTGAGGCAGCGGCGCGCCACTTCGAAATAGCGGCGATAGTTGAGTGCGCCGACGTGTTCGAACATGCCGATGGAGAAGATCGCATCGAACGGTTCGTCCAGCTCGCGATAGTCCTGCAGGCGGATATCGATGGGCAGGCCTGCACAGAGCTCTCGCGCGAACTCGGCCTGTTCCTGCGAGACGGTGACGCCCACGCCTTCGATGCCATAGCGCTCGGCGGCAAATTTGAGTGCTTCACCCCAGCCGCAGCCGATGTCCAGCACGCGCTGCCCCGGTTGCAGGCGCAACTTACGGCAGATCAGGTCGAGCTTGGCGACTTGCGCGTCATCGAGGTGGCTGGCTTCCGCCCAATAGCCGCAGGAATAGACCAGCCGCTTGCCGAGCATGGCCTGGAACAGATCATTGCCGAGGTCGTAATGCACGCGGCCGATCTCGAAGGCGTGCTCGCCGCGCTGCAGATTGACGAAGCGGGCCTTGAGATGGACCAGCAAGGTATCCAGGGTTTTCAGTTCCTGGTCGATATGCGACGACAGCAGGCGGGTGAACAGGCCGGGCAGGTCGTCAGCGTCCCACCAGCCATCCATGTAGGCCTCGCCGAGGCCGAGCGAGCCGTGGGCGAAAACGCGGGCGTAAAGGCGATCGTCGTGCACGCGCAGATCGGTGGGGGCGTCGCCGTCGATATGGATGCCGGCGAGTTCAAGCAGGCCAGTGGCGCGTTGCTTCAGTGAATCCCGACTCATGCGTACCTCTTATGGTTTGCAACGATTTAGCGTTTACCGAGCACCTCAAAGCTTGCCGGCGCGGATGCATAGACCGCGTCGACGCCGGCAGCGCGCACGGCGTCCACCAGTTGCGCGGCCTGGGCCTCGCTGAGCAGGAATTCCACCTTGACCGGCAAGTCGTCGGCGAGCTCGAAGAACTGCTCTTCATGCAGCACCCCGTGCCTGCCATAGCCGGCGATGGCGCGGAAGACCGAGCCTCCGCTGATGCCGTGCTTCCTGGCATGTTCCAGCAGCCATTCGGAGACCAGCATGCCGTCGTGCCGGGCGCGCAGGTGGCAGTAGAAGCTCAGCAAACGGCCCTGTTGGATGGTGTCCTGGGTCATGGCGTTTCCTTGTTCAACTGCGCAGCAGGACGCGGGTGATCGCGATGCCGGCTACCGTCATGGCGATGGAGCCGGCCAGATGCAAGGTCACATGGCCGGCGAACCACAGGTACTGCTGGCGCAGAAGCAAGGTGGTCGATTCGGCCGAGAAGGTAGAGAACGTGGTGAGGCCGCCAAGAAAGCCGGTAGCGACGAACAGGCGCCATTCCGGTGGCAGGGTCTGGAAATGATCGAACACGCCCAGCACCCCACCCATCAGAAAGCCGCCGAGCAGGTTGGCGGCGAGTGTGCCAAGGGGCACGGTTGGGAACAGGGGGTTGAGCAGCACGCCGAGCAGCCAGCGCAGCCAGCAGCCGAGCGCGCCGCCGATGCCGACGACCAGGAATCCGGTATAGCCCACGAGCAAAGTCTCCTTTCAGGGGTGATCCGGGCCCCGTGGGAAACAGGCACGTGCCTGCGCCCCGGCGAAGCCGGCGGTGCAGGCATCATCAACCCGAAGGTGGTTTGTTCCCGGCGGTACCGGAAACGGGAGGCATGCCATCTCCCTGCCGGGGCATGCTAGCCGAAGCGGGTGCGGGCACGCCAACTGGCACAGAGAACCGGTACGGAAGCGCTCTATACTCGCGGCTCCGCGCTGCGCCGTTGCCCCGCCATGACGTCCTCTTTCCGCCCCGTGCGGCGCAGCTTGCCCTGGCTGCTCGCCGGCCTGTCGATGATCGGTCCGTTCTCGATCGACGCGGTGTTTCCCGCGTTCCCGCTGATCGGCAGCGACTTCCACCTGGGCAGCGCCGAATTGCAGCAGATGATCAGCGTATATCTGCTGACCTATGCGGTGATGAGCCTGTTCCACGGTGCCATTTCGGATGCGATCGGCCGCAAGCCGGTGATCGTTACCGGCATCCTGGTCTATGCGTTGGCGTCGGCGGGTGCGGCTTTGTCCACGTCCTACACCATGCTGCTTGCTTGCCGTGCCCTGCAGGGTGCCTGCGCCGGTGCCGGCCTGGTGGTAGGGCGCGCGATCGTGCGCGACAGTCTGGAGGGCGCGGCGGCCCAGCAGATGATGTCGCGCGTGATGATGATCTTCAGCATCGCGCCGGTGATCGCGCCAATGATGGGTGCGCAGCTGCTGTTTCTGGATGGCTGGCACGGCATCTTCTGGGTGCTGATGGGCTTCACCCTGATGCTTGGCGGTGCGCTGATCCTGTTTCTCGATGAAACCCACCCACCTGCGCAGCGCACGGTGTTCGCGCCGCGCAGTCTGATGGCGGGCTATGTGAGCTTTGGCCGCGATCGGCCGTTCTGGCCGTTGCTGATTTCTGTCTCCGTGAATTTCGCGGGGCTGTTCCTGTACATCTCCTCGGCGCCGCACATCGTCCGCGAGTTGCTGCATTTGTCCGCGCAGGGATTTCCCTGGCTGTTCATGCCGGTGGTGATCGGGTTGGTGGTGGGGGCCTGGCTGTCGGGCCGCCTGGCCAGCCGGCGCAGCGTGGCTTTCACGGTGAACCTGGGTTACGCCTCGCTGCTCTCGGCCTGCGCATTGCATTTGCTGCTGGCGCTGCTCTTGCCGCAGCCGATGTTGCCCTGGTCGATGCTGCCGCTGGTGTTGCACGGCGTGGGCGTGCAGTTGGCGTTCCCGACCTTGACGCTGCTGTTGCTGGATCGCTTTCCGCATCAGCGTGGCGGCGCTTCATCCGTGCAGGCTTTCTGCAGCCTGATGTTGTGCAGTGTCGTGGCCGGCGTGCTGTCGCCGTTGCTGTCGAGCCGCATGCTTTATCTGGCGCTGGGCGCGACGACGCTGACGGTGATCGGCTGGCTGGCATGGCGTTGGTATCAGCGCACCACGCTGCGCCCGCTGACACGTGAACGCGAGGTGCCAGGGGTGGAAGAAGCGTTCGAGACGGAGTTGGCCGAGCCGCGCTAGTCCGGTGAAAGCGCTGGTAAGTTCAAGCGAAGACCGGTCGGCCTTGTTCGTCCAGCAATTGTCGCGCGATGAGCCAGTGCCGAGCGTTCTCAGCGTCCTCATCGAACCATGCGCGGGTGGAGCCGAGGCGGAAGGAATAGCCCCAGGCATCCATGTCAGCCATCAGGCGTTCTCGGCCGATGCCGGGCAGTTCGTCGGCCAGCACGATCTGCAGATAGCAGGTGGCGTCTTCTTCGTCGATGGAGTCGGTGGCGTCGGTGTGCACCTTCGCGCGGCGCTCCGGCGGCAGCACGATCAGGTGGCCGGCTTCGTGCAGCAGGGAGTGCACTGGCGTATCACCGCGCGCGTACACCGTGCTGCCGATGATGCCGGCTTCTTCGTCGCCCCAGAAACTGCCAGGAATCGGTTGGCCATCGGGCACGCGCTGCAGGCTCAGGCCATAACGGGTGAGCAGGGTGCGCGCAGCGTTTTCGTCGATATCGGCCAGCCGCGTGACGTGCGGGATATCGGAATGCGTTACTTGCATCGGTAAAGAAACGGACGGCGGGCCTGGGGCCCGCCGTTGGTGTCAGCTGGTGGCGGGCGCCGCCGAGCCGGGCTTGTTGCCCTCCGGCAGCGCGACCGAGAGCTCCAGCACTTCGTGACCGCTGTCGCGCTCGAGATTGATGCTGATGGCATCGAGGTCGACGTGGACGTATTTCTTGATCACTTCGAGCAACTCGTTGCGCAACAGCGGCAGGTAGTCTGGTGCACCGCGGGTGGAGCGTTCCTGCGCCACGATGATGCGCAGGCGTTCCTTGGCGACCGTGGCGGTGGGTTCCGGCCTGCGCTTCAGGAAATCAAGAATACCCATCGCGATCAACCTCCGAATACGCGCTGGAAGAAGCCCTTTTTCTGCACATCAAGGAAGCGCAGGGCACGTTCTTCACCGAGGATACGGGCTACGGTGTCGCTGTAGGCCTGGCCGGCGAAGGAATTCTCGTCGAGGATCACCGGCACGCCGGAGTTGGACGCGGCTAGCACGTTTTCCGATTCCGGAATCACGCCGACCACATTGATGCCAAGGATGTCTTCCACGTCCTTCACGCTGAGCATCTCGCCCACGGCGACGCGTGCCGGGTTGTAGCGGGTCAGCAGCAAGTGCTGCTTGATCGCGCCATCGCCGCGCTCGGCGCGACGGGTCTTGCTGGCGAGCAAGCCAAGGATGCGGTCGGAGTCGCGCACGGAGGAGACCTCCGGGTTGACCACCACCACGGCGTGGTCGGCGAAATACATCGCCAGATGCGCGCCCTTCTCGATACCGGCGGGCGAGTCGCACACCACGTAGTCGAAGCCCTCTTCGGACAGGCCGTCGAGCACCTTCTCCACGCCTTCCTGGGTCAGCGCGTCCTTGTCGCGGGTCTGGCTGGCGGCCAGCACGTACAGGGTTTCATAGCGCTTGTCCTTGATCAGCGCCTGCTTCAGCGTAGCTTCGCCGTGCACGACGTTGACGAAGTCGTACACCACGCGGCGCTCGCAACCCATGATCAGGTCGAGGTTGCGCAGGCCCACGTCGAAGTCGATCACGGCGACTTTCTTGCCGGCCATGGCCAGGCCAGTGGCGAGGGAAGCGCTGGTGGTGGTTTTGCCCACGCCACCTTTGCCCGAGGTGACAACGATGATCTCAGCAGTCAAGGGCTCATCTCCGCATAGTTCTTGTAGTAGTGGTCGTTCAGAGCTCTGAAAAATCAGAGCTTGGCAATAAGCAATTTCTCACCTTCGAGCCAGCATTGCACAGACTGGCCCTCAAGGTCCTTTGGAATTTGTTCAAACACGCGGTAGTGGCCAGCGATGGCCACCAGCTCCGCGCGAAAGTCGGACACGTAAATACGCGCCTTGGTATCGCCCTGCGCACCGGCCATGGCGCGACCGCGCAGGCCACCGTAGATATGGATGCTGCCGTCGGCGATCACTTCGGCTCCATTGGCCACGGCGCCGGTGATCACCAGGTCGCGGTCGCGTGCGTAGATCTGCTGGCCGGAGCGTACGGTGCCGTCGTGATACTGCGCGCCGAGCAGGTTGCCGGGCGCGCTGTCGGCAAGCACCGGCTCGCGCACGACCGGCTCCGCACGCTTGGCGGGTTCGGCAGCCGGAGTAGGCGCTGCTGCGGGCGGTGCGATGCTGCCGCCGTCCGCGGGTTCATAGGCGGCGCGGAACTTGGCGATCAGCGGCAGACCCATGCGGCGCGACAGCGCCTCGGTCTCGCTGGTGCCGTAGGCCAGGCCCACCGGCAGCATGCCGGCGCTGCGGATCGCTTCCAGCAGGGCGTCGACCGTGCCGTCGTCAGGCAGGTTGAGCAGGTGGCTCAGGTCCAGCACCACGGCGGCGCGGGAAAACAGTTGCGGCGCGGCGCGGACGCGACGCTCGAGTTCTTCGGCCAGCGCGGCGGCGTCGACACGGCGCACGCGCACGCAGGCAATTCCGACCTGGCCGAAGCGCAGGTCGCAGGCATCAGTAGTATCCATTCGGGCATTCACGAGTGCCGTTCTCCGGCGAGACGGCGCTGGGGGGAGTCATCATTGAAGGGGCGTGGACGCTCGGCCAGCCACGGCACGTCGGGCAGGCCGCCGTGGTCGAGGTAGGTTTCGCGCACATAGGCGTAGCTGGGCAGATCCTTGGCCAGCAGGCTCACCTGCGGACCGCTTTCGCCCATGCGTTGCTGGCCGACTTCCTGGAAACCGTAGGTGCCGTGGAACAGCACCACCACGTCGTCGCGCGGCTCCAGGAACACTTCGCAGGTGAGCAACGGCACGCGCACTTCGGCATAGCTGTTCACGTCGCAATAGAAGATGCGGCCCAGGCCATGGCGGCGATAGGCATTCGCGATCACGATGCGGTCGATATAGACGAACTGCGGATAGTGCGTGCTGAACCAGCAGTAGTTGGGGCTTTCGTAATTGCTGCCTTCGCGCATGGCGATCAGGAAACCGGCGAGGTGACCGTCGATCTCGGCGACGCGGAAGTAGTCGGCGTGCTCGTAGAAGTAGCGCAGTTGCGCGGCGTCCAGGGCGAGGATGGTGCGGCCGGCGGCGTTGTTGAGCGCCAGTACGGCATCCAGGTCGTGCTCGCGCACGTCGCGGATGGCAAGGGCCATTCGTTGCTCCGCAGTAGTGTTTCGAAGGAATAAGACCGACTGACGGCCCCGCGTTATGGAACGCATTATGACATGTGCCCGAGGCGCGCACATCACACGGCGCACCATGTAAAAGCTTTGTAAAGCGCCAAGTGGCATGGCTTTCGGCAGGGGTAGGGCAATGACTTCTCACGCATTGCACCACGGTGGCGGGGGCCTATGATGCCGTTCATGCGATGGTCCAATTTCAACCACATCCGGCTGCTGCGGCTCACCGGGTTCTTTGCGTACCTGTGTTCGGGTACGCCCTTGATCACCAACTGGGCGGTGGAGCGCCTGGACCAGTTGCATCGTCCCAATTTTGCGTTGCTGCTCTGGACGCTGTTCTATCTGCTGTTCGGCGTGCTGTATCTGCTGCTGACCAGCAATCTGGGCTCCCGGCGCAACCTTGGAGCGCGTCTGGTGGGGTTGGCCCTGATCACGGCATCGGCACTGGCCGTGGGCTGGTACAGCCATAGCGGCCTGTCGGCGATCCTGATGGTGGTGTCGTCGGTGGTGCTGCCCTGGCTGGTGCCATTCTGGCTGGGGGTGATCTGGATCGTGCTGCAGAACCTGGGGCTGGCGGTGATCTTCTCCACCTTCCCTGAGCTGCACTACAGCCTGCTGCTGGCGCTGTTGCAGGCCAGCATCTATATGGGTTTCTCGGCGGTAGGCTTCGTCGCTTCGATGATCGCGAGCCAGCAGGCCGAGGAGCGCGAGGTGCAGCGGCGGCTCAACTCCGAGTTGCGCGCCACCCGTGCCCTGCTTGCCGAATCCACCCGCATCGCCGAGCGCATGCGTATTGCGCGCGACCTGCATGACCTCATCGGCCACCATCTCACGGCGCTCAGCCTGAATCTGGAGGTCGCCAGCCATCTCAGCAATCCGGCGGCAGCGGACCATGTGCGCAAGGCGCAGGCCACCGCCAAGCATCTGTTGTCGGATGTGCGCGAGGTGGTCAGTGAGCTGCGCCAGGATGACGCGATCGACCTGACGCAGGCCCTGCGCAGCCTGATCGAGGGCGTGCCTGGCCTCAATGTGCAGGTAGCGACACCGCCTCGCTTCAGCGTGGAGGATCCGCGCCGCGCCCAGGTGCTGCTGCGATGCGCGCAGGAGATCATCACCAATACGGCACGCCACGCAGGTGCGCGCAACCTGTGGCTGACCTTCGCCTACGATGAGGTCGGCGTACTTCAGTTGCAGGCGCGCGACGACGGGCGTGGCGCCGACCAGTTCAAGCCGGGCAACGGTCTGTCGGGTATGCGTGAGCGACTGGCCGAGTTCGGCGGTACGGTGAGCGTGGATACGGCATCGGGACAGGGGTTCGCACTCAACGTGAGCCTGCCCTTGGGCGAGGAGACGGCATTGGCGCACGCGCCGTCGCGCTTCGAGCCTCCCGCGCTGAGCGTGTCGTGACTGAAGACCCCTTGCCTACGCTGCGCGCCGCCACCATGCCAGAATGCGCAGGCTTGGATAGCCGCATCGTTTCCCCTGTAGCCCTTGGCCGTCGCGCCGGGGACCACAAACGCTTCGAGGATCCGCGATGATTTCCGTCTGTCTTGTCGACGACCAGAACCTGGTACGCCAGGGTGTTCGCTCCCTGTTGGATCTGGCCGAGGACATTCGTGTAGTGGCTGAGTGCGCGGATGGCGCGCAAGCGGTGCAGGACATTCCCCGGGTCAAGCCGGACGTGGTGCTGTTGGACCTCCGCATGCCCAATATGAGCGGGCTGGAGGTCCTGCAGGCGCTGTCGGCGCGTAATGAGTTGCCGCCCACCATCATCCTCACCACCTTTGATGACGATCAGCTGGTGCTGCAGGGACTCAAGGCGGGTGCCCGAGGCTACCTGCTTAAGGATGTCTCGCTGGAACAGCTGGTGGAGGCCGTACGCACGGTTGCCGCAGGCGGCTCGCTGGTGGCGCCGATGGTCACCCAGCGCCTGCTGGCCGGGGTGGGCCGCATGCAGAACCAGTTCACTAGCCTGGAGCAGCCGGATCCGCTGACCGAGCGCGAGACCGAGATCCTGCGCCTTCTGTCCGGCGGTTACAGCAACAAGGAAATCGCCAATTCCTTGAAGGTGGCCGAGGGCACGGTGAAGAACCACGTGTCCAACATTCTCTCCAAGCTCGGTGTGCGTGACCGTACCCGGGCAGTGCTCAAGGCATTGGAGCTGGGCATCGTCTAAGCCTGTCGTGGCAGGGGCGAAAGCCCTTGCCACAGGGGTTTTTGGACGTCTTCACGGCCCGATAGCGTTCCAGCCCGTGAACCGGTACCATCGGTGGCTTCGGCGCTGGCCGACCCCCTGTCACGACGCGATTCCTTCGGGCGTTTTTCCGTGGCGGACTGGTCTCCGGCGACGCCTTCGTGCCGCCTAGAGAGATGTTCGGAGAACCCTGGAATGATGCGTGTTCTTGAATTCATTGTTGCCCTGGTCATCGTCGCCGTTGTCGGCGTCGTGGTGGGCGTGATCATGCCTGGCAGTGGCCATGTGGAGAGGTCGCTGGTAGTCGGCAAGGACATGCGTCAGGTGTACGACGTACTCGCCAATTTCCGTCGCTTCCCCGATTACACGGTGCAGCGCAAGTACGACCGCAATACCCAGTTCACCTTCTCCGGCAAGGCCTATGGCCCCGGCGCCGAAGTGAGCTGGAGCAGCAATGACGAAAAAGTGGGCAAGGGCAAGCTGACCCTCGCCACCGCCACCCCCGAATTCGACAAAGTCGATTCCACCGCCAAGAGCGCCCAGATCGTCTGGAACGTGGACAACGACTGGCGCGGTCAGGACAAGCATTTCACGCTCGACCTCGACCGCCAGGGCAGCCGCGGCCAGCTGACCAAGATCACTTGGTCGTATGACGTCGCCTACGGCTTCAACCTGATCGACCGTTATTCCAACCTGTACATCCATGGCGATCCGGATGCCTTCATCCAGTTCAGCCTGACCGACCTGCAGAACGTGCTGGCCTCGGTGCAGAACATCGATTACAGCAAGCTGGTTCCGTACATCGAGCAGGCGCCGCAGACGCCGGTGCTGCTGGTGTCGACCTCGATCGAGCGCAAGGGCGGCCTCGAGGCCCTGAACGACGCCACGGCCAAGGCCGAAGGCGAGATCCAGGCTGCCGCCAAGAAGCTCGGCGTGAATGTGGTGGGTCCGCGCATCATCTACACCACCAACTACGGCGACCAGACCTACACCTTTGACGTGGCCCTGCCGATCAGCGCGACCAGCCTGACCATCAACGGCCAGAGCCATGAGCTGGCAGCCGCCAAGGCTCCGGACCTGAACGCGCCGGCCAGCAGCAGCTCGTCTGCCGACGCTGCCAGTGCGGGTGACAGCTCCAGCCCGGGTAGCACCGATCGCTTCGGCCGTCTGATCGTCGACAGTAATGTGCGTGGCGTGCTGGCCTTCGGTGGTTCGGCGCTGAAGGGCATCTGGAACGGTACTGCCGCCGGCGTGCCGCAGACCCGCGACATGCTCAAGGCCTATGCGCAGACCCACGGCTACAAGTTCGATGAAGTCGTGAACCGCCCGTACGACATTCTAGTGAAGCCGGAAGTGAAGCAGGGTGACAACGTCACCAGCTACGCGCAGTTCGCAGTGTACCTGCCGATCACCGATGCACCGGAGAAGACCCCGGAGCAGGAAGCCGGCCTGCAGCCGCCGACCCTGGATGACGGCACTGAGCAGCAGGCTCCGGCCGCCTCCGGTACCGCCGCCGCGCCGGCCTCTGCGGCAAGCGCCGCTCAGTAAGCCAGCCGCTTCGGCAGATAGAAAAGGCCCTTCCATCGCGAAGGGCCTTTTCATTTAGGGCCTCTGTAGGAGCGCACCCTGTGCGCGAAGCGGCCCGCAGGGGCGCGCCCTTAAACAGCCGCCCTGCGAGTGCAGGGCCTTCGCGCACAAGGTGCGCTCCTACAGGGAAGTCTTGGGGTACATTGCTGCGAGGCTGTTGCCGCGAGCCCGCCATTCACGACCGGACATGATCGAAACCGAACAGCTCACCCGCCGCTACGGCACGCTCACTGCAGTGGATGCCCTCAGCTTTCGCGCCGAACCGGGTCAGGTGCTCGGCCTGCTGGGTCCCAACGGTGCCGGCAAATCCACCGCCATGCGCATGATCGCCGGCTTCCTCGCGCCGACGGCGGGGACAGCTCGCGTATGCGGCCATGATGTGCGCAAGGAACCGATCAAGGCCAAGCGCGCACTAGGCTATCTGCCGGAAGGCGCACCCAGTTACGGCGAACTGACGGTGCGTGAGTTCCTCACCTTTATTGCTCGCATGCGTGGCTTGCCGCGCGATCGCGCCTTCCTGCGATTCGAGGAAGTGGTGGGTCGCCTGCAGTTGGAGGAAGTGCTCGACATCTGCATCGATACGCTCTCCAAGGGTCTGCGCCGACGCGTAGGCCTGGCCCAGGCGATCCTGCACGACCCGCCGGTACTGATGCTCGACGAACCGACCGATGGCCTCGATCCCAACCAGAAGCACACCGTGCGCCAGTTGATCGATGCGATGGCGCGCGAGCGCACCATCCTGATCTCCACGCATTTGCTGGAAGAAGTGCACGCGCTGTGCAACCGCGTGGTGATCATCGCCAATGGCCGCCTGCTTGCCGATGCGACGCCGGCCGAGCTGGAAGGGCGTTCGCGCTATCACGGCGCAGTGTCCTTTAGCGCGCCGGGCAGCGGTGTATCGCAGGAGATGCTGGGGCGTCTGCCGCAGGTCGCATCGATCGAGGTCGATCCGCTCGACGGGCGCATCACCGTATTTCCGCGTCCCGGCGAGCGCATTCTCGAGCCGGTGGAAACATTGCTGCGCCAGCAAGGGCTCGAAGTCTCCGAGATCCAGCTCGAGCGTGGGCGCCTCGATGAGGTGTTCCGTCAGATCACGACGGGCGCGGAGGGTAGGGCGTGAATCCGGTGATGGCGGTGACGCGGCGCGAGCTGCGCAGTTACTTCGTGACGCCGGTGGCCTATGTGTTCCTGGTGATCTTCCTGGTGCTCTCCGGCATCCTCACTTTCTACGCCGGCGATTTTTACGGCCGTAATCAGGCCGACCTTCAGCCGTTTTTCGTGATGCATCCCTGGCTGTATCTGCTGTTGGCTCCGGCAGTGTCGATGCGCATTTGGGCGGAAGAGTCCAAGGGCGGCACCCTGGAGCTGCTGCTGAGTCTGCCGCTGACGCTGGCGCAAGCGATGCTGGGTAAATTCTTCGCGGCCTGGCTGTTCATGGGCATGGGCCTGCTGTTGACCTTCCCGATCTGGATCACCGTGAACTATCTCGGCTCGCCGGATAACGGTGTGATCCTTGCCGGCTATCTGGGCAGCTGGCTGATGGCCGGCTCCTTCCTCGCCATTGGCGCCTGTCTTTCGGCCGTGACGCAGAGTCAGGTGGTGGCTTTCATTTTGACCATGGTGGTGTGCTTCCTGCTGATCCTCGCCGGCCAGCCGCAGGTGATGGATTTCCTGCAGGGCTCGATGCCGCGCCGGCTGTTGAACGCCTTGGCGCATCTGAGCATGCTGCGCCACTTCGAGGCGATTGCACGCGGTGTGCTCGATTTGCGCGACCTGCTGTATTTCCTGTTGAGCATCGCCACCTGGCTGACCGCGGGCGTGCTCGTGCTTGATCTTAAGCGGACGCCCTGAGCCATGGCCCGCCTGCATATCACTCGTCGTACCCGCCTGGTTACCGCCTTGATCCTGCTGATGGTCGCTTTTGCGGCCGTCACCCTGGCCAGCAGCCGCTGGATGCGCGTGGCGCGCTTCGACCTCACCGCCGACCAGATCTACACGCTGACGCCCGGCACCGTGCACATTGTGGAGAAGCTGCACGCGCCGCTGAAGCTCACGCTGTATTTCTCTGAACACTCCACCCGCGATCTGCCGCAGTTGCGCAGTTATGAGCAGCGTGTGCGCGAGATGCTGCAGGAACTAGTGGCGCGCTCGCATGGGCGCCTGCGCCTGCAGGTAGTCGATCCGGTGCCGTATTCGGATGACGAGGCTGCGGCGGAAGGCAACGGCCTTACTCCGATCAATGGCGGCACCAACGGCGAACGCGTGTTCTTCGGGCTGGTCGGCAGCACCTTGCCGATGGGGCCCGATGCGGAAGTCGATAACGATCTTCATCCGGCGGGCAAAACGCTGGCGATCCCGCTGTTCGATCCGGGCCGCGAAACGTTCCTCGAATACGACATCGCCAAACTGCTCTACGAGTTGAACGAGCCGGCCAAGCCGCATATCGGTTTGATCAGCAGCCTGCCGGTGCAGGGCAATCCGGTGCTGGGCGAAGAGCCGTGGACGGTGATCCGTCAGCTTGGCCAGCTATTCGAGGTGAAGGCGCTCGACGCGGCCAAGCTCAATCGCATTGGCGACGACATCCAGGTGTTGCTGCTGATCCATCCCAAGCAATTGCCGGAAGCAGCGCAGTACGCCATCGACCAGTACGTGCTGCGTGGCGGGCATCTGGTGGTGTTTGTCGATCCTGATTCGGAGCTGGACACCACGCCTTTCGTCGACAGCAATGGCGTGATGGACGATCACAACTCCGATCTGCATCGCCTGTTCGAGACGTGGGGCGTGCAGTACGACCCGGAGAAAGTGGTGCTGGACCGCTCGCGCGCGTTGCGCATCGAGCTGGCCGACAACAGCGCCACCAATCATCCCGCCATGCTCGGCCTGACCGGCCAGGAGCTCAACCACAACGATGTGGTCACGGCCAGCTTGCAGCGCATCAACCTGTCCAGCGTGGGCTATTTCGACCTGGCACAGAAAACCGCCTCGCGCCTGATACCGCTGCTGCAGAGTACGACCGACGCCGAAGTAGTTCCGGCGCAGCGTGTACGCGAAGCCACCGCCGATCCCAACGTACTGCTGGACAGCTATAAGCCCGACAACAACCGCTATGTGATCGCGGCGCGGGTGCGTGGTGCATTCCCCTCGGCTTTCCCCGAGAAGGCCAAGCAGCCCGGCCATCTGGCGCAGGCGGCTGACCATGCCGAAGTGATCCTGGTCGCGGATACCGATCTGCTGTCGGATCGCTTGTGGGTTTCGTACTCGCAGAGCCTGCTGGGGCCGTTGCAGCTCAGCGCGCTGGCCAACAACGGCGACTTCATCACCAATCTCGCGGACAACCTCAGCGGCTCCTCGGCGCTGTTGTCGATCCATGGGCGCAGCACGTCGCAGCGGCCGTTCACTCGCGTGCTGGCCCTGCAAAGTGCGGCCGACCAGAAATTCCTGGTCAAGAAGCAGGAGCTGCAGCGCGAGCTGGCCGTAACGCGCAGCCGGCTGTCCGAACTGCAGCCGGGCAAGGCGTCGCGCGGCGATGCGGTCAGCGCCGAACAGAAGACCGAAATCGAGCAGTTCCTGCAGCGCCAGCTGGCGATCAACAAGGAGCTGCGTGACGTGCAGCACCAGTTGAACGCTGAAATCGATGCGCTCGGCATGCGCCTGAAATTCATCAATATCGTGCTGGTGCCGGCGCTGATTACCCTGTTCGGCCTGGTCTACGGCTGGCGCCGTTCGCAGCGCAACCGCCGACGCCCATGAGCGCGGCGGCAATCTGCCGCAAGGCGTGCGCCCGGGCGGCGGCTTGTGAACGGGCTATGCTTGGCGACTGCCGGCGTTGCCCGGCCCGGATCTGATCGATGCTGCCGAGCCTGCTCAAATGGATCGTGCCCTGGGAGTTCTCTTGGGTCTTCCTGCTGACCTTCGTGGCTGTTGCCGCGCTCTATGTGCGCGGCTGCCGGCGCGTGCGGGTGAGCGTGGGACGGCGGCTGGCGTTCTGGGTCGGCATGGCGATCGTCTATCTGTCGCTGCATACCTATTTCGATTACTACGCCGAGCATGAGTTCTTCATGCACCGCATCCAGCAGGTGCTGCTGCATCATCTAGCGCCGCTGCTGATCATCGCTTCGTATCCGGGCATGGTCTTGCGCGCGGGGCTGCCGTTGTCCTGGCGCATCCGCGTGCTGCGTCCGTTGTTGCGCTCGTGGCCGTGGCGTGTGGTGAGTGCGGTATTCCTCAATCCGGCGCTGGCGACGATCCTGTTCGTCGCCTTCATCATCGTCTGGCTGATTCCGTCGATGCAGACGCTGGCGATGCTGGACTGGCGCATCTACCGCTTCATGAACTGGTCGATGATGCTCAGCGGCCTGACCTATTGGTGGCTGGTACTCGACCACCGGCCGCGCCCGCCGGGCCGCATGACGCCAGGCCTGCGCGTGCTGTCGCCGGGTATCACCATGACGCCGCAGATTCTGGCCGGCGCCATCGTGACATTCTCCAAGACCGACCTATACCCGATCTTCGAGATCTGCGGCCGCGCCTTCACCTTCAACGTGCTTACCGGACAATTGGTGGGCGGCGTGATCATGTGGGTGCCGGCGGCGATCATCGAATCCATCGGCGGCCTGCTGGCGATGCGGCAATGGCTGCGGCTATCGCGCAGCGGGCGCATCAAGTCCAAGCGTTGGGAAATGCAGCAGCAAATGCAGCAGCGTGCCGCCAGGCTGACAGCTTCCGGAAGGGACGAAGCCTCGGGGGCTTAGTGGTTGTGGTGATCCATGCCGGCCGTGCCGTCGCCGCTGTCCATGGCGTTGGCCGGGCGTGCTTCAAAATCGGTATCCAGTAAGCTGCCATCGGTGAATTGCAGGCTGAGCTTCACTTTGTCGCCGACCTTTACCGGCTTGCTCGCCTTCATCAGCATCAGGTGATAGCCGCCGGGCGATAACGCAACTTTGCCATGAGCGGGAATGGGCAGGCTGTCCACCTTCTCCATGCGGCCCATGCCGCCTTCAGTGCTGCTCTTGTGCAGCATCACCTCACCATAGGCCTCGCTGCGCACGCCGCGCAGGTTGACGGTCTGCTCGCCGTGGTTTTCGAGCACCACGTAGCCGCCGGACGGCAAGCTACCCGGCATCACGCGAATCCATGCCTGCGAGGCTTTTACGTGATCGGCATCGCTGGCTGCAGCGGCTGTGGCGATCAGTAGGCCGCAGATCAACAAGGGAAGGCGGGCGGCGCGCAGATTCATGGCTTGGCTCCAAGGCTGAGCAGCAGATGCAGATCGTGGACCAGATCGTCCTGCGGATTGGCTGGCGTCGATAGCAGACGGGCCTTGCCTTCACGGTCGAACACATAGATCGCCGAGCTGTGGCTGACTTCGTATTGGCCATCGCCCTTGTCCGGTTCGCGGGTGAAGGCGGAGCGATAGCGCTTGCTCAGTGCTTCGATCGCGCGCGGCTCGCCGGAAAGGCCCACGGCACGCGGGTCGAAGGCATTGACGTAGGCATGCATCACATCCGGCGTATCGCGCGCCGGATCGACGCTGACGAACAGGATGCGCGCGTCATCGGCCAGTGGCCCGAGCCGCTGCATCACTACATGCAGCTGGGCGAGGGTGAGCGGGCATACATCCGGGCAGTGGGTGTAGCCGAAATACAGCAACACCACTTTGCCTTTGTAGTCGGCACCCGTCACGGCCTTGCCGTGATCATCAGTGAGTTTGAAGTCGAGATCCGGCATGTGGCCGGTGACGTCAGTCAGGCGCCATGGCACCGGTTCGCCGCGGTTGCAGGCAGCGAGCAGCGCAGTGCAGGCGAGCAGGGCCAGCAGGAGCAGGGCGCGGGTCAGGCGGGGCTTCATGCGAGAATCGAGAGAGGTCATTTCATCAGCATACGACACTGGTCTTGCCGGTGCGTCGAGGAACCGCTTCCGATGCGACAACCTGTCAGTCTTTTCTCTGGCCTGCTGGTGGGCCTGGCCGGTGCCAGCGCGGTGGCTCTGGGTGCGTTCGGCGCCCATGCATTGCGCGATGTGCTGGACGTTCGCGGCAGCGAGTTGTGGCATACCGCAGTGAGCTATCACTTCTGGCACGCCCTGGCGTTGGCGCTAGCAAGTGTTGTGGCTAGCGGGCGCAGGCGCACGGTTGGCATGGCGGCTTTCGCGCTGGGTATCGTGCTCTTCAGCGGCAGCCTTTATGCGCTGGCGCTTGGTGCGCCGCGTTGGTTCGGCGCAATCACGCCCTTGGGCGGCGTGGCTTTCATCGTGGGCTGGATAGCGCTGGGTTTGGGTCTGGTGCGGCGCGACGGTTGAGCTAAGTCAGTCCCATGGCTAGCGGGGCTGCGACATGCAGCACCAGGTCTGCGCTGAAGTGCGCCAGCATCGCGTGCTCCAGGCCGAACTTCCAGAACAGGCCGCCGCAGGCCAGTCCGACCATGGCGTTGAGCAAGATGATCCGGCCGATCGCGAAGGGTGTGTGCGCCATGCCGGTGGCGAACGCGGTGGGCAGATGTCCCGCCCCGAACAACAAGGCAGCGAGCACGATGGCGGCGACGAACATCCATGGCCGGGTCTGCTGTCGTCGCGTCCAGGCCAACAGCCATACCAGCAGGCTGACTAGCAGCAGCCTGCACTCGATTTCTTCGACGATACCGCCATAGAGCGAAGCCAGTGCGCCGCGCCAGGCGTGCCCGACGGCATCAACCACATGGGGCGTTGGATGGGGGCGCATAAGATCGATGCCGATGACCGCTACCCCAGTCACAACACCGAGCAGTGTGGCCAACATCCAGCGCCCTTGTCGTGCGGGCATAGGTTGTTGATAGACCCATGCCCGCAGCCACGGGGCGTCGAGGCCATAGCGGCTACCCAGATAAAGACCAAGCCAGGCGAGCAGCCAGCACAACACGCCGGCCTGAGCGACTTGAGCGGACACGACTGCCCAGAGCGGCAAGGGTAGTGTCGCGAAACGCGCGGGTGTCAGCGCGATCACGTATGGAAACAGCGCGAGAGCGGCCAGCGAAGAGGCTGCGCCGAGCCACAAGGCAAGTTTGCAGTGAGGGCCGCGCACGAGTACTTGGGTCGGATCGGACATGGCTGCGACTCAATGGTGTGGTTTGATGTAAAACCCGGCGATCTTGCCGTCGACACTGCAGGTCACCTGCGCGTCGATCAATTGCGGTCCGTAATGCAGCGGCGTCACCACTACCGTGTGCTCGCCGACTTGGGTGAGCTGCGCCGTATCGCGTGCGCCGCGTTCGCCAAATTGCGGTGGTATCGCCTGCCACACCTGGGACAGCGTGTCGGCGCTGAGTTTGGCCTTCATCGTTGTATCGAAATCGACGGTGGCGCCGGCGTAGTCGCCGCGGTCCAGCGCATCGAGCAGACGCGTCGATGAGGTTTCGCAAGGCGTTTCGCCGTTGGCAACGCCTACATAGGCGCCGAGGATGAGGCAGACGGCCAGTCCGAACGGTTTCATGTGGACTCCCCCTGAGAGTCGTTGGGTTGGGTATGGACGATTAAGTTGATTCGTCATCGTCGACGGGGTCGCTCGGGCGGGGCTTGAGGCGCCCGCCTTTGCGCAGCGCGTCGCGCAGCACGTACTCGATCTGCGCGTTCACGCTGCGCAACTCGTCGTCGGCCCAGCGCTGCATCGCCTCCAGCACGGCGGCGCTGATACGCAGCGGATAGGCTTTCTTCTCGGCAGACACTCGCGAGTCGCTCAGCCGCTATAGAGCGTGCCGGCATTGACCACCGGCTGCGTGGAGCGGTCGCCGCACAGCACGACCAGCAAGTTGCTCACCATGGCGGCCTTGCGCTCTTCGTCGAGTTCGACCACGCCTTGCTGGCGCAAGCGGTCCAGCGCCATGGCGACCATGCCGACGGCGCCTTCCACGATGCGTTCGCGCGCGGCCACGATGGCGCTGGCTTGCTGGCGCTGCAGCATGGCCTGGGCGATCTCCTGTGCGTAGGCGAGGTGGCTGATGCGCGCCTCGATCACGCTGACGCCTGCTTTTTCCAGGCGCGCCTGGATCTCGTCGCGCAGATGGTTGTTGATCACTTCGCCATGGCTGCGTAGCGAGGGCTTGCCGTCATCGTGCGCGTCGTAGGGGTAGTTCTGCGCCATCTGGCGCAGTGCCGACTCGCTCTGGATATGCACGAAGTTCTCGTAGTCATCCACGCAGAACACAGCTTCGGCGGTGTCCACCACCTGCCACACCACGACGGCAGCGATCTCGATCGGATTGCCGTCGCTGTCGTTGACCTTGAGTTTGCCGCTCTCGAAATTGCGCACGCGCAGCGACACGCGGCGGCGGCTATAGAAGGGATTGGTCCAGCGCAGGCCTTCGTCGCGCACGGTGCCGGCGTATTTCCCGAAGAGCTGCACCACCTGGCCTTCATTCGGTGCGACCTGGAAAAAGCCCTTCGTAAAAAGCGCAGTGAGCGCGATCAGCGCGACGCCGCCGAAAAAGCGCAGCGCCGGCGGTTCCTGCCCGGCGGAAGAAAGCAGCAAAAACACACCACTGCCGGCGAGCAGCAGGCAGAACACGATGAAAGGAATACCGGCGACGGAAAAACCCTGACGTTCGTTCATGGCGATTACCTCCCTAGATGGAAGGATTGGATATCAAAATGATATCACTTGCAAGTGCCGCTCAGCCGCCCGGACTACCGCCCAGTGCGGGAGGGGCCACCGCGCCAGCGGGCG
Source organism: Dyella koreensis (assembly GCF_044904565.1). Taxonomy (NCBI): domain Bacteria; kingdom Pseudomonadati; phylum Pseudomonadota; class Gammaproteobacteria; order Lysobacterales; family Rhodanobacteraceae; genus Dyella; species Dyella koreensis. The sequence continues at coordinate 29,266 of NZ_JADIKD010000007.1, read as the reverse complement.
CAGGACTCATGAACTCCCAGGAAGGCATCACATCTTCGATCTGCATGCTGCTGAACAGGTCGGTGGCGGAGAAGAAGTGCCAGGGGTCGCCATCGCCGCTGTCCAGCGCGATATGGGTACTGTCGAAACGGCGCAGTGCAGCGTCATAACTCTGCCAGCGGCCATCGATCCAGGCCTGCACCCAGGCGTGCGGTACGAACACCCTCGACGTATTGGAATAGCGGTCGGCGTAGACCATGCCGGTGACTACACGGGCAGGAATGCCTTCGGCCCGCGCCATGGCAGCGAGCAGTACGGAGTACTCAGTGCAGTCGCCCTGGCGGGTGCCCACCACTTCCAGAGCCGATGCATAGCCCACATCCAGGCCGTGCTGGGTGATGTAGTGGCTGACGAAGCTACGCAGGCGGCGGATTTTCTGGCGGTCGCTACTGGCATTGCCCACCGCCTCGCGAGCGAGATCGCGGACGGCCGGCGCATCCGACTGCAGCCACGAGTTGGCTTGCAGGTCTTCGGGTTGAGGAGGGCGCTGCCCACCGGGATAGGCGGGGCCGATATCGATCTGCCATTCGTTGTCGGCCAGCCGCCGTACGCGCTGTTCGTCCGTATTGATGATCGGCTGCGCGGAGCCGCTGCCCTCGATGCGCACGCGATAGCGCAGAAAGGATTCGCGCAGGTTGGGGGTAAGCGGCCGTGGCGCATCCACCATCGCCGCGCGGAACATGTCGACGTCTTGCACAGGCGCCATGGCGCAGGTCTCGTCGCAAGCCAGCATTTCGAGTTGGCGGCCGAGCATCGAGATGATGCCTTTGCGTGCCTGGCCGCGGTCGTCCAGCCATAGGTCCAGGATCTGGTCGCCGCGCGCCTGGTGCAGGCGCTGGCGCTGATGGTTGAGCATTTCCGTGCCGCCCGGCAGTTTCACCTCTTCGTTGCCGATCACCTCGATCGCTACATCCATCACCTGCTGGCTGGCCGGATCGAACATCTGCAGCTGGTACTGCAGGCCGGGCTTGCGGCTGGCGGCCAGCATGGCGCGCCGCTGGCCGTCGTTGAGCAGGGCGCCGGCGGGCCAGTACAGCGAGCTTTCCCGCGTCGCACCGCCCACCGTGGTGGTGACCTTGTAGCTGCCATCGGGCTGGCGCTGGCCGTCGATCACGCTGTCCATCGCCGACATCGAGGTGCGCGAGGCGAAGGCGAGCGGCTCTCCGTCGTTGCCTTCCACGCTGCGGATCATGTTGCTGAGGGGAATGCTCTTGCCGGTGCGGTTGAGCATGATCGACAGCGTCTGGGTGGTGGTCACCATGCCCTGGCCGCGTTCGCGGTCGATCTTCAGGTGGCCGATCTTGCGGCCGCCGAGCAGCACGCTCATCCAGGTGGTTTCGACGGTGGGCGCTGTCGTATTGGCCACGGCCGAAGGGACGGGGCACAGCAACAACACCAGCAAAAGCATGGCGGTCAGTCGGCGCATGTGCGTTATCCGTGGGGACGGGCAAGCACAGTGAATGCCGACTTAAGGCCGGCGTCAATGCGCAGCGCAGCGAGGTTTCGCCGGCCTCCTGACGGCCCGCTTACAATGCCCCTTTTTTCCGCCCCGGAGACCCCGATGAAGCCGTTTGGCACGCCTTATTCCGACCATGCCCTGCGCGTGCTCCTGCTCGGCTCCGGCGAGCTGGGCAAAGAGGTGGCGATCGAGTTGCAGCGCTACGCCGTCGAGGTGGTTGCGGTCGACCGCTATGCCCATGCGCCCGCCATGCAGGTGGCGCATCGCAGCCATGTGATCGACATGCTGGATGGCGCCGCCCTGCGCGCGTTGATCGCGCAGGAAAAGCCGGACCTTGTGGTGCCGGAGATCGAGGCCATCCACACGCCCACCCTGGTGGAGCTGGAGAAAGAAGGCCTGAAGGTGATCCCCACCGCGCGCGCCGCGTGGCTCACCATGGATCGCGAAGGCATCCGGCGGCTGGCGGCAGAGGAACTGGGCTTGCCAACCTCGCGCTATCGCTTCTGCGACGACGAGGCGCAGTATCACGAAGCGGCGAAGACCATCGGTCTGCCTTTTGTGATCAAGCCGGTGATGAGTTCTTCCGGCAAGGGCCAGAGCGTGGTGCGCACCGAGGCCGAACTTCAGCATGCCTGGGACTATGCGCAGTCCGGCGGCCGGGCCGGCAAGGGCCGGGTGATCGTCGAAGGCTTCGTCGATTTCGATTACGAGATCACCATGCTCACTGTGCGCCACAGGGACGGCACCAGTTTCTGTGCGCCGATCGGCCATCGCCAGGAAGATGGTGACTACCGCGAGTCATGGCAGCCACAGCCGATGAGCGACAAGGCACTGGTCGAAGCGCAGCGTCAGGCGGCCGCCATCACCGGCGCGCTGGGCGGCTGGGGTGTGTTCGGCGTGGAGTTCTTCGTGAAAGGTGACAACGTGATCTTCTCTGAGGTCAGCCCACGCCCGCATGACACCGGTCTGGTCACCCTGATCTCGCAGGACCTTTCGGAATTCGCATTGCATGCGCGCGCCATTCTCGGCCTGCCGATTCCGGCGATCCGTCAGCTTGGGCCCGCGGCTTCTTGCGCCGTGCTGGTCGAAGGTGATGGCGAAGCGCCGCGCTATCACGGCGTGGCTGAAGCATTGGCCGAACCCGATACGCAGTTGCGCATCTTCGGCAAGCCGGCCGTCAAAGGGCGCCGTCGCATGGCGGTGACGCTCGCGCGCGATGAGAGTATCGAGGCGGCCAAGGCCAAGGCCATTCGTGCGGCAGGAAAGTTGCGCGTAGAACTCTGAAACAGGGTTGCCGGTTATGCGAGCATGACCGGTAATTTCATCCAACCCACGGCGCGGATCGATCCGCGCTCATAGGCAGGGAGCAGATATGCAGACGTCGGCGTTCGCGCATTGGCTGGTGGTTTTGGTAGAAACCCTGGCGGCGCTGTTCATGGTGCTGCTCGCGGTAGCGGTCATGGTGGTGCTGGTGGTGTGGCTGGTAGACCGCAACCAGACGGCCAACTCGGTGCTGCGCAACTTTCCGGTCATCGGGCACTTCCGTTACTGGTTTCTGCATCTGGGCGAATTCTTCCGCCAGTACCTTTATTCCAGCGACCGCGAAGAAATGCCGTTCAATCGCGCGCAACGCACCTGGGTGTATCGCGCGGCAAAGAACGTGGACAACACCAACGCCTTCGGCTCCAGTCGCGACCTGCGTGCGGAGGGTGTGCCGTTCTTCGTCAACGCGCCGTTCCCTTCGCTGGGTGAGCGCCATGTCTCGCCGAAACCGGTAACGCTGGGACCGTATGCGCGTGAGCCCTACAGCCATGCCGCGTTCTTCAACATTTCTGCGATGAGCTTTGGCGCGCTGTCCGCGCCAGCCGTGCGCGCGTTGTCCATCGGTGCAGCCAAGGCCGGCATCTGGATGGATACCGGCGAAGGCGGCCTCGCGCCGTATCACCTCGAAGGCGGTTGCGACATCATTTTCGAGATCGGCACCGCCAAGTACGGCGTGCGCACACCCGACGGCAAACTGGATGACCAGAAGCTGCTGGCGATCTGCGCACATGCGCAGGTGAAGATGGTCAGCATCAAACTAGGGCAGGGCGCGAAACCTGGCATGGGTGGCCTGCTTCCCGGCGCCAAGGTGACGCCGGAAATTGCCGCCATCCGCGGCATCCCGGTGGGCGAGGACTCACAGAGTCCCAATCGCCATCTCGACATCGGCAATGTGCAGGAGCTGATGAATGCGATCCGCCATATCCGCGACCTCACCGGCAAACCTACCGGCTTCAAGGCGGTGATGGGTGGCCTGGAGTGGATCGACGAGTTGTGCGGGGAAGTGCATCGTCGCGGTATCGAGAGCGCACCGGATTTCATCATCGTTGATGGTTCCGAAGGCGGCACCGGTGCGGCGCCGCAGACCTTGATGGAAGGTGTCGGCCTGCCGCTGCGCGAGTCGTTGCCGGCGCTGGTGAATACGCTGATCCGGCATGGATTGCGTGACCGCATCAAGGTGATCTGCTCGGGCAAATGCATCACGGCATACGACGTGGCATGGGCGTTGTCGATGGGCGCGGATTTCGTCAACTCCGCGCGCGGTTTCATGCTGGCGCTGGGCTGCATTCAGTCGCTGCAATGCAATCGCAATACCTGTCCCACCGGCATCACCACGCAGAATCCAAAGTTGCAGCGTGGCCTCGTCGTGACCGACAAGAGCGAGCGCGTCTATCACTACGCCAAGAATGTGATGCAGGAAGTCGGCATCATCGCGCACAGCTGTGGCGTGGAAGAGCCGCGCCAGCTCGACCGCACGCATTGCCGCGTGATGGGCGATGACGGCGTGTCAGTGCCGTTGGTGAAGTTGTTTCCCTATCCGCAGACACCCGCGTCGCGGGTGTAAGGCACGCCGTCAGGGCTGCTGCATATCCGACCAGCCCTCGACGGTACGGATCTGCAGCGGCTGGAAGCGGCGTTTGTAGTCCATCTTGGGGTGGCCTTCGATCCAGAAGCCCAGATAGATCCAGGGCAGGCCGCGGCGGCGGGCGAGTTCCACCTGCTGCAGGATGGCGAAGGTGCCCAGGCTGCGTGTCGTCTCATCGGGATCGAAGAAGGTGTAGACCGCCGACAGGCCGTGCAGGCAGACATCCGTTACGGCCACGCCGAGCAGGCGCGCACCGAGGCGGAACTCCAGGAACAGGGTGGGGCTCCACGGCGCGGTGAGGAAGCGCCGGAAGTCGCTGGCATCGGCTTCGTCCATGCCGCCGCCGGGATGGCGATGGCGCAGGTAGCGTTCGTACAGCGCGTGGCGCTCGGCGTTGTAGCCAGCCATGGATTCGATCACTTGCAGGTCGGCGTTGCGCTTGAGGCAGCGGCGCTGCGAGCGGTCGGGACGGAAGCGCTCGGCGTCGATCCGGCAGGGCGTGCAGGCGCGGCAGCTGGAGCAATAGGGGAAGTACAGATGCCCGCCAGCCCGGCGGAAACCGCGTTCCAGCGCCGGCCCATACAGCTGATCCAGCTGCGGCGCGGCCGGATCGATCACCAGGTTCTGCGCCGTGCGGTCGGCAAAGTAGCCGCAAGCGTGGGGCAGGGTCTGGAAGAGTCGGACGCGGTCGGAGCGCATGGGCTGATTCTATGACCGCAATGGTGGACTGTGACAAGCGTCTCGTTTCGGCCCGAACGGTTCAGGCGATCCGGCTGGGCCTTAGATCACACCCATGTAGCGGAGCATCAGGACCACGAAGGCCCCCGCCACGGCCAGCATCACGATCCGGCGGGCGCGAACGGCGACACTTTGGCGGCGCAGATCCGGGCTGGGGTTACGTGCCAGGGCCAGTTCCTCACCGTGGCGGATGACCGGCTCGATGCCCAGCTCGCGCAGCAGGGCGCGGGCACGGGTGTAGTCATCGGCCCTGGTGATCCACACCTGTGGCCAGCGGTCCCGGTTTTCCTTGCGCTGCGAGTAGCTGAAACGCTCGTAGCTGGGTTTGTTCCAGTTGGAGCGGTTGGCGACCGTGCTTTCGATGCCGTGCTCGTTGAGCAGGGCGACCACACGGTCGATGTTTTCGTGGCGGGGCGAGGTATAGAGCTGGCGCATGGCGGTATTTTAGCGCCGCCAGCGCTCACAAGCTCAGTTACGCAGGCGAATCAGCCCTTCCTGCGCGGTGGAAGCCACCAGCCGGCCGTCGCGGCTGAAAATCTGGCCGCGCGCCAGTCCACGCGAACCCTGAGCGGTCGGGCTGTCGAACGAATACAGCAGCCATTCGTCCACGCGGAAGGGGCGGTGGAACCACAGCGCATGGTCGAGGCTCGCCATCTGCACATTGTGCGTGTAGTACGAGATGCCGTGCGGCAAAGTGGCCGTGCCGATCAGGTTGAAGTCCGAGGCATAGGCCAGCAGCGCGCGGTGCAGCACCGGCGAGTCTTCAACCGGCGCGGTGAGCCGGAACCAGATGTGCTGGTAAGGCGGGCGCTTGCTGGGGTGCAGCTTGTTCTGCGGCCACACGTGGCGGAACTCGATAGGTGCGTCCACGCCCAGCCAGCGCTGCAGCTTTTCCGGCAGCTTGGCCAGCTTTTCCGGGGGGAGCGGCTGCATGGGTTCGATGTCTTCCGGCGCCGGCACTTCGGGCATCGCGGTCTGGTGCTCGAAACCCTCTTCCTCGATCTGGAACGAGATCGAGCCGTTCAAGATCGGCTGGCCGTGCTGGATCGCCACTACGCGGCGCGAGGAGAAGGTGCCGCCATCGCGGGTGCGCTCCACGCTGTACACGATCGGCGCATTGATGTCGCCGGCACGCAGGAAATAGGCATGCAGCGAATGCGCGGCCCGCCCCCCGTCGACCGTCTGCTGGGCAGCCGACAGCGCCTGGCCGAGCACCTGCCCGCCGAACACGAAATGCGTGCCGATATCGCGGCTCTGGCCGCGGAACAGGTTGTCTTCCAAGCGTTCGAGCTGCAGCAGGTCGACCAGTTCGCGGACGTGGTTTTCCGTCATGGATGGGGCTCAGCGAGACGATGGGGCGCGATTATAGCGGCCGCGGCCTTCCGCCTTCTTGTAGGAGCCAACCCTGTGGGCGAGAGCGGCCGTCAGGCCGCCGCTTTGACGGAGCCATAAACCCAGCCATGCTGAGCATGGCTTTCGTCCACAGGGTGGGCTCCTACGAAAGTGGAGCCCGGATGCGATGCAGCCCGCTGCCTTCCAGGACCGCCGGCCACGGAAACAGTGGGCCGGGATCGAGCTTGCGCGGTACTTCCAGCGTGGGATCGTCGCTGGCGGGCAGCCGGGCTGTATCCAGGTCTTCGTGCCCGGCGATATCGCGCAAGTTCGGGAACTCGATGCGCAGCTGCGCCAGCAGCGTTCGCAGGGCGTCGATCTGAGTGGCGGTGTAAGGCTCGGTCATGGTCTGGTGGCGGGAATCCCACCAATGCGGATAGCGCCCCAGGTTCACCAGCTCGATGCCAATCGAGTTCGGGTTATGGCCGCGTACGTGGTTGGCCACACGCGTTCCAGGCACATAGCGGTACACCGAACCATCCCGGTCGATGTAGTAATGCCCGCAATTGCCGGCACCGTTGGCGTGCAGCACGCGCTCGCCGTATTCACGGGCGGTGGCGAGGTCGGGCAGCTCGGTGCAATGGATCACCACCAGTTCCACCGCCTCGACGGGACGTTCGGGCAGGCAATCGACGTAGGGCAGGGGCTGGTCGTGGATGCTGAGCGTGGACATGCGGGCGAGTCTCGCACGTGGCCGGCTATCATGTGCAGCCTTGTAGCTGTCCCCGGAGACCGCGATGCGCGGCCAGATCATTCTTTCCCACGGTTCGGATTCCGGTCCGGATGCCACCAAGGTCAGCGTGCTGGCCGCACTGGCCGAATCGCTGGGCTGGTCCACGCAGCGGCCCGATTACCGCGACGACGACCGCCGTGGACACGCCGGCTCGGTAGCGCCACGGATCGCTCGTCTGCGAGCCGCGATGGAATTGCTCGAGGCGCCGCCTGTGCTGGTGGGCTCGAGCATGGGCGCTTTCGTGTCCGGGCTGGCTTCGCTGGAGCGTCCTGTGGCCGGGCTATTCCTGCTGGCGACACCGGCGGCGATCCCAGGTTTCGAATCCGCATTCGATCTGCGCCTGGACGTGCCCACCGTGCTGATCCACGGCTGGCGCGATGAGGTGTGCCCGCTGGACGAGATGTACGAATTCGCCGGTCGCAGGCAATTGCCCTTGCTGATACTGGATGACGACCATCGGCTCAGCGCGAACGTGGATACGATTGCGCAACAGTTCCGCCTGTTTCTCGACCAGCTGGCGGTGGCAGCGTGAGCGCCTACTTCGCTACCTGCCCCAAGGGCCTGGAATATCTGCTGCGCGATGAACTCGTCGCGCTAGGTGCTGCCGATGTGCGCGAGGTGCTAGCCGGCGTGCATTTCTCCGGCACGCTGGAAACCGCTTACCGCGCCTGTCTTTGGTCACGCCTGGCCAGTCGCGTGCTGTTGCCGCTGGCGGAATTCGATGCCGCGACGGATGACGCGCTCTACGCCGGTGTACAGAGCATCGACTGGTCCACGCACCTCGCCGCCCATGCCACGCTCGCCGTGGATGCCGGCACGGCGATGAGCAAGCTCACGCACAGTCAGTTCATCGCCCAGCGCGTGAAAGACGCGGTGGTCGATCAGTTTCGCCAGCGCGACGGTTCGCGTCCGGGCGTGGATACCGAAGAGCCCGACGTGCGCATCAACCTGCGTCTTCGCCGCGACCGCGCCACTCTGTCGCTCGATCTTGCCGGCTCGCCGCTGCATCGTCGCGGCTGGCGCGAAGTGCAGGGCGAAGCGCCGCTGAAGGAAAATCTTGCCGCGGCCATGCTGCTGCGCGCGCGCTGGCCGGAAATGTATGCGCAAGGCGGTGCCTTGCTCGACCCGATGTGCGGCTCCGGAACCTTGCTGATCGAAGGCGCGCTGATGGTGGCCGACGTTGCGCCGGGTATGCGCCGCGACTACTTCGGTTTCCTCGGCTGGCAGCAACATGACATCGCCTTGTGGCGCGGTCTGCTGGAAGAAGCCCGCCAGCGCGCCGATGCCGGCCTGCGCGCCATGCGCAGCTGCTTCTTCGGCAGCGATGCGGATGCCCGCATGGTGCAGACCGCCAAACGCAATGCGCAGGAAGCCGGCGTGGCTGGTTTCTTCACCCTGGACAAGCACGACGCATTGCATGTGTCGCCGCCGCCCGGTGTGACAGCTGGATTGGTGATCACCAATCCGCCTTACGGCGAACGTCTGGGTGAACGCGACGAGATGCCACGGCTCTACCGTGCCTTGGGTGAAACCTTGCGCGCACGCTTTGCCGGTTGGCGTGCTGCCGTGTTGGCGGGCGACGCCGAATTGGGGCGCGCCATGCCATTGCGTGCCGACAAGAAATACGCGCTCTACAACGGTGCGCTGGAAACCGTGCTGTTGTTGTTCGAACTGCATGCGCGCGATGAAACACCGCGCGAAGCCAAGCCGCTATCGGCTGGCGCGCAGATGCTCAAGAACCGCCTGGAGAAAAACACCAAGCATCTGCGCAAGCGCCTGGAGCGCGAAGGTATCCACTGCTGGCGTGCCTACGATCAGGACATGCCCGAATACGCGGCGGCCATCGATGTTTACGGCAACGCCAAGGGCGACATCTGGCTGCATGTTCAGGAGTACCGCGCTCCCGCGGAGATCCCGGCCGAGACGGCGCGTCAGCGTCTGCGCGAGATCGTGCGCGTGGCGGGCGAAGTATTTGGCGTTTCGCGCGACCGCATCGCGCTGAAGACCCGCGAGCGCGGCAAGGGCGGCTCCAAGTACGGCCACTTCGACCAGCGCGGCGAGTTCATCGAAGTGGAAGAGGGCGGGCTCGGCTTCCTGGTCAATCTCACCGATTACCTGGACACGGGCCTGTTCCTGGACCATCGCCTGGTGCGAGCCAAGCTGCGTGAGCTGGCCAACGGGCGCCGCTTCCTGAATCTGTTTGCCTACACCGCCACCGCCAGTGTCTATGCCGCCGCAGGCGGCGCGCGCGATACCACCAGCGTGGATCTATCCGGGACTTATCTGGATTGGGCCTCGCGCAATCTGGCCCTGAACGGTTTCAGCGGCACGAAGCACCGGCTGATGCAGGCTGATGCGATGGAATTCCTGCAGCGCGACCGCGAGCGCTACGGTTTGATCTACGTCGATCCGCCAACTTTCTCCAACTCCAAGCGCGCCGAGGATTTCGACGTACAACGCGATCATGTGCGCCTGCTGATGGCCTGCGCCGAGCGGCTGGCCAGCGACGGAACCATCGTGTTCTCCAACAATTTCCGGCGTTTCATACTTGACCGGAACGCGCTGGAAGAGCGGTTCCAGATCGAGGACTGGAGCGTCGCCAGCATCCCGTTCGACTTTGCCCGCCGGTCCGACATCCACGGCTGCTGGCTGCTGCGGTTGCACCGCGCTGACGCCGAGGTAAATCCGTGGAGTACGGCACGGATTAAAAAGTAAACCTTTCAGTCCACATTAAGCGCTGCGAGCCCAGCATGAAGTCGTACTTCACGGAGGTGTGTCATGACCAAGCGTTTTAGTGGTGCAGGCAAGCTGATGGCCCTCGGCCTGGCGCTGGCAGCTGCTGTAGCAGCTCCTATGGCTGCATCCGCGCACGATGGCTGGGGCGGTGGTTACCGCGGTGGCTATCATGGTTATCGCGGGGGTTATTACCACGGCGGCGGCGGGCATTGGTCCGGTGGTCGCTGGGTGGCTGGTGCGATCGTTACCGGCGTTGTCGCAGGTGTAGTTGCCGATGCGCTGCGTCCGGCGCCGGTGTACTACGGACCCCCGGTGGTCTATCGCCAGCCGGCGACGGTGTACTACGAAGATGAGCCGGTGGTGACCCGCCGTGTTGTGGAAACCCGCACGGTCACCTATGACGACGGTTACCGCACCACGCGCTATATCCGCGATGACGGTTATTGATCTTCAGCAAGCTCCATGAAAAAGCCCGGCCGATGGCCGGGCTTTTTTTATGTCTCAATGATCGCCGGACTCAGGGATGAGGCGGCGGCACGGTCGGCTGGTCGGCGCCGCTGCCGTGGTGTATCGCTTTCTTTTCAAGTCGCTTGAATTGATCCTTATCGATCTTGCTCACCGACTGGATCGCACACGGCGGCTGGTGCGGCAGCGAATGTACGGTCTCGCCGGTCTCGCCGCAGATAGCACCCATGCCGGCAGCCTGATTGGACTCGTTTGCCTTGAAGCGCAGGCTCTGGCCCATGCCCAGCCGCGGGCACTCCGACTGCAATTTGATCAGGTAGTAATTAGGGCCATTGCTGACGATCGCGGTGCGTGTATCCACGACGTACCACGCATTGATGCGGTCCGGGCGCATGCAGTCGCTGACCGGGCGCAGGGGTTGGTGCGCTTCCGCCGGGTTGTCGGCGTGCGCCCATCCACTGGCGGCCGCTATCGCAACGACCAGCAGGGTGGTGATAGTTTTCATAGGATCACCTCGTGAGTAGAGTGAAACTCCATGGACTGCGGTGGCACTGCGCGCGCATTTGATCGTGGTTTGGCAGGTGCCCGTCAAGCATCTGCCATCGTCGGATCACGCAATGTGAACGATACCTCCGGCAAGGTACGCGCCATGCGGTCCTGGCGGCTTCCCCTACACACCGATATGGCCCGGCAAATGATGGACGGAGGTCGCTCGTGACCCTCTCCGGCACGGCTTCGCGGGCGGAAAGCCTGTTGCAGCGCTTCCGTCAGGTACGGGCGCGCAGCCTGGCTCTGTGCCAGGGTCTCAGCGCCGAGGACATGATGGTGCAGTCCATGCCCGACGCCAGCCCGACGAAGTGGCACCTGGCGCATACCACCTGGTTCTTCGAGCAGTTCGTGCTCGGGCGGGATCCGGCATTCCGGCCCCGCCATCCCGAGTGGCACTACCTGTTCAATTCCTACTACCAGACGGTCGGCCCGATGCATGCCCGGCCGCAACGCGGGCTGCTCTCGCGCCCCAGCCTGGACGAAGTATGGGGCTACCGCCAGCGGGTTGAAACCGCCATGGAGGAGCGGCTGTCGCGCGGACTCGAACCTGCGCTGGCCGATATCGTCGAACTCGGTCTGCAGCACGAACAGCAACATCAGGAGCTGCTGCTTACCGATATCAAACATGCGTTGTGGATGAACCCGCTGCGCCCTGCGTATGACGACTGCATGGTGGCGGACCCACTGGGTACGCCCGAGACGCTGAGCTACATCGCTGGCCGCGATGGCATCGTCGAGATCGGTCACGCCGGCGACGGTTTCGCCTTCGACAACGAAGGCCCGCGTCACCGCACTTTGTTGCAGCCGCACCAACTCGCCAACCGCCCAGTCAACAACGCCGAGTACCGCATGTTCGTGCAGGATGGCGGCTATCGCGAACCGCTGCTGTGGCTCTCCGACGGCTGGGCCACGGTGCAGACGCAAGGCTGGCAGCAGCCGCTGTACTGGCAGGACGATCTGGACAGCGCCTTCACCCTGGGCGGCGTGCAGGCGCTCGACCCGGCGGCGCCAGTCGCCCATCTCAGTTACTACGAAGCCGACGCCTTCGCCCGCTGGGCCGGTGCGCGGCTGCCCACCGAGGCCGAGTGGGAGAGCGCGGCCGAACGCCTGCCGGTACGCGGCCATCTGCTCGATGAGCGGCCGCGTCATCCACGCGCCGCCTCCGGCGAGGGCCTGCTGCAGATGTATGGCGATGTATGGGAATGGACCGCTTCGCCTTATGTCAGCTATCCCGGCTTCAAGCCGCTGCCCGGCGCGCTGGGTGAATACAACGGCAAATTCATGAGTGGTCAGTGGATCCTGCGTGGCGGCTCATGCGCCACACCGCACGACCATATCCGCGCCAGCTACCGCAACTTCTTTCCGCCACAGGCGCGCTGGCAATTCGCCGGCCTGCGTCTGGCCCGCGACCGGTGAGAGAACGTACCGATGAGTCTGCAAGCTTTTGAACCGCGCGACGACGACCGTCGCCCGCCCGCCAGCGATCTGCTGGAAATCGTCCAGCGCGGCCTGCGCGCCAAGTTGAAACAGCTGCCGTCGTGGCTGTTCTACGACGAGCGTGGTTCGCAACTGTTCGAGCAGATCTGCGAACAACCCGAGTACTACCTGACCCGCGCCGAGATCGCCTTGCTCGATGTGCATGCGGCGGAGATCGCCGATGTGCTCGGCCCCGATGTGCGTCTGGTCGAATACGGCAGCGGCAACGCCATCAAGACGCGCTTGCTGCTCGAACACCTATCGTCGCCGGTGTCCTACGTGCCGGTGGAAATCGCCTCGGCTTCGCTGAAAGCCAGCGTCGAGCGCATGGCCGAGCAGTTTCCGCGCTTGCCCATGCAACCGCTATACGCCGACTTCACTCGCCCGTTGCGTTTACCCATTCCCCCGCGTGCACCGCGCCGCACGATCGTCTATTTCCCCGGCTCCACCATCGGCAACTTCGAGCAGCGCGAAGCGATTCAGTTGCTGCGCAAGATGCGCGATGAGATGGGCATGGCCGGTGGCATTCTGGTCGGCGCGGATCTGAAGAAAGACGTGGCGACGATCGAAGCGGCCTACAACGATCGCGCCGGCGTCACCGCCGAATTCACGCTCAACATGCTGACGCGGATCAATCGCGAACTGGGCTGTAATTTCAATCTAGCCGCGTTCCGGCATCGCTCACACTACAACCCGCTGGCGGGGCGCATCGAGACCCACATCATCAGCTTGTGCGAGCAAAAGGTGCGCGTGGGTCGCATGCAGGCCAGCTTCGCCGAGGGCGAGGCGATGTTGGTGGAGTACAGCTGCAAGTATTCGCCTGCGGATTTCGCGGGGATGGCGGCGAAGGCCGGGCTGGAGGTTGCACAGGTCTGGTTTGATCCGGAGGTGCTCTTCAGCGTGCAGTATTTGGTGCGGAAAGGTGTGGCCTAGCTCGTTGTAGGAGCGCACCCTGTGCGCGAAACGGCCCATCCGGGCCGCGCTCCTCTCGTGTTGCCAGCGCTGCTCACGCAGAGCGTTCGCGCACAGGGTGCGCTCCTACCAAAGGTGTCAGCCTGGCCGCCGTGCTCCGAGCGCTACCAGCACTTCCTGCGCCGCGCGGATGCGCTCACTGGCGCCGGGTAGTTCCAGGATCACCCTGAGCTTGTCTTGGCCATCCAGCTTGTACACGCGTGGCTGGCTCTGGATCAGGCGGATGATCGCCATCGGCTCTACTTCGGGTTTCTCGCGGAAGGTGATGCGGCCACCGTTGGCGCCGAAGTCGAGCTTGCGAATGCCCAATGGTGTGGCCATCAGCTTGAGATCCGCGACGGCGAACAGGTGCTTGGTGGTATCTGGCAGCAGACCGAAGCGATCGATCATCTCCACCTGCAAGTCACGCAAAGCATCCTGGTTGCGTGCGCTGGCAATGCGCTTGTACAGCGTCAGGCGCGTGTGTACGTCGGGAAGATAATCGTCGGGAATCAACGCGGGTAGATGCAACTCCACTTCGGTCTCGTGCTCGGAGCTGAGATCGAAATCCGGCACCTTGCCCGACTTGAGTGCGCGCACCGCACGTTCCAGCAGCTCGGTGTAGAGGCCGAAACCGATCTCCTGGATCTGACCGGACTGCTCGTCGCCCAACAGCTCGCCGGCACCGCGGATTTCCAGATCGTGCGTGGCGAGCGTGAAGCCCGCGCCCAGTTCTTCCAGCGAGGCCAGCGCTTCCAGGCGCTTTTCCGCATCGGCTGTCATCGCCTTGCGATCGGGCACCACCAGGTAGGCGTAGGCGCGGTGATGCGAGCGGCCCACACGTCCGCGCAGCTGATGCAGCTGGGCCAGGCCGAAGCGGTCGGCGCGATTGATGATGATGGTGTTGGCGGTGGGGATGTCGATGCCGGTTTCGATGATGGTGGTACACACCAGCACGTTGAAGCGTTGGCGATGGAAGTCCGCCATCACCTGTTCCAGCTCGCGTTCGGCCATCTGGCCGTGGGCGATGCCGATGCGCGCTTCGGGAATCAGTTCTTCCAGTTCGCGCGCGCTGCGTTCGATGCTGTCCACTTCGTTGTGCAGGAAATACACCTGGCCGCCGCGCTGCAATTCGCGCTGGAATGCTTCGCGGATGGTGGCCGGGTCCCACACGGAAACAAAGGTGCGCACAGCCATGCGGTGCGCAGGCGGCGTAGCGATCAGCGACAGATCGCGCAGGCCGCTCATCGCCATATTGAGCGTGCGCGGGATCGGCGTGGCGGTCATGGTGAGCAGGTCCACTTCCGCGCGCAGCTTCTTCAACTGTTCCTTCTGGCGCACACCGAAGCGTTGTTCTTCGTCCACGATCACCAGGCCAAGCTGCTTGAACTTGATGTCCGGCTGCAGCAGCTTGTGGGTGCCGATGATCACGTCGATCTGCCCGTCGGCCAGGCGCTTGAGCGCCTCATTCACTTCCTTGGTGGATTTGAAACGCGACAGCACATCTACGCGCACCGGCCAGTCCGCAAAGCGGTCGGCGAAGTTGCGGTAGTGCTGCTGGGCGAGCAGGGTGGTGGGTACCAGCACGGCGACCTGCTTGCCGGCGGTGGCCGCGGCGAAGGCGGCGCGCAGCGCCACCTCGGTCTTGCCGAAGCCCACGTCGCCGCAGATCACGCGATCCATCGCACGCGGTGCGGCGAGGTCGCCCAGTACGGCGTCGATGGCTTGTTCCTGGTCTGGCGTTTCCTCGAACGGGAAGCTGGAGCCGAATTCCTCGATCAACTGACGATCGATCGGCAGCGATTCGCCGCCGCGTGCTTCGCGCTGCGCATAGATCGCCAGCAGTTCGGCGGCGACGTCGCGCACCTTTTCTGCCGCCTTCCTGCGCGCGCGCTCCCACGCGTCGCCGCCCAGCGAATGCAGCGGCGCCAGTTCCGGCGCGGTGCCGGTGTAACGGCTGACCAGGCCGAGCTGCGCCACCGGTACATAGAGCTTGTCGCCCTTGGCGTACTCGATGGTGAGGAACTCGCCTTCCATCCCGCCCAGTTCCATCGAAACCAGGCCCTGATAACGGCCCACGCCATGATCGACATGCACGATGGGCGCGCCGATAGTCAGCTCGGTGAGGTCGCGGATGATGCTGTCGGGATCGCGCGCCGCGCCGCGTCGTCGCTTGCGCTCGCTGCGCACGCGCTCGCCGTACAGTTCGCGCTCGGTCAGTACGGTGATGGCTGGCTGGGTCAGCGCGAAGCCCTGTTCCAGCGTGGCGATCGTGATCGCGAACTTCGCACCGTTCGCCGCAGCGAAGCTTTGCCAGCCTTCGATGTTGTCCGGCTTCAGTCCAGCGGCAGCCAGGGTTTCGATCAGCGCTTCGCGCCGTCCCGCCGAATCGGCGGCGATCAGTACGCGGCCCGGATAGCTGGCCATGAAATGCCGCAATGACGTGCCCGGTTCCTCGCCCTTGCGATTGAGCGGCAACTCCGGCGCCGGTTGCGTACCTGCTGATACGGCATGCTCATGGCCGCTTTCCACGATCTCCACGCGCAGGCGGCGGTTGAGCTGCTCGCGCAGCTGCTCGGGCGGCAGATAGATTTCGGCGGGCGGCAGTACCGGGCGTTGAATGTCGTGCGCGCGCTGGTCGTAGCGTTCGCCGGTCTGGTTCCAGAACTGATCGGCGGCATCCAGCGCACCTTCGCCAAGCAGGAAGGTGGCGTTGTCAGCGAGGTAATCGAACAGCGTCGCCGTCTGCTTGAAGAACAGGGGCAGGTAATACTCGATACCCCCCGGCGTCACGCCCTCCTTCATGTCCTGGTAGAGCGGACAGCGGCGGATATCGATGGGGAAGCGTTCGCGCAGGTTGCCGCGGAATTCCTTGGCGGCCTCTTCGGTCAGCGGAAATTCGCGCGCGGGCAACAGCTCCACGCGATCCACCGGATGCTGCGAGCGCTGGGTTTCCGGATCGAAACTGCGGATCGACTCGACTTCATCGTCGAACAACTCGATGCGATATGGCTCGACCGTGCCCATCGGGAAAATATCGATCAGCGCGCCACGCACCGCGAAGTCGCCCGGCTCGGCGACCTGCGGCACATTGCGATAGCCAGCCGCTTCCAGTCGGCGCTGTTCGGCGGAGAGGTCGAGCTTCTGCCCCTTGCTCAACACCAGTCCCGCGCCGGTGATATGGCTATGCGGGGCGATCCGCTGCATCAAGGTGGCGATCGGCACCACCAGCACGCCGCTCTGTGTCGACGGCAGGCTGTACAGGGTGGCGATACGTTGCGAGACGATCTCCGGATGCGGACTGAAGATGTCGTAGGGCAGCGTTTCCCAGTCCGGAAAATGCAGCACCGGCAGGCCGCCAGCGAAGATGCGCAGCTCATCTTCCAGCGCATGCGCGCGTTGCGTGTCGCGCGTCACCGCCACCAGCAGGCCGTTGTGCGAACGGGCCGCTTCGGCCACCAGCAGGGCGCGGGCCGAACCGTGGGGCGGCGTCCAGTAGCGGCGCTGCTTGGGCGTAGTGGGAAGGGGCGGATGCGGGATCAGGCTGGGCATGGGCAACGCTGCGTTCCGTGGCGCCGCCATAGGCCGCGCTGGTGAAAGCGGGCAAGTGTAACGCGACCGCCCCGAAAGACCGGGGCGGGATTTACTCAATGCGTCGGGTGGTTCAGAGGCGCAGCGAAATCTGCGCGGTGCCCGGCTCGTCCGGCATCAGGCGGCGGGTGAAGCCCAGTTCTTTGCACAGCTCGAGCATGGGCCGGTTTTCCTGCAGCACATAGCCCCAGATTTCCGACAGGCCACGACGGCGGCAGTCGTCGACCAGCCGCTGCATCAGCAGGGCACCCAGGCCAAGACGCGTCCAGTCGTGTTCCACCAGCACGGAGAATTCGGCGCTATCGGCGGCCTCGTCCACGTAGATGCGGCCTACGCCGCGCATCTCGGCAGGTCGCTCCGATTCGTCCATCAGCACGTAAGCGGTCTCGATCTGCGGATCGATGCGGCACAGGCGCTGTGCCATCGATGCCGGCAGTTCCGACATGGCATGCAGGAAGCGGCGCCGGATGTCCTCGGGCGACAGGCGCTTGAAGCAGCGTTGCAGGGCTGCCACGTCGCCCGGCTCGATGGCGCGCAGGCACAACTCGCGTCCATCGCGAGTCGTCACCTGTTCGCCCTTGGCCGGGGCGGTGGCCGTGGTGAGCTGGGGCCTGGCAAAACGCTCGCGGCTGCGCGGCGGCAGCGGGCGCTTGGTGGCGTTGGCGAGATCGGAGAGAGGGATCATGAGCATGTCCATACTTTACCGTACTGTGTGCAGTGCAGCATGAACGAAATCCTATGGTTTAATCATATTTCATGCGGCTTTGCGACGCAGGCCGTGATCGTAATGTTGCGGCCCCGCATGGGCCGACACCCCGGCCGGGGCAGACAGCGCCGGACCCGGCCGTCAGAATGCTCCCCCCGGCCGTCGGCCGGCGTCAGCAGGGAGTGAACGGCGATGGGCAAGACGGGCAAGGGCCTCACGGTGAAGCAACTGGAAGCGCTCTGCAGGCACTGGCCGGGGGTTACCCGTGACATCAAATGGGGCGCGGACCTGGTGTTCAGCGTCGGCGGCAAGATGTTCGTGGTCACCCCGGCGGATGGCTCGGAAGGTGGCCGTTTCTCCCTGAAAGTAGCCGACGAACGCTTCCTGGAGCTCACCGACCAGCTCGGCATGGTCCCGTCGCCGTATCTGGCGCGGGCGCACTGGATCGCGGTTACCGAGCCACGGCGCTTCGACACGTCCGAGCTGGAGGCACTGGTCCGCGCCTCCTACACCCTCGTGCGTTCCAAACTCACCAAGAAACTGCAGGCCGAACTGGCACCGCTGCCGCCGGCCTGATTCGAGCCGCTTGATCCAACCCGGAGCACCCATGAAGCAACATATCGGCGGCCTCGCCCTGGTCGTGGCTGATTACGACGAGGCGATCGCCTGGTACACACACGTACTCGGCTTTGAATTGCTGGAAGACACCAAGCTCGGCGAAGACAAGCGCTGGGTGCTGCTGGCACCGCCCGGTTCGCAGGAAACA
This sequence comes from Dyella koreensis, assembly GCF_044904565.1. Lineage (NCBI taxonomy): Bacteria > Pseudomonadati > Pseudomonadota > Gammaproteobacteria > Lysobacterales > Rhodanobacteraceae > Dyella > Dyella koreensis. The sequence goes on along the minus strand of NZ_JADIKD010000007.1, from coordinate 10,757 downwards.
CGCTTGCTGCTGGCGAAGGCCGTTACCCCAGAGCAGCACGCCAGCGTCGGCAACCAGGCCGGTGGGCGCGTGTTCCTGTTCCTGCATACCGATGATTTCTGGCGCGACTATCAGCGCATGAAGGCCGCGGGCGCTGTGTTCTGCGAAGAGCCGCGCGAAGAAGTCTATGGCAACGTTGTGGTGTTCCAGGATCTGTACGGCAACAAGTGGGATCTGTTGCAGCGCAAGTAACTCAGTCGGTCAGGTCCGGCTCGAAGAAACTCCACAGCACGTCCGGGAACTGCGCCTTCATCGCGCGCTCCACCGCGTTGATGTTCTGGATCAGCGTGCGGTTGTCCGCCGTCGGATTCATACGGGCCTTGACCGACACCATCACGTCAGGGCCCAACTGCAGCGTGATCAGGTTGAGCACCACTTCGACCTCGGGGCGCTCGTTGAGAAAAGCCAGCAATGCCTCGCGCCGCTGCGGCTCGACGCCCTGGCCGATCAAGAGCGCCTTCACCTCCACCGCCACAGCGATGGCGACCGCCACCAGCAGCACGCCGATGGCGATCGTGCCGAGCGCGTCGAACATCAGGTTGCCGGTGAGGATGGTCGCCACCACGGCGAGCAGGGCCAGGGCCAGGCCGAGCAGGGCGGCCAGATCCTCGCCGAAAATCACCAGCAACTCGCTCGAGCGTGTCTCGCGGAACCATTGCCACAAGCCGCGGCCTTCGCGCGCCTTGTTCACCTCCTGCATGCAGCCGCGCATGGAGATGCTTTCCATGACGAGACCGAACACCAGCACGCCGACGGCCAGCCACGGCCGCTGCAGCGGCTCGGGCGAACCGAGTTTGTGCACGCCCTCATAGATCGAGAACACGCCGCCGACGCTGAACAACAGGATCGCCACCAGGAACGACCAGAAATACAGCGCGCGTCCCCAGCCCAACGGATATTCCTCCGTCGGCGCACGCTTTGCCTGGCGCATGCCGAACAGCAACAGGCCCTGATTGCCGCAGTCAGCCAGTGAGTGCACCGCTTCGGCCAGCATGGCGCTGGAGCCCGTAAGAATCGCTGCCGCGAGTTTGCTGACGAAGATGGCGAAGTTGGCGCCGAGCGCGAGCAGGATCGCCTTCAGCGAATTGGCGTGGCCGGACATCGGGTTCCTTTCCCTGAAACAGTGATTGATTCAAACCATGCCCAGCGGGCTGGCCTCAGCGGATACCTACGCCCAGACCGACGCCGAAGTGCACGTTGTTCTTGCCGCTATTCATCTCGCTGGCGCTCCACACATGCGATTGCCCCACGCCCACCAGCGGGAACACGTAGTTGGCTTCCCCCACCTTGCCCGCGCGGCTGCCGGTCAGGCGGCCCTGTACGGTGATCAATCCACCGTCGGGATAATTCAGCGGCTCCACAAAACCCGGCATCACGGCGACAAAGCGGCCGATGCCGCTGTCGCCGGCCTTGGGCCGCTGCGAGCCATCCAGTGGGTAGGCGAGTACTTCGATCTCGCTGCGATCGGCCAGCGTGCGTACCGACACGATGCGGCCGCCCCAGACCACATCGGCATTGGCGTAACGCTCCGGTGTCTCGGCCACATTGAACGGTGCGGCGGCAATGGTGCCGGTGGATTTGTAGATCGGCGCCGGCGCACAGGCGGCCAGCCACAGCAGCGAAGCGGGCAGGGCCGCGCGAAGGAGTGATTGGGCAGTAAGGGCGCGCATGATCGATCTCCAGTTCGCTTTAGCGGGACGACAGGCAAAGCTTAGCCTTCGCCGCCGATGCGCGGTAGACGCCTGCAAGCCCGTGGGTCAGCCGCCGGTGGAATCCGTCATCAGCCAGTCCAAATGCCAGGTGGCCGGACGTTCTTTCGATAGCAGACGGCTCATCGCGCGCAAGGGTTCGCGCAGCGTTTCGTCCAGCTTCCACGGCGCGTTGAAAATCACCATGCCCGAGCCGTTGAGCCGCAGCGGCGAGTCGTCCGGATGTACCAGCAATTCGGCGCGCAGCACACGGCGCGAGCCGCTGCGCTGGGCCCAGCGCAGGAACGGTTGCACCTGGCTGCGCTGCTTGATCGGATACCACACCGCGTAGACACCCGTCGGCCAGCGTTGTAGCGCTGCCTTCAAGGCCTGTTCGATGATGCGGTACTCCGCTTCCTGTGCTTCATAAGGCGGATCGATCAGCACCAGTCCGCGCTTTTCCTTCGGCGGCAGCAACGCCTTTAGTGCCTCGTAACCATTGCGCTCATGCACGTGCACGCGGTGGTCGTTGCGGAACAACTCGCGCAGGCGCGTCGCTTCTTCGGGGTGCAGTTCGCACAGTTGTGCACTGTCCTCTGCGCGCATGGCGTTGGCCGCCTGCAAGGGCGAACCTGGATAGAGCTTCAACCCGTCTTCGTTGCCGGGAAGGGCGAGGATCGCATCCAGCCAGCGCCGCAGCAGCGGCGGCAGGGCGCCGGTGTGTGTCGCGTCGGTCTGATGCATGTCGGGAAACAGCAGGCGCGCGATGCCGTCCTTGTATTCGCCGGTCTTGCCGGCCTCGGCGCTGTCCAGGGCATAGCAGCCGCTGCCGGCGTGGGTGTCGATCACGCAGAACGGGGTGGGCTTGGCTTGCAGCGCTTCGATGAGGGCCAGCAGGACGGTGTGTTTGAGGACGTCGGCGAAGTTGCCGGCGTGGTAGGCGTGGCGGTAGTTCATTTTGGGGCTGCGCCTGGGAGGGTTGGCAATTATAGGTTGCGTTTGGGGGTGGGGTGTTTGGGCACCCCTACTTCGTCATTCCGGCGAAGGCCGGAATCCAGTGGCGTAGTCGCTCGGTTGTCGCGTTGTCTCGCACGGGTCCGCCTGCGGCGGGGTTTCGTCTCGCTGCCGCGAGCCGAGTTACTTTTCTCTGCTTGCCCAGAGAAAAGTAACCAAAAGAGAGGGCACCCCTCTTGCGCGCCCTCCGGCTTCGCCTGCGGCGCGAAGCTAGTCCCGTGGGGCGGGTCCGTGAGGGTTGGCCGGGCATTTCGACACGACATCCCTGTCGTGTCGAAAAGGCGCAGGCATCCCTGCCTGCGCCCCCTTCGGGGCCTGATCGTCCAACCCTCACCGCTCCACAGGGGACCCGTTACGGGCTCGCTTGCGCATCGCCTTTCAGAGCAACTGCTCCCTCTCCCCTCCGGGGAGAGGGTTGGGGTGAGGGGTGGGTGCTCGGCTTGCCGTTTCTAGTGGGAAGTGCGCAGCTGTCGCCGCTTGGAGCCTCCTCCAGAGTTGTTCGGGTTCGCGCAGGGTGGCTATGCTCACCGCTATGTCCCGCCGTTTCCTCCCGCATCTGCGTCGCTGCCGCCTGCCTTTGGTGCTGGCGCTGTGTGCGTGGTTGATGCTGGTGAGCATGGCGTGGGCGCAGGGTGGTTGCTGTGATGGGCAGGCTGGCGCGGCTGGTGTGATGGCGATGGAGGGTCACGCTGGCGTGCATGGCACGGATCATCATGGTGACCATGCTGTGGGTCATGTGGCGGGCGATTGCGTTTGTACGCATGCGCCGGCGACGCTGCCTGGTGTGGCGGCTCTCACTGCATCGTCTGTCTTGCCGCGGGCGCAAGGGTTGCCGCAGCCGCGGAACGACATGCCGCAACCGGCAAGCAAGCCTCCTTTAAGGCCTCCGGCCGTCTGATCTCCGCAGCGTGCGGCCGGTTTCGTGTCGGCCGCTGTTTCCTGCCTTTGTGGCAGGTGTGTGCATGACGGAGTCATTTCATGAATAAGCAGGATCCTCGTGGCATCTATTTGCCGCGTCGGCAATTCGTGCAGGGCCTGGTACTGGGCGGTGTGGCCGCCGGGCTGGGTTTGTGGCGCGGGAGTGCGTTCGCGCAGTCGGCGGCGGCGATGCCGCGCGCTGAACTGAGCGGCAATCATTTTGAGTTGGAGATTGGTGAGCTGCCGGTGGATTACACCGGGCGTAAGCGCATCGCTACGGTGGTCAACGGTCAATTGCCTGCGCCGCTGTTGCGTTGGCGCCAGGGTGAGACGGTGACCTTGCGCGTGCGCAATCGTCTGGCGGTGACCAGTTCCATTCACTGGCACGGCATCATCCTGCCGGCGGATATGGATGGTGTGCCGGGGGTGAGTTTCGAGGGCATTCCTCCCGGTGGCGAATATCTCTATCGCTTCACTGTGAATCAGGCGGGCACGTACTGGTATCACAGCCACTCGCGTTTCCAGGAGCAGGTCGGGCTGTACGGGCCCATCGTGATCGAGCCGCGCGATAGCGAGCATCATCCTGCACAACGCGACTACACGATTCTGTTGAGCGAGTGGACGGATACCGATCCCGAGCGGATCTACGCCAACCTCAAGAAGCAGAGCGACTACTACAACATCGGCAAGCAGACCGCCGGCGATTTCCTGCGCGACGCACAACGCCAGGGTTTGTCGCAGGCGCTTGCCGAACGGCGCATGTGGCAACAGATGCGCATGGACCCGAGCGATCTGGCCGACGTATCCGCTATGGCCTACACGTATCTCGCCAATGGGCACGCGCCGGCCGGCAACTGGACTGGCCTGTTCAACGCGGGCGAAAAGGTGCGGCTGCGCTTTATCAACGGCTCGTCGATGACTTTCTTCGACGTGCGTATTCCCGGTTTGAAGATGACCGTGGTCGCCGCGGACGGGCAGCCGGTGGAGCCGGTGAGTGTGGACGAGTTCCGCATCGCCACGGCGGAGACCTATGACGTCATCGTTGAACCGTCGGCCGACCGCGCATGGACCATCTTTGCGCAAAGCATGGACCGCACCGGCTATGCGCGCGCCACGCTGGCGCCGCGCGCAGGCATGGTGGCGGATGTGCCGCCGCTCGATCCACGTCCGTTGCTGAGCATGGGCGACATGATGGGCTCGATGTCGCACGGCGGCATGGGCCACGACATGGGCCAAGGCATGGAGGGGATGGCGGACCACATGGCGATGGGGCATGCGATGCCCATGCAGCCACTCAAGACCGGTGTGGAAGTGGATATGCGCGTACCGCAGCCGCGCACCAATCTAGACGACCCGGGCGTCGGCCTGCGCGATACCGGACGACGCGCGTTGACCTACGCGGATCTGCACGCCATCGATGCACCGATCTCGCCGCGCGTGGATCGCGAACTGACGCTTCGCCTCACCGGCAATATGGAGCGCTATCTGTGGTCCTTCGACGGCACGCGTTTCTCCAACGCCGAACCGTTGCGGCTGAAATACGGCGAGCACGTGCGGATCACCCTGGTGAACGACACCATGATGACCCACCCCATCCACCTGCATGGCATGTGGAGCGAGCTGGAGAATCCGCACGGTGAATTTCAGGTGCGCAAACACACGCTGGTGGTGCAGCCTGCGCAGCAGGTCAGCTATCGGGTAAGCGCCGATGCCCTGGGGCGCTGGGCCTATCACTGCCATCTGCTCTATCACATGGAAGCGGGCATGTTCCGCGAAGTGGTGGTGGCATGAACCGACTGACTGTGAGTATTGCCGCGCTGTGTCTGGCCATGTCGGGAGGTGTGGCCGCACAAGACACGATGGCGGGGCACGAACGTCATCACGCGGAAACATCGCCGGCCAAGAAGAAACCAACGAAGCACGAGCACATGTCGCATGACGGCATGGCCATGGACGGTATGCCAGGCATGGGCCAGGCGCAGCAGGAAGCCACCGAGCCGGCAACCGATCACGCGGGGCATTCGATGGAGATGCCTGCACCATCGGCATTGCCGCCGAACGGACATATCCCTCCACCGCCACCCGCGACCCAGCTTGGCGCGATGTCGCCCGAACACATGGCTGACATGATGCAGATGCATGATCTCGCCAATCGCGGCATGTGGCTGTTCGATCGCCTTGAGCGCACGCGCAGCATCCGCGGCGACTACGCCACGGCGTGGCAGGCCGAAGGCTGGTGGGGCGGCGATATCGACCGCGTCTGGCTGCGTACCGAAGGCGAACGCAGCAACGAAGGCACGCGCGACGCTCGCGCCGAAGTGTTGTGGGGCCACGCCTGGAGTACTTTCTGGGACTGGCAGCTCGGCGTACGCCACGATTTCGGCCAGGGGCCGAATCGTCAATGGCTGGCCGCCGGTGTACAGGGACTGGCGCCGTACTGGTTCGAAACCCAGGCGACGTTCTACGCCGGGCCACAGGGCAGGACGGCCTTGCGGCTGGAAGCCAGCTACGACTTGCGTTTCACCCAGCGCCTGATTCTTGCACCGGAGCTGGAGCTGAATTTCTACGGCAAGGACGACCCGCGCCGCGGCATTCGCTCGGGCCTGTCCGACATGGAAGCCGGCCTGCGCCTTCGCTACGAATTCAGTCGCCGCTTCGCACCGTATGTCGGCGTGAACTGGACGCGGCGCTTCGCAGGCCGCGACATGCTTGGCCATGAATCTGCGCGTGAAACCACCTGGGTGGCCGGCGTCCGGCTTTGGTTCTGAGGATCGATCATGAAAACGTTCAAGATGCTGTTTGTGGTGCTCTTGCTGGCGCTGATCGTCGCGTCAGGCTTCGTGGCTTCCGGTGTCTACGACATCGGCGCCGACCGGCCGCACTGGCCGCTCACTGAAAAACTGGTTGGCGTTTTGCGCGATCGTTCGATCGCTCGTCAGTCAGCGGGTATCGCTGTGCCCGATCTGGACGATCCCGCACGCATTCGCAGCGGTGCGCGCCGCTATGCCGAAATGTGCGCCGCATGTCATCTCACGCCGGGCATGCGCAGCACTGAGCTGCGCGAGGGTCTGTATCCGCAGCCGCCGGATCTGGCGCGGCATGGTGTGCATGATCCGGCGCAGGCGTTCTGGGTGATCAAGCACGGCATCAAGATGAGTGCGATGCCGGCGTGGGGGCGCAGTCATGACGATGCGGCGATCTGGGAAATGGTGGCGTTTGTGAAGCGGTTGCCGGAGTTGGATGAGGCGGGATTTGAGGGAATGGCAGGGATGGCGGGGGATGATGGGCACGGGGGTGGGCATGGGATGCATCATCATGACGATGATGATCATCCGGCGAGTGCGTCTTCTGTGCCTGAGGGTGGTGCTGATCACGCGCACTGAGGCGTCGCGCTTTTCTCCCTCTCCCTTCGGGAGATGAGCTGGGGTGAGGGTTCGACCCTTGCGACGACGTTTCTATTTCGTCATTCCGGCGAAGGCCGGAATCCAGGGCGTTGTCGCTTCGGTTGTCGCGTCTGCGTGCGCTGGCTCGCCTGCCGCGGGCTTCCGACTCGCTGCCGCGAGCCGGGTCACTTTCTCTTTGCTGGCCCAAAGAGAAAGTAACCAAAGAGAAATGGCCTGAGAGCAGGCGGTGTGCTCTGTAGCTCCGCCTTTTCCAGTGTCAGGCGTCGGGTGGTTTTCGTTTGGGCCTGATTGCTGCGCTTCGCTCTTGCTCCCTCCCCTGCTCGCAGGGGAGGGTTGGGGAGGGGTAAGTACTTGAGATCGCGTTGCTATTACGCAGCTTCTCTCACTGCACCTCCTTACATCACCGCGGCGCTTAGTAAGCGACGGTGATGCGGCGGTTGGCGGCGTCTTGCTTCTCGATGCGGTCGAGCAGCGCGACGGCGTAGTCGGCGATGGAGATCTTGCTGTTGCCTTCGGCGTCGACCAGCAGCTGCTCGCCACCGACGCGGTATTTGCCGGTGCGGTCGCCGGGCTGGATCAGTGCGGCGGGGCTGATGTAGGTCCACTCCACCGGCGACTTGCTGGCGCGGAATGCAGCGAGTGCCTTGCCCTGGGCTTCGGCTTCCGGCTTCCACTCGGCGGGGAAGTGCGGGTCGTCGATGACGCGCTTGCCGGGGGCGACTTCCAGTGTGCCGGCGCCGCCGACCCACAGCAGGCTCTTGACGCCGGCCTTCGGCAGATTGTCGAGCAATACGTTGGCGTTGCCGGGCACGCTGTCGAGGTTGCCGTCGCGACGGGCGGAAAGACTGGCGACGACGGCGTCGGCGCCATGCACGGCGTCAAGCCAGGTGGACGCGTTCGAAACATCGCCGGTCACTACGGTGAGCTTGGCGTTTTTCTGCGGCAGGCGCGCGGGATCGCGTACGACGGCGACCACGTCATAGCCGCGCGACAGCGCTTCGTCGAGGATGCCTTGGCCGATATGACCGGTAGCGCCGAACAGTGCGATTTTCATGAAGATCTCCTGGAGCGAACGGGTTGGTACATGTTTGATTGGAGCGGGTGAGATGTAGCGATGTGGCGGTGTCGTGGCTCAAGGCCACTTCATCTCGCCCTTGCTGACTTTGGCGCTCAGTTCCAGCGAAGACTTCTCGCCGGCCTGCGGATAGCGTTTTTCCATCGCGGCAACCAGTGCGGCGGCATCCTTGGCCTTGGCGGCTTCGGTGTCGTAGGCCTTGATGTAGTCGCGGGTGTAGCGCACCTGGCTGAGGTCGAACGGGCTGCCAGCCTGATAGTGGCTGGGCACGACCTTGACCGGCTTCAGCGCTTCGATGCGATCGAGCGTCGCCAGCCATTGCTTATGCGATTTGGGTGTCTGTGTATCGGCCATCCATACATGCAGGTTGCCGAACACCACCACACCGCCTACCACTGTCTTGAGCGAAGGGATCCATACGAAGCTGCGGTCGGGCGTGGGACCGTCGAGGCCGATCACATCCAGCTTGCGGCCTTCCAGCGTAAGGCTGTTGCTGGCGAGCACATCGGGCGTCAGCGTTAAGGCAGGCGCATCCTGTTTCAGGATCGGACCCCAGTAGGCGAGCTTGGCCTTCGCGGTTTCCTGGATGTGTGCCACCGTTGGCTTGCTCGCGACGATCTTCGCGTCGGGGAAAGCGGCGTGCAGCACATCGAGGCCGAAGTAATAGTCCGGATCGCCGTGGCTGATATAGATGGTGGTGAGGCGCTTGCCCGAAGCCTTGATCTTGTCGACGAGTTTCTGCGCGTCGCCGCGGGCGAACTGCGCGTCGATCAGCACGGCATCGTGTTCGCCTTCGACCAGTACGGAGGTGACCGGGAAGATCGCCTTGTCGCCGGCGTTATAGACATCCAGCGTGAGCGGTTGCTCTTTCGCCTGGGCCGCGCCGGCGATGCCGGTCAGGGCAAGCGAGAGCATCAGGGCGGTGCGGAGCGTGCGCATGGGAAACCTCAGTCCAGGGGTTTTGAAGTGAACACAGCATGCGCCGATCATTGATACGGATATACGTATCAAATGCGAATTCACTGTAAAGTATCAGTTGACAGTGGAGTTTTCCATGGCGCACGAGATCAACCTCAACCGACTGGCGGTGTTTACCGCGCTGGTGCGCGCGGGTTCGTTCACGGCGGCGGCCGAACAGCTGGGCATGACCAAGGCGATGGTCAGCCAGCATGTGGCGCGGCTGGAGCAGGAGCTTGGCGTGACCTTGCTGGTGCGCAGTACGCGGCGCATGTCGCTGACCGAAGCCGGCGTCACCTTTCATGCCGACTGCGTGCGCATCCTGGCCGACGCTGAGGCCGCCATCGAACGCGTGGGCGAAAGCCACGACATGCCGCGCGGCACGCTACGGCTCACGACCTCGCTCGATTACGGCATCGCCGTGGTCGCACCCAAGCTGGCGAGCTTCATGCGGTTGTATCCCGCGGTGCAGGTGGATCTGGTACTCAGCGATCACATCAGCGACGTCATCGCCGAGCGCTTCGATCTCGCCATCCGCGGCGGCTGGCTGCGCGATTCCTCATTACGCGCCACACGCCTCGGTGGTTTTCGCCAGCTCCTGGTCGCGTCGCCAGCGTACCTTGCCGAGCAAGGCACGCCGCGTCGGCCGGAAGATCTCCCTGCACATCGCGGTATCGCCATGTCGGCCCTGCCGACACCGTTGCGCTGGACCTTCACTGCGCAAGGCGGCGCGCGCCGCACCGTGCGCATGCGCCAGGCCGCGCAGGCCAACAACGCCGCGGCGGTACGTGGCCTGGTGCTGGCAGGTGCCGGTGTAGCGGTATTGCCGGACTATCTGGTGGAAGAAGACATCCGCGCCGACAGCCTGGTGGCACTGTTGGCGCAATACCGACTGCCGGAAGGCGGTATCCATGCGGTGTATCCGGGGCGCAAGGCGCCGGCGAAAGTGCGCGCCTTTATCGACCACTTGCAAGGCAAGACGCCTTAGAGGCTGTGTAAAATCTCTGATTAGGCACCTTGATTCGTGCTCTCCAGGTTGGGTTATCGCGACCTGGCCGCTTACGCAGCGGGCGTTCCGCCTCGCTGCCGCGGTCCGGGTCACTTTCTCTTTGCTGACCCAACCCCCCGAGGGGGCCTAGAGAGAAAGTAACCAAAGAGAAATGGCCTGAAGAGCAGGCGGTGGGCTTTGTAGCTGCGCCTTCTCCAGTGTCAGGCATCTGGAAGGCTTCTCTGCTTACTCTCTCGTCTGGATCTGATTGGCGTCGTCAGAGCCGCGCACTTTTCTCCTCCCCCTGCTCGCAGGGGGAGGCCGGGAGGGGGTAAGCCCTTGTGACAGCCTTTCCCTAAACGCTTTCTCAAGTACTCACCCCTCCCCAACCCTCCCCTGTCCCACGGGACTAGCTTCGCGTCGCAAGCAGAGGAGGGGGCACGAGCAAAGGCAAGAACATCCCGACGTCTGACACTGGAGAAGGCATAGCTACAAAGCATGCCGCGCTCTTCTAGACCATTTCTCTTTGGTTACTTTCTCTTTGGGTCAGTGTATGGACCGGACACATGGGTAACAAACGTGCCAGGACATAGGTAACAGTTTAGTCGGCCTCGCGCAGGTCGATACTGGCAAGGCAGTGGTGGGCGAAGAAGAGGTCGTAGATGCCGTCTTGG